>NZ_CANMDU010000004.1 GCF_947496775.1 uncultured Maribacter sp. | reverse complement strand
AAAAAATCCAGCGAAGCTAGCTTCGCTGGATTAATTTAATTATTTAATAAATTGTCAACCTATTTTAGGACGACTCAAACTTTGTTTAAAACCCCTGTTTTCAGGGAACACTTTTTACTGCTTTCGGCCTGTTTTTTATTGTTATTACCACCTATTTTTGGTACCATAAATAAAAGAGAAGTAAAAACACAATTTATAGTTAAAAGTAGTGTTAAATAGTAAAGTATTAACCAACCTATTTATGAATAGAAAAGCGCTAGTTTATTTTAGTTTGTTTCTATGTATTTCTTTATGCACAAGTTGCTTCGAAATATTAGAAGAGATAAAACTAAATAAAGATGGAAGTGGTACTATTATGGTAACACTAAATATGAGCAAGAGCAAAACCAAATTAGCATCTCTAATGCTTTTAGATAGTATTAATGGATATAAAATTCCTTCTGAAGACGAAATAGATGAATCTTTTAAAGATGTTTTATATCATTTAGAAAAAACACCAGGAATATCTAACATCAAAAAAACAAAAGATTTTGAGAATTATGTTTTTACCATTTCTTGTGATTTTAAAAATGTAGATAACGTAAATGGTATTTTTAAAGACCTAATTAAGAAGCAGAACAAAAACAATTACACCAATTTTACTACAACCAATTTATCATACAATACGTCTACTAATGTTTTTAGAAGGCATTTTACCTATGATGATGCTATAAAGAAATCTTTTAATAATTTAAAAACAGAAGACCGTAAAGTATTTGATGATGCTAGTTATACATGCATTTATAGGTTCGAAAATAAGGTAAAAAATGTATCTAATACAAATGCTAAGGTTGCCCCTAATAAAGGAGCAGTCTTTTTAAAAATTGATGCATTATCTCTTATTCTTGGAGAGAAGAACGTTGAAAATAAAATAGAATTAACCCAATAATATCTTTAAATGAAAAAGTTTTTAATAGCAGTTTCTGCTTTTTGTATCACTGTCTCGCTAACTGCGCAGGACTTAATATCTAAAATACCATCTACGGCTTCTGCTGTAGTTTCTATAAAAGGAAAAAATGTTTTGGAGTTAATGAGTTTAGAGGAGTTTTCTAACTCAAAGTTTGGTTCTTTTTTAGAGAAAGAATTAATGGATGAAAGCAAGGGGAAACTAGAAACTCTGGAAGATTTAGGTTTAGATTATAATAATACATTTCATTATTTTTTTGAAATAAATGATGGTGTTTACACCAACTGTTTTCTTATTCCTTTAAAGGATGGAAAAGCTTTTACTGGTTTGTTAAGAAATAGTGAGATAAAAAAAACCATAACAGAAGGTAATCTATCTTACATTCAAAATTATAGAGGAGATGAGGTTACTATGTGGAATAAAGATGTTTTAATGTTTGTTGTTTCATCTGACCATAAAGTAAAAGAAGAATCTTATAGTTATTACAATGATTACCAATCAGAAGTTGCAGTAGAAGCTGTTGTAGAGGGAGCTGTAGATGCAACGGAAGATGATTATTATACTAGTGATGCTTATAAAAAAGAACAAGAAGAGAGAGAAAAAAAGCGTTTAGAAAGAGAAGAAAAACGCTTGGCAAGAACTAAAGAGTTTTCTCAAGAAGTTTTAGATAAAGCAAAGAAAATAATAGGGGGTACTTATGCTAATAAAAGCATACTAACCAATAAAAGCTATCTTAAAAGTTTAGGTAAAGGAAAAGAAGAAGCTAGCGTTTGGGTAAACGATTTTGCTACAATATATGAGCAAGCAATACCTAGTTATAGGTTAGGGAACTCTTTTAATCCATATAATTTTATGAATATAGACAAATTATATGGTGGTTTAACTTTAATGGCAAAGTTAGATTTTAATAAAGATGAAGCGGTTATAAAAACAGAATATACCATGAATAATGAAATGGCGGAGCTTTATAAACCTATGTATAATGGGAAGATTAATAAAAGTTTTGTCAAATATATTAATGAAGATAATATGTTAGGGTATATGTCTTTAAACCTTAGTACAGAAGGGGTTCTTAAGGCATACCCAAATTTAGCCTCCAGTTTGTTTGATACTGGTTCTGGAGAAACAATAAGTGAGTCGGTAGCTTTAGGAGCTAAAGTTTTTTCTATGTTAATAGATGAAGAAGAAACTGCAAAAATATTTAGAGGGGATATGTTTTTAGCACTTACAAACCTAACAGAAAAGCAAGTAACCTATACAGACTATGAGTATGATGAAGATTTTAATTACAAAGAAGTAGAAAAAACTAAAACCGAAACTATTCCAGATTTTATGTTCATGTTTACATCAGAAGAGCAAGAAATATTTAATAGACTGGTAAGAATAGGTCTTAAAGAAAAGCAATTAGAAGCCAATAATGGGGTGTATCAATTAATAGACTTACCCAAATCTACTCCGTTTAACATGTACGTTATGTATAAGGACAAAACAGTATTTCTTGGAAGCTCTTTAAAAGATATGAGTGCAATACAAAGCGGAAGATTTGTTTCTAAACTTTCTGGTGCGCATAAAAAGAACATTATCAAAAATGCATTGAGCATGTACGTAAATGGAAAAAAGATTATTTCTGAAATTCCAGTGGAATCTTTTCCAAGAGGATTACGTAAAAAAGTAGATTTCTTAACCTCTAATACAGAAGATATAAAGTTTAATTTTCAGAAAATAAAAGGAAACGCTATGAAAGGAGAACTTATATGGGAAATACCATCAGAAGGGCATAAGAACAGTTTTGTTTATTTCATCAATATGATAGACGCTATGATGGATAAATAAATATGAAAAAAACGCTCAAAACATTTTTATTACTTAGTATAACTTCATTAATTGGTTATTGGGGTTATACTTGGTATTGTAATACAGCCTCTTTAGTTGGCGTTATTCATAAAGATGCTGATAGTGTTATTAAAATATCTGTTCACGATATAAAAAAAACAGTACTACTAGATGCAATTACTTCTCCAAGGTACTATTATAATAACGTTTCTTTTAAGAAAAAGGAAACTCGAAAAGATACTATAGATAAAAAAGGAGTAGACTTTTTACCTTATAACCTTGTATTATTTACGGTTCCAAATATAAAGGACACCTATTTCTCTGTACTGCATATTAAAGACGCTAACGCATTTAAAAATCAATTAGAGCATTATATTGGTTCTAATGGATCAAAGTTACAGACCAATGTGAAGAACAATACTCACTGGTTAGAAAATAAAAAACAACATTGGGTTTGTGCATGGAACACGGAAAAACTAATTGTTTCATTTGGGTTAGAGAATTCATATGAAAAAAGCAAAGAGATATTTTTAGATGTTTTAAAGGAGGACAAAGTAATACAGTCTAAAGAGAATAATTGGATTATTTCTTTATCCGAAGCTAAAGGGCATATAACATATTTTACTCAAAAAAGTAAAGTGGAACTCCAATTTAAAGATGGAGAAACTACTCTAGAAGGAATTATTCAAGCGGATGACCAGGTTTACCCTGAGAAAGTTACATATACAAAGATTCCGGAAGCATCAGTGGACTTTTATTGGGATGCTAATTTTAAGAACAAAGACAATACAAAGCAATTTATAAAGTCTTGGCGAAATAGTTCTTTTCTAAGAAAAATGAATATAGACTTGCCACAAGTAACAGAGCTGACTAACGGTTTTTTTTATTTGGGTATAGATGGTATAACGAAGCAAACGGATACTATTGTAACATACACTTATGATGATAATTTTAATAAGATAGAGCAAAAGGCAAGGAAAGAAAAGGAAGTACCTAATATGATTTTAAACTTAGGGAAAAACAAAAAAGGACTAAAAGACTATTTGCTGAAACAAAATCTAATTACTAAAAATCAAGTTTTTATTGGTATTCCTTTATATCAATTTTATATAGATGAAAACAGTGAACATACTACTTTTAAAACAGGAACGCTAAACAGTTCTTTGGAAGAAGTTACTAGCACAAATTTTATGAGCCTATCTGTAAATTTTGAAAAAGCAAAAGAAGATTTGCAAATTGCGCAGTTGCGCCCCTATTTTAATCTACTAAAAAAGTTGCAACTATCCGCAAGGCAATCTACTAAAAAACAAGTTGTACTAGAAGGAAACATCCAAGGGAAAAAGGAAGATATTAATTTTCTTTCCCAGTTGTTTTTTGGTCTTAAAGAAGACTAACATACGGACTGCATAGTCTAATTTAAAAAGCAATGGATATACTTTCTAAAAAAAATCATTTCTAGACGTAATAAAATGTATTTCAACGATACCTATAAATGTTTTTATTGGCAAGCGGAAAAATAAAATAGACTAGCAAGTTGGTTTTGCAAAACCGGCTAATTTTTTATTTCTAAATACAGTTTAACCAATTGTAGTTACTTTAGTAGTATGAATCTTAGTTATTGGGAATATAAAACATGGTTGTCTAACATAGACTTTACTATAGTTGGTAGCGGAATTGTGGGTTTAAATTGCGCTATGTCTTTAAGAATAAAATATCCTAAGGCGCGAATCTTAGTTTTAGAAAAGGGAATATTACCACAAGGGGCAAGCACTAAAAATGCAGGCTTCGCTTGTTTTGGAAGTCTCTCAGAAATACTATCCGATTTAAAAATAAATACTCCAGAAGAAGTTGTAGATCTGGTTCAAAAAAGGTTAGATGGTATTCAGGCTTTAAGAGAAAACCTAGGAGATACAAACATAGGGTATCAACAACTAGGAGGACATGAGCTATTTTTAGAAAAAGACATGGAGTTATATGATATTTCTATGTCCAAAATAGAAGAGATAAATGAAGTACTATTTCCAGTTTTTAAGGATAACGCTTTTTCGGTAAGTAGGAACATTTTTAATTTTTTAAATATTAATGAAAAGTATATAACCCACAAATTTGAGGGTCAGATAAACACTGGAAGTATGATGCAATTTTTATTGAGCAAAGTATTGCAATCTAATATTACTATCTTAAACGGAATTACTGTAGAACAATTTGCAGAAAATAGGGAGCATGTAGAGGTAAAAACGAATAGATTTCATTTTAAAACAAAACAGCTTTTTATTGCTACCAATGGTTTTTCGGCAAGTTTAGTAAAAGAAAAAGTAAGACCTGCGAGAGCTCAAGTATTAATTACCCGACCTATAAAAAATTTGCATATTAAGGGCAATTTTCATTTGGAAGAGGGTTTTTATTATTTCAGAAATATAGAAGACAGAATCTTACTTGGGGGTGGTAGAAATTTAGATTTTAAAGGAGAAGAAACTACAGATTTTGGAAGTACGGCTATAATTCAAGAAAAATTAGAAACCCTTTTAAGAGAAACAGTTTTGCCCAGAAATTCTTTTGAAATTGATCAAAGATGGAGTGGTATTATGGGTGTTGGCTCGGTTAAAAAACCTATAATAAAAGCGGTGTCTAGCAGAGTATATTGTGGGGTAAGATTGGGAGGCATGGGAGTGGCTATTGGTAGCTTTGTAGGGAAAGAGCTAGCCTCAATGTATTCAAAATCTTAAGGCTAGTATTTAAATTAATTACTATATTGATAGTGCCTAAATTAACTTGCTTAATATCTTTTCTTTTGGTTAAACTAAAGTATAATGCTTTAGAAAAACTCGTAATTGTAAATAGGAATGAAAAAAGGAATAAAACGTTTTGGTTTAAAGGTTGTATTCCTGTTTATTACAATCTTTCTAGTAGCGGCATGCTCCTCTTCTAAAAATAAGTATAGAAGAGCGTATGCTAAAGTTTGGAAAGAATTAATTCAATCCCAAGCATGGAAAGAATCGCTCGCAGCAGATAAAAGCGAGGAAGCCCCAAGTAATTTATATACCAGTACAGAAGAAACACTTATCTTAAAAGAACCTGGCACGTTTAAATCTATTGAAAGTGCGTGGTTTATAGATAGATATGCTTCTCTGGTTTCTAGAGCTTATTTTAAAATTATTGCAGAAGCAGAAAATGCGGATACAAGGTTACAACAGGATTATGAGTATTGGACAGCCAAGAGTGAAGCCACTAAAACGAAAGATAAGGAGTTAAAAAAGAAACTAGAGATTGTAAATAAAAAATACGAGGCGCATAAAAATATGCTCTTAGGATTAAAATCATGGAATATTTTTAGTGAAGATAGGTCTGGTGATTTAGACTATTTTAAAGCAGAAAATGAAGAGGCAATTTATAAAATGTATTTGCAGGGCTTAGAGGAAAAAAAGATGATAAATTATCTGGTTTTTCAGTTAGCAGATTTATATCATTTTGAAGATTAATCGCAAAGCCAGAATGTGGTTTATTAGTTTATAAGAGAATTACAATATTATTTATGCCTACAATAAGTTTAAAAGAAGATGCATTTCAATTTTGTAAAGATTATATTAAAAATCGTTTTAATAGAATTCAGAATCAAATCCAAGAAATACAAACAGCCTTAACTACAGAAACCAAAAGTAGTGCTGGTGATAAACATGAAACCGGTAGAGCAATGTTGCAACTAGAAAGGGAAAAACTGGGCCAACAATTGGCAGAGGTAGAAAAAGTATCGCAAGTATTAAGTAAAATTAATATCTCTGGAAAGCAAAAATATATAGGACCTGGAACTTTGGTGAAAACAAATGGATTTCATTATTTTATTTGTATATCGGCAGGAGAATATGTTCATAACGAGGCAAGAGTCTATTGTGTATCGGCAGCGACACCAATTGCAAGGATATTAATAGGAAAAGAGACAGGAGATGTTGTTTTTTTTAATGGTAAAGAAATTAAAGTAAAAGAGGTTTTTTAATTATTAGCCAAAAGTATAGTGGGCCATATATATAGCTGTAGATATAGGATATGAATTTTTTACTTATTCCAGACAAATTCAAGGGGTCGCTCACTGCAAATGAAGTAATTAATGCTGTTTCTAAGGGAATAAAAAAAGTAGATGGTACATCCACTATTTACAGTATACTAGCTTCAGATGGCGGAGATGGGTTTTTAGATGCCATTTCTAATAGTATTTCAACTCATGAAGTAGAAATTGAAACCTTAGATCCTATGGGTAGATTAATAGCAGCAACATATTTATTGAACGAAAATAATGATACCGCATATATTGAATTAGCAAAAGCTTCTGGTTTAGAACTTTTAAAAGAAGAAGAACGCAATGTAATGCAAATGTCTACATATGGTACAGGCCTGCAGATAAAAGATGCTGTTTCTAGAGGAATAAAGACAATTTATATAGGTTTAGGCGGTAGCGCAACCAATGATGGTGGTATTGGTATAGCAAATGCTTTGGGATATGTTTTCACAAATAAAGCAGAGGAAGAATTAAAACCTATAGGGGCTAATCTGGGCGCTATATCAAAAATTAAAAAGAGAAAATTTTTAAAGACATTCGCAAGTGTAAAATTTTACGCTGTAAATGATGTAGATAACCCGCTTTTTGGAACAAAAGGAGCTGCTTATGTTTATGGAAAACAGAAAGGGGCGAATGAAGAAGAATTACAAATCTTAGAGAACGGATTGATACACTTAAATCAGTTGGTAGGAGAGCAATTACGGAAGAATTTTGCTTTTATACCAGGAGCTGGTGCAGCTGGAGGAACAGCATATGGATTAAAAACTTTTTTAGATGCCGAATATTTAAGTGGAGTTAACTTTTTATTGCAATTGGCAGAAGTTCCTAAAATAATAGAGACAAAAAATATAGATTATATTATTACCGGAGAAGGTAAAATAGATAGCCAAACCATCCATGGGAAATTAGTAAATGGTGTAGTAAATATGGCTAAGAGATTTAATATTCCTGTAGTTGCTATTTGTGGTAAATTAGATGTTAATGAAAAAGAATTGCAAAAACTGGGAGTTGAAACAGTACTGCAAACGTATAATCCCGAAAAAGGGGTACAGTATAGTATGGATAATGCCGCTTCCGTAATTGTAGAGTTAATAGCGGGTCACTTTAAAGAATCTCGTTAATCTAAATTTGGTTTTCTTCTATTCATTTTTTTTAAAGCTGCTCTTTTTTTAGATTTTAAGCGTTTCTCAATAGCAGACTTCTTTGGTTTTGTTTTACGCCTTACTTTAGGAACTTTTAAGGCATTTTCGAGAAGAAGAAAAAAACGTTTTACAACTAGTTCTTTATTTTTATGTTGACTTCTACTTTCATCACACTGTAAAATAAGAATATTTTCTTTATTTAATCTATTGGCTAGGAAACGCAGAATACGTTCTCTTTCAATATTTCTTAACGCTTTAGAATCGGTAACATTAAAACTCAATTCTACTTTAGAAGAAACTTTATTTACATGCTGTCCGCCGGCACCACTACTTCGTATTGCTTTGAATGTTAGTTCAGAAACGAGTTGCGTTTTGTTCATAACGTAATTACACTAATCGTTGGTTTATAGTTTCAATAGAGACATTTAAAAATACTTTTTTACCAGTTTCTACTGCTATGTTATGGTAGAAAAATATTTTTTCTTCTTCATAAATACCCTCTACTAAATATTGTCCTCCTTGGTAATACGATGTACTTACTTCTACTTCTAAGCCAGATTTATTGGATACTTTAAATTCACTTGCATAAACAATAATTTTTCTTTTAGTGTCTGCATACGACTTTACAATATGTATGGGAATTTTATTCGCTTCTCCAAAAAGAGAAGCTACATATAAGTTATTTGGGTGCTCATATAATTTTTTTGGTGTGTTTTGTGCTAGTATTTTAGTGTCTTTTAAGACAATAACTTGGTCTGCATAGGGTAATATATCATTTGGGTCATGAGTTGCAGTTAATACAGTTATTTTTTCCTTTTTTAAGTAATTAAAAAGATTTCTTCGGAGTCCATTTTTTCTAAAATTGTCAATATGGCTAAAAGGTTCATCTAATAGTAATAATTCTGGTTGTTGTGCCAGTACCCTAGCAAGGGCAACACGTTGTTGTTGTCCGCCACTTAAAAGTTTTACTTTGGTTTCTGCAAAGGAGGTCATTTCAATAGTATCTAAAAGCTCATAAGTTCGTTTTTTTAGTTCTTCTGGGTAGAAGACAGATAAATATTGACTAACATTTTCGAATACCGTTGTATGCGGCATTAAATCAAAATTCTGAGAAAGGTACTTTACATATTCCCCACCTGGAAGTAGATTATAAAGTGGACCTAGAATAGGAGTATCTTTCCAAAATATTTCCCCTTTGTTTAAATCGTAAATACCATAAATAAGCTTTAGTAATGTACTTTTACCACAACCGCTTTCTCCAATTAGAGATATATGTTCTCCTTTAGTAATAGTAAAGGAAACATCTTCTAATATAGGATTTGTACCGTAAGAGAAACTAATATTAGTTACAGCAAGCATATTGTCGAAATTTTGTTTTCTTATTTTATAAAGCTATTTGGTAATTTGGAGTATCCCATATTAAATAATGTAAATCCAAAAATATCTGCGTATTGTGTAATGGTTTTACTTACGGGAGTTCCTGCGCCATGACCAGCGTTAGTTTCTATTCTAATTAAGGTTGGGTTATCGCCAGTTTGTTTAGCTTGTAATTCAGCTGCAAATTTAAAGCTATGTGCAGGAACAACTCGGTCGTCGTGGTCTCCAGTAGTTACCAAAGTTGCTGGATATGAAACACCGTCTTTTACATTATGTAAAGGGGAATATCCTTTTAAATAGGTAAACATTTCTTTACTCTCTTCCGATGTACCATAATCATATGCCCAACCTGCACCGGCTGTAAACGTATGGTAGCGTAGCATATCTAAAACTCCAACCGCGGGTAAGGCTACTTTCATTAAATCGGGTCTTTGTGTCATAGTAGCGCCAACAAGAAGCCCTCCATTACTACCACCACGAATTGCTAAATAATTGGAAGAAGTATATTTGTTTTTTATTAAATATTCTGCAGCGGCAATAAAATCGTCAAAAACGTTTTGCTTTTGCATTTTGGTTCCGGCATCATGCCATTTTTTACCATATTCTCCACCGCCACGTAAATTGGGAACAGCATATATTCCACCTTGTTCCATCCAAACGGCATTGGTAATACTAAAAGAAGGCGTTAAGCTTACATTAAATCCGCCATAACCATACAGAATAGTGGGGTTAGTACCATCTAGAACAAGTCCTTTTTTATGGGTAATTAACATAGGTATTTTAGTACCGTCTTTAGAAGTATAAAATACTTGATTGGATTCGTATTCGTCCGAATCAAAATCTATCTCCGGTTTCCAATATAGGCTATATTCTCCATTTTTTACATTGTATTTATAAGAAGAGCTAGGGGTTTTATAATTAGAGAAAGAAAAGTAAAAATGTGTATCGTCTTTTTTACCACCAAAACCACTGGCACTACCTAAACCAGGGAGTTTAACCTCTCTGATAAGATTTCCGTTATAATCGTACTGAAAAACTTTAGAAATAGCATCTACCATATATTCCGCAAAAAAGTACCCGCCACCTTTACTCGGAGAAAGAACATTTTCTGTTTCGGGAATAAAATCTTTCCAATTTTCTGGCGTAGGATGCGATGCATCTACTGTAACAATTTTTTTATTTGGAGCATTTAAATTAGTAACAATAAATAATTTGGAACCTATATTCTCTAACACATAGCTATCTGTATCGGTTTGGTCAAGAATAGTGGTTAGTACGGCATTAGATGTACGTAAATCCTTAATGAATAATTTGTTTCCTGAGGTAGAAGTTGCAGCTGAAATCACCAAATAGTTATTATCCTTGGTTACAGTAGCACCTACATACCTGTTTTTTTCGGTATCTATTCCGCCATAGACTAAGACATCAGTATTTTGCGGAGTTCCAAGTTTATGATAATAGACTTTATGTTGGTCCGTTTTTGCCGAGAGTTCACTGCCTTCTGGTTTATCATAGCTAGAATAATAAAAACCTTCATTTCCTTTCCAAGAAATACCACTGAATTTAATATCTACTAGAGTATCTCCTAGTATTTTTTTTGTTTCCGTATCTATTACTATCGCTTTTCTCCAGTCACTTCCGCCTTCGGAAATTAAGTAAGCGGCTATAGAGCCGTCTTTTGTAAAACTTAAACCAGCTAAGGAAGTGGTGCCATCTTCGGAAAAAGCATTTGGGTCTAAGAAGATTTCTTCTGAACCATCTTCTTTTTTTCTATAAAGTACGTATTGGTTTTGTAACCCATCATTTTTGTAGTAGTAGGTATAGGAACCCTCCGTAAAAGGAGCGCTTAACTTTTCGTAATTCCATAATTTTTCTAACCGCTCTTTTATCTGCGATTTAAAAGGAATAGTATTTAGGTAAGAAGCAGTTACTTTATTTTGTTCTTTTACCCAAGCTTCGGTTTCGGAACTTCTGTCGTCTTCTAACCAGCGGTATGGGTCTTTTATAGATGTTTCAAAATACGTATCTGTATGATTAGACTTTTTTGTTATAGGGTATTTCACAGTAATGGGTTTTGTTTGCGCCATGCATATGGTGCTTAATAAGGAAAGAAGAATGAAAGATTTCATTTTTTTAAATTAGTCTGTCCTAAATTAATACAAAAAAACCTTTGACACCATTATGGGTCAAAGGTTTTTTATAGGAGGATTAAAATTTCGGTGTTTACTCGATAATCGAGATTTTCCTTTTGGAATACCTTGTCGACTTGCTCCGAATTTGTTCAAATAATACGTTTACACTAATTTATTTTCTAATACGTATTCCGCTATTTGTACGGCATTTGTTGCAGCACCTTTTCTAAGGTTATCGGCAACAATCCACATATTTAAGCTGTTTGGTTGTGTCTCATCTCTACGGATTCTTCCAACAAAAACATCGTCTTTATCATGCGCGTATATTGGCATAGGATAAGTGTTTGTTTCTGGGTTATCTTGTACAGTTACACCAGGAGTATCGTTTAATAATCTTCGAACTTCATTCAGTTCAAAATCGTTTTCAAACTCAACATTAACAGATTCAGAGTGTCCACCTGCCGTAGGTATACGTACCGCAGTAGCACTAATAGAAAAAGCCCTGTCATTTAATATTTTTTGAGGCTCTCTGGCTAGCTTCATTTCTTCTTTGGTATATCCGTTTTCCAAGAAAACATCGCAATGTGGTAATGCGTTTCTGCCAATAGGATAAGGATACGCCATTTCTCCTTCCACACCAGCAATCTCATTTTCTAACTGTTGTACGGCTTTAACACCGGTACCAGAAACAGATTGGTATGTAGATACTACCACACGTTTCATAGTATATTTATTGTGTAACGGAGATAATGCCATTACTAACTGAATTGTTGAGCAGTTTGGATTGGCAATAATTTTATCTTCTGCAGTTAATTCGTTGGCATTAATTTCCGGAACTACTAATTTTTTAGTTGGATCCATACGCCAAGCAGAAGAATTGTCTATTACTGTTGTACCAGCTTCTGCAAATTTTGGTGCCCATTCTAAAGAAGTATCACCTCCAGCAGAAAAAATAGCGATGTCTGGTTTGGCAGTAACTGCATCTGCTAAACCAATTATGGTATAATCTTCTCCTTTATAGGCTAATTTTTTACCTACGGATCGTTCTGATGCGACTAATAATAATTCTGTAATAGGAAAATTACGCTCTGCTAACACTTTTAGCATTACCTCTCCTACCATTCCTGTAGCTCCTACAACTGCTATTTTCACTTTGAAAGTATTTAAAGATTAAAGTGCAAAGTTAGTCATTAGTTAAGGTTGTACAAGTATTAAAAGAAAGAATAATTAAAATTTAACAAAATGTTTTATTTATAACAAATGATAATTAAAACTAAAAAACCCCTACGATTAAGCAGAGGTTTTAATTTTTTATAGAATCTTAAAAAAGCAAGTAGTTGAATTACTTTTTTAAAGAATCACGAATCTCAGTAAGCAATTCTTCTGCAGTAGGTCCTGCTGGAGCTGCTTCTGGCTCTGGCGCTTTTGTTTTGTTGTATGCTTTTACAATTAAGAACATAATAAAACCAACAACAATTAAATTAATAATAGTGTTAATCCATGAACCCCACATAATAGCATTTTCAGGAGTAGTAACTACACCAGCCGCATCAACTACAGCTTCATCTAGAACAATTTTTTTGTCTGCAAAATCAACACCTCCAGCGAAATGGCCAACAAATGGCATTACGATGTTGCTTACAAATCCTTTAATTACTCCGCCTAGAGCGGTTGCCATAATAACTGCTACTGCAAAATCAATCACGTTTCCGGTCATGATGAAATCCTTAAATTCTTTTAACATAATATATAGTGTTTAATTGGTTACATAGTTTAAGACGCAATTTAATAAAAAAAGTCACATTTAAAATTCAAGAGAAGTAATTTAAGGTTTTATTTCTCTTTTAACACGAGAAGATATACTTGTTAAAAGTTCATAAGAAATAGTATTTGCTGTATTCGCAAATTCTTCTGCAGACGAATCTAATCCAAAAATAAGTACTTCATCTCCTTCATTGCAATCAATTTTTGTGACATCAATCATTATCATATCCATACAAACATTTCCTATAATGGGTGCTTTTTTTCCATTTACTAGAACAAAGGATCTTCCTTGTCCATATTGTCTGCCTATTCCATCTGCATGACCAATAGGAAGAGTAGCCGTAATAGTTTCGTTAGTGGCGATAAAAGCTCTATTATAACCCAGGCTTTCTCCTTTTTGTAGTGTATGCTTTTGCGAGATAATAGTTTTTAAAGTAGCTACTGGTTTTAATTTTTTATCTATAGCAGGACTGTTGGAGTAACCATATAATCCTATACCGCTTCGGACCATATTAAATTGAGCCTCAGGATAGTTTAAAATCCCTGAAGTATTTAAAAGATGGTACATTGGTTGGTAATCAATTTCAGAGTCTACTTTAGTTTTAATACTTAAAAATGCCTTAATCTGTTTATTAGTAAATTCTTCATCTTCTAAATCATCAGAGGCAGCTAAATGAGAAAAAACACTTTTAATTTTTAAAGAACTGCAAGCATTTATTTTTGCAAGCAATACGGAAATAACAGAATCTGAAAAACCTAACCGATTTAATCCGGTATTAAACTTTATATGAATAGGATACTCTTGTATCTTTTTTTCTTTTAAAACTTTTTGAAATTCCGTAAGTATACTAATAGAGTATAAACTTGGCTCTAAATGGTTATCAATTATAGTTTTAAAATTGGATGCTTGCGGGTGTAGTACAAGAATAGGTGTGGTAATACCAGCATTACGTAATTCTACCCCTTCTTTAGTATATGCTACAGCTAAATAATCTATACCTAAACCCGATAATTTTTTGGCAATTTTACAAGCATCACTGCCATATGCAAAAGCTTTTACAACACCTAAAAATTTAGTTTTCGGATTTAATTTTGCTTTTAAAAAGTGATAATTGTGTTCTAAAGCTGCTAAACTAATCTCTAAAACGGTCTCTTTGGTTTTAGTCATTAGAATTACTTTTACTCCCTTTAACCTCTTGCGATTTTACAGGAAATTCTTTTACTTTTTCTTTTAATTGCGCTTTGTAAAAAGAACCTCTACTCAAAGGTTCATAAGCTTCTACTTCGCCTAGAAGAACTAAATCATCACTATTTGCTTTTCTAAAGCTGTAATTGGCTAAATTACCAGATCTAGTACAGATTGCATGTACTTTAGTCACATACTCGGCTGTTGCCATTAAATTAGGCATAGGCCCAAAGGGTTTTCCTTTAAAGTCCATATCTAAACCGGCTACAATTACTCTAATGCCTTTATTGGCAAGATCATTACAAACCTGTACAATTTCATCATCAAAAAACTGAGCTTCATCAATTCCAATAACATCACATTGTTCCGCAAGAACTCTAATTTTTGCAGCGGATGATACTGGTGTAGAATGAATTGCGTTGGAGTCATGAGAGACTACTTTCCGATCATCATATCGAGTATCTACGATAGGTTTAAAAATCTCAACATTTAATTTTGCGAATTGAGCCCGCTTTAATCTACGGATTAATTCTTCTGTTTTGCCAGAGAACATAGATCCTGCAATGACCTCTATCCAGCCAAATTGTTCTTTATGATTAACAGTATTTTCAAGAAACATTTTGTAATTTTAGACGAAAATAAGGTGTTTTTCGTTCTTATTTAACGATGATATAAATTTAAAAAAAAAGAAGCACCTTTTCCGAAAGGATAAAAATAATGCCATGAAAAAGAAATTAAAAAGCGAGTTGGTTAAACTGGCGACGCAAATTATTACCGCAGAAGATGTTACTGAGATTGCTGAGCTTTATGAGGTTAGTAAAGATTTGTACGAAAAATTGGCAGTATTAAAATTTATAGACGACAAATTAAATGATGTAGAAGTTAGCACAACTAAGAACGCAATTGCTACGAAATTTGAATCCATGGCAAATGCTGTTTTAAAGGAAAATACTTCTGTACCAGAAAGTAATCCGCATGAAGAGGATATAATTACACCAGGGATGGATACAATAAAAGATATGGTTTTAGAAATGCCCGATACAGAAAAAGTAGATGCTGTCTTATCGGAGTTTATGGCAAAACCAGACTATGCAAAAAATGATAAGGAGCTTTTTATGGCTAAAGGAGATGAGGTGGTTGCAAAAGAAGCAAAATCTGTTAATGACCGAATAAACGGGAAAGAAATTAAAGTGGATTTAAATAATAGATTAGCCTTTGTAAAGAATCTTTTTAATGGCAGTACCGAAGATTATAATCGAGTTTTGTCTCAGTTAAACACCATAGATTCCGAAGAACAATCTATTTCTTTTATTGTAAACATGGTAAAACCAGATTATAATAATTGGGAGGGAAAAGAAGATTTAGAAGCTCGCTTTATGCAGTTGATTGAACGTAAGTTTGCCTAATGTATAAAAATAGTTAGAATATAATACCTTGCTTTTGCAGGGTATTGTTGTTTTAAGACTATTTGAACGACTAAAGTTCCAACCAATTAAACTAATACGTATGAAAACGCAAAAAATCGCATATTGGATTGCAACGGGGCTATTAACAGTGCTAATGCTTTTTTCAGCTTCTATGTATTTTTTTCAACATGAAATGATAGAGGGAGCATTTACATCTTTTGGTTATCCCACGTACATTATTTACCCCTTAGCTGTAGCAAAATTATTAGGATTAGTTGTAATACTTTCTAATAAAGGTGGTGTTCTAAAAGAATGGGCATATGCTGGATTCTTTTTTGATTTCGTACTCGCTTTTTTTGCACATTATATGATTAGCGATGGTCAGCAAACCTTAGCTTTTATTGGCTTAGTGGTTTTATTAGCATCCTATTTTCTTGGAAAGAAAGTAAGGCCGTAAATTTGCAGTATGGGAAAACTCTATTTAGTGCCAACACCAATAGGTAATTTAGAAGATATTACATTACGTGCTATACGTGTACTAAAGGAGGCAGACCTTATTTTGGCAGAAGATACTAGAACAAGTGGTAAGCTTTTAAAACATTTGGAAATAGGTACACCAATGCAAAGTCACCATATGCATAATGAGCATAAAATGGTAGATACGTTAGTACATAAAATAAAAGGAGGAACAACAGTAGCTTTAATCTCCGATGCAGGAACACCAGCAATATCTGATCCAGGGTTTTTATTAACTAGAGCTTGTGTTGCAGAGAATATTGAAGTAGATTGTTTACCTGGCGCTACAGCTTTTGTGCCTGCTTTAGTTAATAGCGGACTGCCTAATGATAAGTTTGTTTTCGAAGGGTTTTTACCTGTGAAGAAAGGTAGGCAAACAAGATTAAAATTATTAGCAGAAGAAACCAGAACCATTATTTTTTATGAATCACCACATAAATTAATAAAGACTTTGGGGCATTTTGTAGAATATTTTGATGCAGAAAGATCTGTTTCTGTTTCAAGAGAACTTACCAAAATGTATGAAGAAACTATAAGGGGAACTGCGGAAGAAGTTTTAAAACATTTTACAGAAAAGCCTCCAAAAGGAGAAATAGTCATAATAGTAGGCGGGAAAAAATAAAAGACTTAAGAGTATGAAAATAGAAGAGTTTAAAGTAAAACTAAATAACACCATGGCAGAAATTGAATTTGCCGATACTATGGCCGTTATAGAAGAAAATTATAATTTTACACCAACGGCTTTTACCAACGGAAAATTAAAAAATAAGGCTGGCGAAAATTCAGGTTCCTGTAAATTATTTGCCTTTGCAACATTACAAGGTTTTACGGTGAATGAAACATTGCGTTGTTTTGGGAAATTTTATTCGGAGGAGGTTCTTTTTAATTTAGACGGTGACAATCATCAGAATATTAGAAATTTTATGTTAACAGGTTTCGATGGTATTTTATTTGATGGAGAAGCCTTAAAAACAAAATAAGATATAATGGAAAAGCTCCTTTCCGAAATTAGAGCCTGTGAGGTATGTAAGGAGCATTTGTCTTTAGGCCCAAGACCTATAGTTACTGCACATGCAGAAGCTAAAATTGCCATTATTGGTCAGGCTCCAGGAACCAAAGTACATGCCTCTGGTATTCCATGGGATGATCCCAGCGGAAAGCAACTACGAAAATGGATGGGAATAACAGACGAAGTTTTTTATGATGAAAAACAAATAGCAATTATACCCATGGGGTTTTGTTATCCTGGAAAAGGAAAAACCGGAGATTTACCGCCAAGACCAGAATGCGCTCCTTTATGGCACGAGCAGTTGTTTAATAAACTTCCGAAATTAGAATTGATTCTTTTAATAGGTATCTACGCCCAAAAATATTATTTAGGAAAAACAGCAGAGAAGAACCTAACAGAAACTGTTCGTGTATTTGAGAATTACCTTCCTAAGCACTTTCCTTTGCCGCATCCTTCTCCTAGAAACAGATTTTGGTTTACTAAAAATCCTTGGTTTAATAGAGATGTTTTGCCGGTGTTGAAAAGTAGGGTAGCTAATACTACTCCATAAGATTCAGTCCAATTTTTTGTGATAGTATCATAAATTTTTCAGGATTTTTTTCAGGGTTTATAGTGTCTATTATTTTGTGTTTTTCGTCTAAAATAAAAATAAGATTGCTACCTAAATCTCCACTTTCTTGCATAGCCATAATTATCTTTACTTTTTTAGAACCATCTCCTTCATAAATTTTTATAACAGAAAGTTTCCCTTTTTCTATATGATTGAATTTGTATTCTTCACCAATAAGTACCCCATCTTTGTATAGATTACCATCAATATCGTCATATTTTGGAGATAAAGAGCCATCTTTTTCATAATAGACTGTTTCCCCTATTTTTTTGTTGTTAGAATATTTTCGCGTAGATTTTAATTCTCCTGTTTTATAATAAAACTTCTCTTCTCCAAAAATAATTCCTTTTCTATAGTTTGTTTCTTGAGCTAAACTTCCGTTTGGATAAAAGATTTTGTTAGTTTCATTAAGAAGGCCGTTATTAAGAATCATTACTTCCTTTAAAATGTTGTTATCTATAACATGGAAAGTCCCTGTCATTTTTTCATTATCATTGGATAAGTGTAATGTAATATCATTCTCTAAATATTGTTTGTAATAATCTTTTGAGCTTATTTCTATTATTGTTCGTGAAGTATTCGAAGGGTTTTTTTTAATATCGATACAACTAGTAATTATAAATACTAGTGAAAAGATTAGTACAAATATTTTATTCATAATAATTTAGTTAGTATAAGGGTTATTTAATTAGGTACTTTTTATTGTATTTTTATCTTCTACAAGAAACGTAAAATTATGAGTACAACAAATAAAGTAACTACAAAATGGTTGGGTAATATGGCTTTTGAGAGCGATAACCCATCTGGGCATAACCTAAAAATAGATATAGCTAAAGAAGATGGCGGAGATGGTAGTGGGTATAGACCTAAAGCCTTAATGCTTAGTTCTCTTGCAGGTTGTTCTGGCTTAGATGTAGCTGCATTGATAAAAAAGATGAAGCTAGAGGTAGAAGAATTTACGATAGAAACTATTGCAAATTTAACAGATGAGCATCCAAAATTTTACGATGCAGTAACGGTAGAGTATCATTTTACAGGACCAAGCTTACATGAGAAAAAATTACAAAGAGCAGTAGACCTATCTATAGAAAAATATTGTGGTGTTATGGAAATGTTTCGCCAGTTTGCTACCATGGAAATTAAAACGGTTTTTCATCATAAATAAATTATTCGTCACTTCGAGTAATTTTGACGGTAGGAGAAATTGTATCGAGAACCTATTCTTTAAATTTCTTTTTTGCATTTGCTACTTGCACTTAAAATTTGAACTTAAACTATGCGCTGGACAATTAAAGCAAAACCCAAACAAGAAGACATTACTGCTTTAGCGCAAGCTTTAAAAGTAGAAGATATAGTTGCAGAACTACTTTTACAAAGGGGAATTTCTACCTACGCAAAGGCTAAAACTTTTTTTAGACCGCAGCTCTCCGATTTGCATGATCCTTTTTTAATGAAAGACATGGATATTGCGGTAGAGCGTATAGAAAAGGCCATTGCAAATAATGAGAACATACTAGTATTTGGCGATTATGATGTGGACGGAACCACCTCTGTAGCTTTAGTTTCCTCTTACCTATTAAGCTATTACCCTAATGTTGCTACTTATATTCCAGATAGATATGCGGAGGGGTATGGAGTATCTTATATGGGGATTGATTTTGCCGAAGACAATGATTTTACTTTAATCATAACCTTAGATTGTGGTGTAAAAGCGATAGACAAGGTTGCTTATGCAAAAGAAAAAGGAATAGATTTTATTATTTGTGACCACCACAGACCAGGAAAAGAATTACCAAAAGCAGTTGCAGTTTTAGACGCTAAAAGAGACGATTGTAATTACCCATATGATGAGCTATGCGGTTGCGGTGTTGGTTTTAAGTTGATACAAGCTTTGGCTGTAAATAATAACCAAACTATAGATGATTTAATACCGTATTTAGACTTAGTTGCCACAGCTATAGGGGCAGATATTGTACCCATAACAGGAGAGAATAGAGTATTGGCCTATTACGGGCTAAAGGTTATTAATAGTAAACCAAGGACTGGTTTTCAAGCTATTATTGCGCAAACAAAGAAACAAAAGTTAACTATTACAGATGTTGTTTTTGTAATTGCACCTCGCATTAATGCTGCAGGAAGAATGAAACATGGGCAGCATGCGGTAAATTTACTAACAGAAACCAATATTGCGCAAGCGGAGAAGTTTGCTAACGAAATTGAGAAGTACAATTTAGATAGAAAGAATTTAGATAAAGAGATTACTAAGCAAGCTTTACAACAAATTATAGACAATGGAGAAGAAGAGAAATTTACTTCCGTGGTATATAAAGATTCATGGCATAAAGGAGTAATAGGTATAGTAGCATCTAGATTAACCGAAACATATTATAGACCTACCTTAGTTTTTACAAAGAGTGGTGAAAAGTTAGCCGCTTCAGCGCGATCCGTAAAAGGTTTCGATGTGTATAATGCCTTAGAAGCAAGCTCGGAATTTATTGAGCAATTTGGAGGACATAAATATGCGGCCGGCTTAACACTTTTAGAATCGCAATATGATGCTTTTAAAACAAAGTTTGAAGAAGTAGTTTCTAAGACTATTAATCCCAATTTATTGACTCCAGAGATTAGTGTGGATTCTAGAATAGAGTTTGCCGATGTAACCCCGAAATTAATGCGAATTATTCGTCAATTTGAACCCTTTGGTCCTGGAAATATGACGCCAGTTTTTATGGCAGAAAATTTAATAGATTCTGGCTATGCTAAAGGAGTTGGCGCAGATGAAAGCCATTTAAAGTGTTGTATTTCTCAGAATTTAAGTACTACCAATGGCACCAAAATTAATGCTATTGGGTTCGGGTTAGGAAATAAATTAACCACTGTTAAGAAAGACTCTTTTAGTGCTGTTTTTTCTATAGATGAGAATGATTGGCAAGGGAATATTTCTTTACAACTGAAAATCAGAGACATAAAATAAGTGCAATTATCAGTACACTTGTATTGATGCCTGTAGGGTATTAATTGTTGGGTTGGATGTTTCGTGTTTTTTTTGTTTTTACAAAAAAAATCTCTCTTACAAAGATAAAAAAGCCCTTGCGAAAGGAGCAAGGACTTTAACCAACTAAAACTCAAAAAATATTAATGTAAAGCGTTAGGTTTCTTAAGAGAAATCTTATAATTTTTCATAAATAAATTGTGGATTTCCTCGTTCGCCTTCACTACTAAGCAGAGCAGTAAACTTAATTTTATAAAAATTACCTGCAGCATCTTTTAAAACAAAATAACGATCATCTTTTACGCTGGGAGGTGAACTAAAAGCATTTCTCCAACCACTACCAATAACGCTATGATCATCATTAACTAATAAAGATTGGTCTACATCACTAGCTGTAAAATCTGCATAACTGGGAATAGGATAATCCGTTCTCTCTTTAGTATCCCTATCTACAGTATATAATGTTTGTTGATATAAGCTTACATTCCCTAATGTATTGTGCAATACATAGTCTGAATATACAAATCCAAATCCGTTACTTGTATTCACAGAAAAAACTCCAGTGAAATTTATATCCCAATTTTCTGTTGCTGGTTGCACATCTACTTCTTTAGAATCACTTAAACTAACAGCTGATACTATTTTAGTAGCATCTTTATTTACCGTTATTTCTGAGAATGTATTAGCATCTAAGGTTGCATATTGTATAGTATAACTACTACCATCTGTTAAAACACGTACTTTCATAAAGCCGTTATGATCTCCTGAAGTAGAAATACTTCCTGAATCCGGAGTCTCTGTAGAAATAGCATTTCCTAATCCAACAATATATACATTGTTTTCTTCAGCGGTTGTAGAAATGGCAGAAAATGCTGTACCGTTTATTTCACCAGACTGTAAATCCGTAAAAACATATCCTTCTGCATGATTAGAATACTGACCATATCCTAAAGGTAACCCTTCTATCAATTCTTCCACAGTTGTAACGGTAACTTGTTTTGGAGAAAAATCTGGGTTTATTGAATTTAAAGTTAAAGCCTTAGTCAATACTGTTCCTTTTGTAACTGTATTTAAATCCGTAATTCCTTCTAATTCTGCAGCTGAAACTAATAATGCCGAGTTTAAAAATACTCTATTCTCTGCACCATTGTATAAACCAATTTCCCATGTATCTCTTTGAACGGCTTTTTGTTGTCCTGTGCTTAAATCTATATATACCTGGTTTGGTTCATTAGGACCGCCTAGTAATACATCTATAACACCAGATGTAGCAGCAGTGGGTGTAAAGCTTAATAGAGAAGATGCTATACTTCCTTTTACCCATTCGGTTTGATCAAAACTAGTAATCTTAAATGTCACTGCTTTAGTGGTACCTTCTATAGCATCTTTTAACTTAGTAAAAATTATTTTGGAATTTAAATCTCCTACTGCTACAGGTATTGTTATTGTTCCATTTACCCCAGAAGGGGTTGTTGTAAAATCTTCTCCGTATGTTGCATTGTCTAAGGAGTAATTAATAGTTATTGTACCTGTTTCTGTAGCAGCTCTAGAGTAGGTAAGTGTAATTTCTTTATCCGTATCCAAGTCTAGCAAACTACTAGTCTCTGCTGTAAAAGCAATAGAGAAGTCAATAAAATCTGTTTTGTCATCATCACTACAAGAGGATAATAAGAGCATGGCTAATACTATGTTGTATACTAATACTTTTTTCATGATTTGTAATTTAATTAAGGTTTAGATTGTATAAAATTTTTATAAAGTATGATCTTCCGTATCCTAGTAACCTAGATCCTCCAGTACTAGAGTTATGTGTTCCCGTAGCTATATCTGTTGCATTAACTCTAATAATATCAGCAAGGTTTCTTGCTCCAAGCGTCAGTTCTAGATTTTGCAGGAGTTTTGTTTTAATAGAAGCGTCCACAAAGTTAAAGGCGTTGGTTTGCCTTACTGCTACTTCATCATTATCATCTAATACATAAATTTGGGATCTACCATTGTGTTTTAAAGAAGCAGATAGTGTTGTGTTTAACTTTGGGATAGTATAGGATAGGCCAGAAGTTAAACTAAAACTCCATAAGTATTTATTTACATCAGCGGTTACATCTATAATAGAACTAGATTCTCCTCTATAGGTAGCTCCTAAATTTATTTGCCAGTTGTTGTTGTAACTAAGACTATTTTCGAAAGAAAAACCTAAAGTTTTGAATTGATCTATATTCTTATAAGTAAATTGTATATCATCATCATCGGCTACAACAAATTCTATTTTATCATGAATGTCAAAAAAGAAGAACTTAAAAGAAGATTTTAAAAAGCCTTTATCTTCTAGTGGCAGTACGTTTTCTAGGGCTAAAAAATAAGATACACCATCTTCTGGTTGTAAATTAGGATTGCCCTGTATATTATGGTTGCTGTCTACAAAAAAGTAGAAAAGTTCTGTAAAATTTGGAGCTCTAAAAGCAGACCCAAACACGGCTTTTAATTTTAGTTTTTTGGTAAAATCATAAGTAGACGATAAGGACCAAATTAATTTATTTCCAAATTGCGAATTTGTAGTAAAACGAGCTCCTGGGTATAATGCTAATTTATCCGTAATATAAAAATCTGCAGAACCAAAAAAGTCATAATTTTCTAATCGATTCTTGACTACACTTGTAGATTGAGTTCCTGATGCAATAGCATCAAAACCAGATTGGTTTGTAAACTCATAGCCTAACTGTAGATTTACTTTTTTATAGCCTGGGAGAATATTACTTATAAAACCTTTAGAGTATAGAATATCGGTAGATTGGTTTAGGAAATCTTTAGTATACCCCTCTATTCCCTGCTGTAAAATATTGTATACGTACTCCTCTATATATCTTTTTTGAGTTTGTAAGGATAGGGAAAGATTATAAGTGCTTTTACCTAAAAAAGGACCATAAACATTTAAGTTATTTACAAGGCGTTTTGTTGTATACCTCTCATCTGTTGCTGTAGGGTTTGCATTTCCTAAGGCGCCTAAACGTCCGTTTACGATATGGCTGTATATATCTAAAATCTCTTCATAAGATTGTAGCCTATATAAAAAAGTGTGGTTCTTTATTTTTAAATTTAAATTACCAAAAAATGTGATTTGTTCTTTTGGATTCCATTCTGCCCCTCTTAAACCATCATTTTCTACAATACCATCTACTAAATTAGCATAGTTTTGTCCTTTAAATGTATTAAAGAAGCCTTTAAAATCGTTTCTTGACACTCCTATATTAGCAGATATATAGTTGTTGTATTTATGTCCTATCTTTAGATTTTGAATATGTTTGCCTTTATCAAACCAAGCATATTCGCCACCAACTGTTTCTTCTTGTAAAGAGGTTTGTACTTGCCACTTGTGTTTTACGTCCTTCTTAGATACAATATTTATAACTCCGGCAACAGCATTGTCTCCATATAATACCCCAGTGGCTCCTTCTACTATCTCTACTCGTTCTACATCTTCTAAATTTATTTGTGTTATATCTATATTATTCCCAATGCCATTATCGCTTGCCATAGGTATTCCATCTAGTAATATCTTTACATATTGACCATCTAAACCAAATAGACTTATTGTTGACCTACCTGTAGTAGCATCAGGTATTACAGAAATATTTAAATTAAATTGAAGTATGTCTGCGAGATTATTTCCAGCAAATTTTGCAATGTCAGTATTATCTATAACTCCAACCGAGAATAATTTTTTACTTAAAGACATCACTTTGTTCTCTCCGGTAACTATTACTTCGTTAAGTTTAGTTACCTCAGTAGAATCGGTATTTATGTTTTTTTGCGCATTGACAGAATGAACTATAAACAAAAGAAAAAATAGAATTTGTTTAGGATAAAAAGCTAGGCTAAAAGAGGGGCTATTGTAGTTGTTTATTTTCATTTAATTAGAATGGTTCTAAATAATTATTTTGACAAATATATGTTTTATTTTTATTCAGTCTAAATAAAATTAATATTTTTGTGATGACATATTTATTTCGATAACTAAAAAACACCTTATGAAAAAAGTAGTATTACTTACCCTATTAGCAATTGGATATATAGCACAGGGTTATTCGCAAAAAAATCATAAAAAACAGGATCAAGAGGCTATAAAGGCCATGTGTGGTTGTTTTAAAGTACAGTTTAAATACACAGAAACATTTGCTCCTGAAATAGATTATGAGAAGCATTTAGATTATACTTCGGGGGCTTTAGAGTGGGCAGAATTAATTGAAGATTCTAATAACAAATTATCTATTCAGCATTTGTTAGTAATAAAAGATACTATGGTAATAAAGCATTGGCGCCAAGATTGGTTGTACGAGAACCAGCAAGTTTTTTATTACGATAAAGACAATAGGTGGAATTTTAAAACCTTACCTAAAGAGGATGTAGAAGGGCAATGGACACAAAAAGTTTTTCAGGTAGATGATAGTCCAAGGTATTCGGGTTCTGCTACATGGATTCATGCGGATGGAAAGCATTATTGGGAAAACAAATCGGATGCTCCATTACCCCGTAGGGAATATTCTAAGCGTAAAGATTATAATGTTATGTCTAGAGGAAATAGACAAGAAATAACAGATATAGGGTGGATTCATGAACAAGATAACGATAAAATTATTCGTAAAATAGGAGAAAAGGATGTGCTTTTAGCGCAAGAAAAAGGATATAATACTTATGTTAAAGTTCCAGATGCTGAGTGTTTGGCAGCCAAGACCTGGTGGCAAAATAATGCTAAATTTTGGAGCAAAGTAAGAAAATCATGGAGTACTATTTACGATAGAGAAACACCCTTGGAGTTAAAAAAGAGTGTAGATAAACAACCTCTGTTTATGCATATGTACGCATTAGAAAAAACAAAGGAAAGTAAAAAAGCAATTACTGCTGTATTAAATCAATTCGTAGTGCCAAGTAATAAAGCAGAAGATGGTAAATAAAGTAGGTATTCTTTTTTCTTATCTATTAATTAGCTCCCTTTTAGTATTTGTTTTCTCCTCTTGGATGCATACCCCTAAACTGATAGCAAAAGTAGATAATGCTATTTTACAAACTTTTGAAATTGACAATTTTCAAAAAGAGATTATTATTCTAGATAATACGAGTTACCCAGAAGGTATGGTAGATTTATCTGAGGACAGGTTATTCAAAATAAAGCAGAATAATGTTGTGCTAGGATATGGATATTTAGGAGAAACAGCAAGTATGAAACGCATGTTCGATTATCTAATCTTATTTAATGCAGACCTAAGTATTAAAAAAGCAAAAGTACTAATCTATAGAGAAGAACATGGAAGGCAAATTGGTAGCCAACGATGGTTAAAACAATTCATTGGTCTTACCATTAAAGATTCTCCTATTTATGAGGAGAATATAGATGCAATTTCTGGAGCTACAATATCGGCAAACAGCATGACTCTTGCTGTTGGTAAAGTTTTACTAAGTATTAAAAACCTCAAAGAGGATAACCTGTTAAAATAATATGATATGGAGGATATTAATCCAATTTATTCTAATGAATTTGGTATGGCTTTTCAATGGAAAAAGAATACCCTAAAAGATAATAGCAAAATACAATTGGTATTTAAAGATACAGGTCTTTTTATTACAAGAGAAGAGTTAATAAGCTTTTCGCAAAATGTGATGCATTCCGTAGAAAGTAATTATTTACAGTGTGAGAATTGTGCGCAAAATGATTCTTGTAGAAAACTATTGTTAAATACACCTGCGTATCAAGTTACTCTTGCATTGGATACTATGGAGTTGTTTGCAATGAAAGATTTGGTGGAAGGCACTATTTTTCAGTTAGATTTAGGCAATTATTTAGATAGTATATGTTCTAATAATTAGGATACTAAAGGTGGTATTATATTCTAAATTAAATATAGTACTACCTTTGGTTTTTTAAATAGAAACCTTTGGATCCATACGCAGCACTTCGTTATAAAGAATTCAACTTATTTTTAGTAGTACGCTTTGCCATGGTATTTGCTTGGTCTATGCAGTTTATTGTTATAGAATGGCAAGTATATTCTATGACAAAAGACCCTCTTTCTTTGGGAATAATTGGTCTTATGGAGGTTATTCCTGCGGTGCTAATGGCTCTTTTTGCAGGACATATTGTAGATCAAAAGGAGAAGCGAACTTTATTGGTTAAATGTATACTTGGGTTTTCTATAATAAGTCTTGGTTTGTTTATGCTAAGTATGCCACAGGTTCAATTAGATTATAGTACCAAGACTATTCTTTATACTATTTACTTCTTAGTTTTTCTTGGTGGTATTGTACGTTCTTTTATTGGCCCAACCATATTTTCTTTAGTAGCTTTAATAGTCCCTAAAAAAATATACCCTAATGCAGCTACTTGGAGTAGCTCTACTTGGCAAATGGCATCGGTTTTAGGGCCTGCTTTTGCTGGTTTTTCTATAAGTTGGATTGGTGTTCATTGGTCCATGTGTATCATTTTTGCGTTTTCTATTGTAGCCTTACTTTTTCTTTTTCAGATAGACAGAAAACCAATATTAAACCCTAAAATTGGCGAACCTATTTTCCAAAGCTTAAAAGAAGGACTAGATTTTGTTTTTAGTACCAAAGCAGTTCTGGGAGCGTTAACTTTAGATATGATAGCTGTTCTTTTTGGAGGAGCCGTGGCATTGTTGCCTATTTTTGCACAAGATATATTATATGTAGGAGCGGAGGGTTTTGGTATACTTAGAGCCGCTCCAGCAGTTGGAGCATTTTTAACTATGCTTGGTTCTACCCGTTTTCCTTTGCATAAAAATGCAGGGAAGAAGTTACTTTACGCCATTTTTGGGTTTGGGGTCTGTATTATTGTTTTTGGATTGTCTACTTACTTTTGGTTATCTGTATTGGCTTTGTTTGCTAGTGGAGCTGTAGACGGGGTTTCTATGATAATTAGGCAAACCATATTGCAATTAAAAACACCAGACCATATGCGAGGAAGAGTAGCATCAGTAAATTCTATTTTTGTAGGCTCTTCTAATGAATTAGGGGCTTTTGAAAGTGGATTAACTGCAAAATGGATGGGAGCAGTTACAGCCGTAGTTTTTGGCGGAACAATGACTTTGTTAACTGTTGGAATTACAGCCATTTCTTTGCCATCTTTTAGAAAGTTAGATTTGCAAAAAGATATAGATAAACATCAGGAAGAGACTACTGCTTAGGTAGTTTTTCTAAATTAAGTTTAGTGCCATCAAAAACGCCGTATGTATAGTAAGAAATCCAATCACCAAGGTTTACGTAGGTAGATTTTCCGTTGAGGTCTATTTCTAAAGGTAAATGGCGGTGTCCAAAAACAAAATAATCGTAATGTTGGCTTTCTAATTTGCGTTTAGCATATTGTACTAACCACTCGTTTTCTTCGCCTAAGAATTTAACATCTTCATCTCCGGAAATAAGTTTATTTTTTACAGATAAGTATTGTCCTAGTCGAACACCAATATCAGGGTGTAACCATTTAAACAACCATTTGGCAAGTGGATTGGTAAACACTTTTTTCATGCGTTTAAAACCTTTGTCCCCAGGGCCAAGACCGTCTCCGTGACCTATAAAAAAGGAAGTGTCATTCAGTTTAAATTGTTGCGTAGTATGGTAAACAGGTATATTTAATTCTTCTTCAAAATAACCATTCATCCAAAGATCATGATTACCAACAAAATAATAAATCGGTATTCCGGCATCACTTAATTCTGCTAATTTACCTAAGGTACGTGTAAATCCTTTTGGAATTACCATTTTATATTCCATCCAGAAATCGAACAAATCTCCTAAAAGCAAAATAGCAGCGGCATCTTCTTTAATCTCGTCTAGCCAAGCAACAAATTTCTTTTCGCGAGGTAAGCTTTGTTTCATGTTGGGAGCTCCCAAGTGGTTATCACTTGCGAAATATACTTTTTTACCCTCCGGAATAGATATTTTTTTCATCTGGATGTAAATATAAGGAAAGTCCTTTTTTTAAGCTTAAAGATGCTTGTTGTAAATCTAAAAAAGTAAGTTCTTTAGCTAAATATTGTAATTTTATATTTAAGGTATAATAGGTTGTTATAAAAACAGACGTTCCATTATGAAATTAAGATTATTACTATTAATTGTTTTTTTAGGTATTCAAACTGTACATGCGCAAAGAGTTATTAAACTACCTCATGAAAAACCTAAAATAATTAATTGGGAAAAAGGGGAAAAAGAATACTTTTCTAAGGTTGCTAATGCTACTATTGTAGCAAATATATCCTCACCTACTTTAACTGTTTATGAACCTGATCCAGAAAAGAAAAACGGAACATCGATTATTATAGCACCAGGCGGTGGTATGTACTTTTTAAGTATGAAGAGTGAAGGTTATAATGTTGCAGAATGGTTAGCAAGCAAAGGAATTACTGCCTATATTTTAAAATATAGATTAGTACCTACAGGTGAAGATGCTGCGGAAGATTTAAATGCTATTATTAAAGAGAGTAACCAAGAGAGAATTCGTATTACAAAAGAAGTATTACCTTATTCTGTAAATGATGGTTTAAGTGCTATTAGTTATGTTCGGGAAAATGCAAAAACCCTAGGTATTGACCCCCAAAAAATTGGTTTTATGGGCTTTTCCGCTGGGGGTGTAATAGCTTTTGGGGTGGTAAAAGAGTGTAAAAAAGAGAATAGGCCTAATTTTTTAGTTCCTGTATATCCCGGAACAGATTTAATTAGCCCTAAACCGACTAAAGATACACCTCCTACATTGTTTGTTACAGCGGCGAACGACCAGTTAATTGATGCTACTTTTTTTACAGAATTGTTTAATAGATGGCATAAAGCGGGTGTAAAAACAGGAATGCACATGTATACCAAAGGCGGACATGGTTTTGGCACTTGGAAAAGAGGTTTTCCAAGTGATAATTGGTTAGATCGCTTTTACGAATGGGCAGAAAGTGAAGATTTTATTACAACGAAACCCTAATATATTACACAGCCTATTTATTATTATCAGATGCATACCATTCTGCAAAAGAAGTTTCTGTTTCTTGTAATTTTAAAGAATGTAGTTGAATGTTTTTTGGTAAACGAGCTTTTATTTTTGCAGAGAAATCTATTACCATATTCTCACTCGTAGGTTGGTAATCTGCTAAGATTACATTGTGACCTCTATCTGTTAGTTCCTTTGCTAAATCTACATGCGGGGTATTTTTATTAAAAACAGTAGCATGATCAAATTGATCTACAATTTCTTCTTTTACTATTTTTTTTAAATCCCCAAAATCTATTACCATGCCTAGTTTTACATGACTTTTGTCTGTAATAGGAGTTCCAATTACGGTTACAGAAAGTTTATAGCTATGGCCATGAACATTTCTACATTTACCATCGTAGCCAAAAAGGGCATGACCGGTTTCAAAATTAAACTGTTTGGTAATTCTAATATTGCTCATTTTCTGTGGAGTATTGCAGTGCAAAGGTATTATATTACAGCAAATCTTTTATTTATCAAGGCATAAATCTCTACTTAGTAAATAAAAGGAGTACAATTAAAGCTTTAGCTAGCTATAAATTAACGTATATAGGGTTTACTAGATAATCGAGATTAAATATTTTAAAGCTTGCTTCAAAATAAAAATTAGTTTCTAATGAATGCCTCGTGTGCTTGTCCCGAGGTAGTTTCCTAAAAGTTCACAAAAGTCACTATGTTAAATTGATCACGGCCCGTTGTTTCAAAAAACTGATTCATATACCCTGCTTCTAGTCTTATATTTTTATTAATATGATATCCTAGCCCTCCGTATAATCTATTTCTATCGAATATAGATGATTTTGTATTTAAGAATATTTCATTGTAGGCCGATATATAATAGCTTTTTTTAGTTGCTTCTTTACTGTATAAAGGAATATTTATTCCTAAGAAATAGCGAAATCTCATTTTAAAATCGCTTTCAACAAAACGCTGTTCAAATCTATATCTATGATTTAAGGTTGTAGTTCCTATTTTTTGTTTCGTGGTAAACTGTTGAAAAATTCTATGTTCATTAACGGAAACTTTATCATCGGTATTTGCTATATAGTTTTCAGATAAAATATAGCCATAACCAAGCAATACGTTACTTTTTCTTTCATTAAAAGTATAACCCAAACCTGTTCTTAATAAAAGTTGTTCTAAGTCACCAATAGCATTATAATTTCGGTATTGTACTTCATGATGTAGGTTCCATTTTTGGTCAATTTTTTTACTACCTATGTAAATTAACCAATTTCCAAAATCGCTTTCCTGACTTTGTACTAGAGTGGGGAGCATTAGACCAAGAATTAATAGTACTACGAGAGTTTTTTTATGCATTACTTAAGTTTAAATTTTGATAAGATTATGCCAATAATAGTAAAAAAACTAATTATACTACAAAAATATATGAAAGAGGAGGAATAAAATTAAAGAGAGTGCAAATAGTTTTTATACTTTGTGACCCAGAGTTATTTTACTTGCTTTATTTTGTCACCTTTAATCGGAGAATAATCTTTTTTTATTTCTTTCTCTACAAGTATTTCTTCAAAGTAACATTTTACACCTGTTGCTACATTCATATCTTTTACGTTTTGAATATGGAAGTGTAGATGTGGTTCCGATGAGTTTCCAGAATTTCCAGAAAGTCCTAAAACTTCTCCCTTTTTAACTTCTTGCCCTAGTTTTACTTCAATGGAGTTTTGTTTAAAGTGTGCAAAAAACAAATATTCATTGTTAATGGTTTTTAAAATTACAGTATTACCAGGAATATAAATTGGATTTATCTCTCCTGGTATATTGTCTTCAATTCCGTCAACTGCCAGTACAATTTTTCCATCACAAGGAGCAATTAATTTTTTTCCAAAAGCATAATAATCTTCGTTAGTTTTTCCGTTCGTTTTATAAGATTTTCCGTTTTTATCTGTAATAACAAAGTCAAAAGCATTTTTTTGAGCTTTACTTTCTACATGGTAATTCAATTCTGCTGTATCTCCGCCCCAAGTTACTGTCCATTTATCTTTAAACGGAAGAACTAGTTTTGTTGTGTTTCGCTCTATTTTCGGAAGAATAACTTCAACAAAGGGCTCAATAAAAAGACCATTAATTTTTGATTGATTATCGGTTGAAATATGTAAAGAAAAAACGCCATATTCGAATTTGGTTATATAAGAAGCAAAAGTTCCTTTAACGTACTTATTAAACTCACGATTTTGTATTTGTCCTGTTTGTTTTTTTAAGGTGGATAAATACTCGTTTGTATCATTTTTCGATAAAGTATTCTTCATTTCGATTGAAAACAAATCGAAAATTCCATTAAAGTTTCCTGAGTTAAACTTTTGTTCAAAATCTTCTGAGATTTTCTTATCCGTAACTTTCTCTGTCTGAGCAAAACTTAAACTCGTAGTAAAAATATAAATGACAAATAAAAATGTTATTCTCATAATGGTGGGTAACTCTATACCTTATCTCTTATATTTTCTTCTATTGCGTACTCTATTTACAAAATAGATTACCAAAACAAAAAGAGCTACAATTGGAAAAACAAGGTCTCCGTTTAATAAATTAATAAATTTCATGTAATTAGTTTTTATGATACCTAAACGCTAACCATAGTCGATTATTATTTTTTAAACTTACGTAAAGTCTGTTTCGTAGCATCGGAAAGTACTAGTTGTCCCGTTATAGCAGCTCTATCTAAAAGAAGTGTATCCCAATGATCGGTACCTTCCCAAAGTACTTTCTTCCACGCTTCTAAAGCCTCAGTATTATATTGGGCTAGTTGGTTGGTATAGAAATCTAATTCTTTATCCATTTCATTAATATCTCTAAAAACCTTAGCAAACAGACCTTTTTGTTGTGCCCAATAGGCGGTTTTCCATTCCGTAGGAGCTAAAGAAAGTTCTCCCAAAGCTGCTTTTCCGATTCTATGGGCAACTGCAGGGGCAATAACTAACGGAGCAATGCCAATAGAAAGTTCCGATAGTTTTATAGAAGCGCCTTCCGATGCAAAAACATAATCGCATGCGGCAGCAATACCGACACCACCACCAACAGCTTTACCTTGAATACGACCAATAATTACTTTAGAACAGCTACGCATGGCGTTTATAACATTAGCAAAACCACTGAAGAAAACTTTTCCTTCGGATAGGTCAGAAACCGCTGTAAGTTCATTAAAAGATGCGCCAGCACAAAAGGCTCTTTCTCCTTCTGATTTTAAAACAATTACGGAAACAGTATTATTGGAAGAAAGCTCCTTTAAGGTTTTGGTTAATCTTTGCAGTAATTCTGCGGTGAAAGAATTACTAGCTGGGTGGCCAAATTCAATGGTAGCTATTTTGTTGTTTATAGAGGTATAGAGGCTTCCTTCGGTCCGTGTAGTTCCCATTTTTTTTGTTTAAAATTAATGCTTTTGTAATAAGGGGCGAAACTTTTGGTTAAACTTCCAAACCAAAGTGCCACCTCTAATTAACATCCAAACGGAGAAAGCTATCCAAATACCATAAAGTCCCCAATGTAAATATTTGCCCATAAAAAGTGTTGGTATAAACCCTAAAAAGGTAGCAGCTAGCTGCACTTTTCTTAAGTACTTCATTTCTCCTAAACCTTTAAAAAGGCCGTCTAATACAAAGGCAATGGTGTGTAAAGGAAGACCTATAAGAATAATAATGAATATAGTGTAAAAAGATTCTAATACTGGAGGTTCTTTAGAAAAGAATGTTCCTATAGGGTAGTAAAAAATAAAGCCAATGAGCATTAATGCAAGACTTACTATGATTCCGTACTTAGTTATTTTCTTAGCTAAAAACCATAGATTTTTGTAATCTTTTGCACCTAGCAATTTCCCTCCTAGAATGTTTCCCGCGGCACCATAACCATCAATAAAAAAGGCAGCAAAAAGCCACAGGTTTATAGCTATAGTATGTGCGCCAATATATTGGTCGCCAAGTGCAGTAGCTTCTCTAACAGCTAAAATAAGAGCAGTATTTAATGCTATGGCACGAACAAAAAGGTTTAGACTCATAATAACAAGTCTTTTCAGTTCTGAATGGATAGGAAGTTTTAGTTTTAAACTTACATCCGTTTTTGTAATTAAAAGTATAAATGCTAAGATTGCCATTATTGCTTGTGCAATTAAACTGGCCCAAGCAGCTCCTTCTAAATACATAGGATTTATAAGACCTTCTATTCCATAAACTAATGCAAGATCTAAAATAACATTTACAATCGCTCCAACTATAGCTATCACCATGGGCCATACTGTATTTTGGAGCCCTCTAAAAATACCCATAATAGCAAAAACAAATAAAGTAAGAGGAAAGCCCCAAACTCTAATGCTATAATATTTTATGCAATAATCTAATATTTTACCCGAGGCATTTAATAGCATAAATATTTCTTCTATAATAAAAATGGTAGATATTAGAATAATAGCGCTTAGAGCAAGGTTCAAAAATATGGCTTGGGCGGGTAGTTTTTTTACATCATCTAATTTTCCAGCCCCTAAATATTGAGAAAGTATAGCAGATATGGCACTACGGGTTTGTCCTAATATCCAAATTAGCATAGATAAAAAGGACCCAACAATTCCTGCTGCAGCTAAAGACTCTAGTCCATCTACTGGAATGTTACCTACTATAGCGGTATCGGTAATAGATAAAAGAGGTTCTGCTATTCCTGCAATAGTAGCAGGAATGGCTAAATTATTTATGCTTTTAAAACTAATTGTTGTTTTCAATATTTCTTTACCATTAAAATGCAAATAGCAACTTTGCGAATAAGAAAATATCAGTAATTTCCGATATCTTTGCACTTGTTATCATCAATAGATTTCAATTTAATTGTAAATTTAGAATATAAATAATCAATCTAACGGTATGAAAAATATCCTAGTTCCAATTGGCACCTCACAAACGTCTCATGAAACCTTACAATATGCAATAGATTTTGCTGTAGAATTTTCGGCAAATGTATTTGTAATGGATGTATTTAGTGCTTCTTCGAAAACAGGAAGTTTAGCAAATATAACGGAGAAGATTGCAAAAAGTAGTAAAGAACGTTTAAGGGAAGTTATTGATAAAACAGAAGCTAAAAACATTGATATTAAGATTGCTACGTATAACGGAGATATCGTTGATGGTATAAATCAAATAGATAAAGAATTGGGTTTAGATTTAATTATCTTGGCGCCTAGAAGTAATGATATAAAGGAGGAGCTATATTTAGGAAGAACTTCGGGTAAGATTATAAAAAGAACAGATATACCTACATTATTGGTTCCTAAAGGAAGCATAAAAAAAGATTTTAAAAAGATATTGGTAGCTTTTAAATCTGGTGTTATTAAAAGACATAGAATACTGGATGCATTAGATACGATACGCAAAAATCAAAATTCTAAAGTAAATTTATTATTAGTAAAAACACCAGGATATACGGATGAGGATTTAAGAGTAAATACAGCCTTAATGGATATAAGCTCTAACCTTACGTTAACTGAAAATGCAACTACATATCTTGGAGTTACAGAGCATTTTAAATCTCATGAGCCAGATTTATTATGTGTTTTTAGAAGAAAAAGAGGTTTCTTTAAAAAATTATGGGAAAAGACCACTATTTCTAAATCGGAATTTTTTGCACCAATTCCAGTACTGGTTTTAAGTGTTAATAATCATTAGGATAAAAAAATTATAGGATTTCCTTTTTGGGGGATTAGCTCAGCTGGCTAGAGCGCTTGCCTGGCAGGCAAGAGGTCACCGGTTCGACTCCGGTATTCTCCACAAAACCATCACTATTCTTGGATTAGTGATGGTTTTAATTTTATAAATTAGATTTATAAAAAAATGCGCCCGTTCTCACTGACGCATTCCAACCAACCTACTTATTGACGGAGAAAATCTCCTTCAATTGTTTTACCATACCTCCGTTACCGGAGACGGTAATCTCACCGATTTTTTCGGCAATCTTTTCAACGTATTCCATTTCCTTCAGCTTGAAGAGCATTTCGTTGTCTTCCATTAGTTTTGCGGTGTTCAGCAAGCTTCGGGTCGACGCCGTTTCTTCACGCCGGGTAATGATATTCGCTTGAGCTCTCTTCTGAGCCACCAAAACCTGGTTCATTATGTCTTTCATTTCACCAGTTAAGATTACATCACGGATACCGCAGCTCAGAACTTCAACACCTAATTGTGTAGTATCCGTTTTGATATCTGCAAATACCGCTTCCGCGATGCTTTCTTTTCGCTCTAGAAGTTCATCTAGCGTATAGGTGCCGATATAGGCACGCAATACCAACTGCATAGCAATGTACAATTGCTTCTCGTAGTCTTTGCTTCCTAGCAAGGCCTTTTCGATATCTATAACTTTATACTGCGTATAGAAGTTGATACGAATAGCAGCCTTGTCTTTTGTCAACAATTCTTGACCAGAAATCTCCAATTGCAATTGACGCATATCCGCTCTGGCGATTTTGATGGAGATATCATTTTTCCAGAAATGGTAAGCACCACTTTCGAGAGTCTTGATATAAACATCATCAACCAAAAGAACAGCTTTTTCATGTGCGGCAACTTCCAAAACACGAACGTAAGGAAGTAATTGTGTATGGCTCAACATCGCTTTGGTAATAGCCTCAGTGATATAGATTTTACTCAAGTCTGCTATAACGAACTCATAGTTGATCAAACCTTTCCAGAAAGCGTACTTACCAGCTGTCAAGACCTGCTTCAAGTTTCCGTTTTCAGAAACCAAAGCCAGTTCAGCATCTTTAACTTCGATGATATGCAACATTGCTTCCAAATCTTGGTCCTGTAGCAAGATTTCTAATGCTATAGGAGCAACAAAGGCTTTGGTAAGGTCATAAATCATAACCACATTTCTAAAACCTACCCAATGTGTACCTTGGGTAATTACTTTTTGGTAATCGCCTCTTTTGAAGACCAAACCTACTTTTCCTGCATTAATTCTTACTCTTTTCATTACTTAAAATTTGTGTCCGCCAGTCTAGTGACGGACGAACGGGTTAAACTATTATCATGTATTACTATTTGTTCTATTTAAAAAAACAGCAGGGGCATATCATCTTTCTGATACGGAAATACTGGTTTTTGATACTCGTTACAATTCGTTTTATAGCATGCATCCGATTGTCTTACTAATAAAATTGTTATCAGTTTTCCAGAAGGAAGGATGACTAAAAAAGGATTTGCCTTTCACATCAAAAAAATCACCATTTCAAAGTAGCTTCATGATTGTCTTTACTCCTCTTTAGGAAATAATGACCGATGTACAACTACTGTTTTTGTCAATTATACGGAGTGACCATCCGGTGGTCTTTTTACAAGTGACCTTCTTGTTGAAAATGGATTTTCAGTCCATAACCTACATTAAAAGTGTAGTGCTCTACCAACTGAGCTACAGGTTTTCAAGCCTGATGGGAATCGAACCCATGACACCTACGTCTGTTGTTCTAACCTCTGAACTACGGTTCTTTTCAGAACCGATGGGATTCGAACCCATGACCCACAGCGCGGAGATTGTTTTTTGGTAAACAATCGAAACCATCAAGTCAAGTTATACATGAAGACATTATACTTCTCAGTAAAACTTCATACAATAGTGCCCTACAGAAACACCCAACAAGACCAGCTTGATATTGTTAATCCTGCCTAAGCAGAAATTTCTTTTCAAAGAACTTTGTACCTCTTGCCAGATTCGAACTGGCACTTTCGTCGAAACGAACAGATTGGCTATAAATGCGCTTCCCTACTTTGGTACTTGACTATTTCGGTGCTTCTGCAAATTCTATTCATTAGCAGGCACGCCGCTAACAACATCTTCCAATCACTCCGTGGCTACGATCAATATCTTTTACCACAGCTCTTCCTTTTAAGCTAAAGAGGTATTTTCCAATTACTTCACAAAACTGAAACATAACTACGCAATTATTATGCGTAGTTCAGATTTCTTTTGTTTTTAGCAGAAGTAGCAAGACTCGAACTCGCATTTCTGGGTTCGTAGCCCAGCGTTCTATCCAATTGAACTATACTCTTATGGTGGAACAGACAGGATTAGTTCGCCTATTCTTTATTTTATAAATCGTTGCTCATGAATGCAGAAAAGCATTTCGAATATGTGCTACAATCGCCTGTATATCAATTGTTTCGTAATTCAACTATCTAGTTTTGTATTTTTTTACTTCTCATTCAATTGTTTAAAATTATTCCACAAAAAAAGCGCCCAATTGTAATTGGACGCTTTCATTTTATCGCTTAATCGAGTTATTTCATAGAATCAACTGTTGGATAAAGTCACATAGCGTCCGTTTCGCTCACTATATTCTGAGCGAAAATAGAAGAGCCAAAGCTCTATTTGTTGGATGATATGTAACTCTCTCGGTGTCATTTGTTTACAAAGATGTTATTTTTAAACGTTTTGTTACTACTATTTGTTCTTTTTCTTCCTTTTTTTAGTTGATAATTTCTTCTTTTGTGCTTTAGATTTATCCAATTTCAATTTCTTTTTAATTCTATTTTCTTCATCAACTATATAAAACATATAGTCATTGTTATAGGTAAGTCTTTTTGCTTCTTTTAAATGTTGCAGCGCAACCTTATAATTTCCATTTGTTTCTAATGCATAGGCCGAAATACAGTACAGCTGAGCTTTATCTATACCTTTTATAGAAAGAGCAAATTCAATTAATCGAAACGCCTTTTCATTTTCATCCGCCCAGATTAAATACTTAGCATATAATGGGTATACATCTATATTATAAGTATCAATTGCTATCACCCTATCAAAGCAATCGAATGCTTCCGAATACTGATTCAAATTTCGAGCATAAACTTTACCTAAAAGACAAAGGGAGGCACAATGATTTTCATCGTAGGACAGGGCGTAGTTCAGTGATTCACAAACTTCGTCCCAATCATAACCAGATGCCGCCTTTGCTTTTAAATAATAGGTATCGGCTATTGTTAGTCCCATTTTTGTTGTTTTAAATCGTTTTTTAGCTTTTGCCGTTTTGGTTTAAAGCTTTTATTTTCTTTTTGGTGTTTGAAATCGGTTCCTTTAAAAATCCGGACCGGATTTCCGCGTTCTATATTCAGATGATTTTCCCATTGGTCCGTCATCCTTTCTTTAAGCTTTTCTATGTTAGCCTCGTTTGCTTTTTCTTTTAATCGGGCTATCGCAAGTTTTTTGTTTTGATGTTGCGAACGACTATCCATGGCAACTACTTGTACTCCTGTGGGGGTATGAATTGCCCGTACGGCTGAGTTTACCTTATTTACATTCTGACCACCAGGACCTGCACTTCTCATCGTTTGAAAAGAGATATCTCTGTCACATATTTCAGAATGCTGTGGCAATTTCAATTCGAAAGCTCCGATAAACCAGTTTTTACGTTTGTGGTATTTTCGAAAAGTTGAGTTGCCAATCCATTGAATTGTTCCTAACCAAGTAGCTAAAAAAACTTCTAGGGTTGCCCCTTTCAAGCGGATGCTGACTGATTGTATCGTTCCATTTTGATTGCCTTTTTCTCTTTGCAAGATGACATACTGAAACCCTTCAGTCTTGGCTTCTTGCAAGAATTTCCTAAGCACTTGGGAAACAACCCAGCTACATTCTGCTGGGCCTCTTCCTGCTGTTATTTGTATTATTTTTTCCATTTTTTCTTTCTTTAAAAAAAAGTAGCCAGCATTAGTATTCCAATAATCTTAGGTTTTCAATATGCTTTATGAATACCGTCGCTAACTACTATCTGTTATTTATCCATTCGCACTATTTTGGGTGTAAAGGTTCCGAGTACTTCAACCAATTCTTGTTGATTTGCCATGACCTTTTCAATGTTTTTGTAGGCCATTGGTGCTTCATCAATTCCTCCACCTATAAGGCTTACCTCATTTGCGTCTAATTGCTTTTTAATCTCGCTGCGAGTAAACGTTTCTTTACACTTTCGTCTTGAAAAAAGACGTCCTGCACCGTGGGAAGCAGAGTGTAAACTCTCCTTGTTACCCAAACCTTTTACGATGTAACCAGGAGCGGTCATTGAGCCAGGTATAATCCCCAATACTCCTTTCCCTGCTGGTGTAGCTCCTTTTCTGTGCACAATGCATTCTTCGCCGTTTACCTCTTCTTTCCAAGCGAAATTGTGATGATTGTCAATTTTTGCCACCGCTTTTTCTCCAATTAATTTGGCCAGACGCTTGTGAATATTATCATGACATGCGGTTGCATAATCGCCAGCTAAATTCATAGCTAACCAATATTCTTGCCCGTCGTGCGTATTTAAATCTAACCAAGCCAAGTGTTGTACTTGCTTTGGTAACGGACATTGCTTAGTTGCCAAATAGGTATAGTGCTTTGCAATATTTGCACCCAACCCTCGTGAACCGCTGTGAGATAATATGCCTAGATATTCTCCAGATTTTAATCCCCATTCGTTTTTTGCATCCATTATAGAAACACTTCCGAACTCGACAAAATGATTTCCTCCACCTGAGGTTCCTAATTGCTTATAGGCTTTGTCTTTCAATCTTTTTACCAAAGGGATGTCGTTAAATTCATCTCTTTCAAAGATTTCATGGTCATGTTTTATTTGATGCGTTTCTCGCATTCCGAATTTGGTATGCTCAGAAAGGATGTTCGACAATTGATGTTTCTTTCCTTTCAGATAAGAGACTGGAATAGGATAAATAGTCAAACACATTCTACAACCGATATCAACGCCTACTCCATAAGGAATCACCGAATTCTTCGTTGCCAAAACACCACCAATGGGTAAACCATAACCAGAATGTGCATCTGGCATCAATGCGCCGGCAACAGAAACTGGAAGTTTTAAGGCATCATACAATTGATACTTGGCTTGTTCTTCAATTTCATTTTCACCATAAATATGAAATGGTGCGCGTACCGCTTTGAGTGCATGCTTTTTCACTATTACAGGATCTACCAAACTTTCAGCAATCTTACCCCAAACCCCATCACCTTTATAGTTTTCAGGATGTAACAATACTTTTTTGGCTTCTCTCAGTATCTGTTCTTTCTTTACTCGTTTGTGATACCGATTGATTTGACCTAATGTAATGTTGATACTATTGTTCTTTGGAAATCCCAATTTAATTAGGTCTTTTCCGCTTAATTTCTTTCCCATGATTTTAATTTTAGGAATAGGATGGCTGTTCCATTTATGGAAACCATACTAGATTTGATATGTTAATTCGGAAAGTTGTGCCTCGAAAAAGAAGGGCATAAAAAAAGTCCGAAACTTTGGAGCTTCGGACTTTCTATCATATTGCGAGTAGCGCTATGCGTGTATGAAGTCCTGAAGCGACACTACAATTGCACCTGGTGCTTGTAGTGTTTTTTGATATGTGATTGAAATTGTCATATATACTTCAGTTAAAAATGTTATTGTTTAATTCTGGTGCAAATCTAAAACGGATATTTGAATTACACAAATAAAATTAAATATAAATTACTGACAATCAATTGTTTGCGGTTAAATTTAGACATAAGATAGCCTGTCCGTTAGTTAACAGATAGCAGCATTATTCATCAATTTGCTGTTTTTCAAATGCTTAGCTTTCAAATGGCATTCTTTTAGAATTTTGAGAATTCTCTAAAAAATTTACATAAAAAAAGCGCCCAATATCTTGGACGCTCTAGTTATGTATCTGTTTTCAATAGTATCTACCCATCAATTCGATGCAATTTTAGCTTTTTAGCGTCCGGTATGTGATTAAAATGATTTAGCATGTACTTTGTTTTTATGATTTACTTTTAAAATTTAAAGAATAAAATGTGGTATGATGCCTATAATATTTCTATTACTTTACCATACACATTTTTGGTCCATCCGTTAATTCTACCGCTATTATTACCAATGAGTAAACCGCGTTTGTCACTTTTTCCTTTTACAAGGTGCGTAAATACATTTCCACGTACTTTACAGAATACAATATCACCTACCTTACAATTTTCCCAACTTATTGGCGCAAGCCTAACAGGTTGTTTAGATTTTAGTATAGGTAACATAGAATTACCAGGTTCTTTTGAAATGATAGTCTCACCATCTTGCAATTTTTGAATTTTCCAATTCATCATTTAAATTTTAAAAGTTATGCAAACCAACTCTTGGCTTACATATCTCCCAAAAGATTTCAAAAGAACTATTTCAATGAACTACTGCAAAGGTGCAAAAATTATTTTAAAGAAGCATTTTTTAGGTTAAGTAGAATTTCTTCTCGACTAGCACCATCAAGTTGTTTTTTATAACAATCGTCTAAAATCACTCCGAATTTTTCGGATGGTTTTAGACCTAAAGCAATTAAATCTCTACCCAGAATAACACGTTGAATCTCTTTTTTACCAAATTCTTTAAATAGCTCAAAACACTTTTCAGATGCTCCATGCTTATCTAACATAACATTTCTACCAGTTCTTCCCGCTGAATCAGCTTTGCTTTGCCATCCTAAAATATCTAACCTACATTTATTATGCAGACGTTTCCAAGCAGACTCTTTGGCCTTAGAATTAAATAATTGCCCTGCTCTCATGTGTAACCCAACAATTGTACTCACTCTTTCTATAAGTGACTTATTATTAGTAATTCTTTTCATAAATGTTTCAGCTAAAGGAATTCCTGCAACATCATGCCCATTAGCCGTTAGTTCTGGTGTGGTGGTTGATGGTTTTCCAATGTCATGTAGCAATGCACCAAACATATAAGTTAACCGCCAATCCTCAGGCACCAAATCTCTTAGTTTAGCCGCATTGTCTATAACCATACAAGTATGCACCCAAACATCTCCTTCAGGATGCCAAATAGGATTTTGTGGACATCCTACTAAATTTTGTAATTCAGGAAAATGTTTTAACCAACCCGAAGCTTTTAAGAACTCTAATCCAATAGAAGGTCTTTCAGCTTTTAGTAATAACTTTTCCCACTCTACAAAAATGCGTTCCGCTTGTAATTCAGAAAAAAATTCAACCATTTTTTTACAAATCTCTAGCGTTTCTTTTGCTACTAATTTACCTTTTCTAGGTAAAAGCTGCATAATACGTAAAACTCGTAAAGGGTCTTCTATAAAAGTATGTTCATTCGTGGCTCTAAGTATTCCTTTTTCTAAATCTGCCAACCCATTATATGGATCCACCAATTCTCCAGTATGTAAGTTTAGATACATGCTATTAATAGTGAGGTCTCTTCTTTTACCTGCTTCTTTTGGCGTCATTTTCGCATCTAATTCAACGGTAAATCCTTTGTGACCTATCCCTACTTTATTTTCTCTTCTAGGGATTGACATATCGATTTCGAAATTAGCAATGACTGTTTTTATAACTCCAAAAGATTTACCTACCAGATTACAATTCATATCTAAACCTTCTATCAACTCAACAAGTTGTACATAGGAAAGACCATAAACTTCAATATCTATATCTTTTACTTCTAATCCATTGATGTTATCAATAACGGCTCCACCTATCAACATAGCTGTTCCATTATTCTGTTCTATTTCTTTTAATAATCTTTGGAAAGCTTCTTCTTCAAAGATTGTATGCCTTGTATTTTGTGAATTTTCCATAGTATTATTTTGTCTAAATTAATTTTTATTTCTTCCTCCTTCTCTTCCAAGGCGCATTGATCTGAAAATCTCCAGCCATAATGCAGCCATAAGGCAGTACTTCATCTATAACCTCTCCTAAACCATATTCTTCCATTTGAGAACGAACTGTTTGTGCATTTTTATAAGCACTAGGTAATTCAGAAATGTCAATCTCTTTAGAAAAGAAACGTACATCTAAGCCTTCTGTTTCTATATCAAACAATGCTTCTTTTGTAAAATCGGCGTTGTTTCTTTTGTGTTGCGTACGGCTCATATTTCTACCAGCACCATGTGGTGCAAAGCCTAAATTGTTTGCGGTTGTTTTACCCTCGACAATTAAAACGGGTTCAGCCATGTTCAAAGGAATCAATCTAGGCCCAGTAATATCAGGCATAAATTTCGCATCCAAAGGAGTGGCGCCCTTAGCATGATAGAACAAATCTCCATCTTTGAAAACAAAGTTATGCTCATTCCAGTAACGGTCTTCAGCTTCCATCTTCAAAACTTCTAAAGTGGCATTATGAATACATTCGTGGTTTAACTTTGTCCATTTTCTTATGGTTTGTAAAGCGTTCCAATACAACTGTCCTTCTTCCGTTTCAAAAGGAATCCACGCATTTTGTTTTAAGGCAGCAGGGCATAAATCTTTTCTGAATCGCTCAGCTATATGCATTCCTTTTTTATATAATCTGGCACCAGGCGCTCTTGAACCATGATGCGTAATCATCATAGTATTACCCGTTTTTTCTGAAATACCCACAAACAAGAAGTGATTACCATCACCTTGTGTACCTAAATGCTCCTTCGCGAGACTTATGTCTTTATCGGCACTCAATAATTTGTTGGCCTTGAACTCAGCTAATAGTTCTTCGGTCAGCTGAAATTGTTTTCCACGTGGTCTTCCACCAGGACCAAAATGCGTTACGGAATGCGCAGCATCCAAAACTAGTTTTGGGTCCGTTTTTCCGAAATCAGTCAACATTACAGAACAACAAATATCTGCACTATGCATACCTGGATGGATGGCGTTTTTTACGACTACCACACCCCCAACAGGAATTGTTCCTGAAGGACCAGTCGGACAAGCATCTGGCATAACTGCACCATTGACTACCGTAGGCGTACGCATTAAAACCTTCATAGATTCTACCACGGAGTTAACATTGGTTTCTTCCAATTGGTTTTCTGCTTTGATGTTTATAGCAAATTCAGCAGCAGTTGCATGTAAGTTTACCATAGGAGGTAAGCGATATTGCTCTAAGAACTCGAGCATAGCTTCACCTTCTAATTGGTTTGTGTTTATATAGTCGATGGCTTCTGGAAACCATTTTCCTGAACGAAAACCTAAATCGATTAATTCTTTTCCTGTAATGTTTACTTTATTTTTCATCTGTCGATTCTTATTATTTTTCAAAGGTCAGATGCAATTCGCCTTTGGAAATCGGATAATATTAGCCAATCCGTTTTGGCTCATTTCATAATTCCTTTTAATTAGCTCTGCCGATTCCAAGCGTTCGGCAGAGCGCTACATGAAGTCGGTGAACCGGCTTCTTTATGATTCCGGTACAAACTTGCGATTCATGTGCGCAATTATTTTGCGTAGTATAGGTTGATTTAGTATTTTCATTAAAAATACTCCTAAATGGCCCTAAACAAAAACGCTCTAATCCGATACAAAACTATTGACAAATGCCTTCAAAATAACTATCGGCAATGGACTCTGAATGATTTGATAGAGGCCTGTTCAGATGCCCTACACGAATACGAGGGTAGGGAAGTGAACGTAAGTAAACGTACCGTGCAACTCGATATTCAGTTGATGCGCGGTGATAAACTAGGTTACAATGCTCCAATTGTTGCTTATGATAGAAAGTATTACAAATACGAAGATGAGGATTATTCCATTACAGATATCCCGATAACCGAGAACGACATGAATGTGCTTTCCGAAACGGTGGAAATGCTAAAGCAGTTTAAAGATTTTTCTTTGTTTTCAGAACTGGGTGGAATTATTCAACGGTTAGAAGATAAAGTATATACGGAGAAGACGCATCAATCCTCCATTATTCATTTAGATAAAAACGAGAATCTCAAAGGACTCCATTGGCTTGACGAACTCTATCAAGCTATTCAGAAAAAGGTGGTTTTGAAATTAGAGTATAAATCTTTTAAAGCTGCTACGGCTAATGTAATTACTTTTCACCCCTGTTTATTGAAGGAATTTAACAACAGATGGTTTCTGATTGGGATGGGAAATAAGAACATGGGCATAGTAAATCTGGCCCTTGACCGAATCATTTCCATTGACTATGATTTCACAACTCCATATTCCAACTATGAATTTGATGCAGACAGCTTTTATAAAGACATAGTAGGTGTGACCGTTAACCAAGGGGAACGGGCTTCTAATATTAAATTATGGATTGACAAATACAATGCTCCTTATGTCGTCACTAAACCTTTACATCATTCACAGATTATTGAAAAAGAAAATGAAGATGGAAGTGTTGAAGTAAATATCAAAGTGAAAATCAACTTTGAATTGGAACGTTTGATTTTGGGTTTTGGTGATGCTATTGAAGTAATTCAACCTGAAAGACTTCGCAAGCGAATTGCTAAGAAATTGGAAAAAGCTATAAGTCTGTATAGCAAAAGTTAGCTTTACACTTCCCTAAGCCAAAGTACTCTTTCCCTCAATGCCTGTTTTATAAAAGATAATTTAGAGCGAGTTTTACATTAAACAATAAAACAGACCAACCATGAAAAAGCTAATTTCACTCATTTTTTTGTCCGTATGCTCCCAGCTTTTTGCCCAAGAGTCTCTGGAAATAGTACTAAAAGATTCTAGTAAATTAAAACTTACTAGTCTAAAAATAGATGTAAGTATCGTTGGTAATTTTGCCACTACTACCTACGATATGAAGTTCTACAACGAACTAGATAGAACCTTGGAAGGAGAATTAGTGTTTCCTTTAGGAGAAGGTCAATCAGTTTCTCAATTTGCTATGGATGTTAACGGCAAACTTCGTGAAGCAGTCATTGTAGAAAAGGAATTAGCTCGTGTTGCTTTTGAAAGCACTGTAAGGCAGAACATTGACCCGGGCCTATTGGAAAAAACGGAGGGAAACAATTATAAGGCAAGAGTATATCCCATATTACCAAGAAAGCATAAACATGTTGTTTTGACTTTTGAGCAAGAACTGTCAACATCGAACCAGCATAAAACCTATGAACTGCCATTGGGTATAAAGACAGATTTAGATAATTTTTCAATACAAATGCAAGTTTTTAATGGAGAGATGCTGCCTAAAATAAAAAGTAGTAGCTACAAAAACTTCTTCTTTAAAAAGAAGAATGATGTTTTTACTGCAAATTTAGAACGGCAAAATCATGCTCCAACCTCCCCTGTACTTGTAGAACTACTAAATACAAACAATACAGAGACAATATTAAGCTACAGGGATTATTTTTATGTAAATCAGACACTCAAACCGAACACTAGACTAAAACAAAAACCTAAAAAAATCAACTTGCTGTGGGATACGTCTTATTCATTAAGAAATAGAAATTTAAGTAAAGAGCTATCGATTTTAGGAGAATATTTCGAATACCTCAGAGACGTTGAAGTGCATTATATTACCTTTAGTAATTCTATACACAAAAACATTGTTTTCAAGGTTCAGAATGGGAATTGGGAAGGACTGAAAAAAGTACTGAAAGAAGCTGTTTATGATGGGGGAACATCTATGAATTTGTTTAAATCACTACTCAAGAAGTCGGGCGAGACACTTCTGTTCACGGATGGGTTAGCAAATCTTGGAGATTTCTCTATTCCGAATAAGCAAGCTATTTATACAATCAACTCAACTACTTCTGCAAATCATGAATTGCTAAGAGAAATTGCTACTTCATCTGGCGGCACTTATATCAATCTAGTTCGGTTACCTGAAACAGAAGCCATAAATACTTTAAAACAAGAAACATTTCAATTTTTAGGAGTTAAACATAACAATACTGTTCGGGAAGTATATCCAAAGAATAAAACATACGTTTCCAAAGATTTTTCCGTTTCAGGGAGATTTTCAGAAGAAACTTCCGTAGAACTGTTATTTGGCTATGGTGGAAAAGTTACTGAGCGAATCAAGGTTCCAATTAAAAAATCTCAAGGTACAGAGTTAGTCAAAAGATTATGGGCCAAACAAAAACTTAAGTACTTAAATACTAATAAAGGGGAGAACAAAGAAAAAATAATTTCACTTGCTAAAAGCCATCATTTGATAACAGATTATACCTCAATGTTGATTTTAGATAGAATTGAAGATTATGTGCGTTATCGTATTGAGCCACCTCAGGAATTGAAAGCTGAATATAAGGAACGGATTAAAAATTTAGAGTCAGCCGAAGTTGATAACCTTGAAGACTTAAATGACAGAAAAGAAGATTTGTTTGATGATTACGCAGCTATTTCGGAATGGTACGCTACCAAGTATCCAAAGAAGAAAGTAAAACAACCCAAAAAGGAAATAGCAAATAATGAAGATACTTCTGTTCCACAAAATAATACTGCTAATGTAGACGCTACCATAGCAACTGACAGTCTTACGAGCCATCCGCCATCTACAAGAATAAGTATTAATATTGATTCGACTAGAAGAATAATTTCTGGTACAGTGTTGGATATTGAAGGAGAACCATTACCAGCAGCGAATGTGTTAGTAAAAGGAACAACGACAGGAACAACAACTGACTTTGATGGTAATTTTAACATAAATGCCGAAGAAGGTGATGAGCTTGTTTTCTCTTATATCGGATTTACGACGACAAATGCTTTTATCGGAGATGCGGATAGCATTTCAATTTCATTGGAAGAAGATGCCGGACATTTAGATGAGGTGGTTGTTGTAGGGAATGGTGTTCAAAGAGTACAAAATATGACCGGTTCAGTGACCTCGGTTGTTTCTCAAGCCTTACAAGGCAAGGCCGCAGGGGTTCAAATCACTCAAAATTCCGGGGAACCAGGTTCAAATACAACTGTTGTAGTAAGGGGATTGAGTTCTATGTCTAATAATAGCAATCCACTTTATATTGTGGACGGGAAAATAGCAACAAATAACCCGATGCTGAACTTAAAACCAGATGATATCCAAGAGATACAAGTTTTAAAAGCACTAAGTGCTGCAGCAATTTATGGTGCTAGAGCTTCTAATGGAGTTATAATTATAACCACAAAGGAAGGCTTGGAATCTAATCAAGAAGCGATAGAGGAATTGAATCAAGAAATAACTGATAAAATAGAACTAAAATCATGGAATCCAGAGACACCCTATATTAAGATTCTAGAAAAAGAGGCAACCGTTGAATTAGCTTATAAAAAGTATCTGGATATAAGAGATGATTATTCCAATAGCCCTTCATTTTATCTTGACGTATCTGACTTTTTTGAGAAAAAAGAAAAATATGATATCGCCATTACAATTCTTACCAACCTAATGGAAGTAGAATTGAACAATCACGAAATCATGAAAGCTTTAGCGTATAAGTTGGAATATTTTGAAGAATACCAATTGGCAACTATTGTTTATGAGAAAGTATTGGAATTAAGACCAGAGGAGCCGCAGTCATATAGAGATTTGGCTTTGGCGTATGAGCAGTCTGGTGAAATACAAAGGAGTTATGATTTACTATACAAATTGTATAAAGGGGATTTATTAGAAAAGGATGAAGAAGAACGTTTCTATGGAATAGAACAAATTGCCTTTATTGAACTTACCAGACTTGTCAATAAATATGGGAAAGAGCTTAAACTTAATAAAGCCGAAAAGGAGAATTTTAAAGACCTGTCGATGGATGTAAGAATCGTTATCGATTGGAATCATAACGATACTGATATTGATTTATGGGTAGAAGACCCAAGAGATGAAAAGGCGTACTATAAAAACCCAGAAACCAAAATTGGGGGTCATATGTCAGAAGATATGATGGAAGGTTATGGACCTGAAGAATTTATGCTAAAAGACGCAATTAAGGGAGAATACAAAATTTTAGTAGACTATTATGCAGATGCTGTTCAGAAAATATCTGGTCCAACCGTTTTAAAGGTGACGATGTTTACCAATTACGCTAGGCCAAGCGAAGAACGTAAAATAGCAGTAGTAAGACTCGATAAAGAAGAAGATGAACTTGAGGTTGGAGTTTTAAGGTTTTAAAAAGAATACCTTCTATTAAGAATTAAAATTTTCTATCTATTTATAAAAGCTTCATGAGTTAAGGACTTGTGAAGCTTTTTTCATTTGAAGACAAAATAGGTTTAAAAAAAATATTATAGATTAATAGGAAAGTAAGTAAGATAGAATTATATGTTGCTTATATTGAGTTCTTTACCTCTTTCGGAGTATTATCTTTAGGATTAATTGTTAAATAATACATAAAATAGTACCTTTTTATACATAGTACTGTAACAAAATTATAAGTCTCTCGTCTATTAAGTGTAAGTCAATTAAACAACAACAACTAAAATATAGAAATTATGAAAGCATCTACGAACAGAACATCTACAGAATCAAGAACAGGACAATATTTTTCGTCTTTAAGTAATAGTAAAAGAGCTCAATGGGCGCAGTATAGAAATTTTAATCGGTAATATCGATTTTAGTACATCAATCATAAAAAAACAATCATGAAAACACTCATCAATCAATCGACAATAGAATCTAAAAAAATCATTTTTTTTAATAGGCTTATAGAAAATAAAAGGTACCGCTATACGGAACAAAATTACTGTTTACATTAAGAAAAAAGAAAATTTTAAAGGGATACACTTCATCAATGTATCTCTTTTTTTTTTGGAATTTGTTTGAATCTGCGTTTTTGTACAATAGTGGGGCGTTCGAGGTTTAATTATTTCTAATTTTTAATTAGAGTTACCGTTTTTGGTTTTGTTAAATGTAAATTTATATAATATACTCCGGATGGAAGAAACTCCGATTCTACTCTAATTTCATTGTTTTCTACTGTGTAGTTTTTATAAGAAACTAACTGGCCTTGAGCGTTAAAAATTTCTGCAAAAACTTTTCCTACTTCTTCAGGTATAAAAATGTTGGAGCTTAAATTAGTAGGGTTAGGATAAATTATTGCATTATTTTTTGACGCTATTGTTTGGTTAAAATTTCCTTCGCAAAGAATCCCTGAAGTAATTTTAATTTTATCTCCTTCCTTAATGTTTATTCTGAAATTGTTTTTGTTTTCTTGTACAAAAAAAGCATTGTTAATTGTAATATTGAATGGGGGAGTTCCATATACTATTTCAATGTTAGCTTCATTAATATATTCTCCATTATTTGTTTCTAGTTTTACCTGCAAAAGATTAGCTTTTTCGATAATAAAATCAAAACATTGTTCAAAATCTATATTTTTTATTGGTGTTACGCAAAAAGAATAGCTCCCTGGTTCTAGATTCTCAATTTCTAATTCATTTTTAAAAGTATAATCTTTATTGTTTAAAGAAAATTTAAAATCTAATGTTTTATTAAGGGAAGAAATTAATATTTTTCCATTATTCGGGTTTATACAATCTTCATTGGTAATATTTAAGCTTAAATTTTCAGGAGATAATGCAATTCCATCAAAATATTTTTGTGCAAGATTAAAAGATTCTATACCAATTTTTTCTCCTATAATGCGCCCCCTAATATCATCAATAGGTGGGTGTATCCCTCCCCAAATTCTGGATAAACTTGTTTGGTCAGATGCATCTCTATAAGTTGCCCATTGTAAAGTAATATCTTCACTTGGACCGTTTTCAAAAACTAAAAAGTTGTTTTCCTCTATATTAAAAGTACCCATTCCACCAGGAAAAAAAGCATCGCCAGTTAGCATAGTTAATACTTCTGAGGCGGCTCTAGAAAAAGTAGAATGTCCTGAAACATAACCAGCAAAAGGAGGAGTTACAAAGGTGCCTCTTTGATAAGGCCACCAATGCGTTCCCAATATCCAATCTACCCCGGCAATATCTGTAATAGGATCTTGAATAAAATCTGGGCCTTTCCATGCGTATATTTTAATTTTGCCCACATTTTCATTATTATCTCCGGCTAACACATCTCCAGATTCAATAAGTTCTATACTGCCCGGAATAAGAGGTATTCCATGGGGATCGTAGCTAGGTAAAGAAGAATCTGTACTTTGTCCTTTTCCGGCCATATATCTAATAGCAGAAATTGGTCTTATATAATCATAGTATCCTTTTATACCCCATGTGTTAACTGCTGAATCGTGCATTGCTCCACCTAATGCAAGATAAGATTTAACATCCCATTCTAAATCATTTAATATAGCACCTTGACCCTCTAATCTTTTAATAGTTTCTGGATGATCATTGACATAGTTTAATATGGTAAACCAGTGACCAGGAGGAGTTTCGGAATCTGGGCCGTCTGCCCAAAATTCAGCTAAAACCCTAGCATAATCTGCCCTTTTTACTAATTGAGGCATATATGGTGCATTAGTAGCAGGATTTAAAGAATGCCCTGTTCCGATGTCTCCTCCTTCATAAAATTTATAGAAATTTTTATATTCTTCAAAAGTTTTAGGGTAGTTAGCTATGTCTACATTGCCCAAAGCTCCTGGAGAAATATCAATAAGGGTTGGGTCGTTAGGGTCTAATTGTGAGGACCATTGGGCTACTAAAGAAAAATGCCATTTATATGGGTCTTCAATACCATTTTCATTAGAGTTTTGAATATATACGGGATCACCAGGGTTATTATATACATAACTATCAAAACCATCATAAAAAGTGCTTTCAAATCCGTTATTAAGTATTTCTAGGTCTTCTTTTTTTAGAGAGAAAGGAGTTACTTCTCCCCATTCGGGACTTAAAAAATCCGGAATGCTAGATGGTTGTGGATTGCCACTTTGATCAATAAATAAGTCAAACGCTAAGGGTTGCCATCTATCAGGGAAATTTAAATCATTTGTATCTTTATATTGCTCTAAAATAATTGGGTCGTTGCTGTACAAATAGTGTTGATTTCTATAGTCATTTTCTTCGTTAGAACCATCTTGCATTCCAAAAGCAATAATTTCACTTGCTAAGTAATTACCTAAAGAAGCATAAGAATTCGTGGTTGAATAATCTAGACTAGTTATATTTTCATCATAATTATAGGATAGGAATAGATTTCGAAAATTTTCTAATGAAGTTGCAGCCCCTGGGGAGTTTTTAAATCTATGGTTCAATAATCTAAACATAGCATAACTTATAACCTCATGTCTTGCTCTTTCTATGTCTATAGTTGTTGGTATGCCTTCAAAAGAGCAATAATAATCACCATAGTTTTTACCTAAAAATACAGTTTCTGCTGTCTCATCAAAAATAGACCATGCATCATACATAATAATAGAGCTATGAAATAAATTTCTTGCATGTACGGTGGGTCTTGCGTAGTCTAATCTTATAGCTTCTAAAAGTACCTCATTCCATTCTCTAGCCACAGAATGCTGAGCTACGGACTTAATAGAAAAAATAGTAGTACATAACAGAACAAGAAATAAATTTTTATTCATAGAAGTAATAACAATTAGTCAGTATTTACCGCTAAAAATAGAAAGAAATATTAGTTCAACAGGGTATTTTTAGTGCAATTACGGCTAATAATTGGTAAAATATAGTTATAGAATTGGTGAAAAGCTAATATTAAATTTGTTGTGCGATAAATAAGGTTGGTATTTGGATTATGATAAAGATGTAGGCACTTTAAAAATAATTTTATTTTTTAGAAATCCCGGAAAAAACAAAAGTTGAAATTTGCCTTTCAATTTCGATAGGATTCATCTGTACAGGGTGCTCCGAATTTTTATCGTGTAACCATCGTAGGGTAGATAGAAAAGTAAATGTGGCAATTTCCAAATCTAAGACCTTAAATACGCCTTGTTCCATTCCTTGTTTTATAACCGTTTTTACCTTATCCTCGTAGGTGTTTCTTTCGGCAACAAAAGTACCAAGTTTAGGTTCTTTTAGGTTTCTCCATTCATTAACTAAGAGGGCCAATTCATATGGTTTTTTAACCATTAAGTCTATATGTGTTCGTATAATTAGCCTAAGTTTTTTTTCGGACGATATGTTTGAATCTATAATAGTATCTACAGCAGAATGAAATTCATTGGAAATTCCAAAGAGATAGGTTTCTAAAAGAGATTGTTTGGAATCTATATAATTGTAAATATTTGCTACTTCACAATTTAGACTGCTTGCAATATCTCTTATGGTAGTTGCTTTAAATCCTTTTTCATTAATCAATTTTAAAGAGACTGCTAAAAAGCGTTCTTTTTTTGTCATTTTGCTCATGCTAAAAGTGTGAATGCATTGGTTAAAGAGCTCAAAACTAAGGAAAAAGTTTGCAATTATCTGTATAATGAATATATTTACATGAACAAACGTTCACGTAAATATATAATTATGCCACTATATCATACTTTAGGTAAAATCCCCAGAAAGAGACATACGGTTTTTAAAAAAGAAGATGGAACGCTACATTACGAGCAATTGTTTGGTACTATTGGTTTTGACGGAATGTCTTCCCTAATGTATCATTTACATAGACCAACGATGGTAAAAGAAGTTGGGGAGAGTATAGATTTAAGCCCCAAAGCAGCTTTAAAACATAATATAAAATCTAGATTATTAAAAGGGTTTGAAGTTAGACCAGAAGATGATTTTTTAGAGAGCAGAAAAGTAGTTTTATTTAATAATGATGTTCATGTTAGCTTGGCGGCTCCTAGAAAATCTATGACGGAGTATTTTTATAAAAACACAGATGCGGATGAGATGCTATTTGTTCATAAGGGGAAAGGAGTTTTAAAAACAATGTTAGGAGATATCCCTTTTGAATATGGAGATTATATTATTATCCCAAGGGGAATGATATACCAGATAACATTTGAAACGGAGAATAACAGATTACTTATTGCAGAATCTTATAATCCAATTTATACACCTAAAAGATATAGAAATTGGTTTGGTCAGCATTTAGAGCACTCTCCATTTTGCGAGCGAGATTTTAAATTGCCAGAAAATCTTAATCCTCAAGATGCCTTCGGAGATTTTGTTATGAAGGTTAAAAAACAGGGACAATTGCATCATATGGTCTATGCATCGCATCCTTTTGATATAGTTGGGTGGGATGGCTATAATTTTCCTTATGCTTTTTCTATCCATAATTTTGAACCTATAACAGGTAGAGTACATCAACCACCACCAGTGCATCAAACTTTTGAAACAAATGCCTTTGTAATTTGTTCTTTTTGCCCTCGTTTGTATGACTACCATCCAGAAGCAATACCTGCACCTTACAATCATTCTAATATAGATTCTGATGAGGTTTTGTATTATGTAGATGGAAATTTTATGAGTAGAAATCACGTAGAACAAGGCCATATTTCCCTACATCCTGCAGGTATACCACATGGACCACATCCTGGAGCTTATGAGAAGAGTATAGGAAAAAAAGAAACAGGTGAATTGGCCGTAATGATAGATACTTTTAAGCCTTTAAAATTAACGCAAATGGCCTTAGATATTGATGATGGTACCTATTATCAATCTTGGTTAGAATAATAGTACCATAACAAAACAACTACAACTATGACAAATACGACTTGTTGGATAGATATTCCACAAAATTCAGATTTTTCTATATATAATATTCCATTCGGAATTTTTTCTACAACCCTTCATACTTCAAGAGTTGGTATCGCTATTGGGAATCAGATTTTAGATTTAGTAGCCGCTTCGGAGCTTGGAATATTTAGTTCCTTAGATTTTAGTACCCATGTTTTTTCTAGCACAACTTTAAATAGTTTTATTGCTTTAGGTAAAGAAATTACTTCTAAAGTAAGAACTATAATTCAAGAAGAACTAACAAATGCGGATAGTGTTTTAAAAACGGATTCCAGTGTTTTTGTAAATCAAAAAGTGGCACAAATGCACTTACCTGTATTTGTTGGAGACTATACCGATTTTTACTCTAGTATTGAGCATGCCACAAATGTAGGTACTATGTTTAGAGACCCCAATAACGCTTTGTTGCCAAATTGGAAACATATTCCGGTGGGTTACCACGGAAGAGCTTCTTCTATTGTGGTAAGTAATGTAAATGTACATAGACCAATGGGCCAAACTATTGCTCCAGATGCTATAGAACCAACATACGGGCCTTCTAAAAGGGTAGATTTTGAATTAGAAATGGCGTACATCATTGGTAAAAAAACGAACCTTGGAGATACGGTTAAAGTAGAAAATGCGGAGGAGTATATTTTTGGAAAAGTATTATTTAATGACTGGTCTGCAAGAGACATTCAAAAATGGGAGTACGTTCCTTTAGGGCCATTTTTAGCAAAGAATTTTGCTTCTTCTATTTCTCCATGGATTGTAACTATGGATGCCTTAGAGCCTTTTAAAGTTGCTGGCCCAGAACAAACTCCAAAAGTATTACCATACTTAGAATATAAAGGAGAACGTAATTATGATATTGAGTTACAAGTAGCTATTAAACCAGAAAGTGGAGAAGAAACTGTAGTTAGTAACTCAAATTTTAAATATATGTATTGGAATATGGCGCAGCAATTAGCACACCATACCATGAACGGTTGTAATATAAATGTAGGGGATATGATGGGCTCTGGTACTATTAGCGGAAAATCTAAAGACAGTTACGGCTCTATGCTAGAACTTTCATGGGCTGGCAAAAACCCAATACAACTTAAAGATGGTACCCAAAGAACTTTTATTGCCGATAACGATACTGTTATTATGCGCGGATTCTGTGAAAAGGATGGAAAAAGAGTTGGTTTTGGAGAAGTAAAAACAAAGTTATTACCTATAAAAAAATAATATGGCAACATTTACTTTAGATCCGCAAGAAATAGAAGTTGTGCAATTGCATGGGTTGTTATTATCAGGTGTAGCACCAAGACCTATTGCACTTGCAAGTACGGTAGATAGAGAGGGAAACGTTAATTTAAGTCCATTTAGCTTTTTTAATGTTTTTAGTGCCAATCCGCCAATATTGATTTTTTCACCAGCAAGAAGGGTTCGGGATAATACAACAAAGCATACTTTAGAAAATGCTTTAGAAACTAAGGAAGTAGTTATTAATACGGTCAATTTTCCTATGGTGGAGCAAATGTCTTTAGCCAGCACGGAATATAATAAAGGAGTAAATGAATTTGCAAAGTCTGGTTTAACAGCTATCCCTTCTGTTAGAGTAAAATCCCCAAGAGTAAAAGAATCTCCGGTTTCTTTTGAATGTGTAGTAGAGAATGTAATAGCGTTAGGAGATCAAGGGGGAGCTGGTAATTTAATCATTGCTAAAGTGGTTTTAATTCATATAGATGATGTGTATACAAATAAAGATGGAAAATTAGATACTATAAAATTAGATATGGTGGCAAGAATGGGAGAAAGTTGGTATACCAGAGCTAATGAAGCTGCCCTATTTGAAATTCCTAAGCCGATTTTTACACAGGGAATAGGGGTAGATAAACTACCTACTCATGTTATAAAGAGTGATATTCTTACTGGAAATAATTTAGGAAGATTGGGTAATGCCGAAAAAATACCATCTGAGAAGGAAATAGCGCAATTTATAAGTACAGATGATTCATTAAAGAAAATGGTTAAGGATAAGGATTTTTATGCATTGCATTGTCGTATCCGAGTTTATATAAAAGAAGAGAATATAACGAATGCGATTTTAACTACTTTTTCGATAAAGTAGATTCTTGAGAATAATAAAAAAAGTAAAAAAATGTCACAAACAGTAGAAGGGGCTAAAGATTTTATGCCTATTAACGGAACTGATTATTTAGAATTTTATGTTAGTAATGCTAAACAAGCAGCACACTATTATAAATCAGCATTCGGATTTAAGTCTCTTGCTTATAAAGGTTTAGAAACTGGAAGTAAAGAGTTAGAGTCTTATGTAGTTGTACAAGATAAAATAAGATTGGTTTTAACTTCTCCTTTAAAAAGTGGAACGGAAGTTGGCAAACATATAGATAAACATGGTGATGGTGTAAAAGTTACGGCGCTTTGGGTAGATGATGCTACTTATGCTTATAATGAAGCTATTAAAAGGGGAGCAACACATTATATGAAACCAGTTTTAGAGAAAGACGAGTTTGGTACTGTTGTACGTTCAGGTATCTATTCTTATGGTGAGGTGGTACATATTTTTGTAGAACGCAAAAACTACAATGGTGTTTTTTTACCAGGATTTACTTCTTGGGAAACGCCTAATTATACTCCAGAAGATGTAGGTCTTAAATATGTGGATCACATGGTAGGAAATGTGGCTTTAGGGCAAATGAATCATTGGGTAAAATTTTATGAAGAAGTAATGGGCTTTACCCAAATTATGTCTTTTGATGATAAAGATATTTCTACAGAATTTACCGCTTTGATGAGTAAAGTAATGAGTTCTGGTAATGGTAGAATAAAATTTCCTATCAATGAACCAGCACCAGGGTTAAAGAAGTCGCAAGTAGATGAGTATTTGGAATTTTATGAAGGAGAAGGAGTGCAACATATTGCAGTAGCAACGGATAATATTGTAAAAACGGTAACAGAATTAAGAAATAGGGGTGTAGAATTTTTAAGAGTTCCCGATTCTTATTATGATGTACTTACAGATAGAGTAGGTAAGATTGATGAAGATATTGAGGCTTTAAGACCTTTAGGAATTTTAGTGGATCGTGATGATGAAGGATATTTGTTGCAGATATTTACAAAAACGGTACAAGCAAGACCAACTATGTTTTTTGAAATAATACAACGTAAGGGAGCTACTTCTTTTGGGAAAGGTAATTTTAAGGCTTTATTTGAAGCCTTGGAAAGAGAACAAGAACTAAGAGGAACTTTATAAGATTAGATTTTCTTATTTATAAAAAAGCCCCATAGTTTAATTAAATATTGGGGCTTTTTTGTTGATAACCTCTCTTATTCTTAACTAATTTTTACTTCTCTTTAGAAGACTTATTTAATACTTTTGAGAGTATATTATGATAATAAAGGATATGAAAGATTTAACAGGAAAAGTAGCGTATATAACAGGCGGTTCTAAAGGAATAGGGTTTGGAGTAGCAAAAAAACTGATGGAAGTGGGCATGAAAGTTGCTATTAGTGGTCGAACCTTAAAGACAGTAGAAAAAGCAGCGGAGTATTTAGGTAATGAAGAACAGGTTTTAGCTTTGTCTTCGGATGTTACTAAGCTAGAAGACGAGAAAGCAGCCATTAAAAAAATCAAAGAGAAATGGGGGCAAGTAGATGTAGTATTGGCAAATGCCGGGGTTGGTCATTTTATGCCCATAGATCAAATGTCTAGTGAGGATTGGCACGTAATGGTAGACACTAATTTAAGTGGTGTTTTTCATACTTTAAAAGCCTCTGTTGAAGCTCTAAAAAAATCTAAGGGGTATTATATAACTTTGGCTAGTTTAGCAGGAACCAATTTTTTTGCAAATGGAGCAGGGTATAACGCCACTAAATATGGAGTTGTTGGTTTTACTCAGGCTGCAATGTTAGATTTAAGAAAGTATGATGTAAAAGTTTCTACCATAATGCCAGGTTCCGTATCTACAGAATTTGCAGGAAACTCCCCATCCGAGAAAGATGCTTGGAAAATACAGCCAGAGGATATAGGAGAATTGGTTTTAGATTTACTTAAAATGCACTCAAGAACATTGCCTAGCAAAATTGAGGTAAGACCAACAAGGCCAGATAAAAAATAACTAAACATCCTTTTCTATAAAAGGAGAATTGGGGTTACATATTTCTAAAACAAGTGATTTTAGCTCTTTGGTAAATAGAGTTAAAATTTCTTGATTTATGATGCTATCATTGGCACTCTTTCTTTTTCCTTCTTGGTAAGCAAATTTTAATAAACCAGCATTCAGGTTTTTAAAAGTTAATATTCCAGCTTGTAATTCAGATATCGGATTGTTAGCATTGTACATAATGCTATAACATAATAGTTGAAATGCTTTACTAAAGGAATATTCTGTAGTTACCTTTTCCCAATTTTTAATAGTAACATTTTTGCCCTCTACACGACCTGTTTTATAATCAATAATTCTTAATGAACCATTTTCTTCATCGATACGATCTAATTTTCCTTTTAGAGTTACCGGGAAGTCTAACTCAGGAAAATGGAGTTTAACACGTAACTGTTGTTCCAGTCCAATTATTTTAATAGAATTTTGTTTTAGTTGCGTAATTTCTAAATCTACAAATCTTTCTATATATCTAATAATTATGTTAAAGGCTAATAGATTTTTCCCTTGTGTAATATCTCCTTCAGAATAGGTTCGTGCGAAGTGTTTTTTTACTAAGGTTGAGATTTGTTTTTTGGATGTTTTAAGAGCCTCCGCATCTAATAGTTTTCCTATGAACGGAGTGTATAAATCTTCTAAAGTATCATGAACTATAGTGCCAAAAGTATTTGCCGCAACGGTTTCTTCTACTGCTAAAACATCTTCAATTTTTAATAAATTACGTTTGTAAAAATCGATAGGATTCCTAATATAGTTACTTAACGATGTTGGTGAAAACCCTTTCGTTGCATGTTCTTTTATAAGTTCTAGTAAGGCAGAATCTTTTTCTATTATTTCTAAATCTTTTACATTCGGTATTATTATAGGTGTAGCAACTTTCTCCTTGATATCTTTTGTTTTATTCTCGTCTGTAAGCAGTTGAGTAATTAATCTACTTTTTTCACCACCTTCTAATACATCCGGTTCTGTATTGTAAATTAAATAGATGTTTTTAGCACGTTGTAATAAACGATAAAAATGATATGTATAAACGGCATCTTTTTCTTTATACGTAGGAAGGCCATGATTAATTTTTAAGTCGAACGGAATAAAAGAATTATTCGACTTTCCAGAAGGTAATATTCCTTCATTGACAGAAGTAATAATTACTGTTTCAAAATCTAGATTACGACTTTCTAACATTCCCATTATTTGAAGTCCTTCAATAGGGTCTCCTTTAAAATCTAAAGTTTCAGAAGAGAGCAGTTCGTTATAAAGACTCAAGAGAGACTTTAAGTCGTTTACGTAGTTATATTCCTGTATTAAGGTGTTAAGTTGATTAAATAAGCTATTGAAGCGGTATAGATATTCTAATGCTAAAGAATTGCTCTGACTAGTGTATATATTTTTTAGCTCAGAGATAATATGTAAGCATTTTTCTATAAAGGTTATCGGTGTATAGGATTCATCTACAAAGAGTTCGGATAGAATTACGTTATCAGGAGCTAAAGCTTTTATTTTAGATGTAGATATGTAAGACCAATTTTTTGTTTTTATCGTTGTACTAATTTTAGAACAACAATCTTCTTCTTTTTCATTAATTAGCGTTGTAGTTGTCGGATGCGATATAAAAGATAGTAAGTTAGAATAGAACCATCCTTTGGAGTTGTTTCCTAGGTATAACTCGAAAAAGGAATTAAAAAAACTTGCTAGAGTAGTTTTTTCTAAGGCATAGCCCATCGTAATATTAATAGCATCTATTTCTTTAGGAATAGAGTTTATTATTGGGTTTAATAGGGTTTCATCTGCAAGAATAACGGCAGTGTTTTTAATAGAATCAGGGGATTCTATTTTTATGTGCCTTAAGAGGTTGCCGACATACTTAGCCTGTGAAATATTTTTGGGAGCACCAATAATTTCTATTTTTTTAGGAGTGTTATAGTAATTACTAACTCCTTTAAAATTATTGGTCTTAAAATAATTCCAGTCTTTCTTATGGCTTCTTAAAAACAAACTTGCGTCATGTATAGAATCTTGCATAAAATAACTATCCATATCCCAATAAATATCAGAATTATGGTATTCCAAAATATACTGTATTATTTTGCTTTCGGACGTATTAAGGGCATTAAAACCAAGGAAAACAAAAATGTTATTTTGTTTTGTTTTTAGATACTCCGTTAATTTTTCAGTGGCTGTCCTATATACTAATCCTTGGTGTCCTTTATTATTTTTAAGTAAAGAATTTTTAAATGTTTGGTATATGGCATCTAGATTATTCCAAAACTTTAGATAGTCATCCATCATCTGTGTTTTTGGAGCATCAGGAGACCAATGGGTAATTTCTTGTATGGCAGATAGGTTAGAAAACAAATCTTTAGTTTCGATTAAGTATCTATCTATTTCGTTAAAATCTTGTAGTAGTGTTTGTCCCCATTTAGAAAAAGAATAAAATGTTTCTACTTCCTGCGGTTTGCTTTGTAAATAGGTGTTGTAAAGCTCAAAAAGTTGTTCTAGATTAGATGCGTATGATAAGCCCGATATTTTTTCTATAAAACTTTCGGTACTTAATATTTCTGGAGCAAAGGAAGTTTGAGTCGTTTTTTGAGCTATTAAATTTTTAAGAAAGGTGCCAGCTCTTTTACTAGGGAGAATAAAAATATGATTACTAAGTGAGTCGTGTTTTTGTACTATTAATTCTAAAGTTTCTTCTAAAAATCCTTTCATTTTTAAATATAAAAAAAGCTCCGCAATTGCGGAGCTTTTAATTTATATTAAGATTGTTAAATCTTCTTATTTTACTAAGTTGATTTCAACTCTTCTGTTAGATTTTCTACCAGCTCTAGTATTGTTAGTAGCGATAGGCTTATCTTCTCCGTATCCAATAGCAGTTAATCTATCAGAAGCAATTCCTTTATCAATTAAGAAATCACGAACTGAATTAGCTCTAGAATCAGATAATTTTTGGTTTAATTTAGCACTACCTACACTATCCGTATGACCTTCAACTGTAAATTTAGCGTTAGGGTACTCTGCTAAGATTGTAATAATATCAACCATTACAGCAGTAGATTCTGCTTTGATAGAAGATTTACCAGTATCAAATAAGATAGTTCTTGCGTAATCGTTTAATTTCTTTTGAACTTCTTCAGTTACTTCAGGACAACCATTGTTAGCAACAGTACCAGCGATAGCAGGACAAGCATCATCTTTATCTAAAACGCTATCACCATCTTTATCAGCCCAAGGACAACCTTTGTTTTCAGCAGGACCAGCTTCGTTAGCACAAGCATCATCTTTATCAGCAACACCATCACCATCAGCATCAGGACAACCAGCTAAAGCAGCTAAACCAGCAACTTCTGGACAAGCATCATCTTTATCAGCAACACCATCACCGTCACCATCAGGACATCCGTTCATTTCTTTAGTACCAGCAGCATTAGGACAAGCATCTTTGCTATCTTCAATACCATCACCATCAGCATCTGGGCAACCATTGAAAGCTTCTAAACCAGCAACTTCCGGACAAGCATCATCTTTGTCATAAACACCATCACCATCTGTATCTGTACCACCAAATTTGATAGCTATACCAGCCATATGTTGCCAGTGAGATACTAAGTAATCCTCAAAAGAATGCTTATAAGAAGATTGTACAGTAAGACCAATGTTTTCTGTAAACCAGAAATTAACACCTAGACCAGCATTAGCAGTACCAGCACCAATTTCATCAATCCAAGAATAACCACCACCTATTTCAGCGAAAGGGTCTATACATTTATTTTGTATAAAGTTGTACTTAATTGTACCATCTATACCATAGTGAGATAAATCATCTCTACTATCATCTCCCCATTTGCTAATTTTATTTAAAGAACCTCTAGCACCAACAGAAAATCCACCACCTACATTTTTAGAAACTCCAATATAAGAGATTGAAGGTAGAATGTTCCAGTGATCTGCTGCGTTGAATAATTCGTTTCCAAAAGAACTAGTACTAAGATCGTCTGCTACGAAATCTCCTGTAGGATATACGTCAATCGCATTAGCTCCAAAACTAACCTGCCATGGGTTATTTTCGTCTTGAGCTTGTATGTTGTTAAAACCTACAACAAGTAGAGCAACAACTAATAATTTGCTAAGATGTTTCATGTTTAAATTTTTAAGTTTAAGTGTTTATTAGCTGCAAATGTAAGTTGTTAAATATTATTAACAAAATGCATAACCTATTTTTTTTGGAGCCTTTTATAGAAAAAAACCTTCCTTTTATCGAGTTTTAGAGCCTTTTTTTGTTTTTAAGACAAATTTTTTTTGTGAGATTTTCCTTAATAAGGAACAGTTCTAAATAAATTCACAGGTTATTTTGTCATTTATATATACAATTATTTTAGTATATATAGAATACCCCATGCTTTCTAGGGCATCGGCATACGAATATAGCTGTTGGTTATATCGGGAGTCTTTTTTTCCGGTTTTATAATCTATAATGGATGCCTTGTTATTTATAATTACTATTCTGTCTGGGCGGAGAATTTCTCCGTTAGGTGTAATAATATCTTTTTCGTTATATATGGTAATGGTGTCCTTATAGTACATACATAAATCTGGATGATTTATGATGTCATTTATGTTATCCTTTAAAATAGGAACATCTATCGGGCTAATCTCTCCAGAGGATAAAGCTTTGGATAAGGCATAATCCGTATCCTTCTCCGTATAAATATTACTTAATATGTTATGTAAAATATTTCCTTTATTTATTGCTTGTTCTCTGTCGGTATTCCAAAGCATGCCAGATTTGGTTATTATCTGAAATCCGGGCCTATTTTTTTCGGTATATCCATAGGCAATATCCGTTTGGTTTTTATTGCTAATTGTTTTTTCGGGATTACTTTCTAAAAGGCCAAAAGTGTATATAGATTGTTCTATGTTCCAAAGATTTTTATATTTTAAAAAAGCAATAAACATTCCCGAATATGTTGCTTCTTTATGGTCTCCTTTTTGAGTTAGGTCTTTTTTAGTAATTACATATAGTCCTTTTACGGCTCTCGTTAATGCCACATAAATAACATTAAAGGCGTCTAGCTCTAATTTGTATTCTTCTTCATTGTATAAAAATTCTGCAGCGGGACCATATTGTACCACTTCTTGCTTTTTGCTAATTAGAAGTTCATTAAAGTTTGGCGATATTTCTGAATTTATAGGCATCCATAATTTGGGTTCTATTTGCTCTTTAAAACTAGAATTTGCAAAAGGAAATATTACTATTTTAAACTCTAGTCCTTTTGCTTTATGTACTGTCATTATTTGTACAGCATTCATACTATCTGGAGCGCTGATACTTAGAGTCTCCTCTTTTTTGTCCCAATAGTTTAAAAACGTTTGTATGTCGGCACCACTATTTTGCTCTATTTCTAATGCTATATCCAAGAAATAGGTAATATAGGCATTTGAAGATTCTGCTAAAGCAAACAGTTTAATGGCAATCTCTAAAGTATCAAAAACAGATAATTGTTCTGTTAATTTTCGATTATAGTAATAATTAGTATGTAATAAAGTATCTAACTGTTTTATATTGTCAGAAATAAACTGGTGTTTTTCCGTTTTATCTTTTGATAGATAATTTAGTATTTGGTAGTTGTTTTCTAAATCATTTGGTAATAGATTGTATCTTAATAAACAAATTAAAAATTTTACTTTAGGGCTATTTTTAAGTAATAAACTTTCAGAAGAGATAATAGGAATGTTATTCTGCATTAAAAAATTTGCAACAGCCACGCCGTGTTTTCTTTTACGAGTAATAATGCAAATATCTTTATAAGAATAATCTTTAGATTTTACTTGTTTAATTGTTTGTAGAACTTCTATACAATAGTCTTCATCTGTACTAGTATCTTTCTCCAAAAAAGAAAGAGATACTACACCTCCTTTTTTAGTATTAGTTCCTTGGTTATTTCCTTGTATATATAGATTTTTATAGGTGTCGTTACTTAATAATGAACTTGTACATGTGAAAAATTCATTGTTAAAATTAATCACCTCCTCATAACTACGATAATTATCGGGTAAATTATTTATGGAAGGTGGCAGTACAAATGGATTTACATTCTTATTTGTTAAATCTAAAAATTGTTCCGCCTTACCGCCTCTCCATCTATAGATAGATTGTTTAACATCTCCTACTAAAAACAAAGAACCCGTTTCCCCTAGAAGGTTTTCACTTTCTAAGGCGTTACCAATTAAAGGAGTAAGATTATTCCATTGCATTTCTGACGTATCCTGAAACTCATCAATAAAATAATGCCTGTATTTTTCTCCTAATCTTTCATAGATAAAAGGAGCAGGTTGGTTTTTAATTTCATTAGATATAATAGTATTAAATTCTGATATGGATAATTGGTCTTTCTCTTTTTGAATATGTTTAACTTCATGTTGAATTGCGTTTAAAACTGTCAGAGGAACCAAATTTTGATAAGCATTTTTTAAGAATGCTCGAGTATACAAAAGGTTTTTTATGGTAGAATAGTATTGTAATAATTGCGAAGAAAGTTCTTCTGTAGATAATGAAACTGTAGCTTTTACAATTTTATTATCGATTAAATTTTGTTCTAGTTTGTTATTGTAAATTTTGCTTGGCTCATAAATACCTTCAATTATTTTTTTAAAATGGTTTGGGAGTGTTTCTCTGGGAAAATCAGTATACTCAAAGCCACTTTTGCTAATTAACTCTAGGGTTTCGGAGGCTAAATTATTAGCATTTTGTTCTATAGTATTTATATCTTTTTTTAGTTTCTTTTTTAAATCCAAGAAGGCATCTAAACCTTTATCGCTTATTTGTTTTAAATGCGGAACATGATTTTCGTTAAATAGAAGCTTGCCAATTTTAGTTAGATCAATGGCAATGTCCCAACTTTTATCATCATCTATCTTTTCAAGGGCAAAATCTAATAATACCTGTGTTAGTTTATCATTAGAGCCGGCTTTATTTATTAATGCGGAAACAGCCTCATCTAACAATAAATTGGTATCTAAAACGACTTCAAAATTTTGAGGTAATTTTAAATCTTTAGCAAAAGTTCGTATTAGTCTATGTGTAAACTTATCTATGGTAGAAATGTCAAAAAAAGCATAATTATGTAAAATTTCTTTTAAAGTTCGTTTACTTTTTTTTTGTAAAGTAACAGCATCTAAATGAAGTTCTTTCATGATGTCTAAGAACATGGAAGAAGCATCTGCTGTCGAAGTAGTTTTACTGAACTCAAACAGGCTAGTAATAATTCTATGTTTCATTTCATTTACCGCTTTATTGGTAAATGTTATAGCAAGTATTTGTTTAAAACTATGTGTAGAAGATAAAACAGTTTTAATATATTCTTTAGAAAGAACATATGTTTTTCCTGAGCCGGCAGAGGCACTGTATATTTTATATGGAACTTCTTGCAATCTCTTTTAATTGCAAAATACGAAATATTGCAATGTTCTTAACAAAGAAATAATTGAATGTGATGGTTAAATACTGTAAATTTGATATGCAAAACTAATATATAAATACACATAATTATGGCTTTTGAATTACCAAAATTACCATACGCATACGATGCGTTAGAACCACATATTGATGCAAGAACTATGGAAATACACCATACGAAGCACCATAACGGATATACAACTAAATTAAATGGCGCTATTGGAGGCTCAGAATTAGAAGGAAAATCTATAGAAGATATTCTTACTAATTTAGATATGTCTAATGGGGCAGTAAGAAATAATGGAGGCGGTTTTTATAATCATTCCTTATTTTGGGAAATCTTATCTCCTAATGGAGGAGGAGAACCTTCTGGAGAATTAGCAGATGCAATAAATGCTGCTTGTGGTTCTTTTGAAGAATTTAAAAACGCATTTAGTACGGCTGCAGGAACAAGATTTGGTTCTGGATGGGCTTGGCTATGTGTTCATAAAGGTGGTAAGGTAGAAGTTTGCTCTACTCCTAACCAAGATAATCCACTTATGCCAGAGTCTGGTTGTAGTGGTTTCCCTATTTTGGGCTTAGATGTTTGGGAACATGCATATTATTTAAACTACCAAAACAGAAGACCAGATTACGTTAACGCTTTTTTTAATATTATCAATTGGGATAAAGTTTCGGAGTTATACGCTGCAAATAAATAATTTATAAGTACTACTCAGTACTAAATTAAAAAACCACCTTGTTTTAACAAGGTGGTTTTTTTGTTTTTATGGCATAGAAAAGGGCGGAGAAGTCTCCACCCTTTTCGTCCCAAATCTTACCATAAACTTAACCTACTTATGCTATGGCGAAACTAAATTACTGGTATTGTGGGAAATAAAAAAGGAATTTTGCGAAATTTTATACAGTAACCTTAAAATTATTTTCTCTAAATATCCTAAAAATGAAGGGTAAATCTTGTTAAATGCTTGAGTGTCAGCAATAAAAAAGGCAGAGTGTAACCCTGCCTTTTTTCCCCAAATCTTACCATGAACTTAACCTACTTATGCTATGGTCCTCCAAAAGTAATGTAAAGAAGAGTTAGTGTAAAAGGTATTGGACGAATGTAGTGTAACTTTAGTTAAAGTGTTGTTTTGGAACTTTAGGTGGTAATTATGTTTGGTTATTTGGCAGTTCTATTTTGTAGAATGCATAAAAAATAAAAGACGGAACATTGTCCCGTCTTTTCCCCAAATCTTACCATGAACTTAACCTACTTATGCTATGGTTCTGCAAAGGTAATGTAAAGAAGAGTTAGGGTAAAAGGTATTGGATGAATGTGGTGTAACTTTAGTTAAAGTGCTGTTTTGGAACTTTAGGTGGTAATAATGTCTGGTTATTCGGCAGTTCTATTTTGTAGAATGCATAAAAAATAAAAGACGGAACATTGTCCCGTCTTTTCCCCAAATCTTACCATGAACTTAACCTACTTATGCTATGGTTCTGCAAAGGTAATGTAAAGAAGAGTTAGGGTAAAAGGTATTGGATGAATGTGGTGTAACTTTAGTTAAAGTGCTGTTTTGGAACTTTAGGTGGTAATTATGTTTGGTTATTTGGCAGTTCTATTTTGTAGAATGCATAAAAAATAAAAGACGGAACATTGTCCCGTCTTTTCCCCAAATCTTACCATGAACTTAACCTACTTATGCTATGGTTCTGCAAAGGTATATCCTTTATATATGCTACAAAAAGCTATTAGTTGAACTACGTATAGATTGGTTAAAAGGTGTAAAGTTTAAAAATAGGATATACGTATTAGGATACTATAAGAATGTATCAAATAAAAAAGGCGGAGTAGTAACTCCACCTTTTTTGCCCCAAATCTTACCATGAACTTAACCTACTTATGCTATGGCAAGTCTAAAATAGCCTTGTGTTATAGGACAAAGACTATAATGCCGTTAAAAGGTAGGTTTTATCGATGAAATACACTATAATATGCATTTCATCGATAGAATTATTAATAGGCTCTTTCGTTTTTTCCTTCGTAAAAGTTTATAAATGCTTTATTTACAACCCTATTCCCTCCTGGTGTGGGGTAGTTACCTGTAAAATACCAATCGCCCAGGTTTTTAGGACAAGCTTGGTGTAACCCTTCTATATTTTGATATATTATTTGAACTTCAGCTCTTATATCTTTTGGGCTTAAAAGTTCTCCAATTTTAATGGATATTTGTTCCGCTGTAAAAGGTTTGTAGAACTCTTTCACATAATTTACAACATCTTTATCGTCTGTAGATAATTGATTTTTACATTTCTTATATATTTCTTCTACAAGATGCATAGTATTATTATCCTTATGTAAATCTAGGGCAGCTCTAAAAGCAATAAAATCTTCTAGCTTGGCCATATCAATTCCGTAACAATCAGGGTATCTAATTTGCGGAGCTGAGGATACAACTATAATTTTCTTAGGCTCTAAGCGATCTAAAATTTTAAGGATACTTTTCTTAAGAGTAGTTCCCCGAACAATACTATCATCTATAATCACAAGATTATCGTCCTTATCTACAGACCCATAGGATATGTCGTATACATGAGCTACTAAATCATCCCTACTACTATCTTGTGTAATAAAAGTTCTTAGTTTAGCATCTTTAATAGCAACTTTTTCTATTCTAGGACGAATTTTTAATATTTCATGTAGTTCTTCACTTGTAATTTTAGAACCAATGGATAGAATCTGTTCTTCTTTTTTCTTATTTAAATAGTTTTGAGCCTCTTTGACCATACCAAAGAAAGAAGTCTCTGCAGTATTTGGTATATAAGAAAAAACAGTTTTTTTGATATCGTGGTCTATGGCATCAAGAATTTGAGGAAAAAGTAATTTACCAAGCTCTTTTCTTTCTTGGTATATTTCTTTATCACTTCCTCTAGAAAAATAAATACGTTCAAAAGAACATGCTTTTCTTTCCGTAGGTTCTAATATTTCTTTAATAGAAGTACTACCACTTTTCTTAATAATAAGCGCATGTCCTGGATCTATTTCTTGCACAGATTCATATGGCACATTAAACACGGTTTGTATAACAGGTCTTTCCGAGGCTACAACAACAACTTCATCATCTTTATAATAATATGCTGGTCTAATGCCTCCAGGGTCTCTTAATACAAAAGCATCTCCATGCCCTAAAAGTCCGGCCATAGCATAGCCACCATCAAAATTTTTGGCAGCCCGCTTAAGAATTTTCGATACTTTTAAGCGTTCCGCAATTAGTTTAGAAGCTTCTCTTTTTGTGTATCCTTCCTTTTTAATTTGCTTGTAGAGTTTAGCTACAGCGTCATCTAAGAAATGGCCAATTTTTTCCATAACAGTAACAGTATCTGCCATTTCTTTTGGATGCTGACCAATTTGCACAAGATTATCAAAAAGCTCATGAACGTTAGTCATGTTAAAATTACCAGCAACAATTAAGTTACGGTGCATCCAGTTGTTTTGTCTTAAAAAAGGGTGAACACTTTCTATACTGTTCTTTCCAAAGGTACCATAACGAACATGACCTAATAATAATTCTCCTATATACGGAATGTTCTTTTTTTGTAATTCTACATTGTCAATGTACTCAGGGTTTTCTGCAAAAGCGGTATTAATTCTGTTATTGATTTGCGCAAAAATGTCTTGGATAGGTAGTTGTTCCGCAGAACGAACTCTACTCATGTATCTTTCTCCGGCATCCATATCTAACTTTATACTGGCTAAACCTGCACCGTCTTGCCCCCGATTGTGCTGTTTCTCCATCATTAGATACATTTTGTTTACACCATAAAATGCAGTGCCGTATTTTTCTTTATAATATTCTAGGGGTTTTAGTAGTCGTATTACAGAAATTCCGCATTCATGTTTAATGGCATCACTCATTACTTTGTAGTTGTATTAAAAAAGCCCCAAATTTGGGGCGTTAGATTATTATAATTCGATGTCAAATTGTGTTAATGTCTTAAATTGATGAAGTCTTTTATTGACTTCATCTCTTTGTAAGTTTTCCATTCTTTCCGTTCCAAATTTCTCTACCGAAAAAGAGGCAAGGTTAGAACCATGTATTACAGCATTTTTTAAATTATTAAAACTAGTGTTTTTGGTTGCTGCTAAATACCCAGAAAATCCTCCTGCAAAAGTATCTCCAGCACCAGTTGGGTCAAAAACTTCCTCTAGAGGTAACGCAGGAGCAAAGAATACTTTGTCATCATGGAATAATAAAGCACCATGTTCTCCTTTTTTAATAACTAAATATTTTGGACCCATTTTAAGGATAGTACTAGCCGCTTTAACTAAAGAGTATTCGCCAGTTAATTGTCTGGCTTCTTCATCATTAATAGTTAAAATATCTATTTCTTTAATTACGCCCTTCAACTCTTCTAAGGCATTATCCATCCAGAAATTCATAGTATCTAGAATGATAAGGTCGGGTTTCTTATCCATTTGCTTAATAACACTCATTTGTACGCTAGGGTGTAAATTTCCTAACATAACAACATTAGCATCTTTAAAGTTTTCAGGAACAACCGGATTAAAATCTGCTAATACATTTAATTCTGTAGTAATTGTATCTCTAGAATTTAAATCATTATGATATTTTCCTTCCCAGAAAAAGGTTTTTCCTCCTTTTACAATCTCTAAAGAAGAAAGGTCTATGTTTTTAGATGTAAGAAGGTTTAAATATTCTTCCGGAAAATCTTCTCCTACCACAGAAACAATGGCAGAATCTACATCAAATTGAGAGGCTGCTAAACCAATAAAAGTAGCAGCTCCTCCTAATATTTTATCGGTTTTTCCAAAAGGAGTTTCAATGGCGTCAAAGGCAACTGTGCCTACTATTAATAATTTACCCATTTTTAATAAAAATTAAGCTGCAAATATACGGCTTTGAAAAACGAAAAACAGTAACCAATTATATCAATTAGTGAAATTTTATAAATAGACTTATTAATTTGTTAAAAAACAACTAGGCGGAATTATTTGCGGCCAAAATCGGCAGGAATTTCTCCCCAAGCTTTGGTTTCCCATTTTACTATGATGGTATTATATGAATTAGTTTGTAACCAATCTGTAGCCCGTTTAATTAGAATAAAAAGTTCCTCGTTTTTTTTATTGGGTTTCAGCTTGGTGTTGCAATTTTTTTTTCGAACCCAACTCATTGCTGTTCTAGAATCGGTGTAAAGAATTCTATCACTATCGTGTTTTTTTAAAAAAGCTAAGCCATGTACTAAAGCTAAAAACTCTCCAATATTATTTGTTCCTTGTTTAAAAGGACCTTGGTGAAATAATTTTTTTCCGGTTTTGGTATCCACGCCTTGGTATTCCATTATACCAGGGTTACCACTAGAGGCAGCATCTACAGAAATAGAGTTGTAATTGGGTAAACCATATTTTGCAAGTTCTTCTTTAGATAATTTGGCTTTATTTGGTTTTTGCCCTTTGTAGTCATTGTAACTACCATTAAATGCAGTTTTAGCAAGGGTTAAGGAGTCAAAAGATTTGTATTGCGCTCCTTTAAAACCAGTAATAGCAGTTTTGCATTCTTTCCAGCTAGTGTAAATTCCAGGTTTTACTCCTTGCCAAACGACATAAAATTTCTTTTTGCCCGCCATTATTGTTCTAAAAGTAGTTTTTCTATCACTCTAGGAAAGTGTTCGTATTCTAAATTATGTACTTTTTCTGCTATTTCTGGAACGGTATCGTTACTTAAGATTTCGACTTTTTCTTGTTGTATTATCGCTCCTTCATCATAATTTTCATTCACATAATGAATGGTAATACCAGTTTCGGTCTCTTTATTTTCTTTAATGGCAGCGTGTACATAATCTCCATACATACCTTTGCCTCCGTATTTAGGTAATAAAGCAGGATGAATATTTATAATTTTTTTTGGAAAAGCCTGAATAAGATTTTTAGGTATTTTCCACAAAAAACCTGCAAGAACAATTAAATCTGGATTAAAAGACTCTAGTACTTTTAATACAGCATCTGTTTTCGAGAATGCGTTTCTATTAAAATATAGGGCATTGATATTTAGCCTGTTGCATCGGTCTAAAACTTTGGCATCCCTTTTGTTAGTTAGTACGCAGGCAATAGTTACATTCGTCTTATTCTGAAAAAACTGTACTATGTTTTCAACATTAGAACCAGAACCAGAAGCAAATAGAACAATACTTTTCATAGTAAGAATTGGTGTGATATATTAAAATATTTATAGGGCTAAAATAGCACACTTGTTTTTAATTTGTTTAAATTAGTTGACATTTTAACGGCAAATAGTGTTATTAAACCATAAGTTTTTTATTTTTGCCAACAATTTAAATTTTAAAACCAATATTATTATGTCAGACATTGCATCAAGAGTAAAAGCTATCATCGTTGATAAATTAGGAGTTGATGAAAACGAAGTGGTAACGGAAGCTAGCTTTACTAACGACTTAGGGGCAGATTCACTGGATACTGTTGAGTTGATTATGGAATTCGAAAAAGAATTCGATATTCAAATTCCTGATGATCAAGCTGAAAATATCGCAACAGTTGGCCAAGCCATAAGCTATATAGAAGAAGCTAAGTAATCCTATGATTACTGGAACAAGATTTTAAATTATCCATGTGGTTAGTATGCCGCATGGATATTTTTTTTTAATTTCCCCTTAGTTAAGGAATAATAAATACCCGGTTCAATGCAATTAAAAAGAGTTGTAGTTACTGGATTAGGCGCGTTAACGCCTATAGGTAATAATATAGAAGAATACTGGAATGCTTTAATCGCTGGTAAGAGTGGGTCTGCGCCTGTTACTTATTACGATACGGAAAAGTTTAAAACTAAATTTGCGTGTGAGTTAAAGAATTTTAACGCATTAGATCATTTTGATAGAAAGGAAGCGCGTAAATTGGATAAATTTGCACAGTATGCCTTAGTTGCTTCAGATGAAGCAATTATAGATTCTGGCTTAGATTTAGATAAAGTAGATAAATTTAGAGTTGGCGTTATTTGGGGTGCTGGTATTGGTGGGCTAGAAACTTTCCAGAATGAAGTTATGAACTTTGCAGAAGGAGATGGTACACCTAGATTTAACCCTTTCTTTATTCCTAAAATGATTGCAGATATTGCTCCAGGAAATATATCAATAAAACATGGTTTTATGGGAGCAAATTATACTACTGTATCTGCATGTGCTTCTTCAGCAAATGCAATGATAGATGCTATGAATAATATTCGATTAGGATATAGCGATGTTATTGTTACAGGAGGAAGTGAGGCAGCAGTAACTATTGCAGGTATGGGAGGATTTGGAGCTATGCACGCTTTATCTAGAAGAAATGATAGCCCAGAAACGGCTTCTAGACCTTTTGATGCTACTCGAGATGGTTTTGTTTTAGGAGAAGGTGCAGGTGCATTAATTCTAGAAGAATATGAACATGCTAAGGCAAGAGGCGCCAAAATTTACGCCGAAGTTTTAGGAGGAGGTTTATCTAATGACGCGTACCATATGACCGCTCCGCATCCTGATGGAATAGGAGTTGTTCGTGTTATGCAAAATTGTTTAAAAGATGCAGGATTAAATCCTGAAGATGTAGACGCTATTAATACACATGGAACATCTACGCCTTTAGGGGATGTTGCAGAACTTAAAGCAATTTCAGAAGTATTTGGCGAGCATGCAGAGAAAATAAATATTAATTCTACCAAGTCCATGACTGGTCACCTACTTGGAGCAGCAGGAGCTATAGAAGCAATAGCATCTATTCTTGCTATGAAACATAGTATCGTGCCTCCAACAATTAACCATACTACGGTTGACGAAAGAATTGATCCGAAATTAAATTTAACACTAAATAAGGCTCAAAAAAGAGAAGTTAATGTTGCTTTAAGCAATACTTTTGGTTTTGGAGGGCACAATGCATGTGTTATTTTTAAAAAAATGAACTAAGAATCGATGAATTTCCCATCAAATATATTTAATTCCCATTCTAAAGAGGATGGGAATTTTTTTTTGGGAATAAAGGCAATACTAGGCTTTAAACCTAAAAATTTAGGAATTTATAAAAAAGCATTTTTACATAGGTCAGCTAATGTAAAAGATAGTGATGGTATTCCAATGAATTATGAGAGGTTAGAGTTTTTGGGAGATTCCATGCTAGGAACCATAATTTCTAAATACCTTTATAATGAAGTTCCAGAAGGAGATGAAGGTTACTTAACTAAGATGCGGTCTAAAATTGTAAGTAGAGAACATCTTAACGAATTAGGAAAAGATTTAGAACTCATAAAATTTGTTGAAAGTAGAATACCAAAATCTCATTTTGGAGATAATATTCACGGAAATGTTTTTGAGGCATTGATAGGAGCAATATACTTAGATAGAGGATATAAATATTGTGAAATATTTATTGAAAATAAGGTTGTTAAACCATATGTAGATATAGAACAGTTAGAAGGTAAAGTAATTAGTTACAAAAGCCTAATAATTGAATGGTGTCAAAAACAAAAAAAGACATTTAATTATAATGTTTACGAAGATACCGGTAACGATACTTTAAAGCATTTCGCAGTAAAATTGTCTATTGCAGATACTGTCGTTGCCAAAGCTCGAGCAACATCAAAGAAAAAGGCAGAAGAAAGAGCGTCTAAAAGAGCATATTTTGCTTTGCAAGATAAAATGAACCAATCTTAGGTTATTTTTTCAACACTATAACGTTATAGTAACAAATTAGGGCGTTTTATTATAATTTCTTAATTAGGCAGATTGCTAATTAATCCTATATTTGTCTTTTTTGTGGCCTATGGTAGCAGTACACAAGATTACTGGAGATTTTTTTGAAGAAGCTTTTATTTTAATTGCTCTGCATAGTAGCTTACCAGATTATAATTTGGTATATGAGATAAACAACTGTCTTAAAGCTAATTTTAAAAGATCTCGAAAAGATTTAGACATATCCAATACAGTGTCTTTTCCGTTTTTTGAATGGGAAGATGAAATTAATGATAGGTATTGGACACTTATTTCTAATAATAGTAAAAAAGAAGAAAGTACTGTATCAACAAATCTTTTTAAAGATGAGCCTGCCTTTACAACGCATCATTTAATTCCAGAGCATAAGGAAATAGATTATTTTCTTAAAATTGAAGAGGATGAAGCACAAATGGTAGATACTATTTTAAAAGCATTGGTAACCATACCCAAAATAATAACAGCATATGAAATAGATGCTGAAAATTTAAAATCTAAGAACAACTTAATATTTTAACAATGCCAAGACAAAAGAAGACAAAAATAGTAGCCACCTTAGGTCCTGCAACAAGCAAAAAAGAAGTTTTAAGAGATATGATCAATACTGGGGTCGATGTCTTTAGAATAAATTTTTCTCATGCAGATTATGAAGATGTTACAGAGCGTGTTAAAATAATAAGAGAGCTTAATGATGAATTAGGAACTAATGTTTCTATTCTAGGAGATTTACAGGGTCCTAAATTACGTGTTGGTGTAATGGCTGGTGAAGTTGTTGTTGTTCCTGGAGACGAAATTACTTTTGTTACTGGTAAACCTTTTGAAGGAACATCAGAAAGAGTGTATATGAACTACACTAAGTTTCCAGAAGATGTACAAGCCGGAGAACGTATTTTATTAGATGATGGTAAGCTAATGTTCGAAGTAATTTCAACCAACAAAAAGGATGAGGTTAAGGCTAAAGTAATTCAAGGAGGTCCTTTAAAATCTAAAAAAGGGGTAAATCTTCCTAATACAAATATTTCCCTACCGGCTTTAACAGAAAAAGATGTTAAAGATGCCATTTTTGCTATCTCCCTAGAGGTAGATTGGATTGCATTATCTTTTGTTCGTTTTAGTCAAGATTTAATAGACCTTCAAAAAATAATCCAAGAACATTCGGAACATAAAATTCCAATTATAGCAAAAATTGAAAAACCAGAAGCAGTTGAAAATATTGATAAAATAGTTTCATACTGCGATGGATTAATGGTGGCCAGAGGAGATTTAGGAGTTGAGGTTCCTGCACATGAGGTTCCACTTATTCAAAAACAATTAGTACTACGTGCTAAAAAAGCAAGAATACCAGTAATTATAGCAACCCAAATGATGGAAACTATGATTACAAGCCTTACGCCTACAAGAGCAGAGGTTAATGATGTAGCAAACTCAGTTATGGATGGGGCAGATGCAGTGATGCTTTCTGGAGAAACTTCTGTCGGGAATTATCCAGTACAGGTTATTGATAAAATGGCAAGTATATTAGAAAGTGTAGAAGGTTCAGATTTAATTAAAGTGCCACAAGAGCCACCACATATTCGTACTAAAAGATATATTACAAAATCGGTATGTTACCATGCATCTTTAATGGCTAACGAAATTAAAGCAAAAGCAATTTCTACTTTAACAAATAGTGGTTATACGGCATTTCAAATTTCCGCATGGAGACCAAGTGCACATATCTTAGTATTTACATCAAACAAAAGAATATTAACACAACTAAATTTACTTTGGGGAGTTAAAGCATTTTATTATGATCGTTATGTCTCTACGGATGAAACTTTAGAAGATGTAAATAAAATTGCATGCAAAAAAGGATTCTTAGAAGAAGGAGATATGTTAATAAGCCTTGCCGCTATGCCCATAAAGGATAAAGGAATGGTAAATACATTGAGAGTTACAGAAATAGAAACTTGTAATTTTTAAGAAAAAGTAAAAACTTATATAAAAGCCCAAACATCATAATGTTTGGGCTTTTTGTTTTTGTAGGATTTCGTAAGTTATAGGGTAATCTTTAGACTAATTTATAGCACAATAATATATATAGTATGAAGTTTGAATTCCTAGATTATAAATTAGGCTCTATTTTTGGATTAACAGATGACATTAAAAAAGAGCACCATAATTTTTCTTTAACTTCTGGGACTATAAATTTTTTATGGAATAGGAACAAGGAAGTCTTAGAAATTAAGATTGATGATATTCCTGTGCAGTTACAGCCCAATCAATTAGTTACCACTACCTATTTACAGCATGTCTCCTATAAAAATACCAATTTACCATTAACTTCTTTCTTATTTAATAGAGAGTTTTATTGTATTTCTGATCATGATAGTGAAGTTTCCTGTAATGGTATTTTATTCTTTGGAACTCAGGACTTACCTATAATTACTATACCTAAAGAACAGGAGCGTAAGTTTAATACATTATATGAAGTGTTTTTGGATGAATTCTCCACTCCAGATAAAATACAAGGAGATATGCTTCAAATGCTTTTAAAGAGGTTAATAATTATTACTACAAGACTTGCTAAAGAACAACTAGTAGTTAAAAGACTAGATAATGATCAAATAGATATTATTCGTAAGTTTAATGTTTTGGTTGATACACATTATAAAACAAAAAGAAAAGTAAACGAATATGCGGAGCTTCTTTTTAAAAGCCCTAAAACACTTTCTAACCTGTTTTCCATTTATAACCAGAAGACTCCACAGCAAATAATTCTGGATAGAGTAGCATTAGAGGCAAAACGTTTAATACGATTTACAGATAAGCAAAACCAAGAGATTGCTTATGAACTAGGATTCAATGATCCTGCTCATTTTAGTCGTTTTTTTAAAAAAACGACTAATTATTCTCCTTCAAAATATCGCGAAATGCAGGAAATCCTTGCCTAAAGGAAATTTTTACAAGTCATCGGGAAATAGGTAATAACAAAAAGGTTGTTTCTCATCGCATCTTTGTAGTGTAATTAAAAAATAGTACAAGATGAAAAACATACATACATCTATTTTTAATCTCATTGAGATTTTTGGAAACACTAAAAGGCCAGGAATTAAAACTTTTAGTTTAGAAAGCCATTGTGAGCAAAAACACCATCATGATTTATATTGTGATGCAGAGAAACCATTTATATCCTATTAACAATAGTTTTTAAAAAATAAGAAAATATGAGCAAATTTAATGTACCAAAAAGAGAAGAAGTAAGTATTGCAAACCAAGCAATTTTTGACAACTTAGAAAAAACAGTAGGGTTTGTACCAAACCTTTATGCTACTTATGCGCATTCAGAAAATGCATTAGGAAACTATTTAGCTTTATCTGGAGCCAAAACATCTTTATCTGCAAAGGAAAAAGAAGTAGTAAACTTGGCAGTAAGCCAAGTAAATAACTGTACATACTGTCTTTCTGCACATACTGCAATAGGTAAAATGAACGGATTTAATGACGCGCAAATATTAGAATTAAGAGCAGGTAAAGCTTCTTTTGATAACAAATTAGATGCATTAGCAGCATTATCTAAAAACATTACGGAAAACCGCGGAGCGACAAGCGGTACTGTAGTAGAGAAATTTTTTAGTGCAGGTTGGACCAAAGAAAATTTAATAGATACTATTGTTTTAGTGGGCGATAAAACTATATCTAACTACTTACATAAAACAACAAATGTGCCTGTAGATTTTCCTGTAGCGGAACCTTTAGAAACAATAGAAGCATAATAAACACAAATAAATAATAAATTTTAAATTTTAAAAAGATGAAAAAAGTAATAGCAATAGTAGCTTTAGTATTAGGAGTAACATTTTCGGCAAATGCCCAAGATAAAATGATGAAAAAGGCTCAAAAAACAATTTCTTTAGAGCAAACTTCAGGAGAATTTACACAAAAACAGATTACAGTTTCTCCAGGAACTTATGTTTTTGAAATTGCAAATAATGCTGTAGGTCATGATGTTGGTTTTGTTTTGGTACAAAAAGGAAAAGATATAAGTAAGCCAGAAAATCATATTCAGACTGCTTATGTAACAGAAGTGGTTGCAACAGGAAAAACCCAAAAATCTAAACCTACAACTTTGGCTAAAGGGGAGTACGTATATTTCTGCCCTATGAATCCAACAGCGACAGACAATACGTTAATTGTACAATAAAGGTTAGGTGTTTGTGCTTATAAATCTTCGGTATATTTTATATATCGGAGATTTTTTATTCTCAACATTTACGATTATTGGGAACAGAAAGTTCCTATTTACTGGGTTACAATATTACCTTGTAGGGTTTTGTTTAGAAATCAAATCGTAATTGAACGTCGATACTTTTTTCTTTGGGTTTTTCTTTAACTTCTGTATTTAAGTTGGTTAATGATATTCCTAACAAGCGTACAGAGTTTTGAAGCTTTTCTTGGTATAAAAGTTCTTTAGCATTTTCTAGTATAAGGTCTTTATTGGCTATAAAATACGGTAACGTTTTACTACGTGTTTGCAATGTAAAATCGCTATATTTTATTTTTAAAGTAATTGTCTTTCCTGCGATCTTAGTTTTTTTTAGGCGTTTTTCTAATTCAATAGCAATATTTTCTAAGCGTTCTAGCATAAAAATTTCACTACTTAAATTTTCATTAAAAGTACGCTCAGCACCTAAAGATTTTGGGATTCTATGAGGTTTAACTTCACTAGTATGAATTCCACGGACCACATTGAAGTAATACGCGCCACTTTTTCCAAAATTTGTTTCTAAGAACTCTTGAGATTTACTTTTTAAATCTTTTCCTGTAAAGATTCCTAGTGTATACATTTTTTGGGTAGTAACTTTACCCACACCGTAAAATTTCCGTATTTCTAAACCCTCTAAAAAGGCATTAACCTCTTCTGGGTTTACTGTTTTTTGTCCATTAGGTTTGTTTATATCACTTGCTACTTTGGCAATAAATTTGTTAATGGATATTCCTGCTGAAGCGGCCAAACCAAGCTCATCAAAAATTCTTTGTCTAATTTCTTTGGCAATTAACGAAGCGGAAGGATTTCCTTTCTTATTTGTGGTTACATCTAAATAGGCTTCGTCTAAAGAAAGAGGCTCTACTAAATCGGTATATTCAAAAAAGATAGCTCTTATTTTTTTTGAAATTTCTTTGTATCGTCCATAACGGGGTTTTACGAAAGTAAGATGAGGGCAATTTTTTTTCGCCATAAAACCACTCATTGCACTACGAACTCCGAATTTCCTAGCTTCATAATTGGCAGCAGAGACCACTCCTCTTATTTCATTGCCGCCAACAGCTAAAGGCTTCCCTTTTAAACTAGGATTGTCTAATTCTTCTACAGATGCATAAAAAGCATCCATGTCTACATGAATTATTTTCCGTAATGGTATATTAGAGGACATAAACAAATGTAAACTTTATATACTTTTACAGAAATAAAAATCTTTTTTTAAATGGTAGAAATAGAGCGTAAATTTTTAGTTAATTCTGATTCTTATAAGAAAGAAGCAAAAATTAAAACGCGCATTGTGCAAGGATTTCTAAATACCCACCCAGAACGTACCGTTCGCATTAGAATTAAGGGAGAACGAGGCTTTATTACAGTAAAAGGAAAAGGCAATGATACGGGAGTTTCTAGGTATGAGTGGGAAAAAGAAATAACGATACTAGAAGCGGAAGAGCTTTTGAAAATAGCAGAACCTGGTAGTATTGATAAGTTTAGATATGAAGTGTTGGTTGGAAATCATGTTTTTGAAGTAGATGAATTTTTTGGGGATAATAAGGGTTTGGTAATAGCTGAGGTAGAATTATCTTCTGAAGAAGAAACTTTTGAAAAGCCAAAATGGTTGGGGAAGGAAGTTTCTGGAATAACGAAATACTATAACTCACAATTAAGTAAGTGCCCCTTTAAAGAATGGGCTTAAGAGGCAAGTATTCCTTTAATACCAAGTAAGGGAATCTTTATTGTATTATTTTCAGTTACGGTATCTTTTTTGAATAAAAAACGCTTTTCAAATAGAACCCCCTTAGAATAGAAGGTTACAAAAAATTCATTATTTAGTTTTAAAACTTCATCTTGTACAAACTCTAATTTAGCAAAAGATTTAGGTTCTAAACCAGCCATACTATGTCGCATAGCTGCTGTCTTTATATCACCATCAAAACCTTTAGAAACTATAAAAACAAGCTCAATGGGAACGTTTTTATCGTTTAAAATATAAGCGTTCCATTCTTTGGCTTTAAAATCAGCATTATACTCATATATTAAGGCTATATAAATATCTGTTACTTCAGGAATATGAATATCTTTTTTCAAAGGAAAAGAGTTTTATAATGCGCTTTTAAATTGCTCCAAAAAGCGAATATCATTCTCACTTAATAAACGAATGTCTGTTATTTGATATAATAACATTGCAATACGGTCTATACCAACACCAAAAGCAAAACCAGAATATTCATCAGGGTTTATGCCACAATTAGTTAAGACATTTGGGTCTACCATACCGCAACCTCCAATTTCTAACCAGCCAGTACCTTTGGTAATCTTGTAATCTGCTTCTGTCTCTAGTCCCCAATAAACATCCACCTCGGCACTAGGTTCCGTAAAAGGAAAGTAAGATGGGCGTAATCTAATTTTAGATTTTCCAAAGAGCTCTGTAGTAAAGAACTGTAGGGTTTGTTTTAAATCGGCAAAAGAAACATTTTTATCAATATATAAACCTTCTATCTGGTGAAAGAAACAGTGTGATCGTGCTGATATAGCTTCGTTTCTGTATACCCTACCTGGCGAAATGGTGCGTATAGGTGGTTTATTATTTTCCATATAACGTACTTGTACAGATGAGGTATGCGTACGTAATAAAATATCCGGATTAGTTTGTACAAAAAAAGTATCCTGCATATCTCTAGCAGGGTGGTATTCTGGTAGGTTTAGGGCTGTAAAATTATGCCAATCATCTTCAATTTCTGGTCCTTCCGATACGTTGAACCCTATTCTAGAAAAGATATCAATAATTTGGTTTTTAACAATGGAAATAGGATGACGAGATCCTAAATTTAGAACTTCTCCAGGACGAGTTAAATCGCCATAAGCTCCTGTTTCTTCCGTTGTTTTTTCTAAAGCATTTTTTATAGTGTTAACTTTTTCTTCTGCCGCCTTTTTGAGTTTGTTTATAGTTTGTCCGAACTCTTTTTTTTGTTCATTAGGAACATTCTTAAACTCCGCAAAGAAATCGTTTAACAACCCTTTTTTACCTAAATATTTAATTCGAAAAGTTTCTACCGCATCTTTAGAATCAGTAGCAAATTTTTCTACTTCGGCAATATGTTCTTTAATTTTGTCAATCATGATTCTTTCTAAACCAGCAAATTTAAAACATTTAGAGCAGTAGCGACCGATTTTTGTCCAAATATGCTACCGTTCTAGAACATTTCACAAAAAATAGTTACTCTTTTACATTCTCTTTGACCCAAGCTAAACATTCTTTAAATGTTTTAAAAATATGTTCTCTAGGAACAAGGTCAGGAATAATATCTACACGTTCCATCATATGTTTGGGTTGCTCTAGAACATCAATGAATAATACGGTTATTTTCGATTTTTCTAAATCTACGAGAACATCTTCCATGGCATATACTCCAGATTGATCCATGTACTGGGTTCTTCCAAGACGAATAATTACGGTAGAAGCAGTTTCTGGTATTTGGTTAGCTAGTTCCTGAAATTCGCTTGTGGAGCCAAAAAATAATGGTCCTTTTAAGTGTTTAATAAAAACTCTTTCCTGTAAATTAATTGGTAAGCCTATTTCATCTGACCAAGCTTTTTCTTTGGATAAGGTTTTAACATCCGATTTTTTAGCGGTAAGGTCACCTATTTTTTTCATGAACATTAAAGATGCTATGATAAGACCAATACCAACAGCATAAACTAAATTCCAAACAGAAGAAAGTACCATTACTAAAAGCATAATCAGTACTTCAGAACTTAACTTAATAGGACCTATTTTTATGTCTTTAGGTAAAGTAGATATTGCTTTTAGGCCTTTATAGTCCATAACCCCTATACCAACGGTAATTAAAATGCCAGCTAAAACTGCTGCTGGTATTTGCGAGGCAACAGTGCTTAAGGCTAACATTACAATTAGCAATAATACACCGGCAATCATTCCAGATAATTTTGTTTTACCACCAGAGTTTATATTTACAACAGTCCTAATAGTAGCTCCAGCCCCTGGAATACCACCAAAAATGGCAGCAATACTATTTCCTATACCTTGCCCAATTAATTCTTTGTTAGGTTTGTGTTTGGTTTTGGTCATATTGTCTGCTACTACAGAGGTTAAAAGAGAATCTATGGATCCTAATAATGCTAAAGTAAGTGCAGTAAAAATATAGGGTGTTACGGCACTTATTTTAAACTCTGTTAGTATCTCTATATTGGGCATTGGAAAACCTTGGGGAATCTCTTCTATTGGTATATATGGTAATCCAAAACCATATGCTACACCAGATACAAGAACTAAAGCAACTAATGTACTTGGGATGGTTGTTGTTATTCTCTTAAAACCAAATATGATAACAATAGTAGCTATTGCTAAACATAGTTCTAACCAGTTAATATTTTGCAAAGCTCTAGATAGTACTTTAAAAGTTCCTAAAACTCCTTTGGCTTCAGAACCAGCTAAGGTTTTGGCCTCTCTTAGAATATCGTTAGAGGTTATTTTTTTAGCTCTTTTAATGGTCTCTTCAAAATTTTCTAAGACTAGAATACCCTCTCCTGCTTCTTCCTTTAGAATATTATCTAAAATAATTTCTTCTGCTTTTGGTTTAAAAGTATTTACATAGTCTACATCTTCTTTTGGATAATAACCAATGGCAGGAAGAATTTGCGTTATTAATATAATAATACCTATGGCAGTCATAAAGCCAGAAACCACGGGGTATGGTATATATTTTATGTATTTACCAATACGCAAAACTCCTAGAATAATTTGAAATATTCCTGCGAGTAGAAATACAGAAAGAATGGCGGGTATAGCTAAAGAAATATCACCATCGTTAACGGCAATTATTTCTGCAATTACAACCATACTAACGGCGGTCATTGGAGCGGTTGGGCCAGATATTTGTGTGTTTGTTCCTCCAAAAAGAGCAGCAAAAAAACTAATAAAGATAGCGCCATATAAACCGGCACTAGGACCTAATCCGGAAGATACACCAAAAGCAAGAGCTAATGGTAATGCTACTATTCCTGAAGTAATGCCACCGAAAAGATCTCCTTTTATGTTAGAGAATAAATTTTTCATGTAAAGGTTAAATTTATGCGTAATTATAGATTTTGTAAAAATAGGTTAGGAAGAGTTTTATACACAAAAAATAAAGTTATTTATTTTTTGTGTATAAAATTTAATATAAGACACAAAAAGAGTCTTGGTATATACCAAGACTCTTTCCACATAGTAGTTTATAGCATTAATGTTTAATAAAAATCTACACCGCCAGTAGAAATATTATACATGGCACCAACAATTTTTATTTCATTGTTTTTTTCCATTTCAGCTAATACGGGGCTTTTAGTACGAATATTATCTATCGTTAGTTCTACGTTTTTGGCTGCTACATTATTTACAAAATCTATATTTTTAGAATTTCTTAGGTCGCTATTTGTAGGCTCTTTTACAGCATTTACTGCAGGCTTAATTTTGTCTAACAAAATTGTTAAATTACCTAATTCAGCTCCGTCACAAGCCCCTTTTACAGCGCCACACGCCGTGTGGCCTAAAACAACAATTACTTTGGTTCCGGCTAATTTACATGCAAATTCAATACTTCCAAGGATATCTTCATTAACAATATTGCCAGCAACTCTAGCACTAAAGATATCTCCAACACCTTGATCAAATATTAGCTCTGAAGATACTCTAGAATCAATACAGCTTAAAATGGTAGCAAATGGGTATTGACCGCTTGCGGTATCTTTCATTTGGTCTAAAAGGTCTCTGTTTACTTTATTGTTTGCTATAAATCTAGCATTACCTTCCTTAAGAAGTTCAATAGCTGAATTAGGGGTAATAGCCGCTTGCGTTTCTTTTGTATGTGCTTTCATTTATAATTTTTTATGGTTATTAATTTAGGCTGATTTTGGTCTAAGCTTAAAAAATTCGATAAAACTTGGAGGATTTTCAGCAACTCCTCTTTCCGATATTATTTTAATATTAATATTTCTTTCTTTTGCCTTAAAAGCAAAGTCGTCTAGAATCTCAATTATATCATTATCTAAATATCTGGTTTTCCTAACATCTAGCTCTAAATAAGTGCCTTCTGGTAAACCGTCTAACTCTTTCAATATGGCTCCTTTGTTAAAGAAAGTAACTTCTTCTGCTAAGGTCATTTTAATTTTACCATCATCAATATCTTCTCCTTCTTTGTGTAAGAAGTGCGAATTTTGATAGTTTTTAAGTAAAATAATAAAAATACCTACCGCTAAACCTAGCCCAATACCAAGTAATAAATCTCCAGTGATTACCATTGGTAATACCGTTGCCATAAAGGGTACAAATTGTTTCCAGCCTAACTTGTACATATTTACAAAAGTAGATGGTTTTGCTAATTTAAAACCAACTATAAATAATACTGCAGCAAGAACAGCTAAAGGTATTTGATTTAGTAATGTAGGAATTAAAAGAACAGATACTATTAATAAGAATCCATGTATAATGGCAGATAATTTAGTTCTTCCTCCAGATTGGATGTTCGCAGAACTTCTTACAATTACTTGTGTTATTGGTAAACCTCCTATTAATCCAGAAACTATATTTCCTGTTCCTTGAGCAAATAATTCTCTATTCGTAGGAGTTACATTTTTGTGAGGGTCTAACTTATCTGTTGCTTCAACGCATAATAAAGTCTCTAAAGAGGCAACTAAAGCTATAGTAAAAGCAGTAATCCAAATTTCAGGATTTCCAATAGCTGCAAAATTAGGAAACGTTATTTGCTCCTTAATATCATCTACGCTTGCAGGTACTTCTACAAGTTGATTTAATGCTAATTCTAGAGAACCTCCTTTAGTTACTATGTAGAAAATAATACCTACCACAACAGCTACTAAAGGCCCTTGTACTAGTTGAAATATTTTTCCTTTTTTAGACAATACGTTTGACCATAAAAGTAAGATAGCCAATGCAATTACGCCAATTACGGTAGCACCAATGCTAATGTTTCCACTTATTAAAGCGTTAATGGCTTTTAAAAGTCCAGAGATTAAGTTATCCCATTCAACTTGTAAAAAGTCATAGTTACCAACAGGATTTTTACCCATTCCAAAGAAATATGGAATTTGTTTTAGAATGATAATTATACCAATTCCTGTAAGCATTCCTTTAATTACAGATGAAGGAAAGAAGTATCCAATAATACCAAGGCGTAATACACCAAATACTATTTGAATAATGCCACCAAGTACTACAGCTACTAAGAAATTTTCATATCCTAAGGATGTAATGGCTACTAAAACTATTGCTGCTAAACCAGCTGCAGGACCACTTACTCCAATATGTGATCCACTCATCGCGCCAACAACGATACCCCCAATAATACCGGCAATTAAGCCAGAAAACAGAGGTGCGCCACTGGCAAGGGCAATACCTAAACATAAAGGCAACGCTACAAAGAAAACAACCACACTTGCGGGCAAGTCATTTTTTAAATATTTGAACATAAAAATAAATTATTATGTCTTTTGAGTTATCAAAAAACAAGTTGTACAATTAAACTAAGTAAATATAAAGATGGAAATTAACTACACGTTTAATTTTGGAGGAGGAAGAAATATGGCTATTGTAGAATTATAATATTTCATAGTATACGTATGAGAAATGGTATTTCTTTCTTGTATACCTGAAGTGTTTAAGTCATCAATTGAATAAAAGAAAATGTCTTTCTCGTCAAAACCCTTTTTCTCTTCTTTTTTATTGTCTTCTTCTGTTATTTCAATAGTAATAATAGAATTATCATTGTCGTCCAACAAACTTACAATTGTTGGAGACAGTATTACAAACATTAGAAAAAAAGATACTATAGAAAGGACATTAGACCTATTCATTATTCTTTTGAATTTTGGTAAATATAATAGTTAAAACGGTTAAAAAAGTTAAATAATATTTAAAAGTCTTTAAGAAGTTTAATATTTTCGATAAGGACCCAACCTGTTTGCCCGTCTACAAGACTTATTTTTCTCCAATCTTTAAGCTCTTCTAATACATTTACTTTAGTTCCAGAGTGTAAACGAAAAACTTCTTGGCTGTTAATGTTTGGATCCGATTTAATAGCTATTTCTTCCGTAAATACAATTGCGGGTTGTTTAGCGTTGTAGTCTTTGTACTGTAAAAAAGCAAAAAGAATACTTAAGGCAGTTATAAATAAAGAAACAAAACTTCCAATAAAAGCAATACGTTTTTTGGTAGAATAATTAAAGTATTTAAAAGCAATATATAACAGTACAAATAGAAATATGAATACTATTGCTATATAACTCCATTGGTCAAAGGAAAACAAGCCAATTAATGATTTGTAAAATTTAGAGAATTCGGTCTCTGGCAAGGTTTCAAAAGCATCTAATGTCATATTCTGCGCATAACTTAAGTTATTCAGAATTTCCCTATCATTTGGCTTTAATAATAGGGCTTTTTCGTAGTAATATATACTTGGAGCAATCTGGTTTAGTTTATAGTATGCATTGCCAAGATTATAATATAGGGCAGCAGAATGCTCTCCATTTTCAACTATTTTTAAATAATTTTCAATAGCAGTATTATAATCACCATCGTTGTATGCTGTAGTAGCATTATCAAAAAGAGAGATATTTTGTGCGTATCCAAAAGTGTTTGCACAAAGAATAAATAGGAATATTATTTTTTTAAGCATACCTATAATTGTTTATCCATTAATGAAATTACCTCACTTGCTTTATCATAATCTTGTTGCATTTGCACATTAGAGAATGGACTATAACGTGCAGATTCGCAATTTGTAAGAAGATGTATAAAGCCTTCTATTGAGCTAGAGTCCACTTTTTTATCGCGCAACAAAACTTGAATTTTATCTTTACTAAATTCAGATGTTTCTATTTTTAACTTAGCTTTTAAATAATTATGCAATGCTTTCTCTAACGCTACATAGAAATCTTCTTTATTACCCAATTGACCTTTAGCAGTAGAAAGGTATTTTTTTGCAAGTCTATTTGCTTTTTTTACTTTATTACCAACCACATCATTGGAAAGAGCGTCTCTTTTTTTACGGAATAAAATGTAAATAGGAATTAGAAAAAGAGGTAATAACAGCCATAAGTAAAAACGAGTAGAACCAAAGAAATAATTTGCTTTAATAGGATGTAAATTGGATTTCGTTTTAATAAAGTGAAAAGCGTCTCCGTTAGAAACCACTACTTGTTTATTGCTGGTGTTGTTTAGGTTGTTGTTGGTTGATGAATTGGTCGGACCCTTTATTACATTTATCAATATTTCATTAGAATGCGCCGTAATATATTGTTCCGTTTTTGGATTAAAATAACTAAAAGAAATAGAAGGAATAGGGTATTTTCCTTTATAAGCAGGTACAACAGTATAACTATCGCTTACCTTTCCTTGCATACCCGATAGTGTGGTTCTTATACCTTCATTAAATTCTGGCTCATATACTTCTAAAGAACTAGGCAAGTTAGGTTTTGGTAGTTGAAAAAGTTTTAAATTTCCTTTTCCTTTAACTTCTACCTTTGCTTGTAGGGACTCGGATGCATTTAATTGTGTTTTACTAGTGGTTACAGAAAAATCGAAATCGCCCACAGCACCACTAAAATCTGCAGGTTTTCCTTTATCTGGTAAAGGCCTAACTTTTATAGTTCGGTTACCAGCGGAAACGGTTTTGTTCGTTTGTGTGTATACTCTACTACCGAAAAAATCTCTTTTATTGGTAGGTACATCCACTGTTACTTCTAATGAAAGAGGTTCTATCTCTAAATCTCCCGATTTTTGGGGGTATAAAACAACACGTTTTAAAACCACATAACGATAGGATTTTCCTTTATATGTCCCATTTTGAGCATTGAGTCGTGAAACTTGCATATCTTGACTCCAAAAATTGTTGTACTTAGGGTTGTCCAAAGGACGATAATTAGATACACTTATTTGCGGACTTACATATAATTTATAAACGACACTAATTGCTTCATTTAGATATGGATTTGCTTTAGAAACTTCTGCTACTAAATGTAAATTATCGTCTGCAATAGAATCAGGAGATTGCTCTCCATTTGGTTTATCTACAGCTGCCGTTACTTCTATTTTTTTTGCTAAAGATTTGTACGTTTTACCACCTATAACAATGGAGGCTTGTTTAATGGTAAATTTACCTCTAGCAGTAGGAGCTAGGGTGTAAGAATATGTTTTAGAATAACTGCGAACACCATTAATCCAAGAGGAACTAATAGATTGAGATGGTCCCATAAGCACTCTAAAACCATTAAAATCTGGTGGCGTAAAATTGTCACCATCTTTATTCATGGCAAAATCTACCCGTAAGCGTTCATTAATACCTAGTTTTTCTTTACTAAGTTTCATTTCAAAAGTAACAGCTCCCTCATCTTGGGCCTTTACCATAAAGCTAAAGAACACTAAACATAATAGGGGAATATTTATTTTAAATAGTTTAGGCATTACCAGTCTTTTTCGTTTTTAACTTTAACTCCTTTTACTTTTTTAGCGTCTATTTTATCTTTTACCTTTTTTTCTTCATTTTGCATAGCCTCTAACAAATTCTGAACTTGTTGTTTAGATAATTGATTGGGTCTAGGTTGTTGTTTTTGTTGTTGGTCGCCTTGGTTTGGTTGTTTTTTCTCTTCTTTCTTTTCGTCACCATCGCCTTCTTTGTTATCTTCCTTTTTATCCTCTCCTTTATCTCCTTGGTCGCCTTCCTCTTTTTTATCCTCTTGATCTTTGTCTTTATCTCCTTTGTCTCCTTCGTCCCCGTCTTTTTTGTCTTCGTTTTTGTCTTTTTTATCGTTTTTATCTTGGTCTTTTTTATCCTGGTCTTTATTGTCTTTATTGTCTTTATTGTCTTTGTTCTCGTCGTTTTTTTGCTCGTCTTGTTGCTTTTTAAGCATTTCTTTGGCTAGAGCTAGGTTGTAACGAGTTTCTTCGTCCTTAGGATTGTTACGTAAAGCTTCTTTATAGGCCTCTACGGCTTTTTCATATTCTTTACGTTTCATAAAAACATTACCCATATTATGATAGGCCTTATGTTTGTCGGCTTTACTTGTAGCAATTTCACCAGCTTGCTTAAAACGTCCAAAAGCTTCGCTATAGGTTTCTTTTTTGTAATAAGCATTACCTAAATTATAGGGAGCAGCTGCGTTTTCGGAACTTTTGGAAATAGCTTTTCTATAGTCCACTTCGGCATCCACAAATTTATCTTCGGATAGGTTTTTATTGGCATCCCAAGTATAATTATTAGAAGCCTCTAAAGCCTTTATTTTTTCTTTATCTTCTTCCTGAGAAAACCCAATATAGCCTAGAAGAAAAATAGTAAATAGAACGTATTTTTTCATTTTATTATCCTTCTTTTTCGTTAAACAAATTTAATTTTTTTAACCATTTGGTTTTTTTATCTAACACAAAAACATCTAAAAATAAAAATAGAAGTCCGGCTGCTAAAAACCATTGAAATTGGTCTTTGTATTCCGCAAATTGTTTTGCTTCAAATTCTGTTTTGTCCATTTTTAGTAACTGTTCCTTTATAAAATTAACTGCTACTTCTGTATTTGTGCCATCTATATATTCGCCATTACCTTCATCAGCAATGTCTACTAGTACTTTTTCATTTAGTTTGGTAATTACTACTTCACCTTGAGAATCTTTTTTTAAGGTTTCTACAATACCATTTCGCTTTATCGGAATCGGAGCTCCTTTGGCTTTACCAACACCGATAGTAAAAATTTGTATACCTTCTTCAATAGCTTCATCAACAGCATCGGAAGTTAAGCCTTCAGAGTGATCCTCTCCGTCTGATATAATAAAGAGAACTCTGTTGGTTTGTTCATCATCATCATAGTATGTTGTTGCAAGTTCAATAGCTTCGTTAATAGCAGTACCTTGGGAAGTAAGCATATTGGTGTTCATACTTTGTAAGAACATTTTTGCGGCACCATAATCCGTAGTTATAGGTAATTGTGGGTATGCTTGTCCTGCATAAGCAATGATACCGATACGATCACTTCCTAACTGGTTTATTATTTCAGAAACTAATCTTTTTGCTTTTTCTAATCTATTAGGAGCAATATCTTCTGCTAGCATACTTTTAGAAACGTCGACGGCAAAGACAATATCTACTCCTTCTCTTTTTACTGTTTCTAATTTTGTGCCAATTTTAGGATTTACTAAACCAATAATTAATAAAGCAAGACCTAAAAGAAAGAGAATTAACTTTAAAGTAGATTTAAAATGCGATTTATTGGGTGTTAGTTTTTTAAGCAATAAAGGATTACCAAATTTTTTCTGTGTTTTTCTTTTCCAAAGTATTACCAATAGAAATAGTATAATTATCACGGGAATGATAAATAACAGATAGAAATATATTTTTTCGTCGAACTGAATCATAGTTTACACAAAACTTCTAAATAAAGTATTTTTTAATAGCCATTCTAACAAAAGGAGCGCTCCTGCTAAAAGTATCCAAGGTCTAAATTTTTCTTCGTACTTGTAATATTTAAACTCTTCTATTTCGGTTTTTTCTAGCTTATTTATTTCGTCGTAAATGGCTTCTAGCTTTTCATTGTTGGTTGCTCTAAAATATTTTCCTCCTGTAACTTTGGCGATATCTTTTAATAACTCTTCATCAATTTCTACCTGCCTCATTCCGTACCTAAAAGAACCATCTGGGTTATATGCAATTGGAGATAGAGCGTTGCCGTTTGTTCCTAAACCAATAGTATATGTTTTTATACCAAATTCTATAGCTAAATCTGCTGCTGTTTGCGGTTCTATAAATCCTGAATTGTTTACACCATCGGTTAAAAGGATTATTATTTTACTGATAGCTTTGCTTTCTTTTAGTCGGTTTACAGAAGTTGCCAAACCCATACCAATAGCTGTACCATCATTTAATTGTCCATAGGTAATTTCTCTAAGGGAGCTTAATACAATAGATTTATCACTAGTAATAGGTGTTTTAGTAAAACCTTCCCCAGCATAGGCAACAATACCAATACGGTCGTTAGGACGTTTTTTAATAAAATCAGCAGCGACCTCTTTTAGTGCCGCTAGTCTATTAGGTTTTAAGTCACGAGCAAGCATACTAGAAGAAACATCTATAGCCATGACAATATCTATACCCTTAGTCGTTTTGGTTTTAGTGGAAATATCCTCAGTTTGTGGCCTTGCCATTGCAATGATTATTGCAGCTAGAGCAAGTAATCGCAATAAAAATAATAGTGGTCTTAATTTTGGTAAAATACTAGATGTTTTAAAACCTTGAATACTAGATACTTTTAAAGTTGCAGTTTGTTCTTTGCGTTTAAAAAAATACCACAATAGAGCAATAGGAAGCAAAAGTAGCAACCAAAAGAACTCAGGATTTGCAAATGATATATTCTCTAACATTTAGGATTCTGTTTTAACTTCCATACTGGTTACAACGCGGTCAATAATTTGTTGCGCATATGAGTCATCTTCTAACCAAGTAAATAATACTTGTTGTTGAAAACCTTTACCGCCAAAACTTAGTATAATATATTTTCCTTTTATTAATTCTTTAGAATTTGGAATTTTAAATTTTCCACTACCGTATGTTTTAAGTCCTTTAACACCTGCAATAGTAGTAAACTCCTCGTTCTTAGTAATTATATTTTTAGTTCCTTTCTTTTCAAAATTTTCAATCAAATGTTCCGTTGATTTTTTGTGGTCTGGTTCCTCTTGTTCATTAAATGTAGTAGAGGTGGTAGCTATAGTAAAAAGAGACGCTTTGTTTTGATATACAAAAGTTTGCACTTCTTTAATTTTTGCTTGAGCTTCAGCAGGTATTTTAGTCTTTTTTCTAATAAGAACTTCAGGGGTTTCTAAACTTATAGGAGGGTAACCGTATGAACTAGATATCCATTCCTTATTATCTAACATTTTTTTAGACGGATGCGCTGTTAGGGTGTCCCACACCTTTGTAGGTCCATGATAAACAGTAAAACCAACCATTCCTAAAAGAATAGCGCCTACAGCAGCACTTATTGCTATTAAGGTTTTTTTTCTTTTTTGTTTGCGAGCCAATTCTTCTTGATATTCTGCCTGTTCTAAAAGTTCTTCTTCTGTAGGTTCTGGAATTGCCTCGTGCGTCTTAACAACAATTTGTTCTACTGCTTTGCGATCACTTTCTGCCGCTGAAACAGGAGGTTTAGATTTTGCAAATTTTACTAAATCCGCGGTTTGAAGAATTTTTTTAAATTGAGAAATAGTTTCCTCATCTAAATCTAATTCCCCTGCGTCTTTTCTAAGTTCTAATTTGGCTATTAACTCGTCCGTGGTGCTTTCTAGGGCAGATACGTTTGCATCTTCATGTAAATAAGAACGAACAATATCGGTTAGTTCGGAATAGTATTGTTTGTATTCGTCCTGAATTAAATATTTAGAATTCTCTAATTTTTTCAGCTCCAATAATGCTCTATCGTATGGAGGTAAGAGTGCCACTTTTTCTTCCTCTGTTAATGGTTTTTTACGGTATAAAAACCAGTATACAAGTCCGCCAATTATAGTTACAAAAAGTATAGCTAAGATAATTTTCCAAATATTAGTATTGCCTTTCTGAACGGTAATGAGAGGCTTTATATCGAACATTTTCTGTGCAACAGTATCTACTTTTATATTAGAGACTTCGATGCGCAAAGAATCTGTAAAAAAACCTTTGCCATTAATTTCTATCCGTTGCTGTGGTAGTTTGTAAGACCCAGAATCGAATTGCGTTAATGCATACGTTTTTTGTAATGTAATACGGTCTTTTTTTCGGGTAGTATCCGTTTTAAAAGCTTCTACAGTTTCTAATGGAGAAAAGGTTTGCCCTTCTGGGAAAATTACCTGCGCAGTAGAATCTACATTGACCGTAACTTTAAAATGTATTTGTTCTCCTATTTTTAAAGTAGTAGCATCTACTTCAGATTTTAAGGAAGGTTCGGATTGTGAAAATCCAAAAAAACTACTTATCAGAAGTAGATATAAAAAGGGTACGCGCAAGCATTGCGATACATTATTCTTTATATAGGAAGTGATACTTTTCATTTTTTTAATTTCCTAATTTTAGAATTTTTTAAACTCTAAAATAATTACCCAAATACGGGTTTATCCTCTTCGTTTAAAATATCCTAATAATTTTTTTACATAACTTTCGTCTACTCTACAACTTAGAATTCCGCATCCAGATTTTGTAAAACTGTTGGTAAAGTAAGCTACTTGTTCCTTATGATATTTAGCATAAGCGGATCGTACTTTTTTAGATTGGGTATTTATATATTGTATATCTCCAGTCTCGGCATCTTGCATTTGTACCATACCAAGATTTGGGATGTTTTCTTCTCTTTCGTCATATACTCTAATACCGGTTACATCGTGCTTATTTCCAATTATTTTTAAAGTTTTTTCATAATCATTTGCAATAAAATCGGAGAGCATAAAAACAATAGCTTTCTTTTTCATCACATTAGTTAAGTATTTTAAAGCCTCTGTAATATCCGTTTTAGTACTTTTCGGTTGAAACTCTAATAACTCCCTAATTATTCGGAGTACATGTGTTTTTCCTTTTTTCGGAGGAATAAACAATTCTACTACATCTGTAAATAAAAGAACACCAACCTTATCATTATTCTGGAGGGCAGAAAAAGCTAATGTAGCAGAGATTTCTGTTATAATCTCTTTTTTAAACTGGCTATTAGAACCAAAATGTTCGGAGCCACTAACATCTACCATAAGCATCATTGTTAGCTCTCGTTCCTCTTCAAATACTTTTACAAAGGGTTCGTTATACCTTGCAGTTACATTCCAATCAATACTTCGAACATCATCTCCAAATTGATATTGTCGAACTTCACTAAACGTCATTCCACGACCCTTAAAGGTAGAATGGTATTCACCTCCAAAAATATGGTCAGAAAGACGCCTAGTCTTTATTTCTATTTTACGAACTTTTTTTAGTAATTCTTTAGTATCCATTTTCCTTTCTCCCAACCCTCTCTCTAAAGGAGAAAGGGTTTATGAAAACTTTATTTTTTAATACTCTCTTTAAAAGTCCTTCCATTTGGGAAGGATTTAGGATGGGATTTTAAGGTACCTCAACCTCATTTATAATTTTATTAATTATTTCTTCAGAAGTAATGTTTTCTGCTTCGGCTTCATAAGTAATTCCAATACGATGCCTTAGTACATCATGAACAACAGCCCTTACGTCTTCTGGAACAACATATCCTCTTCTTTTAATGAAAGCATAGCATTTAGATGCTATTCCAAGATTTATACTACCCCTTGGCGATGCACCAAAATTAATTAATGGTTTAAGGTTTTCAAGATTGTATTTTTCAGGATAACGAGTTGCAAAAATGATATCTAAAATATATTTTTCAATTTTTTCATCCATGTAAACTTCTCTAACTGCTTTTTGAGCACTTAAAATCTGTTCCACACTAATAACCGGGTTTACTTCTTCATATTTTCCTAAAAGATTTTGGCGCATTACCATTTGCTCCTCATTCATTTTAGGATAATCTATAACTGTTTTAAGCATAAAACGATCCACCTGAGCTTCTGGCAGGGGATATGTACCTTCTTGTTCTACAGGATTTTGTGTTGCCATTACCAAGAAAGGCTTATCTAAAACAAATGTTTCGTCGCCAATAGTAACTTGCTTTTCTTGCATGGCTTCTAAAAGGGCAGATTGTACTTTAGCAGGGGCACGGTTAATCTCATCTGCCAAAACAAAATTGGCAAATATGGGACCTTTTTTTATAGAAAAGTCGTTAACCTTCATATTATAAATCATAGTACCAACTACATCCGCAGGTAGTAAATCTGGTGTAAATTGTATTCTACTAAAACTTCCTTTAACTGCTTTAGATAAAGTGTTAATAGCTAATGTTTTAGCAAGCCCAGGAACACCTTCTAATAAAATGTGTCCTTGGCCTAAAAGACCAATTAAGAGCCTTTCTATCATATGCTTTTGCCCCACAATTACCTTATTCATTTCTGTAATAAGAAGGTCAATAAAAGCGCTTTCTTGGGCAATTTTCTCATTCACTGCGCTAATGTCTACCGTGGTATTTTCTTCCATTATAATTGTATATATTTTTGGTGTTAAGTGGTTTTGGTTTTAACAGATATGCAAATTGAAGATTTATTCATTGTATTGCTGTTAACAATTGGTTAAAAAATGGTGTAAGACCCTATTTTTTAATAACATTTTAAGTCATTTCTTTTTAATTTCACCTCATTGTTATGTAGAGAATCTTAATTTTTCTTTTGTTTAATAAATTTTACAGTAATTTCAATTGTGCAATTTAATGCTTAAATATAAAATTAAAAATGAATAAAACCGCTTTAATTACTGGAGCAACGAGTGGAATTGGTAGAGCTACGGCTTTTCTTTTTGCCGATAACGGAATAGATTTAATTATTTGTGGAAGGCGTAATGAGCGTTTAGATAAAATGCAACTTGCTTTGTCTGAAAAAGTTAAGGTGCACTCACTATGTTTTGATATTCGAGATAAAAATGCAGTTCGGGACAAAATAAATACTTTGTCAGGAACTTTTAATAAGATTGATATTTTAATTAATAATGCGGGAAATGCCCATGGATTAGATTCTATTGAAAATGGAAATATAGAAGATTGGGATGCAATGATAGATATTAATGTAAAGGGATTACTCTATATTTCTAAAGCAATTATCCCTAAAATGATAACTAATGGGTCTGGTCATATTATAAATATTGGCTCTACTGCAGGAAAAGAGGTTTATCCTAACGGAAATGTGTATTGCGCAAGTAAACATGCAGTAGATGCTCTTAACCAAGGAATGCGAATAGACCTAAATAAATACGGAATTAGAGTTGGTGCAGTAAATCCTGGGCTTGTAGAGACTGAGTTTAGTGATGTGCGTTTTAAAGGAGATACAGAAAAAGCAGAAAATGTTTATAAAGGATTTCAGCCTCTAAAGCCTAAAGATATTGCAGATATAATTCATTTTACAGTAACAAGACCTTACCATGTAAATATTGCAGATATGGTTGTAATGCCAACAGCGCAAGCAAGTAGTACTATCGTTAAAAAAGAGTTATGATTAACAAACGCTTACTAGTTAAAAACTTATTGGCCCATAATGATGAAAATAGTTTTTATGATAAAAAGCGTTTTATAAATATTGGAGAAAAAGAAGGAAAGGGAAAATTTTTAAAACATGTTTGCGCTTTAGCAAATAGCAATCCTAATAATAATTCGTTTATAGTTGTAGGTGTTGAGGATGAGGATAATAAAATCGTAGGGGTAGATTTTTTCGACGATAGTAAAATTCAGAACCTTGTAAATGCCTACTTAGATAATCCTCCATTAATTACGTATGAAAATATTCCTTTTCCACATTTACCAGAAGGAAAAGTAGTTGGTTTGGTTTCCATAAAATCTAATGGAAAGGTTTGTGCTTTGCGAAAGAATATTTGGAAGTATTACGGAGGAGCCGTATTTTTTAGAGAGGGTAGTATTAGTCTACCAAAAGCGTTCAATATAGAGCTTAAAGATAGAAATTCGGAGACAGTAGCTACCATTGAACTTCATGCTAGAAACAATATAGAATTTACATTAGATGGAGTTATAGATTTTCTTAATTATCGACACAAAGATTTAGAGAGTAATTATAAAGTTTTTAAAGAGCAATTTGTCGTATGTTGGGCAGGAAATATTAAAAAAGTAAAGGGTGAAACATATTTTTCTAGAGTAGATATTGAATTAATAAATGAACAAGTAAAGTTGTTTTATTCTGCTCTAGATGAGGTTACTATAAGCTCTGATGATGATTCTTTTTGCATTACAGAATACGTGCAATTGGGTTTAGAAAAAAAGGCCAAATACTACGCCTTGGAAAGAGTTATTATTAATTTTGATGCTAATGGGAAGTATGTAATAGAAAGCGAATTAATTTTTAATCCTCCGCAATACAATAAAGAAAATTTGCAGCATATCTTAAATGCGAATAATGAACTATTACAGAAAATAAAAAATAAAAATTCATTGACAACTTCAGAAAAAACGGATTTAGAACTTTTACCTGCTAAGTATCTTATTTGTTATTTAAACGGATTTGAAGAGGCTAAAGAAAAAATGGAAGAAGCTGGGTCTATGTTAAAAAAGGATTATAAAAAAGTATATGGCTTATTAAAGGCAGCTCTTCGAATTTTAAGAAAGGTCAAGTATAATTAATTGTTTTTAACTAAAGACCTGTTCGTAGGTAGGTAGTGAGGGGATAGCTCCGTATCCTGTAGTTGTAAGAGCACCAGCGATATTTGCTTTAGTTACCATTTTCACTAATAAATCAAAGTCTTTTATAGTATCAAAAGGATTTCCAATAGACCCCAATTGGTAAAGTAAACAGCCGACAAAAGAATCTCCAGCGCCAGTGGTATCTATAGTGTCTACGGAAATACTCGGAATCATTTTTTGTTTTTTAGATGTACTGAGTAAAGTACCTTTACTACCTAAGGTAATAGTAATTATTTCTGCCCCCGATTCATGTAATACAGAGCAACAATCAATTGCATTTGTTTCACCAGAAAGGAGTTGAGCTTCTTCTAAACTAAATTTACATAAATGCGATTTTTGAATAAATGGCATACATTTTTTTATAAACACCTCTTCATTGTCAGACCAAAGGTCTTTCCTAAAATTAGGATCAAAGCATATAAAGGCATTTTGGGTAGGGGCATCAAAAAAATAACGATTATATGCATCTTCTAGCCTATTTCCAAGGAAAGCCGTAGCAGCACCAAAATGAACTATATTGTGGTTAAAAGCTTTTTTAATAGTACAATCGTACCTCAATTTTTTATCTGCACCACGACTAAATACAAAATCTCGCTCTCCATTTTCATCTATAGAGACAAAAGCTAAAGTGGTAAAAGCTTTACTTTTTTTAGCATTAGAAACGTCTACTTTATTTTGTTTTAAAACCTTTAGGAGGTATTTGCCAAAAGAATCTTTGCCAACACAACCAATAAAGTTACTTTTTCCACCAAGTTTAGCAATGGCACAGGCAACGTTTGCTGGCGCGCCACCAGGATTCTTAGTGAAATTAGTAGCGTTACTTAAATCTCTTTTTTGTCTTTCTGCAATAAAATCAATCAGCACTTCACCAATACAAAAAACACTTTTCATTTAAAATAGGATACTTTCTTTTGACTAATATACTTGAAATTTTCCAAAGGTTCTGTTACTTCATTAAACTAACCGCATTTAGATGATCCGCAATCGGTACAAGTTAAACAACCTTCTTGATAAACAATATTGGTAGAGTTGCAATTAGTACATTTTTGACCTTCGGCCTTTGTGCCATCTTGCACATATCCTTTAAGGGCTCTAACTACCCCATTTTTCCAAGTATTTATAGACTCTCCGTCTAGTTGTAAACTGTTAATTAAGTCTACGATATTTTCAATGGGCATTCCATGTCTTAAAGTACTAGATATAAGTTTGGCGTAATTCCAATATTCCGGATTAAATTTATGAGATAAGCCTTCAATAGTGGTTTTGTATCCTCTTTTGTTTTTGTATTGAAAATCATACCTAGTAAAACCATTTTCATCGCTATCCTTAATAATTAAACCCTCGTTTACCCAACGTGGTATTACTAAGCCATCTTCGTCGTCCGCTATTCCCGTAAATATTTCGTATGGTTTTTCATCTATTAATCCAATTACAGCAATCCATTTTTCTTTATTGTTTTGAAAGCGAATTACATCCGCTTTTAGTGTTTGCGGCCTTTTTGTAGGGAATATGGTTTCTTTTTCTTTTTCATCATTTGCGAGTAAAACACCGGACCTAGAACCATCTCTGTAAACGGTAACTCCTTTACAACCTGCTTTCCAAGCTTCTAAGTATAATTGTCCTACTAATTTTTCGGTCGCTTGGTTTGGTAAATTTACTGTTACACTAATAGAGTGATCAATCCATTTTTGAACCGCTCCTTGCAATTGTACTTTGCTTAGCCAATTTACATCGTTAGAAGTAGCTTTGTAATAAGGAGATTTTTTTATTAATACATCTAATTCTTGATTAGAATATTTTTTAGAGATATCATATCCGTTAACTTCCATCCATTGTTTAAATCTATGATGAAACACCTGATATTCTTCCCAAGAATCACCAATTTCGTCTACGAAATCTATATGTACATCTTTATCATTTGGGTTTACTTTTCTCCGTCTTTTGTACACAGGCATAAAAACAGGTTCTATTCCTGAGGATGTTTGTGTCATTAAACTTGTGCTTCCTGTTGGGGCAATAGTAAGTAAAGCAATGTTTCTTCTTCCATGCTCCAGCATTTCGTAATATAGTTTCTTATCTGCTTTTTTTAATCGATGAATAAATGGGTTGTTTTTTTCTCTTTCGATATCAAAAATCGGAAAAGCTCCACGCTCTTTTGCCGTTTGTATAGAGGCTCTATAGGCTTCAATTGCCATTGTTTTGTGTACTTGTATGGAAAACTCGTTTGCAATTTCACTACCATATTGTAAGCCTAATGCGGCAAGCATGTCGCCTTCTGCTGTTATACCAATACCTGTGCGTCTTCCTAAAGTGGCTTTTTCTTTTATTTTTTCCCAAAGTCTAATCTCAACCGCTTTAGTTTCTTCTAATTCTGGATCAGATTTTATTTTACCTAAAATACGATCTACCTTTTCTAATTCTAAATCTATAATATCATCCATAATACGCTGCGCAGCTGCAATATGCTTACGGAATAGTTTAAAGTTAAAAGTGGCTTTTTTAGTAAATGGTTTTTCTACGTAAGAGAAGAGATTTACGGCTAATAATCTGCAAGAATCGTAAGGGCAAAGGGGAATCTCTCCGCATGGGTTAGTAGATACTGTTTTGTATCCTAAATCTGCATAACAATCTGGAACAGATTCTTTAATAATAGTATCCCAAAATAGAATTCCTGGTTCTGCAGATTGCCAAGCATTATGCACAATTTTGTTCCAAAGTAATTTAGCTTCTATCTCTTTAGTGACTTTCGGAGAGTTACTATGTACAGGGAATTTTTGAATGTATTTAGTTTCATCTGTTACTGCGTTCATAAAATCATCATCTATACGAACAGAAACATTTGCCCCAGTAATTTTCCCTTGTTCCATTTTTGCATCAATAAAGTCTTCTGCGTCTGGGTGGTTTATAGATACGGATAGCATTAATGCTCCTCTACGACCATCTTGTGCAACTTCTCTGGTAGAATTAGAATAGCGTTCCATAAATGGCACTAGACCAGTGGAGGTCAGTGCAGAATTTTTAACAGCGGATCCTTTAGGACGTATACCAGAAAGATCATGGCCGACACCTCCTCTTCGTTTCATTAATTGTACCTGTTCTTGGTCTGTTTTTAAAATACCCCCATAAGAATCGGAAGAACCTTCGTTGCCCACAACAAAACAATTAGATAGAGACGCTATTTGGTATGGATTGCCAATACCAGCCATAGGACTTCCTTGCGGAACTATATATTTAAAATTTTTGATTAAGTTAAAAATTTCATTTTCTGTTAATGGGTTTGCGTATTTATTTTCAATTCTTGCAATTTCTTTAGAGATGCGTCTATGCATATCGTTTGGAGATTGCTCATATATATTTCCTTCCGAATCTTTTAGCGCATATTTGTTAACCCAAACTTGTGCGGCTAAATCATCTCCTTTAAAATATTCTAAACTAGCTTCAAAAGCCTGTTTTTGAGTATATATCCTTGTTTTTTTTGGTGTTTTTATGGCAGCCATTGTATCTTGATTGTAGTTAGGAAGTGTATTACATGGTGTAAAATTATTCATTAGAACAAAGTGAATTGTATGATAAATATCATAGGTTTAATCGGAAAGGAAGCATTATATATACAGCCTATGTTTTTAAAGAAATATTTAGCTTAAGTATTTAAAATTTGTAAGATTTTAAGATCCTTTTGGATAAAAAATGATAATTTTTTTCAATCGTTTAAAATATTGGAACTACTTTGTTATCTTAATCAGGAAATGCTTACCTTTTTACGATTAAAGAATAGAAAACATGAATTTATTTGAAGAAATAAAAAAGAAACTTAGTCACGAATTTATCGATATAGTAGAGTGGCTAGACAATACAGAAGATACTATAGTTCATAGATTTGAAAGGTATCAGAATGAAATTAAAAATGGAGCTAAACTTATTGTTAGAGAAGGGCAAACAGCTGTATTTGTAAGTGAGGGTCAATTAGCAGATGTTTTTACACCAGGTACATATACATTAGATACTAAAAACCTACCTATACTAACTACTCTTAAAGGTTGGAAATATGGTTTTAATAGTCCATTTAAGGCCGAAGTATATTTTGTAAATACGCATTTGTTTACAGATGAAAAGTGGGGCACCAAGAATCCGTTTATGCTTAGTGATGAACGTTTTGGATTGGTAGAAATAAGGGCATTTGGAACCTATAGTTTTAGAATTAAAGATGCAGGAAAATTTGTTGTAGATGTAGTAGGTACAGATGGGCATTTTACTAATTATGAAGTTAATGAACATCTTAAAAGTTTAATTGTAACTCGTTTTACGGATACTGTGGGAGAGGCTAATCTTCCTATTGAATTATATGCAGCAAATACCACGGAGTTGTCGGAAACTTGCCAAGAGGTAATGCAACCGGAATTTGATAGAGTTGGTATTGAACTAGAAAGATTTTACATAGAGAATGTTTCTATGCCCGAGGAACTTAAAAAAGAAATATTTGAATATAGCCGTTTGGATAAGTTAGATATGACTAAACTTGCCCAATTTAAGGCCGCAAAAGCCATGGAATTAGCAGCAAAGAATGAAGGAGGAACTGCAGGAGCTGGTATGGGTATGGGAATGGGCTTTGTTTTAGCGCAGCAAATGGGAGGTTTAATGGGGCAAACAGGTGTGCAACAACCTTTAACGCAGCACGCGCAACAAAATACAATGTCTCCACCACCTATACCAACGCAGGTTATGTATCATTATGCTGTAAATAAGCAACAAATGGGTCCAGTTTCTATAGATCGTTTAAAAGAACTGTTCGCAAGCAGAACTATAAATAAAGATTCTTTGGTATGGAAACAAGGAATGGCTAATTGGGCTTCTTTAAAGGATGTAGAAGAGTTAAAGGCTTTTCTTGGAGGTAATACACCGCCGCCGCTACCAAGTGTTTAAAAAGATATTTATCTCACCAGTGGGTTTAATTTACCCATGCTCACCTAGAAATGATAAAAGGACATTTCCTTGTAATGTTTTACGGGTTTGCCCGAGTGTACTAATTCTTGAATAGTGCTTTTCCAATCATGGAAAATGCTTAATTATATATGGAAGATATACATAATTCAGAACATAAAAAATCTTGCGCTAATTGCGGTGCGGAGCTTAAATTTAAGCCTGGCTCTAATCAATTAAAATGTGAGTATTGCGGGTATGAGGAATTTATAGAACAAACCAAAAGTAGTTTTGAGGAATTAGAGTTACAACATTATCTCAAAGTTGTTGGCGAAAATGCCTATACTGAAACTATAGATCTTCTACATTGTAAAAATTGTGGGGCAAATCAACATGTAGAAGAAAATTTTAAATCTCTAGATTGTGTGTATTGCAGTGAGCCTTTAATTAAAGAGGATATTGAGAAAGAAGGTTGGATTTTACCAGGAGCCTTGGTTCCTTTTCAGTTAGACACTAAAAAAGCAAGGGAAATTTTTAAAAAATGGGTAGGGAGCCTTTGGTTTGCTCCTAATAAATTAAAAAGAGCCGCCTTGGACCCAGAAGGATTGCATGGTTTATATGTTCCTTATTGGACATTCGACAGTAATTTAATAGCTACATATAAAGGGCAAAGAGGGGATTATTATTATGAAAATAGAAGGGTAAGAACAAAAAACGGAACTCAAAACAAAAGAGTTAGAAAAACTAGATGGTCTTCCGCATCTGGTTCTGTAAATGGTTTTGTAGATGATATATTGATAAATGCATCGCAAAAAAAGAGAAGAGATATACCAGGAAAGATTGCCTTTTGGAATTTAAAAGAATTAATTCCCTATAACTCTAAATACCTTTCAGGTTTTGTCACAGAAAAATACACAGTTTCCTTAAAAGAAGGGCATCATCAATCTTTCCAAGAAGCAAAAAAGGTGGCTTACAATTGGATTCGCCGTGATATCGGTGGCGATACTCAACGCATTGCTCATGCTGATATTAAGCTTTCTGAAGAGACTTTTAAGCATATTTTATTACCTGTTTATATAAGTTCTTACAATTATGGAGGTAAAGAATATCGCTTTTATATTAACGGACAAACAGGAACGTTAAGCGGTTTTAGGCCATATTCTTTTTGGAAGATATTTTTTTTAGTGCTTTTTATCATTGCAATTATTACAGTAATTGCGATTTTTGCAGAATGAGAAAATTAGTTATTGGAGACATTCATTCTGGATTAAAGGCATTACAGGAAGTACTGAAAACTGCTGAAGTAACCCCAAAAGATCAATTGATTTTCTTAGGAGATTATGTAGATGGCTGGAGCGAGGCTGTAGAGACAGTAGAGTTTTTGTTACATTTAGATAAAACCCATAATTGTATTTTTTTAAGAGGAAATCATGATGAACTTTGTTCCGATTGGCTCTTAAAAAAAGAACATAACCCAGTATGGTTACAACATGGAGGGCAGGCATCGGCTGATTCTTATGCAGTGGTTAATAATGATATTAAAGAAAGGCATATTCAGTTTTATAAAGATTTAAAAAATTATTATTTAGATGAAGAAAACAGACTTTTTCTTCATGCCGGATTTACAAATCTAAAAGGAATAGAAAACGAATATTTTACAAAGACTTTTTATTGGGACCGTACCCTTTGGGAACTAGCGGTTTCTCTAAACCCAGATTTAAGTCCAGAGGATGCTAACTATCCCATGCGATTAAAAAAGTATAAGGAAATATATATTGGCCATACACCAGTTACAAGAATGGGGAAAACAACGCCGCAGAATTTTGCTAATGTATGGAACATTGATACTGGTGCAGCATTTAAAGGACCTCTTACTATTTTAGATATAGACACTAAAGAAAAATGGCAAAGTGCCCCTGTATATACCTATTACCCCAACGAAACAGGAAGAAATTAGTTAAATTGATGTAGAATAAGGGTAGAAATAAGTATATTATTACCGAACTTAGCAAAAAATAATTAGATATATGGTTATCAAGAACATTAGATTAGAAGTAATGCAAGCTCTGGAACATAAGGTAGATAGCTTTATGGAGTCCTTTCTTGTGCCTGTTGAAAAAATTTGGCAGCCGTCAGATTTTTTACCAGATTCTGAATCTGATACTTTTTTACAAGATGTAGAGCAATTGAGAGAGGAGTCTAAAGATTTAGGTTATGATTTTTGGGTAACTATGGTTGCCGATATGATTACAGAAGAGGCATTACCAACATACGAATCTTGGTTAATGGACGTAGAGGGTATAAACCAACATGAAGGTAAGGAAAATGGTTGGTCTAAATGGGTAAGAGCTTGGACTGCGGAAGAAAATAGACATGGAGATGTTTTAAACAAATATCTATATCTTTCTGGACGTGTAAATATGCGCGAAATAGAAATTACCACACAACATTTAATCTCCGATGGTTTTGATATTGGTACGGATAGAGATCCTTATAAGAATTTTGTTTATACTTCTTTTCAGGAGTTGGCAACACAAATATCGCATAAACGTGTTGGCCAGTTAGCTAAGAAAAAAGGAAATGCTTTACTAGGAAAAATGTGTAATATTATCGCAGGTGACGAAATGAGACATCATTTGGCTTATCGTGAGTTTGTAAAGAACATTTTTGTAGAGGACCCTTCTGGGATGATGTTGGCTTTTGCCGATATGATGAAAAAGAAGATTGTTATGCCAGCACACTTTTTAAGGGAATCTGGGGAAAGTATTGGTGTAGCTTTTGAAAACTTTTCTAATTGCGCGCAGCGTTTAGGAGTTTATACTGCGGACGATTATGTAGATATTTTAAGTAAATTAAACAAATTTTGGGAGTTAGACAGCATACGTTCATTAAATGAAGAGGCAGAAAAAGCTCGGGATTATTTAATGAAATTACCAGCGCGTTTAACGCGTATTTCTGAAAGAATGAAATTGCCAGAAGACGAATTTACTTTTAAGTGGGTACAAGCAAACGGAAGGTTGTAAAGTATATATTTTTAAAAAATTAAAAACCCGATCTATTCAATTAGATCGGGTTTTTTTTAGGTATGGTTGGATTGTATTATAATTTTCCATGATCATGTTCGTCTTGCCATTTTGCAAGCTCTTTCCATTTACCTTCGTAAGCCATTTTGGCTTGCATTGGCCATGATGCTGGGTCGTGTATTTTATAACGATCTCCGCCACCATCTAATACTTTTTGGCATTCCGCAACCGTTGCTTCAGATAAAGCTTTCCAAGTTTTAATTCCAGAATCAATAAACATTCCTGAAATTTTGGGGCCAATACCTTCTACTATTTTTAAATCATCTTCTTTTACAGCTTTTCCAAAGGCTGCTTTTGCAGCTGCCGAATCAAAAGGTATAGAGGCAATCGCAGCGCCAGCAGCAAAGGACGCAACTGGAGTGGCGGCTTTTACCGATAATTTGCCGTTACAAGCATCTAAGTCTGCTTGTAATTTAGCATTTTTAGTTTCTAACAATTTTAACTCTGCGCTATTATCTATTGTTGTAGTTTTCCCTTTTCCTATAAGATACCCAAAGTAAGCACAAATTGCTCCTACTAAGAAAGGAATTAACCAGCACCAGATGTTCATATTTGCAAAATCCATATTTTTTTAGTTTTTAATGTTAGTTATTTAGTTTAGTGTAATTACGGTTCTTCTATTTTCAGCTCTACCTTCTTCTGTAGCATTACTTGCAACAGGGTTATCTGGGCCTTTGGAAGAGGAATTTATTTTAGTTTCGGAGATACCATTTCTTACTAGATAGGCTTTTCCAAAATCAGCACGCTCTTGTCCAAGGATAATATTGGTATTACGATTTCCAGTATTATCCGTGTGCCCAATAACGTTCGCAGAAGCGCCATCTACTTTATCTAGATATCTAGATATGTCAGCAACCTTTTGGCGTTGATCGGCATTAAGATTAATAGAAGTTTGAGCAGTATTAAAGTGAAGAACCAACGGATTAGCTTTGATTTTTTCATAAAGCGCTTGCAGTTCATCATCTACATTTTCAGCTTTGTTATCTAATCCATAAGCAATTGGACCTAAAAAGATATTATCCTTAGCTACCATTTCATCTTTTAAACTACCAAAGGTATTTATCTGTGTAGAATGTATTCCATTAGCTACCAAATGGTTTTTTACAGAATTTGCCCTTGCTAAACCTAAGTTTGGAAATGCAGAGTCATTGGTTTCATCACTTTTATAATATCCAGTGATGTTTATAACTTTAGATGCATTTTCTCCTAAAAAAGATTTAAGACTCGCAATACCCTCTTCTACTTTACCAGATAAAGGCATAAGTATAGAAGATGTTGATGCGTTAAAGTTGTAGTTGTCATTGTCGTTGTACGCGTAATCTCCATCGCTAAAAGCAAAAGGATAAGACGTGGCAGTTGGTTTTGCTGGAATTACCGTCTCATTTACAGGTTCTTTTTTTACAGTGGCGCCGCATTCGCTACAGCACGTAATGTAAAAATAAGTACCCGCTAGAATGGTAATAAAAATCCCTAGCAGATTCGTAGTTGTTTTTGTCATTGTTAAAATTCATTTAGTGTTTAGACTACAATGTATTAAAAATATCTTACAATATTCTTATTAAACACTAAAAATCAAGGTAGTAACAATTGGCAATTTGTAGGGAAAGATGAACCAAATACACAGAGTTTCTATCGAACTATATAAATCTAAATGAATTTGGTTACGGAAGGAAGTATTTTTGTATTGAATTATTTTTGAATCTTTAACCCTCCCGACCACGTTACGGCATTGGGTTAAAGATGAAATAACTTAAATTAGTCTGTTTAGTTATTTAAAGACCCTAATGTTGTTAGCATTAGGGTCTTTTAAATGTATTAATCTTTTTGTTAGCTTATAAATCGAATTTTATACCCTGTGCTAATGGTAATTCGGTGGTATAATTAATGGTGTTGGTTTGGCGTCGCATATATACCTTCCAAGCATCAGATCCACTTTCTCTGCCACCTCCGGTTTCTTTTTCTCCGCCAAAGGCACCACCTATTTCTGCACCAGATGTACCTATATTTACATTAGCGATACCGCAGTCAGAACCTTGAACGGATAAGAAAGCTTCAGCTTCTCGTAAGTTATTGGTCATAATCGCAGAGCTTAACCCTTGCGCTACTTCATTTTGAATAGCTATTGCATTATGTACGTCTCCAGAATATTTCAGTAGATAAAGTATGGGTGCAAAAGTCTCGTGTTGAACAATTTTATAATGTGGTTGCGCTTCTGCAATTGCAGGTTTTACATAACATCCAGACGCATAACCTTCTCCAGAAAGAACACCGCCTTCAACAATTACGTTTCCTCCTTCTGTAACTACTTGTTCTAATGCATTTTCATACATTTTTACAGCATCAGTATCTATAATAGGTCCTACATGATTATTTTCGTCTAATGGGTTACCAATTCGTAATTGGCCATAAGCTTTTACTACAGCATCTTTAACGGTATCATAAACGCTTTCATGAATAATTAATCTACGGGTAGAAGTACAACGTTGTCCGGCAGTACCTACAGCGCCAAATACAGCACCAATTACAGTCATTTTAATATCGGCATCAGGAGTAACAATAATTGCATTATTACCTCCTAACTCTAATAAAGATTTCCCTAATCTACCAGCAACTTCTTGTGCTACAATTTTACCCATTCTAGTAGAACCCGTTGCAGATACTAATGGAATTCTAGGGTCTTTGGTAATCATTTCTCCTACTTGGTAATCTCCATTTATTAGATTACATATTCCTTCAGGCAATCCATTTGCTTTAAATACTTCGGCAGCAATATTTTGACAAGCGATTCCGCAGATTGGAGCTTTTTCAGAAGGTTTCCAAACACAAACATCACCACAAATCCATGCTAATGCCGTATTCCATGCCCAAACAGCAACAGGAAAATTAAAAGCCGAAATAATACCAACAACGCCAAGAGGGTGATATTGCTCGTACATTCTATGTCCAGGTCTTTCAGAATGCATAGTTAAACCATGTAATTGGCGAGAAAGACCTACAGCAAAATCGCAGATGTCTATCATTTCTTGCACTTCACCTAAACCTTCTTGGTAACTTTTTCCCATTTCATAAGAAACAAGTTTACCTAGAGCTTCCTTTTTTTCTCTTAATTTTTCTCCAAATTGGCGTACTATCTCTCCCCTAAGTGGAGCAGGTTTTGTTTTCCATTCCGTAAACGCTGCAGTTGCAGTTTGCATCATTTTATTGTAATCTTCTTGGGTAGTTGCTTTTACCTTTCCTATTAACTTACCATCTACAGGGGAATAAGATACAATTAAATCTCCATTTGAAAAATGATAAGAACCTGTTGAAGTTCCTTCATTAATTTCATTTATACCTAATTGTTTAAGGGCTTCTTGTATTCCGAATGCTTCTGCTATTTTTGACATTTTATAACTTTTTGAATACTTATTGTTAAATTTTCAGCAAATCTACGAAATAAACTGGTTTATCCTAGTAGTTAATTATACCTGCTTACGGTAGAGCTAAATTAGAATAAGTAGAATGGCTACAAGAGCCGGTAATGCTTGTATATAAAATATTTTTTTACTGACAGAGATGGCACCGTAAATACCGGCAATTGCTACGCAGCCTAAAAAAAATAGGGCTACATTATTTGCCCATTTCTGGTCCGAGATAAAAAATGTCCATGAAAGCCCTGAAGCCAAAAAACCATTATAAAGACCTTGATTTGCAGCCATGGATTTGGTCGGTTCAAACATATCCGGAGGAAATTTTTTAAAGACCTTTCTTCCTTTGGTGGTCCACGCAAACATCTCTAGCCACAGAAAGTAAAAATGTAGTAGAGCAATTACTCCAATTAAAAATTTTAAAATAATATTCATAATTACTCTTTTTTAGTAAGCCATATTATATAAGACAAGCTTGTTAAGGATTCATTATAAATTAAATTTTATTTAAATCTCGATTATTGAGTAAATCTTTCGTCAACGGGCATTTTGGCACCACAATTATCACAACTGAGCAGTGCCGGAGAGCTATAAAAATGCTTAAAGTGGTTTAGAAAATCTTTTTCAATATCATTTAATTTAAAATAAGTTTCATAAAGTTTATGATTACAGGTATCGCAAAACCATAATAACCCATCTTCAGCATTTAAATCTACTCTTTTGCGCTCAATTACTAATCCTATAGAGTCTTTATACCTTACAGGAGAATGCGGTATTTTTGCAGGATGTAAATACATATCCCCCGGACCTAGTTTCATTGTTTTTTTCTCTCCATTTTCTTGGATATGTACTTCTATATTTCCTTCGAGTTGAAAAAAGAGTTCTTCTGTTTCATTATAATGGTAGTCTTTTCTGGCATTTGGACCAGCAACAATCATTACAATATAATCTCCCGATTCTTTGTATAGGTTTTTATTTCCTACAGGTGGTTTAAGGAGGTCCCTATTTTCTGTTATCCATTTTGTTAAGTTAAAAGGAGGAGCTATAGTCATAAAATATTGTTTTACTCGATAATTGAGATTTATATGCATCGAGGCTTGCCTCGAAACAAAAATTAGTTTCTAATGAATGCCTAACGGGCTTGTCCCGAGGTCGTTTATTTTATAAATATAAAAAAACACCAACCAAGGGTTGATGTTATCAAATTTAAACAAAATGTCTTTAAAGTGTTTACCTAAAGAAGAGTTGAGTAAAATACAACTTATTGTTGCTGTCTTTTTTTACACTTACGGCAGTATGTGTAAATTCCCCTTCCATTGTTTTTTTGTGGCTACTACTAGCTAACCAACCTTTAAAGGCTTCATTAGCGGTAGCGTAATCTTTGGCAACATTTTCTGCTACAAATTCGGCATTTAACTCAATGGAAATTGCAGAAGCTCTTGAGCTAAAATTATCATGACTTAAATCGCCTCTAGAAATCATATAGTCATTGTGTTTGTTGGCCTGTTCGTAAGCTATACTATTATGTTCTAATGAACTATAACCTAAAGATACTCTGTAGTCATTGACTATATCCAACAATTCGGATTCTACTATTTCAATATTCTCAGCTTCTATGTTTGTATCTTTCGCGGTCTCCTTACTACAAGAGAAAGCCACAAATACAAATAAAACTAAGAATGCTTTTTGCACACTCATTTTCATACAATGTTCTATTTGCAAGTAGGTGTTTTTCTATTAAGTAGGTAGAAAGAATGGGGATTCTAATGTTCTAATTTGTAGCCTAGGGGATTGCAACAGGTGTAATATTAAAGAATTATTGTATTGCTAGGGTAAAATTTTGCTTTTTTTCGATGAAATACCACTTTATAGTTGAAATATATACTTTTTCCGACAGAAAACACGTTGTTCCATATAGTGCGTTGTAGTACATTTTTATCTTTAAATTTCTTTTTAGAAAAAGGTATAATTTTCATGGTAAACTGGGATGTATTATAATCGGAACACTATTACATTTACATAAAATTTAAACAAATGAAAATCCGCTTTTCAATTCAATTCCTTAGTCTTATAATGCTCTTAATTGGATGTAATCCTAAGAGTAAAATGGATGATTCTAATTTTGATGATTTAAGTAAATATCAGGAATATGTCTCTGAAGTTACCCATGGTATTATCTCGGTAAAATCGGATATTAGAGTTGTTTTTAATGACCCCATTAAGGACTGGGAAAATGGGGTAGAATTGGACAAAAGTGTATTTAAAATTACCCCAAAAGTAGCAGGCAAAGTAATGATTTTAGATAACCGTACTATTGCTTTTATACCAGAGGCCCCTTTAGAACAAGATACAGAGTATTCTTTCCTATTAAATTTAGAAACTATACTACCAAATTTACCGAGTGATTTACACCAAATGACTTTTGGTGTAAAAACACTGAAGCAACAGTTTAATGTTTATACCAATGCGGTACAATCATATTCTAAAGAATTACAATATATAAATGGGCAATTAAGGAGTTCTGATGTTCTTTCTATAGAAAAAGCTAAAACGTTATTGACTATTACGCATCAAGGAAAGAAAATAAAACCAAAATTTGAAGAAGGAGTAAATGAGGGTACTCAATTTTCATTTATCGTGGATAGTATTCAACGTTTGGATGACGATAGTGAACTTCAATTTACGTGGAGCGGAAAAAAATTGGGCATAGAAAGTTCTGGCGAAAACACCATTACCATAGCGGGTAAGAACAACTTTACAATACTAGATGCTACATTGGAGTCTTCTGAAAATCAGACTATTATTATAAACTTTTCGGACCCAATTAAAAAGGGTCAAAATTTTAAAGGTTTAGTGGTTTTAGAGGGAGATGATAAAACCAAATATGGAGTAGAGGGTAATACTTTAAAAGTATACCCTTCTAAAGAAATGAGTGGAACCGCACAATTAGATGTTTTTGATGGAATACAAAGTACAGACGGGAATAAATTAAAATCTAAATTTACAGAACGTATCGCTTTTGAAGAGCTAAAACCACAAATAAGATTATTGTCTAATGGAACTATTTTACCATCTTCTAGCAATCTTAAGATTAATTTTGAATCTGTAAATTTAAGAGCGGTAGATATTACGATTCTTAAGATTTATGAAAATAATATATTACAATTTCTACAAAATAATAACCTTAATGGACAAGGTAATTTAAGAAGTGTTGCTAGGCCAATTGTTACTAAGAAGATAGAGCTTGTGAGTAAGCTTTCTGGAAGTCATGGAAAATGGACTGCCCATGCTTTAGATTTAAAAACCATAATTACTCCAGAAGTAGGTGCTATTTATAGGGTAGAATTTAATTATAAAGGGACATATAGCTTATATACCTGTAGTTCTACTAATTTTGAAGATGAGGAAGATATAAATGATAATTTCGATGAAGAACAAGAGGATAGTTCTTGGGATGGAGTAGAGGATTATTATGACAGTTATTACTATGATTATAATTGGTCCGAAAGAGAAAACCCATGTAATACTTCCTATTACTATAATAAGAAAATAGGTATAAATGTATTAGCAACGGATATAGGTGTTACTATAAAAAAAGGAGTAAATAAAAGTTATTTTATTGCCGTAAATGATATTGTTAGTACAACCCCTATTGCAGGAGCTAAGATTACTTTTTATAATTACCAACAACAACCTTTAGGCAATGTTACAACGGATCAGGAAGGCATTTCAATTTTTGACGCGTATAAACTTCCATTTTTTGCAATTGTAGAAAGCAAGGGACAAAAAAATTACGTAAAACTTAATGATGGCAATGCGCTTTCTGTAAGTAAGTTTAATGTTTCTGGAACGCAATTGCAAAAAGGCATTAAAGGGTTCGTTTTTGCAGAACGTGGAGTATGGCGCCCTGGAGATAAAATATATCTTTCTTTTATGTTGAATGATAATGCTAATAAACTTCCAGAAAATCATCCTGTAAAATTAGAACTTCTGGATCCTTATAATAGCGTTGTTCATAGGGAAGTTAAAACAGGCGGAGTTCAAAATTTTTATCATTTTAATCTAAAGACAGATGAGAATGCTGTGACAGGTAATTGGTTGGCAAAAGTTTCAGTGGGGGGAGCCTCTTTTACAAAAACTATTAAAATAGAGACTATAAAGCCCAACCGTTTAAAAATAAAAACAGCATTTAGTAAAGAAGTTTTATCTAGCAGGTCTCCTGTAGACGGAGAGATAGAGGTAAAATGGTTGCATGGAGCTATTGCAAAGAATTTAAAAGCAGATATAACAGGAAAATTCAAAGCCAAAGCAACTTCTTTTAAAAGATTCTCAGGTTATATTTTCGATGATCCTTCTCGTAGTTTTTCTAGCGAAGAGCAAGTAGTTTTTAATGGTAAGATAGATAGTGAAGGAAAAGCAAAATTTAATGTAAATCCGCAATTAACAGCAAAAGCTCCAGGAATGCTAAATGCAGCATTTATAACTAAGGTTTATGAAAATGGTGGTGATTTTAGCACAGATGTTTTTACAAAAGCATATTCACCATATACCACTTATGTTGGTTTAAATGCTCCTAAGGGTGATAAAAGAAGAGGAATGCTTTTAACGGATGTAAAGCATAAATTTGAAGTAGTTTCTGTAGATGAAAACGGAAAGCCAAAAGCAGTTAACAATCTTAAAGTTACTGTCCATAAAGTAAATTGGAGATGGTGGTGGGATACTTCTGCAGATAATTTATCCTCTTACAGTAGTAGCCAGTATAGAGAAGAAATTTTTACAAAAAATATAAGCACGGACTCTAATGGAAAAGCAAGTTTTGATTTTGAACTTAAATATCCAGATTGGGGACGTTATTTAGTGCGTGTAGAAGATACCAAAGGCGGTCACGCAACAGGAAAAACCATTTATGTAGATTGGCCGGGATGGGCAGGTAAATCTAAAAAGAACGATCCTTCTGCAGCTACTATGCTAGCTTTTTCTACAGATAAAGAAAATTATAATGTTGGCGAAAATGCTACGGTTTCTTTCCCAAGTTCAGAAGGAGGTAGAGCCTTAGTTACTGTAGAAAATGGAAGCGAAGTTTTAGAATCTCTTTGGGTAGAAACTGCTAAAGAAGAAACAAAATTCACATTACCAATAACAGAGTTGTATACACCAAATGTGTTTATTCATATTACGTTACTACAACCACATGCAAGCACTTTAAATGATAATCCTATTCGTTTATATGGTTTGGTACCAATAGCGGTAGAAAACCCAGAAACAAAGTTAGAGCCAGTAGTTTCTATGCCAGATGTTCTTAGACCAGAAGAAGAAATAAAAGTAACGGTAAAAGAAAACAAAGGAAAAGCTATGACTTATAGTATTGCTATTGTAGATGAAGGGTTATTAGATCTAACAAGATTTAAAACTCCGAATCCTTGGAACACTTTTTATGCTAAAGAAGCATTAGGTGTAAAAACTTGGGATGTTTATGATGATGTTATTGGGGCTTTTGGTGGAAAAATAAACCAAGTATTCGCCATTGGTGGAGATGATGAGTTAGCTGGCGCAAAAAATAAAAAGGCGAATAGATTTAAACCTATGGTGGTGCATTTAGGTGCGTTCGAATTGAAAGCAGGAAAATCCAAATCGCATAAAATCCAAATCCCAAAATATGTGGGATCGGTACGCACTATGGTGGTGGCTGGTGATGTTGCAAAGGAAGCATATGGTATAGCAGAAAAAACAACTCCTGTACGTAAACCATTAATGATATTGGCATCCTTACCAAGGAAAATAACACCTGGCGAAAAAGTAACACTACCTGTTACCGTATTTGCAATGGAAAAGAAAGTTAAGAATGTAACTTTAAAAATTAAGCAAGACAAAGCTTTTACAGTAGAAGGCGGAAATTCGCAATCATTGAGTTTTTCTGAACCAGATGAAAAGATGGCTTATTTTACTTTGAACGTATCCGATTTTAATGGAATAGGTAAAGTTATTGTTGAGGCTTCTGGTAATGGAGAAAAAGCTTCTTTCGAGATTCCTATAGATGTGGTAAATCCAAACCCTATGACCTCTAAAGCTGAATATATTGTTTTAGACGCTAATAGTGAAAAAACAGTTTCTCTAGAGTCTTTTGGAATTAATGGAAGTAACTCAGTAGATTTAGAATTATCCACATTACCAGCAATGAATTTTAACGGGCGTATGCAACAGCTTATTCGTTACCCTCATGGTTGTGTAGAGCAAACTACTTCTGGGGCATTTCCGCAATTATTTTTAAATTCTATTTTCGATTTGGATTCTAACAAGAAAAAACGAATTCAGCAAAATATTGAAAGTGCTATTAAAAGATTAGGAGGGTTTCAATTAGCTAACGGAGGTTTAGGGTACTGGCCAGGGCAAAAGGAAGCTAATGATTGGGGAACAACTTATGCTGGCCATTTTTTACTAGAGGCAGAAAAAAGAGGCTATGTACTTCCAATAGGTTTTAAGTCTAGTTGGGTAAACTACCAACAGCAAAAGGCAAAACAATGGAGGAATAGTAGTACCAATTCTTCTTTAGCGCAGGCCTATCGTTTATACACTTTAGCTCTTTCTGGTAATGCAGATATTGCGTCCATGAACAGGCTAAGAGAAACCAAAGAATTATCTAATACAGCCTATTTTAAATTAGCTGCGGCGTATGCACAAATTGGTCAAACCAAAGTTGCTAAAGATTTATTATTAAAAGCTAAATGGGTATTTACAAATAAGAAATCTTCGTATACCTATGGTTCAGCACTGCGAAATAAGTCTATGGCTTTAGAAACTGTTGTTTTATTACAAGACCAATTAAAAGCGCATCAATTGGCAAAAGAAATTGCAGCAGTATTATCTGAAAAAAGGTGGTTAAGTACACAAGAAACGGCATATAGTTTATTAAGTATGGCAAAGTTTGCAGATATGGTAGGAGGCAAAGGAGTAAATGCCGGTATTTCTATTAATGGAAAATCAGATAAAATAAAGACTTCCAAAACCTTAATAAACAAAAACTTTGAAATTAAGAAAGGGACTAACAGTGTGGTTATTCAAAATAAAGAACCCAATGTACTTTATGTAAGTATAGTTAATAACGGAATTTTACCTGTGGGAACAGAGAAAACAATAGCACAAAATTTGATAGCAAATGTTGCTTATAAAAATAGAGATGGTTCTAGAATAGATATTTCCGAAATTTCTCAAGGAACAGATTTTGTTGCTGAGGTAAGCCTTACCAATACTTCTAGCAATAAATTAAAAGATATGGCTTTGTCTCAAATATTCCCAAGCGGTTGGGAAATTGTAAATACAAGGTTTACAGATTTTGGAAGTTTTGCAGAGAATAATGTTACCCATACTGATATTAGAGATGACAGGGCTAATTTTTATTTTGATATGAAATCTAAAGAAACCAAAACCTTTAGAGTATTGCTTAATGCCTCTTATTTAGGCACTTATTATTTACCCGGAGTACAAGCAGAAGCTATGTATAATAATGATTATATGGTGCGCACTAAAGGCCAATGGGTAAAGGTTGCGCGGTAAATCTAAGAAATACTAAACTGCCTTGTTTTTTAATAATGGGGCAGATTTTTCTACTAATTCTGTGTTACTTGTTTCGGCCCATTCTACGGCCTCTTTTAAAGAAGTAAAAGTTCTTAATTTGGTAGGTACAAATACCTTTTCTAATAAAGCATTAAAATAGCCTCTTTTAGAGTAACTTACAATACCGTAACCTGTAAAATTATAATTACATTTTGCAAATTTAAGCCAGTCAGACGGAATAATGGAATATTTATGAATACGATTACTAATGTATATTAGTTCATCATATTTTTCGTAATAAATACTTTTAAATTCTTCGGCAAGAAATTCCCCTTGTTCTTCCCAAGAGATAAGAACATCTTCGGCCATTTCTCCAACGATATAATTTTCATACAAGTAAAAATCCCCAAAATCATAACTCAATATATGAAGGGGCTTCTTATAAAACGGGGAATCTTTTAACTTTCTCAATATAGTGTGCTTCTGTTCTCAATGTAAAAAAATACAATTTTGAGTTAGATAGTATATTTTATCGCTTAAAAACTTAAAAAAACTATCTATGGCAAATTTTTAGTTGATTTTTGAGGAATCAGAAAAATTTGAAATAGGAATTCTTGTTTTAGTTCTAAAATAAGAAGTATAAGAAAAAGTTATTCTACTTCCTTTGCAGGTAAAACTTTATCAAAAACAAAAGTTCCAATTTCTTTTACTGGCTCAAAAAGGATAGATTCCTTTTTTGCATCTTCACTAATAAAATTCAAAGTATTATTCATTCGGTCAAAAAAGACTAAAACAGCACCAAGAATAACAGCAACTTTTAGAGCTCCAAATAGGGCTCCTGCAATTTTATTTAGCAATCCCAACATAGCAAAATCTGCAAATTTAGTTAATAGTTTACCAGCGATGTGAACAAGGACTACTATGGCAATGAATGTTATAAGGAAAGAAGTTATATTCATATACTTTTCATTCCATTGCATATTTTCAGATAAATAGTCTCCTGCAATATAAGAGAAATGAATAGCGCCGTATATTCCGGCTATTAGAGCGATAATAGATGCTATTTCAATAAAAAGTCCGTTTTTTAAGCCTTTCCAAAGTCCCCAAATAAGTAATATTCCTAAAACAATATCTAATATAGCCATGCTTCTTTTATTTAGGCAAATATAAAACTTTGATTTGTACCTTTGATTTTTTAAAACGCAAAGCGGCATAAATTAAAACGGAATAAATGTCAAGAGATTTAGAGTTAAAAGAACGTTGGAAAAGTTTAGTTGAAAAACTATCTACTCAGTTTGCGGATGGGGATACCTTAGATTTGGATGCAATTATATATTTAGTTGGTGTACAAGAACTAGGTCAGTATCATAAAAAATACAAAAAAGACGAAAAATTAAATTTAATGCATATTGCTATTTGTAGGTTATTGGAACCTTACGGGTATTATAAGTTCGATTTTTTTGATGAAGAAGGGTGGCCTCATTATATAAATTTAGAAGAACTACCTGCATTAAAAGCTGGGGAGCAATCCGTTTTAATGAAAGAAGCAATTGTTGGTTATTTTTTAGAGAAAGAATATATAGTATAAATAACGTACAGGATGTTTTAATATACATGAAGAATAACATTGCACAGTTTGTAAAAACAAATCCTAAGAAATTACTTCTTCTAAGTGTGCTATGTATTTTGTATTATTTTTGCCTTCCTCAAGTTTTATTTCATAGTCCTACTGCTACGGTTGTAGAAAGTAGTGATAATAGTTTAATAGGAGCTAAAATAGCAGAAGATGGGCAATGGCGATTTCCTAAAGTAGATAGCATTCCCTTTAAATTTAAAACCTGTATTCTACAATTTGAAGATGCTCATTTTTACCATCATCCAGGTTTTAATCCAGTTTCAATGGCCAAGGCTATTGGAGCTAATTTTTCTGCTGGTACAACAGTCCGTGGAGGTAGTACTATTACCCAACAAGTTATAAGGCTTGCAAGAAAAAATAAAGAACGCTCCTATTTAGAGAAGATTATAGAGTTAGTATGGGCTACTAGATTAGAATTTAGGTATTCTAAAAAAGAAATATTAAAACTTTATGTTAGTAATGCCCCTTTTGGTGGTAATGTGGTGGGTTTAGATGTGGCTTCATGGCGTTATTACGGCTTACAATCTCACCAATTATCCTGGGCGCAATCTGCAACTTTAGCTGTTTTACCTAATGCTCCTGGTTTAATTTATCCCGGGAAAAATCAAGAACATTTATTAAAAAAAAGGAATAGGTTACTTAAAAAAATGGCAGATGCTGGGATTATAGATAAGACTACTTATGAGTTGGCATTGTTAGAAGAGTTACCACAAAAACCATATGCATTACCTAAAATTGCACCTCATTTAATACAAGAAATTGCAAAAGAGTACAGAGGGCAAAGAATAAAAACTTCTATAGATAAGGCGTTACAAAATAATGTAAATAGGATTGTAGAAAAGCATTATGATAGATTAAAACAAAACTTAGTATATAATACAGCTGTTCTGGTTTTAGAGGTTAAAACAAGACAGGTTTTAGCATATACGGGGAATACACCAACCACGAAAGAATATCAAAAAGATGTTAATTTAATTAAAGCTAATAGAAGCACAGGGAGCGTAATAAAACCGCTGCTTTATACTGCTATGTTAGATGCTGGCGAATTATTACCAGAAATGTTGGTGCCAGACGTACCTACGCAAATAGCAGGTTATACTCCAGAAAATTTTAATGAAGATTATAGCGGTGCTGTAACCGCTAAAAAAGCCTTAGCTCGATCTTTAAACATTCCTGCAGTACGTTTATTACAGTCTTATGGTTTAGAAAAATTTAGAGACCAGCTTAACTATTTTAATTTGGGAGGAGTTAACAAATCTGCGGACCATTACGGTTTAACTTTAATTCTAGGAGGAGCAGAAAGTAATCTATGGGATCTATGTAAAACCTATGCAAACTTAGCTTCTACGGTAAATCATTTTAATGAAACATCTAGTGAGTATTATACAAATGAATATGTGGAACCAGTTTTTTATAAAGACACCAAACGGGATTTTGGCACAAAAAAAATAGAAAAAAATAACTTGGATGCCGCCAGTATTTATTTAGCTTTTGAAGCCATGAAAGAAGTAAATAGACCTGATGGAAGTGAATCTTGGGAGTTTTACGATAATAGTAAAGAAATAGCATGGAAAACGGGCACTAGTTACGGTAATAAAGATGCCTGGGCTATAGGAGTAACACCCGATTATGTTGTTGGTGTATGGTCCGGTAATGCAGATGGGGAAGGAAGACCAAACCATACAGGGGTAAGTAGTTCTGCTCCTATTTTATTTGATGTTTTTGATGTATTACCAAAATCGGACTGGTTTTTAAAACCCTTGGATGCATTTGTAGAAACTAAGGTTTGCAGCACAAGTGGCTATTTAGCAACCCCTATCTGCCCATCTAAGACTATTTCTATTCCTAATAAAGACAATAAAATTAGAGCCTGTAAGTACCATCGAAATATACAGTTAGATAGTAAAAAACAGTTTAGAGTAAACTCTTCCTGCGCAGATTTATCTAATACTACGACAGAATCTTGGTTTGTTTTACCTCCTTTAATGGAGTTCTATTACAAGAAAACGCATCTTAATTATAAACTACTTCCAAATTTTAAAAATGGATGCAGTTCTGTAGATACCTCTCCCATGCAATTCATCTACCCAAAGAATGGAAGTAGAATAACCTTAACTAAGGGTTTTAATAGTGAAAAAGGAGAGTTAATTGTAAAATTGGCGCATTCTAAAAAAGAAACACCTGTTTATTGGTACGTAGATGAAGATTACATAAAAGAAACCATTAATTTTCATGAAGTTGCAATACAACCTATAGAGGGCAAACATAAAATAACTGCTTTAGATGCACTCGGTAATGCATCTGTTATATGGGTTACTATAGAATAAGTAGTTAAAAAAACATCTAAATCACTATTCATTAGTTTGGTAACATCTCCCCAAAGAAATTCGGTTTCACCTGAGCTTGTCAAAAAGAAACTTTAACATGTTCTTCGTTTGGATATAGGTCTATTAATTTTTTGAGCTCGTCTAAACTATTCTTTGCATGCTAATTGCTGCAATCATAGTTGGGTTATCGTTATCAATTTCTAACGGCATGATTTGAGGTCTTGAAGAACCAAGGAAAAAAACTAAACACCAAGTAAAATAAAAAGCCCGACTAAAATATATCATGTTTTATAATTCTAAGTTTTTCAATTGTTCCAGCTTTTCATTTTTGGTTATTCGCTTACCGAAGAATTGCTCAATTTTTCCGTTAAGCCATTTTTTTCGATAGTTCTCCCAGCTTTTATAATAAGGAGGTTCTCCATTGTCATCAAATCCATATTCAAACCCACAGGAACAAATATCATAGGAAGGATGACCATTTTCGTCATAAGGTCTCCATTTTTTATCATCTGATTTTCTTCCACATACTGGACAGAAACAGTATCCGTCGGAACTTATTTTTAGCTCTACTTTTTCTCCATTCCAAGTATTTATAATTTCTTTTCTCAAATGTTTGCCAACGGTCTTGTGAATGAAATGTAGTGTATAAATAAACAACTAACTTTTCGGATTTAATGTCATTATAAATATACAAAGACCTTTTGGTTTTGCCCTAATGTAAGCATTACGTTTAGGTAGTATTGTAATCAGTAGAGACATGTTCGAGTAAGCACGGAACTTTTCGATTTGGTTTTTATTCTGTCCGAGTAAAGTACATCAACGCAACAGTTACATCTTACCAAGGGTCATCTTCTAACAGCTTGTTTAGTGGAATTATCTGAGGATACGAAGTTGGATTTTCTTACGTTTAAATAGTAGAACCAAGGCCAACTGAAATTTGAAGAATACTTTTCTTAGTCCATTATTATTACTCTTCTTTTTTTCTGTTTCAAATGGGCAACTCGTTGATACATCTATTAGTGGAATACAAGCTGGTTTATTAGGCGTATGGTGGCATAATGAATCTAAATTAGCACATCGCTGGGCATTTCGAACTGAAATTGGATATGCTGCTCCCGTTTACGAAAGAAATTTATATAGGGAAGAAGTTAGTGGCAACGAGAATTATTTATTTCCAGTTTTTCAACCTGTCTTTTGTATTGAGCCTCGTTGGTATTATAATTCTAGAAAAAGACAAGGCAATAGCAATAATACCTTTCATAACAGTGGTAATTATTTTACCGTTGCTTTTCAGTATAATCCTAAATTTTTGGCATACTCGCCATCTGGTAATACCAACGAACCTTTAGCTTTTGATGCAGAAGAACCAAATGGTGGTTTATTTATTACCCCTACTTGGGGTATGCGTCGTAATATTAATTATCGGTGGAATTTTGAAATTGGAGCTGGTCTTGGTATTGATATTTCAGAAACTCAAAAAAGAATAACGGTCAAAGAAGCTGGACACATGGGCAATGACTTTGTTTTTAATATTCATTTACGAATCGGTTATAAATACGGAATGAAAGAATGAGATACTAAATTTCATAGATATCAAATCGAAGGAAAGATAAAAAACGTTCCATAATAATAAAATATATTTCATACTCTTTACAAAACTAGTCTTTGAAAAAGAATCAAAACTATAGAGATAAGTAAGGATTACTCTTTAGATAAAAAGTGTTATTAATCTAACAATTGTGTTTGGCTCTCCTTTGAATTAACCGAATGATTTATATTCATCTTCTTGTAGTTTTTCATAAAAGGTTATGATGTAAATCATTAATAGCTTCAATGACAGAGACACCATAACCTTTAATAATTTCATAGCCTTCCTTATCAATCAGTGCTACCACGTATTCGTCATTTATAATCTCAAATTTTAAGTTTTTGAGTTTATGTGTAGCAATAATAGTATTCGTCATATTTAAAATGATAATATTGAAGAAGAGAAAAAGATTAAGGAAATGGTATAATTATAAACTAAATTCTTCTTTATATTCTGTTGGGTCATAGTATATTTTCATTGATTTTATCAAACCGTTTTCAATCGTATAGAATTCGGCAATATCTAAATCAATCATTTTTCCAGAAGGTGCTTCAATTTTTATAATTACTTGGGTAGAAATAGTGTTTTTTCCTGCTGTAATACTTAATAATTCGTGTCCTCTTACCAGTTTGCCAAATTCCATATGTAGTTTGATATTAGCCTCTTTACCCGCAACTTTATCAACCGGACCTTGAAATACAATGTTGTCATCCATTAAATCCATCCATTTCGATGTTTGTGATGCCATAGATTGTTGAAATGCTTCGAAAATTTCTAATGCTGTTTTTGTCATTTTTATAGTTTTTAAATGTTGTTATATTATTTAGACAAATCACAGTCTAATTTCGGACGAAAATTGGGATTATTTTTTCTCTATACTATCTTTTACCCACATTTCAGCATTTTCAAGCATATATGTGTTTAGAATTGCGTTTTTGGAATTCATAGGGTCAATTCCTTTTACAATTTCTAATCGTAATTTTAGTAGGTATTCATTATCTTTCTTACTGCCTTCTTTTACTAATTTTATTTTTTGAGCTTTAATATGTTCATTTTGACTTGGATTTAAAACGCCCTTAAGAGTTGTGCATTGGTCGCATATTCCTTTTTTATTAATAAAAGAACATCTATTATTAAAAATACGTATCATATTTTTTCGAGCATCTGCTAAAGAATGTTTTACAATACCTTCAGTAAACGCTGTAATTTCCATAATTTCAGATATCTTAAAATGATATACTTCTTTAAGCAATAAGCAAATTTGCTGTTTTAAGAGTAATGTTTTGTTTATGCAATTAAAACAATAGTTTATATGCTCTTTTATTTCATAATCTTTTTCATGCGTTTGCTCAAAAACAACTCTCATTCTATTTGTTAACTCTTCGGATTTTGAATGTAAATCAGCACCATAGTCCTGTGTGTTTTCGACCCAACGTTTTTGTTTATTTAGTTTATTTTTGGCAGTATTTAATGCTATAGTAAACATCCAAGTTTTAAATGAAGATTGTCCTTTAAAAGAGTCTATTTTTTCAAAAACTTTAATATATGTGTCTTGAATAACATCTTCTGTATCTTGTTTATTAGTTAATAATCTAAAAATAAAAGAAGATAATTCGTTTTTGAACTTTATAAATTCTATTTGGTATTGATTTGACATTTTCGGAGAGTAAGATTCAATTTTATAAAATAACCTTTAGATGTAAGTAGGTGACGTATTCCGCACAACGGTTTTGTATATGAAACGCAGCGCATAAATAAACGCAAACTTTTAAGATTAGGCACAAGCCAAATTTTTAACTTTCTTTGGATAAAGATACAAAGTTAAAAACTTGGCGGACTTTGTAAGTAAGCTAAACCTTTGCAGAGGCCGTAATAATTATGTTTTATATATGTTGTTGTCGCCCGTACTTTCTCCGTACTATATTAAATGTTCCGATTTCCATTCCTCCGATTCATTGGAGGACATCATATTTTTAAATGCAGGAAACCCTTGTTCCTTTTCAAATTTTGCCATATTCCATTTAGTAGTGGTTATTGCTTTCATCATAATTCCCATAGTTCGCAACTTGTTGAGAAGCGATTGTTTTACCATAGGATTGTTTTTTAAATATCTTCTTGTAATGGTTTCAAAGTCATCTGCTGGTTTGCCAACAATATCCTGAACTGTTGTTGTTGGTGCTTTTAGTGCAAAACCTCCATTTTGCCCGTCTTTTACGTAATGGATTACTTGGGATGCGTCTCTTTGCGGAAATCCGTAGGAACGTAACATTTTCAATAGCATACTTTCAGGTAATACATCAGCCTTTATTTTACGACCAACGATTTTACCAACAATGTCTGCCATTTCTTGTGGTTTTAAAAGTTCTCTACTTGTTATACAATAGGTTTTTCCGATATGTGGTTCAGGTTTTTTTAAAATGTGTGCAACTGTTAATCCAATATCTTCGTTAGAAGGCGGTGCATTTGTACCAAAATCTGGCATCATTCCGAATTGTAGCATAGGTTCTGGCATCATAAAATACACGAATGCAAAAAGTCCAGGATTTACAAATGTAATATTGGTATTTTGTAGTCGTTTAAAAGTTTGGTCAACTAACCAATGTTCTTTTGTGTAAACTGAAGGATGCGAATTAGATGATAACCATTGGGTAAGCACAACCACGTTTTTGGTTTTCATTTCTTCTACAGCGGTTGCAAAAGTTGAACCTTGAAAAAGTACATTTGGGTAAGTTGGTACAAAGTATGCACTTTCTATATTTTCAAGCGACTTTCTAACATCTCTGATGTCTTGAATATCGCCAACGAATATTTCTGCACCTAATTCTTTTAATTCTTTTGCCTTTTTGGTTTGAGGGTTTCTAACAAAGGCACGGACTTCGAAACCTAATTTTAATAATTCTTTTGATGCAGGAAAACCTGTATTTCCATTTGCGGCAGTTACTAATATTTTTTTATTGTTCATGTTTTTGTTTTTTGATTTATTCCAACAGTTTTAATGTATTTTACTGTGAGAGCATTTTGCGCCATCATTTTATTTTCAAACGTTTTAAGCATAATTGTTCATAAGTTGTATATACAACATTGTATTTAAAAAAATATTAATTTAATCTGTTCTCCAATTCACTCAAATATGTTAATCCATTTTCGCCCAATTTCGAAATTAGTTCGTCCATAGTTTCTTCCCAAAGTGGAATTAGTTTTTGTACCAATTCATTACCTTTTTTTGAAAGTTCAATTTCTGGTCGATAGTCAGAAGTCCGTTTAATATAATTTTGTTTTTCTAATAGTTTTATGTTTCTACTTACTGTTGAGCGTTCCAAGACTAGTGTTTGTCCGATTTTCCCTTGTTCAACTTTTCCCATTTTGTTCAAAACAAACAAAATGGTCATTTGATTTTCAGTAATGTTAAATTCAGATAATTTACTTCTAAAATGTCCATCTACTATTCTCGATAGTCGTCTTAATCGAGAACCAATACAAAGTTGCAAATCGTATTTCATACGGTAAAGGTATAAAATTAAGTTGTATATGCAACATTGATTATAGTTTTTTGCTAATCCTATTTATTGATACTTTAATCTAAAGTAAATGGGATTTCAGACGAAAACGAACATTTTTCTATTTCTTCATTATTCATAGTCCAAGTAACAGAAGTTATTTTCCAACTATCGTTTAATAAGATAAGTGACCAGTATTCAACTCCCCAGTTCTGGATTTTTGAGTCAACAGATAAAGTGTAATCAAAAGATATAGTTGCAAAGTCTCCTTGCTTGCTAATTTGGACATTATAAAACTTTTCTTCTGTATTCTTTTTTAAATTTTTATAGAAAGTTTTGTAATCAGTTGAGTAAAAAGTGAAGTCGGGCATTTGTTTCAATGCCATTTCTTTTGTCTTATTTGTAAAAATAGCAGACCAAGTTATGGAATCGTGCAGAAATAAATTATCAAATTTTTCGAAATCATTATGCATGATTATGGAAGTTCTAAAATCTTCAATAACTTGTTTTAGTTTCTTATCAGAACTTTGGTTTTGGGCGTTAAGAGAGCTAATTGCAAATAGCATACTCAAAAAGAATAGATTTAATTTCATTACCATGATTATTTTAAAGGTTTATTTTATTTAGTATTTCATTTTTGTTCATTTTACTCAGAATTATGTAACCAATAATCAATAATGGCAAAAAAAACAAAATAGGTGTTGCAGAGGATAAAATTTGTTCGGTCAACGTTGGTTCCACTGTTGGTTCTGAGTAACCATTTTTGTTGTTGATTAGTTTTGGAAGTGAACCAAAGAGGAAGAAAAAATTAATCAGACCGTGAGTAATTGCAATTGGTGTTAGCTTGTTGGTTTTGAGAAGTGCTACTCCAAAAAAGAACCCAATACAAGCTGCGTAAATTGATTGTCCAATTACCTGAGGAATATTATCGTTAACCGTCAAATTTAATAAATGTGAGGAGCCAAAAAATAGTGCAGGGAGTAGTACACCTAAAAAAACACCATTTTTATGTGATATATATTTCTTTATAAAAATAGGCTGTAAATACCCTCTGAATACAAATTCCTCTGCAAACCCTACTAATAGGCAAGCTATTAGCAATAACAATACATTAATAATGTTTATAGATGATAAGTCTTTACCAATAAAACCTAAAATACCTAATATAAAAAGATAGAAGGGGATTAGGTTTATGTATTTAAAGGACCATTGATATTCTGAACCAATGCCAGATAAAGCTTGCTCTTCGAGCTTTTTTACTAACAACAGACCGGACAAGAAAATTAAAAACATTTTGGTCGACAGCACAATATATTCAATCTGAAAACTGGTAAAATATTGTTTGGTAATTACTTTATCCAACGGAAGAAGCATTATAATACTAATTACAGCTATCACTACTAATCCAGAAAGGAAAGGATTTTTATTTTTAAACATTATCATATGGTCTTGATGGGTATTTTTCTACTTAACGACGACCAGTGATGAATTTTGTTACATATGAATAAGGATTTAAACCTATTAATCATTTAAGTTAAACAAAAAAATGGTCAACCTATTTCAGGAAAGTACTCCGGGGGTTCTTCGTAACGGTTTTGTATATGAGAAGAAGTGGGGTTTTCTCTCTAACTTTTTCGTTTATAACGGAACTTAATTATATACGTTATCTTTCGTTTTATCACTTAAACCGCTATTTTAAATTTACATTGTTAAGCCCTTTTATTTTCTTTTCGTATTTTTTCAATGCTAAATAATATCCTTCTTCGATTAGTGGGAATAATTTATCAAAAGTTTCCCTTGTCGGATTTAAAATACAAATCCAACTCATCCAACCATAAATCGGATGAGGCATTATTTTATTAAGTTCAGAAAAGTCATAAGGCATATCAATTATTTGGCCTGCTTTTGGTCTTTTGGGTCTTTCTCCAAATAACCTAAAAAAGGTATCTTTTGATATTCCAACGTTTAGCCTAAATACGCCATTTCTATCCGTATTTGATGCTTTATCATTTAAACCATCTTTTTCTTTGAATGTCAATAGATAGATACCCTTACTTAGTTTATTTTCTGGATTGTAAAATAGTCCTATTTCTCCCCAATTTTTATTTAGGACAAGACCATCAAATTTTTCCTGAACCCTTTTAATTATGTCGTTTTTAGTCATACCTTTTTATTTGGAATCCATTACAGGCTCAAGATGCATAAATTGCATAGTTTCTTGATTTATCATTCCAAAGAATTTTTTACAGGTTTCACTTTTCAAAATTTCTTGTGCAGCATGTTCAGCTGATTTCAGGTCAGTCCAATAAACAATATCAGTCCATTTACCGTTTTTGTCTACAGCTAGCTTCCTTCCAATGTAGCCATCAAATTTTTCTGCAACAGGATTCACGGCTTTTGCTGCTGCTATAACTTCTGCTTTGGAATATTGAGGATAGGTATCAAAAATAACCAATTCAATTGTTCCAACCTTTTTACTTTGTTCGCTCATACTTGTTTTGTTCTGGGTATTACAGCTAAACAATGCGACAGCTATAATACCAATTAATAAATGCTTCATTTGGTATATTTAAGTTTATGAGACAAATGTAAATGGGAGGAGTGACAACCCTATGTCAACTATACTTCAATAAATTTCTTGAAATAATCATTTAATGAGAAATCTTGTTGATAATCAAACGTTTCTGAGGTAATAAAGAGTGTAGAAATTCTATCTAATCTAAATTCGCGTAGGTTGTTTCGTAAACGACAGAATGCAACTAAAACCCAAGAACTCTCGGTGAAATAAATGGCAAGAGGTTCAATTTCACGAGTTGTATGTTCATCCTTGTAAATTGATAAGTAATTGATTTTTATAACATTGGAGTTGGTGATTGATTTTTGTATTGAAGACAACCAATTACTTGTGTTTTTTTTGTTTTTCGTTGAAGGCTCTATTCTATTCTCCAGTTTTGAAATTTCTTCTTTTTCAAAAGCCCTAAGAGTCGATTTTATTTTTATTAGTAAGGAATTGAAATCTTTAATCAAGGAAGTGTCTCCTTGGTTTAGAATTAATTTTTCCGAAACAATTAGAGCATTTGCTTCTTCTTGAGTAATCATTATTGGTGGTAATGAATAGCCATTCACCATAAAATATCCAACTCCGTTTTCAGAACCTACCGGAACTCCAGCATCTTGAAGTGTTTTAATGTCTCTGTAAACAGTTCTTAAGCTAATTTCAAATCTTTCAGCTATTTCACTTGCAGTAACTATCTTTTTAGATTGTAATTGAATTAGAATTGCTGTTATTCTAGTTAGTCTATTCATTTTCATTTAATTGGGCAACGGACTTATGTATGAAACGTAGCGTTTAAAAAGACGCTGCCTTTTGGGGTTAACACAGAGCCGAATTTTTATATTTTCTTTTCTAAATATAACCAAATTAAAAATTTGGCTTATTTATAAGTATAGAAAAACTTTTCGGTTAAGCACTTATTAGCTATGTTTTGTACACCGTGTTGGTGTTATTTTTTTTATCTTCTCTATAAAAAGCCTGTTGTACAACCAATTGTTATTGCAGAGCGCTATTTTTTAAGTTCTTTGATTTGAATAATATTCTACTTTTTCTAATTCGTTTTATTTAACAATTATCTTCTCCCATTTTTTAAGTAAGTTCTGAGCAACTTTTGAGAATTTCCATTTGAGCATCGGATATAAAAGTAACTTTTGATAGGACTTTTTAAATTCGAAATCAAATATCATAATTATTTCGGTTTCTCTCGTATTTGTTTCATTTACCTTCCAAGTTCCCTTTAAATATTTAAATGGATAAGGATAATCTGGTGCATTAGTATTTACAACAAATGAATATTGATTTTGATCTTCCCAAAGAGTGCAAGTTTCTGTCCAAGAATCATTTCCATGTGAACAGGAACGTACCAAACCTTCACCTTCTCCAGAAACAATTTCTACCTTATCTATATTGGAGGCTACTTCATGGTAGTTTTCTATATCTGTAATAACATCCCAAACGGTATTTTTACTTGCTTTAACCACTCTGCTGAAAGTGAGGCGTTTAGTGCCAGAATGACCTATAACATCCATTTCTATTATCCCTTTGGACTGAGATTTAATAAAATATAAAATGGGTAAAAGAAATAGTCCAATTATTACATACCCTGTTGTGGATATATCGAAAGGTTGAAGAATTAAAATAACGATACTTGCTAAGACAAATAATGTGTCTTGTGCTACAATCCAGAGAAGGGCGAGAGCTCTTTGCTTTTTTATTTCCATAAACATGGTGAGAGAAAAGAAAGTAATAACCCCACCTACTATTATAAATGGTAGTGTTTCATTAATCTCAAACATTACCATTAATTGGTGTTGAAATCCCAAAATTGCCAGGCCAGAAATTAGTGTCGAAATTGCATTGGCTTTTGTAGCCTTAATTGAAGTTGTCATGATTTTTATTTTTTACTTAGTGCAAATTTCGGTAGTGAAAACTGCATGATATTGATATTTTACGCCAATTTTATATATTTGATGAATGAAAGTTTCTAATGGTCACATTAACAACTTAATCGAGTTTCTTTCTAGTAGAAAGATTGATATTAACATTCTCTTTGAAGAAAGTGGCTTTGATCCAAAAGACTTAACTAATCCGCTGGGTTCCGTTGAAGATTATAAATTTCTTGATTTTTTAAACCGTTCAATTCGTATTTGTAATGATGATAATTTCGGACTCAACTATGGATGCTTTTTGAACTTAAAATCTCTTGGACTAATCCTTGAAATTTCCTTAAGCACCAGTAAAATTCAACAAGCAATTTCTTTTTTACAAGAATATTTAATGGCAACATTTCCTATGGTCAGCATCAGTTTTAAAAAGTACGATGACGAATTTCAATTGTCATTAACTAGCGATGTTGAAGAAAGGGGAGTGCGAAGGCATCTTTTGGATTCTGTCTATTGTGTAATTTATAGGGAATTAAAGTTAATGCTTGAATTGAGATATGCCCCAAGGCTTTCTTTGCCCTATATAGATAATCATCCGTATAGAGTAGGGTTAGGTGTAGCGGATATTGAAAAGGGAAGCGGACATCATTTTTATATACCAAACGAAGTCTTGCTGCTCGAAATAAATAAGAAGAGAATAAAGCAAATTGAATCTCTTTTACCTCTATTTATGAAAGAATTACAGCTGAACGACAATTCCTATGGTGAAATGTCCAAAAGGGTAAGACAAATCATGCTTAATCTCAGTTCTCCAGAGCTTCCAAAGATTGACCAGGTTATTAATCAACTGGCAGTTAGTAAAAGAAGTATTCAGCGAGAATTATTTAAAGAAAATACTTCGTACCGGAAATTGGCTAATGGAATCAAACAAAAAATGGCATTTTACCTTGAACAAGAGGGACTGTATAGAACTACCGATATTGCCTACATTTTAGGTTACTCTGAACCAAGTGCCTATATTCATGCTAAGAATAATTGGTAATTACGTTATTGTTACCTTGTCCTGAAATAGGTTAATCTTTTTTGTTATGATTAAAAATTTGAGCTCAAAAGCCTACCTTTTTGTAGCTTTTTTTCGGCAGGAGAGTTTGTCTTGTTTTTCCATAATTAACTAAAAATGTTTGTTTTTTTAGTCAACCTATTTCAGGACGATGCAACTTTGAGTTTAGCAACTAACGGCCTATGTTTTTACCTCCGTTCTTTGTTGGAAACGTTATTTTTTGATCTATTTGTATTAATTGTTTCCGTTATTACTTATTCATCTGCCCTAATTTTTCAACTTTATTCAACCATTTAACTCTAAACTCTTCTGTAGAAAGACGTATAGGTCCAATGGCAGTAATTCGCACTTTTTTTACGCCAATATAGTGCAATGTTCCTTTTTTTATTGCATTGTGGCTAGGACTTCTGTAAACCAATTTGTAGAACCAAGTTGGTTGATCCATTGTGCAAATTATTCTGGCAGATTTACCTGTTAAGCATTTATCCGAAAGCAATGAATTTTCTCTTTTTTTAAAAGCAAATCCAGGAAGTAAAATTCGGTCTAAAAAGCCTTTCATCATTGCTGGTATAGAGCTCCACCAAACGGGATATACCCAAACTATATGGTCTGCCCATTTTATTTTATCTTGTGCATCTAGTAAATTGGGTTCTAATTCAGTTCGTTTTCTATATCCAAATTGTAGGTTTGGGTTGAAGGTTAATTCTCGGATATTAATTTCTTTTATTTCAGCGTTTGATTTTTCAGCACCTTTTTTATATGCTTCAGAAAGTCCAAAACTATAGCTTTCCTTGTCAGGATGCCCATTTATAATGAGTATTTTTTTCATCTATTTTAGAAATATTTTTTGATTTTTGATTCAAATTGTGTTCCTGATAAATTTTCTATTTTGAAGAATTTATAGAGGATGAAAGCGGTAGGAACGGTTAAAAAGAAGCTGCAAATTGCAAAAGTGACAATGCTACAAAACATAGCTACGATTTGTGAACCAAGTGCTCCCATATAATTTTCTGTGATGAAAAAAAGATAGGTGGCTTCTGAATAGTCGTAAAAGCGAACGGTGGTTTCGTAGATTAACCAAGCAGAATAAAACCATTTTCTAATAGGTACCCACCATTTCCCCCAAATTGATGTTAGTTGTGTATTTTGTTCTTCCATTTGTAAATATTTATTACAAAGATCAAACTACTGGAAGCGGTATCATTTGATATAAATCAAATTCGGTTTTTAGGGTTTCTTATTCTACTCAAAGTTTCAAGTGTAATGCCTAAATAAGAAGCAATATGAGTGAGGGGAATTCTGTTTGTTATGTCAGGATAAATGGTTAAAAGGTGCTTATATCTTTCCTCAGCTTTGTTGAACTGAATAGTGTATAATCTTTCGCACAAGCCCAACATAGTTTCGGTCACCACTTTGCTTATAAAGCGTTCAAAATCGTGATATTTATTAGCAAGCATATCGACAGTATCTTTTGAAAACTCAATAACTGTTGAATCTTCGATAAACTCAACATAATGAGGACTCGGCTCCTTGCTGAAAAAACTTACTATTGAAGCCATAATCTGATTTTCAAAAGTAAACCAGTCGGAAATGTCTTTTCCGTCTTTTAGATAATAGGCTCTAGAACAACCCTGCACAATTAGATATCCTTTTTTAGAAAATTGCCCTTCGCGAACCACAATTTCCCCTTTTTTAAACGTGCTAATTTTTGAATTGGCAATAAATTCATCTTGGCATTTAATGGATATTGGGGAATAAATTTCTCCAATTTCGTTTAAGATTTTTTCAATATTCATTTTTTATGTACTGCAATTCTTTGGTTTAGCACAGAGGTTCGTTTTAATATCTTGCCCTAAAATATGGCTACAGGTTAAAATTGATTTTAAGTAGATAATTTATACCCGGTATAGTGCATAGTGTTTTTTATAGTTCAGACATTAATTTCTTAAAGTTCCAAACAGTTGCAAATTCATCATTCAAATTAGCAAGAGTTGTTAAATGAATGGTTTCAGAATCATACTTTTCTCCGTTAATACCGATTCTGTCAAATGTTGCAGTTGCATCGGAAATTAGATAAGTTTCATATCCAAAATTACCAGCCATTCGTGTTGTTGTCGATACACAATGGTTTGTCGTTATTCCTACAATAACTAAAGTGTGAATATTTAATTTATCCAATTGTTCTTTTAGGTTAGTACCAATAAATGCGCTATTAACCTCTTTTGTAATTATTGGTTCTTTCTCTAAAGGTATTACGTTTTCATTGAATTCAAATCCTTTATTAAATTGGTTCAATTTAGAATTCAGGTTTGCCGAACTATGTCTTATATGGAATATTGGTAAATTTAATTCTCTCCATTTTTTCAATATTTTGCCACAAACAAGCTCTGCATCTTTATTGTTTCTATTTCCTCCCCAATATTTTTCATCTAAAAATGCTTTTTGTACATCGACTAGTATTAGAGCAGGTTTCTTATCTTGTAATTTCACTATTTAGTTATTTGTATTTATGCTAATGATTAGTATAAGAGCGGTAGCTGATTGATTGCACTAGTCTTTCGTGTTGCAATATACTTATTTAAAAGCAATAGCGGTTCGAGTTTGCACCCGGACCGCTATTGCTTTTATACCTCAGTTCTTTGTTAAAGATAGTTTTTATTTCGTACTTCTTTGATAATAAGTAACAATACTTGCCTTAGCCAATGTATTATTCCGTAAGTAATATCCAACTACGGCAGGATTTGTACTTTCATTTAGACCAAGTTTATCTGTTTTAAGTGCGTAAACTGTAATTACATATTGGTGTAAACCGTGTCCTTTAGGAGGGCAAGGTCCACCGTAACCATTCGCTCCATAATCTGTAATACTCTGAATAACTCCTTCAGGTGTTAAGTTTAGTTTTGTATTTCCAGCTCCAGACACTAATTCGGTAGTGCTTACTGGAATATCAAATACTACCCAATGCCACCATCCACTGCCTGTTGGTGCGTCTGGGTCGTACATAGTTACTGCAAAACTTTTAGTTCCTGTAGGTGCATTTTTCCAGGATAACTGAGGGGATTGATTTTCACCAGTACAGCCAAAGCCATTGAACTCTTCATTAATTGTGGCTTGTCCTCCTAAGTCATTACTTGATAAAGTAAATGTGTTTTGTCCGAAAACAGAAGTTGAAAAAGTAATTAATACCATTAAGATTTGAAATGATTTCATCATAATATTTGTTTAATTATTAATTTATGATGCAAATCTAAACAGCAATTCAGGTTTTGCGTTAAGCAGAAAAGCTCAAAAAGTATTGATAAAAGTTCAATTTAACTGGTATTGTTTTGGGGTAACTCCGTATTTTGATTTAAAAGCTTGAATGAAGTTTGAAAGGTTTTCATATCCAATTTCTTCAAAAATATCCGAAGGTCTTTTTGATTCGTTTTTTAGAAGAAAAGCTGAGTGTTCGAGTCTTTTATCTTGAAACCACTTGCTAGGTGAACTCTTAAAGTTTTTCTCAAACTCTCTCTTGAAAGTTGATACACTCATATTAGATAGAAAAGAAAGTTCTTTTATTGTGAGTTTATTCAGTCTGTTGCTTTCAATTGTTTGGATGAACGTTTGATTTTGATTATCACTATTGTTAACTAAAGAATAAAGAAAATCTAAACCTTTCAAGTCTACAAGGTAAAGCATTATTTCTTCGAGTTTCGTTTTCAACATATTTTCTTGAATTGACTTAGAAAGTTTGGATATTTCTAAAAGACTTTCAACAAATCTTTTGATAAATGAATCATACTTGAACGAATATGTTGAGTACAGTTTTTTAGAATTTGAAGTCTCCAATTTAAATTTTCGCAAAAATTTAAAAACTTCTTCGTCCGAAAAGAAAAACAAAACACTGCGATAGTATTCTGAATCCTTAGAGAGCTTCTCTGTCATTAAACAATGCCCAGATTTCATTAATAGAAATTGAGAATTATCTATTGCATATGCCGAATTATCGAAAAACACTTCTTTAGTTCCTTCTTGAAGAAAGCTGAACGTATTTTTATTTAATAAGATTTGTTGTTTCGATATTTCGGTAATGCTTTCATAATTATAAACCACAAGAGCCTTAGAAGAACTCAAATTTAATTCGTCTGGTAATTTAATAGTTTTCATCGGGTTTTCTAATTGTCTTTAACGTTTCAGCTATAATTTAGTTTGGGAGAAAGGAAAACTTCTGTTCCCGTCTTTACACATAGCCGAAACTGTTTGTTTATTTTAGTTTTTCAAAAGACAAATCCTAAGGATTTAGCGACTTCATACATATACACAGACCTTGGCTTAAAGACTAAAACCCGTATTAGTTAAAGCCATTGTTGTAACACGTTTTTTATGTTCATTCTTTCCATAGAAAACGTTGTGGAATTTTCGTCCAGTTTATTAATCATTAATATATTTTTTTTAATTAATTCAGATTGATCTAGATTAATATTTTCATTGCTAGCTTTTATTTTTTTTATTAATTCGAATACTAATTCAATTAATTGTTCAATATGAGTTTCATTCATTCCCTGAATTATTCTCAATAAATCCTTATTGCTAATTTCCGAGATTTCTTTTATTGACAAATCAAATTCACTTTTAAGTGCTTGCTCGGTTTCTTCTATTCCATTACTTATATTTCCAGAATCTAAATCAGTAACTTTACTTATAAGTTGTTTTAATAGTAAGGTTAACCTTTGAATCTCTCTTAGAATAAAATCCTTTTCTTCAATCAATATTTCCTTTTTTTAAATGTTTTACAACAATTGAACATAGATTACTAGTGATCTATATATAGCAAAACTATTTAGTCTAACTTATCGGTTAGCGCTTTAAATATTTTTTTAGCGTTCTTACCTTTATAAAGAACTTCATAAACAGCATCTATAATTGGAGTGGCATTTTCTTTTTTTATTTTTTTCATTAATAAATGCGCACTTTTGGTAGCGTAATACCCTTCTGCAACCATGCTCATTTCCATCATAGCACTTTTTACGGTATAGCCCTTACCTATCATGTTTCCAAACATACGATTACGGCTAAAAGTAGAATACCCTGTTACCAATAAATCTCCTAAATAAGCAGAGTTGTTAATGTTTCTTTTCATTTTATGAACACGCTTTATAAAACGTTTCATTTCTCTGATAGAGTTACTCATTAACACACTTTGAAAATTATCTCCATATCCAAGGCCATGAGAAATTCCTGCTGCGATTGCATAAATATTCTTTAACATGGCTGCATATTCTGTCCCTATAATATCGTCCGATATTTTGGTTTTTATATAATGACTTTTTATGTTTTCTGCTACAACTTTAGCCTTATCTTGGTCTGCACAAGCAATGGTTAAATAAGATAGCCGCTCTAGAGCTACTTCTTCGGCATGGCAAGGGCCAGTTAAAACGCCAATACTTTCAAAAGGGATATTATATTTTTCGTGAAAGTGTTCCCCAACAATTAATCCTGTTTCTGGTACGATTCCTTTTATGGCCGAGAAAACAATTTTATTTTCTAAAGAAGCAGTTAGGTTTTTTAATTCACTTTCTAAAAAGGCAGAAGGAATAGCAAATATTAGGTAATCTGCATTAGAAATAGCAACATTAATGTCGGATGTTAGTATTAATTGTTCCAAATGAAATTCTACGGAACTTAAGTAATTTGGATTATGCTTTTCATTTTTAATATGTGCAATGGCATCCTCATTACGCATGTACCAATACACTTGTTTTTGGTTTTCTGTTAGCATTTTAACAATTGCCGTTGCCCAACTTCCTCCGCCTAAAACTGCAAACTTTATCTCTTTATTCATGAAAGTGATTTTGTATTTCAAAATTACCAAAATTTAAGCAGCTTTCTAGAAGATAAAACAAGCATTGTAAAATTTTTGGCATGAGGTTTGTTTAGTACTAAGAGAACTTTAAAACCGATGTAAGATGAAGGCGATGAAATTACTTTTAGGATTTACTTTAATAGGTACCTTACTAAGCTCATGTTATACAGAAGTATTAGTAGAAGATAATTATATAGACGAACCTGTGTTTACTACAAACCAAGTTTTACAATCTTATGATTTATGGTATGTAGATATTAATGCAACAAAGGGGAATGGAGAAGTCCCTTTTTTACAAAGAGCATTTACCGTTTCTTTTAAGAATGGAAAAATATATGCTAATAATAATATTGTTGGTATTGGTAAAACAGGAAATGGTTTTGGTATTCCAGTAGGGTATTATGATGGTTATAGTGGCGCAGTAGATGTAGACCACGATGTAGATGGTTCTTGGATATTAGAGGTGCTTACAGTTAATAATAATACGATAGAATTGTATGATGCTGGATCTAGAACATCTTACTTTTTAAAAGGGTATTATACGGATACGTTTGATTATGACTATGTATTTTATGATAATATAAACTACTTTTTACAAGAGTATGATGCTTGGGAAAAAAGCTATACAAGTGAAGAAGGAGTCATAAATGATTTTGATGACGAGAACTATTTACAATTCTTACCAAGTTATTTTAGGTCTTCTATAGATAAACCAGGAACTTCCATTTCTGGGTTACAATGGGATTTTGAAGGAGAATATCAGGTGTATGACATAGAAAACGATGAAACGCTTAAAACTTTAACACTTGCATATGATTTTATGGGCAATGATTACTTTGAGCTTTACGTTATTAATGATAGTACTATTGAGCTTTATCATCCGGACAGTAAAACCATTTATGAGTTTAAAGGAAAGGGATATCAACAGTATTTAAAATCGGGAAAAAGCTCGGTTAGTAAAAAGAGAAAAAAGACTTCGAATCCTATAATGAAAGTGAAACGAAGTAGAAAAATAAAATAAAAAGGAGTAAAGTTTATCTACTCTGATAAGAATTTTTTGGTTGGTTATTTAGTTGGAAACCGCTCTGGACAACATGTTTAGAGCGGTTTTTTTGTTTTTAAACTATTTCTAACAGTTTGTATATAAGAATAGTAACAGAATTATTTTTTTAATAAAATATAGCTATATCCTTAATTATTAAACACTTTGGGGTGTTCCAAAAGAATTTATCCTATTTTTGCGCCCTTAAATTAATGATGTGAAAAAGTATCTAAATCTTTTCGATTTTAAACAAAAAGTAGATTATAAAACAGAAATACTTTCTGGTTTAACCGTAGCTTTAGCATTAGTTCCAGAAGCTATAGCATTTGCACTTATCCCAGGATTTTCTCCTTTAACAGGATTATATGCGGCTTTTGTATTGGCGCTAATTACTTCGATTTTTGGGGGTAGACCAGGAATGATATCTGGTGCTACCGGAGCTGTTGCCGTTGTTTTTATAGGGCTTATTTTAGAGTTAAAACGCCACTTCCCAGGAATAGAACCAGAGACCATACTTAACTATGTATTCGCCACGGTTATTATTGCAGGAGGTTTACAGATTTTAGCAGGAGTACTTAGATTAGGGAAATTTATACGTTTAGTTCCTCACCCAGTTATGTTTGGATTTGTAAATGGATTGGCTATAATTATTTTTATGGCACAATTTCCTAACTTTTATCAGAAAGGAACAGATAGTCTTTTAGAAGGGAATTCTATGTATATAATGCTTGGTTTAACCCTTTTGACCATGTTAATTATTTGGGGGTTACCAAAATTAACAAAAGCAGTGCCTTCTTCTTTGGTAGCTATTATAGTGGTTTCTGCGATTGTTTTAGGATTTGGAATTGATACACTTACTGTAGCAGATACCATGAAAGAGGGGGAGTCTATAAAAGGAGGTTTTCCGCCAATATCTATTCCCAATATACCTTTCACATGGGAAACATTTAAAATAATAGTACCTTATTCTGCAATAGTTGCGGGAGTAGGTTTAATAGAGAGTTTACTCACTTTGAATATTGTCGACGAAATTACAGATACTAGAGGGCGTAGTAATAAAGAATGTGTAGCCCAAGGAACGGCAAATATCCTTTCGGGATTTTTATCAGGAATGGGTGGTTGCGCAATGATTGGACAGAGTTTAATTAATACATCTTCGGGAGCAAGAGCTCGTTTATCCGGAATTACTGCAGCAGTAATGTTATTAGTATTCATTATGTTTGGGTCAGATTTAATAGAGCAACTACCAATGGCTGCATTAGTAGGACTAATGTTTATGGTAGCTATAGGAACATTTGAATGGGCAAGTTTTAAGACTTTTAGAAAAATGCCTAATTCCGATGTAATAGTAATGGTTTTAGTAACTTTAATTACAGCTATTACACACAACTTAGCCATAGCGGTGTTATTTGGAGTTATTATTTCTGCACTAGCTTATTCTTGGGAAAATGCAAAACGTATTAGAGCAAGAAAATATGTGGATGATAAAGGAATAAAACACTATGAAATTTTTGGACCTTTATTTTTTGGTTCTACCACCCTTTTTAATGAAAAGTTTGATATTCAAGGAGACCCTGAAGAGATAATTATAGATTTTAAAGAAAGTAGAGTAGCAGATATGTCTGGTATAGAAGCTCTAAACAAGCTTACAGAACGTTATTTAAAAGTGGGTAAAAAAGTACATTTAAGACATTTAAGTAAAGACTGCATACGCCTACTTAAAAATGCTGATGATATAATTGATGTAAATGTTTTAGAGGATCCTACGTATAAAGTCGTTGCTAAATAAATCTAATTATAAAAGAAGATTTGTAGAAAGTAACTTTAAGGCGGGACAATTAAAACCAAAAAGAGAGCATCTATTTTTAGATGCTCTCTTTTTTAGTATAAAATAATGTTACAAAGTTCTTAAGTACTCAGCTATAGCTCTTGCTTCGTCTTCTTTAAGATTTTGATTAAGCATTACAGCATTGTTATATTCTTTTAAAAGGGCTTTTGCAATAGGGTCCTCTTTAATCATACCATCAGGATTTAAAATCATATTCATTACCCATTCTGGACTTCTTCTTTCATAAACACCTTTTAACGCTGGGCCAATTAAACGTTTATCTGGTAAATGGCAAGCAGTACATATTGCTTTGTATTTAGCAGCTCCGGCATCGGCCATATCCTTATCAATATCAGCTCCAAATTCTAAAGAAGTAACAGGACCAACACCTTTGTTATTTAAGTCTACAGGAACTTCCTCTTTTGTAGTAGTAGATTTTGCTTCTTTTTTGGCTCTGTTCATTTCAAAACCGCCTTTTTTTTCTTCTTTTTTTTCGCCGCAGCTTACTATTAAGGCTCCTAAAGCCAAAATGGTGAATATTTTTTTCATTATTTATTTGAGTTTGATGCCACTAATATAAGAAATAGAAAAAATTAAAACACCTCATTTAAGAAGTTTACGGCTCTTTTTTCCGTATATGTTATGTTTTTTTTGCCATAGAACCCAACATGCCCGCCATATTTTGGAGTTTCTAAATGTAAATAGTCATGATTTTTGGCTATTTCAATTGGGTAACAGCTTTTTCCTAAAAAGGAATCGTTTTGCGCGTTAATTAAAAGAACTGGCTTATTAATGTTTGGGAGAAACTGTAAACAACTACTTTTTGCATAATAATCTAGGGCGTTCTTAAAACCATGAGCTTTGCTGGTATAAAAATTATCAAAATCTAATAGTGTACGAATGGTCTTAATATCTTTATCTAAAACTTTGTCTGGAAATAATTTTTGCTTTTCTTTTAATTTTCCAATCAAGTGTTTTTTAAACCTTATTGCATAAGGTATATTTTTTGACTTTAATAATTGTTGCAAAGAATTATGTAAATCGCAAGGAACCGAAATGGCAACAGCTCCTTTTATTTCTTTCGGGATATTGGTATTCTCTCCTAAATATTTTAAGGTTAAGTTCCCTCCAAGACTAAAGCCTTTAATATATATACTAGAGTAATTTTTAGTCTCTAAGATGTGCTGTATAGTAGCTTTTAAATCTTCTGTAGCTCCAGAATGGTATGACCTATATACACGATTAATTTCTCCACTGCATCCTCTTAAATTAATAGCGCAAACATCATAATGGTGGTTATTGAAAAGTGTAGCACTCCCTGTAATGTAAGCGCGCTGCGCGTTACCTTCTAATCCGTGAATTAATAGCACAACTTTTTTAGTTTTTTTTGTAGAATAACTCCAATCTAAATCTAAAAAATCGCCATCAGAAAGCATTATTCTTTCTCTTTTTTGGGATACGTTTTTTACTTGCCTAAAAATCCCAGAATAAATGGTGGACAAATGCCCATTTTTAAATATAAGAGGTGGGTTATAGCTAGAGGATACAACGGGCATCTATTTAGGATAAATTTCTAAATATTTGGCCTGTTCTTCAATTGCAAATTTAAACTCAGATTTTAAATTGGCAACCAATTCGGTTACAGAAACGGTATTATCAATAGTTGCGACTCCTTGCCCAGCGGACCATATAGTTTTCCAAGCTTTTGCCTCGGTATCTAATTCTTTACCAAAATCTATTTTCTTATCCTTTTTTAAATCCTCTTCTGTAATACCTGCAGCTTGTAAACTGGCACCTAAGAAATTGGCATGTACGCCTGAGATAGATGCTGTGTAAACAACATCACTCGCTCCAGCATCAATAATCATTTTTTTATAATCCTCAGTAGCTTTACTTTCGTTCGTATTAATAAAACGAGTACCCATGTAGGCTAAATCTGCGCCTGTTTGCAATGAAGTTGCTATGTCTCTCCCGGTGCTTATACAACCAGAAAGCAAGATTGTTTTTTTAAAAAACTGTTTTATCTCTGCAACAAAACTCATTGGGTTTAGAGTGCCTCCATGTCCTCCAGCTCCTGCAGCGACGAGTATTAAACCATCTACTCCTGCAGCGGCAGCTTTTTTAGCATGCCGCTTTTTTATTACGTCATGATAAACCAAACCACCGTAGCTATGAATAGCATCTACTACTTGAGAAACTGCCCCTAAAGAAGTTATTATAAGCGGCACTTTATGTTTTATACATAGTTTTATATCGTCTTGCAACCTTGGGTTGGTTGGGTGTACAATAAGGTTAACACCAAATGGAGCAGCTTTTTTACCTGTTTCTTTTTCAAAAGCTTCCAAGGTTGTTTTTATTTCTATAAGCCATTCTTCAAAACCTTCAGATGTACGTTGGTTAAGTGCAGGAAAAGTACCCACAATACCATTTTTACAACATTCTATAACAAGTTGAGGTCCAGAAATTAGAAACATTGGAGCTGCGATAGCTGGTAATGAAAGTTCGTTAATAAAAGAAGGTTTATTACTCATGTTATGAAGCTTTTAGAAGTGAAATAAAATTAAGTATAAAATTTTTTGAAAAAAAATGCTCGATTATTCAAAACTATGGTATTTTTATCAGGTATTATGCATGCATAGCAAAAAAATATTATATGTACTTAAAAGAATTTGAAATTAGGTGGAGTGATGTAGATGCTAATAGGCATTTGGCGAACTCGGCATATTTAAATTTTATGAGTCACACTCGTATGGCTTTTTTAATGGAATTGGGGTTTAATCATAAAACCATGGCAGAACAAGGTATTGGTCCTGTCGTTTTTTACGAACATATGTATTACTTTAAAGAGGCTTTTCCAGGGAGGCCCGTAAAAGTGTCGATGGAAGTTGTTGGTATGAGTGATGATGGTAAGTTTTTTGAATTTCATCATAATTTTTATGATTATAAAGGAAGAAATTTTGCCCATTGCGAAATGATGGGGGCTTGGATGGATTTAAAAACTAGAGCTTTAACTGGTCTTTCGGAAGACTTTTTAACAGCGTTTAATAGTGTTGAAAAACCAGAAAACTTTAGAGTTTTATCTAAAGAAGACACTCGAAAATTTGCAAAACTTCCTAAAGATTTAGTTTAGGTTTTTTGGTAGCTAAATAAACACCAATAAATATTAGAAGAGTGGCTCCTATTTTTAAGGTATTTAGTGTGTCTTTTCCTGTAACAAGAGCAAAAATTATGCCTATTAAAGGTTGTACGTATACAAAGGCACTAACCGTAGAAGCTTTTAATTGTGTTAGAGCAAAACCATTAAATAGATAGGTTAAAAACGTAGTGCAAAAAATTACAAAACCAATAGAGGCGATAGCATGTATAGGTAAAGATACCCATTGAATTTGACTTGCTTCCGAAAAAGTAATAGGAAGGTTAATTACAATTCCTATAGTAAACATCCATTTCATTAAACGAAAAAGGTGGTATTTTTCTATTAGTTTTTTAACGAGGATTAGGTAAGTTCCGTAACAAACACAGTTAACAATAAATAGGATATTTCCAAGAGGAATATTAGGTGCATTCTGTGCCGATTTTGCTCCAAAAAGGATAAGGGTTACAGCACCTATAAAGCCAATTATAATTCCCGTAGCTTTAAGTAATTTTATTTTTTCTTTTATTAAAAAAGCAGATAAAATAACCGTAATTATTGGGGTTACAGTAATTAATACTGCACTATTTATAGGAGTAGAAAGTTCTAGTCCTTTAAAAAAACCTAACATATTAATGGCCATTCCAAATATGGAACAAAGTATTAACTTAGGCCAATCTTGTTTGTCTATTTTCTCTTTTGGAATAAAAAAAGAAGCTATCCAGAATAATATAGCAGCGCCAATAACTCGTAATAATATAAAACCAAAAGGTTTTACATATATGGGCATTACCCCCTTAGCGACAGTATGGTTAATACCATATATAATTGTAGTCGCCAATGCGGCTAGTATAGCAAGTGTTCTTTGGTTCAAGAATGTATATTTAGTTTGGCAGCTTCAACCGTTTTTTTACTATTTCCGATAAAGATTTTGTTGCTATTTATTAACACAGGCCTTTTAAGAAAGGTATAGTGTTCTAAAATAAGCTCTTTATAATCGTTTTCGGTTAAAGCTTTTTCTTTTAAATTTCTTTCTTTAAATAATCTAGCTCTTTTACTAAACAAAGATTCATAGGAACCAGAAAGAGCATGCATTTCTGCTAATTGTTCAGAAGTAATACTATCATTTTTAATATCTTGGAGCGTAAAGCCATCTAGTGGCTGTAATTCTTTAATTATTCTTTTACAGGTATCGCAAGTGCTTAAATGATACAATTTTTTCATATCGAAATCTATTTAGATATTTATTTGGCAAAGAAACCATATTTAAAGGTAATGTTCTATTTTTGATAGAGTAAAAGGAATCCTTGTAACTCTAAAAAATAATCTTAGTGGAAAAGCTATTTGATATTACTTTAAAGAATAGAAAAATATTGTATAGAATATTAGAAAATACACCGAAGGAACAATTGGTTAAAATACCAGAGGGTTTTAGAAATAGTATTTGGTGGAATATTGCACATGTAGTAGTAACGCAGCAATTACTCGTTTATAAAATGAGTAATTTAGAGATGAAAATAGATACCGCTATTATTGATAAGTATAAAAAAGGAACTGTACCAGACGGTACAGCTACAGATGAGGAAATAGAAATGATGTCTGCCTTTTTATTTTCTACTGCCGAATGGGTAGAAGAAGATTATAATAATGGAATTTTTAAAGAGTTTAATGAGTACACCACTACGCCAAAAATTACACTTACTAATGTGGAAGATGCTATAGCCTTTAATGTATACCATGAAGGGGTGCATTTAGGGGTAATTCTTTCTTTAGAAAAAGCTTTATTAAGTAATTAGAGCTTTAATTTTATAAGGAGATATTTTTTAACTTCTGAATAAGGAATGGTTAGAGTAATTGGGCCATCTGCATAAGAAGCTATTTCGTATTGGTTGTATAAAAGTTGCAATCCATTTTTGGTATACCCTATATTTGCTGGTAGAGAATAAGAATCATCTTCGAACATAAAACCAGTGTTATTAATAGGCGCGTTTTGCGATATATCTTCTTGTATTCTAAACTTAAGTTCGGCAAATTTTACAAAATCAAAATCGGTATTAAAAAGCTCCCAATTTTCTAGTTCCACTCCTTTTTTCTTATTAAAATTTAAAAATCTAGTGGAGGTATATCCATGAGCACCTCCAGTAAATAAATAAGAGGTGAGCATAATGGATATTACGTTTTTGTCCTCATAAGAAACTGCACCAGTGATAGAGGCTTCCCATTTGGTAGATTCTTCTGGGAATTTTTTCATTAGATCGGAGTATCCATTTTTAAAAGAGGAAATCGCTGTTTTTATAGAGTTTATTTCTACGGATTCATCAAAATTAAGAAGCGTTATAATTTCTTCTCTTATAGCTGTGTTTATAGCATTATCAATTTTGTCATTTTCCAAAGCTTTAGGGATATTAATTTTTACGACAGGACAAGTGTCGCATTCCGCTTCTTCAATTACTATAGGCTCAAACGATAATAAAGATTCATCTTTACAACTAGTTACAATTATTAAAAAAAAGAAAGCAATATATATAGGTTTCATATCTGAGGGGTACTATTTTTATTACACAAAAATACACCTTCATTATTATCCCCAAAGAGAATAGTGTAAATTTAAAAGGTATTACAAGCAATACGATTTTCGACTAAGTTAATTCTATTTTATGAATAAAGAAGATTTAAAGTTTAATAGTAAAACTATACATGGAGGGCAAGAACTAGAGAAAGGGTATGGAGCTATTATGCCACCAATATATCAAACTTCAACATTTGCCCAAGTTACGCCTGGAAAGCATAAAGGCTATGCTTATGCAAGGAGTGCAAACCCAACACGTACAGCGTTGGAAAATTCTTTAGCAAGTATAGAAAACGGAAATTATGGTTTGGCTTTTGGAAGTGGCTTGGCTGCTATTGATGCCATAATGAAATTGTTTAATCCTGGAGATGAAATTTTATCGAATTACGATTTGTATGGAGGAAGTTTTAGATTGTTTAAAGAAGTTTTTGAGAAATACGGATTAGTTTTTCATTTTATAAATATGCACGATGTAGAGACTATTGAAAATTATATAACAAAGAACACAAAGCTTATTTGGATGGAAACCCCTACCAATCCTATGCTGAATATATTAGATATTAAGGCAATAACAAATATAGCTAAGGAGCATAAACTACTTGTGGCGGTGGACAATACTTTTGCAACACCATATTTGCAAAGACCTATAGATTTGGGAGGGGATATAGTAATGCATTCTGCAACTAAATATTTAGGAGGTCATAGCGATACTGTAGTTGGTGGTATTGTCGTTAAGGAAAAAGAACTGGCAAATAAACTTTACTTTATTCAGAATGCAAGTGGAGCCGTTTGCGGACCCATGGATAGCTTTTTAGTTCTTAGAGGAATTAAAACATTACATGTAAGAATGCAACGGCATTGCGAAAATACAGCTACTATAGCGAAATTCCTTAATCAACACCCGAGAGTAGAAAAAGTATATTGGCCTGGTTTTAAGAACCACCCTAATCACGAAATTGCTAAAAATCAAATGAAATATTTTGGCGGGATGGTATCTTTTATGCCTAAAGAAGGGGATTATAATAGAGCTATAGAGATTATAAAAAAACTATCCCTTTTTACCTTAGCAGAATCTCTTGGCGGTGTAGAAAGTTTGGTGGGGCATCCTGCTAGTATGTCTCATGGAAGCATGCCAAAAGAAGAACGAGAAAAAATTGGTATTAAAGATGCATTAATTAGAGTTAGTGTTGGAATAGAAGATGTACAAGATTTAATAAAGGATTTGGAGAATGCTTTAAGTTAACTTGTTATGGTTTAGAACAATCTTAAGTTATATAAAATATTATTGCAAAAAGAATAAAAAAATACAAACTTACATCTAGTAGGAAAATACTTTCCTTATTGATTTTATGATAATTTAACGAAAAAAAATAGCAATATAATTATAGTAATGTCATAATTTCGCCGTTATATTTTCAAATTATCAATATTAATAAGATATTAAATTAGCTTTATGGAAGCAAAAATTAAAGGTTTTATGGATGAGGTGATAGCCAGAAATGGCCATGAACCTGAGTTCATCCAAGCAGTACAAGAGGTAGCAGAAACTGTGATACCATACATTGCTAAAAATGAAATATATAATGGTAAAAACGTTCTTTTGAGAATGGTAGAGCCAGAACGATTAATCTCGTTTAGAGTTGCTTGGGTAGATGACCAAGGAGAGATACATGTAAATAGAGGATATCGCATACAAATGAATTCTGCAATTGGCCCGTATAAAGGTGGTTTGCGTTTTCATCCTTCTGTGAATGCCAGTATCTTAAAGTTCTTAGCTTTTGAGCAAGTATTTAAAAATAGTTTAACTACACTGCCAATGGGTGGTGGTAAAGGTGGTTCCGATTTTGATCCTAAAGGAAAGTCAGATGATGAAGTAATGCGTTTTTGCCATGCCTTTATGTTAGAGCTAAACAGACATATTGGTCCAAACACAGATGTTCCTGCTGGAGATATTGGTGTCGGAGCAAGAGAAATAGGATTCCTTTTTGGAATGTATAAGAAAATTAGAAACGAATTTACCGGAGTATTAACAGGAAAAGGACTCTCTTGGGGAGGTTCCAAAATACGTCCTGAGGCTACTGGTTATGGCACAGTGTATTTTGCAGAAAGTATGCTAAAAACGCAAGGTAAAGATGTTGCTGGTAAAACAGTGGTTCTTTCTGGATCTGGTAACGTTGCGCAATATGCAGCAGAAAAAGTAATTCAATTAGGAGGTAAAGTGGTTACTTTATCCGATTCTGCTGGATATATTTATGACAAAGATGGTATTGATACAGAGAAATTGGCTTTTGTTATGGATTTAAAAAATAATAAAAGAGCCCGTATATCCGAATATACTAAAAAGTATAGTTCAGCCACCTATCATGCAGGAGAAAAACCTTGGAGTGTAGCTTGCGATATTGCTTTACCATGTGCAACACAAAATGAATTAAATGTGGAACATGCTAAAGAGTTAATTGCTAATGGCTGTATTTGTGTAGCAGAAGGAGCAAATATGCCTTCTACAGCAGACGCTATCCATGCTTTTCATGATGCTAAAATACTTTTTGCTCCAGGAAAAGCTTCAAATGCAGGTGGTGTGGCTACCTCTGGTTTAGAAATGTCCCAGAACTCCTTAAGAATTAGCTGGACAAGAGAAGAAGTAGACGAAAGATTAAAAGGAATTATGGCTGATATTCATAATTCTTGCATCGAATTTGGTTTGGAAGAAGATGGATATTGTAACTATGTTAAAGGAGCAAATATTGCTGGTTTTGTTAAAGTAGCAGATGCTATGTTAGCGCAAGGCGTTATATAATTCTTTTTAGGATTAAGTATAGAATTAGGCTTTCCGGTGTTCTGGAGAGCCTTTTTTGTTATATTACAATTATCTTTGATTAGATTTAATATTATTTATGCAAATAACAACTAAGGCCATAATTTTGTCTTCCTTAAAATACGGGGACACAAGTTTAATTGTAAAAGCATTTACAGCTTCGGATGGCCTTAAATCCTACTTATTAAAGGGAGTTTTAGCTTCAAAAAAAGGAAGGTTAAAAACAGCTTATTTTCAACCTTTAATGCAGTTAGACATAGTTGCTAATCATAGAAACAAAGGTACTTTAGAAAGTATTAAAGAAGCCAAAGTAAATTTTCATTACCAAACCTTACATTCGCAAATAGCAAAAAACGCCATGACTCTTTTTTTATCAGAAATGTTGGGTAATAGTATTCATGAAGAGGAGAGCAATGAAGATTTGTTTTTGTATTTAGAAACTATGTTGCAATGGTTAGATACGAATGATAAAATTGCTAATTTTCATCTTTATTTTTTATTGCATTTAACTAAGTATTTGGGAATATTTCCGGATACAACGAATAGCCATGAATCTTATTTCGATTTGTTAGAAGGAGAGTTTATAAACACCCCTTCTTTAAACCCTATTTTACAAAATGATAATTTGCTCAATTTTAAAACCCTATTGGGCATAAATTTTGATGCACTACATACCATTAGCCTAAATAAGCTAGGTAGGCAAGAGTTATTAAGATCGCTTATTCTGTATTTTGAATTACATTTGCAGGGATTTAGAAAACCCAAATCGTTAGACGTCTTAAATGAAGTTTTTAGTTAGTATGAAAAATGTAGGTTTACTAATGTTATTCCTTTTTTTTAACCTTATTTCCGCTCAAGAAATTAGGGTTGTGGACGGTATTACTAACGAACCTATAGTTAATGTAGCAGTATATAATAGCAGCAAAACAAAAACCACTATTACAGATTTTAACGGGTACTGTAATTTAGCAGAATTTGGTTCTAGCGAGCGTATTATTTTTAAACATATTAGTTACGATATTTATAAGAACACTAAAACGCAAATTGTTAAGCATAACCATAGAGTTTCGTTGGTTTTAAAACCAAACGAATTAGATGAGGTGGTAATGTCTATTTCTAAATGGGAACAGCAAAAAAAAGATATTCCTAATAAGATAGTTTCCGTAAATGCTAAAAGTATTGCTTTTACAACCCCACAAACGACTGCGGATGTTTTACAAAAAAGCGGAAAAGTGTTTGTGCAAAAAAGTCAGTTAGGAGGAGGCAGCCCTATGATTAGGGGGTTTGCAACGAACAGATTATTGATTTCCGTAGATGGGGTTCGTATGAATAATGCGATTTTTAGAGGTGGAAACGTACAAAATGTTATTTCTGTAGACCCTTTTACAATTGAGAATACAGAAATAATATTTGGACCTGGCTCTGTTATTTATGGTAGTGATGCTATAGGAGGGGTGATGAATTTTTACACCAAAAAAGCAAGTCTTTCTATGGGAGATAGTTTGGCCGTATCCGGAAATGCCAATTATCGTTTTTCAACTTCCAATATGGAAAATACTATACACGCTAATGTTAATGTTGGGAAGAAAAAATGGGGTTTGTTAACAAGCGTTACTTATAATGATTTTCAAGACTTGCAAATGGGTAGTTCTGGTCCCGACTCCTATTTAAGGAATTTCTACGTAAAAAGAGTCGAGGGGCAAGATGTATTGATACCTAATGATACTCCTAGAAAACAAGTTACTAGCGGCTATAGTCAGATAAACATTATGCAAAAAGTTTTGTTTAAACCTAATCGTAAATGGGATTTAAACTTGGGAACTTATTATTCGGAAACCTCAGATTATTCCAGGTATGATCGTTTAATTAGACCATCAAGTGATGGGGTGAGTTTGCGTTATGGAGATTGGTACTATGGACCACAAAAATGGTTCATGGCTAATATGCAATTACATAAAAAAGGGAATGGTAAGTTTTATGATGGTTTAAAAATTACAACAGCATATCAATACTTTGAGGAAAGTAGAAACAGTAGATATTTTGGAGATACTAATTTGTATTCTACGAATGAGAAAGTAGATGCGTTATCTACAAACTTAGATTTTGAAAATAAAAAAATTGGAGATTTACGGTTGTATTACGGAGGCGAGTTTATTTTTAACAAAGTATATTCTAAAGGAATAGAAAAGAACCTAGATACAGGAGAAACAGAAGAGGCTCCATCAAGATATCCGAACGGTTCTAGTTGGAAAACCGTTGCTGGCTATGTAAATGGAGAATATAAGGCTAAGCCTAATTTTACGTTTTTATCGGGTTTACGATATAGTCATGTTTGGATAAATGCAGACTTTGACACTACTTTTTATCCCTTTCCATTTGATAATGCCACGTTAAGTACAGGGGCTTTAACAGGAAGTTTGGGGTTAAGTTGGTTTCCTCAAAAAAACCTGCAAATAACATGTAATGGATCAACCGGTTTTAGATCTCCTAATATAGATGATGTAGGTAAAGTTTTTGATTCAGAACCTGGCTCCGTTGTAGTCCCTAATCTAGATTTGGAGCCAGAGTATGCCTATAATGTAGAGTTAGGGGTTCATAAAAATGTTAAAGACAAATTGGTTTTAAAAGGAGCGGCATTTTATACTTATTTAGTAGACGCACTAGTTCGAAGAGATTTTTTGTTTAATGGAGAATCAGAAATAATTTATAATGGAGAGTTAAGTACCGTACAAGCTATGCAAAATGCTGCGAAAGCTTATGTTTATGGCTTTGAATTTGGTTTAGATGCGTATTTGACAGAAAGTTTTTCTGTTTCTGGTAATTTAACCTTCACGGAAGGGATAGAAGAAGAGGATGACGGAACCGAATCCCCTGCAAGGCATGTATCTCCAACTTTCGGAGATTTGCATTTAGTTTGGAAAAATCAAAAATTAAAAACAGACTTATTTGTTAATTATAATGGAGAGATATCTTATAATAACTTAGCTACCTCAGAAAGGAACAAAGACTATATATATGCTTTAGATAAAGATGGTAATCCGTACTCGCCGTCATGGTACACGCTTAACTTTCGTTCGCAGTACGCTATTGCTTCCAGGTTTAAAATGTCTACTAGTTTAGAAAATATTACGAACCAAAGATATAGAACATATTCTTCGGGGATTACTGCTCCCGGAATTAATTTTATTTTAGGTATTGCATATCAATTTTAAATAAAAAAGGGCGAAACAGTAATGTTTCGCCCTTTTTTATGAGAATAAGTTCTTAGTGCTTTACTGCATCTTTAACTTTATCAGCAGCAGCTCCTGCAGCATCTTTAGCTTTGTCGGCAGCATCATTTGCAGCGTCTTTGGTTGCATCAACTGCGTTACCCGCAGCGTCTTTAGCAGCATCAACAGCTCCATTTGCAGCGTCTTTGGTAGCGTCAATTGCATTACCAGCAGCGTCAGCAGCATCACCAGCTACATCTTTAGCGGCATCAACTGCATTACCAGCAGCTTCTCCTGCAGCATCGGCAGCGTCAGTTGCAGCGTCAGCAGCAGCTTCTGTAGCGTCTTTTGCTTTGTCAGCAGTTTCTCTACAGGAAACAAAAGATACACTTAATGCAACCATTAAAATTGATCCTAAAATTACTTTTTTCATTGTGAATGTTTTTTAGTGTTTAATATGTTTTCAACGCAAATATATACGTAAAAAACCAAATTTTAGATGTTATTATCTAAGAAAGAAGGTATAAGGAGGTATATTGGTTGGGTTTAAGAGCCTTTTATTCAATCAAAATTTATAATTTTGCAGCCTTAATTTAAAGGTAGAGCACTGAAATAATGAAGTTTGCGGGATACAACAATTTAGACTTGCCAAAAGTGGCAGAAGAAATTCTTAATTACTGGAAGGAACACGATATTTTTGATAAAAGTGTTTCTTCGAGAGAAGGGAATCCAAGTTATGTTTTTTATGAAGGACCACCTTCGGCAAATGGTATGCCGGGTATTCATCATGTAATGGCTCGTACTATTAAGGATATTTTTCCTAGATATAAGACCATGAAAGGTTTTCAAGTAAAAAGAAAAGCAGGTTGGGATACCCATGGATTACCTATTGAATTAGGAGTAGAGAAAGAACTTGGTATTACCAAAGAAGATATAGGAAAAAAAATATCGGTAGAAGAATATAATGCAGCCTGTAAAAAAGCTGTAATGCGTTATACTGATGTTTGGAATGAAATGACCGAAAAAGTTGGATATTGGGTAGATATGGAGGATCCATATATTACCTATAAATCCAAGTATATGGAATCGGTTTGGTGGTTGTTAAAACAAATTTATAATAAAGACCTTATCTATAAAGGGTATACTATACAACCGTATTCTCCAAAAGCTGGTACTGGATTAAGTTCTCATGAATTAAATCAACCTGGGACGTATCAAGATGTAACAGACACTACTGTTACAGCACAATTTAAAGCGGTAGAAAATACGCTACCTAGCTTTTTACAAAATGAAGGGGACGTATATTTTTTAGCATGGACAACAACACCTTGGACGTTACCTAGTAATACTGCCTTAACAGTTGGTCCTAAAATAGAATATGTTTTAGTAGAGACTTACAACCAATATACATTTAAGCCAATGAATGTTGTTTTGGCAAAAAATTTAGTTGGGAAACAATTTGTTGGAAAATTTAAAGCTGTAGAAACAAAGCCAGAGCTATTAGAATATAAATCTGGGGATAAAAAGATACCATATTATATAGTAAAAGAGTTTAAAGGAAAGGATCTTGTTGGTATAAAATACGAACAACTAATAGGCTTAGTACAGCCTTATCAAAATGCAGAAAATGCGTTTAGAGTAATTGCAGGAGATTTTGTTACTACGGAAGATGGTACAGGTATTGTACATACGGCACCAACATTTGGCGCGGATGATGCTTTTGTGGCAAAGCAAGCTGTTCCAGAAATACCACCCTTACTCGTTTTAGATGAGAACGGAAATCCAGTTCCTTTAGTAGATTTACAGGGTAAATTTAGACCAGAATTAGGAGAATGGGGAGGTAAGTATGTTAAGAACGAATATTATGAAGAAGGAGAAGCTCCGGAGCGTTCTATAGATGTAGAAATAGCTATTCGTTTAAAGGAAGAAAATAAAGCCTTTAAAGTAGAAAAGTATGTTCATAGTTACCCAAATTGTTGGCGTACAGATAAACCTATATTGTATTATCCGTTAGATTCTTGGTTTATTAAAGTGACGGATGTAAAGGATAAAATGTTTCAATTAAATCAGACCATTAATTGGAAACCTAAATCTACAGGAGAAGGTAGGTTTGGTAACTGGCTAGCAAACGCCAATGATTGGAACCTTTCTAGGTCTAGATATTGGGGTATTCCTTTGCCAATTTGGCGAACAGAAGATGGTAAGGAAGAAATTATAATAGGCTCTGTATCCGAGTTAAAAGAAGAAATGACTAAAGCACAAAAAGCAGGTGTTTTAGATAAAGATATTTTTAAAGATTTCGTTGTTGGTGATATGAGTGACGAAAACTACGAGAAAATAGATTTACACAAGAATATTGTAGATCAAATTACTTTAGTTTCTCCATCAGGAAAACCAATGAAACGAGAAAGTGATCTTATTGATGTTTGGTTCGATAGTGGTTCTATGCCTTATGCACAATGGCATTATCCTTTTGAAAATAAGGATTTAATAGATAAAGGAGAGACATTCCCTGCAGATTTTATAGCCGAAGGAGTAGACCAAACCCGAGGTTGGTTTTACACACTACATGCAATTGCATCTATGGTCTTTGATTCCGTAGCCTATAAAAATGTAGTATCTAACGGATTAGTGCTAGATAAAGAAGGAAAGAAAATGTCTAAACGTTTAGGAAATGCTGTAGACCCCTTTGAAACTATGAGTGCTCATGGACCAGATGCGACCCGCTGGTACATGATTTCTAATGCTAACCCGTGGGATAATTTAAAGTTTGATGTAGAAGGAATAGCAGAGGTAAAAAGAAAGTTTTTTGGAACACTATATAATACGTATTCTTTCTTTGCTTTATATGCTAATTTGGATGATTTTAAATATGCAGAAGCAGAAATTCCACTAATTGAAAGACCAGAAATAGACCGATGGATTCTATCTGAATTAAATAGTTTAATTAAAAAGGTAGATCAAGCCTATGAAGAATATGAACCAACAAGGGCTACCAGAGCAATTTCGGATTATGTACAAGAATACCTAAGTAACTGGTATGTTAGATTGTGTAGAAGGCGTTTTTGGAAAGGAGAATATGAGCAAGATAAAATTTCGGCATACCAGACACTTTATACCTGTTTGGTTACTATAGCAAAGTTATCTGCTCCAGTGGCACCGTTCTTTATGGATAGACTTTACAAAGACTTAACAAATACAGCAGAAAAAGGCGCAGTTGAAAGCGTACATTTGGCAGACTTTCCTATTTGTAATAAAGAATTTATAGATAATGAGTTAGAAAGTAAAATGGAAAATGCGCAGACTATTACTTCTTTAGTTTTATCGATAAGACAAAAAGAAAAAATAAAAGTGCGTCAGCCATTACAAAAAATAATGGTTCCTATTTTAGACGAAAAACAAAAGCATGAAATAGAAGCTGTGGCAGATTTAATTAAATCGGAAGTAAATGTAAAAGAAATAGAATTACTAGATGACGCTTCTGGTATTTTGGTAAAACAGATAAAGCCTAATTTTAAGACTTTAGGACCTAAATATGGTAAAGAGATGAAGCAAATTGCTAAGGCGATTGCAGGACTTAAGCAAGAAGATATCCAAAAAATAGAGCAGAACGGCGAATTATCTATTGCAATAGAAAATAAAATTATTAATTTACAGTTACAGGATGTAGAGATTTCTTCTCAAGATATAGAAGGATGGTTAGTAGCAACATCAGGAAAAATTACAGTTGCATTAGATGTTACTATTAATGAGGAGTTAAAAAAAGAAGGAATTGCTAGAGAACTAGTAAATAGAATTCAAAACATTAGAAAAGAATCTGGATTTGAAGTAACAGATAAAATTGATATTAAAATGTTAAAGGACGGCATAGTTGAAGAAGCGGTTGCAAAGAATTTAACGTATATTAAGACGGAAACTTTAACAGCGGATTTACATTTTGAAGAAAAATTAGATAGTGGGACCGAAGTTGTTTTCGACCAAGTAAACACTAAATTGTTTATTGTAAAACATTAAAATATGGCAGAAGAGTTAAAAGTAAGATATTCAGACAAAGATTTAGAAGAATTTAGAAGTCTAATAGCAGAGAAAATTGTGAAAGCAAAAAGTCATCTAGAGTTACTTAAGAGTTCTTATATGAATGATGGTAATAATGGTACTGATGATACCTCACCTACTTTTAAAGCTTTTGAAGAAGGTTCACAAACTATGAGTAAAGAAGCTAATACACAATTAGCTATCCGTCAGGAGAAATTTATTAGAGATTTAAAAAATGCGGTTCTTCGTATAGAAAATAAGACATACGGAATTTGTAGAGTTACTGGTAAGCTGATTAATAAAGAACGGCTTAAGCTTGTGCCTCATGCAACATTGAGTATAGAAGCTAAGAATATGCAAAAATAATTTAAACGCCCTATTCAGGGCGTTTTTTTTGTAATATGGTTAAGAAATTTATTTGTATTCTCATTTTAATATGCTCTTTTTTTGGGTACACTCAAAAACTAGTGAAAAAGTCTATCATAAATAAGAATATTTCGTCTATTAAAATTGAAGGAACTAATTGCTACTTGGTTGAAATTATAACGGAGAATAGAGAAGAAGTAATTGTAGAGGCTGCCATTGAGGGGGAATATAAAAAGGATTTAATTATTGCCATAGAGGAAGAAGGTTCTTCTATGAAAATAAATCCAATTTTTCAGCCTGTTTTTAGTAACCCTAATGATAAGCTTAGCGCGCATAAAGTGGTTTCTATAGCTCTACAAGTTACAATACCCAAAAGCATGCAAGTATCGTTTTTGGGAACAAGTAGCACTTTTGTAGCTTCTGGAGATTATAAAAAGTTGCAGGTTTCTTTAAAGGATGGTTTGTGCGAGTTGAGCAATATTTCTGGAGAGATTAATGTAGAAACACAAAGCGGAGATATTTTAGTAAAAAAAGCTGCGGGTAATTTTGTATTAAATAGTACGTATGGTAAGGTACAAAAAGAGATAATGCCTAGAGGAGACAGTCAGTTTTACTTAACAACTAATACGGGAAACATCCGATTAAAGAAAATGAAATAATAATGTCTATTTTTGCCACTTTATAATAATTGCAAATGAATTTAAAGAAGTCTTTAGTCTTAATATTTATTTTATTGTTTATAGATCAACTTAGTAAGATTTATGTAAAAACTCATTTTACATTAGGGGAATCTGTAGAAGTACTTAATTGGTTCAAAATTCTGTTTATTGAGAATGAAGGTGCTGCTTGGGGGGCCAAATTAAGTGATATTATGCCAGTATCAGATGCAACTGGTAAATTAATATTAACCGTGTTTAGGTTATTTGCTATAACGGGAATAGGATATTGGTTGTATGATGTAATTCGTAAAAAAGGCTCTAGCACGTTGGTTGTTGCAGTTTCCTTTATTTTCGCCGGTGCCTTGGGTAATATTTTGGATTCTTTATTTTATGGAGTTATTTTTAATGATAGTTATAATAATGTAGCTACGCTATTTTCTGAAGAGCCCTATGGCGGTTTCTTTTATGGAAAAGTAGTAGACATGCTCTATTTTCCAATGGTAGATACAATATGGCCAGAATGGGTACCTTATTTCGGTGGAAGTAATTTTAGATTTTTTGAACCGGTTTTTAATGTAGCAGACACGGCTATAAGTACAGGAGTAGGTATTTTACTGGTGTTTAATAAAAAAGCGTTTGGCCAAGAAGAAATAAAAACAGAACAAGAAGATTAAGGAGTATTAAAAAAGTATGTTTTTTCTGGTGTAATGCAATAATCTAGAGGCACGTCGCCTTTGTAAACATCAGTAATAGTTTCTACGCAAGGGAATAAAGATAATCCTACCTTTATTACGTTTGGTTTGCATTGTTTTAAAAAAGTGTCGTAATATCCTTTGCCGTAACCAATTCTATTCCCATTATTATCAAAAGCTAATAATGGAACAAAAACTACATCTATGTCTTGAGGGGCAACTTTAAACCCATCTACTGGTTCAGGAACTCCCCATTTATTCGTTTTTAACCTTGTGCTATCTGTTAAAAGATAATTTTCTAATTGGTTACTTCCTATCACCTTAGGAATTATAACATTTTTATCTTTTCCTTGTAAAATAGATAGTATAAAACTAGTATCTATTTCCTTTTTCTTCTCAATAGGTAAATAGATATGATAATTATTAAAACCCCAAATAGGTAATTTTAATAATTTATTAGATAAGGTTAAGCTAGAGTTTAATAAAGATTGTAAAGAGATAGATGCTCTCTTTTCTATAAATAATTTACGCAAATCTTGTTTCAACATTTTTCGTAGTTGATATAGGTTTTGCGGTAAGCTAATGTATTTTTTATTCTTTTACAGATCCTGCAAAGAAAACTTTAAAAAACAACATTAATATTAAATAAGTTCCTAATGTAATGATATAACTGTCCATGTTTGTTCGGGTTTGATGTTCTAAATATAGAAAAAAAATCGTTATAATGCCTATTAAATGCACTTTTTTATCGATGAAATACACTTTAATAAGAAAAAGGCTACAATATATTTTATGTAAAAGAAGTATTTAAACGTGTTTTTTACATTTAAACTGTTGAAAATCAATAAATTAAAAATCGTATCTTTTTAAAACACAAAAAATGTTAAATAAATTTAAATTTTCTTGTTTTTTACGATTGTATCAAATTATTAAAAACAGTGTCTTAAAAATACTATATCTAAAATACGGCTCTACAAAAAATATGAAATTGATAAAATGATGAAAGTTTGTGTTGTTGTATTATAAGTCGTTAAAAAAAAATAAAAAGGATAGTTTATCATTCAAAAACATAGTAATTTAACCTATAGATATTCTAGTAATAAATTTACATTTTTTCAATGTCAGATATTCCACTTAAAATTCAATTAAAAACGATACCCAATAACCCGGGTGTATATCAATTTTATGATGTGGAAGATAAAATATTATATATAGGAAAGGCAAAGAACCTAAAAAAAAGAGTGTCTTCTTATTTTAATAAGAATCATGATTACGGAAAAACTAAAGTATTAGTAAAAAAAATTCATAGTATAAAACACATAGTGGTTCCAACAGAATCCGATGCTCTTTTATTAGAGAATAATTTAATTAAGAAGTATAGGCCTAGGTACAATGTTTTACTAAAAGATGATAAGTCGTATCCCTGGATTTGTATTAAAAACGAACGTTTTCCTAGAATTTTTAGTACAAGAAGACTAATTAAAGATGGGTCAGCATATTTTGGGCCTTACACTAGTGGACGAACGGTAAAAACCTTATTAGATCTTATAAAAGGAGTTTATCCTTTAAGGACCTGTAACTATGATTTATCTAAAGAAAAAATAGAAGCGGGTAAATATAAAGTATGTTTAGAATATCATTTAGGAAATTGCAAAGGCCCCTGCGAAGGATATCAGACTTTAGAGGAGTATAGTAGGCAGGTAACAGAAATAAAAGAGATTTTAAAAGGTAATTTTAAAGAATCTTTACGCCACTTTAAAGAAGAAATGGCAGTTTTGGCTGGGGATCTTAAGTTTGAAGAAGCGCAGACCATAAAAGAGAAGATTGAAATTTTAGAGAATTACCAGTCTAAGTCTACTGTGGTAAACCCTAAAATTAATAATGTAGATGTTTTTTCTATTATATCGGATGACGCTTATGCATATATAAATTTTTTGCAACTCTCCCATGGATCTATCATAAGATCGCATACTATGGAGATTAAGAAAAAGTTAGAAGAAAATGATGCTGAGTTATTGTTACTTGCTATAGTAGAAATACGGCAACGATTTAACTTAATGTCTAAGGAGTTATATCTTCCTTTTAAGATAGATGTTGCTCCGGAAATAAAGATAACGGTTCCTAAATTAGGGGATAAAAAAAGGATTTTAGAATTATCAGAGCGTAATGCTAAATATTATAGACAAGAGCGCTTTAATCAAATAAAAATAATAGACCCAGACAGGCATACAAAAAGGATTATGGGGCAGATGAAGAAAGATATTCGTCTTTCTGTTGAGCCAAGGCATATAGAGTGTTTTGACAATAGTAATATTCAAGGAACACATCCTGTTGCCGCTTGCGTTGTTTTTAAGAATGGGAAACCGTCTAAAAAAGAATACAGACATTATAATATTAAAACTGTTGAAGGACCTGATGATTTTGGTTCTATGGAAGAGGTGGTTTTAAGGAGGTATAAGAGACTATTAATGGAAGATGAGCCTTTGCCTCAGCTTATTGTAATTGATGGGGGAAAAGGGCAATTATCTTCCGCCTTAAAAAGTTTAGATGTTTTGGGACTTAGGGGTAAAATAGCAATTATTGGAATTGCTAAAAGGCTAGAAGAAATTTATTTTCCTGAGGATCCTATCCCTTTATATCTAGATAAGAAATCGGAAAGCTTAAAAATTATTCAACAATTAAGAAATGAGGCCCATAGATTTGGAATAACATTTCACAGAAATAAAAGAAGTAAAGCAGCAATAGATTCAGAATTAGAAACTATTGATGGCATAGGAGGGAAAACAGTAGAGGAACTATTAAAAACTTTTAAATCTGTAAAAAGAGTAAAAGAGGCAAGTATGGAAAAATTAACAGAGTCGGTTGGTTTTTCTAAGGCAAAAAAAATATTTAAAACCTTTAATAAATAAGGTGTTGTTATGCGTAAACTAGTAATTATATTATTGGTGTTCCTTTTTGCAAATTTTGCTAATGGGCAAGATGTAGCAATACGTAAAGATGTTAAAGTAGGTTTGGTTTTAAGTGGGGGCGGAGCTAAAGGTCTGGCGCATATTGGAGCATTAAAGATTATTGAAGAAGCGGGTGTAAAAATTGATTATGTTGGTGGTACCAGTATGGGGGCAATAATAGGAGCTTTATATGCTTCTGGATATTCTGCGACGGAATTGGACTCCATTTTTAGAAATACTAGTTTGGGTAACTTAATACAAGATAACCTTCCTAGAAGTGCCAAAACTTTTTATGAAAAAGAAGATTCAGAAAGGTATGCCATAACACTTCCGTTTAATAATTTTAAAATATCTGTTCCAACAGCATATTCTGGAGGACAAAATATTTATAATGAATTTGTACGTTTATTATATCATGTAAAAGATGTTGAAAATTTTAAAGATTTGCCCAAACCTTTTGTTTGTATCGCAACAAATGTAGAAACAGGAAAAGAAGTTGTTCTGGATAAGGGTTATTTGCCAGAAGCCATTATGGCAAGTGGTACATTACCGTCTCTTTTTGAACCAGCTTCAGTAAAAGGAGAACTTTTAATTGATGGGGGTATAGTCAATAACTACCCTATAGACCAAGTAAGAGCATTAGGAGCAGATGTAGTTATTGGTGTAGATGTGCAACATGGACTGTCTGCTAGGGATGAATTACTGTCCGCCACGGAAGTTTTGTTTCAAATTAGTAATTATAGGGCGGCTACAGATATGCAAAAAAAGTCTGAAGAAACAGATGTTTATATTAAACCTAACATTGCAGAATATTCTGTTTTGGACTTTGGCAAACAAGAAGCTATAATCGAAACAGGTAAGAATGCAGCAATAAAAAAGTTTTCTGAGCTTAAGACACTTGCTTTTAATCAATTAGAAAGAAAAAAAGTAATAAAAAAAACAACCTTACAAGATACTTTAATAGTTAGTAGATTAATTATAGATGGGAGTAGTAATTATTCAAGAGGCTATGTAAAAGGAAAGTTAAGATTTTCTATGGGAGAAGAAATAACTTTTGATAAGTTGCAACAAGGTATTTCCAATTTATCTGCTACAGGTAATTTTCACACCAATAGATTTAAGCTTTTAAAAAATGGAATAGGACAAGATCTTATTTTAAATTTAGAAGAAAAACCAACAAAAACTTTTATAAGATTGGGGGCTCATTATGATGATTTGTATAAGAGTGCCGCAATAATTAATCTTACGCGTAAGAATTTTTTAACTAAAGATGATGTAGCCTCCTTTGATTTTATATTAGGAGATAATGTAAGGTATAATATGCAATATTATATTGATAAGGGAACTTATTGGAGTTTTGGGTTTAACTCAAGATTTAATGCTTTTGATGAAGAGATAGACTTTAGTTTAATTCAGAACAATTATGATGTTATGGATGTTTCAAGCATTAATAGAATAAATATAGATGTAACAGATTTAACAAACCAAATATATGTGCAAACTGTACTTAAGGAAGAGCTCTCCTTTACCTTGGGAGTAGAGCACAAATTTTTAAAATATAGTACAAGAACATTATCAGACAATCAACCTATTGCAAGTGCAACATTTTCTACCTCTTCGGATAAAAGAACCGTTTTTGAAAAAAGCAATTATTTAAGTGCCTACAGTCAACTAGTTTTTGATACATATGATGATAGGTATTTTCCAACCAAAGGATTAAATTTTAATGGTGATTTTCATTTTTATTTATGGTCTTCGGATTTTACGGGAAATTTTAAAGAATTTTCAATATCAAAGGCAAGAATAGGTGCGGCTTGGCCTATAACAAAAAAGTTAGCCCTAAATGTGGAAACAGATGGTGGTTTTAAGCTAGGAACTTCTACTGTTGCAACTTTTGATTATGTTCTAGGCGGCTATGGAGGTAATCTTATTAATAGTTTTACGCCATTTTTAGGATACGATTTTTTAAGTTTACCAGGGAATAGTTATGTAAAAGCGTATGCAAGATTGGATTATGAAATTGCTCCTAAAAATCATGTATTGCTCGCTGCGAATTACGCTAATGTAGAAGATGATATTTTTAGAACTGGCGAATGGTTTACAACTCCTAATTTTTCTGGTTATGGCATAGGCTATGGTTTAGAATCTTTTGTTGGACCAATTCAATTAATGTACTCATGGTCTCCAGAAGGAAAAAAAGGACACTTATTTATTAGTTTAGGGTACTGGTTTTAACAAAAAACACCTTATATTTCTTAAAAAAAACCTAAAATACAGCCGTTTTTACCAATAACTGTTAACAGAAGAGTTAAAGTAAGTTAAAGACTGCTATTAGGTACTTTCTTTAATCTAAATTTGTAACCATAAGGGGTGGTTCCCTTGTAACTTTAAGTATTGGTTTTTCATAATTTAAAGTTTGGTTGGTTATTTAGGAAAAGCCCAGTTTTAAAACTGGGCTTTTTTTATGCAATACTTTGGAACAAATTTTGTTTAAGTAATTGTTACTAGTTATTAAGATGTGCTAATAATTAATAATTTTAGAACGCAAATAATAAGACATATGAAAAAATTTATATTTGTTTTATGCCTATCTATTAGCTTTTTGAGTAGTGCTCAAAAAGAAGAATCTGCATTTAAACCGGGAGAGTGGTTAAAATTTAGAATGCACTATGGTTTTCTAAATGCAAGTTATGCTACCTTACAAGTAAAATCTGCTAAAATTAACAATGTTCCCGTTTATCATGTTATTGGTCATGGAGAAACTACTGGTTTTGCTAGTATTTTTTTTAAGGTAGACGATACTTATGAAACTTATTTTGATAAAAAAGATGGCAAGCCTTATCGTTTTATAAGAAAGATAAATGAAGGTGGTTATAAGAAAGATGTGGAGATAAATTTTGATCATGAAAAAGATCAGGCAATATTAAACGATAAAAAGAACAAGAAAAAGCTTAATTTTGATCTTCAGGATAGTATACAAGATTTATTATCTGCGTTCTATTATCTTAGAAATAATTATGACCCCTCAGATTTGGTAAAAGGGGAGGCTTTAACGTTAAAAATGTTGTTTGATGACGATGGAGTTTTCAATTTTAAATTGAAGTATTTAGGAAAGGAAATAGTAAAAACTAAATACGGAAAAGTAGAATGTCTTAAATTTAGACCTTTAGTACAATCTGGAAGAATATTTAAAGAGCAAGAAAGTTTATCTCTTTGGGTCTCGAATGATGATAATAGAATACCTATTCGTATTAAAGCAGATTTAGCAGTAGGTTCTATTAAAGCAGATTTAGATGGTTATAATGGTCTTAAGCACCAGTTTAAAATAATAATGGATTAACGTAATAATGGATAATAAAGAGCAGATAGATTCCCAAATTTCTAAATTAGAAGAAAAATATAAAGACTCCGGTCAGGATCTCAGTGCTTATTTAGACGGCTTGCTCTACCAACGTTATTTAACCTATTGGGACTATATTCATTTAGATACTTTATTAAGTTTACAGGTTCCAAAAACATATTTCCCAGACGAGGAAATATTTATAATGTATCATCAGATTACAGAGTTATATTTTAAATTAATTTTACACGAACAGAAACAACTAGTAGATGATAAATCTCAAGATGTTTCTTTTTTTATTGATAGAGTAAATAGAATTAATAACTATTACAAGGCTCTTATCTCTTCCTTTGGAATTATGATTAAAGGAATGGAAAGAGAACAATTTTTAAAATATAGGATGGCGCTTCTGCCAGCAAGTGGTTTTCAATCTGCGCAATATAGAATGATTGAATTATATGCAACTCCAATGGAAAATTTGGTACACCATTCTCAACGAGATTTATTTTCTTCGGAAAATAGTATAGAAGAACTTTACGAAAATATATATTGGAAAAGGGGAGCTACGGATAGAGAGACTGGAGAAAAGACATTAACTCTAAAGCAATTTGAATATAGATATACCCCTCGTTTAATACGTATAGCTAAACAAGTAAAAGACAGTACTATTTGTCATAAATTTTTACAATTCTCAAAAGAAGATAGAGAAAACGAAGAGTTAATAAAAGCATTAAAAACTTTAGATTTGAACGCTAATGTAAATTGGCCATTAATGCATATGGGTTCTGCACATAGGTATTTAAGAAAAGATAAGGAAAATATAGACGCTACAGGAGGCACCAATTGGAAGAAATTTTTGCCGCCTAGTTTTCAAAAAGTAATTTTTTTTCCAACCATATATACAAATCAAGAAATAAAAGATTGGGGTAAAGAATGGGTAAACCATATATTTAATCCAGAAAAAAATAATAAATAATAATGCAAAAATATTGGGGCGCAATACTGGCATTGATAGTTATCATTGCTTGTAAGGATAAGAAAGAAATAAATTCTTTAGTTGAAAAAGAAGAAATTAAGAAAGTAGAAAAAGTAGAAGTTAAACAGTTTGGTTTTAATTTCGAAAACTTTAAAGTGCATCGAGATACCGTTAGAAATGGGGATAGTTTCGGAGAGCTAATGCTCGAAAATCATGTAGAGTATCCTAAAATTTATAAAATTTCTCAGGAGTATAAAGATACTTTCGATGTTCGTAAAATAAGAGTTGGCAAACCATATACCATATTAAAATCCAAAGATACATTAGAAGCAGCTCAGGTATTTATTTATGAAAATGATCGTATTAATTATACAGTAGTAGATCTAAGAGATAGTGTAATTGCTTATACAGATAAGAAAGAGGTTAAATGTGTAGAAAGAGTGGCTTCAGGCATAATAGAATCTTCATTATCTGAAGCTATATTAGATCAAGGAATAGATTACAATGTAACCAATAATTTATCAGAAGTATATGCATGGACCATAGATTTTTTCCGATTACAAAAAGGAGATAAGTTTAAAGTTATCTATAAAGAAAAATATATAAACGATTCTATTTATGCAGGTGCAGGGCCCATTGAATCTGCTTTTTTTGAGCATAATGGAAGGCCAATATACGCTTTTGCATATGAAAGTGATTCTTTAAAAAATGTGGTAGACTATTATGATGAATTAGCCAATAATCTTAGAAGAACATTTTTAAGAGCACCAGTTAAATTTAGTCGTATATCATCTAAGTACAATTTAAAAAGAAGAATTAAGTATTACGGTTATAAACTTAGGCCACATAAAGGAACAGATTATGCAGCGCCAATAGGAACGCCTATAATGGCAACCGCAGACGGTACTGTTACAGAATCTACCAGAAGAGGAGGAAATGGTAAGTACGTTAAAATTAGGCATAACGGAACCTATTCTACGCAATATCTTCATATGAAAAACCAGAATGTTAAAAAAGGCCAATTTGTAAGGCAGGGAGATGTTATTGGTTGGATTGGAATGACGGGAAATACTGGAGGGCCTCATGTATGTTATCGTTTCTGGAGAAACGGAAGACAGGTAGATCCGTTAAAAGAAGAATTACCATTAGCAGAACCATTAGCAGAAGAACTTAGAGCAGATTATTTTAAATTCATTAGTGCTAAAAAAGAACAACTGGACAAAACAGCTTATCCAAAAACAGAAGAAGAACTAGTAACACTTAACCAAGAAAATGGCATTACAAAAAATTAACCCTACAGAAACTAAGGCTTGGAAAAAATTAACGGAGCACTTTAATACAAATAAAGAAAATACATTAAAAGAGTTATTTGTTAGTGATGCAAGTAGAGCATCAAAATATACAATCCATTGGGAAGATTTTTTAGTAGATTTTTCTAAAAACAGAATGTCGCAGGAGACTTTAGATTTGTTACTAGAATTAGCAAAAGAAGTAGAGTTAAAAGATGCTATTGATAAATATTTTGCCGGAGACCTTATAAATGAGACAGAGGGAAGAGCCGTTTTGCATACTGCTTTAAGGGCTAAAAAAACGGATTCGGTACTGGTAAATGGAACAAACGTAATTCCAGAAGTGTATGCAGTAAAAGAACATATTAAAAGTTTTACTGAAACTATTATTTCTGGTGAAGCAAAAGGCTTTACGGGTAAAACTTTTACCGATGTAGTAAATATTGGTATAGGAGGCTCAGATTTGGGACCAGCAATGGTAACAGAGGCTTTAAAATTTTATAAAAACCATCTAAAATTACACTTTGTTAGTAATGTAGATGGGGATCATGTTCATGAGGTTATAAAGGAGTTAAATCCAGAAACTACACTCTTTGTTATTGTTTCTAAAACATTTACTACCCAAGAAACATTGAGTAATGCAACCACCATAAAAAAGTGGTTTTTAAAACACGGAAAACAAGAAGATATAGCGAAACATTTTGCTGCCGTTTCAACAAATGCAGAAAAAATAGCTGAGTTTGGAATTTCAGAAGAAAACGTATTTCCTATGTGGGATTGGGTTGGCGGTCGTTTTTCTCTTTGGAGTGCCGTAGGTCTTTCTATAGCTTTAGCCGTTGGGTACGATAATTTTGATGCTTTGCTACAAGGAGCAAATGAGATGGACGAACATTTCAAAAACGAAGATTTTGATAAAAACATACCAGTGGTACTTGCCTTATTAAGTGTGTGGTATAATAATTTTTATGGAGCAGATACAGAAGCCATTATCCCTTATACGCAATATCTAAGTAGATTCTCTGCTTATTTACAGCAAGGAATAATGGAAAGTAATGGTAAAAGTGTAGATCGCAGTGGTAATGCAACAGACTACCAAACAGGAACCATTATCTGGGGAGAGCCGGGAACAAATTCGCAGCACGCTTTTTTTCAGTTAATTCACCAAGGAACAAAATTGATTCCTGCTGATTTTATAGGGTTTAAGGAGTCTTTATATGGAGAAACGGATCATCATAACAAGTTAATGGCAAACTTCTTTGCGCAAACAGAAGCATTAATGAATGGTAAAACTTCGGAAGAAGTTAAGGAAGAATTAGATTCAAAGAATGTATCTCTAGAAGAAATAGAGAAATTATTTCCTTTTAAAGTTTTTAGTGGTAATAAGCCTACCAATACTTTGCTTATAGAAAAATTGACTCCTAAATCATTAGGAGCTCTTATAGCTATGTACGAACATAAAATATTTGTCCAAGGTGTTATATGGAATATATTTAGTTATGATCAATGGGGGGTAGAATTAGGGAAACAACTAGCAGGAACTATTTTAAAAGATATAGAAGGTTCAGAAATAGCTAAACATGACACTTCAACTTTGCAGTTACTGCAAAAATTTAAGAAGTAACTACATAAATAATTAATTTTATTAAGAGCTTGTAACTTATAAGGTTACAAGCTTTTTTTATGATAAAATTATGTTAAATTTGACATGACTAATTTAACGTTGTGTTAATGCTAAGCATAAAAAAATGCTACACATTTGCACAATAATGATAAATTCAAACATTAGAAAAATGAAAAAAATGTACATCGCATTAGCAGCCTTTTTAATGACTGCTGTTGCATTTTCACAAACAGTTATTTCTGGAACAATATTAGAAGAAGGTACAAACTCTCCGTTACCAGGTGCCAGTGTTATAGTTCAAGGAACAACAAATGGAACATCGACAGATTTTGATGGTAACTTTACAATCGAAGTTTCTGAAAACTCTGGAACTTTAGTGGTTTCTTATATAGGTTTTGTTAGCAAAAAAGTTCCTTTTACTTCAACAGGTAGTATTGGGGTTATTTCTTTAGAACCAAATGCAGAGGAGCTGGAGGGGGTTATTGTAACTGGTGTTCAGGATATTGCTAAAGACAGAAAGACTCCTGTCGCAGTTTCTACAATTAAATTCGCTGAAATTCAAGAAAAGTTAGGGTCTCAAGAACTTCCAGAAATATTGAATACAACCCCTTCTATCTACGCTACTAAGTCTGGTGGTGGTTTTGGAGATGGCCGTGTGAACATTCGAGGGTTTGATACAAATAATTCGGCGGTAATGATAAATGGTATTCCTGTAAACGACATGGAGAATGGTAGAGTTTTTTGGAGTAATTGGGCCGGACTTTCAGATGTAACATCTGCTATACAAGTGCAAAGAGGTTTGGGGTCGTCTAAACTTGCAGTATCATCTGTTGGTGGTACCATAAATGTTGTTACAAAAACATCGCAAAACCCAAAAGGGGGTTCTTTCGGTGCTACTGTAGGTAATGATGGTTATGTTAAAACATTGGCATCCTATTCTTCAGGTATTTTAGAAAACGGTTTCTCAACTTCTTTACTTTTAAGTAGAACAGGTGGTAATATGTATGCTGATGGTACTAATTTCGAAGGGTATAATTTCTTTGTAGGACTTGGTTATACAAGCGGAGATCATAGTTTAGAATTTATGGTAACTGGAGCGCCACAATGGCACAATAGAAGAGGTCGAGCAACATCTATTGAACAGCAGATTCAATATGGAAAAGGCGATGGCGAACCGAACAGAAGGTATAATGAGAGTTGGGGACGTTTAGATGGAGAGGAATACACGTTTGCGGGTAATTTTTATCATAAACCAGTTATTAGTTTAAGTTGGAATTGGGAATTGAGTAGTAAAACAACATTACAAACTAACGCATATGCTTCTTTCGGTCGTGGTGGTTCATTAGGAGAGATTGGTGAAATTGGAGGCAGAAGACAATTTGCTTTGCCAAGAACAGCAGATGGTTTAATACGGGTAGACGATATTAAGGCCTTCAATAGTGGAACAGTTGTAGCCGATTTTAATGGAGGTAACGCCAGAGAACAAATTGATGGTCAATATGTTAATAATAGCGATAGAAACCCAAATGAAAATAACACTAATGGTATTACTAGAAGGTCATCTATAAATTCTCATAACTGGTATGGATTACTAGCTAATTTTAACAATCGGATAAGCGATAAATTAACCATAGATTTTGGGGTAGATATCAGAAAATATAAAGGATTTCACTATCGTAGAGTAAATGATTTATTAGGAGGTGATGTTTATCAGCAAACAGATGATCGTAATAACCCTTTAGGTGAAGGAGCATCAAACCTGTTTACGGAAACTTATGCTGGCGACGCTCCTTGGTGGGTCTTTAGTAATATTGATGATGAAGAAAAAATAGATTATTATAATACTGGCTTTGTAAACTGGTTAGGCGTTTTTGCTCAAGTTGAGTACAACTTTACAGAGGATGTTACTGGTTTCATACAAGGAGCCTTATCGAACCAAGGTTTTGCTCGTGAAGAGTTTTTTGGAGAAACACCTCCAGAAAAAACAGATTTCGAAAACATTCTTGGTGGTAATGTAAAAAGTGGTTTAAATTGGAATATTAACGAAAACCACAATTTATTTGCTAATGCTGGGTATTATTCAAAACAACCTTTATTTGATGCTGTTTATTTAAATTTTAGCAATAGTCTAAACCCCGATTTAACGAATGAAATAATTGTTGGTTTTGAATTAGGTTATGGATATAGAAGTTCAAAATTCAGAGCTAATGTAAACTTGTATAGAACTAGTTGGAAAGATAGATTTGATAATGTTACAGCTACTTTTAATAGAGGCGAACCTGATGAGGTTAGAGGAACAGGAAATATTTTGGGTATTACACAAGTGCACTCAGGGTTAGAATTCGATGCAAGACTACAGGCAAGTGATAAATTATCATTTACCGGTATGGTCTCTATCGGTAACTGGGAGTATAAAGATAACATTACTGCAACATTTTTTGACAACGATCAATCCCCTATTGTTATTGACGGTGTAGAGCAAACCCAAGTTTTGAATTTAGATGGAGTTAAAGTAGGTGATGCTGCTCAGTTTACTGCTGCGATGGGGGTGAATTATAATATATTAGAAAACTTAGCTGTGGATTTAGGATATCGCTATGCGGATAACTTATATGCTGATTTCGATATTACTCGTATCGATGAGAACGGATCATTGAAACTTCCTTCTTTTGGCTTAACTGATGCTGGTGTTTCTTTCAAATTGCCTATAGGAGAAAACGCACTAAATTTTAGAGTAAATGTAAATAACCTATTTGATACAACTTATATTGCTGAATCCGATACAAATGATTTTGCAGAAGCTGGTGATGAAACCTATGATGGTATCAATGTTAGTAATAGAGTTTTCTTTGGTTTTGGAAGAACATGGAACGCAAGTGTTCGATTTAACTTTTAAACAAAAGTTTTTACATAAAATTAAACCCTGCATTTTAGCAGGGTTTTTTATGCCGAAAATTCACTATTTTTATCGAATAAATAATTACTATGGAAATTGTAAAAACGTTACACTCTTATTTAGCTTATGTTGCATTAGCAGTTTTATTTTTAGCAGTTGCTAACGCTATTATTGGCTTAGTTGGCAAAAAAATATTTACTATGGGTAAAGACTTGCGTTTAAGCCTATTTGCTATGATTTTATGTCATATTCAACTTTTGGTAGGTTTAATACTGTATTTCGTTTCTGCAAATGGCTTAAAAGCAATACAAGCGTTAGGAATGGGTGGCTTAAATGCTCCAGCAAGGTTATTAGCTGTAGAACACCCTTTTATAAATATAATTGCTTTAGTATTAATTACAATTGGCTGGTCTCGTCATAAAAAGTTTGTAGAAGGAGATAAAAAATTTAAAAGCATTGCTATATTCTACGGTTTAGGTTTGGTACTTATATTGAGCAGAATCCCTTGGGGTCAATGGTTGGCTTAATGTTATTCTATCTTTCGAATTAAATAAATATATACGGGGAAATGGTCACTATACCCACCGGTATAACTTCCTCCTGCGTAAGTTCGCAATGGGTATCCTTGGTATCTTCCGTTTGGTGTAATCAAATATGTAGGGTTATATACACCAGTTTTCCAAAAAGTATATTGCTTATTTATAGGTTCAGTTAAAGGTTTAGTCATGAAAAATTGATCGAACAGAAACCATTTATCTCTATAGGCTAAGGAACCTACTCCTTTTTTATACAGTTTCTCCATAGGATTGTATAGGTCACCATCTTCTAGTTTATTCTTTTTACCTGTGGTGCGTAATATTTTTTTAAGACTATCATCCGTAGGGTCATCATTGAGATCGCCCATACTAATAATTTTTGGTAAGACTTCTGTTCTAGAAATTGAATCTATAATTCGTTTGTTTAGTTTTGCAGCAGCTAACCTATTTGGTTTACTACGAACTTCTCCGCCACTTCTAGAAGGCCAATGGTTTACAATAAAATGAATTTTATCATTATCTAAAAAACCACTTACGACCAATTGGTCTCTAGTGTAATCTCTATATCCCTCTTTAGTTTCTAATAACAATCTATGACTTACAAAGGCATCGGGCAGAAAAATATTCTTTTTATAAAGGAGAGCCACATCAATACCCCGCTCATCAGGGGAATTAAAATGTATTATGCCGTAATTTTTTGTTATTAAATTAGGATGGCTTATTAAATCTTCTATGACTTGCAAGTTTTCTATTTCGCATAATCCAATAATATCAGGAGAAGTATTTGTAATTTTTGCACCTATTTCTGTAATTACTTTAGAGGTGTTTTCTATTTTTTTTAGATAACGTTTTTTTGTCCATTGGTCTTTTCCATTAGGAGTTCTATCATCATCCCTTTTTAGAGAATCGTTCAGAGTATCAAAAAGATTTTCAACATTATAAAAGGCTATAGTACGTATCTGATAGTTGTTTTTATTTTGAGAAAAACTATTATAAGATATCAGAAAGAATAAGAGAATATACCTATAATTCATAATTTAAATATTGGTGTATAAATATCGATAAATTATTTATATTAAAGATTTTTCATACATATTTATCTGATTATTACTATATTTAATATAAGTTGATACTAACCATACCAATCTAACATGCGATATTTTCTTTTTTCGCTCGGTTTTCTTATGCTACAATTTTTGGGAGCTCAAGAGCACTCAAAAGTCGTAGGAATTGTAAAATCTTCGATGAATAAGGATGTAATAAAAAATGTTTTTATTGAAATCGTAGGAACTGGTAATTCTACGTTTTCTGCTGAAAATGGTACTTTTCAAATTATCTTAAAAAACAGAGAAAACCTAATTTTACAAATTGTAGCGAAAGATTATGTAACTAAGAATATTCCGATAGTATACCCCAAGGGTATCTTAGATTTAGGAAGTATTTATTTAGAGCCCGATATTAGAGCCGAAAAGAGCACTAATTTAATTTCATTAACTGATTCAGATTTGGCAGATGATCAGGGAGAGACTATTACCTCCGGGATTTTACAAGCTACAAAAGATATTTTTTTAAATAGAGCAGCATTCGATTTTGGACAAGCATTTTTTAGAGTCAGAGGTTACGATTCTCAAAATGGAGAAGTTTTAATTAACGGATTACCAATGAATAAGTTAATAGACGGAAGACCGCAATGGAATAACTGGGGAGGCCTGAACGATGTAACCAGAAATCAAGAATTTTCATTTGGTTTGGCACCAGCTTCTTCTACTTTTGGGGGAATTCTAGGAACTACAAATATAGATACACGACCCTCTAATATGCGGTCTGGGTTAAGGCTATCTTCTTCGACATCTAATAGAACATATAGTGGTAGGTTTATGGCAACATATACTTCTAGAATAAATAATAAAGGTATTACGTATAGTATATCTAGTTCCAGAAGATGGGCTAAAAGCGGATATGCTAATGGTACTTTGTACGACGCTTTTTCTGTTTTTGGGGCATTGGAATACCAACTAAACAAGAACCACCATTTTTTGTTTACTGCTTTTTTAGCCTCCAATAGAAGAGGAAGTTCCTCGGCAATAACAGAAGAGGTTTTTAATATGACAAGCAATAAATACAACCCGTATTGGGGAAATCAGAATGGAAAAAATCGCAATTCTAGAGAAAGAAAAATTCAAGAACCGCTACTACTATTTAATCATTTTTATAAAAAAGAGAAGCTACAAATAAATACTGGCATATTCTATCAGTTAGGTGATCGTTCAAAAAGTAGATTAGGGTATTATAATGCTCCTAACCCATATAAAACATATTATAGATATTTACCAAGCTTTTACATAAATAGCCCTATTGGAGCTAATTTCTATAGTGCTAATAAGGCAAAGGAAGATTTTTTATTAACCCCTCAGATAGATTGGGATAATTTGTATACAGCAAATTTAAATAGTTTATCCGGAGCTTCGTATATTTTGTATAATGATGTGATAAAGGATAAGAGATTAGTAATGAATAGTGTTACTAATTTCGATATTAATGAGAAGATACATTTGGATTTAGGAGCATTTTATCAAAACTTGCGTTCTACTAATTATGCAAGAATAGAAGATCTTTTAGGAGCTAATTTTCATAGAGATATTGATGCTTTTTCAGGTACTCTCAATAACGTAGATGGAAATAATGAGAGGGTTGAGGGAGATACTTTTAATTATAATTATGTTATAAATGCATCAAAAATTAAAGCGTTCGGGCAATTAAAATATAAAACCAAAAATTGGAATGCATTTTTTACTGGTAGTTATGCTGTTTCGAACTTTCAAAGAGAAGGTCTTTTTAAAAATCAACGTTTTATAACCTCATCTTTAGGGAAAAGTGAAAAAACTTCTTTTTCTACTATTAGTGTAAAAATGGGTTTTACTTATAAGTTTAATGGTAGAAATTGGATTACTGTAAAGGGAGCTATTGTAGAGAGACCGCCTACCCTACAAAACATATTTATTAACCCTAGAGAAAATAATTTAATAGTGCCTAACCTAGAAGAAGAAAAAGTAACTAGTTTAGATATGAGTTATTTTATTCGCTTACCTAAACTTACGGCTAGAATTACAGGTTTCCATACACTTTTTCGGAATACTACAGATGTTAACTTTTTTTATGTAGATGCCGGTGTTGGGTCGGACTTTGTGCAAGAAGTATTAACAGGAGTAGATAAATTACATTTAGGAACAGAAATAGGGCTGGAGTATCAATTATCTTCTTCTGTACGATTAACAGGAGTACTTTCTTTAGCAAAGTATACCTATGCTAGTAACCCAAATGTATCCATAAATTTTGATACAGCAGATGCAGAAGAAGAATTAATAAATACTATTGGTAGAATAGATTTGGGAAGCGCTAAATTAAAAAATTATAGGCTGGCGCAAGGTCCGCAAAAGGCATTAGCACTGGGAATTGATTATAGAGACCCTAAATATTGGTGGGTAGGTTTAAGCGCTAATTATATGGGGGATAATTACGCAAATATATCTACAATAACACGTACAGATAGCTTTTCTTTAGATCCGGAAACAGGAGAAAAATTTGCAGATGCAACTGAGGAAAATGTGGAACGTTTGTTAGCTCAAAAGCCTTTGGATGATTTCTATCTTTTAAATGCTATAGGAGGAAAATCATGGCTTCGGAATGGGAAATATATAAGTGTTTTTGTAAGTCTAAATAATATATTTAATTCTTCATACCGTACGGGAGGTTATGAGCAAAGTAGAAATGGTAATTACGGACAATTAAAAAAAGATAATTTAAGCGGTTCTCCTTCTTTTGCGCCAAAATATTGGTATGGTTATGGAAGAACGTATTTTTTAAATTTCGCAATAAGTTTTTAATAGGGATGTAGAATGAGTTTTATAAAGAATGACATAATATATATTCTTTTTCTTGGGTGTTTTTTATTGTGCAGTAATTGCGTAACAGATAAAAACTTTGATACTCCAAATAGGTTATGCGAAGATGGTTTAAAACCAAATATTACAATAGAAGATTTAAAAAATAAATATAAAGATGAGATATTTCAAATTCAAGAAGATCTTATTTTAGAAGCCATTGTAGTATCATCTGATAAAGAAGGAAATTTTTTTAGTGTTTTACATTGTCAGGATAAATATGAAAGTGCAGAGCATGGAATACAAATAGAAATAGAACTTCAAGATTCTCATTTGTTCTATCCTGTAGGTTCTAAAATTATGATAAAACTGAAAGGACTTTATTTTGGAAAAAATAAAGGACTTTACAAAATTGGAGGTGTCTTTACTTCTTTTGGGAACATATCAATAGGAAGGTTACCAGCACTATCTTTAAAACAACATTTGTTTATATCTTGTACAAAGACTAAAGAACTAAAACCTAAATTGGTTACTATTTCAGAAATAAATAATGCTCTTTTAAATACACTAATTACTATTAACGATATAGAGTTCTCCAAAGAGATATTGGGTTTAAGTTTTGCAGAAAAAGAACGAGAAACAGGACGTACTTTAGAAGATTGTGAGGATAACAGAATAATTGTTCTTAATAGTGGATATTCCAATTTTCAAGAGCAAATTATACCAAGCTTAAGAGGTTCTATTACAGGTGTACTATCCAGAGATTCTAAAAATTACTATTTAATTATTAGAAGTTTAGATGATATTGACTTTACTCTAGAACGCTGTAAAGATAATATAGGTGAGTTTACATCCACAGCTATTTTAATCTCTGAATTGGCAGATCCTGATAATAATAGTTCAGGCCGGTATATAGAGTTATATAATGCAAGTGAAACAGTAATATCTTTAAAGGGGTGGTTACTTCAAAGATTTACAAATAGTAATACAGAAATTAGCTCTGAAGTGGATTTATCGGATTTAGAAATACGGCCAAATAGTACTATTATTTTAGCACCAAATGCGGAATATTTTAATTCTATTTACGGTTTTTTACCCGATTTAGAAGTTGGAGCTAATAGTCCAGCGGATTCTAATGGAGATGATAATTTTATTCTATTAGACCCTTTTGGAACTATAATAGATGTTTTTGGGGTTGTAGGGCAAGATGGTTCTGATACAAATCATGAATTTGAAGATGGGCGGGCATTGCGAAGATCTAATGTATTAAAAGGCAACTCTATTTATACACCCTCGGAATGGATAATTATTAATGATACTGGGGGTAGTGGTACTATAAATAACCCGCAAATGGCTCCTGACGATTATACTCCTGGAAAACATAATTAATATTTTGTTCCAATAAGAAAGTATATATTTATAAGGGGAAATTTTGAAAAGTATTCTTTTGAAATTAAAAAAGCACCTCTTTTAAAAGAGATGCCTATATAATATTTAAGATAAAATTAATTTTTGGGAAAATCTTTATGAGATTTAATTTCTTTCATTTGCTTTACATGTCTTTCTGTATGTCCAGACATGAAAATCAAGATTTGAAAACCATCAATAGTGGCAAATGGTAATTTACCATAATGGTTTCGTAAATCCTCTTTTGTTTTTTTTATAAACTTTATGTTTTCTTTTCTTTTCGAATTAAAGTTGGTCAAAGTTTCTTCATAAGAACCATATTTACCAGAAGGTTCAAAAGACTTTGAAGTTTTAACTTTGGTGTCTCTAGTTGTTATAAAAGCAAGTAGTTTATCATCTGACATAGTTACATCACCTCTTTTGGTTGGATCTGCAGGCGTTTTTAATGATCCAGTTAACATTTCTGAAAAAGTATTTTCCGAAATAGTAATATGCTCTAAACATTCTGCAATGGACCAAGACTCTTTAGTTGGCTTAAAATTTATTTGTTCTTCGGATAAGTTTTTAATGGTGTTTTTTAAATGTTTTTGTGTTTTTTCGAGTTCAGCAACTCCAAATTTTCTTTCCGCTTTAGAAATGGTATCGGGAGCTACGTTAAATGCCAATAAAGAAAATAGGATAAAAGGAATAATTAATTTTTTCATGAGATTTTTGAATTACAGATAGTTTTATAAAACTATCTGTCGAATAAAATGAATAAGCTTACGGAAAAACAAATAGTTATAGGCAAATAATTTTATCAAGATCAGAAGGAGTAATTGGCTTTACTATATAGTCCGTAACCATGGGGTAAGCCTTAATCATTTCTATTTCATTAGGATTAATAGAAGAACTCATTACAATAATTTTTAAGTCATCTTTATTCGATATTTGAGCATTTGCATAGCTATCTAAAAACTCCCAGCCACTCATTATTGGCATACTCAAGTCTAGGAAAATTATAGAAGGCATCTCTTTTTTGTTTTTATCTATTTCTAGGAGGCCTTCAATTCCTTGTTTTCCATTTTCAAAGACTAAAATTTTTTCACAAAAATTGGATTCTTTCATTAAGCGTTTGGCTATATATACAAAAATAGAATCGTCATCAATTATACAAACAGAGTTAATTTTAGCCATTCGATTAGTTTTTATTGGGTTTTAAAAATTAGTTTAAATGTAGTCCCTACACCTACTTGGCTTTCTACAGAGATATTTCCACCCATAGCTTCTAATTGGTTTTTTGTTATATATAAACCAACACCTCTGGCATCTTTATTTCTATGGAAAGTCTTGTGCATACCAAATATTTTACCTCCGAATTTGTTTAAATCTATACCTTTTCCGTTATCGGTGAAGGTAAGTTCTAAGTGCTTTTTATTTATTACTACATCTATTTTTAGTATGGGCGGTCTGTTCGTTTCAGAATACCTAAGACTATTGGTAAAAAGGTTTAATAATATGCTGTCTAAATAAGCAGGAATAGCTAAAACTTCTACTGTGGGAGCTACATTAATAATTGTTTTGGCATTTTTTTCTTTGAATAGGACTCCAATATTATTTATAACGGTGTCTATAGCTGGTTTTAATGGTATAGGAATTAGTTGTTCAGAAACATTGGAGCTAGATTGTACAACCTCATTTAAATTATGTACAGTACTATTTAGACTCTCTGTTGCTTCTTTGAGCATATTCATTAATTTAAACTTTTCGTTTTCATCCCTTTCATCTAATAAAAACCCAGTTACCATGGATAAATTGGTGGCATGCGAACGCAAATCATGAGAAACCATGTGGGCAAAGTTCCTTAAGCTATCGTTTTGGTCACTAGTAATTTCGGAATATTCTCTTAATCTTTTGTCATTCTCTTTTTCTTTGGTAACATCTGTAATTACGCCGATAGCAATGTTATTGTATTTTTCTTGTTCTGTTACAAAAGTGGCAACTGCTTTTAGGTGCCTTACAGTTTTATCGGGTAATAAAATACGATATTCTATGACTCCACTGCCTTCTCCTTTACTTACCCAGAACGCTTCATCAATTACTCTGTTAAAATCGTCTGGATGAATAATAGAAGCCCAAGCTTGGTAGGCATTTTCATATTTTTTTGGGTCTACCTGATGAATTTTAAAACACATATCATCCCATATAGTATGTCTATCTTTGGTTTGAAATTCCCATACTCCTACATTAGAAGCGGAAGTTGCTTTTTGGGCCCTTTTAGCTTGTTCACTATATTTTAATTCGGCAATTTTTCTTTCATTAACATCCTGGCAAATTCCAAAAATTCTAATACATTTTCCATTTACAAATTCTGCCTGTCCTTTCGTTCTAATCCATACTTCGTTACCTTTTCTCGTTATCATTTTAACTTCAGTATCCCACGGAATACCTTGAGTAATTGCTATTTTAGATAACTCATATATTTTATCTCTATGTTCTCCTTCTTTAAAATGGCTAAAACATTCTTCATAGGTTTTTGGAACATAATCTAAAGGTTCTTCGTGGATAATGTTAACCATTTTGGTCCAGGAAACTTTAAAATCCTGTAAGTTTACCTGCCAGCCACCTATTTTTGAAAATAATTGAGCTTCTTTTAATAGTTCTTCTTTATTTTTTGAACGGGTAACATTGTCTAACACAATAATTATTCCGCCAATTTCTCCATTGGCCATTTTCCAAGGATTAATATGCCATTTTAACCAAATATAATCTCCATTTACGGCAATGTATTTTTTTCCTTCGGAATTACATGGATTGCCTGACAAACAATTTTCCAAAACAGAAAGGAACTCCTTGGGTATATTGTTCATTACAGAAAAGAAATTTTCCCCAATAAGATTACATGTTAAGTTATGCGTAGAAGTCCATTTTTGAGAGTACCACAGGAATTTTAACTCTGTATCTAATGTTGCGATAGGAATTGGCGCATCTTTAATTAAAAGCTGATTTAAAGTATTTTCAGTAATTGTAGAAGTGGCCATACTCAAATTTAGTAATTATTTATAAAGAGAACCTTTATTTTTTTGAGAATTATCTTACGTTTTGGAATGCGGTTTTTTTCAGTATTCTAAGATTTAGAATACGTTAATATTATAAATGCTTTTTTTAAAGTTAACTTTATTCTTCTATTTTTATAATGATAAAAATCAGGGGTTAAAAAAAGGTATATATTGGCCGTAGACTTTTTAAATAACTAAAAATGAATGTAGAACTAAATATAGCTTTGATTCAGATTCCTTTAGAATGGGAAGAGCCAAACTTAAATAGGACTTTGATTCAAAATAAAATAGAGGCTTTAAAAGTGGATACGGATGTTGTTGTACTACCTGAAATGTTTACTACCGGATTTACTATGAACCCATCTTCTATTTCCGTTATTGAAGGAAATAAAACTATTGCTTGGATGCAAAGAGTTGCTTATGAAAATAATGTAGCAATAGTTGGGAGTATTGTTTTTTCGGAATTAAATAAAAATTATAATAGGCTGTTTTTTGTAACCCCAAACAGAGAATTTTGGTATTATAATAAAAAACACACTTTTACTTTGGCTGGTGAGAATAAAGTGTACGAGTCTGGAAAAGACCGATTAATAATCAACTACAAAGGGTTTCGTTTTTGTCCATTAATATGTTATGATTTACGCTTTCCTGTTTGGGCAAGGAATACAGAAAATTATGATTTGCTAATTTATGTAGCCAATTGGCCTAAGCCAAGAGTTTTGGCATGGGACAGTTTATTAAAAGCTAGAGCTATAGAGAATATGGCATATTGTATTGGTGTAAACCGTATTGGAACCGATAACTCTGGACACCAATATTCTGGACATTCTGCTGTCTATGATTGTCTTGGAAAAACATTAGCTTTTTCTGATAAAGAAGAAGTGCTGTATGCTACTCTAAGTAAAACTCATTTAGAAAAAACAAGAAATAAGCTTAAGTTTTTAGAAGATCGCGATGCTTTTAATCTAATACAGTAAAAGTTTGTTCTAACTCCCAATTAGCTCTAACTTCAATAGGAACGGGATAATAGCTTACTTTTTCCGGCTCTATTTGCAACAAGTAATTACCTGTATCCCATTTTTTATTTGCGTTAGTGTCAAAAAGAACACGTGCTAAATATTTTGCGGGTTTTAAATGGTTAAATTCAAAAACTTGTGATTCTAATGCGTAAATTTCCCTTTGTACTTCCCCATTTTCATTTGTTAATTGTACAATAAGAGGAAATTCTAAATTATTGCCTTCAATAGACAATCTTAGGTTTCCAAAATCTGCATAACTTCTCGTTTTTAAACCAACGGTTAAGGAGTCATTTGTGCTATTAAAAAAATCTGTTATAGCACCAGGAAGAACATCAATAAGATAGCTTTCTTCCGGGTTTTTTATAAAATCGATTGCTAAGGCATTTTCAAGCGTATCTAGTGTAGCAGAAAATTTAACAGGTAAAGAGTCTTTATCCATCATTTTAATTTTAGAAGAGTCCATTGAAATTAAAGGAGTGTTTCCTACAAGTAGAAATGAATCATTAAAATTAATGTTTCCCCTGTGATTTGCTGATAAAACAAGGGTGTCTTGAGCAATTTTTCTATTCTTTATTTTAAAAGTATCTAGTGTTTTATATTTTTCATTGGTTACCGTAAAGAGTAAAGAATCCATTTCATATGGTGTAAACCAAAAATTAATACTATCTTTTTTGGGCTCTTTCTGGAACATGGTTTGTACAGAATCTGGAATAACAGATATTGGCTTAATAATGCTATTTTCTCCATCTCCAAAGTACCCAAAAGTAATTTTATTTTTGGACATTAAAGAGGGTACAGCCATAGAAAAATTAGGCACTTCTTTAAAAAGAGTTAAAAGAAAAATAGAATCAGTAGGTATAGTAATGGTATCCTTAATAAAGCCAATTTTGTCCGTGTTTTGGTCAAAAACATGATTTTTGGCTTCATCTTTAAGTGCAAAAAGAGCGTACTTCCCTTTTTTCAAATTTTTTAAGTTGAAGATTATGGTGCTATCTAGGGTGTTTGTAATATAATTCGGTGGTCTTTTAAAAATAGTAGAATCTGTATATGCGCTATCAATTTCATACAGCATAACACTAATAAAAGTGTCGGCGTCTTTGTTAAAGGCATCTTTTACAACTCCTTTGACCTCTAGAGAATCAATATAAGTACCAGTAGAAAAAACATAGGTTAAAAAACGATTTGGGTTACCTTCATTATTATCTACAATACTTTCTCCAAAATTTAGAGTATAAGTCGTATTTTCTTTTAACGTATCTTTTATAGTTATTTCAACATATTTACTAGCTCCACCTTGCGGAGATAAGTCAGGAATATATTTTAAGGGAGGAGAAATAATAAGTTGTTCTTGAACGTCTTTAAGTTTAATATATTCATTAAAATAGAGGCGTATTTTGTTTTCTGAAAAGTTGATACTCATATTTTCAGGTTCCGCTTTCACCAAAATGGGAGCTTCTATATCTTTTGGACCTCCGGTAGGACTTCCTCTTCTAGCACATTGATAAAATGCAGCAATTATAATGGCGAAAAAAAAGTAGGCTAAAAAACGTTGTAACATTACTTTAAAATATTAGAAACAAAGAAACAACATATTTAATGAAATTAGAAATTACAATACTACAGCCATGCTTGTAATATATATTGTTACGCCTGGAGCCTCTTGTAAGGTCTTTGCACAAATTTCCATAGTTGCTCCTGTAGTTATAACATCATCTAATAAAAGAATTTTTTTATTAGCAAGAACCAAAGGATTTGTTAAATGATAAAGATTTTTTTGCTCATGCCACCTTCTAAGACGTCCCTTTTTTGTTTGCGTTTTGGTATTTTCGGTTTTTATTAGAATAGTATCTAAAAAAATGGCGTTTAAATACTTGGCCAAAGATTTTCCAAATTTAGTAACCTGATTGTAGCCTCTTTTTTTTAGTTTTTTTGAGTGTAGGGGTACAGGTATAATATAGTCAATATCCTTTAGAAAATTATTTTCAGCTAATATTTGACCATACCACTCTCCAATAAAAACGCCGATCTGTTCTTGATTTTTATATTTTAAGTTATGAATAAGATTTTTAACGATTCCTATTTCCGTGAAATATAGAAAGGAACTCGCTTTTTTTATGTTAATTCGTCCATAAAAAATACGGTCTACCGGATTTTCTTCGTTAAATGTAAAGTCGGTGAGTGGTATTTGGTTTCGACAAACGGTACATAAATGTTTCTCTCCTCTATTTAATCGTGCATTACAACCAAAACACACTATGGGGAATAGGAGGGTGTTGATATCATTTAGTATATTTGGGAGCTTAGAGTACAACAAATCTCAAGTTTTTTATTAACCTACTTAAAGACCACTTTGTTCTGATGGACAGTCAAGATAATAAAATAAATTATAAAGTAATACTTGCTGCTATGGTAGCGGTAGTAATAGGAATACTAATAGCCTTTTACTACAGTTATGCGCAATCTAAAACTCATATTAGTTATTTAGAGCAAGAAAAAGACCTTTTAGTAAAAGATTTAACCATTATGAAAGCAGATGTGGATAGACTTTCTGCACTTAATGAGGTTAATGAAATAGAGTTACAAGATTCTAAGTATAAGGTACAGCAATTAATAGATTCCGTTGGAAGATTAAATTTTACTGTAGAAAAACTGAGAGAATTTAAAACGGAATTAAGAAGACTAGAGTCTAAAAATGACAGCCTTAAGTTAAAAAATAACTTTCTTAAGTATAACAATATGCTTATTGGAGAAAAGTATGAAGAATCTAGACGACAGATAGAAATTTTAAGAGGAAAAAGTAGTTCTTTGGCAGAAGCAGAAGCACTACAACGTAAGAAAATATTAGAGTTAAATAAGGAATTAAAAACTAAGAATTATCTAAAATTACAGAAGCCTACGGGAAGCGGTTTTAGATTACGAGGAGGAAAACCTATTAAAACAAACAAAGCGTCTATAATAGAAAAGTTGCGAGGTTGTGTAACTATCGCGGCTAATTCAGAAGAAGAGAATAAAGAAAAAGTACTTTATTTTCAGTTCTTAGACCCAAACAAACAAGTAATAGAGGATAATGCTAATACTATAAATGTAAATGGGAATGTTTATAGCAAGCGAGTAGAACTTATTTTTAACGGAGCCGAAACACCAGTATGCGATTTTATTTCTATTCCAGGAGGTTCACTACAACCAGGAATGTATACTATAAATGTTTTTGAAGACGAACGATTATTATCTACATCAGAATTTCAGTTAAAATAAACATTTTTTTAGCTTAAAATTCTATTTTTGCCAAATGGCAAAACAAGAAGACAATTTTAAAAAGGTAATCTCTCACGCAAAGGAATATGGATACGTATTTCAGTCTAGTGAAATATATGATGGATTAAGTGCTGTTTACGATTACGGACAGAACGGAGTAGAGCTTAAAAAAAATATTAGAGAGTACTGGTGGAAAGCCATGGTACAACTAAATGATAATATTGTAGGTTTAGACGCTGCAATATTTATGCACCCAACTACATGGAAAGCATCAGGGCATGTAGATGCATTTAATGATCCTTTAATAGACAATAAAGATTCTAAAAAAAGATATAGGGCAGATGTCTTGGTAGAAGACTATGTTGCAAAAATTGAAAACAAAATAGAAAAAGAAGTAAAAAAAGCGGCAAAGCGTTTTGGAGATTCTTTTGATAAAAAACAATTTTTGGAAACAAACCAACGAGTAGTTGAGTACCAAGAGCAAGCAACGGGTATTTTAAAACGACTGGGACAATCTTTAGAAAAAGAAGATTTAGTTGATGTTAAAAAACTTATTGAAGAGTTAGATATTGCTTGCCCCATGTCTGGTTCTAAAAACTGGACAGATGTAAAGCAATTTAATTTAATGTTTGGCACCAAACTAGGAGCCAATGCGGAAAGCGCAATGGATTTATATTTACGTCCGGAAACAGCGCAGGGTATTTTCGTGAATTTCTTAAACGTTCAGAAAAGTGGTCGTATGAAAATTCCTTTTGGAATAGCACAGACGGGTAAAGCTTTTAGAAATGAAATTGTTGCAAGACAATTTATTTTTAGAATGCGTGAGTTTGAGCAAATGGAAATGCAATTCTTTATTCAGCCAGGAACACAAAAAGAATGGTATGAAAAGTGGAAAGAGAATAGAATGAAATGGCACCTTTCTTTAGGAATGGGAGAGGATAATTATCGTTTTCATGATCATGAAAAACTAGCTCATTATGCAGATGCAGCAGCAGATATAGAATTTAGATTTCCATTCGGATTTAAAGAATTAGAAGGAATACATTCTAGAACAGATTTTGATTTAGGAAGTCATGAGAAGTTTTCTGGAAAAAAATTACAATACTTTGATCCAGAACTAAACAAAAACTATGTTCCTTATGTATTAGAAACCTCTATAGGTTTAGATCGTATGTTTTTAGCAGTTTTTTCTAATTCTTTGCAGGAAGAAGAGTTAGAAAATAATACAACTAGAACTGTATTAAAATTACCTGCTGTTTTAGCACCAACAAAAGCAGCAATATTACCGTTGGTTAAAAAAGATGGTCTTCCAGATATTGCACATGCCATTATCGAAGATTTAAGATGGGATTTTAATGTAAAGTATGATGAAAAAGATGCTGTAGGTCGTAGATATAGAAGACAGGATGCCAACGGTACTCCTTTTTGTATTACAGTAGATCACCAAACTAAAGAAGATAATACGGTTACTATACGTCATAGAGATTCTATGGAGCAAGAAAGAGTAGCAATTGCAGATTTAAAAGGTATTATTTCTAAGGAAGTAGATATGAGGTCTTGGCTTTTAAAAATGAAGTAAAACACATATTTCGTTTAAAAATTTATAAGAGGCTGTAGGTATATAGCCTCTTATTTTTTCTCAAAAATGTTATGAAATTTTATGGGAGGGTCTTTTCTGATAACAATTTTTTCCCTGGTAAAAGGATGAATAAATTCTAAGGAATATGCGTGTAAATATAACCCCTTACCTTGTAATTTTAAACCTTTTAGAAAATAGGTTTGGTCTCCTAAAATAGGATTGTTTATACTAAATAAATGTTTTCTAAGTTGGTGTTTTCTTCCAGTTTCAGGAGTTAATTCTACCCAATTTAAGAATTCGAATCTTTTAGAATTAACCCTTTTAATTACGTTGTATTTTGATGTGGCTTTTTTGCCGTCAATAGGTTCTGTAATCTCACCAGAACCTTGCATTTCTCCTATAGTAATGGCTATGTAAGATTTAGTTATTTTTTTATTCTCAAATAATTTATTTAAAGCAATAATACCAGAACTTGTTTTACCTATGAGTAGTAGACCAGTTGTAGGATAATCTAATCTGTGTACAGGTTTGGGTTTAACCGCATCGAGTAAATTACTTGCAGTTATGTTTTGCTCCAATGCATTAGCAATTGTTTTAAAAGAATTACCACTAACAAGAATACCTGGAGGTTTATTAATTACCGCCAAATATTCGTCTTCATAAACCACTTCTAAAAAAAGATTAATTTTTTTATGATGCGTTGTAGCTTTTATGTCTTTTAATAGAGTGATTATTTCGCCACCATTAATAAAAGTTGCCGTGGTGGCTATTTTTCCATTGACAAGAATAAGTTCTTTTTTAAGACTTTTTTTTAAAGCAGATTTTGTAGTAATAGTTTTAAATATCCCAACACCGTATTCTTGTAATCGCAAAGATTCTTTTAAAATTTTAACGGTGTGCGACTCTAGAATATTTAGAGAAGACATTTTTAAAATCGGAATCCGACAGATAGGCCGGCTTTAAACATAAATGTATTTTGAAAATCTTTGGGGCTCATATTCCTTCCAAATCCGCCATACGTCTCTACAGTAAATCTTTCACTAAAAGTAACTAGTTTAAATCCACCTCCTAGACCAAGAGCTAAAGTGCTATAATCTACATTTCTTTGTCCTAAATTGTCATCTAGAACATCGTCCTCTCCGGTATAGTATAAGCCAAAAGCTTCCGCAAAAAAACCACTTCTTGGTTCATAACCAAAATAAGCTCTTACGTTAGCCCCAAGTCCAAAATTACCATTGTAATCTGTTGCTTTATTGTCAAAATAAATATCACCACCAATACTAGTATCTTCGTTTATATAATGCTCGTAAGCAAAACCAATTGTAGAAGTAGCTAAAAAATGACCAACATTAAACTTAATCTCATGGTTATTTTCTGAGTAACCTTGGGCGGATAAAAAATTAAAAGCACCTAATAATACAATTAAAGCAAATATCTTTTTCATTATTTAATTCTAAAATTAAAAATGCAAAAATAGGATATTATATTTTTAAATATATAGGATCCACTAAATCCTATTTTATTATTTTTAAGCACAGAAGAAAACCTATGAAGATTATATCGTACAATGTAAATGGCATAAGAGCTGCCTTAAAAAAAGGATTTATAGAATGGTTACAGGCCGCAGATCCTGATGTAATATGCTTACAAGAAATAAAAGCAAATGAAGATCAGTTAGATTTAAGTGTTTTTGCAGAAGCAGGATATGCCTATAACTATTGGTATAGTGCCCAAAAAAAAGGATATAGCGGTGTTGCTGTATTAGCAAAGAAAAAACCCGATCATATTGAGTATGGTACTGGGATTGATTATATGGATTTTGAAGGTAGAAACTTACGTGTAGACTATGGCAATGTATCTATAATGAGTATGTATTTGCCTTCCGGAACTAATATGGATCGTTTGGAATTTAAGCTAAAATATATGGCAGATTTTCAAATTTATATAGATGAGTTAAAAAAAGAACGCCCCAATATAATTGTTTTAGGAGATTATAATATATGCCATGAAGCTATAGATATACATGACCCTATTCGTAATAAAAATGTCTCAGGTTTTTTACCTGTAGAGAGAGAATGGATTGGTAATTTTATGAATAGTGGTTTTATTGACAGTTTTAGGCATTTTAATAAAGAGCCAGATAATTATTCTTGGTGGAGTTATAGAGCTAATGCAAGAAATAATAATAAAGGATGGCGTTTAGATTATGGTATGGTAAGTTCTTCTTTAGAAGAGAAATTGCAAAGAGCCTTAATTTTATCAGATGCTAAACATAGTGATCATTGTCCTATTTTGGTTGAAATAGAAGCGAGTTAATTGAACAGAAATTATTATATATAAAAAAGCACAGTAATTTGCTGTGCTTTTTTATATATAATATGGGTTATTATTTACCTATATATGGTAACATGACCAACAAATTCGCGATCATCATTTTCTCCATTTAGTTTAATAACGTACCAATAATCTCCTGCAGGTAAATCTACATTGTTGTATGATCCGTCCCAGTTTCCTTGTTTTACAAAGTACTTAACCTGTCTACCGTATCTATCGTAAATAGCACCCCATAAATTAGGGAATCCTTCTACGTTTTTAAAGACCCAAGTATCATTGTTTCCGTCACCATCTGGTGTAAAGAAGTTTGGAATCTCAATATCTATAAATTCCATAGGAATCTCTAGGGTAGTTTCACAACCTTTACCATCAATTACTTTAGCAGTATATACAGCAGTATGGTTTATGAACATAGAACCAGTAGTGTTAACTTCGTCGTCAAAGTAATAAGTGTAGTTACCATCACCACCAGTCGCTACTAAGACTATTTCATTAATTCCGCCAGATTTAGTGGTTAAAACTAATCGTTCTTGCGCTTCGATATTAAAGTTTTTAACTTCAATACAACCAGTACCTAAATGTACTATACTAATGGTATGGTTTCCAGAAGTAATATTAGAGAAATTAGCATCAGACTGTGCATTTGTTACATCAGGGTTATTAGGTGTAGAATCATCTAAATCGAACACAATTTCTGAGGTATCTAAAGTGTTATCATCGAATATTACAGAAACTCCGTAAGCAGGAACACCATCGATACATTCATTAATAGTTTCTATTTCTGAAGAGAGATTAGAACCTACTTTTACTTCTTGTACTAGTACAAACGGACAGTCATTAGCATCTTTAATATAGATTTCATAAAAACCACCGTCTAAATTATCTAATAGTAATGTAGAACTGCCGATAGCAGAATATGCATCTGTTGGACCAGTAAGATTATATTCGTATGGAGCTGTTCCTCCAGTAATATTTATTTCTATTACGCCATTGTCATCACTAGAACACACCTCATCTTCAACTCTAGTAATAGTCGCATCTAAGGCAGCCGTTGGAGAATCTACTACGATATTATTTACAGTAACTTCGCAACCATTTGCATCTTGTACTATTACAGTATATGTATCGCCTGGAAGTTCCTCGAATAGATTCGTATTTACAGATTTTTCAGGACTAGAAGAAATAATATATTGGTATGGCGAAACACCGCCATTTACACTAATCTCTATACTGCCATCCTCTTCACCAAAACATTTAATATCTTGTTTGTTGGCAACAGAAGCAGTTAATAGAGTTGGCTCTGATATAGTTACTGTTCTAGAATATTCTGAACAATTTGTACCTCCAGTTGCTAAAATTCTATAGCTTCCTTGTCCTAATCCTTCAAAAGTACCAGAGTCTTGAGGAACTCCTTGTAAAGTTCCGTTAACTTCTAGTTGGTATTGGTAACCACCTAAACCTCCAGTTGCTTCTGCAATTAAAACGGCATCCATTTCGCCATTACAGTTGATAATTGTATTATCATCATTTACTGCTATACCTAAAGGTTCTACGACATTTATGGTTCGTATTACGGAAATAGGGGAAACACAATGTTTTGCAGGGTCACTATCGCGAGCTAAAAACTCATAAGTTCCTGGAGCTAAAGAACTATATACTTGTTGTGTACTCCAAGTAGTTGCATCTGCAGCGGGTTTTATAATTCTATATTCGTACGTTGTACCTAAAACACCACCGCTAGCGGATACTGTAATTTCTCCTGAATTAGGATCACAGTTAGGTTCTTGGCTTATTATACCGTCAATTTCTATTTCCGTTGGGTCGGTTAAAGAGATAGTCGCAGTTGTAGTGTCACAACCATAACCATCTACTACAGTTACAGAATAGTCTCCTTCTAATAAATTAGAAAAAATATTACTAGATTGTGGTAAACCACTAATTCCTGTTGTTATATTCGTTAAAATGTATTGGAAATTAGTGTGTCCATTACCAAACTCTCTAGTAGCAACTACAGTAATTTCTCCATCATTTGCCTCTGTACAAGAAGGATTAGTTGTTTCTATTGAAGTTGGATTAGCTGGGTCTATTACTATTTGGTCTATTGGGTCTATAGTAATTGTTTTTGTAACATTACTACAGCCATTTGCATCTCTTATGGTTAATTCATAATTTATAACAGATGTTAATCCGCTAAATACATTATTAGCATCAAAAGATTGTAATGTTGTACCAGAATCCGCATTTACTAATTCAAATTCGTATGTACCCCAGCCACCTTGCGGTGTTGCTGTAATTTGCGCATCCATACCTGGAGAACAAGTTAAATCATGGGTTATGGCATAGGTAAAATCTAAAGGCTCCGAAGGGCTTTGTATAGATATGTGTTCTGATTTTACATGACAACCAGTGTCGTTATCCGTAGCTACAACCACAAATGTGCCTGCTGGTAATAAGCTATAAGAAATAGGTGTAGTAAGTGTGCTACTAGCTACAGAATGTATAGGAGTGGTTGTATTATTTACATTATAAATCTCATAACTAAATCCGCCACTACCAAAACTAGAAACTTCAAAAGAAAGCTCTCCGTTAGATTCTCCATGGCAAGTAATGTCATTTACTTTAGAAGCACTTACCTCTATAGTATTAAAAGGAGCTATTTCAATATGTACTTTCGTAGTACAACCAGTATCATTATCTGTAACTAAAAATGAATATGTATTTGGTTGCCCTTTTTCAATGGTAACAGTTGTTCCAACAATAGTTACATAAGCCGAAGCACTTGGCTGTTCTACAATACTATAATTCGTAAAACTTGTAAGATCGTTAATTTCATATACTCCATCAGTAGCACAATTCATTGGAGTTGTTGTTGTTATAGTAGCAGAAATTTTAGTTGCTGCATCAACTGTTATATTTTCTTGGATTGGACATCCATTAGCATCTATAACATCTAAAACAATGTTTTGAGATGTGGTTTTGTAAGGAATATCAAAAGAAATTGCTGTTCCTGAAATAGAGCTAAAACTATTACCATTATAGCTAAATTTATATGGTGCTGTGCCGCCAGAAACAGTTGCGTCTATGGTTGCCATTCCTAATTTATTATTTGCAGTACATGCAAAAGCAGATACTGTTGGAGTAGTTAAAGAAATTGGGGCAGATGGACCACCTACCGTTATGCCTGTTAGACTTTGAATACAATTTTTTGCGGAACGAATATCTACATTATAAGAACCAGCTGCTAATCCATCAAATAGATTAGAAGTTTGGTAGGTTGTTCCGCCATCAATACTATACTCATAAGTTACATCTAAGTTATCTACACCGTCTATTTGTTTTATAATAATTTTTCCATCGGTATCTCCAAAACAAGTAACAGGTACGGTTGTATCTGGCTCAAATTGTGGGTCTACAGGCATTATTAATTCTAATGCAGGAGAAATATGTTCGGGAGCAAGAACACAACTGTTATCTAAATCAGTAACTGTATATGTATAGTTTACGCCAGGTTCTAATCTTGTAAATATTCCTGTAGTATTTGTTTCTTCACCAGAAGCATAAGATGCAGGAATAGGACTAATAGTAAATTCAAAATTTCCTGAGCCACCATAAGCAGAAGCTAACATTTCTCCATTATCCAAAGAGACATCACAATCTACAGTCTTGGTAATTTTAGATTTAGCCACTAGTTGCGGATAAATATGAATGTTTTGCGTATCTGAACAACCATTCTCATCGCGAACCACTAAGGTATGGTTTCCTGGACCCATAGTCTTTGTAGCTGTAGTAGTAACTTCGCCATCCCAAATATAAACTGGGTTTGTATTTGTAGGGTTAGTACCAGGTTGTGTTAGTGTTGCAACTACATTATACAACTCATTTGTGGAGGTACATCTGTCGGTAACATCTATAGTATCTATAATAGGTTCAGGGTCTTGGGTAATAGTAATTGGTGTTCCTAATCCTTCAATACAACCGCCACCGTCGCGAACATAAGCTCGGTATATATTGTTTACACCATCATAAGCTGTTGGCACAACATTTGTCCAGGTATTACTAGCCCCCCAAGAAACATCTAGGTCAGTTACATTTTTACTATCTAAAACTAAGGCATACTCATATTCATGCCAGTTTTGGTATAACTTATTTCGGATGTTAAAGTATTTTTCATTATCCCACCCTCCTTTAGCAGTTACTGCTATCTGAGCACCTATATTACAAGTGGGTGCAACATATTGATCTAGTTCTAATTTTAGTTTAGATTTAGGTCTATAGATTAAGAACCTATTACCAGATTTACATCCAGCCTCTGTAGTTACTTCTACTACATACCAAGCTAATTTTAATCCAGTTAAATCAATTTCAATATCTCCACCAGATCCTCCATCATTAGCTGTTCCACTTCTTCTAAAAGAGGGTATCCAAGGGTGAGAATCGTGTACAGATCCTCTATCACTTGTATGCCTAATATTCCAACTTACTGTCTGTGTTCCATCTAAATCGTTGTCTCCTGCTCCTTTTATGGTAAATTTTACTTCACCATCTGAACCCGTAAAGCAAGATAAACTTTGCGGAGTTGAAATTACATCTATGTTATTATTAGGAGCTTCTGGGGTATGAACAACACCCAGACTTCGCCAACGTTGACAACCTGTATTCATATCTTTTAATACAATGGCATAATGTACACCAAATAAAAGTCCACTAACTCTTAAATCTCTTTCAAATCCGACAGGGTCAGAATCTAATCCTAAAACAGGGTTAGAAGGATCGTTAAATTCTCTCCAAGCTGGAGGATTATTTTCATCATAAGGCCATATACGGTACTGAAATGGACCAACTAATTCCTCTCCAGGTAATGTTGAAGAATCTGCAGGGTCACCTCCTACTTCAATCTCAAAAGAAGCTCCACTAGCACAAGATTGCTCTAAATCAGTTTCAGGTTTTTGTATCCATGGTAAAGGAGGTTGCTCAATTTCGTATAAATCAGATTCGTATATACATCCTTTTTCATCTTCTATTTCAACATAAAAATGATGTGGCCAATACATACGAATATCATAATCATCTGTTGGGTCAGACATATCTACATTTTTATACTCTCTGTATGTCCAATATCTAGCCGTGCCTGCTGCATGTTTAATAGGGTCATTTACTCGTATTAACCTTATAGTTACTAACCCAGTTGCATTTTGAACATTAGTTACATTGGTATTTCCCCATTCTGTTTTAGTTCCAGAGCATGTTATATCCGTTTTTGTAATGTCAGCTGTGATGGCAGCTTCTGCACCTACAATTACCTCTAAACCTGTTAATTCGCAACCTAATGCATCTTTAATACCATAGTTATATGCTTGTGCATCTAAATTAGTATATACAGTTTGCGTAGTATATGCACTACCATTAAAACTATATAGGAAAGGAGGAGTTCCTCCAGAAGCCCCTAATTCTACTGAGCCTGTTCCGGCTTTACCGCAAGCAGTAGGAGACTGATTATGGTTCGGAATTAGAGTTGGGGCTATAGTTGTTGTAACAGGATCTGTTATTGTAAAACAACCTTTACTATCTGTTACTCTAAAAGTATATGTTGCTGCTGCTGAAGTGGAGAATGGCATAGTGATAGTACTATATGTACTTCCTCCATCTGTACTAGCTTCAAAGGTGTAATCAGGATTCGGGTAACCTTCTTGAGCATCAACGTTAATAACCGCGTCGGGAGAAGTACCACAACCCAAAGGTTTTGTTATTTCAGCAAGTGCAAATAATTGCCCAGCAATTTTAGTGTCTGCTACAATAGTTTCGCATCCATTACCACCAATTACTTTTATAATATAATCTTCAGGAGTTAAGTTGCTTAACGTAAAAGTACCTCCAGTAATTGGCGTTGGAGTTCCGTTGTTTACTGTGTAAAAATACGGAGCTTCGCCTCCGGAAACATCTATTTTAAGTTCTCCTTTAGTAGTGCTACTGTAACAGTAATTAGATGCACTTTGGTCTACTATTGAAATAGGACCGCCGTTATTTTGTAAATCAAAAGTTTGTGTATCTATTACGCAACCATTAATATCTTTTAATATTATAGTATGTGTTCCAATTTGCGTTAAACCAGTTATGGTTTTATTGCTTTGCGGAGCTGTTGTAGTATTATCTGGTTGTTTTACAGAATAATTATAATTTCCCCACCCACCTGAAGCTTCTATAGTGATAGAACCCGGAGAGCCGCAGTTCATATCAGAGACATTGTATGAGTCTAAGTTTAAAGCAGATGTTGGGGCTTCTATTGTATGAGTTTGTTCGAATTGACAAGGACCAGATTCATCACTAATTTTTATGGTATATGTATCTGCAGCTAAACCAGATATAATAATAGGAGACGTTGTAGCTCCGGTAACACCTAAGCCAGTATTTATTCCAGAGCTATTTTCTACGATTACATCAAAGGAAGTGTTAAAATTAGTTATATCCACTTCAACTTCTCCGTCGGCAGTACTAACTGCAAAGCAAGAAACGTGTTTTTTCACAGAGGTATTCGCAGTAAATTGAATAGGTTCTGAAACAGTATAGTTTCTAACTATTTTACAACCGTTATCATCTACCTCAAAGGTATAGGTTCCCGGTGCTAATGCAGTAAAAGTATCCCCTGGACTATTTATAGTGGATGGAGCTGTAATTTTATAAGTATATGGTCCTGTACCATTTTCAATAGTAATTTGTACATCTGTTTCTCCAGTAGAACAATCTACTCCACTAGTTAAAAAATTTAGGTTTGTTGGGTTAGATCCTCCGTTTACTGTTTGGTTTACTGTGGTGGTACAACCATTAGCATCTTTAACCGTAATGGTATATGTACCCGCGCCTAAACCAGTTAGAGTAGAACTAGCTTGAAAATCCACACCGTTTGTACTATATTCAAAAGGAGCAGTTCCTCCTGCAGTAACTGAAGCTTCTATTGTAGCAGAACCACTTGAACAACTTATTTGTTGTGTAACAGAAGCTGAAGCTGTGAAAGCTGTGCTTGGATTTACGGTTACGGAACTTGTAGTAACATCACAAGAACCACCGGCTTTTTCTTTTTTAATTGTTACAGTATAAGACCCACTAGCTAAATTGCTAAAAACATTAGATGTTTGAAAAGTGCTACCATCTATGCTATAGGTGGTAGAATATCCTTGAGAATTCGTTATGTCAACGGTTATACTGCCATCATCTGTACCATTACAAGTAATTGCTTTTGGGGTTACGGTGTATGTTATTTCTGGTTCTGTAATAATAGTAACGGGAGAAGAATCAATTTCGCAACCACTATTATCTTTAACCGTTACTGTATATGCCCCTGCAGTAGTAATTGGAATATTGGACTGATTTCCAGAAGTAAATGCATTATAAGTTGTACCGCCATCTAAGCTATACTCGTAAGGCGCTGTGCCTCCTGTTGGAGCAACAGTTATAACACCATCTGTACAATCAATGTTTTTAGTAACAACAGCGTTAGGTTGTATGGGAGTAAAAACTGGGACAGTAATAGATGCCGTCCAAGAGCAACTAGATACACTAGATAAAGTTACATTTATGTCGTAATCTCCAGAATTTAAATCGGTAAAAGTATATGTATTACTAGATGTTGGTCCAGAAGAACCTATTGGGCTTCCTCCTTGACTAATTTCATATATATAACTCGATGATGCATCCGTTAAATCTATTTTAATTCCTCCTTTAGTTGTGTTACAAGTTATTGGTAAAATGGTAGATGTTGCATTAAAACTGTTATTGTTTACGGTAACATCATTTAATTCAAAAACACAGCCATCCGTTATGTTTTTATTTCTTAATTGTATGTTGTACGTACTTACCGTGTTGATTGGAAAGATATTAGAATCTTGCCAAGAAGCTCCATTATTAATACTGTATTCGTAGCTATTGGGAACATTGTTTACGGTTATATTACCAGGATTACCACAATCAATATTGGTTACAACGGCATTAGGGTTAAGTCCGTTTGCATAGACATTAAAATAAAAACGTTCCGTTGTATTGTCTGTATATTGAATAAAAATTCTATATTCTCCTCCTTCTGTTACATTGTATTGCGGATTTGTCGCTAATTGGTTCCATGTACAACTTGGAGAGGTATTAGGACAATTATTTTGAGAAGCGCTACAACTTATGTCATCTAATTTTGCCCAAATAATTTGTTTTACATTAGGAATAGTAAGGTTTAAAAGTCTTTCATCAGTAGCGCCACATAAGTAAATTTCATGTAATTCTCTATTGTCATTAGAGCAGAATACTACATTATCCGAAATACCCGTTAGCGGATGTGTATTTGCAAGTATTGCAATATTTTCTTTATCAACAGAATCTTGGTTTTCTGGATTAAAAATGGTAGGTAGAACGTATCCAAAAAGAGAAGACATGACTAACCCCAAGACGATTAGGGTTAACGCTTTTTTATGGCGTAAAGAACTCTTTAACGTATTCATAAGTAGGTATTTAGTTGTTTGGTTGACTTATGCTCATAGACTTTTTTTGGGGGTATTTTAGGGTATAAGCTTATAAATAACGTTTCTTTTTGGTTTTTAGTATTTATAAAAGATAATCTGTTCGTCGATGAGGGTATAACCCAAAGGAGATTAGAGATGTTTAGTAAATTGTGTTTGCTTTTTTATTATGGAGTCTTACATTTTGTTTGGTAACTAGGTAAAAAATTTAAAAATAGAATGCTATTAATTAATTCTTAAATTTGGGGCTTCAAAAATTTAGCAGGATACTATAATTATGAAATACACGAAACTTCCAAATACAGAAATAGAAGTAAGTAAAATTTGCTTAGGAACCATGACGTGGGGTAGGCAAAATACTGAAAAAGAAGGTTTTGATCAAATGAATTATGCCAAAGAGGAGGGCATTAATTTTTTTGACACCGCAGAGTTGTATCCTGTGCCAGCACATAAAGACCGTTATGCGCATACAGAAAAAATAATTGGAAATTGGTTTAAAGAAACTGGTAATAGAGACAAGATAGTATTAGGAACTAAAATTGCAGGGAATGGGGATTATACTAAATTTATTCGTTCCAATGGTTTTGCGAAAGAAGCAATTATAGAAGCTGTAGAAGGAAGCTTATCTCGTTTAAAAACAGATTATTTAGATTTATACCAATTGCACTGGCCAGAAAGAACTACTAATTACTTTGGACAAAGACAATTTACACCAGATATAAAAGATCATTGGCAAGATAATTTTCATCAAGTTCTTGAAACGCTTCAAGATTTAATTAATCAAGGGAAAATAAGACAAATAGGTATATCTAATGAAACGCCGTGGGGGACTATGCGCTTTCTAGAAGAACATAAAGTTCATAATTTACCGCGAACAATAACGATTCAAAACCCATATAGCTTATTAAATAGGCAATTTGAGGTTGGCTTATCCGAAATATCCATGAGAGAGAATATAGGCTTATTAGCGTATTCTCCTTTGGGTTTTGGTGCTTTAAGTGGTAAATATATTGGAGGAAAACGACCAGAAGGTTCTCGTTTGTCATTATTTCCTAACTATAATAGATATATTGGAGAAACAGCATCTAAAGCAACAGAAGCGTATTTTAATTTGGCTAAAAAAAACGATTTGTCATTGTCCCAAATGGCTTTGGCTTTTGTAAATACAAGACCTTTTTTAACTAGTAATATTATAGGGGCCACGAGCTTGGAGCAGTTAAAAGAAAATATGGACAGTATTGATGTTGTTTTAACTAATGAGATTCTAGAGGAAATTGAAGCAATACATAATAAAATACCTAATCCTGCACCTTAAATTTGTAATATGTTTGCACTAAAAGTTGGAATATGGCAGTTGGCTTTAATACTAATAGTAGTAGTAGTTTTAATGGTTTTGGCTAGGATGTTTAATAGCAAAAACTAACCAAACAAATGGTTAACTACATCTTCTATTTTTGCAACTAGGATGATGTTAATTCCTGTTTTTTTTACCGTAATTTTGTTGTTCTTAGACACAAATATCGAAGTGAAACCTAATTTTTCGGCCTCCAAAATACGCTGATCTACCCGTTGTACGGGCCTTATTTCACCTGCTAAGCCAACTTCTGCTGCAAAACACATCTCTTTTTCCACAGGAATATCCTCATTGCTAGAAAGAATGGCTGCTATAACTGCTAAATCAATAGCTGGGTCATCTACAGATATACCCCCTGTAATATTTAAGAAGACGTCTTTTGCTCCCAATCTAAAGCCTGCTCTTTTTTCTAATACAGCTAGGAGCATGTTTAATCTCTTGGCATTATAACCAGTGGTAGAACGTTGTGGTGTTCCATAAACTGCGGTACTTACAAGAGCCTGAATTTCTATCATTAATGGTCGTAGACCTTCTACTGTTGAGGCTATAGCGGTACCGCTTAAGCCAGCATCATTTTTAGAGATTAATATTTCTGACGGATTGTTTACTTCTCTTAGACCACTACCTTGCATTTCATAAATACCAAGCTCTGCAGTGGAGCCAAAGCGATTTTTTAAAGATCTTAAAATGCGATATACATAGTTTCTGTCGCCTTCAAATTGAAGCACCGTATCTACCATATGTTCTAAGATTTTAGGCCCTGCAATAGAACCATCCTTAGTAATATGACCAATAAGAATAACAGGGGTATTGGTTTCCTTAGCAAATTTTATAAGTTCTGTGGTGCATTCTCTAATTTGAGAAATACTTCCAGCGGCAGATTCAATATAATCGGAATGTAAGGTTTGTATAGAATCTATAACTACAATATCTGGTTCTGTAGCTTCAATTTGCTTGAATATATTTTGAGTTTTAGTTTCTGTTAGTATAAGACAATTTTCGCTTTGAGGGTTAATACGGTCTGCGCGCATTTTAATTTGTTTCTGACTTTCTTCGCCAGATACGTATAGTGTTTTATAAGGTAATTTTAGCGCTATTTGCAAAAGCAAAGTGCTTTTACCAACCCCTGGCTCTCCTCCTATGAGAACAAGTGACCCAGGAACAAGTCCGCCACCTAGAACTCTATTGAATTCTATATTAAAGGTATTTAAACGTATTTCTTTTTCTGTACTAATTTCATTTACCCGTAAGGGTTTTGCAATTCTTTTAGAAGTATTAGTAGGTGTTCTCCAATCTTTTTTTTCTTCTTTTTGAATTACTTCTTCTACAACAGTATTCCATTCTTTACAAGCAGAACATTGTCCTACCCACTTTGCATATTGCGTACCACAATTTTGACAGAAATATGCAGTCTTAGTTTTAGCCATTGCCTAAATTAGAGTTTAGGTCTAAAGGTAGTTTAAAGTTTAAATTAAAAAAAAATGCAGCTCCGAATTTTTAGGTTCAAAGCTGCATTTAATAAGTAATTTGTTTTTTATTTTAGTAGCCAAAATCTGCTTTTAAAGCATCAATTTTTTCTAGAGCCATTTCTTTGGTTAAGAAGTCTATTTCTTCCATTCCAAAAGATTTTTCAAAAGTTCGTAATGCCTTTTTAGGTTCTCCCATTTGTTCATAATATTCTCCTTCAAAATAAAAACCTAGCATTGTATTTGGGAATTCACGTTTACATAAGTCAGATAATGGTTTTAAAGATTCAAAATCTTCTTTCTTACGTGTTCCTGCATATATTGCCATTATGTCATTTAAATCTACAGTTTTCTTGAAACCAAATAAATCTTCAATTCCTTGATATTTGTTCTTTAAATAATCGAAAACTGGGTCTTCAGAGGTTAGTATTTTAGATTTATATTCTTTGGTGCTAATGGGTTTAAACATCCCAAAAATATTATCAAAAGCTTTTCCTATACCATATGTAGCAATGGAGATATGATCCGCGTTCTGGTATTCATCATAAAAATAATGAAGAGATTCTTTTTCTATGGTTTTTAGAGCTTTATTTAAGGCAGAAATTTTTGTAGTGTTTTTGCTTTTGTCTGCTTCTACAATAATTTGATAAAATATTTTTTGATCTATAGCGCCTAAACGAGTAGGGATTCTAGATTCCATTTCAGGAGCTAATGTTGGCGATATACTTACGTAGGCATTGAATAAAGATTTTTCTTTGAATAAGTAGAAGTTTTCAAAATTGGCAGTTATATCATACCCTACAATCATTTTAAAAGGAGCTGCAGAGTAACTGGTTTCTAGGTACGGTATTAATTCCATTCCTATAAATTCAAAGAATTTTTTTCCTTTCTCTGTTGGTAAACCATTCTCTTGATCAAAAGCACAGTCATCAAATCTAATGCTATTTTCACTTTGGTTTATGCCTACAATGATACTTTGTGGCATTCCATGAAATCTACTGTAGAATTTAGAATTTGCAACTACCTGATCAAACAAATACTCTGCATCAAGTACTACTATAATTGGGTATTTTTTTTCAGTATCATAATCTTCGGGAAAATAATACAAAACATCTCGTCTTTCTTGAAGTTTAAAAGATTCAAATATTTCTTGTTTTACTTGGGCATTGACACCCACGCAGAGTAGAAGTGCAAAAATTGCAAAAAAATGTTTCATTATACTGGTTTTGGTACTTCGAAAAAGTATTTATTTTCGATTTAATAACGGTAATACAAGAAAAGATATTGTTCCAAAGACTACAAGCATTAATGTTTGTGCAATCCACATTATCCACCCATATGCATCTCCAGATATGGAGCTTATGCCAAAAACGACAAGGACCTTGCTTACGACAATTGGAAATAATCCCAAACCGCCATTGGTGGCCGACATGGCAAAGGCACCAGCAATAAAGGCAACTAAAATTTGACTAATAGAAAGATCTATAGTTTCTAAAACGGTAAATTTTATGACCCAGAACATAGCTATATAGGCAGACCATATAAATAATGTATGAAAAATAAAGGCCCATTTATGTTTCATTTTAAAAATACTAAGAACCCCATCTTGAATTCCTTTTAAAAAGGTTTTTATTTTTAGGGCTACGGAAGACTTAGATTTTGAAATAATTTTGATAGCAATAAAAAGACCTAAAATACCAATAAGAAGAATGCTAATAGAACCAACTAAACCAATACCATTTTCTTCTAGAATTTCAAGAATAATTTTGGTTTGAAGTAAGAAAGCTATTAAAATTAGAAAAAGTAGCATTACCACATCAATAATCCTTTCTGTAACGATAGTCCCAAGACCTTTTTCAAATGGAACATTCTCATAAGTGGCTAAAGCTGTTGGTCGTAATACTTCACCAGACCTAATTATAAGGGCATTGGCAAAATAAGATAAAAAGATTATGAGTACGTTGTTTGTTAGCTTAGGTTTATACCCCAATGGCTCCAATAAGTAGTTCCAACGGATGGCTCTAGAAACATGGCTTAAAATTCCTATAATTACAGATAGACCAACCCAAAATACGTCAGCCTCCTTAATATATTTAATTATTTGGGTTCTATCTTCAGGAGAGGTGGCATTGTATGAATACCATATTAAAAATACTCCCAGTGCAATTGGAAGTATTGTTTTTAAATTTTTTTTTAATTTTCTGTTCAAAATTAAATTAGGAGATTGTTTTCTTCATTGGGAAAAACCAGAGATGGGTTAAATGTTTTTGCTTCTTCAATATCCATTCTTGCGTAGGTAATTAAGATTAAAACATCACCAACAGCAACTCTTCTAGATGCAGCTCCATTTAAAGTAATTTCTCCACTTTTTCTAGGACCAGGTATTGCGTATGTTTCTAAACGCTCTCCATTATTATTGTTTACAATTTGTACTTTTTCACCTCTAATAATATTAGCGGCGTCCATTAAATCTTCATCAATAGTAATACTACCAATATAATTTAAGTCGGCACCTGTTACTTTAACACGGTGAATTTTGGATTTAACAACTTCTATTTGCATAAGACAAAATTAATCAATTAAGTGCAATATTATCTATAAGTCTAACATCGACAGTATACGCAGCAATAAAAGCTCTGTATTTTTTGCCTTTTTGTTTTCTTATTACAGGTTGTAAGGTTTGCACATCTGAAATTTCTATATATTCTACTTTAAAATTAGGATTATCATTAATTGTTTTAATAACCCATTCCTTAATTACTTTTGCACTTTTCGTGCCAAATTTTTCTTTGGCAGCTTTTAAAGTGTTATAAATAATAGATGCCTCTTTTCTAATTTGCGACGGCAGCCTTTCGTTCCGAGAGCTCATTGCCAATCCATGAGGTTCTCTTACGATAGGGCAACCAATTATGTTAACTGGAATATTTTGTATTTCGGTTAGTTTTTTTATTATCTGTAATTGCTGAAAATCTTTTTCCCCAAAATAGGCATTATTTGGCTTTATAAGATTTAGTAGCATTTCTACAATGGTGCCAACTCCATCGAAGTGATCATCTCTAAACTCTCCTTCCATAACCAAGTCTAAGCCTTGAAAATTAAATTTTTTCGGGGCTATTTTGTTTTGGTACACTTCTGAAACCGGAGGGGCGTAAATAATAATTTTATCAGAAACGGTATATAAAAGATTTATGTCTTCATCTAGATTTTGTGGATATTTTTCTAAATCTTCTTTGTTGTTAAATTGCGTTGGGTTTACAAAAATGCTAACAACTACATAATCATTTTCGTTTATAGCTTTCTTCACTAGAGAAATATGACCGCTGTGAAGTGCTCCCATAGTTGGAACAAGTCCTAAATTAAGTTTCTTTTTTATTGTTCCCAAGAAGGAATTTAATTCAGTATTCGTTGTAATTACCAACATAGGTTTAATTTAATAGGCAGCAAACTTACTATAAATACCTGTAATCTCTATAATTTTTGTAATTTTGCACCTACGTTCACAAAAAAATAAAAATATTTACTATATGAATGGTAAAAAGGTATTGTTTGTCTCTTCTGAGTTAGTCCCTTATCTCCCACAGAATGAAGTTTCCTTAATGTCGTATGAAACACCAAAAATGGTTAACAGCAATGGTGGACAAATTAGAATTTTTATGCCTAGGTATGGAAATATTAACGAAAGAAGACACCAATTACATGAAGTAATTAGACTTTCTGGAATGAACTTGGTAATTAATGATATGGATATGCCATTAATAATCAAAGTAGCTTCAATTCCAAAAGAACGCATACAGGTATATTTTATTGATAACGAAGAATATTTTAAAAGAAAAGCCACATTTGCAGATACAGATGGTAATCTTTTTCCAGATAACGACCAAAGAGCTATTTTCTTTGCCAAAGGTGTTGTCGAAACGGTTAAAAAATTAAATTGGACTCCGGATATCATTCATGTACATGGATGGATGGCATCTTTATTACCATTGTACTTAAAAAAATATTATGCTGATGAACCATTGTTTGCAGATAGTAAAATAGTTACATCCGTTTATGGACAAGGTTTTGATGGGGAGTTAGATGAAGGTATGGTTTCTAAAATTGCTTTTGACGGAGTACCAGAAGAAGATATTAGCTTTTTAAAGCAGCCTAATTATAATAATTTGTTAAAGGTAGCTGTAGATTATTCTGATGCGGTTATTTTAGCAGCGGAAGAAATTCCAGAAGATTTACAAAACCATATATCCAACCTAGAAAAACCAGTGTTACCATTTGTACCTCTTCAGGAGTTTGAAGAAGCTTATGCTAATTTTTATGACACAGAAGTTTTAAAATAATCTGAATGAATTTATTACATAGATTGCGGTTTCCTGCTTTGGTGGGCTCTTTGTTTGTTTTATTGATTTTGTCTTCATGCGAAGAAGAATTAACTACTATAGGTGATAGTGTAATCGGTGGGCAACCATTTTCTACAGGAACAGAGGTATATGATGTTTTTGCGTTTAACACGGATATAGACGCAGTACAAACGAATAAGTTAAGTGTTTATCAATTAGGAAATTTTTCTGACCCTATTTTTGGTAAAACAGAAGCTCAGATAATGTCTCAAATTCAGTTATCTACAGAAAACCCATCTTTTGGTATTCTAAGCCAAGATAACGAAGATTCTAAAGATAACGCAGATGCTGCAATTACTACTATTGATGAAAATGAAACTGTTACAGAAGTGTATTTGTATATTCCTTATTTAACTAATTCATTAACGTCGGATACCGATAATGATGGGGTTATAGATGAATTGGAAGAAGCGGATAAAGAAAATCCTGATAATGATAGCGATTTAGATGGGGTAAGTAATATTCAGGAGACACAACAGGGAACAGACCCTTTAGACTCAGGAAGTGTTGATGCGGATTCAGACGGAATAAATGATGTGGATCCTAAAGAAGAAATAATAAAAAATAATTTTGCAAGACAGATAGATTTAGATAGTATTTATGGAAATAAAAATGTGCCCTTTACTTTAACAGTAAAAAGGTCTACATTTTATTTAAGAGATTATGATCCACAAACTAATTTTACAGAGGTAGAAAAATACTACTCTAATATAGATTATTCTTCTTTTGCATTAGAAGAGTTAGCAAGCGTGCAGGAAACTGTTAAAGATAAAGAAATACTTATTCCGCAAGAGGATGATGCTTCTACAGATGATATAGATGAATCTAAAACATTTGCAAAATTAAGTCCTGGAATACGAATTCCTTTAGATACTGATTTTTTTCAGAATAATATTATTGATAAGGAGGGTAGTTCAGAGTTGATGAATCAATCTAATTTTAAAGAGTATATAAGAGGATTGCATTTGTCATTAAATGCTGGGGATGATATAATGATGCTTTTAGATTTGTCAAAAGCAAGTATTACGATGACTTATGAGTACCTTTTTTATAATACAAATGGCACTATATCGGATACTTCAGATGATACTCCTGATGAGAAAAGAAAAAAAGATTACACTTTTTCCTTTATAGGGAGTGGTTTTACAGCTAATGCCGTAAATACTTTTGTTAACGAGGAGTATCCGACGGAAATAACAAATGCTCTAGCGGCTACTGAGCAAGCGGAAAAAATTTACATAAAAGGCGGTTCAGGAACTTATGGTAAGATTAATTTGTTTAGTACAGATCAGGCTATAAGTACATCAATAATTAATGAGATAAAAGCTAATAATTGGATTATCAATGAAGCAAAGTTAGTTTTTTATGTAGATGAAACGGCATCCGGAAATATAAGCGAAGAAAAACCGACGAGGTTATATTTGTTTAATACGGAGACTAATCAAGGGGTGTATAATGCATTCAATGAATTTTCGCCAGATACAGATTCTCCTTTTGGACAGTATTTAAATCATGATGGTTTTTTAGAAGAATCAAGTTCTGGAGATAAGTACTCCATACGAATTACTGATCATATTAATAATATAATACAACGAGATTCTGCAAATGTTACCTTAGGATTAACAACTACACCAAATATTAATATAGCAGGTGCTTTAACGGCAAAAGTTAACGCCGTTGATCAGGAGCTTCCTATTTCTTCTATAATTAGTCCTTTAGGAACAGTACTATATGCAAACCACCCTTCTTCAGAAGATATGAAGTTAAAGTTAGAGATTCATTATAGTGAAGCTAATTAAGTAAGTTTACGAAATACTAAGAACAGTAAAGCTGCGTTTTTTAAGATAGTTAATCTTGGGAAATAGTAATTTGTAGGAATAATGTGTTGTATATCTATTTTATTCCTATTTTTTATTTTATATCCTATAGATTTGCGCCAAAATAAATAAGAAACACCTTTCAATAAATTTAATAATATGTGTGGAATAGTAGGGTATATTGGTCATAGAGACGCATTTCCAATAGTAATAAAGGGATTAGAACGTTTAGAGTACAGAGGTTACGATAGTGCGGGAATTGCTCTTTTCGATGGTAATGATATAAGCCTTTCCAAAACAAAGGGAAAAGTAGAAGATTTAAGGAGTAAAGCAAAAGAAATTTCTCAAGCAGGTAGTTTAGGAATAGGTCATACACGTTGGGCAACACATGGTGTTCCGAATGATGTTAACTCTCATCCGCATTATTCTAATTCTGGTGATTTAGTAATAATCCACAATGGGATTATTGAAAATTATGAGTCTATAAAGCAAGCTTTAAAAGATAGGGGGTATACTTTTCAATCCGATACAGATACAGAAGTATTGGTTAATTTAATTGAAGAAGTTCAGAAAACAGAAGATGTAAAACTTGGAAAAGCAGTTCAGATTGCATTGAATCAAGTAGTGGGGGCGTATGCCATAGCTGTTTTTGATAAGAAAAAGCCAGATGAAATTGTTGTTGCCAAATTGGGAAGCCCATTAGCAATTGGAGTTGGTGAGAATGAATTTTTTATCGCTTCAGATGCTTCTCCTTTTATTGAGTTTACCAATAATGCGGTATACTTAGAGGATGAAGAGATGGCTATTATAAGACTAGGCAAAGAAATTAAGCTTCGAAAAATAAAAAATGATGCTATAGCTTACCCAAATATATTAGAATTACAAATGAACCTTGAGGAGATCGAAAAAGGAGGTTACGATCACTTCATGTTAAAAGAAATTTACGAGCAGCCAAGAGCAATCATGGATACGTACAGAGGAAGACTTTTGGCAGACCAAGGTATCATTCGTATGGCGGGCATTGATCAAAATATAGAAAAATTTGTAAATGCGAATCGTATAATAATTGTAGCCTGTGGAACTTCATGGCATGCAGGATTAGTTGCGGAGTATATTTTCGAAGATTTAGCAAGAATCCCTGTAGAAGTAGAATACGCATCGGAGTTTAGATATAGAAACCCGGTAATAACGGATAAAGATGTATTAATAGCCATTTCTCAATCAGGAGAAACAGCCGATACTCTTGCGGCTATTAAATTAGCGAAAGAAAAAGGGGCATTTGTTTTTGGTGTTTGTAATGTTGTAGGGTCATCTATAGCTAGAGAATCAGATGCAGGAGCATATACACATGCTGGTCCGGAGATTGGGGTTGCATCAACAAAAGCATTTACTACACAAATAACAGTATTAACTTTAATTGCGTTAAAATTAGCCAAAGAAAAAGGAGAATTTTCACAATCGAAGTTCCATGAATATTTATCAGAATTAGAGACTATACCTGCTAAAGTGGAAAAATCATTACTTTCCAATGATTTAGTAGAGACAGTAGCAGAAGTGTATAAAGATTCGACAAATTGTTTATACTTAGGTAGAGGGTACAATTTCCCTGTAGCCTTAGAGGGGGCATTAAAGCTAAAAGAAATAAGTTATATTCATGCGGAAGGGTATCCGGCGGCAGAAATGAAACACGGTCCTATAGCTTTAATTGATGAACAAATGCCGGTATTTGTAATTGCCACAAAGAAAGGGCACTATGAAAAGGTGGTTAGTAATATTCAGGAAATAAAATCAAGAAAAGGTAAAATAATTGCTATTGTAACAGAAGGAGATGAGCAGGTGAAAGAACTTGCGGATCATGTAATAGAAATTCCGGAGACTTTGGAAAGCCTTACACCTTTATTAACGACTATACCGTTACAGTTGTTATCTTATCATATTGCAGTTATGAGAAACTGTAATGTAGATCAACCACGTAATTTGGCAAAATCAGTTACTGTAGAATAACTTAAATATTAAATAATTAAAAAAGGGCTTTGGCGTTTGCTGAAGCCCTTTTTTTGTGAATACAGCATTTTTATGCCTCATATTTTACAAATAATTTACTATGCATGCATAATTTATTCGATTTTGTTAGTGTCAATTTAAAAAAATTGGTAACTTGTCAGTGACTAAGTAACTTAATTAATAACAGAATGAGAAAATTACTCTTTTTATCCTTCCTTTTTTTTGGAATGGGTAGCTATGCACAAACCGTCATTAAAGGAAAAGTGTCAGATGAAAATGCAAACCCTATTCCGGGAGCAAATATTGTAATAGCTGGGAAATCTATAGGTACCGTTGCAGACTTTGATGGTAATTTTGTTTTAGAAACTTCTGAAAACCCTCCTTTTGAGTTAAAAATCACAAGTCTAGGATATACAGAAGGTTTGGTAAAAATTACATCGAAAAATGAGACCGTTACTGTAACTCTAAATGAAGCGCAAACATTTTTGGATGAAGTTGTTTTATCAGCATCAAGAACGCCAGAACGTATTTTTGAATCGCCAGTAACAGTAGAGCGTTTTGGTCTTAATGAAATTAAAAATACAGCTTCCACAGATTTTTATGGCGGCCTGGAAGATTTAAAAGGGGTGGATGTTAATACCAATAGTTTAACTTTCAAATCTGTAAATACTAGAGGTTTTGCCAGTTTTGCTAACACACGTTTTATGCAATTGGTAGATGGTATGGATAATTCAACACCAGCTTTAAACTTTCCAATAGGTAACCTAGTGGGAATGATTGAGACTGATGTTCAAAGTGTAGAATTATTACCAGGAGCTTCTTCTGCTTTATACGGAGCAAATGCTTTTAATGGAATTTTATTTATGAGGAGTAAAAGCCCTTTTGATTATCAGGGTATTAGTGCTTCTGTAAAAAGAGGTATAACTTCTCAAAAAGCTGCAGGTGATAATGCATATACGGATTTAGGTATTAGAGCAGCACATAAGTTTAGTGATAAGTTTGCGGTCAAAGTTAATTTTGGATACTTACAAGGAACAGATTGGGCAGCAAATAATTTAGAAGGTAAAGATGGAAATAATTTTGTCACTACAGGAAGAACAAGAGCAAACGATTTAAATTACGATGGTGTTAATGTATATGGAGATGAAGTTGCTACAAATATTAAAGATGTAGCCGTTACGTTAGAAGGGCTTGGGCGCATACCAGCAGGGGCAAATGCTTTAATTCCCTCAGTAGAAGTTAGTAGAACAGGTTATAATGAAAACGACCTTACTAATTATAATGCCGAAAGCATTAAAGCCGATTGGGGTTTATATTATAGGCCTATTGAAGGTAAAAGTTTAGAACTGTCTTATGTAGGTAAAGTAGGAACGGGTTCTACAATTTATCAAGGAACTAACAGGTATAATATAGATAACTTTTTTCAAGAACAGCATAAACTAGAAATAAGGAATGATAATTTCTTTGTCCGTGGATATTTAGTTGGTGATAAAGCGGGGAATTCTTATGATATGGTTTTTACAGGAATCAATATCAACAGAGCATGGAAAGATGATAATACATGGTTTGGAGAATATACAGGCGCATATCTTCAGGCTACTCTAGCAGGTGCAACTGATGAAGCTGCACATGCAGCAGGTAGAGCAACAGCAGAATCCGGTCGTTTTCTTCCTGGTACACCAGAATTTCAAGCAGCATTTAATAAAAGTATAAATGACCCTGATCTTAGTACAGGGTCCAAGTTTCAAGATGCCTCAAAATACTATCATGCAGATGCTAATTATAATTTTAGTCATCTAATAGATTTTGCAGATATTCAACTTGGAGGGTCTTTTAGAGAGTATAGTTTAAATTCTTCAGGAACCATTTACACAGACCTTGATGGGCCGATAAATTATTCTGAGTTTGGAATTTACACGCAGATTCAAAAAAAGATTGAATTAGCAGGTGATAAAAGTTTAAAATTGACTGGTTCTGTACGATATGATAAATCAGAATTTTTTGATGGTTTCTATTCTCCAAGAATTTCTGCCGGTTTAACATTAAATAGAGACCATAATATTCGGGCTTCAGTTCAAACAGGATTTAGAAACCCTACTACTCAGGATCTTTTTATAGGTTTAGATGCAGGAAGGGCTATTTTAGTTGGTTCAGCTCCGAATAACCTTGATAGGTATACAAGAGATTATACAGTAAGTGGGGCCGGTCAGCTTATAGGGCAGCCAGCAAGCGTTACTCAAACAGGGGCTGTTGCTTACAATAATTCTTATTCCTTAAGTTCTGTGAATAAACTTGGAGAAACAGGAAATCCTGCAGATTTAGAGATTGCCAACCCAGATATTGTAAAGCCAGAACAAGTAGCCTCATTTGAAATAGGTTATAGAGGAAAGATGGATAAATTAATAGTAGATTTTAGTACCTATTATAATAGTTATAAAGATTTCATTTCTCAAGAAGTGGTAATTGCACCATATTATGGAACGGTTGGTGACGGAGCACTTTCTGTTGCGGCTATATCAAATGGAGATTTTCAACCTTATAGCACCTATACGAATTCCGATGCAAATGTTAATTCCTATGGAGCATCTTTGGGTTTAACAATGAAGGTGTTAGGTAATTTTGATTTAGGAGGAAATTACACATATACAAAACTAGATTTCGATAGAGAATCAAATCCAGATTTAATGTTGAACTTTAATACTCCAGAACATAAATTCAAAGCTACTTTTGGGAATGCTGAGTTGTTTGAGAATTTTGGGTTTAATGTATCTTACAAATTTAGTGACGATTATTTTTGGGAAGCAACTTTTGCTCAAGGGGTAGTGCCAGAATATCATAACCTTGATGCACAAATAAATTATACTATTCCAAGTATTAAATCTACTTTCAAACTAGGTGGAACCAATATTTTGGGTGATGAATACTTTACAGCAGTCGGAACAGGCTTTATAGGCTCTATGTATTATGTGTCATGGACAATAAATAACTTATAAGAAACATCAAATGAAAAATATAAAATATATACTTTTAGCTTCAGTAATAATCTTTTTTGTCTCTTGTAATGATATAGAAGATGTAGACTTAAATACTATAGAAGAAGTTGCGGAACTTCCTGAACTTACTGCAGGTACTGCAGATTTTTCTAATTATGTTGCTTTGGGAGCTTCTTTTACTGCTGGCTTTACAGACAATACTTTATTTAGAGCTGCTCAGGAAAATTCATTACCTAATATATTATCTCAAAAATTTGCATTAGTTGGTGGAGGAAACTTTATACAACCATTAACTAGCGATAATTTAGGAGGTCTTGCAGTGGGTGGAAATAGATTGCCAGGCTTCAATCCGAGGCTTGTTTTTGGAGGGGAAGGTCCAGTTGGGCTAGAATCTTTAATTGGACCGGTTGCAGTGACTACGGATATTGTTTTAAACAATCCTTCAGGCCCTTTTAATAATATGGGGGTACCAGGAGCTAAGAGTTTTCATCTTTTGGCTCCGGGATATGGAAATATTGAAGGTTTATCATTAGACCCACCTTTGGCTAATCCCTTTTTTGTGAGAATGGCATCTAGCCCTGGAACTACAGTTTTAGCAGATGCTATGGCGCAATCACCTAGTTTCTTTTCTTTATGGATAGGAAATAATGATATATTAGGATATGCTACAACAGGCGGTGATGGTTCAAATCCTATAACACCAGTATCTGGTGCTCCAGGATTTGGTTTCGATGGTACTTATGGCGCTTTAATCGCTTCGCTTACAGAGGGAGGGACTAAAGGTGTTGTGGCTAATATCCCAAATGTTACAAGTATACCACATTTTACTACTGTACCATATAATCCATTAGATCCTACAAATGATTCTTTTGGGCCGTTAATTCCAACATTAAACGGAATTTTTAGTCAGATAAATGAAGTGTTTACTTTTTTAGAAAGTCAAGGTGTACCAAATGCCACTGACCGCCAAATTGTTTTTTCAGAAACGGCAGCTAGCGCAGTTGTGATTAATGATGAAAGTTTAACAAATTTATCTACTCAAATTGCTGGGGTATTAAAAATGAGCCCAACATTTCCTTTATTTGTTCAATCTTTTGGATTACCAGCTGCAGCTTCTGATAATGTAGCTGATTTATTAGGTTTAGTTTATGGGCAAGCAAGACAAGCAAATGCAGATGATTTATTGGTGCTTCCAAGTTCTTCAATTATAGGGACTATTAATGAGGATTTTGCTGCATTTTTAGTATCACAAAATTTACCGTCAGCTTTAGCTGGTCAATTTGCGGTTGAGGGTATATCTTTACCTTTAGAAGATAAATGGGTTCTTTTGCCAAGCGAGCAAGAAGAAATTGCTACTGCAACAGTGGCATTTAATGCTATTATTGAAGGAGCTGCCAATCAAGCAGGTTTAGCTTTTGTAGACGCTAACAAATTACTCAATCAATTGGCAGATGAAGGAATTACTAGTGGAGAATTTACATTAACATCTAACTTAGTAACAGGTAGTGCTTTTTCTCTTGATGGAGTACATCCAACGGCACGGGGGTATGCGTTACTTGCAAATGAATTTATGAGAGCTATAGATGCTACTTACGGCTCTAATTTTGAGGCATCAGGAAATTTTGTTAATGTAGGAGATTACCCAACTAATTACTCTCCAACACTACAGTAATAAATAATAAATAGGAAATAAAAAAGGGCAATAGAAATATTGCTCTTTTTTTATGTTTAAAAAAGAATATAAAGTAGTTTTCATTTTAGATTGAAAAACATATCTTTGCAGCCTGAAAAACGAAGGATTTTAAGTCCGAATAAACATAAACACGTAGATAATGTCTAAAGTTACAGGTAAAGTTTCCCAAATAATTGGGCCAGTGGTTGATGTAGAATTTCAATCCGGAGCAGACCTTCCGAAAATTTACGATTCATTGGAAATCACTAATAAAGATAATTCTAAACTAGTTTTAGAGGTACAATCTCATGTTGGTGAGAATACAGTAAGAACCATTTCTATGGATTCTACAGATGGTCTTAGTAGAGGTACAGAAGTACTAGCTACAGGTAGTGCCATTCAAATGCCAATAGGTGATGACGTTTACGGACGTTTATTCAATGTAATTGGAGATGCAATTGATGGATTAGGAGATTTACCTAAAGCAGGTAATGATGGTCTTCCTATTCACAGAGATGCACCAAAATTTGAGGATTTATCTACTTCTACGGAAGTTTTATTTACTGGAATTAAAGTAATAGATCTTATTGAGCCTTATGCAAAAGGTGGTAAAATTGGTTTATTTGGTGGAGCCGGTGTTGGTAAAACTGTATTAATTCAAGAATTAATTAACAATATTGCTAAAGGGCATGGTGGTTTATCTGTTTTTGCAGGAGTAGGAGAACGTACTCGTGAAGGAAACGATTTATTACGTGAGATGTTAGAGTCTGGTATTATTAAATATGGAGATGACTTTTTACACTCTATGGAAGATGGTGGATGGGATTTATCTAAAGTAGATAAATCTGCAATGAAAGATTCTAAGGCAACTTTTGTATTCGGACAAATGAATGAGCCACCTGGTGCACGTGCACGTGTTGCATTATCAGGACTAACAATAGCTGAATACTTCCGTGATGGAGCAGGAGAAGGACAAGGGAAAGATGTACTTTTCTTTGTAGATAATATTTTCCGTTTTACGCAAGCAGGTTCAGAGGTATCGGCTTTATTAGGTCGTATGCCTTCTGCGGTAGGATACCAACCTACTTTAGCAACCGAAATGGGTGCTATGCAAGAACGTATTACTTCAACAAAAAGAGGTTCTATTACTTCTGTACAAGCTGTATATGTACCAGCGGATGATTTAACGGATCCGGCACCAGCAACAACATTTGCTCACTTAGATGCAACAACGGTATTATCTCGTAAGATTGCCGAGCTAGGAATTTACCCTGCGGTAGATCCATTAGATTCTACTTCTAGAATCTTAACAGCTGAGATTTTAGGGAAAGATCATTATGGTTGTGCTCAAAGAGTAAAAGAGTTATTACAGCGTTATAAAGAATTACAAGATATTATTGCCATATTAGGTATGGAAGAATTATCTGAAGAAGATAAATTAGCTGTAGGTAGAGCAAGGCGTGTACAACGTTTCTTATCTCAGCCTTTCCATGTAGCGGAACAATTTACTGGTATACCAGGTGTTTTAGTAGATATTAAAGAAACTATTAAAGGGTTTAATATGATTATGGATGGTGAGTTAGATCACCTACCGGAATCTGCATTTAACCTTAAAGGTACTATCGAAGAGGCTATTGAAGCTGGAGAGAAAATGTTAGCCGAGGCATAAATAGTTGACAGTTAATAGTGTTTTTGGTTTGTCGAAAATGCTATCAATCATCAACCAATAACTAAAAAGAAATGTATTTAGAAATTGTATCGCCAGAAGCAACTTTATTTGCCGGAGAAGTAACTTCAGTTACGGTTCCAGGTATTAATGGAGAGTTTGAAATGTTAAAAGATCACGCACCTATTGTTTCTTTATTACAGGGAGGTAATGTTAAGGTAGATGGTAATATAACTATCCAAGAGGAATACCAAAGTAAATTCTCTAAAGATGACAAAGGGAGAACTATTTTGCCAATTATTAGTGGTACAATAGAAATGAAGGATAATAAAGTTATTGTATTAGCGGATTAATCTTCAACTATAATATTTAAAAGAGCCATACAAGTTTTGTATGGCTCTTTTGTTTTCTAGGAGAGTTGCTTAACTGTTTCTTAAAATAAGTAATTTCCAATCTTGCCCTAAAGAGTTATAGGTTTTAAGATGTTTAAATCCAACAGACGTATGAGCATTAAGTGAGCGTAAGTTTTTGGAATCTACCTCCGTAATTATAGAATGATACTCGTTTAGAACGTCTTCCTTCATTTTTTTGTACAAATTTCTAAAAACACCTTTACCACGAAATTCTTTGTCAATACAAATTTGACCCATTACCATAAAGTTTTTTGGCTTAGGAATTAGAGAGTTTATTTCTACGAACATTGGTTTTAAAAGGGAAATATCATCAGAAAATGATGGATGCATGCATAAAGCGTAGCCAATTACTTTATGTTTTGATTTAGCAATAGTATGGGGACACACCTTATTCATTTCTTGGAGAATTTTTAAAGTATGTGAGACAGAAACAAAACCTTGCTGTTGTCTTACTTCCTCAGTTAGGTTGGCATGTAAGTTTTCGCTTTGTAATGCAATTATTTGCTGTAATTCTTTTATAGTAGAAGCTTTATGGTACGTAACATTCATAGAGATAAAAATAGTACTTTTAAAAAAATAGTTTTAAGGTTTTTTTTATTCATTTAATAACATTTGAAAAGCAACCTTTGCCTTATTGTAGTACCTTAAATAAAAATAATAGTTCTGAATGAAGATTTTTTTGATTGTTTGCGCTTTTTTGATTTCTATACCTTTGCTTTCTCAGGAAGAAAAAGTACATAAAAATCAACTATCGTTTAATTTAAGTTATGCGTTTTTAGGAAGTCCGGAGCTTAATTATGAGAGAACACTAAATAAATATTTTTCCTTTGGGGTGGGAGGTGTTAAATATAATAGTCCTCATCAGAAGCTTAATTTAGAAACTATTGAAGGGTATAGTAACTACAAGGTAAATTATGAGGTTAATCCTTATGTACGTTTTTACATAAACGGAACACAAAATAGAAGTCACTTTTTAGAAATTTTTGGCAGCTATAATATAGGAGAAGCGGATAGTGGTATAAATAGAAAAAATAATGCTTTAGGATATGGTATATATGAATATGGCATGCAAGAGATTAAAAACATAGGCCTAGGTACTGGTTACGGATATCGTTTTTTAACATTTCAGAAAAGAATGTCTATAGAAGCGCAAATTAGTATACGAACAAATTTTATAGACGTTTTGTTTTTTGATGTAGGTTTGGTTAGAACAGGTGTAAAAGTTGGATACAGATTTTAAAAAGAAATAATGAAAAAAGTAATCATAGGGTTTTCGATGTTGTTTTTAGCAGTTTTAGGTATGCAATGCTCACCACCAGACGATGATGTATACTGGAATAATGTAGAAGTGGAAATAAAAGATGCCATAAAAGTAGAGAACAAGGCAAATTATATAGTTGGTGATACACTATTTTTTGAACTTAATTTTAGTAGATATCTAGAAGAAGAGGGGTATTCTAATCTTTTGGATATATATGAGACATCCGGTGTAGATGAGTTTACCTATAGTTTTGGACTACTTAAGTATTCTGCTTTTTCGGATATCTACGAAGGGGTAAATATTGACGATCAATATATAATTGCCGAGAAGGGGTTGATTGGTGATTATAGCCAGCCATCTGCAATTTTAAATAGTAATAAGGATACTTACGAATCCAGAATAGGAATTATTCTAAAAGAGGAAGGGGAGTATCAGTTAGACTTTGATTATATGTACATTTCAAGTGCATATAACACAGATAAGCCTAGAGTAGGATTAAACCATATCATATCCGAAGCAAACCCGTTACTTTTAAATTTTACAGTATCAAAATAAAATACTTATAATATCTCTATTTTAGAACTGTTACATGACAAGAAAAGATAGTAAATTTGAGGCATGTGTAATTTCCCCTCTAACTTAGGCACCAAATTAAAAAAGAGAGAGCTAGAAGATGCTCTTAGAAGTTTGCCAAGCAATGGTAATTTGGTTGATTTTTCTTCGAACGATTATTTAGGTTTTGCTACCAATGATACTTTGTATGCAAATACCTTTCAATTGTTATTAAATAAAGGTATTTCTCAAAATGGAGCTACAGGTTCCAGACTTATTTCTGGTAATCATAATTTGTATAAAGATTTAGAATACGATTTAAGTACTTTTTTTAAGGTAGAAAGTGCATTAGTATTTAACTCAGGATACGACGCTAATTTGGGTTTTTTTAGTGCTGTTCCGCAAAGGGAAGATATTATTTTGTTTGATGAATTTATACATGCCAGTATACGTGATGGTATTTTATTAAGTAATGCTAAAAAGTATAAGTATAAACATAATGACTTAATAGATTTAGAAGAAAAATTATCTCAAGCTCTTTCTAAAGAATTTACAGGTGAAGTATATGTGGTAACAGAATCTATCTTTTCCATGGATGGTGACTCTCCCGATATAGATGCTTTATTAAGTTTTACAAAGAAAAACAAATGCCATTTAGTAATAGATGAGGCTCATGCTATTGGAGTTTTTGGTAAAAATGGAGAAGGTCTTGTGCAACAACATAAGGCGTGTAAAGATGTTTTTGCTCGTATAGTTACATTTGGAAAAGCTATGGGTTGTCATGGAGCGGCAGTTTTAGGAAGTGAAAAATTAAAAGAATATCTAGTAAATTTTTCTCGTAGTTTTATTTATACAACAGGCTTGCCTCCTCATTCCGTTGGAACAATTACGGCAGCTTTTAAGTTTATTGTAGAAAGCGAAGGAGTAGAAGCAAGAAAACGCCTATTAGAAAACGTTGTACATTTTAAAAAAAAGGCGAAAGACTTAAAAATACAAGCCTTATTCTTACCGAGCAATTCTGCCATTCAATGTTGTCTTATTCCGGGGAATGAAAATGTAAAAAAAGTGGCGGGAAAAATACAAGACAAAGGCTTTAATGTAAAAGCAATTTTATCTCCGACAGTTCCGGAAGGAGAAGAAAGACTGCGATTTTGTTTGCATGCTCAGAACTCTAAAGAAGAAATTGGTTTGGTGTTGCAAATCCTGAGTGGTTGTTTAAAATAATATGGAAGATAAATTTTATATTTTGGGGTCTTTTGAGTTTGCAGCTGATGTGCAAATTATTAAGGGGAAATTGGAATCCGAAGGAATACCTGTTTTTTTAAGAGATGAAAATACACTAAACTCCGACCCAATAATTAGCAATGCCATTGGTGGTGTAAAACTACAAGTATATGCTAAGGATAAGGATAGGGCTCAAGAAATTTACGACGATATACGTGCTTATGCATTAGATACTAATGGAGATGCAATAAAATGCCCAAATTGTAAAGCAGAAAAATCCGAGGTATACTATTCCAGAAAAAGTTTATTTTATAAGCTGTTTCCTTTTTTTGAAAAAAGAAAATACAAATGCCTTCAATGCGGCATGATAACTAAACCAGAATAAATGCAAAAAATATTTGTTACCGGAATATCTACTGAAGTAGGTAAAACGGTGGCTTCAGCTATAATAGTAGAAGCGTTACAGGCAGATTATTGGAAGCCAGTGCAAGCAGGAGAATTGGAGTATTCCGATAGTCATAAAATAATAGAGTTTATATCTAATAGTAAGACGAAAATATTTCCAAACAGTTATGCTCTAAAAACCCCTATGAGTCCACATGCCGCGGCGGAAATTGATGGTTTGGTAATAAACTTAGAAAATATTGTTACTCCAGAAACAGATAATCATTTGGTTATAGAAGGTGCAGGTGGTTTGTTAGTTCCTTTAAATGATAAAGACACGATATTCGATATTATTAATCCGGAGTACAAAGTGGTGGTGGTGTCTCGGCACTATTTAGGGAGTATAAATCATACTTTACTTACTGTTTCGGCATTACAACAAAAAGGATTTAATGTTGCCATACTTTTTAGTGGAGACGAACATCCTACCACAGAAGATATTATTGCCCAAAAAACTGGGGCTACTATTATAGGGAGAATCAACGAAGAAAAAGAATTTAACAAAGAAGTAATTCAAAAATATGCTAATTTGTTTAGAGAAAATTTAAGGACTATTTAATAGAATATAAAAGTAGTCTATTGTGTCTTCCTAATAAGAAAAATACATTTCTGTTTTTTATTTGTGATTTATTTGTGATTAGCATGGATATTACGGTTTTATGAGCTAAGCGGTAAACGATTATTTCCCATCTTTGCAGAATAGATATAATGCCAAATGAATTTTGAAAGAGGATAGTTAAAGTAATTCTTTTGATTTTTGTTAGGTGTAAGCTTAATTATTAAATGTAATGGCAGAAAAAAATCTATCTCAAAGAGACAAAAAACATTTGTGGCATCCGTTAACGCAGCACAAATTGCATTCTAATATGTTAGGTATAGTAAAGGCTAAAGGGGCTTTGCTGTATGATGAGGATAGTAAAGAATATATAGACGGAATAGCTTCTTGGTATACCTGCATGTATGGCCATTGTAATGATTATATAGTACATAAGACTTACGAGCAAATGCAGACATTGGACCAAGTAGTGTTTAGTGGTTTTACTCATGAGCCAGCTGTACTTTTGTCGGAAGCTCTTATGAAGATTCTACCAGAGAATCAAGAAAAAATATTCTTCTCAGATAATGGTTCCACTTCCAATGAAATTGCTATTAAAATGGCCTTGCAATATCATTTTAACCTTGGGAATAAAAGGAATGTAATGCTCGCTTTCGAAGATGGTTTTCATGGAGATACTTTTGGGGCTATGTCTGTTTCAGGGCTTTCTGTTTATAATGGCCCATTCGAAGATTTTTTTATTGAAGTAGAGCGTATTCCTGTCCCTACAGAAGAAAATATAGATAGTATAATAAGAAACTTGCTTACTAGATTAAAAAAGGCCGATATAGCTGGGTTCATTTATGAGCCCTTAGTACAAGGGGCAGCCGCCATGAAAATGCATGACGGTGATGGTTTGAGTAAGATATTAACTGTGCTAAAGCAGCATAATGTAATTACAATTGCTGATGAGGTAATGACAGGTTTTGGGAAAACTGGAAAAAATTTCGCCTCGGATTACATTCCTGTAAAACCAGATGTTTTATGCATGTCTAAAGCGCTAACCGCTGGTTTAGTACCTATGGCAATTACAAGTTGTACGCAAAAGATTTACGATGCTTTTTATAGTGATGAAATTTCTAAAGGATTATTTCACGGACATACCTATACAGCAAATCCAATTGCCTGTACCGCTGCTTTAGCAGGAATAGAATTACTGCAATCTAAAGAAATGCAGCAAAATATAGAGCGTATAGTTCTATCTCATCAAAAATTTAATGAAGAAATAAAGAACCATCCTAAGGTGGCAACGACAAGACAATGTGGCGTTATTTTTGCTCTAGATTTAAATGTAAAAATGGAGCGTTATGGTAATTTAAGGGACAAGTTATTCCATTATTTTATGGATAATGGAGTATTTTTGCGACCACTAGGAAACACTATTTATATTTTGGCTCCTTATGTTGTATCTAAAGAGCAGATGCAGAAAATATATAACACTATTAAAGGTGTTTTAGAAATTATTTAATATTTGATTAAACCTATATCCATAACCGCTATTACTTCTATTTCTCCCTTGGGAGATTCTATGGAGAAAGTATGGGGTAATTATAAAAACCCTAATCATTTTTTTGCCAAAAAAGTCTTTGGTTCTAATGAGGAATGGGTATCTTCTTTATCGGAAGAGAGTAGAGCGCGGGTAAGGACTTTAAAGGAATCTGACAATAAGTATAAAAATTTAGATAATACAGTTCTATATGCATTATTAGCTTCTAGAGATGCAATGGAAATGGCAGAATGGAAGTCCAAGGATAATTTTGGTATAAATATGGGTTCGTCTCGTGGCGCAACGGCATTGTTCGAGAAATATCATGAAGATTTTATTACCGAAAATACAGCATCTACTTTAAGTTCGCCTACTACTACTTTAGGAAATATTTCTTCTTGGATAGCACATGATTTGCAAACACAGGGACCAGAAATATCGCACTCTATTACGTGTTCTACGGCACTTCATTCTTTGCTTAACGGTGTGGCTTGGATACAAAGTGGGATGGCGAATAAATTTATGGTTGGGGGTAGTGAAGCGCCATTAACACCTTTCACTTTAGCCCAAATAAAAGCTTTAAAAATATATTCTAATAATGAAGGAGAATATCCCTGTCAAGCTTTAAATTTAGAAAAGAACCGGAATTCCATGATTTTGGGAGAAGGCGCTTCTGTAGCTTGTTTAGAAAAGGGAATTACAGAAAATGCACTTGCAGTTGTAACGGGAGTTGGTTATGCTACTGAGATACTACAACATAACATTTCTATTTCTTCAGATGCGGAATGTTTTCAGCGTTCTATGCGTATGGCTTTGGGCGATACAAACCCTGATGAGGTAGATGTAATTGTGATGCATTCTCCTGGGACTATTAAAGGGGACGTATCGGAAATAAGGGCAATAGAAAAAGTTTTTTGTAACAAAGTACCATGTTTAACTACTAATAAATGGAAAATAGGACATACTTTTGGTGCTTCAGGAGCTTTGAGTTTAGAGTTTGCTGTACTAATGCTTACAAATCAGGAGTTTATTAGTGTTCCATTTATAGAAAGTAGTCGTTTATCAAAAATTAATAAAATAATGGTCAATGCCGTTGGTTTTGGTGGCAATGCGGTTTCTGTTTTACTTTCTAAATAAGAGAGATTTTTCTTATCGTTTTTCAAAAAATGTTCTATATTAGAATTGCTAACCTAAATATTAAAATTTATGGAAGAATGGTTTGTTGCGTTATCCCTTTTTGAGAAAATTTATTGGTCTATTGCCGGGGTGTCCTCTGTTATTTTTATCATATTAGTAATACTTACATTGGTAGGTGGCGATACAGATGGGATGGATGGTGATTTAGATGCAGATATTGATGGTGATACGGGAATAGGATTTCAATTTTTATCTTTTAAAAACTTAATGGGTTTCTTTACCATTTTTGGGTGGTCTGGAATATCTTGTTTAGATGCTGGTCTGTCTAAATCACTTACAATAACGATATCTATTCTTTGTGGTTTATTAATGATGTTTGCCATGGCTTCTATATTTTACTACTTAGGAAAGCTACAAAGTAGTGGAACTTTAAAATTAAATAATGCTTTAAATCAGATAGGAGAAGTGTATTTAACAATAGGAAATAAAAGATCAAAAATTGGTAAAGTAAGTATTACAGTGCAGGGTACTTTAAGAGAGTTAGAGGCTTTAACCGAAGAAGATAAAGATTTAGTCCAAGGAGATGTAGTTAAAGTAAAAGAAGTTACCAATAACGGAATATTAATTGTTGAATTATTAAATAAATAACCTTATGCTATTAGTACCATTACAATTAGGAGGCAGCGCATCATTACTTACTTTAGGTTTTGCTGTTCTTTTCTTTTTTATCATTATTATTTCATTTATACGCAGATATAAGCGTTGCCCGTCCGATAGAATTCTAGTCGTCTATGGAAAGGTAGGCGGAGGTAATTCGGCAAAATGTGTTCATGGTGGAGCAGCTTTTATTTGGCCCGTTATTCAGGATTACGAATTTTTAGATTTAACACCTATATCTATAGAAGTGAACTTAATAAATGCCCTAAGTAAGCAAAATATTAGAGTAAATGTGCCTTCTAGATTTACAATTGGGGTTTCTACAGAACCTGGAATTATGCAAAATGCAGCGGAACGTTTGTTAGGCTTAAATCAAGATAATATACAAGAGTTAGCTCAGGAGATAATTTTTGGTCAATTGCGTTTGGTTGTTGCTTCTATGGATATAGAAGAAATAAATTCTGATAGAGACAAGTTTTTAACCAATATATCTAAAAGTGTAGAATCGGAACTTAAGAAAGTTGGTCTTAAATTAATCAACGTAAATATTACAGATATTGTAGATGAGTCTGGTTATATTGAAGCACTTGGTAAAGAAGCGGCTGCACATGCTATAAACGCTGCGCGTAAATCTGTAGCAGAAAAAACTAGAGATGGTTCTATTGGTGAGGCTAATGCCGTACAAGATGAAAGAACACAAGTGGCAGAATTAAATGCTAAAGCGAAAATTGGAGAAGCAAATGCGATGCAAACAGAAAGAACTCAGGTGGCAGCTGCAAATGCTGAGGCAAAAATTGGTGAGGCAAATGCAAATCAGAATGAGAGGGTACAAACTGCTAGTGCTGTAGCCTTAGCAAAAATAGGGGAAGCAGAAGCTTTAAAAAATGAAAGAATTAAAACTTCTGAAGCTAATGCAAAAGCTATTGATGGAGAGAATACCGCTAAAATTTCTATAGCAGAGTCTGATGCTTTAAGAAGAGAAAAAGAAGCTGAAGCTGAAAAAAGAGCAATTGCTTCAGAAAAAGTGCAGGCAGCTAAAGCTTTAGAAGAAGCATATGCAGCTGAGCAATTGGCAGAATCTGCTAGAGCAGAAAGAGAGAGAAGCTCGCAATTAGCTGATATAATTGTTCCAGCTGAAATTGATAAACGAAAAGTTGAGATTGATGCAGAAGCAGAAGCAGAAAACCTTAGAAGAATAGCAAAAGGTGAAGCAGATGCTATTTTATTTAAAGCACAGGCAGAAGCAAAAGGTTTGTATGAAGTATTAACCAAACAAGCTGCTGGTTTAGATGAAATTGTTAAGGCCGCAGGAGATAATCCTAAAGATGCCGTTCTACTTTTAGTTGCAGATAAATTACCAGAATTGGTGAAAACGCAAGCAGAAGCAATTAAAAACATTAAAATAGATAAAGTTACTGTATGGGATTCTGGAGCAAAAACTGCAGACGGAAAAGGATCTACTGCTAATTTTATTTCTGGAATGTACAAATCTGTTCCTCCATTGCAAGAAATGTTTAACATGGCTGGCATGCAATTACCAGAATATTTAAAAGGAAAAGATGTCGTTGATGCAACTGTTGCAGTAGAAGAACAGTCGAGCAAAAAAGAATCGGAAAAAGAAGATTCTAAAGAATAGTATAAAAGCTATTTATATGTATATAATTACCTAGTTGATTTAGAAATCGGCTAGGTTTTTTAGTTAAGATAAAATTATTGTTTAAAAAATAAGCTTGGTTCTATGAGAAATATCAGTAAAATAGAATACGAATCGTAGTAATTTTGCCTCTTAAATAGTACAATAAAGGCTAGAGATTATTTGCATTTGGCCATTTATAACCAAGGAAATGTATTTTTAACATTGGAATACATTATTTTTGTAAAGTTAAATATAGCTGTTATGAGTGAAGTAAGACATAATTGGACAAAAGAAGAAGTTTTAGAAATATATAATAAACCGTTAATGGAATTGTTATATGATGCTGCTACTATTCATCGTAAGAAGCATAATCCTAATGAAATTCAAGTTTCTACTTTACTATCTATAAAAACAGGTGGATGTTCCGAAGATTGTGGGTATTGTCCACAGGCTGCAAGATATCATACGGATATTGATGGGAACGATTTAATGTCAGTACCCCAAGTAAAGGCACAAGCACTTAGAGCAAAATCATCAGGTAGTTCTAGAGTGTGTATGGGTGCAGCTTGGCGTAATGTAAAAGACGGACCTGAGTTTGATCAGGTGTTAGAGATGGTTCGTACCATAAATAAATTAGATATGGAGGTTTGCTGTACCCTAGGTATGGTAACAGAAAACCAAGCAAAACGTTTGTCAGAAGCAGGTTTGTATGCTTATAATCATAATTTAGATACCTCTGAAGATTATTATAAAGATGTAATTTCTACCAGAGCTTTTGAAGATCGTTTAGAGACGATAGAGAACGTTCGTAAAACAAACGTTACGGTATGTAGTGGTGGTATTATTGGTATGGGAGAAAAGTTGGAAGATAGAGCAGGAATGCTAGTAGCGCTTTCATCCTTAAATCCGCAACCAGAATCTACCCCTATTAATGCTTTAGTAGCCGTAGAAGGAACACCTATGGAAGATATTAAGCCTGTAGAAATATGGGAAATGATACGTATGGTTGCTACCACAAGGATTGTATTGCCACAGACACAAGTAAGACTTTCTGCAGGACGTACCCAAATGAGTAGAGAAGGGCAAGCAATGTGCTTTTTTGCGGGGGCAAATTCTATATTTGCGGGAGATAAATTATTGACAACCCCAAATCCTGATGTAAACGAGGATATGGCTATGTTTGAGCTTTTAGGCTTAAACCCTCAAAAACCATTTAAGAAGTCTTCGCAACCAAAAACTGTTGAAGCTGAGGACTCTAAAATTACAGCTTTAGGAGAAAAACCAAAATGGTCTAGACCAGATCATAAAATAGAAAGAAACGAAGCAGCAAAAGCAAAAGCAAAGGTTTAATTAAATAAGTTCCTGCAATTTTTGGTAGACTAAATGGCTTTCCCATCCGCGGTAAAGTAGATAGTCTGCGAGCTTTTTTTTTCTTTTTTTTTGGTTGGTCTCATTAATTTGCATTAACCTTTTTTTGGCTAAGGTGTCTAGGGTTTCTAAGTAGGTATTCTCTTCTATTTCTTTTAAAGCAATAGTAATGTTGTATTTTGTTATTTGTCGTTGTTTTAGCTCGTTAACAATGCGATTTTTACCCCATTTTTTAATACGGAACTTCCCTCTAGCAAAACTTTTAGCAAAGCGTTCTTCGTTAAGATAATTCTCTTGAATAAGATGTCCGATGATTTGATTGGTAGCTTCTGGAATCATGCCCATACTATATAATTTAACTTCTACTTCTTTATGGCAACGGTCTTGGTAAGCACAATAACTTTCTAATTTTTTTTTGGCTTCTGCGAGAGTATAAAATTTAGTACTGTTGTTCATGTATTGTAGAGTAAAAAAAGCTAAAAATGTTAAAAATTAGTCTTACATTGTTAGATGTCTATAAAGGTAGAATTTTTATATATAATTTATGTTTAAGATTGTTTTTAATAAACATTTAAGAGGCCTTCTTACTATAGTTATTTTTTATGTAACTAGTAATATTCAATCTCAAACTTTCGAACGCGTCGAAAGCATAGCGGGTTTTGAGCTTTTAAGCAAGAATAACGGTGCAGCCGTAGCAGATTATGATGGAGATTTAGATTTAGACATTTTTGTAGTAGCAAGTGATGAGGATGAGGCAGGTAATTCAAGTACCTTGAGTAAACTTTATAGAAACAATAATGATGGAACTTTTACTGATGTTACTACTGGGGCTGGACTAAGTAATGTACTAGTGTTTGAACGAACGGGCGAATTTTTTGTAGGTTTAAAAGGGTTTAAATTTGGTGCTTCTTGGGGAGATTATAATAATGATGGTTTTCCAGATTTATTTTTGACACACCTAAACATAGTACAGCTTTTTAGAAACCAGGGTAATGGAACTTTTACTGAAGTTACTAATGAGTCTGGTATTACGTTTAATAATGGGTGTAATAATACTGGAGCAACATGGGTTGATTATGATAACGACGGGTTTTTGGACTTGTTCATTGCGGATTGGAATAAGTGCGAAGGAAATACCCTTTATAAAAACAATGGAGATGAAACTTTTACTAACGTCACAAATGTTACTGGTATAGCCACGCTCCCTAGCTTAGAAAGCTTTACATTGTCTCCTTTTGATTTTAATAATGATGGTTGGCAAGATTTTTATATAGCTAATGACCTTGATCAAGGTAATAGATTATTCATTAACAATGGAGGGGTTAATTTTTCGGAACAAGCTAGTACTTATAACTTAGATAGCATGCTAGATAATATGGGTATAGCTATTGGAGATGTAAATAACGATGGTAATTTTGATTTTTTTACTACCGGTATTAGCGAGAATCATTTTTTTGTAAATCAAGGTGCTAATAACTTTATTGAACAAGCTAGTGTTTTTGGTGTAGGAGACACTGATTGGGCATGGGGAACCACATTTGGGGATTTTGATTTGGATGGAGACGAAGATTTAATGATTGTAAACGGATTTGTAAATACAGGACCACAACCTAATTTTTATTTTAAGAACCTTTTAAAAGAAAATGGAACTAGCTTTCGAGATTTTTCTTCGGAATTGGGTTTAAACGAAAATAGTATTAGCGTTGAGGTGATAGATTTTGATTTTGATTTGGATGGAGATTTAGATCTTTTTATAACCAATTCAGACCGAGAGGCTTTCTTTTATGAAAATAAAATAGCGGAAAATAATGTATCCAATTTAAAGTGGTTTCAATTACAACTTCAAGGAACTACATCAAATAGAGATGCATTGGGTACGAAAGTAACTGTAGTTACAGATGAGGGTAGCATAGTTAGATATTATAATGGGGTTGGTTTTTTATCTCAAAGCTTAAAGCCTCTTCATTTTGGTTTAAATGAAAGTAGTATAATTAATGAGTTAATTATTGATTGGCCTTCAGGTTTGGTAGAACGACATCAAAATATTGAAGTCAATAGGTTTGTAAGAGCAACAGAAGGACAAGGTTTGGAAGTCTTAAATATTTCTCCAAGTGTAAAACTAACAGGTTGTACCGATCCTAATGCATGTAATTATAATCCCTTAGCAGTAAGTAGTGATGGTAGCTGTGAGTATTACGCATCTGAGAATAATGTAGCTGGATCCGCATCATCTGGTTTTAATGCACTGGAGACTTATACATTTAGTTCGGATGCAAATGTGAAGGCAAATTGGCAGGTCGAAGGAGGGGAACTTATAAGTGGGCAAGGAACTAATGCCATTACTGTAAAATGGGGTTTAGGTGCAGTTGGTAGAGTAATAGCTATAGAACAGTCCAATATATGTGCTAGCGAGCCTAGAGAATTAAACGTAAATCTTTCTATTTCTAATATTTCTATGAATGTATCCGTAGCAAGAATTTGGAATGAAGCATTACTTGCTGCTATTAGAAACGATTTTGCTAGACCCACAGTACATGCCAGAAATTTGTTTCATACTTCAGTTGCTCTATATGACAGTTGGGCAATTTACGATGAAATGGCTCGACCTTATTTGGTGGGCAATACGGTTAATGAATTTAGTAGTGATTTAGAAATATTTGAATCTGTTGAAGAAAAAAATGAAGCCCAGGAAAAAGCAATGAGTTATGCTGCCTATCGTGTACTTAGTCATAGGTTTAAAAACTCACCAAATAAGGAAGAAAGCTTAGCACTATTTGATTTTGTGATGAATGATTTGGGATATGATATTAATAACACTAGTACAGAATATACCTCAGGAGAAGCAGCGGCTTTAGGAAATTATGTAGCGGAAGTAATTATTGACTACGGAAATACCGATGGGTCGCGAGAAGCAACTGCCTATGATAATGCATTTTATCAACCTGTAAATATGCCTTTGACGTTAAGTGTCTCTGAAGAAAATAATACTATTACGGATGCAAACCGTTGGCAACCTTTATCTTTTAACGCATTTATTGATCAAAGTGGAAACTTAATTCGGGGAGAAACTCCAGAATTTTTAAGTCCAGAATGGGGGCAAATACATTCCTTTGCATTATCTGATGATGATAAAACGATTTTCAATAGAAATGGTAATAATTATACGGTGTATCATGATCCGGGGGCACCTCCATTATTAGACACCCAAAATGCAACTGCATCAAGTGATTTGTACAAATGGAATTTCTCTTTAGTATCTATTTGGAGTTCTCATTTAGATCCAACAGATGGTGTTTTATGGGATATATCGCCCAAGAGTATAGGTAACATAGATATTAGTATGTTTCCTAGCTCTTTTGATGAATATCCTAATTTTTATAAAGAAATTGATGGTGGTGACGCTAGTACAGGTCGTTCAGTGAACCCAAAAACAGGAGAGACTTATGAAGAGCAAATTGTACCTAGAGCAGATTACGCTAGAGTACTTGCAGAGTTTTGGGCAGACGGTCCAGATTCTGAAACACCACCGGGACATTGGTTCACGATACTTAATTATGTAAATGACCATGAGTTATTTGAGCGTAAATTTAACGGACAGGGAGAGGAATTAAATCCTTTAGAATGGGATGTTAAAGCTTATTTTATTTTAGCTGGAGCCATGCACGATGCAGCAATAACCGCATGGGGTATTAAAGGATGGTATGATTATATAAGGCCAATTTCGGCGATTAGGTATATGAGTTCCTTAGGGCAAAGCACGGATCAAAATTTACCCAATTACCACGTGGGCGGGATACCTTTAAAAGAAGGTTATATAGAAGTGGTAGAAGTAGGAGACGAATTAAGTGGTTCTAATAACGAAAACGTTGGTGAAATAAAAGTTTTTGCCTGGCGTGGACATAATTTTATAGATAATATTAGCTCAGATGTTGCTGGTGTAGGTTGGATTTTAGCTAAAAACTGGTTTCCTTACCAAAGGCCCTCTTTTGTAACTCCGCCATTTGCAGGGTATTTATCGGGTCATTCTACCTATTCTAGAGCTGCAGCCGAAGTAATGACCTTAATTACGGGAGACGAATATTTCCCTGGAGGATTGGGGGAATTTGTAGCAAAGAAAGATGAGTTTTTGGTATTTGAAAACGGACCTTCGGTTGATGTAACCTTACAATGGGCTACATACAGAGATGCTTCTGATCAAACAAGTTTGTCTCGTATTTGGGGTGGAATACACCCTCCGGCTGATGATATTTTGGGAAGAATAATAGGAGAAAAAGTGGGAGTGGATGCCTATCATTTTGCAGTGCCTTATTTTTCTGGAAAAAGCCCGATAAACCCAACAAATACAAAAGAGTATATTCTATATCCTAACCCAATAATTAATGATGAAATTAATATAATAAATACAGAGGCAACAGACAACTTTGTATTGTTTGACGCTATAGGACGTAAAATTATAATTAGAGATAAATTTTTTAATGAATCTTCAAGCGTAACTACACTTCTGCTTCCAAAATTGGCGACTGGTTTATACATTTTAAAGGTGAATAAAGAGGGCTTTTTAATTGCGAAGAATAATTAATATTGAGTTTTTTGTATAAAAAAAGCGACCCACATTGCTGAAGGTCGCTTAAATTTTAAATAGCCATTATGACTTAATATATGGTTTTGCCGTCTTTATTTTTAAAACGGTACTCTAAATACGTATACGCATCTCGAGGTTGTATTTTAATCCATCTTTTGTGTTCTAAAAACCACTTAGAACGTATTGATGGGAACCCTTGTGTAAGGTATGCTGCTATAAAAGGATGAATGTTTAGTGTTATACTACTTCCTTTTGCAGGGCCTTTCAGGAGTTTCTCTAATGCAAAATTTATTTTGTCTATTAAAACTATTGGAGCTTCAACTTGCTTACCAGAACGGTTAGGGTCTTCTTCTGTGGTTTTAATATTCATTTCTGGGCGCACCCTTTGTCTTGTAATTTGGATTAAGCCAAATTTACTTGGAGGTAAAATTTTATGTTTAGCACGATCATCTTTCATTTCATCTCTAAGATGATCAAAGAGTTTTTTTCGATGAGGTGCTTTGACCATATCAATAAAATCTACTACAATAATACCGCCCATATCGCGCAAGCGTAATTGTCTTGCAATTTCGGATGCTGCTAAAAGATTTACTTCTAAGGCTGTATCTTCTTGATTTTTTGCCTTGTTAGAACGATTACCACTATTAACATCTACAACATGTAGTGCCTCCGTGTGTTCTATAATTAAATAAGCTCCTTTACTCATAGAAGCAGTTCGGCCAAAAGATGTTTTTATTTGTCTTTCAATGCCAAATTTTTCAAAAATAGGAACAGGAGAAACATGTTGCTTAACTATAGATTCTTTAGCAGGTGCAATCTCTTGAACGTAATCTTTTATTTGGTTATAAAGCGTTTTGTCATCTACAAATACTCCCGTAAATGAGTCATTAAATACATCTCTTAATATAGAAGAGGCTCTATTGAGTTCAACTAAAACTTTAGAGGGGGTAGGCGCTTTATGTAATTTTGTACACATTGCTGACCATTTGCTCAGCAAGTTTTCTAAATCTTTGTCTAATTCTGCTACTTTTTTTCCTTCGGCAACTGTACGAATAATTACGCCAAATCCTTTAGGTTTAATACTGCGTACTAACCTTTTAAGTCTGTCTTTTTCTTCTGAACTCGCAATTTTCTGAGAAACAGATACACGGTCAGAGAAAGGAACCATTACTAAATAGCGTCCAGCAATTGATAGTTCTGAGCTTATTCTTGGTCCTTTAGTGGATATGGGTTCTTTTACAATTTGCACTAATATTGATTGATTGGCTTTTATAACATCAGCTATAGCTCCATTTTTATCAATATCTTTTTCGGCTGGAAAATTCTTTAAGGAAAAATCTTGAAGTTTCCCTGTACTTACTTGTTTAGTGAATTTCAACATAGAAGATAGTTGCGGTCCAAGATCATGATAATGCAAAAAGGCATCTTTTTCATAACCTACATTTACGAATGCAGCATTTAGACCAGTAACGGGTTTTCTAATTTTGGCAATAAAAATATCGCCTACAGAGAAATCGTTTTTTTCTTCTTCTTTATGTAATTCAGTAAGTTTTCCATCCTTTAGTAAGGCAAAGTCAACGGAATCAGAGCTTGATCTTACGATTAATTCTCTATTCACCTGAATTTGTTTATATCAGTCTGTTTACTAAAAACAGATAGATGGTTTGTATTATACCAGAAACAGGCCATACATAGCCCGCCGAAGTTACTTTTAACTTCTATGCCAATGAACGTTACTAAAAAGAAAAAGTAGTTTAAAACTACTTTTTCTTGTGTCTGTTAGCTCTCCTACGCTTCTTGCGTTTGTGGGTAGCTACCTTATGTCTCTTTCTTTTCTTACCGCTCGGCATAAAATTCTACTTTTAAGATTATTTTTTTATTTAACTTGTACGTTGCTCTTAACACCTTCAACAAAAACCTTTGCAGGTTTAAATGCAGGAATATTATGAGCTGGTATTTTTATCGTTGTATTCTTGGAAATGTTTCTACCAGTTTTTTCAGCTCTTGTTTTAATAATAAAACTTCCAAAACCTCTTAAGTAAACATTATCTCCACTTTCCAAAGAAGTCTTTACTTCTTCCATGAAAGATTCAACTGTTGCCTGTACATCTCCTTTTTCAATTCCCAGTTTATCTGAGATTTTCGATACAATTTCCGCTTTCGTCATCTTGAATTTTAGATTTTCTGTATGTTTTTTCGGGATGCAAATATATAAATTAAATTGAATCTTTTGCCTTAAAGAACTAATTTTAAGTATTTAAACTAGTACTTTTATCTTTTACTATAGATTATCATGCTTTTTTCCCACAAAATTCTGCTTTGGTATGCCCAAAATAAAAGAACTCTTCCATGGAGAGGAAGTATAGATCCTTATAAAATTTGGCTGTCGGAGATAATACTACAACAAACTAAGGTTGCACAAGGAACACCGTATTACCTTAAATTTGTTAGTTCTTTTCCTACTGTTTTTGATTTAGCAAATGCTCCGCAGGAGAAAATATTAAAACTTTGGCAGGGTTTAGGTTATTATTCTAGAGCAAGAAACCTTCATGAAGCGGCAAAAACCGTACTCCTAGATTATAATGGTAAGTTTCCGGAGACCTACAAAGAGTTAATAAAGTTAAAAGGCATCGGAGATTATACTGCAAGTGCTATTGCCTCTATTTGTTTTAATGCGCCCGAAGCTGTTGTTGATGGTAATGTATATAGAGTACTTTCTCGTTACTTTGGTGTAGATACACCTATTAATAGTACTGAAGGTGTTGCCTATTTTAAAGATTTAGCGAAACAGCTTATAGATAGAGATAGAATAAGAGACTATAATCAAGGAATAATGGAATTCGGAGCAATGCAGTGTGTTCCAAAAAATCCAAAATGTAAGGACTGTCCTTTACAGGGGAGTTGTGTAGCTCTAAAAGAAAACAAAGTATCTGTTTTACCAGTAAAACTAAAAAAAACAAAGATTAAAAAGCGATACTTTAACTATATAGTACCCATTCGTAGGGATCAAAAAGGAGAAATATACACCATATTAAAACAAAGAATAGGGAAAGGAATTTGGCAAGACTTATGGGAGTTTCCGCTTATAGAAACTGAGAAAGAAACTTTTATTGAGAATATGGAAGAAGATATACCTAATTTTCTAGATTTAAAATCCGATTTTAGTATACATATATATAAGGATACTATAGTGCATAAACTATCGCATCAACATTTATATACAAAATTTTGGATTGTAGAAGTAGAAGACGAATTTAATAATACTATTAAGGTTTGTGATTTGGAAAAATATGCTGTACCAGTTTTAATTGCAGACTTTATTAAAACATTTAAATTTTAGTACTTTTGATTATTAGATAAAAATTATGAGCGGAACATTAAATAAAGTAATGCTAATTGGGCATTTAGGAGACGAAGTGAAAATGCACTATTTCGAAGGAGGTAATAGTATTGGTCGCTTTCCAATTGCAACTAATGAAACCTATACCAATAAACAAACGGGAGAAAGAGTTACGAATACAGACTGGCATAATGTTGTAGTTCGTAATAAGGCTGCAGAAATATGTGAAAAATATTTAAGTAAAGGAGATAAGGTATATGTAGAGGGGCGTTTAAAAAATCGTCAATGGCAAGGGGAAGATGGTAATACTAGGTATACTACAGAGGTACATGTACAAGATTTTACTTTTTTATCTACCAAAAAAGAAAGTATGGCAAATGCACAAAACCAGCCACAACAGCAAGCTACGCAAAGTGGTGCTAAGCCAATACCTCAACAACCAGCTCAAACAAACGAGCCCGAACAAGAAGACGATTTACCATTCTAAACCTTAAAATGTAACTAGTGGACCCTGACCCCCTTAGTTTATTGTTAAATTTTGTAGTATTAGATAGTGCTTTTGCACTTAGAATAGGAGTTCTAGTACTTTTATTGGTATGTTCTGCACTTATTTCAGGTGCAGAAGTTGCTTTTTTTGGACTTTCTCAGACAAATATTAAAGAGATTGAAGAAGAAAAAACAGCTAAAGGAAGCCTAGTGGTTAAATTGTTAGAAAAACCAAAAAAGTTGTTAGCGACCATATTAATAGCAAATAATGCTATTAATATTGGTGTTGTTTTATTGTTTAATGTTATAGGGGATAACTTATTTTCTTCTATTACAACCATTTTTTTAGGATTTATTTCTGTTCGTTTTTTATTGGAAGTAGTAGTTGCTACTTTTTTAATTTTAATGTTTGGAGAAATTCTTCCCAAGGTGTACGCTAATAGAAATAGAAAAAGTTTTGCGCAATTTATGGTGTATCCTTTAAAAGTATTAGATGTTGTGTTTTCGCCATTTAGTATGCCAATGCGTTCTGCTACTATTTTTCTTCATAGCAGATTAGGAAAAGAAAAATCTAATTTAAGTGTAGATCATTTATCCCAAGCCTTAGAACTTACTTCAGAAGGAGATACCACAAAAGAAGAGCAAAAAATATTAGAAGGTATAGTTTCTTTCGGAAATACGGATACTAAGCAGGTTATGTGCCCAAGAATTGACATTTTTGCGTTGAACGAAAAAATGAAATTCGCTGAAGTTCTAGAAAAAATAAAAAAGAATGGTTATTCTAGAATTCCGGTTTTTTCAGAGAATATGGACAATGTTTTGGGTGTATTGTATGTAAAGGACTTGTTACCTCATTTGGATCGTAAAACTTTTAACTGGTTATCTCTTATAAGAGAACCTTACTTTGTTCCTGAAAATAAAAAGTTAGACGATTTATTGTTAGAATTCCAAGAAAAGAAAAATCATTTAGCAGTTGTAGTGGATGAGTATGGTGGAACTTCTGGAATCGTAACATTAGAAGATATTATAGAAGAGATAGTAGGGGATATAAGTGATGAGTTTGATGACGAAGATTTAGTTTATTCTAAGTTAGATGATTTTAATTATGTTTTTGAAGGAAAAACTACTTTAAAAGATTTTTATAGGGTAGTTAAGATAGAAGATGAAGAAGATTTTGAAGACCAAAAAGGAGAGTCCGAGACTATAGCCGGATTTGTGTTAGAAATCGCAGGAGGTTTTCCTAAAAAAGGCGAGTTAATTATTTTTAAAGATTACAAATTCGTTGTAGAAAGCTTAGATAAAAAAAGATTAAAACAAATAAAAGTTACCCTTCCAAATGAAGTTTAAGTATATCTGTAGTTTAATAATTGTTTCCATTTTCTTTATAGGTTGTAAAGAAGAGGTTTTACCTAAACCTAAGGCCAAATTACGTTTAGAATATGCTCTTGGAGGAACTAAAAAAGTGGGGACTAAGAATTTTGAATTTGCTTATAATGATAAAGCTCAGATAGAAAAGAAGAAAGAAAGCTCTTTTGTTATTTCTTATCCAGAGATGAAAGGGGCAATTTTTATCAGTTATAAAAAAGTAAATAATAATTTAAAAAAGCTGATTGCAGACGCTGAGAGATTAAGTTACGAACATGCCGTTAAGGCAGATGGTATACATCCGCAGGTTTTTAGTAACCCAGACAGTAATGTTCATGGAGTTTTGTTCGAGGTTGTTGGTAATGCAGCATCACAATCTCAGTTTTTTGCAACAGACAGTACGCAGCATTTTGTTACAGGGTCCCTTTATTTTTATACAAAACCGAATTACGATTCTATTTATCCTGCAGCATCCTATTTAAAGGAGGATATTGGAAAAATAATGGAAACCCTAAAATGGAAAAATTAAATAACCTACTTTTTTAAAAGAACTTCAGCTTTAGCAATACTCGTATTTATTAAGTCTGCTACTTCTTTAACTTTAATTTCTTCTGAGTTTAGTAATTCTTGTTTTTCGGGAGTTAATTGTTTTCCATTAAGAATTTCATCCGAATCAAATTTAGAACCAAAACTTTGCATCCAATCCATCATAGATTTATTGGCTTTTTGCAAATCTTTCATGGCAACTTCATATTGCATACCTGTTTCGGTAGAATCTACCATAGGTTTTAATGTGCTAACTAATTTTCCTATAGCCCCCATTTTAGGCATTACTTCATCATGAATAGCCATTACTTGCTGCATTTGCGTGGGCCCTTCAGGCGCTTTTTTTTCCTCTTTACAAGAGCTCAAAGTGTAGGTTGTAATTGCAACTAGAATTAGGATATATTTTTTCATAATTATACTTTTTTTAAATGCGATATAGCTGTTTCAAATATACAAAATAGCTCGGTCACCAATTTGTTATCTCTTTTGTTTTTTTTTTGATTTTGTTTGTGCTAAATACTATAAAAAGGAGTATTCAGAATAGATTTTTATTGTAAAGACACAATACTGCCTTACGTATGAAAATATTTTTTTTAAATATTTTTTTGAGAAATATAGTCTGGCTTTGTAACAATTAGAGGTAGTTATTTTTTTTAATCACTACCTCTAATTTCATCAATATTTGCCCGACTAAAATATATGCCTCCGACTGTCCAAAGTAAAAACTGCTTGCTTAGTAAAAGTCCTAAGTACCTGCGAATTTTTCTATTCTTTTGTATGAGGTTTTTTTTAGTTATGTTTTACAATGTTTTAGTGGCTTTTTTTCTTTGCTTTAAAAACTCTATAGTAATAATTATAATTACACTAACACCAAATAAGGGGAAAAGAATAGATAAAAGGAGTAATACTCCAATGATACTGTATCCTACATTAAATGTTTTAGGTACTTTAGGAATACTCCAGCTGCCTTTTCTTTTACGTTTTACATAAGAAATAATTGCGGAGATACTAGCCGCGCATAAAGCGAATGCAGTGAATAACATTAACCACCAATTCCAGGCTCCAAATTGGCCTTGATGAAATGCCATAACCCACATTCTTCCTCGCATTAGAACGCCTACATCTTTCCAAGTGTTTTGGTGGATTAACTCTCCACTATATTGATCAAAATGTAATTTTTTTTGCGCACTTAAGTTGGAAAATAATTCGTTAGAGATGCTATATACTCCTTCTTTTCCTCGAGGAAGTCCTATAGAAATTTTTCCGTCTAAACTCAGTTCTTTAGCTTTAACTACCATATCGTCTAAAGAAATGGGTTTTCCGTTGACGGTAGATTTAAAACCTCTCCCTTCCCAGGAGCTAGGATATCCAGTATTAGTTGTTTTTTGAACCCATTTAAAATTGGAGCCAAATACATCTGTCCAGGGAAAACCACCTGCTAATGTAAGGAGTAAAAGTCCAGAAATCCAGAAGCTAAAAATTACATGTAAATCTCTAAAGAGAATTTGTTTCCCTTGGTTAATTCTAGGGATAAAAAAACCTTTTATATCCCATCCTCTGGATGGCCACCAAACGTAGAGTCCAGTTATTATAAGAACTACCATCCAACTTGCAATTAGTTCTACGATTTTTGTTCCCCATTTGCCCAATAGTAGTTCTCCATGTAATTTTCTAATCTTAAACATTAAAGTTGTTTTTGGGAGAATTTCTCCAGATACCCCTTTCTTATAAGGGTCAATATAGAGTGAAGTTTTTCCGCCAAATCTTCCAGAGACAAATTCTGTAGCCTCATTTTTATGTTTGGGAAGGATCATAGCGTTAGGCTTTTTAACTGCATTTTTATTAGCAATTTCTAGCTGCTGTTGAAAGGTTATAGGAGTTCCTTTTATTGCAACTTCTGTAATATGTTTTTGTTTAGGTGTTTCATAATCCGTTTTTAGCAAATAAAGAAAACCAGTAATCGCTAATAGAATAACGAAAGGAGCTGAAATTAATCCAGCTATTACGTGCCACTTCCATAGCCATTTATTTAATAATTCGTTTTTTTTCATTTGTGGTATTTAAAAAAAGGGATGCTAAAACTTAGCATCCCTTTTACAAATTAAAAAGAGTATTTTATGCCTCCATGGAAAGCTCTTGGGTTTCCAATGATGTAACGATTAGCATCTCTAAATCTATTATAGGAAGCTCTTACGGAGTACAAGTCATCAAAAATATTTAATGCATGAACCCAAATTTCGAAGCTTTTGTAGTTATAGGTTGCTTTTAAATTTATAATATTATGGCCGTCATAAGTGGCTGTGCTAAAGGTGCCGTCTCCGTTATCTACTTGATTTTCAAAACTAGTGTTGTATTTTCCAACAAGTTCATGTTCAGCTGAAATAGCAAAGTTTTTAATAAAGGAAGGTTTATAAATGACTTTAGAAATACCTAATAGTTTAGGAGCAGTTTCCATAGGAGTATCTGAATAATCTACCCCTTGTTCAAAAAAGCTAACATATTTATGATTGGCGTAGCTACCATTGTGTATTAATGATACTTCTTTTGTGGGTTTAAATGTGATACCATATTCTATACCCATAGACCTTGTTTTTCCTGCATTCGCATTATAAAATAAATCGTTCGGGTCTCTAAGGGTAATTAATGTGTTTTTCCCATTTAGTAGATATAGAGCGGCATCTAGCTTCCATGTATCATTTATAAAGTAACCTCCAATTTCGTAGTTATTATAGTCACTAGGTTTTAAATCAAAAATTTCTCCCCCGATATCCACAAGGCTATTTCTGTACAAGGTTGAAGTTTGTGGTGGAGTAAACCCATTAGAATAATTCAGATAAATACCTACGTTATTAGAAAAGTTAAAATTAGCTCCTAGTTTAGGGGATAAATTATGGTATTCAGATTTAGAATCTTGAGCACCAGCTTGGCCTTCTATACGGTTGTCGTAATCATAAATAAACTTATCATAACGTAATGCTCCAGTAATTTTTATAGCTTCAATAGGTGAAATCTCATATTGTAAATACCCAGCATAATTTAGAATGTCGGCTTTATAGTTTAGGATAAAGTCTCCAGAATTTTTGGAGTAACTTAAATTTTGTCCAGTAGTTGTATCTACAGTAATACTAATCTCTTCGGCAACGTAATCCTGAGGAGATAGGTCTACCGAGGCTCCAACAATAAGAGAGGAGTTAAGAAAATCAAAATTTAGCTTATGCTGTATTAATCCCACATAACTTACAAATTGGTTAGAGTTTGTCTCCCCAGAAGCCGAGCCAGTTAGCTGGCCATTATTTCTAAATTGACGTACTCTATAAGACGGTATTTGGTCCATTCTATTATCTCTATAGATAAAATTGAATGAGGTTTTGTTATTGTCATTCCAATATTTATCTAAAGTACTTCTGTATCTAAAAGCTAGGGCAACTCTTTCTGTAAAAGTTTGATCGCTTTCATAATTTCCGCCTAGATAGTCAGATTCTGTTAAAGAGCCCGTCATATCTGTTCTAAAATCCACAAGTGTTATCGCATTGGTCCATTTAAGACTTTTAGAAAAATCGTTTATAGTTTTAAAAGTAAGAGCAAATTTTTCATAATCACTATGTTTAATAGGGCCATCTTCTCTATGGATATAATGAGTTCCTAGATAAAAACCAAAATTTTTGTTATTGTGGTTAGATATTTCGGTTTCATATTTTTTAAGTCCCATGTCGTTCGCTTGGAAAGCCACGCTACCATGTAAACCTGGTTTTGGAGTTTTTGTAATAAAATTAAAACTACCTCCAATGGACTCACTCCCATATATGCTAGAAGCCGGACCTTTTAAAACCTCAACTCTTTCAAAAGAAGTATTGTTCATTTCTAAAAGCGCATTGTGGTTAAAAACGGCCGTTGGTCTTATAGGTAAGCCATCTTCTACATACAAAAATAAAGATTTAGTAGATATAGGAGAACGTACAGACATAAAGTGAACCTCATTACTCGATGCCTTTGACGTTGCCATAAAAACACCAGGAACTTGGTTAACAATTTGTTCAATACCAAAAGCTTTTGTCTCTTTAATAGTTTTTGCGCTAATAACAGATATAGCAGCAGGTACCTCTTTTCTTTTTTGTTGTTCTCTGCTGGCGGATATAACAACCTCTTCTAACGATTCTTCGGAAATCTGTAATTTAATTATGTTAGATTCAGAATTAAGGGTGACAGAGGCATTTTTATAGCCAATATAACTAACGGTTACCTTTGGTGTATTGTTTAGAGTAATGGAAAAAAGGCCTTTTTTGTTTGTTGATGTTCCTCCTTTTGTACTAGAAATTATTGTAGCTCCATGAAGAGCTTCGTTGTTTTCACCCAATACTTTTCCTTTATAAGTATTCTGGGCAAATGTAATTGTGCTGATTGCTAACGCAAACAACAGAATGCTAATTTTTTTCATTTATAATAATGTTATAGATTAAATAAAAGCTCTTTTGCTTTTGCTTAAAATTTTTTTAGTAATAAAAATGTAAAATTTTGAATATAAAAGTAAGATGCTCGGTGAGCAAGAAAATTAGCTTAAAAAAATAGGGGGCCTTAATGCATTTTTATTAAATAGAAAATGGTAATTTTTAATGTATTTTATTTGGACCTTAGTAAAAGAACTCTTTTCAAAATGGTGTTCTAAAGTTGTTAAATAAACAAAACCTATAGGGTATTCTTCTAAGGATACTTTTGGAAGGTTAGGTTTTTTATTTTCCTCCTGCGCTTTTAATTGTTGCATTAAATAACATTTTCCTTCGCAATTAAGCTCTGTTTTTTCTTTGTTAATGCAAAGAACTTTAGCTATGTAATCTTTATTCACAATGTATTCTATAACGGGCATAATTGGTCTTGCCATGGCTAATAGATACAGTAGTACAAAAAAGTATGCAGTATAGCTTTTCAAACTAAATTTTTTTGCGAAGATAAATTAGTTTGCACTAATATGCATGATGATTACCATTAAATACGAACCTAAAAATGAGGAAATAACAGATAAAAAATAAAAAATGATATTTAACATATGGTTGGTTTAAAAATAATGAACCACATTTGTATAAAATTAATTTGTTTGAGTAATTCTAGAAAGAAGTGGCTTTATCTTATTTTGCTTTCCTTTATTTGGGGGTCTTCATTTATCCTGATAAAAAAGGGATTAGTTGGGTTTAGTTCCATGCAATTGGGAGGCTTACGAATTATTTTTGCGTCGTTATTTTTATTTTCATTTGGTATAAAGACTTTAAAAAGTTTAAGTGTTAAAGATTGGAAATGGGTCACCATAGCAGGTTTTTTAAGTTCTTTTTTTCCGCCTTTCTTTTTTGCAATTGCCCAGACAGAAATAGATAGTGGTATTACTTCTATACTAAACTCAATTGCTCCATTAGGTACTACTTTAGTGGGTATTTGGCTTTTTGGGTTGGCTATTACTAAAAGACAAATTGTAGGTGTTATTATAGGTTTGCTCGGAACAATAGCTTTAATTGTTGTGGGTATGGAATTTAGTCCAGAGCAAAATTACGCCTATTCTATTTTTGTAATTCTTTCGGCTTTGGGTTATGCCTTTAATATAAATATTATAAAAAAGCATTTAGCACATTTGTCTCCTTTGGCGGTTACTACAGCAAGTTTTGGTGTGGTTGTTTTGCCAGCAATTGCAATGGTGAGTTATGCGGGTATTTTTACTATAAATTTTCACGAGCCTCAAATTCAAAAGGCGCTTGGATATACGCTTATTTTAGCATTTTTAGGTACTGCAATGGCTAATATTCTCTTTAATAAATTAATTCATATTTCTAGCCCAGTTTTTGCTGCTTCGGTTACGTATACCATTCCTCTTGTGGCTATATTTTGGGGAGTTTTAGATGGGGAGAAGATTAATTTGTATCAAATAATTGGGGGGTTAATCATCCTTTTTGGTGTTTGGTTGGTGAATAAAAAGAAGAAAGAATAGGTCGCATATTTTAAAAATACTCCAAAAGTGTAGCATTCTTAAAGGAGGGCTATCTATTTGGGGAGAGAAGGTGGTGCGTACCGAAAGCTCAATAAATCAAAAAGATTTAAAATTAGTTATATACGGAGAATCTAAAGTTTATTTTAATTCTTTAACTGTAGATCTACATTCAGTAAATATTTATTGGGAGAGTTATTTAGGGATAAAAGATGGTTTGGTGCAAAGACAAGTTTATAGTGCTTACGAGGAAAGTGAGGTTAATACAGTAACTTTAGAGAATATTAGCACAAAAATTACAGCTTATGGAGAAAGTAATTTTAGAGTAAATCTTTCGGATTGTTTAAAAGTTACTGGTTATGGAGAAACTACTATTAATTACATGGGTGATGTTTAAGTAAATAAAGGTAGCGTTATTGGGGAGGCCGATATAAGAAAAATAGGATAATAGTCTAAATATACATAAGGATTAAAAGGGTGCTTCTTTAGGGCTGTTTTTTATTTACACTCAATTTAAATAACTGATTATAAGTACTTTACATTGTTTTTGGTGTTTTATTTTTGATAATTTGTTAAAGGTGTAGTTAAAAAGAGTGCAATTATTTTAGAAATATTAGTGCAAAATGACCTCAAATTCTGTTGAAATCCCTTGTAAATTACCGAATTAACTGTATATTTGCAGCCGCCTATTTAAAAAATAAATAGGTTTTAATAATAAATTAATACACGCTATGTACGCAATTGTAGAGATGGCAGGGCAGCAATTTAAAGTTGCGAAAGATCAAAAAGTGTATGTTCACCGTTTACAGACGGAAGAAGGAAAAAAGGTAACTTTTGACAATGTACTTCTTTTAGATGACGGTAAGAATGTAACTATTGGCGCCCCAGCTATAGACGGAGCCGCTGTTGAGGCTAAAGTCATTAAGCACTTAAGAAGTGACAAAGTAATCGTTTTTCATAAGAAAAGACGTAAAGGTTACAAGAAAAAGAATGGTCATCGCCAGTCTTTAACGGAAATCGTAATTGAGAGTATTGTATCTTCTGGTTCTAAGAAAGCCGCTCCTAAAAAAGAGGCAGCTCCTAAAAAAGAAGCAGCTCCAAAAGCAGAAGCTAAAAAGGCGGCTCCAAAGAAAGCAGCAGCAAAAGCAGATGACTTAAAAAAGATTGAAGGTATTGGACCAAAAATTGCAGAAACGTTAATTGCTGCAGGTATTTCATCTTTTGCTGAATTAGCAAAAACGAAATCGGAAAAAATATCTGAAATTATAGCAGGTGTTCGTGGTAATCACGTAACAGAAACTTGGCCAGCTCAAGCTAAATTGGCAGCTGAAGGCAAATGGGACGAGTTAAAAAAATGGCAAGACGAATTAGACGGTGGTAAAGCTTAATTGCTAAACTGCTTTTGTATAACAAAATAAAACCGTAACAAAATGGCACATAAAAAAGGTGTAGGTAGTTCTAAAAACGGTAGAGAATCAGAATCGAAACGTTTAGGTGTTAAGATTTTTGGTGGGCAAGCAGCAATTGCCGGAAACATTATCGTAAGACAAAGAGGAACAAAGCATAATCCAGGTGAAAATGTTTACCTTGGAAAAGACCACACATTACACGCACGTGTAGATGGTGTTGTAAAGTTCCAGAAAAAAGCAGGTGGAAAATCATATGTTTCCATTGAGCCTTTTGAAGCTTAATAGGCTAATAAAAATTAAAAATCCTCTTTCATCTATTATGAAAGAGGATTTTTTTTTGCTTTTTTTTCTCTTTTAATAATCTATCTGGTATGTAATGTACGTAGTTAAATGCATAGATAGCTTCCCCAAGCTAATTCTATGATTGCTTAACCTAGATTAGTTTATATTTCTAATATTGTTATAGGAAATATATTGGCAATGAAAAAGCCCTTACCAATTTGGTAAGGGCTTTGTTTTGGGATAATAAGAGCCTAATATCTGTAATATTCTGGTTTAAAAGGACCCTTTACTGTTACGCCAATATATTCTGCCTGATCTTCTCTTAATTCTGTAAGTTCTACACCTATCTTGGCTAAGTGTAATTTTGCTACCTTTTCATCTAAATGTTTTGGAAGCATATAAACTTTATTTTCATAAGCATCTCTATTGGTCCAAAGTTCTAATTGTGCTAAAGTTTGGTTGGTAAAAGAGTTACTCATTACAAAGCTAGGGTGCCCAGTTGCGCAGCCTAAATTTACTAAGCGTCCTTCTGCTAGAAGAATTATATCTTTACCGTCAATAGTATACTTATCTACTTGAGGTTTAATTTCTACCTTAGAACTTCCATGATTTTCATTTAACCAAGCCATGTCAATTTCGTTATCAAAATGGCCAATGTTACAAACTACTGTTTTGTCTTTCATGGCTTCAAAATGCCTTCCTTGTACAATATCTTTATTCCCTGTAGTAGTTATAATAATATCAGCGTTACCAATAACAGATTCTAATCGCTTTACTTCAAAACCATCCATTGCAGCTTGCAAAGCGCAGATAGGGTCAATCTCAGTTACAGTTACAATAGCACCAGCGCCTTTAAAAGAAGCGGCTGAACCTTTACCAACATCGCCATAACCACAAACAACCACACGCTTGCCAGCAAGCATAAGGTCCGTAGCACGTCTTATAGCGTCTACAGCACTTTCGCGACAACCATATTTATTGTCGAACTTCGATTTGGTTACAGAATCGTTAATGTTAATAGCCGGCATAGGTAAAGTGCCATTTTTCATCCTTTCATATAAACGGTGAACACCAGTAGTGGTTTCTTCACTTAGTCCATTAATTCCTTCCGCTAACTCTGGGTATTTATCTAAAACCATATTAGTTAAATCGCCACCATCATCTAGAATAAGATTTAAAGGTTTTTTATCTTCACCAAAGAATAATGTTTGTTCAATACACCATTCAAATTCCTCTTCACTCATTCCTTTCCATGCATAAACAGGAATACCAGCTGCTGCAATTGCTGCCGCTGCCTGATCTTGCGTAGAGAATATATTACAAGAACTCCAAGTAACATCGGCACCTAAAGATACAAGTGTTTCAATAAGTACTGCCGTTTGTATAGTCATATGTAAACAACCTGCAATTCTTGCTCCTTTAAGCGGCTGTTGTCCTTTGTACTCTTCTCTTAGTGCCATTAGACCTGGCATTTCCGCTTCGGCTAATTCAATTTCTTTTCTTCCCCAATCTGCTAAAGAGATATCTTTTACCTTATAAGGCACATAAGAAGTAGTTGTGGTGCTCATATTCTTTTTATTTTTTACTTTCGTTACTAGGCATATAATATGCCGTTTATCAAACGCAAATGTACAAATAACTTAAATAAAAGGATGCCTCTTTATAAGACATTAGAAGTAAATTCATCAACCGTAGTTTATGTTTGGAAGATTCAGGAGTCTGAAGATGAACTATCTAGTAACATCGTGCTTACAGACAAAAGTACCAATAGACTTAAAGGGATGAAATCGGAGATGCATAGAAAAGGTTTCTTGAGTATAAGGCACTTAATGGCTAAGGCGGGTTATTTAGATACGGATATGTATTATGATAAGATGGGAAAGCCCCATTTAAAAGACGGCAACAAAATTTCTATAACGCATTCTAATCATTTTACTGGAATTATTGTAAGTAAGGATACAGAGGTAGGAATAGATATAGAAAAACAAAGAGAAAAAATTTTAAGAATAGCATATAAATTTACACCTATTGAAGAATATAAAACCATTGCGAATACAGAAGCTTTAATTCGTAAACTTACTGTAGTATGGGGTTGTAAGGAATCTTTATATAAAATATATGAGCAAGAAGGGTTAAGTTTTATCAATCATATAATTATAAATAATTTTGATTTAATGGACGGAATTACAACTGGTGAAATTGTTTATTCTGGAATCCGAACAAAATATGATATCACATTTATTGAGTTTGAGGAGTTTACCTGTGTGTATGCGTTGAAAAAATAATACTTATACCCGGACATTAAAAGTTATTCATAAAGAAAGGGTATTTTTATTGGATAAAAAAATTATGAATATATCTGTTGAATTAACATTTTCTCCTTTACAGGAAGATTACGAATTACATATAATTAATTTCATAAAAAAATTGAGAGGTTCTAGTCTTACAGTTCTAGAAAACCCATTGAGTACTCAAATATATGGGCCTTATGATGCGGTTATGAAAGTATTGTTTGTGGATATAAAAGAGGCTTTTGGAATGATGGATAAAGGTTTATTGTTTATGAAAGTAGTAAAATCGGACCGAAGCGAATATGAACCACATTTTTGATTTTTTTATAGGTCCATATCAGGATAGGGCCTTATCCTTAATTATTTTAGAAGCAGCAGCTTTCTTTTTTGGAATAGCCAGTGTAATATATGCTAAAAAAGAGGATATTATGGTATACCCTACAGGTTTGGTAGCCACCATATTAACTACGTATATATTCTTTTTAGACGGACTCTTTGGAGACATGATGATGAATTTTTACTTTTCTGTAATGAGTATTTATGGTTGGTGGAATTGGTTGCGAATTAAAGATGGTAAAGAAAAAGTAGTTAAAATTTCGAGAACTACGAATAAAGAAAAGAGTATAGGTTTAGGTATGTTTGTTTTAACCATGCTTGTTACTTACGCAGTCTATAAAGGTTTTGGAGCAACTATTGAGAGCTCTAATTATATTGATATTTTTACCTCAGGCGTATTTTTTACTGCAATGTGGTATATGGCGAATAAAAAAATAGAAAACTGGGTTTTATGGATTTTTGCAGATATTATAACAGTCCCATTATATGCTTATAGAGGCTGGGGAATGTTCGCTTTACAGTATTTAATATTTACAATTTTGGCAATTCAGGGTTATATAGTATGGAAGAAAAGTTTAAACAAGAACCTTCAGGAGTTGTAAAAATAGTCTTATTTGGACCAGAATCTACTGGTAAAACAACTTTGTCGGAACAGTTGGCAAGGCATTATAATACGGTTTGGGTTCCTGAATACGCTCGCGAATATTTACAGCATAAATGGAACGAAGAACGCAAAACATGTGAACCTTCAGATTTGCTACCCATAGCAGAGGGGCAAATGAAATTAGAAAATAAGTTAGCGAAAAAGGCATCTAAAGTTTTAATATGTGATACAGATTTGTTAGAAACAAAGGTGTATTCGGAGGCATATTATTTAGGGTATTGCGATCCTATTTTGGATAAATATGCTCTCGAAAATAGTTACGCAATTTATTTTTTAACCTATATAGATATTCCTTGGGAAAAAGATGACCTTAGAGATAAGCCAAATGAGCGGGAGAAAATGTTTTTATATTTTAAAGAAACTCTCGAAAAATATAACCGAAATTTTATTACTTTAAAGGGGAATAAAAAAGAGCGTCTTTCTAAGGCAGTAGAACATATTGATAAATTATTAAAAAAATGATGCAACTAACTGATAGTGATGCAATTCAATTAGAAAAAAAGGGGATTTCAAAAGAGAAAGTTAGAGATCAGATTGAAACTTTTGAAGAAGGAATACCATTTGTAAATTTAGAAAAAGCTGCCGTAGTAGGAGATGGAATATATAAATTTTCTGAAAAAGATGAAAGTTTACTCATTAAATACTATAATTCTTTTCCTAAAGAATTGGCTATATTAAAATTTGTTCCTGCTTCGGGTGCAGCTTCTAGAATGTTTAAAGTGTTGTTCAATTTTTTAGATGCCTATAACTTTAAAAAGGAAACTTTTCAGGATTATGCTAAGAGAACAGGTGATAAAGATATGCTTGTATTTGCAAATGGCCTTACTAAATTTCCGTTCTATGAAAAGGTAAAACATGCAATTAAGGCTAAGGCAAACGATGAAAATGAAGAACTGTATCTTTTTGTGCAACAATTACTTTCAGAAGAAGGATTTAATTATGGTTTTTTTCCAAAAGGACTTCTTCCTTTTCATGACTACGCAGATTTTGCAGCGACTCCTTTTGAGGAACATTTAAAAGAGAGCGCCATGTATGCGCAAACAAATGGTAATGCTAAATTGCATTTTACAATTTCGGAACAACATAAAGAAATGTTTTTGTCGGAGTACGAATCTATAAAAGATCGTGTTACAACCGCTACAAAGATAAGTTACGTTATAGATTACTCCTATCAAAAATCTGCAACAGATACTTTGGCTGTAGACATGGATAACAAACCATTTAGAAATTCCGATGGTTCTTTATTATTTAGGCCAGGAGGGCATGGTGCTTTGATTGAAAATCTTAACGAACAGCAGGCAGATGTTATTTTTGTAAAAAATATAGATAATGTTGTAGTGCCTAAAAATGTAGAAGAACTAGCCAATAGTAAAAAAATACTAACAGGGGTTCTTTTGCAAGTACAACAGAAAGCTTTTAAATATGCCGAAGTTTTGGAAAGCAGCTCGCCTAATGATGAAGAGATTTTAAAAATAAGGAAGTTCTTAGAAGAACGATTAAATGTAAGATTCATAGATGCTTTTAATTCCTATACAATTGATGAAAAAATAAGGGTTTTAAAAGATAAAATTAATAGACCAATCCGAGTATGTGGTATGGTAAAAAATGAAGGAGAGCCTGGTGGTGGTCCTTTTTGGATTAGAGATACTTCTGGAAGAACTTCTTTACAAATCGTAGAATCTGCTCAAATAGATATGAAAAATGAGGAGCAAGCTTCCATTTTAAAGAATGCTACACATTTTAATCCTGTAGATTTGGTTTGTGGGGTAAAAAACTATAAAGGAGAAAAGTATAACTTATTAAATTATGTAGACTCTAAGCAAGGCTTCATTACGGAAAAAACAAAAGAAGGAAGAGAATTAAAAGCATTAGAATTACCAGGATTATGGAATGGAGCTATGGCCTATTGGAATACTATATTTGTAGAGGTTCCTTTGTTAACTTTTAATCCTGTAAAGACGGTAAATGATTTGCTTAAACCATCTCATCAAGTATGAATTAATTTAAATTTAAAAAAGAAAAAGCTGCATATGTAGCTTTTTTTTTTGCTTAAAAAGTGACTTTTTAAAAAAGGTTGTGTCTTATAATATGTAGAGCAAAATGTTTTAAACCTTTTTTAAACGAATCTAAAATGATAACCACAGTATTTGCGATAGTCGGAACAGTAACATTTATTACCTCCCTTTGTGTGATAGCCGCAATTTATTGGGAAAGAGATGAGGATTCTTATAAAGAACAATCCAATAAGTAATGAAAGAGTTTGTTAAATCCGTTGTGTTAGGTGTATTAACAATATCCGTATGGATCATAGCTAGTATAGAACTTAATAATTCTAGGCAAATAGAAAAAGATTTTGCAAAAATTGAAAATGATAATAATGTAGAACAACCCTTTATAGAAACACTAACCATTGACTATAAGGATGCAACCAATTAATAAGGTTACAATTTAGGTAGTTCCCCCACCTTTTTTGGCTAAACGAACAAATAAGTATTTCTGAAAAATTGAGTTAGTTAAGAGATTATATTTATTTTTTGGTTGGTTGTTAAGGGCTGCTTCGGCAGCTCTTTTTTTATGCTTTTTGTTTAAAAAGTTATTTTTTTCTTTTTTCTATGATAAATTAAAATGCAGTATTACATTTGCCGAATCTCAAAGGGGTGCTTGCAATAGTAGGCTGAGATTATACCCAATGAACCTGGGCAGATAATGCTGCCAAGGGATACGTTGACAATTACTTTGGATTTATCCAAAAAGTACATATAGTACTAAAAAATCAAATAATAATTAGAATAATAGCCCCTTTTATTCGTAACGAATGTATTACGAATGAAAACTATTTTCACAACATTGGCAGTCTTTACTCTAGTTATGAGTGTATCTGCCCAAAAACAACAAACAGATTCTTTAGAAGGTAAAAAAGTAATCCTCGATGAGGTATTTGTTTCTGCCGTGAGAGTAACCAAAGAGTCTCCAGTAACCTTTTCTAATTTAACAAAAGAAGACCTTAAGCCTAGAAATTTAGGGCAAGACATTCCAATTTTAATGAATTTTTTACCATCTGTAGTGACTACATCAGATGCAGGTGCTGGTATTGGTTATACCGGTATTAGAGTTAGGGGTAGCGATGCTACTAGAGTAAATGTAACTATAAATGGTATACCGTATAATGATGCAGAATCTCAAGGTACTTTTTGGGTGAACATGCCAGATTTTGCATCTTCAATAGAAAGTTTGCAATTACAACGTGGAGTAGGTACTTCCACAAATGGTTCTGGAGCTTTTGGTGCTAGTTTAAATATTTTAACAGATGCAGTTTCGGAAGATGCATATGGGCAAATATCTTCTTCTATAGGAAGTTTTAACACATTTAAAAATGGTGTTAAGTTTAGTACAGGATTGTTAAATAATCATATTGAAATATCTGGTAGATTATCAAAAATATCCTCGGATGGTTACGTGGACAGAGCATCATCAGATTTAAAATCTTATTTTTTACAAGCTGCTTATGTGGATGATAATACGCGTATAAAGGCATTATCTTTTGGAGGGCACGAAGTAACATATCAATCTTGGTATGGTGTAGATGCTGAAACTTTAAAAACTGATAGGACATCGAATTTTTATACTTATGAAAATGAAGTAGATAATTTTAAACAAGATCATTTTCAATTTCATTGGAATCAAAAATACAATGCAAAATGGTCTTCTAACTTAGGATTAAACTATACTAAAGGGAGAGGGTATTTTGAGCAATATAAAGAGGAAGAGGATTTCGAAGACTATGATTTTGATCCTATAATTGTAGCTTCGGATACTATAAAAACAACTGATTTAATTAGAAGACGCTGGTTAACTCCTGATTTTTACGTTATAAACGGGAATGCTAATTTTAAGGATGAAAAGATTAATTTAATTTTGGGAGGCTCATATAGTTTGTATGATTCTAATCATTTTGGTGAGATAATTTGGGCGCAAAATGCAGGAGGCTCTTCTATAAGAGATCATTATTACGATGGTACAGGAAAAAAGACAGATTTAAGTTTCTTTTCTAAAGCTACATATAATATTAGCCCAAAATTTATTGCATATGCAGATTTACAAGTCCGATTTGTAAATTACAAAACTGCAGGAATAGCCTCTAATAGAGTTCCGCTAGTTATAAATGAGTCCTATGCTTTTTTTAACCCCAAAGCTGGTTTTACTTATAAAATAAATAAAAATAATAGTTTGTATAGTTCTTTTGCTGTGGCGCAAAGAGAACCTAATAGAGATGATTTTAAAGGAGATGTTTTTCCAAAATCAGAAAGGTTAAATGATTTTGAATTTGGTTGGAGATTTTTATCAGAAAACACGAGTTTAAATGTTAATGGTTATTACATGGGTTATAAAAATCAACTAGTTTTAACAGGAGATATAGATGATGTTGGCGAATATAAAAGAGCTAATGTAGATAGTAGTTATAGGGCTGGTTTAGAGATTGATGCAAATTTTAGAGTGTCTAATGCATTAATGATAAGACCAAATTTGGCAATAAGTACTAATAAAATTAAAGACTTTGTTTTGGATAGAGATGGAGAAATTAAAAATATTGGAGACACGAATATTTCATTTTCTCCAACTTTAGTAGCCGGGAATGTTATTCAATATCAACCTATAGAGAATTTTTCCATTTCCTTACTTTCTAAATATGTTGGGGAACAATATTTAAGTAATACAGATACTGAAACCTCTAAATTAGATGCTTATTTTGTAAATGATATAAACATTACCTACGAAATTAAACCAAAAGCAATAGTTAAGTCCATTGTTTTGTCTGGCTTAATTAATAATGTATTAAATGAAAAGTATGAATCTAATGGTTATACATATTTAGATTATTGGTCTACACCTGGTAATTCTAAAGAAATTTTAGGTTACTACCCGCAAGCAGGAACTAACTTTTTATTAGGAGCTACTATTAATTTTTAAAAATAAGTGTTTATTTAAAAAGGGAGATTCTTTGTAGAAAGAAGTCTCCCTTTTCTATTTTTGTTTAATGGTATTTATACAAATCGGTTCATTATGAAAAAAAATATTCGTTGGGGAATTATTGGTTGTGGTGCAGTAACAGAAGTAAAAAGTGGTCCTGCTTATAAAAATACTCCCAATTTTGAACTGTTTGCGGTAATGCGTAGAGATACAGAAAAAGCAGCTGATTATGCTAAAAGACATAATGTTTCTAAATATTATACTAATGCGGACGAGTTAATTTTAGATAATGAAGTAGATGCTGTTTATATTGCAACACCTCCAGATACACATAAGTATTATGCCTTAAAAGTTGCAGATGCAGGTAAACCATGTTGCATAGAAAAACCTATGGCACCTTCTTACAAAGATAGTATGGCTATTTATAATGCTTTTAAAGAAAAAGAAGTGCCTTTGTTTATAGCTTATTATAGAAGGTCGTTGCCTAGGTTTTTAAAGGTTAAGGAGTGGTTAGACACTAAGGAAATAGGAGAGATTCGTCATATTCGTTGGTATTTAAGCAAAGCCCCATCAGATATAGATAAAAGTGGAGTTTATAATTGGCGAACAGATGCTGCAATTGCTCCAGGGGGTTATTTTGATGATTTAGCCAGCCATGGTTTGGATCTTTTTTCTTTTTTGTTAGGAGATTTTAAAGAAGTTAAAGGCATTGCAGTAAACCAACAAGGATTGTATGCTGCTAAAGATGCTATTACGGCCTCATGGATACATAAAAATGGAATTACTGGAGAGGGCAGTTGGAATTTTGGAAGCTATCAAAGAGAAGATAAAGTAGAAATAATTGGAAGTAAGGGGAAAGTTGTTTTTTCTGTTTTCGGAGAAACCGAAGTAGAATTATATAATACAATAGGAGAAAAAAAGTTGTTTATTGGCAACCCTAAGCATATTCAAGAATTTCATGTTGCTAATATTCGTAAACATTTATTAGAAAATACAAAACACCCTTCTCAAGGCAAATCAGGATTGCATTGTAGTTGGGTTATGGATAAAATCTTAGGGAATATTTAATATATTTTAATTAGAAATTATCACTGTATTTCCACTAAAAGAAGCGTGGTATTCTAGCATATTATAATAACGGCTGCCATCGTCAGGTCTATTTAATTGTTGTCCTGTAAATAAGCTATATTCGTAATCTTCGCAAGAACAAGTAGCTACTTGTCCATTTAATACCATAGTAGAGCATTCATTAGGAGCATGGTTTGGGCAACTTGCTTCAAAAACTCGAAATTGATTAAAACCAGAATTAATAATAAAGGCTCCTCTGGTACCCACACCTTTTGCACTAATATACACTGTGTTTCCAGTATTGGTTAGGGGACTATATAAAGGTAGGTTTAAGTTAATCTCATAACGGAATCCTATTTCTTGTAAATACGGATTTCTATTAGTTCTATCAGATTCACAAGAAAACAAAATAACAATTAAAAAAAAACTTAAAAAACGTTTCATACTATAGCGTGGTTAAGAAAACTTATACAAAAGTGAGCAAAAAATATGTATATTTGCGTTAAATCCTCGCTAAAAAACCCGTTTGCATGCGGTACAAGTAGAGGATTTTCTGATTTATTAAATAAAGAGTTATGAGTAACGTATCCTACTATACAGCTGAAGGGTTAAAGAACTTAAAAGACGAGTTAAACCAATTAAGAGATATAGAAAGACCAAAAGCATCACAAGCAATTGCAGAAGCTAGAGATAAAGGAGATTTATCAGAAAATGCAGAGTATGATGCTGCTAAAGAAGCACAAGGTTTATTAGAAATGAAAATTTCTAAAATGGAAGCTGTTTTAGCAAATGCAAGATTAATAGATGAATCGCAATTAGATACTTCAAAGGTTTTGGTTTTATCCACAGTAAAATTAAAGAACCAAACTAATGGTCTGGAAATGAAATACACTTTAGTTGCGGAGAGTGAAGCAGATTTAAAAACAGGAAAAATTTCTGTTAGTTCGCCAATTGGAAAAGGTTTACTTGGTAAAGAAGTTGGTGATGTTGCTGAAATTACAGTTCCAAATGGAACTTTAAAGTTTGATATTTTAGAAATTACTAGAGAATAGTAAAGTATAAATTTTTATATTTAATCCCGTTAGAATATCTAATGGGATTTTTTTATTTCTAGTTAAACCAATTACACTATGCCAACTATTTTTACTAAAATTATTAATGGTGAAATTCCATCTTATAAAATTGCAGAAGATGAAAACTTTTTTGCTTTTCTAGACATTAATCCTAATGCCGAAGGGCATACTTTATGTATTCCTAAAAAGGAAGTAGATAAAATTATGGATTTAGATGAGGATACCTATATGGGTTTAATGGCATTTTCTAGAAAAATAGGGAAAGCCATAGAATCTGCTTTAGATTGTAAAAGAGTAGGTATTACCGTAATAGGTTTAGAAGTGCCGCATGCACATGTGCACCTTATTCCATTGAATGAAATGGCAGAAGCAACTTTTCAAAATAAAGTAAAATTAAATGCTGAAGAGTTTGAGGCTATTGCAGCTAAAATTCGCTCTAAAATTGTATAATACCAGAAGTTAATAGGTATATCCCAATACCAATAAGGGCAATTGTAAAAAGGAGTAAAATATAAAACAAAGAGGTGTATTTTACTGATTTTTTTTCCGGGATTGCCATTTTTTGGTAGTATTCAAAAATGCGTTCAATATCATCGGTCCATTTTACAGGATAAATATCAGAATTACAGGTATTACAAGTAAGTTTATGTGTAATCTCATTGGTGGTTTTGTGTACAAATTTTCCATAACTGTGTTTTTGATAAAACGAAAGTTTTAAATCTTGATTAAAACACTCCGGACAATTATTGGTTATATCGGCTTCTTTTATAACCACTAGTTTTATTTCAGCCATTACTCTTTTTTTACTTTTAAAGATATTTGCATTATAGTACCTTCTTTGCCAGACGAAAGTACTTTAATTTTTCCATTATGGTATTCTTCTACAATTCTTTTTACTAAAGAAAGACCAAGGCCCCATCCTCTTTTTTTTGTGGTTACCCCAGGATTAAATATGGTTTGGAATCTATTTTTCGCAATTCCTGATCCGGTATCCGCAATTAATATGTTTACGTATTTACCATCAGGAACAATTTCTATGGCAATTGAACCTTTACCTTTCATGGCATCAATGCCATTTTTTACTAAGTTTTCGATAGTCCAATTATACAAAGAACTATTTAGCATTATAGGAAAGGCTGCTACTTTAGAAGTAAAAGAAAAATGAATAAGCTTGGAGCTCCTTCTTTTTAAATACTCATAAGCGTCTTTAGTTTCTTGTACTATATCGGTTTCATTTAGTTTAGGAAGAGAGCCTATTTTAGAAAATCTATCTGTAATAGTTTCTAGTCTTGCAATGTCTTTCTCTATTTCTTTTGTAATATCGGGGTTTATATTTTCTGTTTTTAAAAGCTCATTCCAGCCTAGTAAAGAAGAAAGAGGAGTTCCAATTTGGTGAGCAGTTTCTTTAGCCATACCAGCCCAAAGCTTATTTTGTTCTGACACTTTGTTAGTCTTAAAAAAGAAAAATATTACAGTAGCAAACAGAATAATAATAAGGAGTAGTGCAACAGGATAGTATTTTAATTTATTTAAAACCTCGGAGTTCCCATAATATAAGGTAGCTAAATGCTCCCCTTGTTGGTCAATAGAAATAGGAGTGTTTTCATTTTTAAATTGAATTATTTTGTTTTTAATGTAAATACTGTCTTTTGCTTTTTTGGCCGACATATTATTTACACGAATAGAACCATCTTTGTTTTTTAAAATCATAGGGGAAGAAGAATTATTTTGGAGAACTTTAATGGTAAGATTTCCCAAATCCATATCTTCAGACGATTGTAGTAATTCAGATTGGGCTGTAGCCCATATTTCCATTTTTAGGCGTTCTTCTTCCTTAAATTTTTTAAAAAAACTGTTAGTATTCCATAATATAAGACTTACAATACCAAAGGCTATTGCTAATAAAATAAGATTATAAGTTTTTCTGCTGGAATTAAAATTCATGTAACATGATTTCTAGCTTTAAAGATACCACAAATTGAAATAATATAGGAATTAGGGTTTATTCTATGGTTTTATATAGGATACAATTTTCATACATTTGTAATTCTATATCTTAGGCTTTATTACAAGAATCCTATAAAGACGTAGAAAGGAAAATAATTAAAGAAATCACTTTTAAAGAAAAAAGTAAGTACAGCAAATTAAGAGAACATGGAAGTACAAGGAAAGATTAAACTAATTGGTGAAACTGCAACATTTGGAAATAACGGTTTTAGAAAGAGAGAATTAGTAGTTACAACAGACGAGCAATATCCACAAAGTATAATGATTGAGTTTGTACAGGATAAATGCGATTTATTGAACAACCATGCAGTTGGTCAGGATGTTAAAGTAAGTATTAATTTAAGGGGAAGAGAGTGGACAAACCCTCAAGGAGAAGTAAAATACTTTAACTCTATTCAAGGATGGAGATTAGAAAGCTTACAATCAGAGGCAGCAAATCCTAATATACCACCAGTACCTCCAATGGATGCTTTTGAGCCAGCAGATAATTTAAAGGAAGAAGATCACGATGATTTACCTTTTTAAGGTATACTTTGTATAATATATAAACCTTCCTAGATTGCATTTAGGGAGGTTTTTTAGTTTTAGTCAATACATGTTAATTTAGAAGTAAAAAGTGTCTATATATTTTTTAAACGAGGATTTATTTTTTCCGTCAGTAGAAAATGCCAATAATGAGGGTTTATTAGCTGTAGGAGGGGATTTGTTACCAGAGCGCTTACTCTTAGCTTATAAGTCAGGTATTTTTCCTTGGTTTAATGAAGGTTCTCAAATTCTTTGGTGGAGCCCAAATCCTAGAATGGTTCTTTTTCCTGAGGAGGTAAAAATTTCTAAAAGTATGCGTAAGGTTTTTAAAGCAAACCAATTTAAGTTGACAAAAAACTATTGTTTTAAAGATGTTTTAATCAAATGTGCTACAGTTAAAAGAAATGGGCAAGAAGATACTTGGATTACAGAAAGTATGATAAATGCTTATGTAAAACTTCATGAATTGGGAAAAGCGGTTTCTTATGAGGTATGGGAAAATGAAGAACTGGTTGGAGGATTGTATGGTATAGATTTGGGAACCGTTTTTTGTGGAGAGAGTATGTTTAGTAACGTTAGTAATGCCTCTAAATATGCTTTTATTAAACTAGCACAAGAAAACAGATATAAACTTATAGACTGTCAAATGTATACACCTCATTTAGAAAGTTTAGGTGCAAGAGAAATAAAAAGAATAGATTTTTTAGAGTATTTAAAAGATTAAGAAGGTAAATGCAAAGAATATAAACTGGGTGCTTATTTATTGCTTTTTAAGAGCAATATTTTGGTTAATTCTCATAGATAAAACTATAATTTTCACCATTTTAGCTCATTTTAATAATCTAATACAGGGTGTGGTCATAATTAGGTGGAAGCGATTTTATCGAAGAAATATAGTTGCCCTTTGCGTTGAATAAAATATTAAACTCTTCAAAAGAGTTGCTATCTTTCTTTCCACGAACAATTAGGTTATATTTTATTTCCGGTGTAATAAGATTTTGAAAAGCGGTATTTAAAATTTCAGTCTCTTCCTGATCTGAACTATACTGCTGTTTAATTTTCTTAATTTTATAAGAGGAGAATTTTTGTTCTAAATAAGTTGTTATTTGAGTGTAGCTTTCATCAAGAACATCGACATTTTGAATTTCTATTTCTATGTTTTTAAAATTTCCTTCCTCTGTAAATTCTATATTATACCATAATCTATCTTTTTTTAACTTTAGCTCAAATTGGGTTTTGCTACCATCAATTTCTTTATAATATTTTAACCTTTTGGCATTCGTTATATTCTTTTGAATAAAGATAAGTGCATGTTCTGGAAATTGCGTTTTTCTAATTCTATGTTCTTTCTCGTATTTTAATTGCGCATCAAGTGGGTTAACATATAGGAATAGAGCAAGTAGCAGTAGTATATTACACTTCATCATACCTAAAACAATTAATTTCATGATCGTTTACCATTCCTGTTGCTTGCATAAAGGCATATACAACGGTGCTGCCAACAAATTTAAAACCTCTTTTTTTTAAGTCTTTACTTATTTCGTCTGATAATTCTGTTTTTCCAGGAGCATCTTTATAGTTTGTAAATTTATTTTTTATTGAAGTGTCATTAACAAAACTCCAGATATATTTACCAAAGCTTCCAAATTCTTCTTGTACTAGCATAAAAGCTTTGGCATTAGATACAGTGGCATTAACTTTAAGCTTGTTTCTAATAATACCGGTATCTTGTAACAAAGAATCTATTTTGGGTTGTTTGTACTGGGCAATTATTTTATAATCGAATTGGTCTAGAGCCTTTCTAAAATTTTCTCGCTTTTTTAAAACTGTTATCCAGCTTAGGCCTGCTTGAAATGTTTCTAGAATCAAAAATTCAAATAAAGAAGGATCGTCTTTTACTGGAACTCCCCATTCCAAATCATGATAAGCTTCATACAAATCATCTCCTATACACCAACCGCATTTGTGTTTTTCCATCTCTCTTTTTTAAAAAATAAAGATATGTAAGTTTTATGAAGTTTATACTACCAATATGATCAATATCAGTTTTTGGGAAGTATGCCAAAACTAAATTTGCATAAATTTGATTTCAGATGGAAGTAATAAAAGATAATAAAGAAAAGACCACGTTAGAATTGATTACGGAGTCTTTAGGAAAAGCGACCTCATACCAAGATTATCGGGCTTTAGTTACGTCTTTAAGTGCAGAAGGTAAAGCTACAGGTCCAAACCAATCAGAAGCACTTACGGAGTATACAGTCTTAAATGATAGACGTATGAAGCGTTTAGATAAGACAATAAAAATTGGTGATGAGAGTGCTCTTAAGATAAAATCTTTAGAAAAAAAGGTAACTTGGTTGGTACTTACAGAAAGTTGGTGCGGAGATGCTGCTCAGACAATGCCAGTAATGAATAAGATGGCAGAGTTGAATGAGAATATTGATTTTAGAGTTGTACAACGAGATCAAAATTTAGAGTTAATGAATCAATTTTTAAGCAATGGAACATTATCTATTCCTAAATTGATAATGGTAGATAGTGAAACTAATGAAGTTATAAACGAGTGGGGATCAAGGCCTAAAGTTGCCACCAAGATGGTTCAAGATTTTAAGAAAGAACATGGAGGACTAACCCCTGAATTTAAGCAAGATTTACAAGTTTGGTATAATAAAGATAAAGGGCAAAGTACACTTGCGGATTTAATAGAATTACTTCCTTTATAATAGAATGGTAAACTCTTTTATTTTCCTTGGAAAATATAGGTAATGGTACCTTTTTGAGATGCTTTTTCCGAGCTATTAAATTTTGCTTTTAGCGCGTAGGTAACGGCGTTATCTACCAAACAACCATTAGATGTTGTAGAACTTTTTGAATTAAAAGTGGCGTCTGTAACATTACCAACAGCATTGACTTGAATATTAATTACCACCTTACCCCCTTCAATACAAGTATATATTGGAGGGGGTAATTTATAATTATTTCTTTTCACTAGGGAATAAGAAACAGATGTTCTTCGTTCTGCTAGATTATTGGTAAATTCTTCTTTTTGAGCTTCTCTTTCCCCAAGAAGTTGTTTTTTTTCTTCTCTTTTCTTTGCAAGTTCTTTTACTCGCGCATTATATTCCGAATCGGAATTGTCTGAAGGAGCATCACTATCACTAGTTAATTCTCTTTCTTCTAGTAGCTCGTCTAAAGTTTTTAAGGGCTCTGGGTCACCGTAACTTGGTTTAGCAGTTTCATTAAAAGCTAAGTGACTTTTAATAGGCTCTGTCTTTGCTTCTTCCTCTAGCTTTTCTTTTTCTTCTATTAGCGCTTCTAATTCATCATCTAGCATAACCATTTCTACAACATATTCATCTTGGTTTTTTTCTTTTCCCAAATGTACATTGTATAATGTTAACACCATGATAGACAGGGAGAAAACAGTTATTATAAATGATAAATGTTTACGGTTTAAACGCATAGAGTTATAACCTATTTTTTACTAAAATATTTTATTAGACCTTTAAAAGGAGAAAATCTTACTTTAATTCTCACTTTTTTTTGGTAACATTTCACCAAATTTGGTAGGGTCTATGGCTATATCTACGTTATAGTCTCCTATTTTGGTTCTTCTTAGGGTAGATAAATGACCTCCTGATTGCAATGCCTTGCCAAAATCATTAGCTATAGAGCGGATATAGGTTCCTTTACTACAGGTAATTCTAAAATCAATATTTGGTAGATTAATCGCAGTTATTTCGAACTCCGATATAGTAACTAGCCTTTTTTTAACTTCGACTTCTTTTCCTTCTCGAGCATATTCGTACAAACGCTTACCATCTTTTTTCAGGGCAGAAAATACTGGAGGTACTTGTTCTATTTCTCCTAAGAACTTAGGAATAGTATCCTGGATAAGATCGGTTGTTATATGTTCTGTTGGGAATGTTTCATTTACCTCTGTTTCTAAATCAAAAGAAGGTGTAGTCCCGCCAAGAGTAATAGTGCCAGTATACTCTTTAGTTTGCCCTTGTATCTCGGTAATTTTTTTTGTAAATTTTCCAGTACAAATTATTAGTAGTCCCGTAGCTAAAGGGTCTAATGTACCGGCATGACCAACTTTTATTTTTTTTAAATTAAAAGCTTTGCGAATATCCCATTTAATTTTATTGACAGCCTGAAAAGAAGTCCATGTTAATGGCTTGTCTACTAATAAAATTTGTCCTTGCAAAAAATCTTCTTGGTTTTTCAATAGAGCAGATAATTATTTTTTTAAGACATATAGCCGTATGCAATAGCAATAATACCTACAATTAAACAGTAAATTGCAAAATAGGAAAGTTTACTTTTCTTTACTAGTTGAATCATCCAGGTACATGCTACTAAACCGGCAACAAAAGCAGCTATAAAACCAGCGCCCATTGCAAAATTGTTATCTCCTGAGAAGGTTAAATCCCCACTAAATATATCCTTCGCTATTTTTCCAAAAATTAAAGGGACTACCATTAAGAAAGAAAAACGTGCGGCTTTAGTTTTGTCAACACCCAAAAGAACAGATGTAGATATGGTGGCACCACTTCTAGAAATACCGGGTAGCATAGCTATTGCTTGCGAAACTCCTACAATTAATGCGTTCGGAAAGCTAACTTTTTTATCCGTGTCTTTAGCTTTGTCAGCAAAATAAAGTAATACGGCTGTTATGATTAACATGAAGCCTACAAAGCGAATATTCCCTCCAAAAAAACTCTCTAATTGTTCTTCAAAGAACAATCCAACAAAAACAGCGGGAAACATAGAAGCAATAATTTTTAAGGAGAATTGCATTTCTTCATTCCATTTAAATTGGAATAAACCACTTAAAATTTCCCAAATGTCTTTTCTAAAAATAACGATAGTACTTAATGCAGTAGCAAAATGAAGTACAACAGTAAATAAAAGACTCTCTTCGGGAACAGAATCATCTCCTAAAATTGCTTTCCCTAGTTCTAAATGTCCGCTAGAAGAAACGGGTAAAAATTCTGTTAAACCCTGAATAATTCCAAGGATAATAGCATCTAAAGTTTCCAAATTATTTTTTCTTATGAGGGTTTAATAATATAGCATATACTTCTATCCCAAGACCTATTAATACTAGGGTTGGGGCTAAACGAATTCTTCTAAAGTTATAAATGTCGTCATTAAAAACATTGGGGTCGTCACTGCCGCCGCCACTCATTAAGATAAAGCCTAAAGCAATACAGGCTAACCCTATGAACATAAATAAGTAGTTTTTCTTTTGAAAAATAAACTCTTGTTTTTCTGAGTTTTTCAATTCGGAATTGTGTTTTTTGCTCATAGGGCAAATTTAATAATATAATTCATCAGTTCTAAGGTTTAAGAACCGTTGGGTTGCAAAATAAGTGCTAATAAATGATATAAACACTCCTAAGATAAAAACGGAAACTAAAAGTAATACTAGTGCTGTAGGGTCTTCAAAAAGGCCAAGTTCATTAAAGTTTTCATTAATGTAATAAAGAACGCCGCTTAGAGCCAAAATAGCTATAATAGATCCCAATATTCCAAGTTTAATGTTATTTAGAATAAATGGCCTTCTAATAAAAGTTTTAGTAGCTCCTACCATTTGCATTGTTTTTATTATAAAACGTTTGGAATAGATAGATAGTCTAATAGAGCTATTAATTAATAAAACAGCAATGAAGGTAAAGATGCCACTAGCTACTAAAATCCAAAACCCGATTTTTTTTACATTTTCGGTAAGGAGACCAACCAAAGGTCTGTCGTAGCTAACTTCGTCTACATATCCTTTTTTAGAAATTTCTCCTGCAATTTTCTCCATTTGATCTGGTGAAACAAAATCTGCATTTAATTGTATATCTATGGAGTTTTTTAGGGGATTGTAACCAAGGAAATCTTGAAAGTTTTCTCCAATTTCTTTAGTATGTTGCTCTGCAGCTTCTTCTTTTGAGACATAAGTGGCCTTTTTGGAATATTCTGCCATAGCAAGGCTTTTTTGCATTTGGTTTATTTCTACCTCTTTAGCGCTATCTTTTAAAAAGACAGAAATAGTAATTTGTTCCTTAAAATGATCAGCCATTTTTTTAGTATTTAAAACTAAAAGGCCTAAAATACCAAGTAAAAACAGTACTAGTGCTATACTAAGCACTACTGAAAAGTAGGAAGAAATTAATTTCCTTTTATGATAATTTTCAAAAGATTTGCTCATAGTGGGTAATCCGTATGGTAAAAATAGGAAAGTAATTTCAAAAGAACATACAATCTTATAAATAGCTAGGTTATCTTTTTAAGGAAAAATGGCCTTTGTACATGTTATTTTCTACAATAATGGTATACCAATAGTCAGAAGCAGGTAATTTACTTCCGTTAAAAAAGCCATCCCAACCAAACGAACTATCTCTAGAGTTTAGAATTAATGTGCCATATCGGTCGTAAATACTTAGTGAATATGAAATATTATTTGGAATACCCTCTGGCCTAAAAGTGTCGTAAAAACCATCACCGTTGGGGGTGAAAAACTTAGGGATAACTAAATGAATGTATGGTTCATTAATCTCTCCGCAAAAATTACGTTCTCTTATAGTAATTATATAGGAACCACCAAGGACGGCATCGAATATGGGGCTTGTTTGGTATGCACCAAAGTTTAAAGCATATTCAAAATCTCCTATATTTTCGGTTTGGATAATTATAGATGGTCCATCCGAACGTATAGATTTTAAAATAGGACGGTCTATCTGTTCTAGGGTAATTGTTTTTTCGTTAGAACACCCATTGGTATTTGTTACAACTACAGAGTATGTTCCTGGTGTATTTGCAGAAATGTTTAAAGTAGTTTCTCCAGTACTCCATAGGTAGTTTGCATTGGTTATATCTGCTGATAAATTTATGTTTTCATCTTCGCAGAAAGTAAGGCTTTCATTATTAAGAACAGGCAAAGGGTGAAAGATTGCGGTTACTAAAGTCCTAGTAGGAGAGATGCATGCCCCTAACTCAGAAATAGCTTCGGCATAATAGTTTCCGGCAGTTTCGGTTTGAAAAAAAGAACTATTAGGTTGTATTAGGTTTCCGCCAATAGGTGCATCGTACCAGTTTACGGAAACACCATCAGGAACAGAAACACTTAGTCCGCTTGCTTCTCCTTGGCAATTACTAATATCCCCATTACTTACTGGAGCAATTGGTATTGGTATTATGTGTAAGCTAAAAGTTTCGGAGACCACATTGCATAGATTATTAGATATATTTATAGCATCTTCCGAAACTTTTGCCCTAAAATAAGTGGTTGTATTTATTAGAGGAGTGGTGTATGTAGGGTTCGTGGCTCCTACAATATCGGTCCAATTAATTGCATCATTACTTTCTTGCCATTGGTATGCATGGGTATTAAAAATTGAAAAATCTGGAGTGGCAGTTAAAGTTGTAGATATTGCCCCAAGGTCTTCACAACTAGTTATACTGCTTTCATTGGCATCATTACGAACGCTAATAAAATCGCCACAAGATTTAAAAACAATATCATCTATTCCTAAATCATTTCCGCAACCTCCATTACCATTATTAAGCATTTTTAAAATTACCGAAGTTTGCCCTACTTCAGTTTTAAAAACTAAGCCATATTGTTCCCAAACAGGAGTGGCTTGGCTCATAATGTTTCCAGTATCTCCAGATGCTAAAAGGGTTGTATCTGTGCTATCCCATATTTGAAAACGTACGTTTATGGGCAGTCCACCATTCTCACAAAAACCATTAGGCTGTTGAAGATTAATTAACCAAGAAGAAAATTCGTAAGAAGTATTCTCGCATAAACCACTTACAGTTCTTCTGTAAAATTCACCTGCTGTAAAATGAGCATTTACAATAAAAGATTTTCCATTTGTATCCCCGGGAGTATGGTCTGTAGTATTATGCCAATCGTAAAAATTGGTGTTGCTGCTTATAGTATAATCTCCATCTGCCGGTACACCCGTAGTGTAGAAATAAGAGGTAATCCCTGTTGGTAGCGCAGGCCCTCTATCTGTTCCAGTTCCAAAAGTTTCTGTAAAAATAGGGTCGCCAGAATTTCCTCCGCAAAAACCTAACTGTCCAAAAAGAATTTGGGTAGATATAAGGCAAAAAAACAGAAATAGAAGGAGAGAAAAAGTGGTATAAGTTTTCAATTGTAAAATATAGTGATTAAGCTTGCGTTAAGATAAACATTTTAAGCAAGCTTAAAGATAAAACAGAGTATCCAATTTTTTAAACAACGTACTTTTTCATATAAAAATTTCTAGGCCAGGATTGTGGTTTCCTACTATTTGGATATATCTAGTGCCATTTAGTGGAAAAACTACTTTTTGGAATACCATTCCTTTTTGGGTTGGGCTTTTCTTTGTTACTTTTCCATTAAATTATCTAGTTTATGGACTAAATGATTATAATGATGTTAAGGCAGATGCAGTAAATAAACGAAAAGGAAATTTCCTGTTTGGAGCTAGTGCTTCTAAAGAAGAGTTAAAGGGGCTTTTAGGGAAAATTGCCGTTGTTATTTTACCATTTATAGTTTGGTTTTCTATGACATCTGGATTTTATATGTTATTGTTGTTGGTCTTTATGGTGCTCATTAATATCGCTTATAATTTTGGACCGTTTAGAATAAAAGAAAGACCTCCGTTTGAGATTTTTATTCAAGTTGGTTATGTAACTACAGCTCTTTTTAGTATTCAATTAAATAATCTGCCAGAACTGCCTTGGCAAACCTTAGTATATTTGGCCCTTTTCGCTTTTCAGGCACATATTGCAGGAGAAATAATGGATATTGAGCCCGATGTATTGGGGGGTAAAAAAACAACTGCAGGAATCTTAGGCAGAAAAAAATCTAAAATGCTCATGACCGCTATTGTATTGCTAGAAGCCTTTTTAGTTTGGTTTTGGTTTCAAGATATAGTTTTGGCTCTTTTTCTAGCATTTTTTAGTATTTGGTTATTACTAGATGTTTTAATTTTCTTTAAAGACAAACCTTATACTTTATCTCAAATGAAATTATTTGGTTATGCAATTAATATTTCTGCCATATTATCTATGTTTTGGGTGTTGTATAGTGGAAAATTACTAATGCCATAAACAAGCTTTTGCTTTAGCTTTCCTCTTTCCTTTATTAAACTTATTTTTGCCGGGAATAAAAGTAATCCTATTATGCAGTACAATTTCAATGAAATTGAAGCCAAGTGGCAAAAATATTGGGCAGAAAACCAAACGTTTAAAGCAGAAAACAATTCGGACAAAGAAAAATTCTATGTTCTAGATATGTTTCCTTATCCTTCTGGAGCAGGGTTGCATGTTGGGCATCCGTTAGGGTATATTGCCAGTGATATTTATGCACGTTACAAAAGGCATAAAGGTTTTAATGTAATGCATCCGCAGGGGTACGATTCTTTTGGACTTCCAGCAGAACAATATGCTATACAAACAGGGCAGCACCCGGCAATAACTACAGCCGAAAATATTACAACCTATAGAAGGCAGTTAGATCAAATTGGTTTCTCTTTTGATTGGAGTCGTGAGGTAAGAACTTCGGATCCAAAATATTATAAATGGACACAGTGGATTTTTATTCAAATATTTAATTCTTGGTATAATAAAGATACCGATAAGGCAGAAGATATTTCTAGCTTAGTTGCCGTTTTTGAAAAAAAGGGAAATGCTAGTGTTAATGCCGTTTGTGATGAAGATATAGCGATTTTTAGTAGTGAGGAATGGAAGTCTTTTGATAGTAAAAAACAACAAGAGATTTTATTACAATATAGATTAACCTATTTGGCGGAAACCGAAGTTAACTGGTGCCCAGCATTAGGAACGGTTTTAGCTAATGATGAGATTGTAAACGGTGTATCTGAACGTGGTGGGCATCCTGTGGTTCGTAAAAAAATGACACAGTGGAGTATGCGTATTTCTGCATATGCACAACGTTTATTAGATGGGTTAGAAAAGATAGATTGGCCACAGCCTTTGAAAGATTCACAAACCAATTGGATAGGAAGGAGTCAGGGTGCTTCGGCAACTTTTAAAGTGAATAATCATAATGCGGTTATAGAGGTATTTACCACTAGACCCGATACTATTTTTGGGGTTAGTTTTATGACTTTGGCTCCTGAACATGAGTTGGTTTCGCAAATAACTACACCAGAACAAAAAGCGGAGGTAGAAGCCTATATAGAAGCTACAGCAAAACGATCCGAGCGTGATCGTATGGCCGATGTTAAAACCATTTCTGGTGCTTTTACTGGTGCTTATGCAGAGCATCCTTTCTCTAAAGAGCCTATTCCTATTTGGATAGGAGACTATGTGTTGGCAGGTTATGGTACAGGAGCAGTAATGTCTGTTCCTTGTGGGGATCAGCGCGATTATGATTTTGCAAAACATTTTAATATTCCAATCCCTAATATTTTTGAAGGCGTAGATATTTCGGAAGAGGCTTTTGCAGATAAGGGTAAAACCGTGATTGCAAATTCCGATTTCTTAAACGGATTACCATATAAGAAAGCCATGAAATTGGCTATTTATGAGTTAGAGAAATTGGGACAAGGTGAGGGAAAAATAAATTACAGGCTGCGCGATGCTGTTTTTAGCAGGCAGCGTTATTGGGGAGAACCTTTCCCAGTGTATTATGTAGATGGTATGCCGCAGATGATAGCAGCGGAGCATTTACCAATTGCATTACCAGAAGTAGAAAAGTATTTACCAACAGAAACCGGTGAGCCGCCATTAGGCAATGCTGAGGTATGGGCTTGGTGTACTAAAGAGAATAAAGTAGTGCATAACAGTGAAATAAATAATGCCACGGTGTGGCCGTTGGAGTTGAATACCATGCCTGGTTGGGCAGGAAGTTCGCAATACTTTAATAGGTATATGGATCCTACGAACGACAATGAAATTTTCTCTAAAGAAGCCATGAATTATTGGCAAGATGTAGATTTATATATTGGTGGTAGTGAACACGCTACAGGACACTTGTTATACAGCCGTTTTTGGCAAAAATTTATGTTCGATAGAGGTTTTGTTCCTAAAGATGAGTTTGCTAAAAAACTTATTAATCAGGGGATGATTACGGGGACGAGTGCTTTTGTTTATAGGGTTCAGTTTTCTAAAAGTAATTACACAATTTTTGCTAGTTATGATATGATAGATTCATTTTTAAATCCTTCTAGTAAATCTAAATATACCTATGAGAATAATCCTTTAGGGTCTTACATTGAACAATTTGGAGAATTCGATTTTCAGAAAATACATGCAGATGTTTCCCTTATAAATGCTTCTGATGAATTAGATGTAGAAGCTTTTAAAAACTGGAGAGAGGAATACAAGGACGCGGAGTTTGTTTTAGAGGATGGTAAATATATAGTTGGTCGCGAAGTAGAAAAAATGTCCAAGTCCAAATACAATGTGGTAAACCCTGATGAAATTTGTGCAGAATACGGTGCAGATTCTTTACGTTTGTATGAGATGTTTTTGGGGCCATTGGAGCAATCTAAACCTTGGAATACGGCAGGTATTACAGGAACACATGGTTTCTTAAAAAAACTATGGCGTTTGTATTTTGATGATAACGGCGCAAAGTTTACAGACTCGGCTCCAACAAAAGACAATTTAAAAACATTACATAAGACTATAAAGAAGGTAGAAGAAGATATTGCAAACTTCTCTTTTAATACCTCGGTATCTACATTTATGATTTGTGTTAATGAACTTTCTACGCAAAAGTGTACTAGTAAAGAGGTTTTAGAAGCCTTGGCTATTTTGGTATCGCCTTATGCGCCACATATTGCAGAAGAATTATGGAGTCAATTAGGAAATACAGCGTCTATCTCTACCGCGCCTTTCCCAACTTTTGATGCAAGTCATTTAGTAGAAAGCAGTAAAGAGTATCCAATTTCTTTTAATGGTAAAATGCGTTTTAAATTAGAATTACCGCTAGATATTAATAAAGACCAGATTGAAGAAGTGGTAATGGCACATGAAAAAACACAGCAGCAATTACAAGGAAGAACCCCTAAGAAGGTGATAATAGTTCCTGGTAAAATTGTGAATATCGTTGGCTAGTGTATTATTCCCTTTCCTTTTAAAAGGAAAGGGAATAATACTATAACTTGCAAGTTCATAGAGAACTTAATTTTTCTAATAATAAAATTAATTATGGAAAGAATAGAAATTCTGGGGTTAATTGCAGCAGTATTTACTACTTCATCTTTCTTTCCACAAGTATATAAAGCTTGGAGCGAAAAATCTACTAAAGATATATCGCTAACCATGTATATTGCTTTTTTAATAGGTATAATACTTTGGTTAATCTATGGGTATTATATTAACAGTATATCTATGATTATAGCTAATACAGTAACTTTAATATTGGTAATAACTGTTATTGTATTAAAGCTAAGATACAAGTAGTTTTTTTATTTTTTAATAAGACTAAGCTGTACAATTTTCTTTTTAAGAACTGTAAATTGCCTTACTTTTTACACGGTATGCATCGTCTAATTGCTCATTTTTCTAAGGAAGTAGGTTTATTTTATTTTCTCATTATTTTCACGCATACCCCAATAAATATATAATTTTATTGAGTTAAATCATTGATTTGTTATTTATACCCCTAAAATTTTAGGGTTTGCGTATCATTATATGTCTTTTTTAATATATGTACCCCTATTTTTTATCTATAAAATTTTTTTGTTTCAAATGTTTATCACAAATTTGCTTAATAATTGCTAAAATCATAACAAATGATAGTAGGTGTCCCAAAAGAAATTAAAAATAATGAGAGTCGGGTTGGAATGACTCCGGCTGGTGTTTTTGAACTAGTTCGTTCTGGACATACGGTTTATGTGCAGTCTGAAGCAGGAGAAGGTAGTGGATTTTCTAATGAAGATTACCAAAATGTAGGAGCTGTAATACTAGATACTATTGGTCAGGTATATGCCATGAGCAAAATGATTGTAAAAGTAAAAGAGCCTATTGAAGAAGAATATAATTTAGTGCAAGAAGGGCAAATTATATTTACCTATTTCCATTTTGCATCTAGTGAGCCTTTAACTAGAGCAATGATAAAAAGTAAAGCAATTTGTATTGCTTATGAAACGGTGGAGGATAATGAGGGCACTTTGCCTTTATTAACTCCCATGTCAGAGGTTGCAGGAAGAATGGCAATACAGCAGGGAGCTAAATATTTAGAAAAACCAGTGAAAGGAAAAGGAGTACTACTTGGTGGAGTTCCAGGAGTGGCTCCTGGAAAAGTATTGGTACTCGGTGCCGGAGTTGTAGGCATACAAGCTGCTAAAATGGCAGCAGGTTTGGGAGCACATGTTACCATTTTAGATATTGATATGAAACGCCTTCGTTATGTAAATGATGTAATGCCACCGCACGTGGTAACCGAGTTTTCTAATGAATTTAATATTAGAAAGCACATTAAAACGCACGATTTAATTGTAGGGGGTGTATTATTAAAAGGAGCCAAGGCCCCTAATTTAATAACTAAAGATATGCTTAAAGATATGCATCCCGGTACGGTAATAGTTGATGTTGCTGTAGATCAAGGTGGTTGTGTAGAAACAACAAGACCTACAACGCATGAAGACCCGGTTTATATAATAGATGACGTGGTTCATTATACCGTAGCTAATATGCCAGGTGCTGTACCGTACACATCTACTATGGCCCTTACTAATGTTACATTACCTTACGTTTTATCTTTAGCCAATAAAGGGTGGGAAGAAGCATGTAGTGTAAATAACGCACTAAAAAAAGGACTAAATGTGGTAAAAGGAGAAGTGGTTTATAAGGAAATTTTAGAAGCTTTCGAATCGGAATTTTCTATGGTATAAAATAGATTTTGATAAGTTTTCAAAAGCCTCGTCACTTCCTGTTGACTAATTCGGGAAGACTGGCGGGGTTTTTGCTATATATAGAATAGAATTTGTTTAGAAGATAGATTCTTTAGTATATTTATTTAAAATTAAAAAAGAAAATTATGTTTGGATTTGATATAGGTTATATGATAATTGCTGGAGCTTTTGGGCTTTTCAGTATGTTTGTTAGTAATCGCCTTAAAAGTAAATTTAAAAAGTACTCTCAGGTGCATTTAAGAAATGGATTAAGTGGTGCAGAGATAGCAGAAAAAATGTTAGCGGACCATGGTATTCGTGATGTAAAAGTTATTTCAACTCCAGGGATGCTTACCGATCATTATAACCCTGCAAATAAAACTGTGAACTTAAGTGAAGGGGTTTATTCGCAACGTAATGCTTCTGCAGCGGCAGTTGCTGCTCACGAATGCGGACATGCAGTGCAACATGCTACAGCATATAGTTGGTTGCAAATGAGATCTAAGTTGGTACCTATTTTAAATGTTACTTCTAGATTTTCTATGTGGGTAATTATGGGGGGGCTAATGTTAATGAGCACTACTGCAATTGGAGGCCCTATTGCTTGGATAGGTGTTGGCTTATATGGTATAGGAACATTATTTAGCTTTGTTACTCTTCCTGTAGAATATGATGCAAGTAACAGAGCGTTAGCTTGGTTAAAGAATAAAAATATGGTAAGCCAAGAAGAATATGCTGGGGCAGAAGACGCACTTAAGTGGGCGGCTAGAACATATTTAGTAGCGGCAATTGGAGCATTAGCAACCTTATTATATTTTGCTATGCGAGTTGCAAGTAGAGATTAATTCAGTTTTTTTGACATATGAAAGCCTCCAAATTGGAGGCTTTTTTTATATCGTTATTTGTCGATCTATTTGTTGGTCGAGAGAAATAAAAGTTTCTGTTCTAGAAATCCCTTCTATTTGTTGTATTTCTCTATTGAGCACATGCATTAAATGTTCATTATCTCTACAAAGAATTTTTATTAAAATTGACCAATTACCTGTTGTATAGTGGCATTCTAAAACTTCAGGAATTTTTTCTAATTGTTTTACAGCAATAGGGTTGCTCATGGCTTTGTCTAAATAAATACCAATGTACGCCATAGTGGTATACCCCATTACTTTAGGATTAATAATAAATTTGGAGCCAGATAACAAACCGGAGGCTTCTAATTTTCTAAGACGTTGGTGTATTGCCGCACCAGAAATACCAATACTTCTAGCAATTTCTAAAACTGGCTTTCTAGCGTCGGCCATTAAGAATCTTAGAATTTTCTTGTCAATGCCGTCAATCTTAACGTTTTTGGTAGTAGATTTCATAGAAATAGTTTCAAATGCACGGTAAAAATATGAAAATATTAATAAATACTAACTGGTAATTGTATTAGGATTATAGCCTAGGTAAGGAACTTTATGCTCCTTAAAAAGAACACCATATTGTTTTAATTCTTCAAGAATAGGCTCATAAATTTCTTTTCTAATAGGAATTTGAACCCCAGGTGTGGATATTTTTTTATTTAGGACAAGTAATGTAGCTATGGCAACTGGCAAACCTACAGTTTTAGCCATTGCTGTATGCGTGTGGTTTTCACCAATGACAACTAGGTCGGCATCTATTTGGTGTTTTTTGCCGTTTAACTCGTAACCAAATTTATGGTACATAACAATCATGTCTTTGTCATGTTCACTTAGAGACCAACTTGCTTCCAAAATTTCTTGTAAAATTTGGGCAGGTGTTGCTTTTTCTAGAGTTATTGTTTTATTAGTCGAAAACAAATCTAATTCTAAGAATTTTGCCCAAGTGCTATCATCTTGATCTATTTTTAAATAGTGTCTAAATTTTAATTCTACAGAATCTGTTGGAGAGTAGGCTAAGAATAGATTTACAAACTCTCTATATGTCATTCCTTTGGAATTTTCTATGGTGTAGCTGTCGTCTGTCATTCCTAATTGTACAAACATATTCCAGGCCTTAGAAAAGCCTACTTTGCGCATAGTACCACGATATAATGTTAATGCATCTTGTAAACCGTAAGCTTCTCTATATTTTAAAGAATCTCTATTTGGGTACGCTTCGAATTTACCATAGCCCTTAATATCTAAAAATTCTGTTCTTCTAAATAATTTATGATAAGGAATATATTTATAGGTCCCTTCCTGAATAAATTGTGCGGAACCTCCTTGGCCTGCAACAACTACATTTCTTGGGTTCCATGTAAACTTATAGTTCCATAGATTGGTGTCGCTTTCGGGTGCAACAAGTCCGCCTGTAAAGGATTCAAAAAGTAAAATTTTGCCCCCTTTATCTCTAATAGTATCTAATATTTGCATGGCACTCATATGATCTATTCCAGGATCAAGACCAATTTCGTTCATAAACACTAAACCTTTGCTTTTTGCTTTTTTGTCCAAAGCCTTAATTTCGTCACTTACATAAGATGCTGTAATTAAGTGTTTGCTATACTCTATACAATCTTCAGCTACAAGCATATGAAAACGAGCAGGTAACATAGATACTACAATATCACTTTCTTCAACGGCTTTTTGTCTTTCTTCTTTCTTAAAAACATCAAGCTGTAAAATTCTAGACATTGGGTGTTTTGCTATTTTTGGAGGAATAGCTTCTGGGTTTATGTCGCCAATAGTTACTTGTAAGTTTTCTTCTTTAGATTTTTCTAAAAAATAATCTATTAAGTAGGAAGTAGATTTGCCAGCTCCCACAATAAGTATTTTTCGTAACATGTGTTTTTAAATGTAATTTTGCTTCATAGTTAACGAATAGCATTCGTGTTAGAATGTTATAAATGTAAAAATACATACAAAATAAGTTATGAACAAAACAATTTTTATATTTGGGGTGCTATTCGGAGTAGTGGCAATTGTATTGGGTGCTTTCGGAGCACATGGTTTAGAAAAGGTACTAACACCAGATAATTTAGTAACTTTTGAGACCGGCGTGCGTTACCAAATGTACCACGCATTGTTTTTGCTGATTCTAAGTAGCGTTTCGCAAATAAAAGAGAAGGACAAAAAGGTGGTATTTTATCTAATCACTATCGGAGTATTTTTGTTTTCTTTTTCTATATACTTATTAGCAACTAACAGTTTAACTAATTTCAATTTTAAGACTATTGCCTTGGCAACTCCTATTGGTGGGGTGTTTTTAATTTTTGGTTGGATTGCTTTAGGCTATCGAGCTTATAAGCAATTCGTCTAATAAATTAACTTTTCTATTGGGAGCCGTATAAAATTTATATATGTTTGTACTCTAAACTAAAATTTGTATGGATAAAAACATTCAATTCACGAAAACGATTTCGTTAAAGAATTATGGAATCACTCATGACAAAATTAATTACCAACTTTCTGCTGATGAGTTGCATGCCATAACCATAGATAAAAAATTGGGAAAAGAATCTTCTAGTGGTGCTTTGGCTATAAATACTGGAGAATTTACAGGGAGATCGCCCATGGATCGTTTTATTGTAAAAGATACAATAACAGAGGATAAAATTTGGTGGGGAGATATAAATATTCCGTTTGAGGCAGATGCTTTTGATAAGTTACACGCTAAAGTAATAGCGTATTTAAATGATAAGGAATTATATGTACGTGATTGTTATGCTTGTGCGGACATTAATTATAGAATGAATATTAGGGTAATAAATGAATACCCTTGGTCTAATATGTTTGCCTATAATATGTTTATAAGACCAACGGGAGAAGAGCTTAAGAATTTTGATCCCGAATGGACTGTAATAAATGCACCTGGTTTTATGGCTGTGGCAGATGTAGATGGGACAAGACAGCATAATTTTGCAATTTTAAATTTTACAAAGAAGGTAGCTTTAATTGGTGGAACTGGGTATACTGGTGAAATTAAAAAAGGTATTTTTTCGGCTCTTAATTTTATTCTACCAGTACAGAAAAACACTTTGCCGATGCATTGTTCTGCAAATGTGGGTAAAGATGGGGATACTGCTATATTTTTTGGATTATCCGGAACAGGGAAAACAACACTTTCTACGGATCCTACAAGAAAATTAATCGGTGATGATGAGCATGGTTGGAACAATGAAAATGCCGTTTTTAATTTTGAGGGAGGATGTTACGCTAAAGTAATTAACTTATCTGGTGAAAACGAGCCAGAAATTTTTGGTGCAATTAAAAAAGGAGCTATACTGGAAAATGTAGTTATGGATGATAATGGTAAAGTTGATTTTACCGATATAAGCATTACGCAAAATACCAGAGTAAGTTATCCTTTGTATCATATAGAAAACATAAAGCAGCCATCTATTGGTCATAACCCAAAGAATATTTTCTTTTTAACAGCAGATGCTTTTGGTGTTTTGCCTCCAATATCTAAGCTAACCCCAACACAAGCGGCGTATCATTTTATATCTGGGTATACAGCTAAAGTTGCGGGTACTGAAGCTGGTGTTGTAGAGCCTCAACCATCTTTTTCGGCTTGTTTTGGAGCTCCTTTTATGCCTTTACATCCTACGGAGTATGCAGAGATGTTAAGTAAGAAAATGAAAGATGCCGGAGTAAATGTTTGGTTGGTGAATACAGGCTGGACAGGCGGTCCTTATGGGGTAGGAACACGTATGAAGTTAAAGTATACAAGAGCAATGATTCATGCAGCTTTAAACGGAGATTTAGGGCCATATTCTTATGATACTTATCATATACATTCTGTATTTGGAGTTGCGCAACCAAGATACTGTCCTGGAGTGCCAACGGAAGTTTTAAGTCCTAGAGCAACATGGAATAACGATGAGAAATATTATAAGACAGCCTTTAAATTATCAAATGCTTTTAGAAAGAATTTTGAAAAATTTGAAAGTTACGCAAGTGAAGAGATTAGGCGTGGCGGTCCACAGCGATACGCTTTTTAACAAAGAAAAAACCCTGAGAAATTTCTCAGGGTTTTTTTTATAGCTTCTAATAAAACTATTTTTTATTTTCCTCTTGTATATATTTTTGCAATGCCATTGTCATAGAAGGAGTATCTGGCATAGGAGCTTTTATATCTATACGTAAACCAGCGTCTGTAGCTGCGTTAACTGTTGAGTTTCCAAATACCGCTATACGGGTATCATTTTGTTCAAAATCAGGAAAATTCTTTAACAAAGATTCTATTCCAGATGGACTAAAGAAAACTAAAATGTCATAATAAACATCTCTCAAGTCAGACAAATCGCTTATTACTGTTTTGTAAAAAATAGCTCTAGTCCACGTTACTCCTAATTCATCTAAAGTTTTCGGCACAACAGGTTTTAATACATCCGAAGAAGGTAATAAGAACTTTTCTTCTTTGTATTTCTTAAATAGAGTAACCAAATCTGGAAAATGCATTTTACCAACATAGATTTTACGCTTTCTATATACCACATATTTTTGCAAATAATAGGCAACCGCTTCAGATTGACAGAAATACTTCATGCTGTCCGGAACTTTAAAACGCATTTCTTCAGCTATTCTAAAAAAATGATCTACGGCATTTCTACTAGTAAGAATAATCGCAGTAAACTTATGTAAGTCTATTTTTTGCTGGCGTACAGTTTTAGCATCAACCCCTTCTACATGAATAAAAGGTCTAAAATCAACTTTGACTTTTTCTTTGTCAATAAGTTTAGAATATGGAGAGTTTTCCATTTTTGGTTCTGGTTGAGATACCAAAATCGTTTTTACTTTCATACTTTATACTATTTTAGAGCAGGCTTCTTAGGATTACGAAGGGTGCGATTTCGAGAGCGCAAAGGTACAAAATAAAATAGAAAAAATTATGAGCAATAAATTTTTGATGATTCTTTAATATAGTTACCCAACCAATTCCATTAATAATAACTATTAATGCTAAAGTAATATACACAACAGCTTTAGAGGCAGGTACAACGTAAGAAAGCATAATATTAGCAATAAACATAAGTATTGCACTGTAATTTAAATAGGATATTTTTTTAAATAAAAACTCAGAAAATACTTTCAAATTTCCAAAAATAAAACCATTACTTATTTGTAAGATAAATTTTACGAGAAGAAACAATAATAGAACCCCTAATATTATTAAGTAGCCTAAACCATGTTCAGAAGAATCTGTTTCCATAAAGATGGTCCAGATAAAAAATATAAAAAGAGAAAAATTAATAATTAGGAAAAGGGTAAAAAAAACATGAAACCAATTCAGTAACTTCTCCTTTTTATTGTACATAAAAATGTATTTATTATTAAAAGGTAGAATAATGAAATTAAGAAACCTTGGGTAAAAAACACTCTTTGCAATTATTACAAACAATAAACTGCTAAAAAGTAAAATAGTAACCCAATCGGCAATGCCTACACTTCTTACTATTGGCTCCATTAATTTAATTTCATATTAGTACTGTTAATTCCATAAATAAGTCCGTTTTCCGAAATGCTAATTTTTAAATAACTAGGTTTATCCATTTTAGGAACTGGCAATTTAAATGTAAAATTAGTTGTGTCTTTAGTCTTTAAAAATAAGGATTCTTTATTTACTGCCATTGGTAATATAGGTATTACCTCTTTTACTTTTTTGTAAGGATCTAGATAACCTATAGCAAATTTTAACTCTCTTAAGGAAACATCTTCTTTATAGGGGTTATATACTTGTAATGTTAATTGTGTATTTGTGTTTAAACTATCAATATCCTCTTTAATAGAACATCTAAGTTTTCTATAGGATTTAAAATTATCTATATAATTACCATATACAGAAGTACCATTTATACGATTATATTTCAATTCTCCTTTTTTAAAGTATTTAGAAGCGTAAAGGACTTTTTGATTTTGTACAGAAGACTCTGTAGAATCTATGGTATATTGGTTTTGCCTATAGAATATATTATTTAATGAAAAAGATTTGTTTCCAGTATAAAAGGCATACATGGGAGCGTATCTATACGAATTTTCAAAAACTACGGGGATATCTCCTATTTGCGATTTTAAGTTATTAACCCATAATTTATTTCCATGCGTTTCATAATAAATTGGGAAAAGAGGTTTGTAAATGAGTCCTACACGTAATACTGCAAGAATAATGCAATTTATTATGGCCATTCTATAAATCCATTTTCTAGCATTTTCATTGTTAAGCATATAATTATAAGCCATAATAAATAACGGAATAGAAATAATTATCACCCATTGCGTTTGTATTCTTCTGTTAAAACTAGAAATAAAGAAAAACAAAATAAAGCCATATGTTAAATACAATAAGGCTTTGGTGAAAAGGTCGGTGGCCTTAGTTTTATATAAAGCTTTATAAACCCATGGAAAAGTAAAACCTAATATGGCCAATAAGTTTACGAAAAAGCCAAGAGTATATTTTTCAAATTGGTAGGCACCATTAGGTCGTTCAGAGATATGATATTTTATAGAAACAAAATCATGGTCATAAAGCCATATAAAATGTGGAGTGTAGCATAGCAAAGCGACTACAACTGCTATCCATGCATATTTGTTGACAGCTAATTTTATATTGGAAAGAATAACAAAGAAAATAACCAAAAATGCGTGGTATTTGCTATACATTAAGGCCGCTATTAGTAACCCTAAAATAATGGAAAGACCGTAAGTCGGATTTTTAATAAAGTTCTTATAGCATAATAAAAAAGCACACGTAAAAAATACTAACGGAGTATCTGGCAAAGTAAAAAAACCGTAGGCATTTATTAGGGTCATAGAAAAACCAAACACAAAGAAAGGAGCTATATAATCTTTCTTCTTAGGGTTATCTATTAATAGCCATAAAATGATAAAAGTACCTATAGATAGGATACAGCTCATAAACCGAACGCCTAATTCTCCATCGAAGAAAAAGCTACTAATTTTAACAAGAAGTGCCACCATAGGAGGGTGGTCAAAATAACCCCAAGATATATTTTGGGCATAATACCAATAATACGCCTCATCATAGATTAACTCTGTAAAGTAGGCTTGTAGTACATTAATAGCGAGAAGACTTCCAAGTAATATAACAAGTAATTTGGGGAGTTTTCTAAACATTTTTAAGATTTAATTGATGCCAAAATTACGAATTCTACTTCGTAACTTTCTTTTTAAAAAAAGCATAAATACTAAAATGTCATTTTTCTACAGATTTTAAAACACTATTTTTGTTAAAATTCAAAAGAGTTCCATGTCAGATCGTTTAGTCATAATCCCTACTTTTAACGAGATTGAAAATATAGAGGCCATAATACAAGCTGTATTTGCTCTAGAAAAAGATTTTCATGTTTTAATAGTAGATGACAATTCTCCCGATGGAACAGCACAAGCGGTATATGCTTTACAAAAGGTTTTTGTAGATAAACTTTTTATTGAAGTAAGAGAAGAAAAATCTGGTCTTGGAACAGCATATATTCACGGTTTTAAATGGGCAATTGCTAAAAAGTATGATTATATTTTTGAGATGGATGCCGATTTTTCGCATACACCAACGGATTTAGTAAGACTGTATGAGGCGTGTTATAATGGAGCCGACGTTTCTGTAGGTTCTCGTTATACAAAAGGAGTTAATGTGGTAGACTGGCCATTATACAGAGTTCTTTTATCTTATGGTGCGTCTTTTTATGTAAAAATGATTACAGGAATGCGAGTACATGATCCTACTGCCGGTTTTGTTTGTTATAGGAGATATGTTTTAGAAAATATAAGATTAGACTCTGTTCGGTTTATAGGATATGCTTTTCAAATAGAGATGAAGTTTAGAGCATATCTGCAAAAATATAGTATAGAAGAAGTGTCTATTGTTTTTAGAGATAGAGTAAAAGGAAAGTCTAAAATGAGTGGTTCTATAATAAAAGAAGCAGTTTTTGGTGTTTTAGCAATGAAATTTAGAAGCCTTTTTCAAAAAAATAAGTTTTAAGTATGGGTAAAGTATTAGTAAAGAATGCCAAAATTGTAAATGAGAATACTATTGTAGAAAACGATATTCTTATACAAGACGATATTATAGTAAAGATTGGAAAAGACCTTAGCGATGCTACAGCTAAAGTTATAGACGTGAACGGAAATTATGTTTTTCCAGGAGTTATAGACGATCAAGTACATTTTAGAGAACCAGGATTAACCCATAAAGGAAATATTGCCTCGGAGAGTAGAGCTGCTGTTGCAGGCGGAATTACTACCTATATGGAACAGCCTAATACCAATCCGCAAACTACTACTATAGAAAAACTAGAAGCTAAATTTGCAATGGCAAAAGATAGTTCCTATGCTAACTATTCTTTTTTGTTTGGAGGAACTAATGATAATCTAGAAGAAATAAAGAAGTTAGATAAAAATGCATGTTCCGGTGTAAAACTGTTTTTAGGCTCCTCTACAGGAAATATGCTTGTTGACAATGAGCAAGTAATAGAAAGTATTTTTAATAATACAGAAATGGTAATTTCTGCGCATTGTGAGGATGAACAAACCATACGCGAAAATTTAGCAAAATATAAAGAAGAATTTGGAGATGATATTCCTATAAAGAATCACCCACTGATACGCAGTGAAGAAGCATGTTATATATCTTCCTCTAAAGCAATTGCTCTGGCAAAGAAAACAGGAGCAAGGTTTCATGTTTTTCATGTTTCTACAGCAAAGGAAATGGATTTATTTCGAAACGATATTCCATTAGAACAGAAAAAAATTACTGCTGAGGTTTGTGTGCACCACCTTTGGTTTGCTGAAGAAGACTACCAGACTAAAGGAACATTAATAAAATGGAACCCCGCCGTTAAAAAAGCTACAGATAGAGAAGCTTTGTGGAAAGCACTATTAGATAATCGCATTGATGTAATTGCTACGGACCACGCTCCACATACCTTTGAAGAAAAAGATAATGTATATACTAAAGCCCCATCTGGCGGGCCATTAGTGCAACATGCTTTACCAGCATTGTTGCAAAAGTATAAAGAAGGGGTTATTTCTTTAGAAAAGATTGCTGAAAAAATGTGTCATAATCCAGCAATATTATTCGAAATTGAAAAACGAGGATTTGTAAGAGAGGGGTATTATGCAGATTTAGTTGTAGTAAATACTAATGATACTTGGAAAGTAACTAAAGAGAATATTGCTTATATGTGTGGTTGGTCTCCTTTCCAGGGAGATACTTTTGATAGTAGAGTAACACATACTTTCGTTAACGGTCATTTGGCTTATGAAAATGGAAATTTTTCTGAAAAACGCAATGCAAAAAGACTAACATTTAATAGGTAAGTTATGAGAAAATCGGGAGTCTTAATAATGTTTATCTTATTTGTTGCTTGTAATGAACCACTAATTGAGAAACCAGAGAATCTTATTTCTAAAGATAAAATGGTAGAAATTCTTAAAGAAATGGCCATTGTAAATGCCGCTAAAAATACGAATATTACTAAGTTTCAAGATAATAAAATAGATCCTACAGCTTATGTATTTAAAAAATTTAATATAGATAGTTTACAATTTGTATTAAGTGATAAATACTATGCATCTAAACCAGATGTGTACGAATCTATTTATGAAGAAATAGACACATTATTATATATAGAAAAAAAAGTGGCAAGTGAGTTAAAAAAAATGCAGGATAGTCTTAAGAAAGCGAAGAAAGCTACCTCGAAAAATAAACCTAAAAAAGGTACTAATTCTCCTCCAAAAAAATAGAACAGCATTTTTCAATAGACTTTTCTAAGTTAGAAAACGAATAAGGTAAAGTAGTTTTTATTTTTTCGGAAGAGTAAAACTCTCTATTTTTTAAGGAGTGAATGGAGTTTTTAGTAATTCGCCTTCCTTTTTGCGTGAATACGTTTAATAACCAATCTCCATACCTACCTATTCGTAATTGCCAAAACTTAAGTTCTCTTTTGGGGCTCTTTTTTCCAAGTTTAGGAGCAATAAGACATAGAATTTCTTTAAAACTTAAATTATCAGACACCGTAATAAAACGTTGATTTATTATATCAGAATGCATTAAGCCAATAAGGGTATGTATTACGTCATCAATAGAAACAAAACCTGTTCCGCCAGGGGGGTAATAGGAATATCCTTTTTTAGCTGTCGTAAATAAGGCACCACTCCCACGACCCCAAAAGCCAGGACCAACAATTACACCAGGATTAATAATTACAACAGGGACATTTTCTTGCGAAGCTCTCCAAACTTCTAACTCTGCTTTGTATTTGGTAAGTGCATAAACATTTACATGGTTTTCTTTCCATTCATTTTTTTCTGTAGCTAATTGGTTAGGATAACTTTTACCAATAGTACCAATGGTACTTACATAAGCTAATTTTGTAATTTTATTTGCAATACAAAGGTTTACAATGTTAGCTGTACCAGTTACATTAATATTTTTTAATACCGTATAATCTTTTGGATTAAAAGATATAAATGCTGCGGCATGATAAACATACTCTACATTCAAAAAAGCGGTTTCTAGAGCAGGAACATCTAATAAATCTGCCTCTATCCACTTTATTTTGTCAAATAATTCTTGTGGGTTACTAGCATAATAAGAAAAGATGGTTTTTACACGCTTTAGATTACTTCCTTGTCTGTAAATTGCTTTTACAGGGGTTTCTTTCTGTACTAATTGCAGAAGAAGATGTGACCCAACTAAACCAGTACCGCCAGTAACAAGAACCATATTCCAAATGTAACAAAAGCTAGGTACAATCTGTATTCTAGCTTATAATTTTTCTGATTTTCTATTTTTATGAGGCAAGAGATAATAAGAATGTATTTGTAGATATGAGAATGAACGAATTCCTTTTATATTTGCATCTTATTATTGAAAATAAAAAAACAATGGCTACCAATTTTGTAGAAGAATTAAAATGGCGAGGAATGTTGCATGATGCAATGCCGGGAACAGAAGAACATTTATTGTCTGGAATGCAGTCTGCGTATGTAGGTATTGATCCAACAGCAGATTCTTTACATATTGGTCATTTGGTAGGTGTAATGATGTTAAAGCACTTTCAATTGGCAGGGCATAAACCGTATGCTTTAATTGGTGGTGCTACCGGTATGATTGGGGATCCTTCTGGAAAATCTGCAGAACGAAACCTTTTGGATGAAGCAACTTTACGCCATAACCAAGAGGGTTTACAAGAACAACTATCGCGATTTTTAGATTTTAAGAGTGATGCCGAAAATGCAGCTGTGCTAGTAAATAACTACGATTGGATGAAAGATTTTTCATTCCTTGAATTTATTCGTGATGTGGGTAAACATATTACGGTAAATTATATGATGGCAAAAGATTCTGTAAAAAAGAGACTTTCATCAGAAGCTAAAGAAGGTATGTCTTTTACGGAGTTTACCTACCAGATGGTTCAAGGGTACGATTTTCTACACCTTTTTAAAGAGTATAATTGTACATTACAAATGGGTGGTAGTGACCAATGGGGAAATATTACTACAGGAACAGAACTTATAAGAAGAATAGGTGGTGGTAAAGGTTATGCACTTACCTGCCCCTTAATAACAAAGGCAGATGGAACAAAATTTGGAAAGACTGAAGGAGGAAATGTTTGGTTAGATGCGAATAGAACTTCTCCGTACAAGTTTTACCAGTATTGGTTAAATACATCAGATGCAGATGCAGAGAAGTATATAAAAATATTCACTTTTATTTCTAAAGAAGAGATTGTGGCTTTGGTTAAAGAACACCACGAAGCCCCGCATATGCGTTTATTGCAAAAAAGGTTAGCAGAAGAAATTACTATTGCTGTGCATTCGCAAGAAGATTTAGATAATGCATTAAAAGCCAGTTCTATTTTATTTGGAAAATCTACTTCGGAAGATTTAAAAAAGTTGGATGAAAAAACTTTTTTAGATGTTTTTGAAGGAGTGCCACAAGCAGAAATTTCTGCATCTGAAATAGAGCAAGGCATAGATATGATTGGTGCATTAGCCGCTAAAACAGGATTTTTAGGTTCTAATGGAGAGGCAAGAAGAGAGCTAAAGCAAAATTCTATTTCTGTAAATAAGGAAAAGGTAAAAGAAGATTATACTATTACAAAGGCAGATTTAATCAATGATAAGTTTGTTCTTTTGCAAAGAGGGAAGAAAAACTATTTTGTACTTGTAATTAAGTAACGCAACTAAAATTAGATTTATACATCTTAGCTTTAAATAAAGATATTGGAAATTAGAGTTTTATATTCAGTTTTATTAATGTTTATGTTTATTTCTTGTAGTAACAATGAGGAAGAAAACATCCCTGTTTTAGACGTTAATTCCCAAAAATGGGAGCTTGTAAAAATGACTGGAAGCTTTACGGGTACAGAAACTACTGGTGCCGATATGGAATGGCAGGAATATTATATTTTTAACTCTAATGCTACTTTTATTAAATCTAGAGATATAGGAGGAGAGGTAAAAGAAGCTTCTGGAACCTATATTACCGAAACATTTAATGAACAAGAATACTTAGAATTGACCTATTCAAAAGGGAAAGAACTTATAGCCAGTTGTTCTGGAAATGATAAAGAGCAATTGTTTTTTTCGAAAGGGGATGTCCTAAAAGGGAATTGGAATATTTGTGATGGCCCTGAATTAGAATATAAACAGTTAAAAAAGTAACTTTAGAGTACTAATAAATTACAGCCGCGAATATCAGAATGGTCAAAACGACCAAGAATTTCAAAACTATCATCTTCATAAATTTTACCAAGGTCTTGCGTTGCTATAAAAGAACAGGAATTTACATTTGCTAAATCTATTACATTAACACCACCAGTTTTACCGTATTCTTGTATGCTTAGGGGATCTTCTGTATCTCGTGTTAGAACTTTCATCCAAGGAGGACAATGGAATATACCATCACCTTTGGAATAAGCCTGTGATAAAAGCTCTGTCATTCCATATTCAGAATGAATCTTAGAAACTCCAAGTCCATTTTTAAGGGTATCATGTAATTCTTCGCGAATCATTTCTTTACGCCTTCCTTTCATACCTCCAGTTTCCATTACAATGGTGTTTTTTAGATTTAAATGTGTTTCCTCAATCAAATCTAACAAAGCAAAAGAAACACCTATTAAAAGTGTTTTGGTTTTTGCAGCCTCCAGTTTTTTTAAGGTAGTAATTAAAGTATTCGTATCCTTTAAGAAAAATCCACTTTCGGGATGCGAGCTTTTATCAATTAAATCATTGACCATATAAATTAAAGAAGAACCTTGACGTTCTAGGTAAGAAGGTAGCAAGGCTAAAACGCAATAGTCTTCCTCATGACCATAAAAGTATCTAAATGCCTTTATATAACTTTCTTTATATAAGTTTATATTGCTTACATAATGTTTACTTGTTACGGATCCAGTAGTGCCGCTACTTGTAAAAATGGTTTCTGCTTTTTCTTTGTCAGAAAGGATAATTTTTGATTTAAAAAAATCAATAGGAATAAAAGGAATTTTTTCAATACTATTAACATTTATAGGGTTTTTTCCTAAGTGTTTACAGAACTCTTTATACACCATATTTGTTTTGAATTGATGCTTAAAAGTTTGCAGAGCCAAAGCATTAAATTCTGCCTTAGTTTTAATGTTAAATATTTTTTGAGTGTTTACCATTTACTCTATAATCGAGATTAAAATGCACCAAGGCTTATCTCGAAATAAAAATTAGTTTCTAATGAACGCCTCTCGGGTATGCCTCCAAGGTAGTTTACGGTAACAAAAGTAACCAAAATTAAGCTGTAAATAAGAGATTAAATGGAATGTATCTACTGGTAACTTAGTTTTTAGAGTAATTTATTTTACTACCAATTTTCTACTAATAGATTTTTTATTTTCGGTAACGGTAACCACATATACTCCAGAAATTAATCTGGAAATATCCAAACGTTTATTTTTAATTCGGTCCATAAGAACTATTTCTCCAAAGACATCATAAATAATTATTTCTTTCTCTTCATTATTTTGGGTTGTAATATAAACGAACCCATTAAAAACTGGATTAGGATATAACTTAAATTCAGAAATTTCTCTATTTGGAATATCCGATATTTTCGTAGCATCTTGGGCAGAAATGGTATAACTAGCCAGAAAAAGTAGTATTATGTAGATTTTCTTCATGAATATTGATTTGGGATCAACAATATAAAGATATAGTATTTTGTAAAATCGTATTATAAAATGTTGTGAATCGCAATAAATTGTAGGTCAATGAATTAGTGCGTGCTTTTCATCGATGATTTAGGTAGTGTAGCTGTAAAAAAGAAAAAGAAACTCTTATTTAATAATGAGTTTTCTTGTTGCAACATTATTGTTTTCAAAAACACGTAGAACATAAACACCCGCATCTAAGTTTCTTAAATTTAATTCTTTTCCTAAAATAGTAGTTTTTAGAATTTGTGTTCCAAACACATCATATATAAATATTTGTTTTGGTGCATTTGCAGAAGTACTCACATATACCTTGCCAGATACTACAGGATTTGGATATAACTTAAACCCATCAATATCCCCAGAACTATTTTGCCCATAAGTTAAAGAAATAAAAAGAAAAGATATAATTAGGTAAAAGTGTTTCATAGGTTATGTTATGCAAAGGGTATACCACAAATATATAAATTCTTATGCCTGTTTAATTTTTGTAAGAGCAGATATTGTTAAAAGATCGATGAAATGCAAAATGATCGATGAAATGCACAAAAAATGATATAAAGTTCACTTTTTCCTACTTTAAAAATTTTGCAGAGTTACTTTTTGAATAGTTTTTATTACAAAAAATAGCCTCGCAATTGCGAGGCTATTAATTCAATCTATTTTGTTAAGGTATTTATTATTTAGTTACTACGAAAGATTGATTAGCCCAATCAAATGCAGATAAATCAGCACCAACACCAGCTTTTGTTTCTACAGTATTATCTGCTGACACACTAATACCATCAGTAACTAGGTCTACAGAACCAGTTATTGCACCACCAACCTTATCATCACCAACGTTACCTTGAGCAGTAGCATTTGTAATAGTTAATATGCCATTTCCTTTATCATCTGCAGTATCTATTCTGTTTCCAAAAGAAGCATTTCCGTAAGCAGCGAAAAGAATATTATTAATTGTAGCTTCTGTACCTCTTCTAATTTCTGCACCAGCTTTAAGAGCAACATCAGGGTTAAGGTTTAAGATAGTTACATTGTTTAATGTTGGAGTAGATATTGGAGCAGCAGTTGCGTCGCTAGAGTTACTATCACCTTCAATACCTCTAGGGTCGTCAGTAGCAGCATCAAAACCATCATTACGAACACCAAAAGCATTTGTAATAGTTCCAGTATAACCACCAGTCCAGTCAAACATGTCATCAGCAATATTAGCACAGTAAACATTGGTTACATTAACGCTACCTCCAAAAAATTCGATACCATCATCATTTCCATTGCTAACAACAATATTGTTAACTACAGT
>NZ_CANMDU010000003.1 GCF_947496775.1 uncultured Maribacter sp. | reverse complement strand
GTTCTTCCACTTTTAGCTTTAATTACAGTTCCAGGTTCAATAGTTAAGGTAGCTCCTTCTTTTACTGTTAAAGATCCAGTAAGGGTATATTCTTCAGAAGCTAATAACTTAGTATCTTCAGTAATTTCACCGCTTAAATCTGGTTCAACACCACCTTTATCTGGGTTTATAGTTCTATTATCATCATCAGACGAACAAGATGCTAATACTATTGCAAAAGTTAATAATGTTAATACTTTAATTTTTTTCATTTTCTTCAATTTTTTGTGTTTTGTTTACTAGGTGCAAATAAAAAGACGAAGTCTCAATTTTGTTTTACATAAATATTAGCATTTTGTTAAGAATAAAGCGCAATGTTAATTTATTGTATGTTCGTTAAATAAGTAAAAATCCCATCTTAATTTTGAGATGGGATTTTTAAGTTTAATTAAAAGTTTAATGATAAGCCAGCGGATAAAGAAAGCCCTCTTTTATAAGAGTTCATTATCAATTTTTCAGGAACATCTCTATATCTTTCAAAACTTGGATTTAGTAAATTTTTTGCATTAAATTTAAGAGCAACAGTTTTATTGAATTTGTGACTGAAAACAAAGTCTAAAGAAGGCGCAGCTTTTTCTATTATATTTTCTTTAAAATTGGTTCCAATACTAAAGACTTTATCACTTTGATAATTAAAAATTAAAGAAGAAATAGTTTCTTTTTCTTCTTTATTAAATTTATAAGAAATATTTGCATTTACGGTCAAAGGAGAAGCTCCTTCTAATTGCGAATCATTTCCTGTGTAATTAAAAAGTGTATTTTCTGTATTAAACTCTAATTTAGTTTTCATTAAAGTTAGGTTTGCACCGAAACTTATATTTTTCCTTTTGTCCTCACCAATTTCTTTATCAAAAAGATTTAGTTTTGTTTCGGCTTCAATACCAAAAACAGTAGCATCACCAGAATTGTCGAAAGTAAAATCTCTTTCAATAGCAGAATTTCTTTCTAAACGGTTTATAGAGTTTTCAATAAGTTTACCAAAGGCTCCTATAGCAAATACTTCATTCGACTTAGGGAAAAATTCAAATTTAATTTCAGCATTATAATTGTCAGAAGGCAACAGAGCAGGATTTCCTGATTCTTGAAAGTTAATACCTTCATAAGTAAAAGGAGCTATTTCTTTAAACTGTGGGTAGGTATATGATAAACTACCAGAAGCTCTTAAGTTAATTTTTTCGTTAAGCTCATATTTTAAGTTTAAGGTAGGTAATATATAATCCTTATCTAAATCTATACTGCTATTACTCGAAAATCCAGGGAAACTAATGTTGGTATCCCATGTTACGTTCATTTTAATATTTTCTGCTCTTAGCCCTAAATTGGCAGTAAATTTATCCCCAAATTTATAAACAGCATCTACATATGCAGCATGTGCTGTTTTTTCTGCATCATAAAGTTGTGGTAAAAAAGTTTCAGCATCATCATTATTTCTTCCTCTTGATGTTTCCACTCTGAAGATTCCATTGTCCAAGTTGTTTTGATTAAATAGTTGATTTGGGTCGTTTATATCAACAAATGCAGTTCTTGGACTTGAAAAATTGTGATCAAAATATATACCATCAAATTTCCTTTCACTAATTATACCATTATACCCTAGTGTAATTTTTCCTTTGTTTTCATATCTATCGCCAAAGTATTTTATACCTGCTAAATTCCCGGCAATATCTGTTTGAAAAAGGTTTCCGTAAAATCTACTATTGTCTCTAACAGCATTTTGCGATATTCTAGTGGTATTGTCATCGTTGTTTATAATCAATGTATTCTTTCTTCGATCTGGCTCATCATTAAAAATTGCATTATATGCTAGTGCAGCATTAACATCTATAGATTCACCCAACTTGTTGGTAGAAAGTAGTTGATTGACAAATAATCTATTTTGTGTTTCTGTCTGAAGAGTTAAGTTGACTAATCTATTATCATCAGAATCCCTACCTACATCATTCGTCGTTCCAAGGAAGTCTTGGATTTTCTGATTATTTGAATGTACGAATAAATGGTTAAAGCTTATTTTATGATTGTTATTTATTTTATATGCTATGTTAGCCATAACCATTTTTGTTGCTTGATAATCGAAAGTTTTTGTACTGAATTGAGAGCCAATGTTGCCAACATCAACAATGTTTTCAGAAATACCTTCCCTATAGCCATATTTATTATCAAATGAACCAACTAAGAATATGCCTAAAGTGCTTTCTTCTGAAAGTTGATATTTTTTTCCAAGATTTATAGAGACCCCTAAGTTTGGGTTTGCTGTAGTATTCTCGGGAGTATAACTATTGTTAAAATTGTATAGGTTTAAATCTCGAACACTATGCTTGGAATCATTATTAACACCAATCCAATTCGCTCCATCTATTTGTTTAAAGTCTTTAAATGTTGTTTGGCTATTTCCTCCAGAGGAGATACCTATTTTAATTAAAGATGTAGATCCAGCTTCTTTACTAACAATATTTATATTGGCACCAGCGACATCAGAAGAAATGTCCGAAGTGAAAGCTTTTGTTATTTCAACATTTTCAATAATATCAGTACCAAATAAGGATAAAGCAATATTTTTATCTCTAGGGTCATTAGATGGTAGAGGTAAACCATTAAGTGTCGTACTATTGTATCGATCTCCTAGCCCTCTAACATATATTTTACTAGAACCTTCTTTTTTATTAACTCCGGTTACCTTAGTAGTAGCTTCTGCAGCATTTGATACTGCTTTTTTGGCTAATTCTTGAGCACCAATAGCTGTTTTAATAGAAATAGCCTTCTTCTGATCTAGTAATAAAGCAGCTTCAGAATCTTTTCTGGCAGTTGTTGTGACTACAACTTCATCTAAAGAAACTCCTTGAGAAGCGCTCATCGGAGTATTAATGGTGGTTACCTTTCCACTTTCTACAACAACGTTAGGGATTTCTATAGTTTCATACCCTAAATAACTAAATACTATAATGTATGTACCAGGTTCTAAATTAGAAATTTCATAAAGACCATCGAAATCGGTTGTGGTACCTTTAGTTGTTCCTTTTATTAAAACATTTGCAAAAGGTAAAGGTTCGTTATTAACCTCTTTGTCTGTTAAAGTACCAGCAATACTTCCTGTTTCTTGTGCCTGTAGTAGCGCTACGCTAAAAATAAAAAGACACGTTAAAAATTTTCTCATTAAATATAATTGTTTGTTCTATTATGGCGCAAAGAAACCTCTAGGGTGTAAAAGTCGGGTTATCCCCATGTTAAACATTTATTGTTTTAGTGTTACATTATTGTTACTATATTAAATCAATGTTAAGCGAGGTTAAGTGTAATAGTATTATCTTTACTTTTGGCTGATAACCTATTATTGAAAACCAAAATGAAAAAGAAAGACATTAAGATTCTCTTAGTAGATGATGAGCCAGATATTTTAGAAATTGTCAGCTATAATTTATCTACAGAAGGGTACCAAGTATTTACAGCAAAGAATGGGGTAGAAGCAGTTTCAATGGCTAAGAAAAAGACGCCACATTTAATTATATTAGATGTCATGATGCCAGAAATGGATGGTATTGAAGCATGCGAAATCATTAGAGGAACTTCTGGACTAGAGAATACAATTATTACTTTTTTAACGGCAAGAGGAGAAGACTATTCGCAAGTTGCTGGTTTTGATGCTGGGGCTGATGATTATATTACAAAGCCAATAAAGCCAAAAGTATTAGTTAGTAAAGTAAAAGCATTATTAAGAAGATTAAAGGAAGATAATGCAACTTCAGAAGATATTGTACAAGTTGGTAATATTATTATTAATAGAGAAGAGTACAAGATAATTAACAATGGAAAAGAAATAATTCTTCCTAGAAAAGAATTTGAATTATTAGCATTATTAACATCTAAGCCTAGTAAGGTTTTTAAAAGAGAGGTCATTTTAGATAAAGTCTGGGGGAACGAAGTTGTCGTGGGTGGGCGTACTATAGATGTGCACATTCGTAAACTAAGAGAGAAAATAGGAGAAGACCATTTTAAAACGGTAAAAGGTGTAGGGTATAAGTTTGTATTGTAATGGCCATAAAAGTAAAAAGGTCTTATAGATTTGCACTTAGGTCTTCTGTGATTATTTCACTTTTGGCGGCATTAGTATTATATGGTTTGCAATGGTATACTAATACGATGAACTATGGCGTACTTATTATATTTATAGCATGTTTATTTGGTTTTTCTGTTGCTATTTTACAAGTTAGAATAGAAAAATTTATATACAGAAGGATTAAAAAAATCTATGATGATGTTGCTCTTTTAGAATCCTCTTCATTAACATCGGACCCTATTACTACAGATATGCGAACATTAACTGCAGAAATAGAAAAATTTGCAAAGGATAAAAAAATAGAAATAGATACTTTAAAAATTAGAGAAGAATATAGGAAAGACTTTTTAGGGAATGTATCTCATGAGTTAAAAACGCCATTATTTACTGTTCAAGGTTATATTTTAACCTTATTAGATGGCGCAATGGAGGATCCAAAAATTAGGAAAAAATATTTAGAGAGAGCTGAAAAAGGGGTAGACCGTCTAATTTATATTGTAAAGGATTTAGATTTAATTACAAAGCTAGAAGTAGGCGATTTAAATCTGGAATTGGAAAGGTTTGACATATTGGAATTAATTCAAAGCGTTTTTGATCTGTTAGAAATGAAAGCAAGTAAAAAGGAAATTACGCTAATGTTCGATATGGATTATCCAGAACCAATTTATGTATACGGAGATGAAGAGAAGATACAGCAAGTATTAACCAATTTATTAGTTAATTCTATTAAATATGGCCATGTTAATGGAACAACAGAAGTTAGTGTAGAAAATTTGATTAAAAATAAAGTTATAATTAGAGTTACGGATAATGGAGAGGGAATTGCGGCTCAAAATATTCCCAGATTATTCGAACGTTTTTACCGAGTAGATAAAAGTGGAAGTAGAAAAGAAGGAGGTTCTGGATTAGGTCTTTCTATTGTAAAGCATATTATTGAAGCGCATGGCGAAAAAATCTATGTAGAAAGTGTAGAAGATTTAGGCTCCGAGTTTTCGTTTACACTAGAAAAAAGCACTGAAGAAATAGATACAAATCTATAATTAGGTAACCATTGATTTTCTTAGCTTTGCTGCACGCTAAAAAATATACTTTCCGTGGGAAGCAAAAACAAACTCAAAAGATTTAAGGAAAACGAAACATTTTCCAACGTAATACAACCAACTAGAGAAGAAATAGAAAAGGGTACTTTTTCTAAAAAAGGAAAATGGGCCTTGCATTTTGGTAATACTAACCCAATTGTATTAGAATTAGGTTGTGGTAAAGGAGAGTATACAGTAGGTTTAGCTAAAAGAGATAAAGACAAAAATTATATCGGTATAGATATAAAAGGCGCTCGTTTTTGGCGTGGTGCTAAAACGGCTTTAGAAGAAGAATTAACCAATGTGGCTTTTGTTCGCACACAAATAGAGCTAATTGATAAAATTTTTGAAGCTCAAGAAGTGTCTGAAATTTGGATTACTTTCCCAGATCCTCAGATAAAATATAAACGTACCAAGCATAGAATGACAAATAAGTCCTTTTTAGCGAAGTACAAGAGAATTTTAAAAACCGAGGGTACAGTTAATTTAAAAACAGATTCTGAATTTATGCATGGGTATACTTTAGGGTTATTACATGGTTTAGGCTTGGAAGTTTTATATGCTAATCATGATGTTTATAAAAATGAAGGAAGTCCAGAGGAAGTATTAAAAATTCAGACTTTCTATGAAAATCAGTATCTTGAAAAAGGAAAACCAATTACCTACATTAAATTTAGAGTAGTCTAGTTCTATGGGACATTTATTAATCCTTTTTTTTGCTACATTTTCAGCAGCATTTATGGCTACCGTTCCGCCAGGGTTACTGAATATGAACGCTGCTAAAACTAGTGTAGAAAAAGGAAAATTAAACGGAATAATTTTTAGTTTAGGAGTTTCAACGGTAATAATGATACAAGCATATGTAGCAGTATTAATTTCTAAAATGCTACATAACAACCCACATGTAATAGATATTTTATTGCAGATAGCTTTGGTGGTTTTTGCATTTTTTGCAGTGTTTTTTTTTATTGCTGCTCGTAAGAACAAAAAAAAGAAAGTTAAGATTATTAAAGTAAGTAAAAAGAATAGTTTTTTTAAAGGAACCTTATTGGCTGCATTGAATTTACTAACGGTACCTTATTATAGTGGTCTTAATGTAATGTGGAATGCCTCTGGTTGGATAAAATTTGAGCTTTGGGACATTATTATTTTTGTTCTGGCGGCTGGTTTAGGCACATTTTCCGTGCTATACATGTACACTATATATTTTAATAAGTTAGAAAACAAGACCAATAGATTTTCTCAGAATTCTAATTATATATTAAGTGGATTAATGTTAGTGTTATTTGTTATCACAATTTTTAGGTTGTTAAATAACTAGATTATGGCAGATAATCAAAATTTTTTCGAAAGGGTTTATAAAATTGCTCGTTTAATTCCTCCTGGTAGAGTAACTTCTTACGGTGCTATTGCCAAGTACTTGGGGGCTGCTCGTAGTGCTAGAATGGTAGGTTGGGCAATGAATGGCTCTAGTTTAAAAGAAGATATTCCAGCGCATAGAGTAGTAAATAAAGCAGGAATTTTAACTGGGAAACATCATTTTGATGGGACTAATCTTATGCAACAATTATTAGAAGGCGAAGGGATAGAAATTGTTGATAATCAAATTCAAAATTTAGATAAACATTTTTGGGATCCTTTTTTAGAATTAGAAGAACTTTAAAAGAGCAAAGTAAATTTAGTTTCTATGTCGTTAGAAACAACAATGATACTACCCCCATGTAACCTCATAATGTGCTTAGAAAGGCTTAAACCTATACCAGAACCTTTGTTTTTGGTAGTAAAAAATGGAATAAATATTTCGCTCATAACCTCTTCGGAAATTCCCGAGCCGTTATCTATTACCTGAATGTATTTGGTGTGATTTTCATTTATACCAGCAAGTAATGTTATAACACCGCCAGTATCTCTATTCTCCAATGCCTGAAAAGCATTTTTAATTAGGTTAATTAATACTTGATTTATAAGTTTTTCATCGGCAAAAATTTCTAAATCAAAAGGTTTTACAATAGTCTTTATGGTAATATTAGTATTGGAGTTTTCTAAAAGTAGTCGGGCATTATCTAATAATTTTAAAGCAGAAATAGGCTCTTTATCAGGATTGGGAACACTTAAAAAAGTTCTATAAGACTGTACAAAATCCATTAAATTTTCTCCCTGCTCTTTTATAACATCTAGTCCTTTGGAAGTACTTTTAATTTGGTTTTCGGTTAGCTCATTTATTGGTTTTATAGAGTCTCCTACTTTAAAGAATTTTGAAATAGATGCAGAAATTGATGTAATTGGAGTTATAGTATTCATAATTTCATGGGTTAAAACCTTTATTAACCTAATCCATGAGTCCGTTTCATTTTTATCTAATTCTTTATGAATGTCTTGCGCAACTACAAGTAAGAGTTCTTCTTTGTTTAGCATTACAGAAGTAGATTTTATACTTAATTGCACCTTTTCCCTTTCATTTGAAAATTGAAAAAGCTTATTTTCAAAAGGTTCAATGTTGGAAAAAAAACGATGTAACTCTTCACTAACTTGTGCTAGTTGGTTTATATGATTTAATGGTTTGTAATTTAGTAGGTTCTCCATCATTGGGTTTACAAATAGTATGTGCCCTTTTTTATTTAATGTAAGAATACCAATGTTGGCTTGTTTTATAATTTCTTGATAGTATTTTTCTTGAGCCTCATTTTTTAAATACACTTTTTGAATCATACTATTTAGCATATTTAGGCTAGAATTGAGTTCTCTAAGCGATTTTATATCTAAATTTTCAGGAAAACGAAGTGTAAAATCTTCATTCTTAATAGAGTTAAAAAAATGCGCAATTTTCCTATTAGTGTTATTTGTAAATTGAATAAGGAGACTGGTCTGAATAATTAATGCTATTGCAGCAACAATACCTAGGGCATTGTATTCTTTTAGGAAAAAAAATGCCATGACAATTGCAGTGACTACAATACCCAAAATCCTAGTAATTAATTGGTAATAAAAGTTTTTACTAATCATTTAGCTACCCTTTTTCTTAATTTTATTATATAAGGTTTGTCTTGAAATTCCTAATTGATTTGCCGCAGCGCTATAGTTACCATTATGCTTTTCTAAGGCACTATCAATTAATTGCAACTCCATTTCTTCTAATGTAAATGTGTTACTTTTGAGCGAAGGAGAACTACTTGTATTTAGTAATAAATCTGTGGATTTTAATATAGTTCCTTCACATAGTATAACAGATCGCTCCATAGTATGCTGTAGTTCTCTAATGTTTCCAGGCCAATAGTATTTTTTTAGCTTTTCTTCTGCGTCTGCATTTATTTTAAGCCCGTTTTTAGCATATTTATTACCGAATTTTTTTAGAAAGAAATCTGCTAAGACTAAAACGTCATTATCTCTGTCCCGTAACGGAGGAACCTCGATACAAATAGTATTAATGCGATACAATAAATCTTCTCTAAACAAACCATCTGCTACCATTTGTTCTAAATTGCAATTGGTAGCGCATATTAATCTTATATCTACTTCGATTGGTTTGTTTGATCCTACTCTAACAATAGTTTTTTGTTGTATTGCAGAAAGCAGTTTTGCTTGGGTCTGTAAAGAGAGGTTTCCTATTTCGTCTAAGAATAATGTGCCACCTTGCGCAGCCTCGAACTTACCCGCGCGATCTTCTTTAGCATCTGTAAAAGAACCTTTGGTATGACCAAAAAGCTCGCTTTCAAAAAGATTTTCGGAAATAGCTCCCATATCTACCCCTATAAAGACTTTATTTTTCCTTGGAGACATTCTATGTAGTTCTCTTGCTATTAATTCTTTTCCGGTGCCGTTTTCTCCAGTAATTAAAACATTTACATCTGTTTTAGCTACTTTATGAGTAAGGCTCAAAACGGAATTTAATGCTTTGGAGTTTCCAATTATGTATTTTTTATCCTGATTTATATGTTGGGTTAATCTACTTTCTTTTTCCTTTAACTGATGAATTTCTTTTTTCGATTTTCTAAGCTCATAGGCAGATTTTACGGTAACCAAAAGTTTATCATTATTCCATGGTTTTAAAATAAAATCGGAAGCCCCTTCTTTTAAAGCTTGCACAGCAAGTTCAACATCTCCATAAGCTGTCATCATAATAACGGAAGTGTTTGGGCTTTTTTTTATGATTTCTTTTAACCAATAGAGCCCTTCGTTACCAGAATTTATTCCCGCGGAAAAATTCATATCTAAGAGTACAATATCTACCTCTTTTATATTTGGGTATGAAGATATTTGATTAGGATTAAAAATAGTATCCACACTATTATATTCGGACTGTAAAAGAATTTCAAGCGCACTTAGAACACTCTTGTTATCATCAATTACTAAAATTTTACCATTAATCATAGTATTGTTAATTATAGACTAAAACTACAATTTCATTAGAGAACTTGTTATAAAGTGTAAATTTTTTGGACACTTATTGTACAACAATTTTACACTAAGGTATATGTACTGTTACAGGTTTAATTGTAATGCACTGATTTTGAGCAATATAAAATTATGGCATGAAGGTAGCAAGTATTGCTGCAAATGAATATGAATTTTAAGGTTTTGAGAAAACTATGAATTTAAAAAACAAAGTACTTCTACTTTTATCGCTTTTTATGTTTGGAAGTATTTTTTCGCAAAAACGTTGGTCTTTGGAAGATTGTGTTTCATATGCAATTACAAATAATTTAAACCTTAAGGATTTTGAGTTAACAACGGCTTCTAGTAAGGAAACATACAAACAATCATTTCGAGAAATGCTTCCAAGTGTATCTGGATTTTCCGATTACAACTTAACATTTGGTCGGTCAGAGGATCCTAATACGGGTCTTTTTGTAAACTCAGACTTTTTCTCCAATAACTACTCATTAAATGCGTCATTAGATTTATTTCAAGGGTTTCAAAAACTTAATATGATAAAGGCTTCAAAATATTTGTATAAAGCAAATATGGAGGATGTAAAACGACAAAAGTTTTTATTGGCTTTTAGAGTAATGTCAGCGTTTTACGATATTCAATATTATGAAGGACTTTTGGCTATATCTAATAGCAAGGTTAAGGTATCTAAAACTAATTTGGTACTTGTAAAAAAACAAATAGAATTGGGAATTAAGGCGGGAGCAGACATACATGAGGCAAAATCTACTTTACTTACTGATGAGCTTGAGGTGACTCAAAACTCAAACCTTTTACAAGAGGCAAAACTAAGACTTATACAAGAGATTAACTTAGAAGGTGAAAGTACCATTGAAATTTATACAGAACTTTTAGGGGAACATAAAAATGAGCAGGAACCAAAGCAAAACACCGATTCCATTTTTACCTATGCAAAAGAGTTTTTACCAACAATAAAAGCACAAGAACTTAGAGTGAAAGCAGCAAAAAAGGAAATGAAGGCTGCAAGAGGGGCATTATATCCTTCACTTAGACTATTTGCAGGAATTGGAACCGGATATTTTGAAACAAATACAAGTGAAGCTACAAACGAGGTAATTCCTTTTAAAACACAGATAGAGGATAATATGTCTAAGAGAGTTGGTGTATCGCTTAATATACCAATAAGTGACAAATGGTCAAGACGGTCACGGGTAAAACAACAAAAAATTGCTTATATGAGAGCAAATAATAATTTAAAAATACAGGAACAACAATTGTATCAAACCATTCAGCAGTTGATACAAAGTAAAAATGCTTTAGCTGTTGAATACGAGCAAAGTTTTCAGCAAATGAATGCAGGTGAACAGACTTTTAAAATTGCCCAAAAAAAATATCAAAAAGGATTAATTAGCGCCTTAGATTTAAATCAGGCTAAAAATTTATTTGCAACGTCGCAAAACAAAAACTTGCAGGTAGGTTTATTGCTAAAAGTAAACAGTAGTACATTGGATTTTTATAGAGGGTTACCTGTGTTTAATATAAATATGAATAATTAAAATGGATATACAACTAGAAAAAAAGAAAGGATTAAAACCAAAGCATTACGGTTACATTGCAGTAGGGGTTTTGTTACTTTTTGTATCATGGAAATTAGTGTTTAATAGCACAGGAAATACCTTTAGAACGGAAAAAGACAAACTATCCATTGCCGTTGTAAGTGCCGGTAAATTTGATGATTATATAACTATAAATGGTTCTGTAGCTCCTATCTCAACTATTTACATGGATGCCTACGAAGGTGGTCGTGTTACCGAAAAGCTAATTGAGGAAGGTGCAATGGTGAAAAAAGGAGATATTATTTTAAAACTAGAGAACAGAAATTTATATGAACAAATATTAGCTAGTGAAAGTAATTTGGCTTTAAAACAAAATGATTTAAGATCTACTAAATTAACTTTTGATTCTAGACAGGTTGAAGGTAAAAAATCGCTTGCCAATACGGAGTATGATATGAATAGATTAAAGCGAAATTTTGAACAAAATGAGTCGCTTTATAAAGAGGAGTTAATTTCTAAAGAGGAGTATTTAATTACTAAAGAAGATTACGAATTGTCAAAAAAACAGCTTCAAATTGTACGGGTACAAACTAGCCAAGATAATGCTTTACGAGAAACCTCTTTAAAAGAATTAGACGCAGATTTAGCACGTATGCAAAAAACGCTTTCAATGGTTTACGAGCGTATAGACCATTTAAATGTTAGGGCTCCAGCGGATGGGCAATTAGGTTTTTTAGATGCGGAAATAGGACAAAATATTGCACAAGGACAGCGTATTGGACAAATTAATGTTCTAACAGATTATAAAATTGAGGCTGATATTGACGAACATTATATTGATCGGGTTAAGAGAGATTTAAGTGCTACGTTAGAGCGCAATGGCAAGGAGTATAAGCTTAGATTACGAAAAGTATATCCAGAAGTTAGAAATGGTAAATTTAAGGTGGATCTTGTTTTTACTGAAAACAAACCAGAAACCATTAGAGCGGGTCAGACATACAATATTAAATTACAATTAGGAGAATCTAATGATGCATTATTGTTACCAAAAGGAGGGTTTTTTCAAAGTACTGGCGGTCAATGGATTTTTGTAGTTGATGTTAATGGCGAAACTGCTATTAAACGTAATATCCGTATTGGAAAACAAAACTCAAGATATTATGAAATTTTGGAAGGTCTAGATAATGGAGAACAGGTAATAACATCTAATTATGATAGTTTCGGAGATGCAGACCGAATAGTGTTGAAGTAACTGTCACAAGTAAACATAAAAGATATCTTTTAATATATAAAATCAATCTAAAAAATGATACAGATACAAAATCTTAAAAAAAGTTTTAGAACCGAGGAGGTGGAAACTTTGGCTTTAAATGGAGTAAATCTGAAGGTCGAAAAAGGCGAGTTTGTTGCCATAATGGGACCATCTGGTTGTGGAAAATCTACCCTTTTAAATATTGTCGGAATGTTAGACAATCCAACTGATGGTTCGTACAATTTTGCAGGTCATGAGGTTGGTCATCTTAAAGAAAATCAAAGAACCCAATTACGAAAAGGGAATTTAGGTTTTGTTTTTCAAAGTTTTAATTTGATTGATGAACTTACGGTTTATGAAAATGTTGAGCTACCACTTATTTATTTAAAAATGAATAAAAGCGAGCGTAAACTAAAAGTAATGGCGGTTTTAGAGCGTATGAAAATTGCGCATAGAGAAAAACATTTTCCACAACAACTTTCTGGGGGACAACAACAGCGTGTAGCAATTGCTAGAGCTGTAGTAACTAATCCAAAACTCATATTAGCAGATGAGCCTACAGGTAACTTAGATTCAAAAAACGGAATTGAGGTAATGAACCTTTTAACAGAGCTAAATCAAGAAGGAGCAACTATTGTTATGGTTACCCATTCTGATAGAGATTCACATTACGCGCACAGAGTAATTAATTTGTTTGATGGGCAAATTGTAACAGAAAGCAAAAATAGAGCAATTGGAGCAATGGTATAGGGCGCAGTTTATTTATCAATCTTAATCATTAATCAAGAAACAGACAATCATGATTAAAAATTATTTAAAAATCGCTTGGCGAAACATTATAAAAAGAAAATTGTTTGCTACCATAAATGTACTAGGGTTGGCACTAGGTTTTGGAAGTAGCATTTTAATTTACATGTTTTTAAACTACAATTTATCTTTTGATAATTTTCATAATAATGAAGACCGTATTTATAGGATAAACACGGAAGAGCATAGAGGGGGAGATGTGCAGTATATGCCAAGTGTTCCTCCAGGATTGGCTAAAGTTTTTAGAGAAGATTATAACTATGCCGAAAAAGTTGCAAAAATTTGTGATAGGGAGGAAATGATTATTGATTTTGAGCAGAAAGGGGTTGTTAAGAAGTTTAAAGAAGATGTTTATTTTGTAGAAGAAGATTTTTTCCAAATTTTTACTTTTCCACTTCTTCATGGTGGAGACAAAGTTTCGCTGTCAGCTCCAAATACGGCAGTTGTTACTGAAGACCAAGCTATAAAAATGTTTGGCAAAACAGATGTTGTAGGCAAGACCTTTGTTCTTGAAAACGATAAAATTATTAAGATTACGGGAGTGTTGCAAAACATACCTAAAGCTTCGTTCTTAGAACATGAGCTTTTTATATCGTTTGTTAATTTAGAAGATTTCTTTGAATTTGCAGCTCATGAAACTTGGAACGGAATGACAAGTAATTTAAAGACTTATGGTCTTTTACACCCAAACCAAGATATATCCGCTATAGAAACAGCAATTGGTGAACTACCTAAAAAACACAGGCCAACAAGTAAAAACAAACATGTATATAAACTACAACCGTTATCTGATATTCATTTTAACTCAGATTATGGTGGACTTAATCCTGTTCTACCAGTAATATTTGGTATAGTGGGACTTTTTTTAATTGTAATAGCAAGTATTAATTTTATTAATATTTCTACAGCTCAAGCCTTTTACCGTTCTAAAGAAATTGGAATTAGAAAAGTGTTAGGTAGCTTTAAACAGCATCTTTTTTGGCAATTTATGTCCGAAACTTTTATTATTAGTCTCTTTGCCTTAGGAATAGGGTTTTTATTTGCGTTTTTGTTTTTGCCATCATTTAACAACCTTTTTGAAATTGAGTTATCTTTTAAAGATTTATTTAGTCTCCAATTTTTTGGTTTTTTAACTGTAATTCTATTGTTGGTTTCTTTTTTGTCAGGGAGTTATCCTGGAATTTTAATGAGTAGAATTATTCCGGTGCTGGCGCTTAAAGGAAAACTAAGTCATAATGACACTGGCGGATCTAGTACACGTAAAGTATTAGTTGTTGCCCAATTTACAATATCTATTATCCTTATCGCGAGTACAATTATAATTTCAAGACAAATAGATTATGCGGTTAATACAGATTTAGGCTTTGACAAAAATTTTATTACAATGCTCCCCATTCCAAGAGACATAGGGGAAGATAAACTGTATAGTCTTAAAAACCGTTTACAACAAATTCCAGGAGTAGAGAATATAACGGGTTGTTTGACTAGCCCTGGAGGTTCTCAAAGTATATGGAGTGCAAATATTAGATATAATAACCGACCAGAAGATGAAGAATTCAGCATTTTATCAAAGCTTGGTGATGAAGATTACATTAAAACGTTTGATTTAGAGCTGGTTGAAGGAAGGAATTTTTTTAAAAGAGATTCTATTGATGAGGTTATTGTAAATGAAAAATTAGGAGAAAAGTTAGGGTTGAGTTCGTCTCGTGAACTAATTGGTAAACAAGTTAAATTAAATGGGAATTCTATAAATGCCACTATTGTTGGCGTGGTTAAAAACTTTCACGATAATAATTTTACTGAAGGGATAAGCCCAATGTATATAGCTCCACAAACCAAATTTTATAGTGAGTTTGCTTTGAAAATTAATAGTCAAAATTCAAATGAAATCATCGCAAAAGTAAAAGAAAAATGGTCCGAAACTTTTGAAGAATATATTTTTGAACATAGATTTTTAGATGAACGAATTGCAGAACAATATGAGACTGAGCAGCGGTATTTGTCACTTTCAAAAATCTTTTCAGGATTAGCTATTCTAATAGGCTGTTTGGGTCTTTATGGATTAATTCTATTCTTCGTAGGGCAGCGAACTAAAGAGATAGGCGTTAGAAAAGTTTTAGGCAGTAATATTGGTAATATTCTGGTTTTATTCTCTAAAGATTTTATAAAACTAATTGCAATTTCAGGACTTATTGCCACCCCGATTACATGGTATTTTATGGAGCAATGGTTAAAAGGTTATGCCTTTAGAACCCAAATACTGTGGTGGTATTTTATAGTAGCAATAGTTGCGGTAATAGTAATAACCTTAATTACAATTAGCTATCAAACTCTGAAAGTAGCAACTACGAGTCCGGTAAAAAGTTTACGGTCGGAGTAAAACATCATCAATTAAAAATAGATAGTCATGGTTAAAAATTATTTAAAAATCGCTTGGCGAAATCTTCTAAAAAATAAAGTTTACTTTTTTATAAATATTCTTGGCTTGTCTATTGCTCTTACAGTATCTTTTTTGTTGCTCTTATGGGTATATGATGAGTATAAGATGGATAAGTTTCATGCAAACAATGATAGACTTTATCAGGTTAAAAGAACAATACCATTAGAAGAAGGGGTCTTAGATGTTTATGAAACGGTACCTTATCAATTGTTAAGAACGGCCAAAGAGCAGATACCGGAAATAGAAAGTTATATTACTCTAGGCCGCAGTTTTAATGATAATCTAAGGGTAAATGACATGGACTATAGAGCCACTGGAACATTTACGAATGCAGATTTTTTTAAAAGTTTTTCTTTTCCGATTCTTCAAGGTGATATTTCGCAGTTAGATAACAAACCAGAGGCTATTGCAATATCTGAAAGTCTTGCTCTTAAGGTGTGGGGTGAAAACTGGAAAAGAAAAGCAATAGGTAACCCTATACAAATTCTTGAAATTGGAAATTTTACTGTGGAAGCGGTTTATAAAGATTTTCCAAAAAACTCCTCTATTCAAAATGATTTTTACTACAGTTTTAATGGATATTTAAAGAAGAACGATTGGATGCTTGAATGGGGAAATAGAGGTATGCAAGGTGCCTTTCTACTTCAAAAGGGCACAGATGCTAATAAAGTGGCTGCTAAAGTTCAAACACTATTTCAAGCTAATATCGAGGGAGAACAGAAAGAAGGCAGCTTTTTACAAAAGTTCTCAGACAGCTATTTGTATGGTAAGTATAATGAAAAAGCGGAAGTGGCTGGTGGACGCATTGAATATGTACGGATTTTTATGATTGCAGCAATCTTTTTGCTATTAATTTCATGCATTAATTTTGTGAATCTTTCCACGGCATATGCAACCAAAAGAGCAGGTGAGATTGGAGTTCGAAAAGTGAATGGTGCTGGAAAGAAAACTTTGGCACAACAGTTTCTTACTGAAACTGCTCTTGTAACACTTATATCTTTTATAATAGCTTACGTTTTGGCTTGGATGTTGTTACCGGCTGTAAACCAATTTGTTGGAAAAACGTTGGATATCGGAATTACCCAGCCAATAGTTTGGCTTAGTATTCTAGTAGTATTTACCTTAACCACATTACTCTCTGGGGCTTACCCTGCGGTAGTTATTTCTTCGTTTAAAACTATTGATGCCTTGAAAGGGAAAACGCAGGAAAAAAGAAACACAATTTCCTTTAGAAAAGGATTAGTTGTATTACAATTTGGATTAGTCATTTTACTTATGGTTGCCGCGATTATAGTGAAGTTGCAAGTTCAATATATCAATGAAAAGGACTTAGGAATTGCCAAAAACCACATTGTATCAACACACCAAGATGAGAAGCTTACAGAAAAATATGAAGCCCTTAGAAACGAATTGGTTGCGTCAGAAGCAGTTGAGGATGTTACGCTGGCTGGTCCTTTCCCGCTAGATATTGGAGCGTCCACAAGCGGAGTTAGTTGGCCTGGAAAAGCAAAAGAGCAACAAAATATAGAATTTTCTCTGCTATGGACTGCATCCAATTTTCCTGATGTTTTTGAAATTGCATTAGATAAGGGTAGATATTATCCAGTAGGAAGTAAAGACACCGTGAATATTGTAATTAATCAGAAAGCGGTTGATATAATGGGGCTTTCAAATCCGGTCGGTAAAACAATAGAAGTTTGGGGTACACAACGAAAAATTATTGGAGTGTTGAAAGACTTTCATAATAGGTCGCTTTATGAAGCTATACAACCTTCGATTTTCTTTTTAGATCCAACAGATGCGGGAACAATGTTTATCAAGCTAAAAGCAGATGGTACTAAAAGAGGATTGGCACACATTCATTCAACTTTTGAAGAAATTTTACCAGACACTCCGCTTCACCTTGATTTTGTGGACGAGGAGTATGCTAAGAAGTATAAAAGTGAAACTTTAGCTAGCGTACTAACATATTACTTTGCCTTTGTTTCTATCCTTGTTTCATGTCTAGGCCTTTTTGGTTTGGCGACGTTTATAGCTAAACAGCGTACTAAGGAAATCGGAATTCGAAAAGTATTAGGTGCTAGTGTAAGTGGTATCACAACCTTAATATCTGTGGACTTTCTTAAGCTGGTAGGGTTAGCCATACTAATAGCTTCTCCTATAGCATATTATTTAATGAGTGGATGGCTTGAGGGTTTCGCCTATAGAATAGAAATATCATGGTGGGTTTTTCTTAGTACAGCCGCTTTAACCATATTTATAGCTTTTTTAACTATTGGTTTTCAGGCCGTCAAGGCGGCTATGACAGAACCAGTACAGAGTTTACGTTCAGAATAATCATCAATCATAAATAACATCAATCATGTTTAAAAACTATTTAAAAATCGCCTGGAGAAACCTTCGAAAAAATAAAGGATATTCCATTATCAATATTGGAGGATTAGCACTGGGAATGGCAGTGGCTCTTATTATTGGATTTTGGATGTATGATGAGTTAACTAGAGATAGTTATTTTAAGAATAAGGATAAAATTGCTCAAGTTTATCAATCACAGGCTTTTAATGGCAGAATAGATACTGGACCAGCCATACCGTTACCTCTTGAACCCGCCTTACGAGATGGGTATGCTGACAATTTTAAACATATTATGATGGCATCTTGGACTCAAGATAGTTACATAAAGTATAAAGAAAATAGTATTTCTCGTCCAGGAAATTACATGCAACCTGTAGCACCTGAATTATTGAATTTAGAGATTCTTAAAGGTGAAAAAGATGGGCTTAGAGAAATTAATTCTATTATGATTTCAAAATCTACCGCAGATGCATTATTCGGTAAAGAAGACCCTATAGGAAAGATACTTAAAATTAGTAATCAGTATGATTTAAATGTAACGGCAGTTTATCAGGATATTCCTTTTAACAACACTTTTAATAGTACAGATTATATAATTCCATGGGATAATTATGTTGCCAATCGGGAATGGATAAAAAATTCTTTAGATCATTGGGATAACAACTCATTTCAGATGTTTGTTCAATTAGCTGAAAATGCAGATATGGAATCGGTTTCTGAAACAATCCGGAACGTGAAAAAAGACCTTAATGAAGATACCGCTGAATTTAACCCCCAACTATTTCTTCTACCTATGGAAGATTGGTATTTGCGTAATAATTTTGAGGATGGCAAGCAAGTAGGCGGACGTATAAAGTATGTTTGGCTTTTTGGGATTATAGGAGCTTTTGTATTACTATTGGCATGTATTAATTTTATGAACCTTAGTACAGCACGTTCTGAAAAAAGAGCCAAAGAAGTAGGCGTTAGAAAATCTATTGGTTCGCAAAAGGGTCAGCTCATTTATCAATTTTTGAGTGAGTCTTTTTTGGTAGTTCTTTTCGCTTTTGTGGTTGCCATTGCTATAGTTCTTCTTTCTTTAGACGGCTTTAATGAGTTAGCCAGTAAGGAAATTACGTTTCCATGGGGCATTGGTATGTTTTGGTTGATTTCGGTTGGGTTTATAATATTCACAGCTTTATTGGCGGGGAGTTATCCTGCTTTATACCTCTCTTCTTTTAAGCCTGTCGATGTATTGAAAGGTACCTTCAAGACTGGGAAATACGCGAGCTTGCCGCGAAAAATATTAGTAGTGATACAATTTACGGTTTCCGTTGCTTTTATTATAGGAACCGTAATTGTTATGCAGCAAATTAATTATGCTAAAAATAGACCAATAGGTTATGATCGAAATGGTTTGATACAAATACCAACTTGGTCGGCAGATTTTCAGGGTAAAACAGATATAATGCGCGAGCAGTTTATAAAATCTGGAGCCGTTACGGCTATGGCTACATCTAGTAGTCCAACAACACGGGTTTGGTCTAATAGAAGTGGTTTTACTTGGGAAGGAAAACCAGACGGATTTCAGGAAGATTTTGCTTGGACGGAGGTATCGCCCGAATATGCTTCTACTCTTAACTTAAAGGTTGTGCAAGGAAGAGATTTTTCTAGAGATATGGCCTCGGATTCTTTGGGGATATTAATTAACAGAACTGCTGTTAAGTATATGGGACTCGAAAATCCGGTTGGTACCGTTATACGTGATTCGGATAAAGAAAACCTAACCCCATCTATGAAAATTTTAGGCGTTGTAGAAGACATCATTTCGCAATCGCCATATGAACCTGTGAAGCAAGCTTGGTACGTATATGACCGTAATAACAATTTTAGTTACTATAATTTACGTTTGAATCCTGGGCAAAGTGCTAAACAAAATCTGGCAATTGTTGAACGAGTGTTCAAAGAAAACTTTCCCGCAATTCCTTTTGAATATGATTTTGTAGATGATGAATATGCGGCAAAGTTTGCTGCAGAACAACGTATTGGTACTCTTTCAGGAATTTTTACCGCTTTGGCTATTTTAATTAGTTGCCTAGGATTGTTTGGCCTTACATCATTCGTTGCCGAACAACGAACTAAAGAAATAGGAGTGCGAAAAGTATTGGGCGCAACGATATTTAATGTGTGGAATATGCTTTCTAAAGACTTTTTAAAGTTAATTACTATTTCATGTTTTATCGCCATACCTATAGCCTATTATGTAATGAATGGATGGCTTCAAGAATATCCGTATCGTGTAATTCTTAAATGGTGGATTTTTGCTTTAGCTGTTTTTGGAGCCATGGGAGTAACTGTTTTAACGGTAAGTTTTCAAGCTATTAAGGCGGCAAAGGCGAATCCCGTTAAAAGCCTACGAACGGAATAAAAATTAAAATCAATTTAAAAATGGATATGAAAACACCTGCTTCTCGAATATGTCAACAACTTATTTATGTTATTTCGTTTTGTTTATTGTGTGTATCCCATATTGGAATAGCACAACAAAATAGCACTCCACTTGTAGATTCTTTATTTTCTAAAGTGTTGAATGAACATAGAAATTACAGGGTTATTCTACCTATAGATTACGATACGAATTCAGGTAAAAAACATGATGTTATTTATGTATTAGATGGTGAAACGGTTGTAAATGTTGTTTCTCCAATACATAGAATTGCATCGGATTGGGGAGAAGTCCCAAGGTGTATTATTGTAGGTGTAGATAATAAGTTCGTAGATGGAGTAGTAATGAGAAATAGAGATTTACTGCCAACGCATGTTAGTTCTTCCCCTTTATCTGGAGGTGCAAACAACTATTTAAAGTTTATAAAAGAAGAGTTAATGCCACATATCAATAAAAAGTATGCTACATCAAAACGCAACACGCTTTTTGGACATTCTCATGGAGGTACATTTACGATATATAGTATGCTAGCCGAACCTAATTTATTTAATGCATATATAGCTACAGATCCGTCATTGTGGTGGGATGGAGTCTATGTTACCAAAAAGCTAAAGGAGTCATTACCTAATAAACCAAATTTAAATGTAAAACTGTTTGTCTCTGGACGAAAGGGGTATCCCTATAAAAACATGGGAATTGAAACTATGGATGCTGTATTAAAGACAAATGCCCCCAAAAATCTTAAATGGGAAAGTGTTGCCTATGAAAATGAAACACACATAAGTGTTTTATTAAAAACGGTTTATGATGGTTTAAAGTTTGTTTATTAAGATGTTAAAAAATAGAACAATCATGATTAAAACTTATATTAAAATCGCCTGGAGAAACCTAAGAAAGCAGCCCTTTTTTACGTTTATAAATACCTTTGGATTAGCTGTTGGTATGGCAGGAGGGCTGCTTATTTCATTATATATTTATGATGAATTGAGTTATGATAAAATGTTCGCAGATTCAGAACGTATTCATAGAATTAATAACGACATTAATTTTGCTGGTGAAGAAAGAGTCTTTGCTGTCTCTCCTGCACCTATGGCAGAAGCGGTATTAAATGATTTTTCTGAAGTAGAATTGGCAACTCGCTTTAGAACTAACGGAAGTTTACTTGTTAGAAAACTTGATACTGAGGCAAATATCAAAGAGCAAAGGACTACCTATGTCGATGCTAGCTTTTTTGAAATGTTTGGAATTAACTTGTTAACAGGAGATTCTAATACCGCACTTAAAGAACCAAATACTTTAATTTTAACCAAATCATCAGCTGAAAAACATTTTGGGTCTACCAATGTTCTTGGACAAAGTGTTTTAGTAGATAATACTAATACTTACACTGTTGTAGGGGTTATTGATGATTTACCTTTGAATTCGTTTTTACGCGAATACACCGTTTTCATGTCTATGGAAGGTTATGCGGATGCTAAAATTGTGAATTGGGGGAGTAACAATTACCAAACATTTATAAAGTTAATACCTACTGCAAATGCAGAAGATATGCAGGAACAACTTGAAGGTTTTTTGGGAAAATATGTAATTCCGAATGTACAAAGATTTATGCCAGGTATTACTGAGGAGCAATTTAAAGCGGACGGAAATCATTTAATATTCAGTACCATGCCTCTTGAAGATATTCATCTTCATTCAAACATGGTTGCTGAGGTAACGCAAAATAATAATATTCAAAGCATTTACATCCTATCATTTATTGCTATTTTTCTTATTGTTTTGGCTGCCGTTAATTTTATGAATTTGTCTACCGCTCACTCGTTAAAAAGGGCAAAAGAAGTGGGTGTCAGAAAAACACTAGGTTCCAATAAAATAGAGCTTATAAAGCAGTTTTTAACGGAGTCTGGATTAATTTCACTTTTATCTTTAGTACTCGCAATGTTAATTGTGGTAATAGTGTTACCTTCTTTTAATTCGCTTGCTGGTAAAGACATTTCGTTACCATTTACAAATCCTGTTTTTTGGCTAATTTTGGTAATCGCAACAATTGTTTTAGCGTTATTATCTGGTAGTTATCCTGCTTTTTTTATGTCCAAATTTATTCCAGTAAAAGTACTAAAAGGAGGAGGTCAAAATAGTGTTGAAGGAGGTAAAGTTAGAAACTCATTAGTGGTATTTCAATTTACCATTTCAGTTTTCTTAATTGTAAGTACGTTGGTGGTATTTCAACAATTAAAATATATTCAGAATAAAGATTTAGGATTTTCTAAAGACCAAGTTTTAATTGTTAATGATGTTTATAATGCTGGGTCTAAAATGAATTCTTTTAAGGAGCAAGTAAAACAGTTAGCTTATGTTAAAAACACCAGTTTGTCTAGCTATTTTCCAACACCTTCTACTAGAGGTGATAACGCTTTTTCACCTCAAGAAGATGGAGGCAATTCGGAAAAAACCGTGAGTATGCAGTTTTGGGGAGTAGATGCAGATTATGTTTCAACTATTGGTTTAGAACTTATTGCAGGTAGAGATTTTGAAAACGGTAGAAGTAGTGATTCTACTGCAATTCTTGTAAATGAAAGAGCTTTATCCATAATGGGGCTATCTCCAAATGAGGCACTTGGCAAAAAATATGCTCCCATTGTAGGAGAAGAAAACCCTGTGTACTATACGATAATTGGAGTGTTAAAAGATTTTCATTTTAACTCTTTACGGGAAGGTATTGAAGCTTTGAGTCTTCATATGGGGGCTAGAGCTAGTGCTATGGCAGTAAAGTTGGAGGCTGGAGATTTTGCGCAATCTATTGCTGGGGTAGAAAAAGTATGGAATACTGTTGCTCCCGGCCAACCTTTTGATTACTATTTCATGGAAGATTCTTTTAGCGATACATTTCGAAATGAACAAAGGTTAAGTAACATATTTATTGTGTTTACAATGCTATCTATATTAATTGCATGCTTAGGGTTATTTGGTTTAGCAGCTTTTAACGCTGAAAAACGAACTAAAGAAATTGGAGTTAGAAAAGTGTTAGGAGCAAGTGTGGGTCAAATAACGTTTGCGCTTATAACTGATTTTTTAAAATTGGTAGGTATTGCTATAGTAGTTTCATTACCAATTGGTTGGTACGCAATGCATAAATGGCTTGAAGATTTTTCGTATCGAATAGAAATAGGTTGGTGGGTGTTTGTATTGGCGGCATTGTTGGCCGTAGGCATTTCAATACTTACGGTTAGTTATCAAAGTATACGAGCAGCTATTGTTAATCCTGTAAAAAGTTTACGAACGGAATAATAAATGGAAAAACATGAATAGTCAAGTGCTAAAAACAGTTTTAAGAAGTCTTGGAGGTAAGAAATTTTTATCCCTAACAAAAGTTTTAGGGTTAATCGTAGGGTATGCAGTTTTTCTTTTTCTAGCAGAAAAAATTCAATTTGAAGAGAGTTATGATACTTTTTGGGGGAGTGCTGAGAATATTTATAGGGTTGCTTTAGACGTTACCAATAAAGAGGGAGAAGAGTTAAAGTCTGCAAAAAATTTCTCAGGGTCTTCGGCTCTTTTAGATGCGGAGATACATGGTGTAGTTTCTCACGTTAATTTTGGAAAAGATATAGTGACTGTTTTTAATGGGCCAGATCAAAAAATACAGGATGTAGATTTTGCTTGGAGTGACCCTTCGTTTTTTGAAGTATTTGATAGAAAAATTTTGAAATCGGAGTCCAAAGAATTGTTAGAAAACATTCATGGTGTTACCATTTCGCAATCTTTTGCAAAAAAGCTTTTTGGAGATGAAAATCCTTTAGGTAAAGAAATATCAGTTAATGAGGGGTGGACGTATGTTGTGGATGCCGTTTTTGAAGATATACCCGCCAAGAGTCATATAAAAATTGATATGATTGGATCCTACAAAACACTCTTCTATTATATGCAAAATTTTGATAATAGAGCTCAAGTACTGATTGACAATCCAGATTATGAATTTAATCAGCCAACGCCATATGAAACTAGAAGATGGGGTGCGCCTGTAGAGTATCGTCCATATTGTTATGTTAAATTAAAAAAAGGAACTTCCATTGCTAGTATTAAAGCAATGGTAACACCATTACTAAAAAAAGTGGCGTTACCTCAAAATTTGAAAGATTCTAACATAAATTTTTTGTTTCAACCTGTAGCAGATATTCATCTAAAATCTAAATTAGAGCATGAAATTTCGGCTAATGGCAATGAAAAACAACTACTTTTTTTATATATAATTATTGCTGTTGTACTCATAGTGTGTATTATTAATTTTATCAATTTAAATACAATTTCTGCTATTGAAAGCTTAAAAGGCTTTACCATAAGAGTGCTTAATGGTTCTAAGCATGCTCAGATATTTCAAATAATGCTTATGGAGAGTTTTGTGTTTAATTTTTTCGCTTTGGCTATTGCAATACCATTGGCGCACGGACTTGTAGTTTCGCAGTTAGGATTATCTCAAATAGGTAATTCATCACTTTTCATAGTATTAGCAATAGCTGGTGGTATAACAGTATTGGCGGCAGCAATACCATTTGTTTCGATTGTAAAAAATAGAATTTTTGGAGCGTTAAAAGGAGGGAGTAACAGCATACGTCAAAAGTGGACGGGTCAAAAGGTAACGGTAACATTACAATTTGTAATAACAATTGTTTTAATAGTATCAACTCTTGGTATTTATAAACAAATGAATTTTATGATGGATAAGGAGTTAGGGTTTAATGGTAATAAAACCATTTATAGCTTTACTCCTATGACAATGAATCAACACCCCGATATACCAAATAAGTTACGGACATTTAAAAATGAGGTTTTAGCACTTAGCGGCGTAAATTCTTTTTCCGTAAGTTCAAGTATTCCTGGAAAAATGCCGCACCGCGAAAGCAATCAAGTAAAAGAAATAAATTCGGCAGAACCTTATGCAACAAGTTTTAATCAAATAAGCGTAGACGAAGGGTATATAAATACCTATGACATAAAATTACTTGCTGGATCAAATTTAAAAAACCAAAGCAAATGGAATTCAGATGAGGTGCTAATTAATAAAATTGCTATGGAAAAAATGGGATATAAAGACCCAAACAAAGCAATTGGAAAAGTAATTGTGATAGGCAATAAAAATTATGCAATTCAAGGGGTGATGGAAAACTACCATCATGTTTCTTTACATAATACGGTGCAGCCTACAATATACATGCAAAACTTGCAGTGGGATCATGGTGTAGGGTATTATTCAATGCAACTTACATCAAATAATATAACCGAGATTACTTCTCAGATAGCGGCAATTTGGGAGAATTTATATCCTAAAGAAGAATTTATATTTAACTTTTCTGATAGCACTTTTGAAAAACAATATGGCAGAGATCAGAAGTTTAATAAAACATTGAGTGTTTCAACTTTTTTAGCATTATTGATCTCTTGTTTAGGGCTATTGGGAGTAGCTTTATTTAACACTAAAAAGAGAATTAAAGAAATAGGTGTCAGAAAAGTTAATGGAGCAAAAATCAATGAGATTATTGTAATGTTAAATCGCGATTTTATAAAATGGGTTGTAATAGCTTACATCGTTGCTTGTCCTATTTCATGGTATGCAATAGATAAGTGGTTGGAAAATTTTGCATACAAAACTTCAATTTCATGGTGGATTTATGCTTTAGCTGGCGTTGTTGCAATTACAATTGCCTTGTTAACGGTTAGTTGGCAAAGTTTTAAAGCTGCTAAAAATAATCCAGTTAATGCATTACGAAACGAATAAAAAAATACATATGTTACTACAGTTAAATAATATTTTCAAGTGGGTACAATCAGGAGGACAACGTGTTTTTCTTTTAAAAGACATTAACCTTTCAGTTGAAGAGGGAGAATTTATATCAATAATGGGACCGTCAGGTTCCGGAAAATCTACCCTACTTAATGTAATAGGTATGTTGGATGGTTTTAATGAAGGTGAATATAATTTCATGGATGAACCTGTTCACACATTAAAAGAAAAGCATAGGGCAAACCTATATAAACAATACATAGGTTTTGTTTTTCAGGCGTACCATTTAATAGATGAACTTACGGTTAAGGAAAATCTTGAAATGCCATTACTTTATAATAAAACGTCAAGCTCTGAACGTAAGGCGTTAGTAGCGGATAGTTTAGATAGGTTTAATATTGTTGGAAAAAAGGATTTATTTCCGTCTCAGCTCAGCGGAGGACAACAGCAATTAGTTGGTATTGCAAGAGCTTTAATTACTAGCCCTAAATTAATTTTAGCTGACGAACCCACAGGAAACTTAAACTCCAAACAAGGGGAAGAAATTATGGAGCTATTTAAACAATTAAATAATGATGGTGTTACCATAATCCAAGTAACCCACTCAGAGAAAAATGCGGCGTATGGGTCACGAATAATAAATTTATTGGACGGAAGACGTATTTAAGTTTAAAATGATATTTTATTAAACTTATCTCCTTTCCAATAATTAGAGGATTTTTTATTAATGGCAATCTTTTAAGTATTGTAGTTGTACCAATTCCTCTAAATCTGTTCTTGCTGTCTGATTGGTTATGGAGTAAATAGTTTCTATCTCTTTTACAGTAAAAAATCTATTTTCATCTTTTTCTACCCAATAGAGAATTTGTGCTTGGCGTTCATTAATACCCTTTATATGATTGACTTTTGTTAAGTGCTTTCGTTTCTTTTTGGCAATGTGTTTTTTTAAATCTTCAAACGCTTGCGTTAATACTTTTACTTGGTAATGAATAAAATAAGTGACATCCATATCATCAATTTCTGTGTATATATATGCTTTTTCATATTGCACTTTTGTTTTCATTATAATACGCGATATGGAAAGGTATTCTGCTAACCAATATCCGTTTTTGAGTAAATACCAATAAAAGATAGCTCTGGCGCTTCTTCCATTACCATCAATAAAAGGATGAATGTAGCCTATTAAGAAGTGTAGAATAGAGGCTTTAACTATGGGATGAATAAAGTTTTCTTTTGGGTTAGAATTGAAAAAATCACAAAAAGATTGCATCAGTTCTTGAAGCTCGTTATATTTTGGTGGAGTGTGAACAATCTCTCCTGTAACTTCGTTCATTACATGTACATCATTGGACGTTCTAAATACACCAATATTACCAGGTTCCAAGGTGTTTTTGGTAACTAATCGGTGTATTTCATGAAATTTTATTTGTAGCCATACATCTTCGACTTTCCAGTCTAAAAATGGAAGGTATTTAATTTTATCCCAATAAAGATAATCTCTATTAATTTTTAAATAATTAGGAAATAAATGTATATATTACTTTTTTTACAACCAAGTCTTTTTCAATATAATAGCTTTACCATCTCGCCCCTAAGCATTATCTTTGTTGTTTAGAATGAATACAAAGTAAGTTTGATTATGAAGTTGAAAAAGCAAGATATCCTTAAGGCCTTAGAGTTGATTACTGTACCTGGTGAAGGACAGAATATGGTAGAAAGTGGTGCTGTTAAAAACATTCAAGTTTTTGGAGATGAGGTAGAAGTAGATATAACTATTGGTAACCCAAGCCTACAAGCAAGAAAAAAAACGGAGGTAGAGATTTTAAAAGTTATTCATAAAGAAGTTTATGAAAAAGCAAAAATTAAAATCAATATAAAGGTTGATGCACCTACTCCAAAACCAAATAAGCCTAATGAAATAAAAGGGAAACCACTTCCTGGAATTCAAAACATAATAGCAGTTGCTTCTGGTAAAGGAGGTGTAGGTAAGTCAACTGTAACAGCTAATTTAGCGGTTACTTTAGCTAAAATGGGTTTTAAAGTAGGATTGTTAGATGCCGATATTTATGGACCATCCATGCCTATCATGTTCGATGTTGCGAATGAAAAACCCCTTGCAACGAATGTAGATGGAAAATCCAAAATGAAACCGGTAGAGAATTACGGGGTTAAAATGCTATCTATAGGGTTCTTTACGCAACCTAACCAAGCTGTGATCTGGAGAGGACCTATGGCGGCAAAAGCGTTGAACCAAATGATTTTTGATGCCCATTGGGGAGAGCTAGATTTTCTACTTTTAGATTTACCACCGGGCACAGGAGATATACATTTGAGTATTATGCAAGCCATGCCAGTAACAGGAGCTGTAATTGTTAGTACGCCACAAGAAGTTGCCTTAGCAGATGCAAGAAAAGGCGTGGCAATGTTTCAACAAGATTCTATAAACGTTCCAGTTTTGGGTATTGTGGAAAATATGGCTTATTTTACACCTGAAGAACTTCCAAACAATAAATATTATATTTTTGGAAAAGAAGGGGCTAAAAATTTAGGAGAAGACTTAAAAGTACCGTTCTTAGGCGAAATACCTTTGGTACAGAGTATTCGTGAAGCTGGGGATGTTGGAAGACCAGCAGCAATGCAAACGGCGACGGCAATCGAAGCTGCTTTTGAAGAATTAACAAAAAATGTAGTTCAAGAAGTTGTAAATAGAAACGAAAGTTTACCACCGACGGATGCAATAAAAATTACAACAATGGCAGGTTGTAGCAGTGTAAAAAAATAAGGATATGACATCAGAAGAAGTAAAAATAAACGTGGAGAAAGCACTGGAAGAAATTCGACCTTTTTTACAAAGTGATGGAGGAGATATATCTTTAATTTCCATTGATGATGATAAATCAGTTAAAGTAAAATTAGAGGGAGCTTGCGTAGGCTGTAGTGTTAATCAAATGACGCTTAAAAGCGGCGTGGAAATGACTATAAAAAAGTATGTACCTCAAATAGAAGAAGTTATAAACGTAGCGTAGAAGGGTAATTAGCATAAAATCAAGAAAAATCACAAGTATAAATTTGACATTTTTTAAAATGCAATTGTTATATGATTAAAACCGATATTTTAATAATTGGTGCAGGACCTACGGGTCTTTTTACTGTTTTTGAAGCAGGACTTTTAAAATTAAAATGCCATTTAATTGATGCATTACCACAACCGGGAGGTCAATGTTCCGAAATTTATCCTAAAAAACCTATATATGATATTCCGGGATTTCCTGAAGTACTAGCGGGTGATTTAGTTGATAATTTGATGGAGCAAATAAAATCTTTTCAACCGGGATTTACCTTGGGTGAGAGAGCAGAAACTATAGAGAAGTTAGAAGACAATTCCTTTGTTGTAACGACAAATAAAGGAACGCAGCATAATGCTCCTATCGTTGCCATTGCAGGAGGGCTAGGTAGTTTTGAACCTAGAAAACCATTATTAGACAATATATCGAAGTACGAAGATAAAGGGGTTGCATATATGATTAAGGACCCGGAAGTATATAGAAATAGAAAGGTTGTAATTGCAGGAGGAGGAGACTCTGCCTTAGACTGGAGTATATTTTTAGCGGAAATAGCTTCGGAAGTAACTTTAGTACATAGAAGAAATGAATTTAGAGGAGCGTTAGATTCTGTTGAAAAAGTCCAAAATTTAAAGAACCAAGGGAAAATTAACCTTATAACACCTGCTGAAATAATTGGTTTAGAGGGTAAAGATAAGCTTGAGACTGTTCTGATAAGAAAAAATAAAGAAGAGGAGATAGTTTTAAAAGTAGACGATTTTATCCCTTTGTTTGGTTTATCTCCTAAACTAGGACCAATAGGTAATTGGGGGTTAGAAATAGAAAAGAATGCCATAAAAGTAGATAATACACTGGACTACCAGACTAATATTCCTGGAATTTACGCTATTGGAGACGTAAATACATACCCCGGAAAACTGAAGTTAATTCTTTGTGGCTTTCATGAAGCCACATTAATGTGTCAGAGTGCTTACCAACGAATTTACCCGGATAAAAAGTATGTCATGAAATATACTACAGTTGGTGGTGTTACGGGTTTTGATGGTAGTAAAAAAGAGGCTCCGAAATCTGTTGTAAAAGCAATAGATTAATTTTAAGTATTCCTTTGATAAAATTTAGCGTTTTATTTTTTTAACAGTGTTTTTTCGTAAAAGTAAAAGAGGAAGCGATACGCCAATAGTTAAAGAAATTAATATAAACAACATCGTAAATCCATTAGAGAATATATCTTGCATTAAAGCTGTTCTTTTAGGCACATCAACTTCAAGAAAAATAAAAGACATAATAGATAAAACAGTTTCGTAAGCAAAATAGCCGGGAATCATGGGTATTACGGCAGGTATAGAATAGACTACAGGAGGAAGATGAATTCTATGTGCTAAAGGCATACTAACTAGCCCTACAAAGGATGCCGCGGTTAAGCTTGCTAGTATTATATTGATATGAAAATCTAATAGGACAAATTTTATAAAACCGGCACCAAGGGCTAAAAGGAATACGGTAATAATTGCTTTTCTAGGGATATTAAAAAGGATAGCAAAACCAACAGCGGCGATTCCAGACCAAATAGCAACTTCCAATAAGTTTAGTAAGGTCGGTATCATTTTATTTGAAATATTAACATTGCCAAAAAAAGACCAAGAGCCATAGATAAAACAGTCATTACACCATGAGTAAAGCGCACCATACCATTTATTACATTTTTATCTAATAGGTCGGTAAAAGAATTAATTAACGCAACACCTGGGACTAGAAATAAAATGGAGGTCGCCAAGGTAGCTTCGGGGTTAGTACCTATATTATAAATTATACCTGTACAGGCTAGCATCGATGCTATAAAAGATGCTAAAAACACACTGATATAACCATTAAATTGCTTTTTATGAGCAAATTGAAGAACAAATAACCCAACCAATGTGCTAAAAAATGCAACTAACATATTTAGGTAATCTCCTCCAAAAATATTGCAAAAACCAGCACCGGAAAAACTCACTGCTATGAGCGTAATATACTTAGAATATTTTTTTTGCTCTTTTATAGAATCTATTTTTTCGGATATTTCTTGGAATGTCCATTGACCACTAATCGCGTTCCAACTGGCATTACTAATTCTAGAAATAATAGCGAAATCTATTTTATGAGGCGGTATATTTTTTACTCTGGTAAAACTTTTTTTTGTGTTATTATCCGTAATAGTAAGTATAATAGTTTTTTGACTTGTTAAATTGAATACTTCGCAGTTTAAGACAGATGCAAAGCGCGAAATACTGGTATTAACTCTATTTGTATTTGCTCCAGAAATCATTAATAATGAAGCTATTTGTAGTAATAAATCTGAAATTTCTTCTAAACTTTTTGGCGTATTCATTTGGGAAGAATAAGGTATAGTAAAGGTACCAAAATAGTATGTCTAAGTCAATATTTTGAGTTAAAATATCAGTCGAAATAGGTGTTTTTTGTAAGTAGGATATTACCTACAATGCAATTCATATACAATATTTAGGTATTCACAACTATTTATTTAAAAAAACACAAATCTGCCATATCTTTAAGAGGGTTCCTTTTGCCTTTTTTAAAAAGGCAGAAAAGATTTTTTTAGAATGAAACGGAGTATAAAACAAAGACATTTTTTAGGGATAATAGTGGTGTTTCTTTTATTAGGAGAATGCTTATTTGGCCAATGCCCTGGACCCGCACCTTGTACACCAGGAGCATTTAATAACGGATATGAGCAGATTGACCCATCTTCTATTGTAGGTGCTGTTTTTTGTTCAGGACAAACAAGAACATTTACCATTCATGTTGGTCCCGGAACTACAACCCAAGCAGCAACAGGAGATATAGAATATATTACTCTATTTTTCGATTTTGATTGTGATGGGGTTTTTGAATATAGCGTTAATGATTCTTGTAGTTATGTAAACCCAGGTGGTTGTAATGTAGACTTGTCCGTTGTAGCGCCAACTGTAGCTAGTGCTACAATGTATAATGGTAGAGCGCATTTGGTATATAACACGCCAACAACAGACCCTTGCGCAAATTTACCGGGGAGTATACGCCATGGGGAGATATTATAGATTTTACGATTACTGTGAATTTGCCACCAGAACCCGTATTAACCAGTAACGATTTGGATAATACTATTTGTAGTGGAGATAGTGTTACGTTTACGGCTACTGATGGAGACGAGTATGAGTTTTACGTAAACGGAATAAGTGCACAAGGACAATCCGCAACTGCTACATTTACAACCACGACATTAAATAATGGTGATGAAGTTACAGTAAGAGCCTTAGATAATGCCAATGGGTGCGATACGTTTAGCTCTGGAATTACAACAACAGTTTTAAATCCAACAATACTAACGGAACCAGATTCACAAACTATTTTTATGGGCGATACTGTAACTTTTTCTACTGTCATAAATGATGTAGATACATACCAATGGCAAGTGAGTACTAATGGAGGAGCTAGTTATTCTAATATATCTAATGGAGCTGGGTATTCTGGAGCAACAACAGCAAACCTTACCATTAGTAATGCAGAAATTGATAAAACGAATTATTTATACAGAGTACAAGCGTCTAGTTCTTTGGTGTCTTGTCCTTTAGTAACCTCCGTAGCTGCTCTTTTAACTGTAAGAGTAAGGTCTGTAATTACTAATAGACGTATAACGTATAGAGTAAACAAAAATTGAGTTGAGTCTATATCCTAGCTTGGTAGGTAAATAGGTTATAATATCTTCCTTGTTTTTCTATTAATTCATCATGTGTTCCTTTTTCCGCAATATGTCCGTTTTCAATTACTAAAATTTGATTTGCTTTTCGAATAGTACTTAATCTATGCGCAATTACAAAAGTAGTACGTCCTTCAGTAAGGGTTGCTAAACTTTTTTGAATTAAAGCTTCACTTTCGGTATCTAAATTAGATGTGGCTTCGTCTAATATTAATATTTTAGGATTTGCTAATATTGCTCTTGCAATAGCAATACGTTGGCGTTGTCCTCCAGATAATTTTACGCCTCGTTCTCCTATTAAAGTTTCTAATCCTTCATCAAAACGATCCGTAAATTCGTTTACATAAGCCGCTTTTACCGCTTCTTGTAACTCTTCTTCAGTAGCATTGGGCCTTGGAAAAAGAATATTATTACGGATACTTCCTTCAAACAAAAATTCATCTTGTAATACTACACCTAAGTGTTGTCTAAAACTATTTAAGTTTATTTTAGATAGGTCTTTACCATCTACGGTAATGGTTCCGGATTCGGGATTAAGAAAAGTGGAAGCCAGACCTGCAATGGTAGATTTTCCAGAACCAGAACTCCCTACCAAAGCAACTACATTGCCCTGTTTTACATCAAAATTAATATTATGTAATACTTCTTTACCTTCTTCGTATGCAAAGGATACATTAGTAAAAACAATATCTCCTTTAATTGTCTCTAGTACAGTTTTCCTGTTTTCTTCATCAGATTCAGGAGTCATATTCATTAATTCCTCTGTGCGATCTAATCCGGCTAAAGCCTCGGTTAATTGGCTGCCAATATTACTCATTTGAACAATTGGAGCAATCATTAATCCAAGTAAAAAAGTAAACGTTAAAAAATCACCTAAACTAAGGTCTTCTTGCATAATTTTATAGCCGCCAATACCCATTATTCCCGTAGTAGCAATTCCTAATAAAAAAGTAGAAGCGCTAGTCATAAATGCAGTTGCTGTTAAGCTTTTCTTTACATTTTGAAATAGTTTATCTACCCCTTCCTCAAAAATTTTATTCTCTTGCGCTTCTGCATTAAAACCCTTTATTACACGAACGCCACTTAAGGTTTCTGTTAATCTTCCTTTTACTTGGGCATTTATTTTCCCCCGGTCCCTAAATACGGGGCGTATAACCTTAAAAGCTTTTAATGCAATTACAGCAAATATGGCTAAGGGGACTATAGTAAATAAGGTCATACTTACACTAATTCTAAGTAATAGAATTAAGGAAACAACGGCAGTAATGGTTCCTCCTACAAGTTGTACCAATCCTGTTCCTATAAGATTACGTACCCCTTCCACATCACTCATAATTCTAGAAACTAATGCCCCAGATTTGGCATTATCAAAAAAGCGGATGGGTAAAGAAAGTACTTTTTTTTGCACCTGTGCTCTAAGCTCCGAAATTAAATACTGTGCTTGTATACTTAATATTTTAGTTAACAAAAAAGAAGTAATTGCTTGTACTGTAATAGCAAGAATTACAGCTCCTACTAGAAGCTTTAAAAAATCAATATCCTTGTTTGGGATAATATCATCCATTAAATACTTAAGAGATAACGGAGCAACAAAACTAGCAGCTTTACTTATTACAATCAATATTAAACCTATAAAAACAAGTTTTCTTCGGGGCCAAATTATAGTTTTAAAAGCAGTATAAATGCTAACTTTTTTATGAGACATAGTGTAGAATTAAGATAGTCCGCAAGGTAACTTAAAATAGTTGAGTTTTAAATTTTATGCTGTATAGAAGAGAAATTTTAAGAAATCTACCTCGGGAAAGCTTATAGGGGATTAATTAGGAACCTATTTTTTTGAAATAATTTTTAATTTCGATTATCATGTAAATATTAGTATTTGAAATAAGAGTCTAGTAATTTCACGAAGACTATAAAGTAAGGGAGTATGAAATATGTTTCGTTAGTATTTTTATTGATTTTTCTTTCATGTAAAACGGATAGCCAAAAGAATATAGATTTTTTTAGTAAAACGGTAAATCCAGAAAATGTAACGATTATTAGAGATAATTTTGGTGTGCCTCATATTTATGGAAAAACAGATGCAGATGCCGTTTTTGGTTTGTTATATGCGCAATGCGAAGATGATTTTAATAGAGTTGAACAAAATTATATATGGGCTATTGGTCGTTTGGCAGAAGTAGAAGGAGAAAAAGCAATTTATAGCGATTTACGAGCTAAACTTTTTATGACCGTTAAGGAAGCAAAAGCAAATTATGAGAAAAGCCCCATGTGGTTAAAAGAGCTATGCAATGCCTTTGCAGACGGTATTAATTATTATTTACACAAACACCCAGAAGTAAAGCCGAAATTACTTACCAAATTTGAACCATGGATGCCCATGTATTTTAGTGAAGGTTCTATAGGTGGAGATATAGAACGTATTTCTACTAAAAAAATAGAAGCTTTTTATAATAGTTGGATGGAGTTACCCGAAACCGAAATGCTAGAAATAAATAAGAAACAGGAAATGGCGGAACCACAAGGTTCTAATGGGATTGCACTCTCTGGAGATGTAACAAAATCGGGTAATGCCATGTTACTTATTAATCCGCATACTTCCTTTTTCTTTAGAGGTGAAGTACATGTGGTTAGTGAAGAGGGGTTAAACGCTTATGGTGCTGTAACATGGGGGCAGTTTTTTGTTTATCAAGGATTTAATGAAAAAACAGGTTGGATGCATACCTCTACCTATACCGATGTGATGGATGAATATTTAGAAACTATAATAAAAGTAGAGGGGACCTATTTGTATAAGTATGGCGAAGAATTACGACCAGTAGAGGAATCTGAAATTGTTTTAAAATATAAGGATGGTAATGCCGTAAAAGAAAATATTTTTCCAAAATATAAAACCCATCATGGCCCAATTACGCATAGAGTTAATGGGCAGTGGACAGCATCGGCAATGATGTGGAATCCCGTTAATGCTTTGAAACAATCTTTTATTAGAACAAAGCAATCTGATTATAAGGGTTTTCGCGAGATGATGGATATACGTACAAACTCTAGTAACAATACAGTCTATGCAGATGCAGCCGGTAATATTGCTTATTTTCATGGGAATTTTATTCCAAAACGGGATGCTACATTTAATTTTACAAAGCCTGTGGATGGGAGTAATCCTAAAACCGATTGGAATGGCTTACATACAGTAGATGAAAATATTCTATTATTAAACCCTAAAAATGGATGGTTGCAAAATTGTAATTCTACACCATATACAGCTGCTTTAGAATTTAGCCCTAAAAAAGAAGTATACCCAAATTATATGTCTATAGACAGGGAGAATTTCCGTGGAGTACATGCCATTAATCTTTTAAAAGGAAAGAAAGATATTTCGATAGATGGACTGATAGAATTAGCTCATGACCCTTATTTGCCAGCTTTTAAAGCCCTGATTCCAGGATTAGTAGAAGCGTATTATAAAAGACCCGATAGAAACTCAAAATTACAAGGAGCTATAGATGTATTGGCGAAATGGGATTTTAAAACTGGGAAAGAATCTGTTGCTATGACTCTAGCTCATTTTTATGGCACTAAATATTATAAGGAGGGAAACTATGAAAAAGGTATGACTCCTATGGAAAGAGTTGTTTATTGGGGAAACGAATCTCCGAAAGAAGAAAGATTACGAATGTTTGAATTGGCCCTAGATAAATTAATAGCAGATTTTGGCACATGGAAAATACCTTGGGGAGACGTTAATCGTTATCAGCGTTTAACTGGAGATATTCGCCAACCATTTAATGATGAGAAACCTAGCATTCCTGTTGGTTTTGCTTCAGGTCGTTGGGGAGCGTTAGCTGCTTACGGAGCACGTTATGATAATAACACAAAAAAAATATATGGTACTCGTGGCAATAGTTTTGTTGCCGTAGTAGAATTTGGGGAGAAAGTAAAAGCAAAAAGTATGCTAGCTGGGGGTCAAAGTGGTAACCCAAAATCGCCACATTTTAATGATCAAGCCCAACGCTATGTAAATGTGCTATTTAAAGATGTTTCTTTTTATAAGGAAGATGTATTAAAGAATGCAAAAAGAACATATAAATTAGGAGAGTAGTACTTAATATTACTCTTTAGTAATAATTAAAGTGGCTTTAGATCCTGTGGATAGTAGCCATTTATTGGCATAAATTAATTCTCCTTTATCATCGTATATATTTATTTGAGCAGTGTTAGGAGCAGATGTGCCAGTATTTAAGGCCTCAAAATCTATTCTGTTAAAACCTTTTTTTAAATCTGCATTAATACCTTTAAAACTGGAAGTTAATAAAATGTTATGTTCTACAACTACCCCGTTAAGCCATATTTTTACACGATCACCATCAACAAACTCATGATCTCTGCATACAATACCTACAAATTCACCATTGTTTTTTACGTCTCCTAAATATTGATCACCAAAATGGTCTTTAGATCCTTCTTTCGGTTCTCTTGGGCCTATTTTGGTATCTATTTTTAAGTCATGTCCCGCTTGTACTAATTTTCTATCAGGTAACATTTTCACAGGTCTTCTGCCTAAAGAATCTTTTATGTTTATACCCGGAGGTTTGTTTATAACGGAAGGAATATTTAGAACAGGCCCTTTGCTTTTAGTATCGTTTTCTTCTGCCTTAATGCTTAAAGGATTTTCTGTAGGTAAATCTGATTGCGCACTACTCCAAGAAAATACCAATAAGAAAAAAGAAAGAAAACATAATTTATTCATGGGCATCATATACACAAGTTAATTAGAAGTAAACTATCCCAGAGCCAAACCATTAGATGTAAATTGTATACTAATTTTTAAATCTAGGAGTATTTAAATCTCGATTATCGAGGTAAATATAACAAATACCCTGCCATAGGGGTTTTAAGGGGTTGTTAAAATAGTAGATTTTAAATAAAAGTATTAAGAATTAAGACCCCTATTAATCCCATTACGCCAACAGTAGTTTCCATTACCGTCCAAGTTTTTAAAGTGTCTTTTACCGATAAATTAAAATATTCTTTATACAACCAAAACCCGCTGTCATTAACATGAGAGAGCATTAAACTTCCTGAGCCTATAGCTAATACCATAAGTTCTGGACTTACGCCTGTATTTTCAATAAGAGGCAATGCAATACCAGCTGCAGTTAAACCAGCAACAGTTGCAGAGCCTACGCAAACCCGAATTACTGTCGCAATTAACCAAGCTAAAAGTAAAGGGGAAATGGAAGAACCTTTAAGCATGTCGCCAATATAATCGCTCACCCCGCTTTCAATAAGTACTTGTTTTAATGCTCCTGCGCCCGCAATTATTAACAAAACCATCGTAATGCCAGAAACGGCAACTGAAATAGAATCCATAATATCTTTCATTTTTCTATTTCGGGCTAGACCTAGGGTATAGATGGCCATTAATACTGCAAGTAGCATTGCGATAACGGGGTTTCCGATAATATCTGCAATTTTTCTTATGCTACTAGTTTCAGATGCTAATAGTTTTATTACAGAAGAAAAACCTATCAAAATGACCGGTAATAAAGCAGTAAGTATACTAGTACTTGTTTTAGGCATTTCTTCTTTCGTTAGAACTTTAGGGCTTAAAAATTCTTTTAAAGGTTTGGCTTCAATATTTTTTATTGTTCTAGAAAATAGGGGGCCCGCAATTATAATAGCGGGTATTGCCACTAGAATTCCATATAGAAGAGTTTTGCCAATGTCTGCTCCAAACATTACGGCAATACCGGTTGGTGCAGGGTGAGGAGGTAAATAACCATGCGTTACAGAAAGAGATGCTAACATAGGTAAGCCTACATATAAAAGAGGCAATCTTGTGGAAGCGGCAATTGTGAATACAAGGGGAATTAATATGACAAAACCAACGGTGTAAAACATAGGAATACCAACAATAAAACCGGTTAATACTACAGCCCACTGAATATTTTTTTTACCAAATTTGGTAATCAATTCTGTTGTTATTTTTTGCGCAGCTCCGCTATCTGCTACTAATTTTCCTAGCATTGCTCCCAGTCCTAAAATTAAAATTAAATATCCTAAGGTATTGCCAATACCTAGCTGTATAGCGGATATTACTTTTTCTAAATGCATTCCTTCCGCAACTCCCACGAAAAGAGATACTATTATAAAAGATATAAAGGCATTAAGCTTAAATTGGGCAATAAGTATAAAAAGTAAAATAATTCCAAAAATAACAATTGCTAAGGGCATAGGAGTAATGTAATTGGTTATGTTGATAAACCCTTAAAGATACCTTAAAAAAAAGCGCATTCCAAAATCCAATGGAATGCGCTAGAATATGATTTATGCCAATAGCTATTAATTTTCTGTTTCGGGTGATATTGTAGAATAAACAAATCCAGCTAAAATAGCACCAATAATTGGAGCTACCCAGAATAACCATAATTGTCCCATTGCCCATCCACCATCTGATAGTACAGATTGAAAAATGGCTTGACTGGTGCTACGAGCAGGGTTTACAGAAGTATTAGTAACGGGAATACTAATTAGGTGTATAAGAGTAAGACAAAGTCCTATAGCTAAACCAGCTAAATATTTTGGAGCTTTAGAATGTGTTGTTCCTAATATTACAAAAAGAAAAACAAATGTCATTACAATTTCTGTAACCAAAGCAGATATCAAACTATAACCTCCGGGAGAATGCTCTCCATATCCATTAGCTGCAAAATCTCCTATTTCAAAATCAGTTTTGCCAGAAGCTATTAAGTATAAAATTGCTGCACCAGCAATAGCTCCGAGCACTTGGGCTATAATGTAAGGAACTAAATCTTTACTATTAAAACGGCCTCCCATCCATAAACCTATAGAAACTGCAGGATTTAAATGGCATCCAGAAATATGGCCAATGGCATATGCCATGGTTACTACAGTTAAACCAAAGGCAAGAGAAACACCTACAAAGCCAATTCCTAGTTCTGGAAAACCTGCTGCTAATACGGCACTTCCGCACCCACCTAATACCAACCAAAGTGTCCCAATAAATTCTGCTACTAATTTTTTCATTTTTTAATGTTTTTATGTTAATGTATAAATAGTGTTAGTGTTCTTTAAATATAATAAATTATACGCTAACTACATTAAAATGAAATCTGTAAAGTGTTGGTTTTTAGTGTTATTCCCCTAATTCGGTTATCTTTTTTTCATAGAGTTTTTTACTTTCTACAACCGCAACGTTAAGTTCCTGCATAATACCATCTACTCTTCCTTCGATACTTTTCATTTGGTTATTAATATTGTCGAAAGAATTAAGAGCAGCGGCTACTTCTAGAGCTTTAACAACTTCAACAGCATCACCGTGTAATAACCTTAACTTACTAATAGCCTTAGAAGTGTTGCTAAGGGTAGCATTATATTTAGTCTTTGCTTTGTTAATAGCATTCAAAAGGGTTTTTTTACTAGTAGCATCACTTAAGCTATTCGTTTGCTTCTCCATAGCCGTAAATAAATTAGATGCTTTTGTCTTTAAATCTTCGTATTCTTTATTTAAATTTTCTACTCTTTTATTTACTTTTTCCCAATCTCCATATACCTTAGCAAATTCTTTGTCTTCATTTTTAGTGTCTTCTAATGCACTTTTTAAAGCATTTAAGGATTCTAATCCTTTATTTACATTTTTATTGGCATTTTCTTTTTTCTTTTCAAAGGTCGAAACTTGCGATTTAAATTTATCTTTTAATCTAATTAAATCTTCAGGACTTTTATTTTTCCAACAAGAAGTAAATAAAAGAGCTACAAGGACAATACAGAATGATTTTTTAATCATGGTTTGTGTTTTATAATAGAATTTATTTGTAGAAACAAAGTTCGGATAAAAATAATTAATATTTCAAATTAGGAACTCTGATAAATATCATTGATTTCTGTATCGGATACATTTAGCTTTGAAGCAGTACATAACCAAGTAGATTTTTCGGGTAGGGTGCTTAAGTATTTTTAATGCATAGAATAAATCCACACTGATTATTTTCTTGCATTGGATGGCTAGGCATTGTAATATGGGCAACTATATGCAATGCCTTTTTCTTATTTAATAAGTAATAAACGATGTAATTTTTATTGAATTGTTAGTAAAACACCATTATAATTATTGATTTAAAAGCGAAAACCTTTGAGATTTTATTCTAAACTGATAAAAATCATATTTCTGGTTTTAGATACCATGTACCTTTATTGTAAACAATAATCAGTGTATTATGGAAGTTAAAAAAAACCCAAAAGCAGATTTAAATAAAGACAGTGGCCTCTTTTTTGTGATAGGCCTAACTATAGTATTATTTGTAACATGGAGAGCCTTGGAATACAAAACATATGCTAAAGATGATTTAGTTGTTGAAATGCTAAATGTAGCAGACGATTTAGATGAAGATGTGCCACAAACCGAAGCATTAAAGACACCGCCACCACCACCGCCACCAGCTGCTCCAGAAATTATAGAAGTAGTTGAGGATACCGAAGAAATAGAAGAAACTATTATTGAAAGTTCAGAATCTAGTGAAGACACAATAGTAGATGCTCCAATTTTGGATGTTGATGATGTAGAGGTTGGTGAGGAAGAGGAAGATATTAGTGTGCCTTTCGCTATTATTGAGAATGTGCCAATTTTTCCTGGATGTGAAAAGTATAAAACGAATGAAGAACGTAAAAAGTGTTTTACAAAGGGCATACAGGCTCATGTAAAAAAACAATTTACATATCCTCAAAGTGCAGCAGAAATGGGTGTAAAAGGAAGAGTGTTTGTTCTTTTTGCTATCGATAGTAGAGGGCATATTACAAGAGTAAAAACTAGAGGACCAGATCCTAGATTAGAGAAAGAAGCTAGTCGTATTGTAACCACTTTACCAAAAATGACCCCAGGAAAGCAAAGAGGTAAAGCAGTGACAGTACCTTATAGTATACCAATTAACTTTGTTTTAAAATAAATAATTTGTATTAGCCTTCGGTTTGGTAGTCTGTAATTTTTTGCGGCCCCTCCAAAACCTTTCTAACAATGAGCAGAGTGCCATCAATTTTGGTGGCAATCTGCCATTTTATTAATGAAATATTTCCTTCTTCAATTTCAATTCCTGTAATACTTCTTGGATGTACGCAACTACCATCATTAAAAAAAGGAATATCCCCAGGTTCCGGAAATCGTGGTCTATGCGTATGGCCAACAATCGTAATTTTTAAGTTGTTTTTGAGAATCCATTTTTTTATTCTTTTTTCTACTTTTATTAGCTCAGTATAATTTTTTGCAGGGCTGGTAGGGTCTGCTATTCCCCAAACCTGTAGAGGTTTCCAAAGCACACGTACTAAAAACCTACCCCATCGCCAAAAAGTATAGTTCCACCAATCTGCTTGGTGTCCATGTGTTAAGAATATTTCTTGTTCTGTATCTTTATGTTTTAAGACAACTGCTTCGTTATAAACAATATCTTTAAATAATTCTTTATCCTTTTCATCAATGGGTTCAAAATAACTAGATAAGTGTTTTTTAACATAATTAGGATCTTTATAAACCATATCATGATTACCCCAAATCATATGCAAACGATTTTCTAAATGGTATTTTCTAAGTAGTTTATAAACGTCTTTATGGGCTTCAAAAAGAGATTTAAAGGTTAAATTTTCCCATAACTCATCCCCATCCCCTAATTCGCAATAATGAAAACCTTTCGCAAAATAATGTCTTAGAGCGTGGTAGTAAACATTTCTATTGTTCGCAAAATCATCCGCGAAACTATTATCTCCTCTATGGCAATCACTAAAAAGAATAAATTTAGAAGTATCATCAAAAGGAATCACTTTGGCTTGTTGATATGCTCTGGTTAACCTGAAATTGGATGACATAATCTAAATTTTCATAAATATCTAAAAAAGATACTAAATAGGGTGTACATTGCTTTAACAAATTTCTATCATATGTTTTGTAAATTTGTAAGCTATTATGGAGATAAATAATAACATTGCCGAAGTACACGAAGAAGATTTTCCATTGGTAAGATTAGTTAGTTTCAATAAGTTATTGAAACATTATGATGAAATGGCAAATAGTGATGATGCATATTTAGCTCACAAAGCTAATTATATTCTAAATGCTCAGGCACCATATCCAGAACTTAGAGAAGGGTTTACAGACATCAATTTACTAGAAAAGCATAAAGACGTTATTAAAACAATATTACAAGACACGTTCTCTGTAGTATTGGGAGAGAATGAAATAAAAGCAGCTTCTTTTGCATATAATAATACTATTTTTCAGAAAAGTGTTCGTTTAGAAAAAATATTAAAAGATGCAGGTCCTGATTTTAAATTAGAAATTAAGAGCCTTGCAGAAGAGTTTAGTTATATTTTAGGGTGTACTGTTATATTAAATATCCATTATGGATTTAAGATTGATTTAAAACGGCCATTATTTTATGATATTCCAGATAAGAATGGAGTAATGAGGCATTATCGTATTTTATACAATGCCGATTTTATGGAACTTATTCCCACAGACAAGGCTAAAGAACTTACTCAAGAAGACGTAAATGCGTTGTTAGAGAATTTTGATAATATAGATGTTTGGAAAGAAAAAATACCGCCGAATAGTTTTATAGCAAAAGGCTTTGTGATATCTAATTTGTTTGATGTTACTGCAGAACATTCTATATCTGAAATAAAATCTAGTTTAATTTCTAATGATAAAGCCTCAGAAGATAATTTTGTAGAAAATTTGCAAGAGACTTTTAGGTCATTTTTTAATATCCGAGATATTAGAGTAGGGTTTGTCAGTTATAATTCTTCTAGTCAAAGATTTGAAAAAATCTTAGGAAAGAATATGGATAGCTTTATGTTAAACAATAAAGAAATAGAGTGTTGTAATGAAGCTTTATGCCAAAATTCTTATAGTAAATTAATAGAAGAGAATAATTTTCTGGCTATTCCAGATGTAGATAAGGCCTATAAAAAATCTAACGGGCAAGCTCCATTTAAAAGCCTTAAGGAACAAGGAATAAAAAGTGCAATTTTTGCCCCTATTGCAAATAAAGAAGAATTATTGGGGGTTGTAGAGTTGGTTTCTACTAATGTTAATGAGTTAAACGGAGTAAATGCCCAGAAGCTTAATGACATAATGCCTTTTATAATTTCGGCTGTAATGCGTTCCGCAAAGGAGGAAGAAAATTTAATAGATGCCATAATTCAGCACGAATGTACTACCGTACATTCTTCTGTATACTGGAGGTTTAAGGAAGAAGCCAAAAGATTTATGGTTGCTGGTTTGGAGGGGAAACAACCCTCTTTTAAAGAAATTGTTTTTAAAGATATTTTTCCGTTGTACGGGCAAATAGATATTAAAGATTCCTCACAAGCAAGAAATAATGCAATTCAAAAGGATTTAATAGTACAGCTTTCAAAAATAAATAAAGTGCTAACTAATATATGGGAGAAAAATAGGTTGCCGATTTATGAAGAACTTATTTTTAGAGTAAACAACCATTTAGATAGTATAGAAGAAATGCTATATACTAATAGCGAGCAAAGTGTTTTTGATTTTGTTAAAGAGGAAATTACTCCAATTTTCAATCATATAAAAAAAACAGATTCTAGCTTAAAGAAGGAAATTCTTCAATACGAAGAAAACATTGATGTAGAAACAGAATCGTACTATTTTCAAAGAAAAAACTACGACGAAAGTGTAATGCAGATTAATAAAAAATTGGCTTCCGTAATTGATAAAAAGCAATTAGAAGCTCAAAAGATGTTTCCGCATTATTTTGAAAGATACAAAACCGATGGAGTAGAGCACAATATCTATATTGGAGATTCTATAGCAGACGGAAAAGAGTTTAATTCGTTGTATTTAAATAACTTAAGGCTTTGGCAGCTACAAGTTATGTGCGAAATGGAAAATGTACATTATAGTCTTAAAAAAAATTTGCCAGTGCAATTAGATGTGGCTTCTCTTATTTTGGTACATAATTCTTCTTTATCTATTCGTTTTAGAATGGATGAAAAACAGTTTGATGTAGATGGCACCTATAATGCAAGATATGAGATTATTAAAAAGAGAATTGATAAATCCTACATTAAAGGTACAAGAGAACGGCTAACACAAACCGGTAAATTGGCTATAGTGTATTCTCAGAAAAAAGATGAGTTAGAGTATTTAAGATATATTCGTTTTTTAAAATCAAAAGGATATTTTACGAGTAATATAGAAATTGTTGAAATAGAAGGTTTACAAGGTGTTTCTGGCTTAAAAGCAATCCGAGCAGAGATTTTATATAAAACAGATAAATCCGAAGAAAAAACCTACACGTATGAGGACTTAATGCAAGAAATTAAGGACTAGCCTATAGAGTTTCTAGGATACGTTCTGGTCCAAAATAGCGGAAGGCGATAGCAAAAGCCAGGACAGAGACTACCATACCTATCATGAAAATGGTATATGTCCATCTCAATATTTTGTATTTTTTGTTCAGTACAAGACCTAAAAAATATAAATCCTTAGTTAACGAAGAATATATATATTGTTTGTCTTTTACTAATTCATTAATAGCCCATTCGTATTGTTCTAGTTGCATTTTATGAAAATTACCAAAAAACAAAAGATTAACCTTTTTTTGGTTTACATCTTCTTCCGTAAATTCTCCACTTGTTACATTAGGTCTAGTTGCTAAAACAGCCAATACCATAGATATAACACTGAATATTATAAAAATAACAGTAGGATAAATAAGGTAGCCGTTAGATGGGTTATCTAGTTTAGGAATAAGGTTAGAAAGGGCTAAAGAAATAATAATAGCATTTACAGACAATAGAATGTTTGCCTTAGTATCTGCTATATTACTAAGTGTAATATGGTTTTTAAGAGTTACTCTATATAGCGTTTGTATTCCTCTATCCGGACTATCAGTTTTATACTTGGCTTTTAAAGATTCTTTTTTCGCAATTTCTTTTTCTGTTTTTTTTTCTTTTAAAAGTTTTTTTAAGTTTTTTTCTTTTTTGGGTTGCCAATTTTTTATAGCGTAATCTGTATAGTATATATGTTCATTTTTAAACATTTTAATATTGGCGTTTAACCATTCTTTTTGCGTGTAATCGGCTATATTTAAACAAGTTAATTCTTCTCTTAGAAACTCAGAAGTTTCTAAATAACTGCTTTGAGCGAAGTGAGAGGCGTCTGCATCTTTTATAATTTTTTCATGTATAGTTTGGGGTTCGGCAAAACGTTTGGTTGCCATAATGCATTCTTGAACATTATTTATTAAATCCGCATTATAGTTAACAGATTCTAAAAACTCACGTGCTATTTTGCAACTGCTTTCTTCATGATTATCGCATCCCATGGTGTAACCAGTGTCATGAAACCATGAAGCAAGGGTTAGAACTTCTTTTTCTGTTTCAGGTAAATCAATAGAATCTAATAATTCTTTAGTACTTTTAACTACTCGTTGTGTATGTCTCAGATTATGATAAAGAAAATTAGAATCTAATTGATTAGATAATAAATCCTCAACAAATTGTTTAGCTTTTTCAATTATTTGCGACATAATTATAGATTGTAATCAAACCACAAAGTACAAATTTTATATTGAAGCGCATAGTTATGAAAAAATATTACTTCTTGTTAGTAGCAATATGTATTTTAGGAAGTTGTGCTACTAAAAAGGACAGGTTTGGAGCATTAGTAAATATGTCAGATGTTCCTACTACCAAAGAAAAAGAACATACTTTTTATTTCATAGGAGACGCAGGGTTATCTCCTAAGGGAGATTTAAATTCTGCCTTAAAATTGTGGAAGAAAAAATTGACTACTGCCGGTAAAAATAGTACCGCTATTTTTTTAGGAGATAACATATATCCGGCAGGTTTACCAGATAAAAGAAAAGATAAGGAGGGGTTTATAATTGCTAAAAATCATTTAGATGCGCAACTTAAATCTTTATCAGATTATAAAGGAAATACCATTTTTATTCCAGGTAATCATGATTGGTATAGTGAGGGTTTAAAAGGATTAAAAAGAGAAGAAAACTATATTGAAAAATCTCTGGGAAGTAAAGATGTTTTTTTTCCTAAAGACGGATGTCCTATAAAGAAAATAGAAATAAGCGATAAAGTAGTAGTTATTGCAATTGATTCTGAATGGTACTTGGCAGATTGGAATAAGCATCCAAATATTAATGATAATTGTGAGATTAAGGATCGCGAAAAGTTTTTTCAAGAGATAGAAGGCTTAATTAAAAAAAATGAAGATAAAACCACCATAATCGCCATACACCATCCTGTGTTTAGTTATGGTGTTCATGGAGGGCAAACTACTTTTAAAAAAAACATTTATCCTAGTCATTCTAAGATTCCATTACCTTTTATAGGAACCTTGGTAAATGTGTTACGTAAAACAACAGGTGCTTCTGTCGAGGATATGAATAATCGTAAATACAGAGAGCTAAAAAATAGGCTGGTAACTTTAGCTCAATATTCTAAAAAAGTCATTTTTGCATCAGGGCACGAACATTCATTACAATATATTGTAGAAGAAAACCTTCCGCAAATTGTTAGCGGAGGTGGTGCAAAATCAGAAGGTTCTAGATTGTTAAATGGTAGCAAGTTTTCTACAGGAAGAATGGGTTATGCTGTTTTAGATGTTTATAAAGATGGTTCTTCTATAGTTCGTTTTTATGGAGTGGGTGACGACGGAACAGAAAAATTTCTGTACAAATCGCAAGTTCTAACTCCAGATATTGTAGTACAAAATGGAAAATTTTCTACTACCTTTCCACCTAAAGTAAAAGCATCTATTTATAGTGCCGATGAAGTTTCTAAATCGGGTTTTTATAAATGGCTATGGGGAGAACGCTATAGAAATATATATGCAACGGAAGTTTCGGCACCAACCGTAAATTTAGATACTCTTTTTGGAGGATTAAGAGTAATAAGAAAAGGAGGAGGGCATCAGTCTAAATCCTTACGTCTAGTAAATGAGCAAGGGCAAGAATATGTAATGCGAGCCTTGCGTAAAAGTGCGGAAGTCTACTTGCAAGCAATGGCCTTTAAGGAGCAATATGTAGTAGGGCAATTTGCAGATACGTATACAGAATCTTTATTGTTAGATTTTTATACTGGCTCACATCCTTACGCCCCATTTACAGTAGGTGTATTATCTGATGCCGTTGGAATATACCATACCAATCCAGTTTTGTATTATATACCCAAACAAGAAGCTATAAAAGATTTTACGGATGAGTTCGGAGATCAATTATATATGATTGAAGAGAGGACAGATGATGGACATGGAGATAAGGAGAGTTTTGGGTACGCTAACAAAATGGAAAGTACAGATGATCTCCTAAAAAAATTAAGAAAGGATGAAGATTTTAATATCGATGAACCGGCATATGTAAAAGCGCGCCTTTTTGATATGCTTATTGGAGATTGGGATAGGCACGTAGATCAATGGAGATGGGCAAAATTTAAGGATAAGAAATCTGGAAAAACGTTGTATAGGCCAGTACCAAGAGATAGGGATCAAACTTTCTCAATAATGGGAGATGGTGCTTTTATGAGTTTTGCTACAAGAGCAATTCCTTCTCTTTCTTTAATGGAAGGTTTTAAAGAAGAAATAAGAAGTGTAAAAGGCTTTAATGGATCGCCGATGACTTTTGCATTAGATATGGCACTTCTTCCACAAACAAATGTAGAATTATGGGTAAAACAAGCTAGGTATTTACAAGAGAATATTACTTCGGAAGTAATAGATAAGGCTTTTTTAAATTTTCCCGAGGAAGTTCGAGGGAAGAATACCGAAGAGTTAAAAAGAATATTACTTTCTCGGAAAAAGAGTTTAGTGCAAACAGCGGAAACGTATTATACTTTGCTTAATAAATTTTCGACAATTACAGGAACGGATAAAGACGACCATTTTACTATTACAGGACAACCAAATGGTTCTTTAAAAGTAGTTGGGAATAGAATTAAAAACGGCAAAATAGGAAAGCAATTCTTTAGTAAAGAATACCAAAAAAGTGTAACCAAAGAAATTTGGATTTATGGCTTAGATGATGATGATTATTTTGAAGTAAAAAATGTTTCTAGAGATATGCCAAAGGTTAGGATTATTGGTGGTCAAAATAATGATATTTACGATGTGGTTAGTAGTAAGGGGGTATACCTTTATGATAATAAACTTAAAAAGAATACATTAAAAAACACAGAAGGGGCTAAAGTTCGTTTTACTACAGATTATGAAACAAACACCTACCAACCAATTAAGCTTAAAAGAACAAGTAATCAATTAATTCCGACTATAGGGAGTAATCCAGATGATGGTTTTAGATTGGGTATATCTAATACCTATACGTACGAAGGGTTTAGACAAAACCCTTTTACAAGAAGGCATATTTTAAATGCTCAATTTTATTTTGCTACGAATGGCTTTGATTTTCAATATACAGGAGAATTTGCTAATGCCATAGGTAAAGCTAATATGGAAATATTGGCGAAGCTTACAAGCCCTAATTTTAGTATTAATTTCTTTGATTATGGAAATGAAACAGAAAATTTTGATGACGATTTAGAGTTAGATTATAATAGGGTAAAATTAGAAACTTTAAAGTTCGCCCCTTCACTAGTTTGGAGAGGAGAATTGGGGTCAAAATTCAGAACAGGAATTTCTTATGAATCTATAGAAGTAGAGGAAACGGAAAATAGATTTATAAATACCTTTTTGATGGCCAGTGAAATAGATAATAGTAAAAGCTTTGTTGGTGTAGATGCGGAGTATAGTTATGAAAATAATGATAATGCAGCTTTTCCTACTATGGGTATGGCTACCTCGTTACATACGGGGTATAAAAGTAATGTTAGTGGAGCTATAAGTAGCTACGGTTACGTAATTCCTAGTTTATCTATTACACATAAAATAATACCTAGCGGGCGTTTAGTATTTGCAACAAAATGGAAAGCGCATTTTAACATAGGTAATGGTTATGAGTTTTACCAAGCTGCCAGTATAGGAGGGATAAATGGGTTACGTGGCTTTAGAAATCAAAGATTTACTGGAAAAACGGCATACTTTCAAAATACAGATATACGTTATAGTTTAAGGCGAATAAAAACAGAGTTATTACCTATTACTATGGGGGTTTATGGAGGGTATGATTATGGAAAAGTCTGGTATCCAGGTTTAGATTCTAACCAATGGCATACCTCTGTTGGGGGTGGATTTTTTCTAAATGCATCAGATATTGCCGCAATAAAACTAGCGTTATTTAGTAGTGATGATGGAGTACGGTTTTCTTTTGGTGTTGGTTTTGGCTTTTAAGAATTAATCCAGATTAAATGAGTACATGTTTCTGCCGGTAGGACCTTTTTTTTCATCGGAGAGCAACAAAGTTTTTTTGTTTAAAAAGCAAACAGATTCTAATTGATTTGATGTTCCTAAATCTATAGTCTTTATTTTGCCCTTAGAAAAGGTATCGCCCTTAAAATCACTTATAACAAATAATTTGCCGTAGCTTAGAAGGACTAATTGATTGCCGTCGGGGGAAATATCCGCAGAAGTGATTTGACAAAAATTCCAATCCTTACACAGGTTAAGAGTATCTACTAGTTCGGCTTTATGATGGCCTTTTTTCGCGGGAACTTTATAAACAAAAGCTTTTCCATCAAATGGATGCGAACGATTTTTAGTAACTATGTATAAATAGCCATTTTTATAGAAAAGAGATTCGGCATCATAGTATAAATACTTCTTTTTGGGAGGGAATTTTTTTTGCTCAGGATAATAAAACGTAATCTCTTCAGCTTTAGTTTTTTTACCTTTTTCTTCTTCCGGATTAGCTATTTTATAAATAACTAAATCTTTACGTTTATTATGATTATTTCCAATATCTCCGACATAAACATTACCTTGTTTATCCTTAGTTAAATCTTCCCAATCTTTATTTGTAGCGTTTTTTATTTCTAAGGTTTTTGTAATTTTTCCTTTAAAATTAGTTTGGTATATTTTGTCTGCATTACCACTATCTTCTACAAACCAAACAAATTTTTCGTTAAAGGAAACAATTCCAGAGTTTTCATTCAGATCTTTGGGTAATTCTGTAATGGTTGAAAGCTTGCTTTGGCAAGAAAATATAAACAGGGCAAAGAGAGGGGCAAAAAACTTCATCAATTTTAATCTTTAAATGCTGTGGAAGGTATTAAGATTAATGAAAATATAATGGGCTATTATCAATCTTTTAACAAATTAATAATAGCCCATGTATAGACTTATACGTATAATTTTTTAGTTCCAGAACATGGCATACAATGCTACTAGAACAATCATAACAGCAAAAGAGCCAATCGTAAATAAAGGAGATGTTTTAAACAATCCACTAGATATTTCAATACCTTTTTCATCATCTTGACCTTTATTTTGCAGGTAACTTAAAGTAGCAATTACTAACATTGTTAACAATGTAGTATACCCCATTTGATCCATAAAAGGAACGTCTACAAACATAGCGCTAGTAGACCATCCATTTGGTGCTATTTTAAAGTACATGGCAATAGGTATAGAAACTAAAGCTCCAATAATTGCGGCTTTGTTTGTTGTTTTCTTCCAGAATAAACCTAATAAGAAAACCCCTAGAATACCAGGACTTACAATTCCGGTATACTCTTGTATAAATTGAAAAGCTTGATCAATACCACCTAATAATGGGGCCATTATAGATGCAATAATTAGGGCTCCAGCAGCAGAAAGTCTACCAACATTTACGGTCTTTTTATCACTAGCGTTTTTGTCTATATATTGCTTGTAAATATCCATTGTAAAAATGGTAGAAGTGGAATTAAGCATAGACGCTAAAGAAGAAACTATAGCTGCGGCTAATGCAGCAAATGCAACACCTTTAAGTCCAGTAGGTAAAAATTGTAATAGCCATGGATATGCTTTATCGGCTTGGTCCAAGGAAGGAAGGTTTTTTAAACCAGCATCACCTAAACTTGCTAAAATTTGAGGATCATTAACCATAACATATGCAGCAATACCAGGAAGAACAACTATTAAAGGAATAATTAGTTTTAATACGGCAGCTAAAAGAATACCTTTTTGAGACTCTTTGAGAGATTTAGCAGCAAGGGTTCTTTGTATAATGTACTGGTTAAAACCCCAATAGTATAAATTCGCAACCCAAAGACCACCAACAAGAACACCAATTCCTGGAAGGTTTTTGTATTCTGGGTTAGACTTATCTAAAATCATTTCAAATTTATCTGGAACTGCATCATATACGGTTTGTAAACCAGCAAATACTCCCTCTCCTCCAGAAACAGTATTTAACGCCAAATAAGTCGTTACTAGACCACCTAAAACTAAAAATACAACCTGAATAACATCGGTCCAAGCAACAGCAGATAAACCTCCGTAAAGAGAATAAGCAGCAGCAAAAAGAGCAAGGCCAATAACTCCATATACCATGGGTATCCCCATGATAGTTTCTAAAGCTAAAGAACCAAGATAAAGTACGGACGCTAAATTTACGAATACGTATAGGGCGATCCAAAATACCGCTAAAATGGTTTTAAGGTTTGTAGAAAATCTTTTTTCTACAAATTCCGGTATAGTATATAAACCTTTCTCAATAAAGATTGGTAAAAAGTATTTACCTACTATAATCAAAGTTAAGGCAGCCATCCATTCATAAGAAGCAATAGCAAGGCCTACTGCAAATCCGGAACCGGACATTCCGATAAATTGTTCAGCAGATATGTTAGCCGCAATTAAAGAGGCTCCAATGGCCCACCATGGTAAAGATTTACTAGCTAAAAAATAATCTTCTGCGTTTTTTTGGTGCCCTTTTTTGTCACGGGAAACCCAAAGACCTACTCCTAAAATTAATATTGCATAGGCAACAAAGATAAAGTAGTCCCAAAATTCAAATGCTGTGGTCATAATTTTTCGTTTGGTTGTTAAATTATTTTACAAACATATAAGTGTTGAGTCTTAAATATGTTCATGGAAATGTTAAATAAACGTACAAGATACAGTTAATTTAATAATGATAAAAAATACAATGTTTAATTAACATATTAATTTATTTTTCTATTTTTTTTATCATTTAATTTTTTTTCTGTCTAAAAGCATCGATTTTGTAATTAACAAAAAATGATTTTAAAAAGTAATTAATAGTACTATCCAAAAATGAAATCATAAGACAATTAATGAAGAATGCGGTATACTAATTAATAATTCTGACTTTTATCTAGGAAGAAAGAAAATAATATTTAAAAAATTAAATTGGTTTTATGTTTTCAAATGGTTTTATTTAGAAATTGATAAGTAGCATATTAGACCCAATTGAATAATTGGGTTGAACTTAAAGATAGTAATGCTTACAAATAACAAATCTTAAATTCTACTTTATAAATGAAAGTCTGTATCGCCGAAAAACCATCAGTAGCAAGAGAAATTGCTGCTGTTCTTGGAGCTAAAACCAAGCACGATGGATATTATGAAGGCAATGGATATGCTATAACATATACTTTTGGACATTTATGCACACTGAAAGAACCAAAGGATTACAAACCGCATTGGAAAAGTTGGGATTTAAATAATTTACCAATGTTACCAGAACGTTTTGAAACCAAAGTATCTAAAGACTCTGGTATAGAAAAACAGTTTAAAATTATAAAACAATTATTTGATAAAGCCGATGTTGTTATAAATTGCGGTGATGCAGGACAAGAGGGTGAATTAATACAACGTTGGGTTTTAAACCAAGCGAATTATAAAGGTAAAGTGCAAAGGCTTTGGATTTCTTCGCTAACAACGGAAGCTATAAAAGAAGGTTTTAATAATCTAAAACCATCTGCAGATTATGATAATTTGTATTATGCAGGTTTTTCTCGAGCTATTGGAGATTGGCTTTTAGGGATGAATGCAACACGTTTGTATACTTTGAAACACGGTGGATATAAACAAGTACTGTCTATTGGTCGCGTGCAAACACCAACATTGGCTATGTTGGTTAACCGCTATAACGAAATAGAAAATTTTAAACCGCAGCCTTATTGGGAATTGCAAACTCTGTATCGGGATACTTTGTTTAGCTATGAAGAAGGACGTTTTCTTAAAGTTGAAGACGGGGAAAAGCTAGCGAAAATTGTAAAAGAGCACGATTTTGAAATTGTTTCCGTCACGAAAAAGGCAGGTAACGAATATGCACCAAAGTTATTCGATTTAACAGGCTTACAAGTATATTGTAATACAAAATTTGGTTTTAGTGCGGACGAAACCTTAAAAATTGTTCAAAAACTATACGAGCAAAAAGTGGTAACCTATCCTAGGGTAGACACTACTTTTTTGCCAGATGATGTTTATCCAAAAGTGCCAGGAATACTAAAAAAATTAACCAATTATGCCACTTTAACAGCTCCCCTACATGGTAAAAAGCTAAAAAAAACTAAAAAGGTTTTTAATAATAGTAAGGTAACGGATCACCACGCCATAATACCAACGGGGCAGCAAATGAATTTACAATACAACCAGCAGCAAGTTTATAATAGTATTGTACTCCGTTTTATTGCGGTTTTTTACCCAGATTGTAAAGTCTCTAATACTACAGTTATTGGTAAAGCCGAAAGAGTAAATTTTAAAACTACAGGGAAAGAGATTGTAGAAAAAGGATGGCGTCTTGTTTTTGAATCTCCAAATTCGGCATCTAAAGAATCTGGAATGCTTCCAACCTTTAAAAAGGGAGAAAAAGGACCCCATGAACCTTCTTTTTTGGAAAAACAAACCAAACCACCAAAGCAATACACAGAGGCCTCGCTTCTACGTGCTATGGAGACAGCCGGAAAACAAGTCGAGGATGATGAACTTCGGGAGATTATGAAAGAAAATGGTATTGGTCGTCCTTCTACACGAGCAAATATTATTGAAACATTATTTAGAAGAAAATATATAAAACGTAATAAAAAACAAGTAATCCCTACAATTACGGGTATTCAATTAATAAGTACCATTCAAAATGAATTATTAAAATCTGCGGATCTTACAGGTAAATGGGAGAAGCAGTTAAAAGATATTGAAAAAGGATTATTTAGCGCTAGTAGTTTTATAAAGCAAATGAAAAAAATGGTAGATCTTTTGGTATATGAGGTTAGAAGCGAAACAAGAAAAGCTAATATTTCGGCGGCGAATAATAAATCGGTTAATACAAAGAAAAAAATAGTTAAGAAGGTATTAGGAATTAAATCAGAAAAATGCCCTAAATGTAAAAAAGGTACTATTCTTAAAGGGAAAACAGCATATGGTTGTTCTGAATTTAAAAAGACTTGCGATTTTGTAATGCCATTTGTATTTAAAGGGAAAACCATTTCAGAAAAGCAGTATGTTAGATTGCTGCAAAAAGGATGTACTGTAAATTTAAAAGGCTTTAAAGTGGATAATGTTTCTACAGAAGGTCTTGTTAGATTTGATGAAAATTTTGATTTAAAATTGGAACCAAAAAAACAAACAAACCCGGGTAGTAGTACTATTTTAAATGAATCAACAGAAAAAAATAGTTGCCCAAAATGTAATAAAGGAACTATAATTAAGGGGAAAACAGCATATGGTTGTAGTGAATATAAAACGGGCTGCGATTTTAGGTTTAGTTATGATGCCGTTCGCGAAAAGGCAAAAGGAGAATTAACAAAGGAAGTGGTTTATAGAATACTTAGAGGAAACTAAATATTTTGCTACAATGCTAAACAAACAATAATCAAAATATATGTTGAAAGGGCAATTACCCTGGAAAACAGGTTCCATTTTAGAAATGAAAAAAATACAGAAGGACGTTTAAAAATAGAATTACTTTCGTAAGAATCTTTTATCTTTCAAATAAAATTTAATTATAATTTATGTCAAAATACTGGTTCGTATTTATTTTGATATCTTTTGTTAGTTGCGTAAATATGAAATTACCATTGGTTATAGGGCATCGTGGCGCCATGGGGCACGAAACAGAAAATACATTAGTCTCTATTCAAAAAGCACTAGATTTAGGTGTAGATATGATAGAAATTGATGTTTTTAAAATTAAAAGTGGTGAAATTGTTGTCTTTCATGACCATACAGTTAATCGGCTGACAAATGGCGAAGGAAAAATTGAAGAGTACACCTTAGAGGCTCTTAACGAGCTAGTTGTAACAGGGAATCATAAAATACCTTTATTAGAAGATGTTCTAAAAAGTATAAATGCTCAAGTGCAATTAAATATTGAATTAAAAGGAGCAAGTACGGCCGTAGACGTTAATAATATTGTCTTAGAATACGTAGAAAATAAAGGCTGGTCTTTAGAAGATTTTATAATCTCTAGTTTTAATTGGGAGGAACTTAGAAAAGCTCGAGTAAGCAATAAAAATATTCGCATTGCAGTATTAACAGAAGAAAACCCAATAGACGCCATACCAATAGCAAAAGAGTTAAGAGCAGAAGCTATTAATCCTAATTTTGAAAAATTGTCGTTGGAAATTGCAAACACTATTCGCAACGAAGGGTTTAAAATATACACTTGGACAGTTAATAGTTCAAATGATATTAATTTGGCAAAAAGGTGGGCCGTCGACGGCATAATTACGAACTATCCAGAACGAGTTAATTAATGTTTGATGTTTTAATAATAGGAGGTGGAGCTTCTGGTTTTTACGCAGCAATACATATTGCGGAAAGTAACCCGAATCTTAAAATAGGAATTTTAGAAAAGGGAAAAGACGTCTTGGCTAAAGTAAGAATTTCTGGAGGAGGTCGGTGCAATGTTACCCATGCTGAATTTGACCCAAAGGAATTGGTAAAAAATTATCCTAGAGGAGAAAAAGAACTTTTGGGCCCTTTTCATAAATATTGTAGCGGCGATACGGTTGGTTTTTTTCAAGAAAGAGGTGTTAATTTAAAGATAGAAGAAGATGGTAGGATGTTTCCAGAATCTAACACTTCGCAAACTATAATAGATTGTTTTTTAGAAGAAAGTGCTAAACTTGGAATTAAAGTTCTAAAACACAGTGCTGTAACGAATATAGAGTTTATAAAGGAATCTCTGAGTTGGAATATTACAACTATAAAAAACGAATATCATTGTACAAAATTATTGATAGCTAGCGGAAGTAGTCCTAAAATATGGTCTATTCTCAAAAATTTAGGCCATACTATTGTTTCTCCGGTCCCTTCTTTGTTTACTTTTAATATTAAAGATCAGCGAATTACGGGAATTCCTGGAGTTAGTACTATTGCCCGTGTAAAAATATTACCAAAAAAGAGGTATCAAAGCAATATTACTGTAGAGTTAAAAAGTAAACCTATTGCAGAACCGCTTTTAGAAACAGAAGGGCCATTATTAATTACCCATTGGGGAATGAGCGGACCAGCAATTTTAAAGCTATCAGCATGGGGAGCAAATATGTTACATGATGTTAAGTATAAGTTCGATATTCTAGTAAATTGGCTTCCGGAATTCCATGAAGGGGCAGTTATTGATTATCTTTTAGAAATTAAAGAGGTAGAAGCAAAGAAGACCGTTTTAAGAACTAAAACTATTGAGGTGCCAAAAAGACTTTGGATAAATTTAGTAAAGGCTTGTGGTATTTCGGACCAAATAAAATGGGCAGATATTACTAAAATACAATTGCAAGGTTTAGCAGAACAATTAACCAATTGTAAGTTTACAGTAGATGGGAAAAGCACTTTTAAAGACGAGTTTGTTACTGCGGGTGGGGTAGATTTAAAAGAAGTTAATTTTAAAACCTATGGTAGCAAAAAATTGCCAAATCTCTTTTTTGCAGGAGAGGTATTAAATATAGACGCTATTACAGGAGGCTTTAATTTTCAAAACGCTTGGACTAGTGGTTATCTTGCTGCACAAGGAATAGTTTCTGAATTTAATGAAGATTAATATGAAAACATATATAGCTTTATTACGAGGGATTAATGTAAGCGGACATAAAAAAATTAAAATGGCGGATTTACGTCTTCTTCTAGAAAAAGAAGATTTTACTAATGTAAAAACGTATATACAAAGTGGTAATATTATTTTTAGTTCTCAGGAAGAAGATAGCACAAAATTAGAGCATCAACTCTTTACTTTGATTAAAGAAAATTATGATTTCGAAGTTCCTGTTTTAGTAAAAAATGCAGAACAGATAAAAGATATATTAGATAAGAACCCTTATAAGAACAAAGAAGATTTGGCAAGTAATAAAATCTATTTTGTAGTGTTAAAAGAAGCTCCTAAAATAGAGAATAGTTCTATTTTATCTTCTATTTCATTCCAAAACGAACAACTAGTTATTACTCCAACCTGTGTGTATTTAAGATGTGCTTTAGGAGCAGGAAAAGCAAAGTGTACCAATAATTTTATAGAGAAAAAGCTAAAGGTATCTGCAACTACTAGGAATTATAAAACAATGCTAAAATTACAAGAGATGGCATTAATTTAATTCCCATATTTTATAATTTAAAAGGATTGCAAAACTCACCCAAAGTATGTAGGGGATAAGCATATAAGCTGCAGTCTTGTTTACTACCTTAAACCATTTAAAAGTAAAGCCTAACATAATGAGAAGGCCAATTATTATAAGTAAGGCCCAAAGAGGTTCTTTTAAGCCAAAAAAAACAATACTCCATAAGGCATTAAGAAGAAGTTGAAAACCAAAATGGTATAGAGCTGTTTTTACCCATAAATGATAAAATCCTTTTGCCCAAACAATACCTGCGGCAATACCCATTAAAATATATAATACGCTCCATACAGGGGCGAAAATCCAATTGGGAGGATTAAAATTGGGCTTATTTAATGCAGCATACCAATCATTTACAGAACTTTGTGTTGCAAAACTAGATAAGAAACCTATGACTAAACAGATGCCAACAGAAATAGTAATATAAATTAGTTTCTTTTTCATAAAGACTAGTCTTTGTCCTAAAATAGTAATTTATTTTAATTGGCAACAATCTTAAAAGCACTTAAACTTTATCTTTGTAAAAAAGAAACCGAATGACCGAAAAATATTTTATCCCTTCGGAGTACCAAAATCAAATAGAAAAAGGTGAAGTAACATGGAAATCGCCAAGCAATATAGCATTGATAAAGTATTGGGGTAAAGAAGCTAATCAAATTCCTGCCAACCCTTCTATAAGTTTTACGTTAAATGCTTGCGCCACTACTACAAATTTAAAGTTTACGAGGCGTAAAGAGCGAGGAACAGAGTTTTCAATCGATTTATTTTTTGAAGGAAAACGCAAGGAGGATTTTAAACCAAAAATCATTACTTTTTTAGAGCGAGTAGAAGAATATCTCCCATTTTTAAAGCAGTATCATTTTATAATAGAGACCTCCAATTCTTTTCCTCATAGCAGTGGTATTGCATCTTCCGCAAGTGGTTTATCTGCTTTAGCATTAGGGCTTATGTCTCTAGAAAAAGAGTTGAACCCTAAAATGACGGAGGAATTTTTCGTAAAAAAAGCTTCTTTCCTAGCCCGTTTAGGTTCAGGTAGTGCTGCAAGAAGTATAGAAGGAGATTTGGTAGAGTGGGGTGCACATAACGGCATTGAAAATAGTTCTAATTTACATGCTATAAAATACCCTTATGCCGTACATTCTGTATTTAAAAAATACCACGATACTATTCTTTTAGTAGATAAGGGGCAAAAAGAAGTGAGTAGTACAGTTGGTCATAATTTAATGCATGGACACCCTTTTTCTCAACAAAGATTTAAACAGGCGCATGGTAATTTAACGAAGCTAAAAGGAGTTTTTGAAAAAGGAGATTTAAAAACCTTTATAGAAATTGTGGAGAGTGAGGCGCTAACGTTGCATGCTATGATGATGACTAGTCTTCCTTATTTTGTGTTGATGAAACCCAATACGCTCGAAATTATTAATAAAATATGGGAGTTTAGAAAAAAAACAAATAGTAATGTTTGTTTTACGTTAGATGCTGGAGCAAATGTTCACGTATTATATCCCGAATCCGAAAAAGACGTAATCTTCCAATTTATTAAGGATGAGTTAGTTGCTTTTTGCCAAAACGGGCAGTATATTTGTGATCGAATAGGATTTGGAGCAAAAAAAATGTAACTTATTAATCATATAAGTGTCTAATAAGCGTTATATAGTCTGTTGCAAATCAATTTATACGAAATGAAAGGGCCTTTATTTTATTCAAAAATATTATTATTCGGAGAATACGGAATCATAAAAGATTCTAAAGGCTTATCTATTCCTTATAATTATTTTAAGGGAGCATTAAAGATGGATGAAAATCCTTCTAAATCTGCAATAGAATCTAACCTTCATTTAAAGAATTTTGCATTGTATTTACAGAAAGTAGAAAAAGAATCTCCAGACTTATTTTCTTTTAATTTTAATGCTTTAACTAAGGATGTAAATGCCGGTATGTATTTTGATAGCTCAATACCTCAAGGGTATGGAGTAGGTAGTAGTGGTGCTTTAGTTGCCGCTATATATGATAAATATGCTAGTAATAAGATTACCATATTAGAAAACTTAACGAGGGAAAAATTATTAACTCTGAAGTCTATTTTTGGGATAATGGAATCTTTTTTCCATGGAAAATCTTCAGGTTTAGATCCGTTAAATAGCTACTTAAGTTTACCCATACTTATTAATTCTAAGGACAATATAGAGTCCACAAGTATTCCTTCACAAAACAAAGAAGGTAATGGGGCGGTGTTTTTACTAGACAGTGGTATAATTGGTGAAACAGCACCTATGGTAGAACTCTTTATGGATAAAATGAAGAGCGAAGGATTTAGAAGCATGTTAAAGGATCAGTTTATAAAACATACAGATGCTTGCGTTGAAGATTTTATAAATGGTAATGTAAAATCACTTTTTGGAAATCTAAAACAGTTATCTCATGTAGTTTTAGATAATTTTAAACCAATGATTCCGTCTAAATTTCATCACTTATGGAAAAAAGGAATTGAAACAAATGATTACTACCTTAAATTATGTGGTTCTGGTGGTGGTGGATATATTTTAGGATTTACCCAAGACATTGATAAGGCTAAAAAAGCACTTAAAGATTATCCGTTAGAGGTGGTTTACAACTTCTAAATTAAAATACATGCTTTCTAGAAAAAACAAGCTAGTGCTTCTTAAGTTATTAAGTTTGTTTTCTGTTGTACGAGGATATAATGTCTTAATGATTGCCCTCGCTCAGTATTTAGCTTCTATTTATATTTTATCTCCTAGCTTGCCCCTTAGACAAGTGGCTTTAGACTTAAATTTATTTGCAATAATATTGGCATCTACTTTAGTAATTGCAAGTGGGTATATTATTAATAATTTCTACGATTCAGAGAAAGATTTAATTAATAAACCTCGAAAAACAATGTTAGATAGGCTGGTTAGTCAGCGTTTTAAATTAACAACATATTTTGTTTTAAATTTTTTGGCCGTTTTTGCAGCTAGTTACGTGTCTTTTAAAGCGGTACTATTTTTTTCTGCATATATTTTTGGAATTTGGTTTTATTCGCATAAACTTAAAAAAATACCTTTTATAGGTAATTTTATTTCCTCTACTTTGGCAATTGCGCCATTTTTTGCAGTGTTTGTTTACTACAAAAATTTTGAACAAGTAATCTTTGTGCATGCTATGTTTTTGTTTCTACTAATCCTGGCAAGAGAAATGATAAAGGATTTAGAAAATATGAAAGGCGATTTGGCGCAAAGCTATACAACCATACCTGTTTTGTACGGAGTGAATATGTCAAAAACAATGATTGCAGGTTTAATTTTACTTACCCTTATTCCTTCTTTATTGTTGATTACAAAATTTCATATCGGTTTTATGAATTATTACTTTATTGGTTGTATAATATTGTTTATTCTTTTTTTAATACTTCTTTCAAAAGCAAATTCGAAAAAGCACTTTGTGTGGCTTCATAATATTCTTAAACTAATTATAATTGCAGGCGTTTTTAGTATCTTGTTGATTGACATTGATTTGGTACTAAATAGAATTTTGTAAATGGAAAGCGAATTAAAAGTTGCCTTAGCTCAAATAGCACCTGTATGGTTAAATAAAGAAGGAACTATAACAAAAATTAAAACTTGCATAAAAGAAGCAGCTATTACTGGTGCTGAGTTAATTATTTTTGGAGAAGCTTTATTACCAGGTTATCCCTTTTGGTTAGCTTTTACAGAAGGTGCAAAATGGGATTTAAAAGTAAACAAGGAAATTCACGCGCATTATGTTCGTAATGCCATACAGGTAGAGGCGGGAGAACTAGATCCTATATGTACTCTTGCTAAAGAAAATAATATTGCTATTTATTTGGGAATAATGGAGCGGGCAAAGGATAGAGGAGGACATAGCATTTATTGTTCTTTAGTTTATATAAATGAAGAGGGAGAAATAAAATCGGTACATAGAAAATTACAACCAACCTACGATGAAAGATTAACCTGGGCTCCGGGAGATGGGAACGGTCTAAAAGTACATCCCCTAAAGCAATTTACGGTGGGCGGACTTAATTGTTGGGAAAATTGGATGCCCTTACCCAGAACAGCACTATATGGTCTTGGAGAAAATTTGCATATAGCAGTATGGCCTGGAAATGATCATAACACAAAAGATATAACGAGGTTCATTGCACGAGAATCTAGGAGTTTTGTAATATCGGTTTCTTCATTGATGAAGAAAGAAGATTTTCCTAAAGATACTCCGCATTTGTCTAGTATTTTAGAGCAAGCTCCTAATGTTATGGCTAATGGAGGTTCTTGTATAGCGGGGCCAGATGGGGAATGGTTGGTAGAACCAGTAATAGATAAAGAAGGGTTAATTTACCATACTTTAGATTTTAATAGGGTATATGAAGAACGTCAAAATTTTGATGTAGTAGGTCATTATTCAAGACCAGATGTCACTAAACTTACGATAAATAGAGAACGCCAATCCACAGTGGAGTTTAAAGATTAACATTAATTGGTATTGCCCAATTGCAATTTGCTACCTTTGCAAAAAATTAATAAACATGGGCAAGCCAGATTCTAGAGGAGGAAAAAAATCGTTCAATAAAAAAGGTAGCGGTTTTAAGAAGAATAGTTACGGTTCTAGTACACCACGTGCATCAAAACAAACGGTTGCAAAACAACCTTCAGATCCCAATTCTATTAGGTTAAATAAGTATGTTGCAAACTCTGGAGTATGCTCTAGAAGAGATGCCGATATTTACATTTCTTCTGGTAATGTAACGGTTAATGGTAAGCCTATTACGGAAATGGGGTACAAAGTAAAACTTACTGATGAGGTTAAGTTTGATGGAAGACTTTTAAACCCAGTAAAGAAAGAATACGTCCTTTTAAATAAACCCAAAGATTTTTCTACTACCGTAAGAGATGAAAGAGGTAGGCGTAATGTTGCCGGACTTATTTCTGCAGCATCTGATGCCAAACTATTACCTATAGATAAAATGGATAAAAATGCTACAGGACTTTTACTTTTTACCAATGATGGAGATTTAACGAAAAGATTAAAAAGCCCTATAAATGGGTTGCGAAAAATATACCATGTTGTCTTAGATAGAGATTTAAGAAGTGTAGATTTAAAACGTATTAAAGAAGGCCTAATGGTCGAGGAAAAAGTAGTTCGTGTGCAAGATGTTAGCTTTATAGATGACGCCCCAAAACGCGAAGTAGGAATAGAAATATTTAGCTCTAGAAACCGTATTGTAGAACGTATTTTTGAGGAACTAGATTATAAAGTAGAAAAGATAGATAGAGTAGCTTATGCTGGTTTAACAAAAAAAGATTTACCAAGAGGGCATTGGAGGTATTTAACAGACCAAGAAGTTATTAATTTGGGAATGATTAAATAATCCAAAAGTAAGGTTAAGATAACTTTACAATAGTATAAAAGCTGGATATTTGCAGTGCTACTTAATTAGTTAAGAGCATAAAAAAGCAAGCCTTAAGACCGATATTTTTATCGGTTTTGTCTTTTCTAGAGCTTTAATTTTCCTTTTAAAACGATTTTAGCACAACCTTTTATACTCATTTTATCCTCTGCAAGGAGGTTAACTTCTAAATACCCAGTTCTTTTGGAGCATTGAAAAGACTTCATTTTTGTTTTTCCTAAAATAATTCCCCAATATGGCGCTAAAAAAGTATGTGTAGCTCCAGTCACAGGGTCTTCATTGGTACCACTCCAAGGCCAAAAATATCTCGATTCAAAATCAAAATCACTTTTATTGGATAATGCGGTAACCAGAACTCCATTTATGGAATCATGCGATTTGTATAAAGCTTCAAAATTTGGAGTTAAGTTTTGTAAAACAATACAATCTTTTATATGAAGCAACATAATTTTGGTTTCTTCATTATAAACGCAATTAATTACTTCTTTTATTCCTAAAGCACTTAATAAATTGTTAGAAACCGTAAATGGAATTGTATCATATTTGGGAAATTGCATTTGGATAGTATTGTCGTCGTTTTTTTCAATTTTTAGCTTTAAATTTTGAACATTGGTAAACTGAATGATATTAAGACTTTGGTTTTGTTCAAAAATAACTTTTGATGCTGCTAAACTGGCATGACCGCATAAAGGAATTTCCATTTTTGGAGAGAAAAAACGGATTAAAAATTCGTTTTCGTTTTGCTGAAATACAAAAGTGGTTTCTGAATGTCCTAACTCTTTGGCAATAGATAACATTACATCAGCATCTAGTTCTTCGGTTGTGATACATACTCCAGCTGGGTTGCCCTTAAAGGGTTCATTGGTAAACGAATTAACAATATAGGTTTTCATGTTTATTTGGCTATAAGTGTGTTTTTTTGAACTTCTCGTAATGCCTGTTTAAAAGAATGTACAGATCTAGTTACATCTTCTTTTGTTGTTGCCCAAGAACAAACACTAATACGAATTACTTTTCTGTTTTTCCAAATAGAACCGCCAACCCAGCATTCTCGTAATTCTTGAATTCTAACTAAAGTTTTATCGGTAAGGTCGTCTGTCTTGCAAGAGACCATTACCTGATTAAAAACAACATCATTTAGTACGGTAAACCCGTTTTCGTTTTTTAACTCGTTAACGAATTGCTGTGCTCTTTTATGCATTCCTAAAATCATTTCATCTACACCACTTTTTCCTAAATATTTTAGAATGGCCCAAAGCTCCACAATTCTGGCTCGTCTAGACATTTCTGGCGTGTAAAAAGTACCATCTCTCTCTTTGCTTGTTATAATATAACTTCCGGACATATGTAAAGCACTCATTAGAGCTTCTTTGTCTTCACATAATACAACACCGCTATCATAAGGCGTGTTTAAAGTTTTGTGCCCATCTACCGCCCAAGAATTTGCTTTTTCTGCTCCTTTGGTTAAATGTTTTAATTGGTTAACCGCCCCAACCCAAAAACCAAAGGCGCCATCAATATGCACCCAAGCGCCTGCTTTATTTGCTTTTTCGCAAATGCTTTCAAAATCATCAAACGAGCCACTATTTACGTTACCCGCTTGTAGTATTAATAAAGTGGTGTTATCTAGTTCTGGTATTAATTCAGGTACGATTTTTCCTTGATTATCAACATCTACCCACTCAATGGTATTTTTTCCAAAACCTAAAAGACTAATGGCTTTTAAAACCGTAGAGTGCGCTTGTTTTCCAGTGACTACTCTTATTTTTGGAGCATTAAAAAGGCCATTCTCGTTGATATTCCAATTTTGATTTGCCAGTAGTCGATATCTTGCAGCGGCGAGTCCACAAAATGTTGCCATTGATGTTCCACTAACAAAACCTGCCGCCGTGCGTTTTGGAAGGTTAAATATATTTTTTAACCAATTTTCAACTACGGTTTCTAGTTTTGAACCAATAGGAGATAGCACATTCATTGTTGGCGATTGATCCCAATAAGTAGCTAAGTTTTTGGCAGCTAACCCAACAGGTACAGAGCTACCGCATACAAAGCCAAAGTACCTGCCTCCCATGTTAGCAACTGTAGCAGGGGAACCGTAGGTATGTAAATGTTCTAGTACAGTATGTGCATTAGAACTATTTTCTGGCATTTCTTCATCAAAATTTGCTAAATCTGTTAATGCTTTTTCCGTGGGAAAAACATTTCGGTCAAATATTTCTGTTAGGTAATTGTATCCGTTTGTTTGGGCAGAGGTAAAAATACTTTCATCTTGGATATCAGAATACATTTTATCTTGGATTGTACTTTTTTTAGTCATGGGTAATTATGATTATGTTTCTTTTTCAAAATTCAACATAAATTTGAAACCATAACAGATTCAGTTTTTGTATTTTTAACCAGTACAGATAATGGTTTTTAAAATGAAAAACGCGACTAAAAGTTTTTTATATAATAATATTGCTCATGCTATAGAGGAGCAAATAAATGAAGGTATATTAAAGTTTGGCGATAAATTGCCTTCGGTAAGGATACTTAAAAAAGAGTACGGTGTAAGTGTAAGCACAGTACTTGAAGCATATTATAGATTAGAAGCGAAGAGTTTAATAGAATCAAGACCACGCTCAGGATATTATGTTGTGTATTCCGAAAATAAATCGCTTCAAAAGCCTGCGAAAACAGCCCCAAAAGCGGAACCTGTATTACGTGAGGTAACTGATATTATTATTGATTTTTATGAAAGAATAAATGATAAAAGTATTGTAAATCTGTCTTTAGGTATGCCATCACCAGAGTTAATGCCAGTTGCAAAATTGAATAAAACGGTTAACGAAACTGTTGCAAAACTTCCAGCAGGAGGAACGTATTATGACAGTATTCAGGGAAGCGAAAACTTAAGAAGGCAAATTGCACAACGAACACTTTTATGGGGAGGTAACCTTAAAGAACAAGATATTATAACCACTACAGGGTGCACAAGTGCATTGTCTTTAGCACTAATGGCTGTTACTAAGGCTGGAGATACTATCGCAGTAGAGAGTCCTGTTTTTTTTGGAATACTACAATTAGCAAATGCATTACAACTTAGAGTATTAGAATTACCAACCGATGTAGATTTGGGAATAGATTTAGCTCTGCTGGAAAAATCAATCAAAAAACAAAAGCTTAAAGCAGTTGTTATAATATCAAATTTTAATAACCCTTTAGGAAGTATCATGCCAGATGAGAACAAAAAAGGCATTGTAAAAATTATTGAAAAGTATGAGGTACCTTTAATAGAAGATGATATTTACGGAGAAATTTACTTTGAAAAGAAACGCCCAAATACTTGTAAAACTTATGATACTAAAGGATTAGTAATGTGGCTGGGGTCTTTTTCAAAAACCATTGCTGGAGGATACAGAGTAGGGTGGATTGCTCCGGGAAAATTTTTACAAGAGGTTTTAAAGTTAAAACTATGTCTTTCATCATCTACCCCAACAATTACACAGGAGGCTATTGCTAATTTCTTAGCAAAAGGTAGATATGACTATCATTTGAGAAAACTCCGTCAAACTTTATATGCTAATAGTTTAAAGTATATGGCAGCGGTCGTAGATTATTTTCCCGCAGATACCAGAGTTAGTAAGCCCAAGGGTAGTTTTTTGTTGTGGATAGAATTGAACGAAAATATTGATGTAAATAAGCTATATAAAAAAGCACTAGAGTATGGTATTGTTTTTACTCCTGGGAATATTTTCACCCTTCAAAATCAATATAAAAATTGTATGCGACTTAGCTATGGAATGCCTTGGAGTACCAAAATAGAAAAGGCTTTGAAAGAATTAGGAGAACTTTTAAAAAATAGTAGTCTTTAATAAATGACCTTTGTGGTCATAAATTTTCCAAACACCTATTTTTTTACCATTTTTATAATCACCTTTATCATGAATTTGACCATTTTTAAAGTAAGAAATCCATCTACCGTTAGGTTTTCCGTTTTCATAATTTTCAATATCGGATATTTCCCCTGAATCGTAGTAATATTTCCATTCCCCAGTATTCCCCTCTGGATTATAAATTCGTACATATTTTAGGGTACCATCCTTTGCATAATGTTTCCAAGTACCATCTTTGTAGTTGTTTTTATGATTTCCACCAAAATATAATTGCCCGTTAAAATGATAGACTTTCCATTCGCCTTCTAAAACATCATCTTTAAAAGTTTCTATTTTAAATATTTTGCCATTGCTGTAATAGCGTACCCATTTGCCATTTTTTTTGTTATTAATAAGTTTACCAGTTAACAATACATCGCCGTTTTCAAAAAAATCGGTTACTTCTATTACTTCTTTTTCATAAGAAATGGTAATACCAGTTTTTTCTTTGTTTGAGGTATTGCAGCCTTGAATTAACTGAAAAGCTATTAAAAATAAGAATATGTTTTTTTTCAATGTAAAAGAGTATTAGTTAGCATTCCATTTTTCCCAATCATGAGGCTCTTTTCTACCATCCCAAAAATACTTAAAAGGCAATGGCTTTTCTTGCCACGGAGCAAGAGGGTATATATCGTAATTATCATCATGGTCATAAAGACCGTAGGTAGGATTTTCTCCCCAGAAAAACTCAAATTTTACAGTTTCTTTAATTTCGTTAAGGTATACACTACCTAGCACCATACAGTGGGTAGATCCGCTAACAGGTGTTGTAAATGCCTTAGTACTTTCTATTTTTAAAATTGTTCCAATTGGGATTTTATAAATTGAATCTGAAGTCTCATAAAAATTAGAATTAGTCAAATCTAAAATATAAGGGTTTTCTAAAGCGTGTTTATGTATGGTTATATAGCATTCTTGCTTGGTTTTTAAACTTTTATTAATAATAGTATTATAGGGGTATTTAGTAGATAAGTCTTTGGTTTTTGTCCTAAATACTAAAAAAAAAGAGCTAACAATAATAATTGCGCTAAGTATTAGTAATCCAATTATTATTTTTTTTAAAGTCATAGTAGTAATTTAATCTATAGCGTAACCATCTCCAAATTGGTAACTTAAAATAAACCCATGCGTATTACCAAGAGGAGAATCATTAGTTGCTAAATTATAGTTGTATATGGCTCTAATATTGTCGAACAAATAAATGCCTGCTAAAAAATTTATAGAATTGGTACTTCTATATCCAGTACCAATTTCAAATTTATTTTTAAAACTTACTGATATATTGAAATCTGTTTGTAATGCCGCTCCATTTTCATATTTAAGTAGGATATTGGGTTTTATCATTAAATCTTGAAAAATGTTATTAAAGAAACGATACCCAAAATAACCATAATACGGACTGTTCAAATTTAAGTTATCATCAGTAGCTAGGGCATCTCCTAACACATTTGGAGTAGAAAAGCCAACATAAAAGGAAGCATGGTTAAATAAGAAGCCTAAACCAATAGTTGGAATGGATGAATTAATGTCTTGCGCGAAATTTGGATCACCAACAATACCCAATTGGGTTAAATTATCTTGGTACTGTTGTAATCCTGCAGTAATACTAAAGGATAATACCCCCGCGTCGTATAATTGCCAATATGGTCTATTACTCTTAAAATCAAAAAATATTTTATAGGAGTATGCGGCAAAAAAACTTGTTGAAGTAGTTACTCCTATTTGATCTCGGATAATACCGGCTCCAAGGCCAACTTTGTTTCTATTTACGGACCCATGTCCACTAAGAGAGAAAGTTCTAGGACTTCCTTCCAAATCGTTTAAAAAACCAGAGTTGCTAAGTGAGAATTCTGGATTTTGAGTAAGTCCGGCATACGCGCCATTAATCATAAACGGATTGTAACTATACTCAGCAAAGGTTGGGGTTTGTTGCGCGAACAAAGAATTATAAGATACGAACGACAGTATAACACCTAGTGCTAAAGCGCCAATTTTTTTGTTTAATTTCATGGTATTAACGCTTTATAACTAAGAATCCTTTTGTTTTTTTAAGAATAGACTCTCCTTCAACTTGAATAGTAAAGAAGTATGTTCCTGAAGGTAGTCTGCCTGCACCCATTTTGGTCTTTAGGTTTGCATCTCCTCGGAAAACGGCAGATGTATTATTGTAATTTTTAATTTCAAATACCGCGTCTCCCCATCTATTATAAATCATCACTACATTTTCCGGGTAATACTCAATATTATCAATATGCCAATACTCATTTATACCATCTCCGTCTGGTGAAAACCCGTAGTCAGTTTCATCTTCTGGAATTACTGTAGTAAAAGATTGGTTTTCACATTGTACTGCATCTCCCTTACTGTTATAAGGTGTAATTGTTACGTAAATCTGCGTATTAAAAGGATATTCTTGATTATTGGTGTAGCTCGTTTCTGTACCCATTTCTTGGTTGTTAACTAAATCGGTTCCTCTTGGAGTTGTACCAATGGATAAGCGATATCCATCTGTTTTTTCTACTTCTTCCCAAGAAATGGTAGTCTCTAAAGGAACATCATTTTCGCCATTAAAAGGGCTAGATAATGGGGAACATTCAGGAACTGTTATTTCCGTCTCAAAACTTTCAGAAATACAACCAATAGCACTTCCAGATGTATTGTATGGTGTAATAGTTACATAAATTAAACTTTCGGAAGGTAAATCCTCAGCAAAAGTATAATTGGTTAAAGAAGCAACATCTTCATTATTAACAATGTCGTTACCTCCTAATGAAGTGCCTACAGAAATTCTATATCCATCTGCATCAAAACTTGTGTTCCAAGAAATGTCTGTGATAACCGAAACTTCAGTTGCATTGTTTAATGGAGATACTAAATTTGTACAAGAAGGTATTGGTCTTACCGTAAAACTTTCCGAAGAACACCCAACGGCATCGCCAACTTCATTATAAGGTATTATTGTAACTGTTACTATTTCTCCTGGGCCAAATGAATTAGCAAAAATATGTGTTGTACCTGTTACCACTAAATCGGTTTCATTGTTTGCCGTAGTACTGCTTCCAGAAATGTTTATTGTATAACCATCTGCATCCGTAATTTCATTCCAAGAAATTTCATTAACATTTGCCACTACAGCTCCATTTAATGGGCTAATAAGATTAGTACATAGTGGTACAGTTTTAATTGTAAAACTTTCCGAAGAACACCCAATAGCATCGCCAATTTCATTATATGGTGTTATAGTAACCGTAACGGTTTCTCCTTGTTCAAAATCATTAGAAAAATTATAGTTTGTAGCGGTAGTATCAAAATCTGTAACATTGTTAGTTGTACTACTACTAGCAGAAACACTTAACCTATATGCTGTGGCATTTGCAATAGCATTCCATTCTAAATTAGTATCTACAGCAACATCTATTGCACCATCAACAGGTAAAGTTATGTTTGTGCATGATGGTACAGGTTTAATCGTAAAGCTCTCCGAAGTACACCCAATAGCATCCCCAACTTCATTATATGGTATAACGGTTACTGTGACTGTTTCTCCTTGTTCAAAATCATTTACAAAGGTATAAGTAGTACCAGAGGTTACATCAAAATCGGTTACGTTATTACTAGTACTGCTACTTGCATTTACGGTTAGTTTGTAACCATCTGTATTACCGCTGGCATTCCACTCAATATTTGTGTCTACTGGTATATTTGTAGCACCATCTGCAGGTGTTAACAAGGTAGTACATAAAGGTACTCCGTCTGTGGTAAAACTTTCTTCAGAGCAACTAATAGCATCCCCACTAATATTATATGGAGTTATAGTAACATAAATAATAGTACTTTCCGGTAGGTTGGTTGCAAGGTCGTGGGTTAATACATCACCTACATCACCTGTGAAAATATCCGAACTTCCAGAAGATGAGCCAACGGACAGTTTATAGCCTGTTGCAGATGCTAATCCTGTCCAACTTAAATTGGTGGTAGGATTTACGGCTGTTGCTCCATTTATAGGCGCTGTTAAAACGGTGCATGATGGCGGACTTGTAGAATCTCCTGTAGTAAAGGTTTCTTCCATACAACCTATAGCATCACCTTCTGCATTATACGGAATAATAGTTACGTAATGCATTCTACCTTCTTGTAAATCTTCAGGAATATCATAGGTGGTAAAATTACCTACGTCAATATTGTTTACTATTTCAATTCCACCAGATGTAGTACCAACAGTAACCAAATATCCTGTAGCGTTACTTATTGCTGTCCAGCTTAAATGGGAGTCTATGGCAACATCCGTTGCGCCACTTAATGGAGAAGTTAAATTGGTACATGTTGGTGGTACTGGTATAATTTGGGTATGGAAACGTTCTTCGGTACACAAAGTTGCATCACCTTGGTCATTATATGGAATTATAGTAACGAAAATATCACTGTCTTCAGGTAAATTTGTTGTAAGGTCCAAACTGGTAACGTTTCCTACGTCTTCTGCATTTAAAATGTCGTTTGCCCCAGATGAGGTTCCTGCGGTTATTTTATAACCATCTGCATTAGAAATTGGGTTCCAACTTAAATCTGTAGTTACAACAACATCTGTTGCGGCATGCAAAGGGTCTGTTAGATTGGTACATTCAGGAATGGTTGCTGGACTGGTAGATATAGTAAAACTTTCTTCGGTACAAGGACCAACAGCATCTCCTTCTGTATTAAAAGGAATTAAGGTTACGTAGACTACATCTCCAGTATTGAAATCGGATGCAAACTCGTATGAGGTTTCATTGGTTATAGTGGCATTATTTACAATATCATTACCTTCAGATGTGGTTCCTACCGTTAAACGATATCCTTCTGCGTATAATGCGTGTTCCCATGTAATATTTGTATTTACTGGTACATCTGTATCACCATTGAGCGGAGATGTTAATAGTATACAATCTGGTATGGGACATTCGCGAACATCTTGGTTAAATGTCCACCCAAAATTGTCTATCATAGATTGTCTTTCTTCTTGCGAATCGCAATAGGGTAGGCCTTCTGCACCAAGGGTAATTCCACTATTTAAATTTTGTTCTGACCAAGCTATTAAGGTGTTGTCGTAATTTTCTCTAATTAGCGCCGTATTATCTAGCATATCTCGCATATCGGTTACGCTACTTACATCCCATTCAGCTAAACTTTGGTTTAAAGCAATGGCATTATAGAAAGCAGAACGCATGCTTACAGTACCTAAATTCCATAAATTCATAGGTTGGTTGTATGCCGATGCGTCTCTAAACATATAATCCATTGTATTTACTCCAGAAATACGCCAGTCATTTAAATTCTGATTAAACGCAGTTGCACCACTAAACATTTCTTCCATGGTGGTAACACCACGTACATTCCAATCGCTAATATTTTCATTAAAGGCTATTGCGCCTTTAAACATATCTTCCATGGTGGTTACAGAAGCTACATTCCATGAGTTCATAGTTTGGTTATAACTGGTAGCACCATTAAACATAGCCTCCATTGTTGTTACAAAAGAAACATCCCAAGAGTCTATATTTTGATTGAAGGCCGAAGCTCCCATAAACATATCTTCCATTGTTAAAGCCTCTCCGGTGTTCCAATTAGATAATGGTTCATTAAAAACCAAGGCGTTTTTAAACATGGCTTCAAAATTGGTTACCACAGAAGTATTCCAATTATTTATAGGTTGATTGAAAACGGCAGCATCTTCAAACATAGACTCCATTAAAGTTACAGAGGAAACATTCCAAGAATTTAGGGGTTGATCAAACATTAAAGCACCTTCAAACATAGAAGTCATATTAGCAACAGCACTTACATCCCAACTATTTAATGGCTGGTTAAAAACTTCCGCCTCATTAAACATGTTACTCATATTTACTACAGAGTTCACATCCCAACTATTCAATGGTTCGTTAAAACTAATAGCAGAATTAAACATGGAAGACATATCTGTCACATTAGTTACTAGCCAGCTGTCTATATTTTGATTAAAAACCTCAGCATTACTAAACATGGAACTCATAGTAGTAACAGAAGAAACGATCCAATCGTTTAAAGGTTGATTAAAAACTTCTGCGTTGCTAAACATAGAACTCATGGTAGTGACTGAGGATACATTCCATTGGTTTAAGGGTTCATTGAATGCTATTGCGCTACTAAACATAGAGTTCATATTGGTAACGGAGGATACATCCCAATCATCTATATTTTGGTTAAATTCATTTGTAGATGCGAACATACCACTCATGGAAGTAACCTTGGATACATCCCAATCTAAGGGTTGGTTAAATGCTTCTGCATCATAGAACATAGAAGCCATATTTGTAACTTCACTGGTAACCCAAGTGTCCAAGGGTTGGTTAAATTCTCTAGCGGCGTAAAACATGCTAGACATATTGGTTACTTTACTAACATCCCAACTATTCAATGGTTGGTTAAAAACATGAGCACCTTTAAAGGCATCGTTCATAAGGGTTACGTTACGAACATCCCAATTATCAATATTACCGTTGAACAAATTTGTGTCTTCAAACATTTCGGACATATCAGTAACAAGGGTAAGGTCTGGAACATCAGTAGCATTGTACTCCATATTTTCACAGCCAAAGCAAGCTCTTTTCATAGATTGATACTCATGTGTACCCCACTGATCAATAGAAATTACTTCGTCAGCATCTCCATAGTAATGATAAGGAGCAGGGAAATCACCAATTATGGAAATCGTATATATGCCCGGCGTATTGTATATGTGTCTAATATCATTCGTTACATTGTTGTTGTATTCACTATCTCCCCAATCAACGGAGTAATTATAGCTGTAACTAGAATTTCTTTGTATTCTAAAATCATACTGGTCAGTGCCGTAAGTATGCCCAAATCTAGTATCTATCGTAAATTTATAGGCAGCTGGACTATTGACCCATGAGGGTACTACGGTAAAACTGAATTCTTCACAGCCAACTGCCGGGCCTTCACCATTATAAGGTGTAACGGTAATGAAAATAGTATCGCCTGGAGTAAATTCGTTGGTAAAAGTTAAAATTTGTATGTTGCCAACATCATAATTATTTGCGGGGCTTCCACTGATATTTACAAAGCTACGGACTCCACCTCTTTCCACCTCTAAGTCAATATAGTAACCGGTAGCATTTGGTGCGGCAGCCCAATGTATGTTAGAATTTGCAGGAACATTTGTATCTCCTTCAGCAGGGTTTGTAATTGTAGTGCAAAATACATTTGTACAGTTAACAATGTCTCCAGTTATAGTCCAATTATGGTTATCAATAAGTTCTAGTCTTGCAAGTCTACCATCACAATATTTTAAGCCTGTTGCTCCTAAGTCAACATCATCTTCTACGGTTTGGGTGGCCCAACCGATTAAAGTAGCGTCATAATTTTCCTCGGATAATCCAGAGTTGGATAACATAGATGTCATAGATGTAACGGAAGAAATGTCCCAAGATGATAAGTCTTGGTCAAAAGCTTCAGCATTTAGAAATGTATTTCTCATTCTTGTTACAGCAGAAGTATTCCAGTTATCAAGAAGTTGGTTGAACAAAGGTGTATTTGCAAAAATACCATCTAAATTGGTAAGCGAAGTAATTGACCAAGCGTTAAGTGGCTGATTAAATTGCGTTGCGTTATCGAACATACTACTCATATTCGTAACATTAGAAACTTCCCAGCCTTCAATATCTTGGTTAAAACGTGAATCATGAAACATATTACTCATGTTCGTAACGCTGCTAACATCCCAAAGGTCTAGTGGTTGATTATAAGCAGTTACGTATGTAGATGCCCAACCGGCAAACATATTGCTCATATTGGTTACCTTACTAACATCCCACCCATTTAGTGGTTGGTTAAAAGAAGAACTCTCAAACATCCCAGCCATGGTTTTAACATTACTAACATCCCATTGATCTAGAGGTTGGTTAAATGCCTTTAAGCTACCCGCACTACCAAAAGTTCTGCTCATGTCGGTTACCTTACTAACATCCCAATCATTTAAAGGTTGATTAAAATTATTATTTTGTGCAAACGTGCTAGCTAATGTTGTAACATTACTAACATTCCACTTGTCTAAGGGTTGATTAAAAGGACAATTTTGAAACATCCTAGATAAGTCTGTTACATTATCTACTTCCCAATCGTTAATAGGTTGGTTAAATGATGATAAGTAAAACATCCCAGCCATTGTGGTTACCTTACTAACATTCCATAACTCTAAAGGCTGATTAAAAGTTCTGGCATAGTAAAACAAATTAGACATGTCTGTTACGTTACTAACATTCCAATTGTTAATGTTCTGATTAAAATCTTCGGCATGGTTAAACATATTAGACATTGTAATTACAGCACCCGTACTCCAACTATCTAATGGTTCATTAAATAGTTCAGCTTCGTAAAAAGCATAAGACATATCTGTTACCGAGTTCGTTGTCCAATTTTCTAATGGCCTATTAAATGTTTCTGCGTTATAGAAAACACCCGAGATGTCTGTAATAGTAGCTGTATTCCAGTTATTTACAATTCCGTTAAATGACCGACAGCCTCTAAACATTTGTTTTAAGGAAGTAACCTGAGAAAGATCTGGTGAATCAATTAAATCAAAATTCATATTAGAACAACCAAAGAAAGCATTCTCCATAGTTCGCCATTGAATATCGCCCCAAGCTAATATTTCAATGATTTTTAGTTTATCATTAGCCCGATCATCATTAAAATAGATAGCTGGGAAAGTTCCGCTTATTTCAATTGTATAGGTCCCTGGTGCTGCATAATCATGGGTTATATTGCCTGTTACTCCAGTATCTGTAGAGCCATCTCCCCAATCTATATCATAATTGTAAGTAGTATATGCGGGGTTGGTAGGTATGGTTATTTGGTTGATAGCAGAAGAACCTGTTTCTGTGTTATTGGTATTCCAGATTGAGGAAAATTCTTGCCCTAAAACACAAAAGCTAAAAAGTAATAGGAACGTAGTAAGTATATGTTTTATCATAGTAGGTTTAGGTATGAAATGGTAACGTTACTTTTTTTTTATTATGATTTATGGTATAATTGAATTTGTCTTTTTGTTGTGAACCTTATGTTTTTATAGGTAAACAAGACAAAATTAGAGGTTCATATATAGGTGTAGTAGGCTGAAAACAGGGAAAGTTATTAGGCTGTAAATAGCCTTTGCATTTTAATACATAAAAAAAGCGGTATTTAGATAGTAACTACTATTTAAATACCGCTTAAAAAAATAAGAAAAATGGAGTGGGTGCTTTTACACCTTATTCATTTTCTCACGAATTTCATTTAAACAAAGGTTGCCTAAACTTCCTTCATGGGTGTGTTTAATATCTCGTTTAGGAGAAAAAGTACCTTCGTTAATTTCTATACCCATTTTTTTGTAAGCATCTCTAAAAGGTATTCCGCTTAATACTAGCTCATTAAGGGTGTCTACACTAAATAGATAATCGTACTTAGGGTCTTCTAAAATTCCTGTGTTTACTTTAACTTCTTTTAAGCTAAAAGTTAAAATGTCTAAACAAGATTTTAATTCTTGAATTGCAGGAACAATAACTTCTTTAACCAATTGCAAATCTCTATGATAACCACTAGGTAGGTTATTAGTAATAAGAATTAATTGGTTAGGTACTGCCTGTATTTTATTACACTTACCTCTTACCAACTCAAAAACATCTGGATTTTTTTTATGTGGCATTATACTACTACCCGTAGTAAGTTCATCTGGGAAAGAGATAAAATCAAAATTCTGACTCATATACAAGCAAATATCCATAGCCATTTTAGATAGAGTAGCGGCAATACTACTCATACCAAAAGCAGTAGCTTTTTCTACTTTTCCTCTCCCCATTTGTGCAGCAACTACATTGTATTTTTGTGTAGCAAAATCCATTTCTTTGGTAGTAAAACTTCGGTCTATAGGAAAAGAACTTCCGTAGCCAGCAGCGCTTCCTAGTGGGTTTTGGTCTGCAATTTTGTAGGCAGCATCAATAAAATATAAATCGTCTACTAAACTTTCTGCATAAGCAGAAAACCATAAGCCAAAAGAAGAAGGCATTGCAATTTGTAAATGCGTGTAACCAGGAAGTAGCACTGTTTTATATTTATCTGCAAGATTTATAAGAAGACTAAAAAGAGATTTAGTTTGTTCTTTAATTTCTTCTAATTCATTTTTTAAATACAAATGCATAGCAACTAAAACTTGGTCATTTCTAGATCTTGCCGTATGTATTTTTTTCCCAGTGTCTCCCAGTTTTTTAATTAAAAGAAATTCTATTTTAGAGTGCATATCTTCAAAAGAATCTTCAATAGTAAAAGTTTCTTTTTCAATAGTTTTTTTAATAGATGCCAACTCTTGCACAAGAGCATCCGTTTCTTTTTGTGTAAGTAAACCAATTTTTCCTAGCATTTTAGCATGCGCTGTAGATGCAATTACATCGTACTTTGCTAATTGTAAATCGAGTTCCCTATCATTACCAACCGTAAAATGGTCTATTTTTTTATCGGTGCTAAATCCTTTATCCCAGAGTTTCATAATCTTTAGTATTTAGTATTTAGTATTTAGTATTTAGTATTTAGTGTTGAGTATATCTAAATACTCTTTACTTAATACTAAAATCTATTTTATAAATCCGTTTAATATTTTAATATATAAATCTATTCCTTCTTCAATTTCATTTATGTAGATAAATTCATCTGCTGAATGCGAACGTGTACTATCTCCAGGTCCTAATTTTACAGATTGGCAAGTTAATGCTGCTTGGTCTGATAGGGTAGGAGAACCGTAGGTTTCTCTTCCTAAAGCTATTCCACTTTTAACCAATGCATGGTTTTTGTCAATTTTTGAGGAGTTTAACTTAAGTCCGCGTTCTTGAATTTCGCATGGCGCTTCTGCCTTTAATAAATCTGCTATTTCTTTATTCGTATAACTGTCATTAACACGAACATCAATAACTAGCTCTACTTGCGCGGGTACCACATTGTGTTGGCTTCCAGCATTTATTTGCGTTACTGTGAGTTTTACATCGCCTAATGCTTCGGAGGTTTTGGGAAATTTGTAATTCTTAAACCAATCTAAAACTTCAATAGTGTTATAAATAGAATTATTATTGTTTGGGTGTGCCGCGTGAGACGGAGTTCCTTTTACAATAGCATCAAAAACTACCAAACCTTTTTCTGCGATTGCTAATTGCATTAAGGTTGGTTCGCCAACAATAGCAACATCTATTTTAGGAAGACTAGGAAGTAATCCTCTTAAACTGTTAACTCCGGCATTTTCCTCTTCGGCCGAAGCTACCATAAGAATATTATGGTTTAAATTTTCTTGCGCATAAAAATGAGAGAAAGTAGCTAAAAGAGAAACCAAACATCCACCAGCATCATTACTTCCTAAACCGTATAATTTACCGTCAATTACTTCTGGTAAATATGGGTCTCTGGTGTAAGCTTTATTAGGTTTTACGGTGTCATGATGAGAGTTTAATAGTAAGGTTGGTTTACTATCGTCCCAATGTTTGTTTTTTGCGTAAACGTTATTATTATCTCTTGTAAAAGGAATAGAAAAACTAGTAAACCAAGCTTCAATAGCATTGGCTGTTTTATCTTCTTCTTTAGAGAAAGATTGTATACTTATTAGTTGCTTTAATAACGCAATAGCTTTCTCTGTAAGTACTTTTTGTTCCATTTATAAAGTAATTGATGTAAAGAGTTTAGCATTTGGCTGTATCATTTCAATATCTCCCAAACAAACTTTATTTACGTTGTTATGAAGCGCATGAAAACAATTTTCCAATTTTGGAAGCATGCCATCTGCAATAATTTTTTGCTCTAAAAGCTCTTGGTATTTACTAGTGTTAATGTCCGTTACTACAGAGTTTTCATCTTTAATGTCTAAAAGAACTCCTTTTTTTTCAAAACAATAATAAAGAGTTGTTTCATAAATTTTACTCATCCCAATAGCTACCTCAGATGCTATAGTATCTGCGTTAGTATTTAAGATGTTTCCTTCGCCATCATGAGATAATGCACAAAAAACAGGAGTTACTCCAGTTGTAATAAGGGTGTTTAAAAAGGTGGCATTTATGCCATCTATATCGCCAACAAAACCAAAATCTACTTCTTTTACTGGTCTTTTATGTGCTTGTATTGCGTTACCATCTGCGCCACTTAATCCTATAGCATTCGTTCCTTTTGCTTGTAAGCTAGCAACTATATTTTTATTGGTTAATCCGCCATAAACCATAGTAATAATTTCTAGGCTTTTAGCATCTGTAACTCTACGACCGTTTACCATTTGGGATTTTATCCCTAATTTGGCAGCTAATTGTGTAGCAAGTTTTCCGCCACCATGCACTAATATTTTAGCGCCTTTTAATTGAGAAAAGAAGTTTAAAAATTTAGCAAGTTCTTCTTTGTTCTCTATTACGTTACCTCCAATTTTTACGATGGATAATTTCTCTTTCATTATAGGCTTTCTAATATTTTCTTAAGTACTATTTGCGCAGCGTAGGTTCTATTATTTGCTTGTTCTATAACTATAGATTGGTCACTATCTAAAACAGCATCATTTACTACTACATTCCTACGAACGGGTAAGCAGTGCATAAATTTAGCGTTTCCTAATTTTTCCTTGGTCATCATCCATTTAGCTTCGGTGCTCAGTATTTTACCATAATCGGAATAATTACTCCAATTTTTTACAGAAACAAAGTCAGCATTTTGAAGTGCTTTTTCTTGGTTGTATTCAATTTTAGCACCTTGTGTAATTTGAGGATTTAATTCGTAACCAATAGGATGTGTTATAACAAATTCTGCATCTTGCAATTTCATCATTTCTACAAAAGAATTGGCTACAGCATGAGGAAGTGCTTTAGGATGAGGAGCCCAGGATAAAACAACTTTCGGTCTTTTTTTACCTTTGTTTTCTTCTATAGTAATTGCATCTGCCAAACCTTGTAGCGGATGACCAGTAGAACTCTCCATATTTACAATAGGAACTGAAGCGTGTTTTTTAAAACCGTTTAAAACCAACTCCGCTTCATCTTGTTCTTTATCTGTTAACCCAGCAAAGGCACGTATACCTATAATATCGCAATATTGAGAAACTACTTGAGCCGCTTCTTTTATGTGTTCCGAAGTGCCTTTATTCATTATGGTACCATCTTCATATTCTAGAGCCCAACCTTCATTCCCAAAATTCATAACCATAACTTCCATACCCAAATTTGTAGCTGCTTTTTGGGTACTAAGTCTTGTTCTAAGGGAATTATTAAAAAATAATAAGCCTATAGTTTTATTTGCACCTAAGTCATTATTTTTTTTTGGATTTTTCTTAAGTTCTCTGGCTTCTTCTACTAATTTAGGAAGTGAATCAATATCCTTTATAGAAAGATAGTTTTTCATGTATAATGGTTTTAGTGTTTAATTTTCGGGGTTAATTTTAGTAAAATCACTTTTGTTCATTATGGCATCTAGGATAAAATTATCTTTTATACCATTTACAATCCAAGTTTCTATTCCAGCTTTTTGAGCTATAGTCGCTGCATCAATTTTAGATTGCATTCCTCCTGTGCCATGGGAGGATTTTTCATTATTTACTTCAGCTACTAAATTAGAGATTTTTCTTACTTTTTTAATGGTTTCAGGAAAATTATTTAATAGAGATTTTTTGGTATAAATACCGTCTGTATTAGTTGCTATGATTAATAAATCGACATTTAATAAAGCGGCTGTTAATGCTGCAAGTTTATCATTATCTCCAAATTTTATTTCATCTGTTGCCACAGTATCGTTCTCATTAATTATGGGAATATAGTTGTTAGCCACTAATACATTAATAGTATTTTTTATATTAGATTGCGTCTTAGGTTTTTCGAAGTCGGAATAGGATAGTAGACATTGTGAACTGAATAAGCCTAGCTCTCTAAAATTTTCTTGAAAAATACGCATTAGGTGTGGTTGTCCTATGGAAGCTAAAGCTTGCTTAACATTAATCTCTTCTCCGTTATGCTCTAGTTTTACAAACTGTTTGGCAGCGGCAATGGCGCCTGAACTTACAATGATAAATTCATATTCATCTTGTAAATCTGCAATTTGCCTTCCAATATCCTCAATTTTTCCTCTAGAAATATGGTTAGTTTCTTTGGTTAGGGTATTGGATCCTATTTTTAGTAAAATGCGCTTCTTTTTCATTTAATACTCTTCCTTAGACTTATGTCTAACGTTTATTAAAAAAACTTCTCAATGAGAGTTACCTTGTTTGTCCGTTTCCTAGAACATACCATTTATTAGTTACCAAATGCTGTAATCCTATTGGTCCACGTTGGTGTAGTTTATCTGTACTTATGGCTAGTTCTCCTCCTAAACCAAATTGCCCACCATCTGTAAATCTTGTTGATGCGTTATGATAAACGGCAGCTGTATCTACAGACTGCATAAATACATTTGCGTTTTCTTCATTAGAGGTTATAATAGCAGCAGAATGCCCGCCTCCATATAAGTTAATTTTAGAAATTGCTTCTTCTAGGGATGAAGTTTGGCCTAGAACAATTTTGTAATCTAAAAATTCCTCATACCAAATTTCTTCATTTTCTATGGAAGTTGTTCCATCTAAAGAGGAAAAAGCTTCGTCCGTGAAAATTTGAACATTACTTTTCTTAAGTTCGGTCATTAGTTGTTGTACAAACTGCTGTTTTCTAGGTAAATCAGCTGCTATAAGTACTTTATCTAAAGCATTGCAGGCAGAAATTTTGGTTGTTTTTGCATTAATAATAATATCCATTGCCATTTGCAAATCGGCTTCTGCATCTATATATACAAAATTGTTACCTCTACCGCTAACTATTACGGGACAGGTTGCATGTTGTTTTACAAAAGCAATTAATTTTTCGCCTCCTCTTGGGACAATTAAATCTAATTTTTGTGAAGGGTTCTCTAAGAATGCTTGTGTTTCTTTTCTATCAAACTGTAAATAAGTAACCCAATCTTTATCGCATGCATGCCTATCTAAGGCTTTATGCCATAAATTTATCAATACTAAATTACTATTTAACGATTCTTTACCTCCTTTTAAAAGTATTTTATTCCCAGATTTAAAAGCAATACCGGCAGCCTCAATAGTAACATCGGGTCTAGATTCATATATAATTAAAATAGTTCCAAAAGGAGCTGTTTTATTTTTCACATGTATTCCATTTTCATGGGTAAAAGCAAAACGTTCAATGCCTAATGGGTCTGGTTCATTAGCTAGTTGCTTTAGCGATAAAACCATGCCGTCTATTTTATCTTGGTCTACCTTTAAGCGATCACGCATAGAAATATCATCGCCTTTATAAGATTCTAAGTCTACGGTATTAGCTTTTAATAATTCCGATTTATGCTCTAGAATGAGCTCGGCCATGGTCAGTAAAACGGTATTACGTTCTTTTATGTTTAATAAGATACTCACTATAGTTCTTCTTTAAGAGCATTAAAAAATATATCTATTTGTTCCTTGGTACAGTTTAGAGCTGGTAAAAAACGGAGTAGTTTTTTATTCATAGCTCCACCTGTAAATATATGCTGGTTATAAATCATTTTTTTGCGTAAGTCACCTACTTCAAAATCAAATTCAATCCCTAGCATTAAACCTTTTCCTTTAATGTCTTTTATTTGTGGAATTTCTTTTGCTTTTTCTTTAAAATAATTACCCACTTCATCAGCGTTTTCTATTAGGTTTTCATTTTCTAAAACTTCTAAAACTGCGGTTGTTGCAGCACATGCCAAATGATTGCCGCCAAAAGTGGTTCCTAACATTCCGTAAGAAGCCTCTATACTCTCGTGTATTAGAACGCCTCCAACTGGGAAGCCATTACCCATTCCTTTTGCGATACTAATAATATCTGGTTTTATAGCATGATGTTGAAATCCAAAGAATTTACCACTTCTGCCAAAGCCACATTGTACTTCGTCTGCAATAAGAAGCGCTCCATTTTCTTTGGTTAATTTGGTAATTGCTTGAAAAAATTCTGCATTTGGCTCATCCAAACCTCCAACACCTTGTATTGCTTCTAAAATAACCGCGCAAACATCTCCTTTACTAATTTCTGCAGTAAAGGCAGCAATATCATTAAAAGGTAAAATAGTTACTTTTTGTTGTTTGTTTATTGGCGCATTGATTTTCTCATTATCTGTTGCAGCAACTGCAGCAGATGTTCTTCCGTGGAAGCCATTTTTAAATGCAATTACGCGAGATTTCCCAGTTTTAAAAGAGGCTAATTTTAATGCATTTTCATTGGCTTCGGCCCCAGAATTACATAAAAATAAGTTGTAACCTTCACAGTTAGATAACTTGCCTAACTTGGTAGCAAGCTCTACTTGTAAAGGGTTCTGTACCGCATTGCTATAAAAACCAATTTTGTCTAATTGGTTTTTTAGTTTTTCCACATAATGAGGGTGCCCATGACCAATAGAAATTACAGCGTGTCCGCCATAAAAATCTAAGTATTCTTGTCCTTTATCATCTATAACTACCATTCCTTTTGCAGAAACAGGAGTGACATTATAAAGCGGATATACATCAAATAATTTCATACTATGTTTTTTAAGAATAGGTTGGATTTACTCTTTTTTAATTTGATTTATTTTTTCGAAGGATGCTACAATTCCTTGAATTAAAGAAGAGCTTAAGCCTTGATGCTCCATTTCATTTAATCCTTCAATAGTACAGCCTCCAGGAGTGGTTACACGGTCTATTTCTTCTTCCGGATGATTCCCAGATGCTAATAATAAACCGGCTGCACCATCGCAAGTGTGTTTTGCTAATTCTTGGGCTTCTTTAGCTTCAAAACCTAGTTGTATAGCACCTTGCGTGGTAGCACGTATTAAACGCATCCAAAAAGCGATACCACTTGCACAAATTACTGTAGCGGCTTGCATTTGCTCTTCTGGAATAACCATAGATGCACCTACTTTATCAAAAATAGATTGCGCTATAGCTATTTTGCTTTTACCAATATCATTACAACACATACAAGTCATAGACTTACCTACCGCAATAGCAGTGTTTGGCATACTTCGGATAATATTTTTATCACTACCAACAATACTTTCTATACGAGCAATACTAAACCCAGTAATTACAGAGATTATAATATGGTTTGACGTTAGTAAATCTTTTACATCTTCTAGGATGGCCTCTAAATGGCGCGGTTGAATAGCAAAAATTAGAACGTCAGAATTTTTAACAGCTTCTCTGTTATCACTGGTTAAAACTACGTTTTCATAACTAGTGTACTCTTTAATGTCCTCTAGATTTCTTTTGGTTAGGTACATAGAACTAGCTCCTTTGCTATCTAATATTCCTTTACCAATGGCTAATCCTAAATTTCCTGTTCCTATGATGGCTACTCTCATACTTTTAGTATTAAGTGGTTATTACAACGTATTAAGTTTTTAATGCCTTAAAAATGTACAACTTTTGATGGTTTAAATTTTTTTGTTCCTATTTATAATTGTTGGTAAAATGCATTAAGTAGTTAGTATTAAGGTTGTTATTTCAATTCGCAATAATATTTTCATTACTCATTACTCATTACTCATTACTCATTACTCATTACTCATTACTCATTACTCATTACTCATTACTCATTACTCATTTAAAATACTCCAGCCTTTAAATTTAGACCTTCGTTTTCATTAAACCCAAACATTAAATTCATGTTTTGTACTGCTTGGCCAGATGCTCCTTTTAAAAGGTTATCTATGGCAGAAGTAACCAATAAAGTATTGCCATGTTTATGTAAATGAATATGACATTGATTGGTATTTACAACTTGCTTTAAGTGTATAGGCTCTTCAGAAATTTGCGTAAAAAGTGCATCTTTATAAAAATCATTGAAAATAACTTTGGCACTTTCTAGATCACCCTCATATTTTGTATAAACTGTTGCTAAAATTCCTCTTGTAAAGTTTCCTCTATTTGGAAGGAAGAAAAGTTCTCCTATATTTTCTTGTAAACTAGCTAGACTTTCTCCTATTTCTCCTAAATGCTGATGCGTAAAAGGTTTGTACCACGACACATTATTATTTCTCCAGCTAAAATGAGACGTTGCAGAAGGACTTACACCTGCACCTGTACTACCTGTAACTGCGTTTATATGTACATTATCCTGTAGTTTATTTTCTTTTGCTAATGGTAATAAGGCTAATTGAATAGTAGTAGCGAAACAACCAGGATTGGCAATATAATTTGCCTTTTTAATGTCTGCTTTTAAAAGTTCTGGTAAGCCATAAACAAATTCTTTTCCTTGAAAAACAGCATCATCATTTAATCTAAAATCATTACTTAAGTCAATAATTTTAGTGTTCTCAGAGAAAGGATTCTCATTTAGAAATTTGGTAGAATTACCGTGTCCTAAGCAAAGAAAAACCAAATCTACATTTAGATTTACATCGCCTGTAAAAGCCAAATCGGTAACGCCCAATAAATCTCCATGAGCACTGGTAATTTTTTTACCAGCTCTTGTAGTGCTGTATACAAAATCTATTTCTACTTGCGGGTGGTTTAATAAAATTCTAATGAGTTCTCCACCAGTATAACCAGAACCACCAATAATTCCTACTTTAATCATTTTCTTGATTTACGTGGTTATATATTTTTCCAGAGTTAGAAAGTATTTTAATAAAACCTTTAGCATCATCTGCCGTCCAACCTTTATTTACTTCCCCATATTTACCAAAAGCATCGGTCATTAAATCGTGCTTAGAAGCTATTCCGTTTAATCTAAACTGGAAAGGGTAAAGGCTTAAGAAAACATCACCAGAAACATTCTTTTGCGTATCTGTAAGAAAAGCCTCGATATTTCGCATTACTTCATCTAAATAATTGCCTTCATGTAATAACATTCCGTAGAAGTTACCTTGCTGTTCTTTTTGGTATTGTTGCCATTTGCTTAACGTATGTTTCTCTAGTAGATGGTGTGCTTTTATTATAATTAATGCAGCGGCAGCTTCAAAACCAACTCTACCTTTTGTACCAATAATAGTATCTCCAACATGTATGTCTCTTCCAATAGCATACTTAGAAGCCATGGCTTCTAGCTTTTCTATATTAGCAACTGGGTTATCTTTAGCACCATCAATAGCAACTAATTCTCCTTTTTCAAAAGTTAGTTTTACATCTGTAGGTTCTTTTTCTTGCAACTGACTTGGGTATGCGCTATCTGGCAAAGCTTTTTCGGAAGTTAGCGTTTCTTCACCACCAACAGATGTTCCCCAAAGGCCTCTGTTTATAGAGTATTTTGCTTTTTCCCAAGAATAATCTACACCATTTTCTTTTAGATATTCTATTTCTGCTTCTCTAGATAGTTTATTGTCTCTAATAGGAGTTATAATTTCTATTTCTGGAGCAATAATTTGAAAAATCATATCAAATCTAACTTGGTCATTACCAGCCCCAGTACTACCGTGGGCAATATAATCTGCACCAATTTTTTTTGCATAATTTACAATCTCAATAGCTTGTACAATACGCTCGGCGCTAACAGAAAGAGGGTAGGTGTTGTTTTTTAATACATTGCCAAAAATTAAATATTTAACCACTTTATCATAGAAGGTTTGTACGGCATCTAAAGATGTATAACTAGTAGCTCCTAAATCTAAAGCCTTAGAATTAATAGTAGCAATTTCTTCTTTAGAAAAGCCACCTGTATTTACACTTACAGCATGTACTTCAAATCCTTTGTCTTTTGATAAATATTTTGCGCAATAGGATGTATCTAAACCTCCACTATATGCTAAAACTAATTTTTTCATTCTATGTATTATTTACTCCCGTATTAACGGAAAATCTATTTTTGTTTCTTTTTTAAGAATAACTGTTCCTTTATTCTTTTTAATCTTTTAAAAGCTTTGCCATTCACTTTTTCTTCTATTTCCTTCTCTTTTTGTGCCGCTTTGGGGTCGTGTAACATTCCAGTACACAAACACATTTTTCTTTCGGTTCTTGTTAGGATATCAAAATTTTTGCAGGTTTGACAACCTTTCCAAAATTCAGGGTCATCCGTAAGTTCAGAGAAAGTAACAGGTTTGTATCCTAGTTCGTAATTAATTTTCATTACAGCAAGTCCCGTAGTAATCCCGAATATTTTTGCATCAGGAAATTTTTCTTTAGAGAGATTAAAGACTGCTTTTTTTATTTTCTTGGCTAAACCTTTATTTCTGAAATCAGGGTGTACTATAAGACCAGAATTGGCAACAAATTTTTCGTGCCCCCAAACTTCTATATAACAGAATCCAGCGAATCTTTCGCCATCCAGAGCAATAACAGCATTACCTTTTTCAAGTTTTTGCTTTATATATTCTGGACTACGTTTGGCAATACCAGTGCCTCTTACCTTTGCAGATTCCCCAATGGTATCGCAAATAATATCGGCGTAAGTAAAATGTGATGTATTAGCAATTACAATTTTCATTGAATGCTTATTTAATTTAAAAATGAATGACTAATTGTTTTGAGAAGGGAAATGGACTCACCTATTTCCAGAAATATAATGCACCCCTACGGGCGGCGACGAGTAGGTACAAAAGAACGAGCTGGAGAAGTTACCCAGAAGTTACTATATGTATGTGCTTTTGTTTTCATTATAGGTCAAATGTACAAATTATACTGAATTGACAATGGTAAGTGTTTAATTTTTACAAAAAAGCTGCTTTTTGTTACGAAGTATTGTTAATTCATAGATAAGAAACCCAAATACTGCTATATATTCAATAGTAATTAATCCTAAATGTTCTTTAAAATCTGGCTGGCTATAAGCCCAATAGCTTAAAATAACAGAAGCAGACCAGAGTAAGGAATATCTATAATCTGTAAAAATGGTTAATAGAATTAAGAAAATTATGTACCAAGGGTGTACCGTTGGCGATATGAAATAATAAATACTTAAAATAAACAGCATGGAAGTAATAAGAGCGTTTAAATTTTTGTTTTTTCTTAAAAATGTAAAAAGAAAAACCATACATATGGTTATTAGGGGGGTAATTTTACCATAAGTTTTTATAAGCTCCCAAGGCTTTGCATCATATGCTATTGCAATTTTTTTGATACCATTATAAATACTCGCATTAAACTCAAAATTAGAAAACCAAAGACCTACTGTTTCTGCGTAGTTGGCAAAAAACTGAGGAGAATAAAAAGGTAATAGCAGTGATAACATAGTACCCCCAACGATACTATAAAAAAGAATACATTTTTTAAGCTTAAAATGGCTAAGGAATAATGGCAGAAATAACAGAGGAACCAATTTTACCATTATGGAAAGGGCGTAAACTAATGCGCCAGATTTCCAGTGGTTCATAGAAAGTAAATAAAGAGACCAAATAAAGAAGAAAAGCATTACACCTTCAAAATGTAGGTTTCCTGTAAGTTCTATTAGTACCAATGGATTTAGGAAGTACCAAAATATTAAATGTGGGGAGCGGTTTAAGCTTTTCAAAAGTTTGCGACCAAAATATACAACCCCAATATCGGATAGTATAATTATAACTCGCATTACAATTACAGAGCCTAGTATGGTTTTTCCTCCGAGTAATGTCGATAAAGAAAAAATAAGTTGATTTAAAGGTGGGTAATTACTATAAAACTTGGGACTTAAATCTCCCATACCTTTATATAATTCATGAGCATTAGCAATAGCTAAATCTTTTTGCTCTATAAGTACCTTAGGTAAGTATAGATACGGATTTTTTAAATTATAAATAAGTTCTCCATCCCAAATAAATCTGTAAAAATCTTGCGATAAGTTTGGCTCAGCGAAAAGAAATACGAGCCTAAAAATAATACCAGCTCCAAGTAAGAATTTAAAATTCCATTTTTGGAATTGTATAATTTTATAACAGAGAAAAAATAATGCAATACAGAGCGTAAGAAGTTTTATAAAATCTTCTCTATGCAAGTTGTAAGCAAACGATGCATATAAAGCAATGCTTGCTAGGACAAGTAATATAGAATATTTATGTAGTCTCCAATGGGAAGTTAGTTGCCTCCACATACGTAAGTTGGTTTACTGCAATATACGAATAACCAATAATACAGATTGTTTTTATTTAGGTTTTGGGAATGTATTTTTAAAATTAAAAACACTGGTACTTGTTCCATTTTTTTGAAGCTCGGCAAGCTTTTCTACTGCTTCTTCCACAGAAGGATATTTTCCTTCAGGAATCCACCACATTGCAGTACTTACATTACCATAATTTTTAAACCACTCTTTGCGTCTTCTTAAAAAATCACTGTGGACCGTTTTATAAACATAATTACTTAAAGTTTCCACGTTTTCCCAGACAGAAATATTAATAATAATCTGTACATCATTATATGGGTTAAGGTTTGTAGCGTTGTTAGAATCATCTTTAAGACGCCAAACAAAACCAGGGCTGTTTTCGGCTAGATTGTTAATGGTATCTAAGTTGTCAACAAACTCTTTCATTATAGGGTCATCTATAGTAATACCTTTAATGCGAGCAATATTTATTTCTGCTAATTGGTAGTTCATTTTTTTAATATTTATCCTTGTTTAATTTTTATTTTCTGCTAAATGCCCAAGTTGCCTTATGCCAAAGCGTTTCTAAAGGTCCTCGTTTGTTTTTATGCATCCACCAAGTAGAAAATATACCCATTATTATAGCTAAAACTATACTTAAAAGCATACTATAAGTAGCGCCTGTATATTTATATAATCCAAGACCAAAGCCGTAATAAATACTAGAACCTAAAATAGACTGAATAATGTAGTTGGATAAACTCATTTTTCCTATTGGTGATAAATAATGTAGAATTTTGGCTCCAATTTTAGACTGAAAAAGGAGTAAAAAGCTAGATACTAAAACAAGCATAAATGCAATGTTTGTCCATGATTTTTCTATAATGGTTATAGAGCGATTAATAATTTTACTATCTATTTCTGGTAGAATATTCTTTTGCACGTAATAGAGAATAACAAAAGCTAAGAAGGACAACAATAAGCACTTTAACCATATTTTTCTATTCTTTTTAGAGGGAGAAAAAATACCAACCCTTCCTCCAAGCATGCCCAATAAAAAAAGGGCAAGAATATGTGCATATCTACCGTTTTCATGACTCCACTGTAAAACTGCTAATTTACCGTTAGTTAAATTCCCATAAACAGTATCTATAAAAGAACCTGCTTTAATATAACTATCCATTTTTCCAAAATAGGTCCAAGATTTAGGATTGGCAATTTCTAGATTGGGGTTTTGTATTGCGCTGTATAAATTAGCTAGTTCTATTGGTTGGGCAAGTAATAGAAGAGAAATAATAAAAATAGCTTTATTATTCATTTTACTAAATGGAATAATGAAAAAGCCTAGTGCAGCATATATAGTAAGAATATCTCCTTGGTAAAAAGCAGAGTTAATAAAGCCAAAGGCTAATAATAGTACAAGCCTCCAAGCAAAAATTAACCTAAAATCTTTTCCTTTTTTTTCTTGATTATTGGTTTGTATAAAGAATGTAAGGCCAAATAAAAGAGCAAAAATGGCATAGGATTTACCGGCGAATAAAAAAAAGGAAGTATCCCATATTTTTTTGTCCAATTGGACCATCCAATCGGGTAAATTGGGAGGTAAGAAGTAAACATCAAAATGTTCTAAATTATGCAGTAACATAATAGACACTATTGCAAAACCTCGTAACGCGTCTACTGCATGTATTCTTGTAGAAAAATCTGATTGGTTTGTCATTTTTAATGAATTCAGTTAAAGGTAGTTTATTATAGAAATAGCGTGCAAATTAGAATCACTTTTTTACAAAAGATGCCTCTATATTACTTTGTTAATATGGGGTAAGTATAGGATAATATAGTTAAATACAGTTGTGCATTCTTATTTTAATATTGTTTACAGGTGAATTTAAGAAGAGTACAATCATTTTCTTTAATCCATTTATAATAAAAACCAACTACATGAAAACGTCATTCGTAATTTTAGTAAGTTCCGTTATTCTTTTAATAGGTTGTAATTTTAAAAAAGATGTAAAACGTATAACGCAAGATTTTAATAAGGATTGGAAATTTAGGTTGGGAGACGAATCAGAAGCATTTCAAATGAATTATGAAGATGATAGTTGGAAAACAATTAATGTTCCGCACGATTGGAGTATTGAAGAGGGCTACAAAAACGTAGAAGAAACAGCTGCGAGTACTGGTTTTACCCCAGGAGGAATAGGTTGGTATAGAAAATCTTTTAGGCTTAACAAAGAAGATGTTCATAAACATATAAGTATTCTTTTTGATGGTGTCTATAACAACTCTAGCGTATGGTTAAATGGTAATTTGCTGGGGACAAGACCTAATGGGTATAGTTCTTTTCAATATAATTTAACGCCTTATTTAAAACATGGAGATTCTTTAAATGTATTAGCTGTAAAAGTAGATCATAGTGCGTATGTAGATTCTAGATGGTATACAGGTTCTGGTATTTATAGAAAAGTACAGTTAATAAAAAAATCTCCTCTACATATTGCTAATTGGGGAGTTCAGATTACGACACCTAAAATTACTAAGGAGTATGCAGAAATAAATATTGAAACCAAGTTAGAAAATACAGGAATTAAAAACCCTAAAAACATAACGTTAAGATACGTGGTACAAGATAGTTTGGGGGTATCAGTGGCGTTTAAAGAGATAACTCTTAAAAATGAATTACAATCCTCTATAAAATTAGAAATTAAAAAAGCTCTTCTTTGGTCTGTGGAAAATCCAAATTTATATACCTTAAAAGTAGAAGTTTTACAGGATGGTACTGTGGTGGATAACGTTTCTGAAAAATTTGGAGTCCGTAGTTTTAATTTTGATGCCAACAAAGGGTTTTCTTTAAACGGAAAATCGATGAAAATAAAAGGTGTAAATATACATCATGATGCAGGTGCTCTTGGTGCAGCAGTTCCTAAAGGGATATGGGAGTATCGTATGGAAAAACTAAAATCTGTTGGAGTAAATGCCATTCGCTTGTCTCATAATCCGCATGCTGTTGAACTATTAGAAGTTTGTGATGCTTTAGGGCTTTTAGTTATGAATGAGGCTTTTGATGAGTGGCACCTTCCTAAAGGAAAAAGTAAAGTTTATTTAGGGGATAATGCGGCAAGTGAAGAGGCTTCTAAAGCTTACCCTGAACATTTTAAGGAATGGGCGGAAAGAGATTTAAAAGATTTAATTAAAAGAGATTTTAATCATCCGTCGGTTATTATGTGGAGTATTGGTAATGAAATTGAATGGACTTTTCCGGAATATTCCAAGACCTTTAATGAGGTAAATAAAGATATTATGGCAGATTCTTATCACTTTACTCCAAAATATGATTCTATTGCTATAAAAGCAATTTTGAAAAAAAATGTAGGTGCTAATGATGAGTTGGCAAATACGGCAAAGCAGCTAGTAAAATGGGTTAAAGAAGAAGATATTTCAAGGCCAGTAACTTGCGGTAGTGTATTGCCATCTGTAAGTATCGCTAGTGGTTATGGTAAGGCTGTTGATGTTCTTGGTTTTAACTATAGAGCTGCAGATTATGATGCTGCTCACAAAACGTATCCAGACTTAAAAATACTCGGTTCCGAAAATTGGGTAGATTATATGGAATGGAAAAACTGTTTAGAACGCGATTTTGTTTCAGGTGTGTTTCTTTGGACAGGATTTGCTTACTTGGGAGAGGCAGGACCATGGCCAAGAAAAGGATTAAATATTTCTCTTTTCGATTTTGCAGGATTTAAAAACCCAAGAGGACATTTTTTTGAATGTTTATGGAAAGAAGATTCAAAAGTTTATATGGTAACCACTCCTGCAAATGAATCTGAGTTTTCTTTTGATAAGAAAAAGGGATGGGAGTTTAACATGCAGTTGACACCTCCACCAGTATGGAAAATGCTGCGAAAATGGGAATGGTATAAAGTATATTCTAAGTGGAAATATGATGAAGGTGAGCCTATTATAGTACAAACATATACCAATTGTGAGGAGGCTGAATTATTTTTAAACAGTGTTTCTTTAGGAAAGCAAAAATTATCGGATTTTAATGAGGATAATATTATAAAATGGCAAGTTCCTTTTACTCAAGGAGAATTAAAGGTAGTAGGCTATAATAATGGTATAAAAGAGAAAGAATATATGCTACATACTAATAGCGATGAGGTGGCAAAAATTAGTTTAAAAGCAAATAAAGAAGAGGTGTATGTTAATGATATTACTGTTATAACAGCTAAATTATTGGATGATAAAGGAAATTTAATTACCACAGCGGATAAAGAAATTGTTTTTTCTATTTCTGATAATGCCAAAATTATTGGAATAGATAACGGATGGGAAAAGAACGTACAATCCCATAAATCGAACGGGATAATAACGCATCAAGGAAAAGCGATACTAATAGTACAGACTAAAAAAGAAAAAGGAATAGTTAAAGTTTCGGCTACTGTTAATGGGGTAAAATCAAAAGAATTTTTAATAACAGTTCCATAAGATTTACGAAGCTTCTATAGTTCTAAAAGTTAGATTTATTCTTGGTGTATGTACTTTTTTGGTTGGCGGTAATCGGTGTAACCAATGTTTTTGTGTTTCGCCTTTCGTCGAAAAAAAAATTAATATTCAATAAAAATATATACTAAACGTTAGAGAATGGTTGTCAAAACTATAAAAACCATTACCAATGCATCACGTTTTACGTATTCTACTATTTTCTTTATTTCTTAGTATTTCTAATATTATTAATGCGGCAGGTGTAAATCCTTTTCTGGTATTGTCTAATAACTCTGCTGTCTGTCCTACAGATGGTAGTATAACACCAGAGCTTTCTCTTTGTTACCCTGGTGACATGCGTATAGTGCAAGTTTCAGATCCAGAGGTTCTTTCTGTACAATGGCAAAAATTAGATGAAAACTCTTGTTCTCCTGTAGGTGCAGATTGTGCAAACTTAAACCCAACTTGTACCTGGAATACTATTTCTACAGAAGCATCTTTATCGATAAATTCTATTGGGCAGTATCGGGTGGTTCTAGGTTATGAAAATGATGTTTTTGAAAGTTTTTATGCTAAGGTTTTTGAAAATAATATTACATCTTCGGTTTTAACAGTTCAGCCTATAAGTAGTAATGGTGCAAGTGATGGTATTATTGAAGTTTTTGTATCGGGTAATTCAGGTCCATATAGTTATCAGTTATTAGATTTTAATTTTAATCCGATTGTAGCTTATCAAGCTAACCCAGTTTTTACAAATCTTCCTGCTGGAACGTATAACATAAGTACTATTAACTCCTATGGGTGTGAAGTTACTTCACAAATTAGCCTTACAGAACCTCCAATTTTAGTAGGCCAGTTAATCCAAACCCAAGCAACATCTTCTTGTTTAGATACAGGAGTAATTACGGCAAATGCATCTGGCGGAATGCCACCATATATGTATTCTATAAACGGAGGGATGACTTATGTAAATACAAATGTTTTTTCCAATTTAGGTATTGGTAATTATACAGTTAATATTAGAGATGCTAGCAACATTGTTATTAGTACTAACGGTGTAAGTGTAACTTCATTAGAAGATATACAGAGTACTTATACAGTTCAAAACGTAACTTGTTATGGAGAATCAAATGGGAGTATTACGGTGGAAACTATAGGTGGTTCAGGACAGTATCAGTACCAGCTATCTAACGGAATAGATGTTTTAGTTCCTTACCAAAATAGTAACGTTTTTAATAATTTGGCAGTTGGGTCTTATGAAATTAATGTGCAAGATAGCTTAGGATGTGTTTTAATTCTTCCAACTATTGTAATTACAGAGCCACTAGCTTTAGATACTTCTGTTTCAGTTACGTCAATAACTGGTCATGGGGCAAATGATGGCATTATTACAATTACACCATCAGGAGGTACACCAGATTATACGTTTGCTATTTCGCCAAACTTAAATTTATTTTCTACAGATAATACTTTTACAGGTTTAGCTCCTGGCGCTTATACAATAATGGTTAGTGATGCTAATGGGTGTATTGTAAATGTTACACAAGAAATTACAGAGCCAGAAGAGTTAATGGTAACGTTAGAGGTACCTTCCATTTTATGTGGAGTAGCGGTAGATACGCAAGTGAAAATTATAGCTACAGGGGGCTCAGGAAATTTTTTATACGCTTATAATTCTTTAGATATAATAGATGCTCAAGTAGACAATATTTTTATGAGCATAACTCCTGGTAATCATTTTATTTCAGTATTCGATGCTAGTGGTTATTTTAAAACGGTAGATTTTACAGTAGAAGAGTCAGAAGGGTTATCGTTAAATAATGAAATAGCATATGATTTTGAGACCAATAAATCATCGGTAAAAATATCTGTAGATGGGGGAGAAGCTCCATATTATTTCTCTAATGATGACGTAGTATATAGTACCTTTCCTTTATTTAACGGTCTAATAAATGGAGAATATATATTTTATGTAAAGGATAAAAATGATTGTAAAAGTTCTATCACAGTAACTATTGATTTTAGAGATTCAGAGTCTGATGGTGTTTTAGATAGGGATGAAGATGTAAATAATAACGGAAATTTAGAAGATGATGATACGGATAATGACGGTATTCCTAATTATTTAGATAGTGATGATGATGGGGATGGAGTTTCTACAATAGATGAAATAGATAATATTGGTACAGATAAAAATAAAAAATCGGCTAAGAAAGTAGTGTATTTAGATACCGATAAAGATAATATACCCAATTATATAGATAGTGATGATGACGGAGATGGCTATTTAACTATAGACGAAGATTATAATAATAATGGAAATCCTGCAGATGATGATATTAACAAAAGTGGGGTTGCAGATTATTTAGAAAAAGAAATTCATCCCGAATCTGTTACGGAATTAGATCTTAAAAAAGAAGTGGTTGTTTTTCAAAATACAGGGCATACAGAATCTATTAATTTATTATGGAAGGCAGTACAAAAATCGGAAACCATTATTAAAATATATAACGGAAAAGGGAACATAGTATATTCTAATAATTTAAAAAATGGGACTTACGAAGCTAAATTAAATGTAAGTCAATTATCTCGGGGAATATATTTTATCTACATTAAAAATGACGACATGGAGGAAATTAAAAAAGTACTAATTCAATAAGATTTACGAAGTTTCTATAGTTCTAAAAGTTAGATTTATTCTTGGTGTATGTACTTTTTTGGTTGGCGGTAATCGGTGTAACCAATGTTTTTGTGTTTCGCCTTTCATTACCAATAAGCTACCTTTTTCTAGAATTATATTAACGGTCTTTTTGGTGTCTTTATGTTTAAAAAGAAACTTTCTCTCTGCACCAAAACTAAGGGAAGCAATGGCTCCATTTTGTTTTAAATCTTTTTCACCATCACTATGCCAAGCCATACCTTCTTCTCCATTATGGTAAAGATTTAATAAACAAGAGTTATATGTTTCACCTGTTTTATTTTCTACTATTTCTTTTAGCTCTAAAAGCTCTTTAGTCCATGGTAGAGATATTTTTGTGCTCTTAGAATAGGTATATTCAAATGATCTAGCAGCATACCAAGCGACTTTACGTTTGGTAAAAATCTTTTTTCCAAAAATTACGGCCTCATCAGGCTTCCATGCTATGGTGTTGTAGAGAGTGTTAAAATAAAATTGACATTTGGAAAGATTTAATACGGTACCATAATAAATAACTTCTCCATCGAAAGGTAAAATATTAGGAGTAGTATCTTGATTAAATAAATCCATCTTTAAAAGGTGAAATTTAAATATATAATGTTAAAAGGTGCGTAAGGGTATATTAAGCTCTTGCCGTAAGAGACTTAAAAAATACATAACCAAAACCTAGAAATAACATAAAATGAAAGGGAAAGAGTCCAAAATCATTTAATGGAATAGCACTATACATTCCAAAAAGGAAGTAAATCATAAGCGCAGCTTCTATTATCATATTAGGAGAAAGTTTCTTTGCTAGGTATTTATTGCCTTTCCAGCTATCTCTAAGATTATTAAGATTAAATTTCGGTGTTCTAACAAACTCGCTACGTTTTCCCATATGACCTTCTAGCACAGCAATAGAATTATGCAGTGAAAACCCGAGCGCTACAGAGAAAAAGGTAAAAAATAGTTTTATATAATCTATAAAATTATCAAAACTACTTCCTTGGATGCTTTTATAGGTAAACCAATAACAAACAAAAAGTATAATAGTACTGACGATGAAAAAACTTGTTACTTCAAAAACCCAACCTAAATGTCCGTACATGTTTTTTATGTAAAGCATAGGAATACTTAAAAGAGCAACTATAAATACGCAAAGAAACATAGAGCTATTAAGTAAGTGCATTACACCATGAAATTTGGTTTTAAAAGGAATATTTTTAGCGCTAATTACGCTCCATACCGTTTTTCTAAAATTTTCAGCCCCACCTTTATTCCATCTAAATTGTTGGGAACGTGCAGCACTAATTACAACAGGTAACTCAGCGGGAGTTTCTACATCTTCTAAATATTTAAACTTCCAATTTTTTAATTGTGCTCTATAGCTTAAATCTAAATCTTCTGTTAGGGTGTCGCCTTCCCAATTCCCGGCATCTAGAATACATTCTTTACGCCAAATACCTGCGGTACCATTAAAGTTTATAAAATGACCTTTAGCATTACGTCCTACCTGTTCTAAAGTAAAGTGAGCATCTAAGGCAAAGGCTTGTATTTTAGTTAAAGTAGAATAATCTCTATTAATATGCCCCCAACGCGTTTGTACAACACCTATTTCTTCATCTTTAAAATAAATAACGGTTTTCTTAAGCCAATCGCTATCTGGTAAAAAATCAGCATCGAAAATGGCGATAAAATCTCCTTTAGCAACTTCGAGTCCTTCTTTTAAAGCACCCGCTTTAAAACCTTGCCTATTTGTTCTACAAATATGTTTTATATCTAAACCAGTTGCTTGCAGTTTTTTTATGTGCTTTGCCGTATCTATTACAGTTTCATCTGTAGAGTCGTCTAGTACCTGAATTTCTAATTTACTAAGAGGATATTCTAATTTTGCAATATTTTCCAAAAGGCGGTCCATCACATATTCTTCATTATATACAGGAAGTTGAATGGTTACAAAAGGAATTTCTTTTGGGTCTAAAAGGTTAAATTTTGGAGCTGTCTTATTCCGTTTTTTATAACCTAAATAATTGACTAGCAGATTAAGTTGTGCTAAGCTGTAGAAAAAAATCAACACCAGAGCAATGCTGTAAATGGCAATAATTATGTATGCAATTGTAAGTCCCATTTTATTTGATGCTATATTTAAATATCCAACTTAATATTTTAATGCCAGCAAATATACTACCTTTTACTGTTCCTGATACTTTTGAGATACCAATTCTTTTTTTGTAACGTACTGGAACTTCGGTATATGCTAGTTTTTGTTTTAAAGCTTTAAGTTGCATTTCAACTGTCCAGCCATAGGTTTCGTCTTCCATTTGTAGAGACAATAATTTATCATATTGTATTGCTCTAAAAGGTCCTAAATCTGTAAATGTAGCTTTAAAAAGTACTTTCATTAAGCTAGTAGCTAGCCAATTACCAAAAATTTGTTGCGGTGTCATACTACCATCTTCTCTAAGCTCTTTTACACGTGCACCAATAACAAAATCTACTTTTTTATCTACTATTGGTTGCACTAATTTAGTAAGTTCTTCGGGGTAATCCGAATAGTCTCCGTCAAGGAATACGATAATATCGGGTTTTTTGGATTGTTTGCTTACATAATCTAGTCCAGCTAAACAGGCAAATCCGTAACCCATTTTAGTTTCCGTAAGTACTGTAGCACCTGATTTTTCTGCATTTATGACCGTTTTATCAGTAGAATTATTGTTTACTACAATAATTTCTGATACTTCTTTAGGAATTTCCTTTATTACCTGGGAAATAGAATCTGCTTCGTTAAAAGCCGGAATAATAACTTTTATATTGGTCATTAATGTAAATCGGATAATTTATTTTCTTTTTTAAAACTGGAAAAAGTTGTCCATTCTTTTATTCTTTTTCCATTAATATATTGAACAGCGGCAGTAATTTTTTCATTTTTATATTTTAGGCAATATCCATTTTTTTTACCGTCTTTAAGTTGGCATTTATGGGTAATTACTCCTTTTTTATCATAAAAAAGCCACCAATTAATCATCTGTCCATTTTCATACTTCCCTTCGCGAAGTCTAACATTATTTTTACTGTAAAAATACCAATAGTTTTCTCTTTTATTGTTTTTATAATGACCTTGTTCGGAAAGGGTTCCGTTTTCATGATAAAATTTCCAATATCCTGTTTTAATATTTTTTCGGAGCCATCCTTCTTCTTTTATTTTTCCATTTTCGTAAAACGCCTTATGATACCGGGTATCGTCTTTTTCTTTTAAATTTAGAAAAAGACATAATATAGCGATTATTGAAACTTTAAAAACCATGCTATTTTTTATTTACTAATTCCATTAAATCTACATCATTGCCGAGGAGCACTTCGGTAGGGTTAATTCTCCCTTCAGTAGGGCCATTTTCTAGTTTTAAAACACCACGTGGACAAACAGCAGAACAAACACCGCAACCAACACAACTAGATCTAACAATATTTTCTCCTTTTTGCGCATATGCTCTAACATCAATACCTTGTTCGCAATATGTGGAACAATTTCCGCAAGAAATACATTGCCCTCCATTGGTAGTAATTCTAAATCTAGATTTAAAACGTTGCACGAATCCTAAATAAGCAGCCAATGGGCAACCAAATCTGCACCAAACTCTATTTCCAAAAATAGGGTAAAAACCGGTTCCAATTACACCAGCAAAGATAGCTCCTATTAAAAAGCTGTAGGTATTCATTATACTTTGAACTTTAATACCTAGTACAGTTCCAGTTTCTGCAAAAAAGCCATATAATGTAAATCCGGTCATAACTAATGCAAAAAGTAATACCCCATGAATTAACCAACGTTCTACTTTCCAAGAAAATAAGGATTTGCTTGAATGTTGGCGATAAGGGTCTCCTAGAGTTTCTGCTAGTCCACCACATCCGCAAACCCATGAGCAGTACCATCTTTTTCCAAAGAAGTAAACCATTACTGGTACAATGACTACTGTTAATAGAATACCCCAAACAAGAATAAATAAGCCTAAACCTCCACTTGATATTAATTCTTTTAAATTCCAATTGAAAAAGAAATCATAGTCTAAAGGGAAGGCATTTTTAAAATCGTACCCTTTAGAGTAAGATAACTGTAACCTTACCATAATCTCTGGAATTAAAAAAGCAAATACAATCTGAAAGAATAATACAGATGTTGTCCTTACCATTTGGTACATATTATGGCGATATTTAATGTACATACGTATGGCCATAACGGTCATAACTACACAATACATAAACCCGTAAACAAACCAATGCCCTGCAAGATTGCCACTTAAAGACACACTTATTGGGTCTACTAAATACGTCCAGTTTACCGCATACTCCGATTTAAAATATAAAATGAGATAAAAACTCACTAAAAAAATAAAAACCAGCCAGGCTATCCAACCTTTGTTTGTAGAACTTTGGTGGTAAATATGGTCATTTTTAATTCCTTTTTTCCCTAAAGTTATTACTTGAGGCACTATAAACATTAGGGCTCCAATAATACCTAAGCCAAAGGTTAAAAACCACATTAAACCTTTATTTTCAGGAATAAAACCGTAACCCGATTTTTTACGAATAGTAGTTGCTAAATCTCCACCGCTAACATAAACTTTTTTGCTCCATTCTTTGTTTTTGGAATGAACAGTATTGGCATTGGTAATTACCTTATCTACTATTGGTTCTAAAGAAGTTACTCCAGTAAAGTCTTTGTCTACTATTTTGCTTTTTAGATTTTGAATGAATAGTTCACTTTTTATACCCTGACTAGTAATCAATTCATCAAAACCTTTTTGGTCTAGTTTAAAATTACCTAAAAATGGTAAGGCAGTAAAAAATCCTAGTCCAACTAAAAATATGGTAATCCCTATGTTTTGTATTGCTTTCATAATTACGCTCTAGATTTAGGTGTAGTAAAGATTCTTGTCCAACTTTTTTTCTTTGGAGAAATTTGAGTGTCAAATTTTTTGTTGAAATGAGTTATAATTTCTTGTTCGTACTGAGCATAAAACTCAGGGTCAAAATTAGCGTCTTTAAGATATTCCATGACGTATTCTATATTTCTATTTTCAGTAAGCCATTGATCAAATATTTTATGACGCATGCGAATACCGAATGTGTTAATTCCTAAAAATTCTTTTGTGTCTTTATGAAAAGCGATAGTTACACATATTTTTTCTGATGCATGTCGCCAATGAAAGTGTTGCTCGTACTCTTTTTTATTTAATTCACTAAAAACCCAACCATAGGTTTGGTATTCTAGATCCAAAAATTTGGCAGAGTTAAACCAATGTCCAGGCTTGTATTCTGTTGGATTGCCGCAAATAGTTTGCGCAAGAGTTTCTCCCATCATTCTTCCAGTATACCAAACGGCCTCAATTGGTCTTCGATTACCTATTCCTTCGTGTTGTTCTGCGCAATCTCCTATAGCATAAATATTAGGAATATTGGTTTCTAACATCCTATTTACTTTTATCCCTCGACCCAGTTCTATTCCAGAATCCCTTAAAAAACTAATATTCGGAGAAACGCCAGCTGTAAGGCCAACAACATCGCAATCAATAGTATCTCCTTTATCCGTAACAACAGCTTTTGCTTTACCACTTTCATCGGATAGTATTTCCACCAAATTCGTCTCTAATCGTAAATCTATATGGTGTTCTAAAATATGTTCATTGATCATTTGAGATTCTCCGTTTGGAAGTACTCCATTCCAAAAACTACTTTCACGAACTAAAAAAGTTACAGGAATATCTCTGCTCCTTAGCATTTCGGCCATTTCTATTCCAATTAAACCGCCGCCAACAATTACAGCTCTTTTGCAGATTTTTTTATTAGGAGCATTTTTTTCTAATGCATCTAAATCTTGTTTAGAATATAGGCCTTGTACATGACTTAAATCTTGCCCAGGCCAGCCAAATTTATTTGGTTTGGAACCTGTAGCAATAATTAATTTATCATATGATATATCCGTGCTATTTTCAATTTTAAGAGTTTGGTTTTTATGGTCAATAAAATGTACATACCCTTTAACTAAATTAATTCTGTTTTTTTTCCAAAACCAATTTTCGTAGGGTTGCGTATGTTCAAACTTCATATGGCCCATATAGATATACATAAGTGCGGTTCTTGAAAAAAAATAATCTGTTTCCGCAGATATAATTGTAATTTTCTTATCGGATAATTTTCTAATATGGCGAGCCGCTGTTACCCCAGAAATACCATTACCTATGATGACTATATGTTCCATAAAATTGATTGGTTATTTGATGTCTGTCGAAGTTAAACATAAAAACTTAACAAAATTTTGAAATTTATTTTTGTGATAATCACGTGATATTCTTCGTGATAACTATGTGATACTTTTGAAGTTCCTTTGACCCAAGAAAGAAAAAGTATTGCTTTGTTAAGTTTTTAAAATATAAGCGACATAGCATATGTAAATTGCATTTAAAACGTAAACAATACAATTTATATTATTATTTATCGATATAATTAACAAGATTTTTCTTTCAGAAATATTAATTTAAAAAAATAATTATGAAAAAAATAGTAGCTCTAATATTATTGGCTTTTATAGGTCACTTTAGTATTGCTCAAAGTACAGAAATGTTTATTAATAAGGCAGATGTTTTTTTAGGTAAACATGTTAAAAATGGTAAAGTTGCATATTCTGATATCAAAAAAAATACAGCAGAATTAGATGCTATATTGCAATTAGCTCAAGAAATAAAAGTGGAAAAGAGCAATGTTAAAGAATACCAATCTTTTTGGATAAATGGTTATAATTTAACAGTAATTAAAAGTATAGTAGATAACTACCCTATTAAATCGCCATTAAATAAAGCAGGTTTTTTTGATAAGATAAAGCATAATATAGGAGGTAAAAACATTACGCTTAATGATATTGAGAATAAATTATTAAGAGGTAATTTTCCTAAAGAACCTCGTTTTCATTTTGTTCTTGTTTGCGCAGGTTTAGGCTGCCCACCAATAATAAATACTGCCTATAAGCCAAGCACTTTAGAGAAACAATTGCAGATGCAAACCGTTGCAGCATTAAATGACACTAAATTTATACAGGTAAATAAAAACAAAGTAAAAATTTCTCAAATATTTGAGTGGTACAAAGGCGATTTTACAAAGAATGGATCTTTAGTAGATTATATTAATCAATACAAAAAGGAAAAATTACCAATGAAAGCTAAGGTGTCTTATTATCCTTATGACTGGACGTTAAATGATTTAAAATAAAAAACAACAACCTAAAAAAAATATAATGAAATCAATAAAAAAATATATAGTTGCATCAGCAGTTCTTTTAGGAACTAGTGTAAGTTTTGCACAAGAAGAAATGGAAGACAAAAAAATGATGTCTTCTGAACCAGAACAAGAAATAAGTAATATACAACAATATACACCTTCTAAACTAATAGGTAAAGGGCAAGTAGATATAAAGTGGTTTAATAATTTATATACACAAACAGAAAGTACTTTTTCAGAAGGTAAAGAAGCAAGGCAAACTTTTTTCACCTCTACTTTAGAGGCGTATACTGGTATCGGAGAAAATAATAGATGGAATATAGGTGCCATATTTGAATTCCGTTCTAATGTAATAGGAGGTAGAGATGCTTTAGATGTTTTTAAGTTTGATGGGGAAGATAACTCAGCACGTTCAGGTTTAACATCCATTGCTCCATCTGTAAAATTTGTGCCTATTAAATCTGTTAGTAATTTTAGTATTCAAAGTTCCTTTTTTATTCCTTTGGTAGATAATGAAACCGAAAATGGAGTTTTTCTAGATCAGAAAGGATTTACATGGCAAAACCGTTTTTTCTATGATTATACCTTCCCTGGGAACAAATGGCAATTATTTACGGAATTAAACTCAGAATACAATTTTGGAGACAAGGAAGAGAGTTTTGCAAATAATAGTTTAAATCTAACTCCAGGAGTATTCTTAAGTTATTTTCCAAGTTCTAAATTTACTATTCTTGGTCTAGTACAACATTCACAACGTATAGATTTAGGAAATAATTTTGAACAAGATTTTACTGCCGCTGGTGGTGGGGTTAAATTTCAATTGACAGATGCTTTGAACTTGGAAGCTCTATATACCAACTTCTTAAGAGGAAATAATACTGGCCTAGGACAAACATTTAATTTAGGGCTTAGAGTAATATTGTAGCAAACATAATAAATAGCTTAAATTAGAAGTCTTAATACTCATTAAATGAAAAAATTAGGACTTCTTTTTTTGTTATTAGCACAATTTTCTTGTTCTAGTCAAAAGGTTATAAAAATGAATGGAGTAAGTTTTGTAGCATCCGGAGAAGAAGCGCTACAAGAACATGTAGATAATGTAAAACATATTAATGCAAATAGTGCGGCAGTAATGCCGTTTGGTTTCCTAAAAGATATAAATTCTCCTAAAATTATTTTTAATACAGACCGTCAATGGTTTGGAGAAACAAAAAAAGGGGCAAAACAGTATATAGAGCTTTTACATAAGAATAAGATTAATGTAATGCTAAAACCGCAAATTTGGATATGGCATGGGGAGTTTACTGGAACTCTAAAAATGGAATCAGAAGAAGATTGGGTATTTTTAGAGAAATCTTACGAAAAGTTTATTATGACCTATGCGCAATTGGCGCAAGAAACAAATGTGGAACTTTTATGTATAGGGACAGAATTAGAGAATTTTGTAAATAACAGGCCCCACTATTGGAGACAATTAATAGCTAAAATTAGAAAAACATATAAAGGAAAGTTAACCTACGCTGCTAATTGGGACGAATATCCTAAGGTAATATTTTGGGACCAATTAGATTATATAGGAATAGATGCTTATTTCCCATTATCAGAGTCTAAAACTCCATCTGTGAAAGAACTGAAAGAAGGCTGGCAGCCCTGGAAAAATAAAATAAAATCTTTGTCTAACGCAACCAGTAAATCTGTACTATTTACAGAATTTGGATATAGAAGTATGGATTATACTGCTAAAAAACCATGGTTGGTAGATCGTACTGATGAAGGCGTTAATTTAATAGCTCAAGCCAATGCTAAAGAGGCTATATTTTCGGAATTTTGGCAAGAAGATTGGTTCGCTGGCGGTTATGTTTGGAAATGGTTTTTAAATCACGAAAATGTAGGAGGACAAAATGATAATAGATTTACCCCTCAGAATAAGCCAGCACAAAACGTTATAAAAAGCTTTTACAAAATATACTAAGATGAAAAATGTTTTTTTCCTTTTTTTACTAACTGTAATTTGTAGTTGTTCTAATGATTTGGAATCTAGACTAGACACTTTAGGCACCAATATACAAGGAAGAGAAATAGTAAAAGATAATGTAATAGCGTGCGCTGCAAGTAATGAAGATTCAGAAAAAGTAAGTATCTATTTTTATCCAAGAGATGGGGCAACGAATATGCAATGTTATAGCACAAATACTGCAAATGACGATAAAAATAACTACGGAAATTACAAATTAATAAACTTGCCTATTTCGGATGTTTTTAATGGATATTTAATGAAGTTTGATGGCCAATTTGATGCTGAAAAATGGGTTATTGTTACTTTTGAAGAAAGCGGGAAAATACATTTATCTAACCCTATTCGTTTAAAACATTTAAGCAAAGAAACGGAGTATTTACCAGAAAATATTGAGATTCAAACGAACACACAAATGCCAATCTTTACATGGCAAGACGGGGCATATACGGATTCTAAAATATACTTTCAAGTAGTATCTAATTCGCAAAGTAACTTGTTATCAGGGACTTATACCTTCGCTAAAACATTTACCTATTATAATTTAAATAATGTAGTGTTAAATATAACCACAAATACACCTCCAGAATTACAAAATGAAACAGATTATGTGTTTAATTTAATGGGTGTTAGTGAAGATAATTGGGTAAATTTATTTTCTATAAAACCATTTGCTCTGCAATTTTAAATTATGAAAAAATTATACTCTTTTTTCCTTCTAATTTTTGTTTTTTTAAACGGGTATGCACAGAAGGAAACTATTACAGAGGTAACCATAAAAGGAACAAAAAAAACAAAAGTTTCCTTTCTTAAAAAACTAATAAAAGTAGAAGCCAGAACGGAATTAGATTCTACTGTTTTAATTTCGGATATAGAGCACCTTAAAAGATTACCTTTTGTAGCCAGTGCTAATTTTTCCGTAGTAAAGAAAATAGGAATTGGTTATGAAGTAGTATACCAAATAGAAGAGAATTTTACTCTAATTCCCTTTGCTAATCTTTTTAGTTCTTCTAATGACGATTTTGCTTTTAGGGTAGGATTACAAGAATTTAATTTTTTAGGTAAAGGAGTTACCCTAGGTGCTTTTTATCAATACGATATTTTTAATTCGTTTGGAGTTAATATTAGAGCCCCTTATTTATTTAATTCTAAATTAGGTTTGGCAATAAATTATAAAGATTTGACCACTCAAGAACCTGTGTTTTTTGACAATACAAGTGCAGATTATAAGTATAATAATAATGGTGTTGAGGTTTTGGGGTTATATCAAATAAATTTTAAAAATAGAGTAGAGTTTGGCTATAGCGCATTTACGGAAGACTATAAATATATTTCTGGAGCTCAAAATACTGAGGTACCATTAGCTTTAAACGTAGATAAACACTTATGGAAACTTATTTATAATTATGATAATATCGATTATCACTATCAATATTTATCAGGTTTTAGAAGCTACTTAAATTTTCAGTATGTTGGAAGTACGGATACTAATTTACCAGAATTTTTAATTGGCTTTAATGATTTTACTTTTTTTAAAAGAATAGGAGAAAAAGGAAATTGGGCAAGTAGAGTACGTTTGGGTTTAGCAACCAATATAGATACCCCTTTTGCTCCTTTTACAGTAGATAATAATATAAATATTAGAGGAGTTGGCAATACTATAGATCGCGGAACTGCGGCAATTATTGTAAATACAGAGTATAGACATACTCTAGTAGATAAAGACTGGTTTGTTTTACAAAGCAATGTATTTGTCGATGGAGGTTCTTGGAGAAACCCCGGAGGAGATTTTGGAGATTTTAGTGATACGCAGAACCTTCGTATATATCCAGGAGTTGGGTTACGCTTTATGCATAAGAAAATATTTAATGCTATTTTTAGAATAGATTACGGTTACGGAATAACCCAAGATGCTTCCCGAGGATTGGTATTTGGTATCGGTCAATATTTTTAATGTTTAAAACATAGTTAGTTTCTTTTTTAAATCCTTTTCTAGAATACCTTAGAGTTGTATAAATTTGAATTGTCTATTTATTACTATTAGGCATCATTTTTGAATTCTAATTTATATGTCCAGATTTAAACCATTTTTTACAAGGAATATCCTTACCATAATAGTACTAAGCTTTTCTTTTATTACTATAGCACAAGACAGTTTAGATGTTGCAGTTGCCGAAAAAGGAGAGGGGGTTTATGCTTTGTTGCGTAAAAAAGGAAGGAACCCTTACGAAACTTTTGATGCCTTTGTTTCCTTAAACATAGATAATATGCGCGATAGTATTCATTTATACGAGGGCAGAACGTATAAGATTCCGGCTTTAAAGAAAGATACTTTAGAGGAAGTGACTACAGAAAAAAATGTAATCGAAAATACAGTATTAAATGATGGGAAAGGGTACGATATTTTTGGAAAAAAATACAATAGAATACCTACTAAGAGTACCAAGCTTAAAAATGCAGTCTACTATTTAGTTTCAGGTCATGGCGGACCAGATCCAGGAGCAATGGGTACTTATATTGGGAAATCTATTGCAGAGGATGAATATGCTTATGATATAACTTTAAGGTTAGCTAGAGAGCTAATTTCTCATGGAGCACTGGTTTATATTATAATAAGAGATATGAATGACGGAATTCGAGACGAACGCTATTTAAAGATTGATCATGATGAAGTAGCTTACCCCGACGAAGCAATTCCATTAAATCAAGTTGCTAGATTAAAGCAGCGTGTAGATATTATTAATAAATTATATAAGAAGCATAGAGGTAAGTACCAACGCTTAATAGTAACGCATATTGATAGTAGAAGTAAAGGTCAGAATATAGATGTTTTCTTTTATCATCACGAAAAAAGCAAGAATGGAAAAAAAATAGCAGAAAATATTCATGCAACCTTTCAAAAAAAATATAAAAAATACCAACCAAATAGAGCATATTCCGGAACTTTTTCGGACAGAACAGAATTGTATTTGGTTCGTAAAACACATCCTGCTATGACCTATATAGAGATAGGGAATATTAAAAATAAAAAGGATCAAAAACGAATTTTAGAACCAGATAATAGGCAAGCCCTTGCCAAATGGATTAGTGAAGGTGCTATTCTAGATTACACCAAAAAATAATAATATAAATAAAGGGTTTGTTATTGTTATATTTTTAATAAATCCATAGTTCATTCAAAATTAGTTAACAATGTTAACTAATTTTTGTATTTTTGAACAAAAGGAACATCTTTTAAATCTGAGTGTTATATTTTTTTAACTCGAAAATAAATATTTTAATAATATGGCGGACTATTTAATTACTGTTGATAAACAGGAGTTTAGGCGAGATAATGAATTGGTAGACTCCCTGGATATAAATACTATAGACAAGGAAAAATTTCATTTGCTTAAAGATAATAAAGCTTACAATGTAGAGCTAGTTAAGGCTAACTATGCAGCAAAAGAGTTAACTATTTCTATTAATGGGAATAATTATGACGTAAAAATAGAAGACGAGTACGATCAAATGGTAAAACAAATGGGTCTACTTTCTAACACTACTCAGAAACTAAATAATATAAAGGCTCCAATGCCAGGACTTATTGTAGATATTATGGTTACTGTTGGTCAGGAAATAGAAGAAGGAACACCTTTATTGGTTTTATCTGCTATGAAAATGGAAAATATAATTCTTTCTCAAGGAGAAGGTATTGTAAAATCTATTACTGCAAAAAAGGAAGACGCTGTTGAAAAAGGACAGATAATAATCGAGATGGAATAAATGAAAAGCATGAAAAAGATACTAATAGCCAATAGAGGAGAGATAGCTCTACGAATAATGAAAACAGCCCAGAAAATGGGAATAAAAACAGTGGCAGTATATTCAGATGTGGATCGTAATGCCCCTCATGTAAAATTTGCAGATGAAGCCGTTCTTTTAGGGAAGGCACCTTCTTCAGAATCTTATCTGGTAATGGATAAGATTATTGAGGCCGCAAAAGAAACCGGAGCACAAGGGATTCACCCGGGTTATGGTTTTTTGAGTGAAAATGCAGAATTTGCTAAAATGGTCACGGATAATGGGATAACTTTTATAGGACCAAAGCCGCATGCCATTGAAGTTATGGGAAATAAATTAGCAGCTAAAGAAGCTGTTAAAGACTATAGTATACCTATGGTTCCAGGAATAGAAGAAGCTATTACAGATATTGAATTGGCTAAAAAAATAGCTAAAAAAATAGGCTTTCCGATATTAATAAAAGCATCCGCTGGTGGTGGTGGAAAAGGTATGCGTGTTGTAGAATCTATCCAAGACCTTCCGGAACAAATGGAAAGAGCAATAAGTGAAGCTGTTGCTGCCTTTGGAGATGGTTCGGTATTTATAGAAAAGTATGTTACATCACCAAGGCATATAGAAATACAAGTATTAGCAGACACTTTTGGTAATGTTGTGCATTTGTTCGAAAGAGAATGTAGTGTACAGAGAAGACATCAAAAAGTTGTAGAAGAGGCACCTTCATCTGTTTTAACTCCAGAGATAAGAAAAGCAATGGGAGAAGCAGCAATAAAAGTAGCTAAAGCATGCGATTATGTAGGTGCAGGAACAGTAGAGTTTTTGTTAGACGCAGATAAGAATTTTTATTTCTTAGAGATGAATACGCGCTTACAAGTAGAACACCCTGTAACGGAGCTTATTACTGATTTAGATTTAGTAGAACAACAAATAAAAATAGCAAGAGGAGAATTGTTAGAATTTACGCAAGATCAATTATCAATAAAAGGACATGCGTTAGAAGTTAGAGTTTATGCAGAAGATCCGTTAGATAATTTTTTACCTAGTATTGGAACGTTGTCTACCTATATAAAGCCAGAAGGCTCTGGTGTAAGAGTAGATGATGGTTTTGAGCAAGGAATGCCTATTCCAATTTATTATGATCCAATGCTTTCGAAGTTAATTACCTATGGTAAAAATAGAACAGAAGCTATACAGTTAATGATTAAAGCTATTGACAATTATAAAATAGAAGGAGTTTCTACCACTTTACCCTTTGGCAAATTTGTTTGTGAGCATGAAGCTTTTCAAACTGGAAATTTCGACACGCATTTTGTAAAGGATTATTATAACCCAGAACACTTAATAAAAGAGTTTGCTATGGAAAAAGAAATAGCAGCTGAGGTTGGTTTAAAATTATATTTAGATAACCTCAAAGGAGTAAAAGTTCCTAGGAACGCATCTTCTAATTGGAAAAAAAATAGAAACTAGTTTAATATTGCCTTTATCAAAATGTATATAATGAAAGACAAACAAAAAATCCTTACAGATAAACTAGAAGCTGCTAAATTAGGAGGCGGTAAAGAACGTATTAAAAAGCAACACGCTAAAGGAAAATTAACAGCGAGGGAACGCATTCATTTTTTATTAGATGAAGGCTCTTTTGAAGAGTTAGGGGCTTTAGTAACTCATAGAACTAAAGATTTTGGAATGGATAAACAAATTTTCTATGGCGATGGTGTTGTAACAGGGTATGGAACTATTAATGAACGTAAAGTGTATGTTTTTGCCCAAGATTTCACGGTTTTTGGAGGCGCTTTATCCGAAACTCACGCAGAAAAAATATGCAAAGTAATGGATTTGGCAATGCGTGTTGGGGTGCCATTAATAGGTCTTAATGATAGTGGTGGAGCTCGGATACAAGAAGGAGTACGATCTTTGGGAGGCTATGCAGATATTTTTCATAAAAATGTTATGGCTTCTGGAGTAATCCCGCAAATTTCGGCTATAATGGGGCCATGCGCCGGAGGAGCGGTATACTCTCCTGCAATGACCGATTTTACTTTAATGGTAGAGAACTCTAGTTATATGTTCGTAACTGGGCCTAATGTTGTAAAAACCGTAACTAATGAAGAAGTAACTTCGGAGGAATTGGGAGGTGCAAATACACATGCAACAAAGTCCGGAGTAACGCATGTAACTGCTGCGAATGATATAGCTTGTATTAACCAAATAAAGGAATTGGTGAGTTATATGCCGCAAAATTGTGAGGATACTCCTGAACAAATACCATATGAATTAGGAGAAGAAATAAGGGAAGAATTAGAAGATATTGTTCCAGAAAACCCAAACCAACCTTATGATATGCGTCATGTAATAAATGGGGTTATAGATCAGGAATCCTTTTTTGAAATTCATAAAGATTACGCAGAAAATATTGTAGTTGGTTTTGCAAGATTAGCCGGTAGAAGTATAGGTATAGTTGCTAATCAACCCATAAGTTTAGCAGGGGTTTTAGATGTAGAAGCTTCTAAGAAAGCGGCTAGGTTTACACGTTTTTGCGATTGCTTTAATATTCCGTTATTAGTATTAGTAGATGTACCGGGATTTCTTCCAGGGACTGATCAAGAATGGAATGGAATTATTACTAATGGAGCAAAGCTATTGTTTGCTTTAAGTGAGGCTACGGTACCAAAGATTACGGTTATTACAAGAAAAGCTTATGGTGGTGCTTACGATGTTATGAATTCTAAGCATATTGGTGCAGATATGAATTACGCTTGGCCAGGCGCAGAAATTGCAGTAATGGGGGCTAAAGGTGCTAGTGAAATTATTTTTAGAAAAGAAATAGCTTCTGCGAAGGACTCTGAAGCTAAGTTAATAGAAAAGGAAAAAGAATACGCTGACAAATTTGCAAACCCCTACAGTGCAGCAGAAAGAGGCTTTATAGACGAAGTAATAGTTCCGAAAGATACTAGAAAAAAGCTGATAAAAGCGTTCTCTATGTTCGAGAATAAGAATATAAAACTTCCTAAGAAAAAGCACGGAAACATACCCTTATAATGGGGTAATGTTTCCATGCTTTTGTAAAAAAGATTGTTTAAATTAACTTATGGAACGATTTTATTTTATCATCTTCATTAATTAACTTACTCATGCATTCTTCTAAAAACGTAAGGAAAGTTTGTTTTTGTTCTGTAGAAAATCCTTCTGTTAAAAAATGAATAACCCCAAGACGAGATGGTTGCGTTTTATCTATTAAAGCTATTCCTTTTTTCGTAAGCCTTAAACGTTTTTTTCTTCTATCCTGACCATCTTCAAATTGTTTTATGAGCTTTTTTTCTAATAAGACATTTATAAGATTGGTTATATTGGCTCTTGAAACATTTAAAGATTCTGCCAACTCACTAGCCATTAGATCTTTTACGTGTTTTTCTCTTTTGAAAAAAGGTAAGTTGGGATTGCCAGAGAGATGTAATAAAATTAACCATTGTTGTGTCGTTAAACCAACTTTTAAATATACGTCATCTCCTATTTTTTTAAGCTGATTTGCTAAATCAAAGATGCTTAATACTATCGATTCTTCAATGCTTTTATTAATCATGTGTTTTTTCTATTAGAAAAATAAGTTGGCAAATATATAATTTAAAGATCTAATTATATAGTTTGTTAACTATTTTTAGTTGGGTTTGTATAAACAATTCTTTAGTAGGTATTTTTCCTTTGAATGAGTTTGGAGGGTAATGGCTATAAGATGTGTAGGAAGGTGCGTACAATTCAAAGCGTTGCCTTGCAATGTAGTTTTGCATGGAAATTTTAGAACGATAATCTCTTAATGCGTTAATATCAATATAGCTATTAGCTACCATACTGTCTCCGGTACCTGCTTCGGAAAGTACATTTCCTTCAAAATGTACAATTTTAGATAGTCCGTCAGTACTAGCAAACGGAAAATCTATCCCGGATATTCCAGCAGAATTGGCAGAAATTGTATAACACATATTTTCTATGGACCTTGCCCTTTTTGCAATATCTTTATGTGTTAAATTTGGGCTTCCAGCTTCTGAAGAAGAATGTAAAAATACCTCTGCTCCCCGCATCATTAAACAGCGAGCAATTTCTGGATATAATATTTCTTCGGATGCGATACAAGCCAGTTTTCCAAGTTTGGTGTCTGCTACAGGAAATAAAGAATCTTCACCATAGATTTTTAAATAATCATCCAAGACATCATGAGGTGTTGGAGCAAACATGGAGTTTAATCGTCTATATTTTAAAATAAGTTCGCCTTCATCATCAATGATAAAACTACTTTGAAAATATAAGTCTGGAAAGTTTTCATCTAGCTCATAAAAATTACCAGATAAGAAAATGGATTCTTTTATGCAGAACTCTTTCATTTGAGTAAAGAGAGTATCGTCTGTTGTTATACATGCTTTAGTATGCCATTCTTCTATAGATTCCCCAAAAGGAAAACTAGTTAAAAAATATTCTGGTAAGACAACCAATTTTAAGTCTGGTCCAATAAATTTTTTAGAACCACTTGTTTGCGCTAAAACGCTGGTTAAGGTTTTTTGCATTAATGCATGTGCAGACTTCTTGTCTGTACAAGAGTTTATTGCAGCGCATTCTATTTGTAGGGCTAGTGCTTTGTATCTTTTAATCAATTTATTTGAAATTAGGATTTTATTAAAGTTACTAAAAATAGTTAACATTATTAACTATTTAAGCTATAAAATCAGTTCAAAATAAACGTATCCAGTAAATTTAGGTGGTTATTTTTTTTAATTGGTAAGTTTAAATTCCAATTCTTGAATTGGTTTATTTTTTGTTGGCTCTGTTTTTTCAATAATTTGCCAACTAACCCCCGCAGTATCAGTAAAAACAAAAGCCTTTTCATTAAATTCATTATTCTGAATTACAGTTGGGTTTAATTTGTGTTCTGTTACTAATTTATGTACCATTTTTAGTTTTGGGGTATAAAAAGAATGAAGTGTAATTCCTTTTTCGCCTACTTTTTGTTTATCAGATTTATTGGTTTTATCTCCTCTTGGAATAAAAAATTTCATTTTACCACAAATATTATTAGGAGACACAAATCCTTGGTACCAATGACTATAGCCAGGTTCCATTTGAAAAACACGTTTAGGGCCTTTTAGCCAATCGCCATCTACAGTGGGTTCTTCTTCAGCCTGTAACCCCAACGCAGTAGATAAGTAGGCCATTTGCTCCATGGAAGAGGCATTTATAACAAAATCATGGTGCGTAAATTCACTCGTTTTTAATGGAGTATTGTTTTCGATAGTACCGTACCCAGGAATTTTATAACCATAACGTTGAAAGAATATGTGATTAAAAAACTCGCCGTAGACTGCATTTTCTCTAACAATAATTGGTCTATTGAAAAAATCTCTTTCGCCAGTATTTAATCCAAACAAATCATCTGCAATAGGTTCTGTTGGTAGCCAAGGCTTTTTGCCAGATTCTCTAGCGGTTTGGTAAATATCGTAGAGTCTAAAGATATCAGTAGTTCGCATTACTGCTATTCTAGTTCCAATAGTTTCTACGGGAGCATAACCAATTCCTTCTCCAAGAGGTTTTTTCCATTCTAATATCCGTAAGAGTCCATGACTGTCTATAGATCCATTTTGTAATCTATAGGAGGTTAATTCGGAATCTACACCATATAAGTTAATAGCTTCTTTAGCTTGTATGGTGGCACTATCTGTTACATTAAAGCCAAAATCTTTAAAATATTTTATAGCATAATCCGCATTGTCTACGCCTATCATTACTTCATATAAGCCACTAATACCAGTATCAGGTATTTTTTGGGAAGAGGTTTCAGTTATCATAAAAAGAAATGTTAATAGTAAAATGTATTTTTTCAAAGTCATATTACTTGACTTTAGGAATGTACGTTTAGAATTAATTTTCCAAAATTTTCTCCTGTGTATAGCATTTTCAATGCAGAAGGAAAATTATCTAAACCGGTAATACTATGTTCTTTTACCTTTATTTTTCCTTCATTTATCCAGTTAGCAATTTCTTTTACAGCTGCTGGCCATTGTTCTATATAATCAAAAACAATAATTCCGTTCATTTTTCCTCTAGCAGTAACTATTTTCATATAGTTTTTTGGGCCATATATATTTGCCATATCATTATACTGAGAAATGGCGCCACAAATTACTACACGCGCTCCTCTTGCCAAGTTTAATAGAGCAATATCTAATGTTGGACCACCGACATTATCATAATATATATGCACGCCATTTGGAGCGTATTCTTTTAATTTTTGATTTAAATCCTCGGTTTTATAATTAATAGCATAATCAAAACCGCATTCCTCTACTAAGAATTTACATTTAGAGTCGCTACCAGCCGAGCCAATAACAGTGCAGCCTTTTATTTTTGCGATTTGACCTACTGTGGAGCCAACAATTCCGGCAGCTCCCGAAATATAAACAACATCACCAGATACGGGCTCGCCACTTTTTAAAAGACCAAAATACGCAGTCATTCCTGGCATACCCAAAACACCTAAATGATGAGATATTTTACTACTAGAAATGTCTAAAAGTGTTAATTCTTCTCCGTTAGATATACAATAGTTTTGTGCTCCTAATAAACCAGAAACGCAATTTCCTTCTTTGAAATTTTCATTTTTAGATTGTATTATTTTTCCAGCAGAAAATGTTCGTACTACAGCTCCAATTTCTATTCCTTTAATATAGGTTGTACCTTCATTCATCCAACCACGAATAGCTGGGTCTAATGAAATATCATAAATTTGAATTAATACCTCTCCATCTTTAATTTCGCGAAGTTCTTCTATCTTTATATCAAAATTAGTATCTTCTATTTCGCCTTTTGGTCTATTAGCTAAAATTACCTTGGTGTTTTTCATTTTCTTGTTGTTATTTGGAGCAGAGTTGGTTTTTACGCTCTTGTTTTAGGAAAGAAATATGTTAAATATGACTCCTGAATATTTAAAAATACAAAAAATATAGTTAACATTGTAAATAATTAACTATATTAACTAAAATTTTTAATATAACATTTTTATTTTGGAAAAGAGAAGATGGGTTACAGTAGGTAATTTAAAGGTTCATTATTATATAATGGGTGATGGACCCGCACTTGTTATGTTTCACCCCTCTCCGCACTCGGGGGAACTTCTTTTGCCTTTAGCTAAAGAATTAGCTTTTGACTATACTGTGATTTGTGTAGATACTCCTGGTTATGGAAAATCGGATAGATTAAACGTTGATCCAACAAGTTTAAGTGACTATACAGAAGTATTGCATATTTTTTTTAAAGAAATTGAAGTAGAACAACCACTTTTATACGGTTCGGCAACCGGGGCGCAACTTGCAATAAGATATGCATTAGATTATCCAAATGAAGTTTCTCATATTTTTTTAGATAATGCAGCTCATTTTAATGATAATTTACGTGCCGCTATATTACGGCATTATTTTCCAGATCTCACACCTGTAATAAATGGCAGTCACCTTAGACAAGTTTGGGTAATGGTTAATAGAATGTTTCAGTATTTTCCATGGTGTTTTGCGGAAAGTGAATATGCCCTTAACCGTCCACAATTACCTAAAGAAGCCTTGCATATGATTGCACTAGATTTTTTAAAAGCAGGAGGAATATATCATTTAGCGTATAAGGCAGCATTTTTACATGAAAAGGGAGAATATGTACAACAATTAAAAGTACCCACTACCATTTTTAGATGGAAAGGAAGCATAATTAAAAAGCACATTGACGATTTGCTTGCTTTTGATTTTCCGGAACATGTTGAGGCTGTTTCCATACCAGAGGGGCATACAGAAAGAAATTTAGAAATGATTAAGCTAATTAGAAGTAAAAAAGAGGGTGTGCTAAACTATCAGCAGCCGGAGAAGTTTAGTCAAGAGCCAGAAATAAAATCTGTTATTAAAGGAAAAATACCCAACAGAAAGATTCCCAAAATTTCAGCTGATGGTTTACATTTTTTTGAAGCTTGGGAAATACTTAAAAGGGAAAACCCAAATTTTAGCGCCCAGGAAATACAAAATCTTATGGTAAAATGGTTTACAGAAATTTAAAAATTACAATATGAAATCTATAGTTACTTATCTTGGAATTATTTGCTTGGTATTTTTTAGTTTTAAGTCTTTTCATGAAACGAACAAAACTACTTTTAGTCATGAACCATTAATAATAGGGGAGTGGGATAATTTTCAACAGTATTGGCAAGAGAATACGGCAGAAAAAATACATGGTATAGAAACAGATGATAAACACAAACATTTATCATTAATAGTAAAGAAAATAGAAAACGGAGGTTTATCTATGGAAATCCGAGAAGGACGAAATGGTAAGAATTTTATAGAAAAAATAAACCTATCTAAAAATCAAACCGAAAGCGATGATTTTGTTTTAAAAGGCGATACGCTGTTTATAAAAGGGGAGAATCACTTTAAAAATAAAGACCCTTACAAGTTTATAAGAGCTCGGAAATTTTCTGGATGGATTGAAATTCCTATGGAATCGGAGCCAGATGGAAAATACCATCAAGGAAATTTAGAAATAAGTGATCAAGGTGGAATGGCAGAGTTAGATGTTGACGGAGTAGATTATACAGTAGAACTAACGCAATTAGTTTATGGTAAAAAATTGGCTATTATGAAGTTGGCAGTATACGATATGCCTTTAGATAGTGTTGGCATTAATAGCCGTTCTATTAGTTATACTTGGGTTAATCCAGAAGCGAAAAGAATTGGAATTAATTTAAGAAAAATTATTTCTGGTTGGACATTTATAGAACCCGGATTTGTTAATCAAAATACTTGGAGAAAGAAGAAAGAATGATAGAACAGTTATATAAAGCAAACAAAAATTTTGTAGTTATTATTGGTTGTAATAGCGGCATTGGTATAGCATTAATAAAGCAATTATTAGAGATTAATGCTAGAGTAATTGGTGCAGATATTCAAGAACACTCTAAAAGCACTTTAACGGAAAATTACTCCTATTCCCAAGTAGATCCTTTAGATGAAAATGCTATTCTACGATTTGTAGATTTTGTAAAGGAACAAACTAACGAAATTATTGGCTTGGTAAATTTATCTGGCGCAATTACTTATTTTAAATCTATTGAAGAAATGAGTATGCAAGAATGGAACCATACCTATAATATTAGTTTTAAAAGTTGTTTTAATTCTTGTAAAGCTTTTGCATCACTTTTAAGAAATACGCCAAATTCTTCGGTGGTAAATATGTCTTCTGGTTTAGCTTTTATTGGACAAAAAAATTATGGTCCTTATAGTGCAGCAAAAGCTTCGGTAATTAGTTTTAGTAAAACCTTAGCGGCGGAGTTAGCACCAAATACAAGAGTAAATACGGTAGCACCAGGAGCTGTTGATACTAACTTTATTTATAAGGAAGATGGGTCTACACGGATTAATAAAGAGCAATACCAAAAAATTGTTCCTTTAGGTTCTATTGCTAAACCAGAAGAAATAAGTTCTGTTGTTTTGTTTTTATTAAGTGCTGGGGCATCACATATGACGGGACAATGCTTACATGTAAATGGGGGTGCAGGTATGCACTAAATATTATCCCATAGTGCCTTTTACTAACCCGCCATCTACTGATATAGTCTGACCCGAAATATAACCACTATGCGGTGATAGTAACCAAAGTGCTAAAGAAGCAAAATCATTAGGACTACCTATTTTTTCCATTGCCGCTTGTTTGGCTACTGAAGCTCTAATTTCTGATTCCGGAATTCCTTTAAGTTCGCTGTTTTTTTTGAATAGGTTTTCCATTCGTTGCGTGGCATGAAATCCAGGGCCAAGAATATTTAAGGTAACGCCAGAAGCTCCTATTTCTTGAGAAAGTGTTTTTACATAACCCACTACAGCTAATCGCATGGCGTTGCTAAGTACTAAATTTTCTATAGGTTGTTTAACCGAAACACTTTCAATATATAGTAAACGACCATATTGTTGCTCTATCATTTTAGGTATTAGGGCTTGTGTTAACCCAATTTTCCAACGTACTACAGTTTTGTAAGCATCATCCCAATCAGATAACTTTGTATCCAAAACAGGCATTGCCGGTGGTCCGCCAGAGTTAATAACTGCTCCTGTTAAAACTCTATTTCCTATAGTATTTACGATAGTATCCAAAACTTTTTCATCCGATAAATCGCCAGCAATAATTTCTATGTTATCACTTAATTTTTGAAGTTCTTTTAGTTTTTCAATAGTACGGGCAACTGCAATAACTTTAGCGTTCTCAGAAATTAATTGTTCTGTAATTGCTTTACCAAAACCACTAGTGGCACCACCAACTAAAAACAGTCTATTGTTAAGATGTAGGTTCATAATAATTTATTTTAATTTAATTCCAAGATATGATAGCATCAAAGAAAATAGGCTCCTGTGTCTCAATAATACTAACAAAATCTTTTGGCATTTTATCTTTAGAAAAATAGCGCCGCACAATTGAAGTATAGGTCATATGTCCACGTGCATTTGCTAGATTAAGTTGAGGAATCCAATTATCTTGGCTCATTTTAGTATGTATTGATGGAATATAACTAAATGAACGATCCATCATATATTTTTTATCAAAATAATATGTGTCCATTCCCATCCGAGTTCTCCAGCTGTTATTTTTTTTAGAATACCACTTTGTAAAAGAGTGTCTTGTTAAACAAAATTGTTCTTCTAATTCAGTAATAACAAAATTTAAAGGTTTTCCTATAGCGGTACTTTCTATTTGCATATTAAACCCAGTAACAGGCCCATTTGGTGTCATGATACCACCATTTGGTTTTGAAATGTATATTGGGAGAGATAGGGTGTCTAAATGGTATGGGTTCTTAATTTTTTCAATGTACTTATTAGTTATTGGGTCCTGGTAAATGCGAGCTATTTTAGATTTACCTTCGATATTACCATCTTCCAGAACTCTTTTTATTTTTATTTCGCAACTTGAATACCGAAATAGCTCTTTACCAAATTCATTCAGGGATTCTGTCTTATCCGGTCTTACTCCAAAAACACGAGTTTCTGTAAAAACATAGGTTTTCTTTTCGGTAACATCACTTTGTAATTTTTCATAGAGTAAAACCTTGTCTTTTGGATTGTTAAGGTCATAAGTGAAAATTTGAGCTGTATTTTCTTTAGCTGGAAGGTTATCTTTACTCTCCTCTTGTTGCTCCATACATCCTATTGCTATAAAGCAAATAAAGAGCAGTATTAGAACAGATGTTCTTAACGGTTTTTTCATGATAAAGCAGTCTTTTTCTCCCTAGCAATTATTCGAGTAAATATAGCTATTACCCCAACAGCAATAACACACATTACTACACCATAAACACCTGCTGTAGCGGCCATCTTTGGTTCGTTTAAAAGTCCGGCGGAAAGAGCAATTGTCATTCCTAAGACATTATTTTGCATACCACTTTCAATGGCTATTGTTGCCGCTTGTTTGGTAGATATTTTTAAAGATTTGGCACTAAAATATCCAACGGAAAGCGTAGCTACATTTAGTAAGATTACACCTAAAAAAGACGCTTTAATAAAATACCAACTGTCTCCAATTTCTTCCAGTTTCATAATCATTAGTACTAGAGCTAAAATAATAACTATTCCGGAGCCCCAAGAAATTACGGATTTACTTTTTTCTGAAAAAAGAGGAAATTTATGTTTAATGTACATTCCAATTAGAACAGGAAGGGCCGTTAACTTAAAAATATTGAATACGGTAGGTCCAAAAGGGAGCTGTATACTTTTGGAGGATGTCCCTAAAATTGCATCTAAAGAGAAATTTATTATAAAGGGAATAGTGATGATGGTTATCAAACTAGAAATAGCGGTTAGGCTTATAGATAAAGCAGTATCACCTTTTGCTAAGTGCGAAAATAAGTTGGATACCGCTCCTCCAGGACAACAGGCTACAATCATTAATCCCATAGCAACCATTGGTTGCATGGGTACAATAGCAATAATGGTAAATGCAATAATAGGAACAAGTACTATTTGATTAAAGAGGCCTACAAAAATTGCTTTTGGAGCTACGCCTACTCTTTTAAAATCTTTAATAGTAAGTGTTAAACCCATTCCTAACATAACAAGGAATAAAATAATTTGTAAAATGACAGGAATATAGGATAAGATTTGTGCCGTCATTTATATTTTATTTTTAGTTGTTTTTCCAAGCTTTTAAAATGGAGCTAGCCGATGTGGACCATACCGCTTCATGACTTCCGAGAAAATCTAAAACGTGCTCTAAATATTTAATTCTATGCGGTTGCCCTAGTATCCATGGATGAATATTTATACTTAAAATTCTTCCTCCTTGCGTTTCCGTTTCTTGTAACAGAAAATGAAAAGCATCTATTACTTGATGTTTCCAATCTTCAGCGGAATGAAGATTGTTTAAAATAATAAAATGATCATCTAATTCTGTAGTCAATGGCATAGCTGTTAAGATACCATTTTTTGTTTTAAAATTGTATGGCATTTCATCATTTACCCAATCGCAAAAATAAGTAATGCCATTTTCTGCTAATATATCTGGGGTGTTTTCCGATTCATTTTTTGCGGGACTAACCCAACCTTTAATATCTTGTTTTGTTAGATTTCTTAGTCCATCTAAAGAACGTTTTACCAATTCTTTTTCTTCTTTTATATTTTGTCCGCCGTAATGTAATTTATCCATGTCATAACCATGACACAAAATTTCATTACCTCTATCTTTTATTGTTCCTGTTAAATAGGGTAAACGTTCTGCAAGTCTCGTATTCATAGCAAAAGTTGGTACTATATTATATTTATCTAACGCTTTAAAAAAACGATAAATACCAACTCGGTTACCATAATCTCTTAAACTGTAGTGCCGTAAATCTGGATATGGCTTTGTCATACCACCAGGAACTTTAAATGGAATTCCTTTTTGGTTTAGCGGAAAAAATTGAACTCCTACATTAACCCAAAGAGCAATTTTTTTACCCTTAGGCCATACTATAGGTTTTCTGTTGCTAAGCATATTCCATTCGTAACGCTCATGATCCATACCATAGGAACGCTCTGGATATTCTAGGTACGATTTATCTAATGCCATAACGATTGTTTTTTTCTTGAATGTCCTTTAAAGAAGTCTCATAATAATTATCTAAAAAGAAAGTAGCAATTTCTTTTCCAGTAGTAACCCAAACATCGGGATGCCCTGTAATGTATTCTAGGGCTTCTTCATATGCTTTTATACGATGTGCATTGGTTACTTGGTAATTATGCGTGGGTATACACATAATAGTTCCGCTTTCGGCACCCTCCGCATAAAGGCGGTCAAAATTATCCTTAAGTTCTTGTCCGTATCTACGAGGCGTTATTTTTTGAACTAAGTACGCAATAGTATCATTCATTTCTAAAGAATAAGGAATAGAAGCAAAACGTTTTCCGCTTCTTAGATGAATTGGAGTTGGTTGGTCATCGTGAAATAAATCACAGGAATAAAATCCCGCTTCGTCTCCAAACAATTCAGTGCCTACTTCTGCAAATAAATCTAAGGTATTTTCGGAATGAGAAAGGGCAGGGGCTAAATATCCCGCACATTTTTGTCCGGTATGTTTGTATATGGTTTCTATAGAATCTTTTATCATGTCTCTTTCTTGAATTTCAGACATTCCATAGGTATATCTTGTATTATATATGCCGTGGCTAAAAAACTCCCAATTACGTTCTTTACACAATTCTATTATTTCTGGATGATGGTCGCATAAAGCGGTAGAAAGGGATATAGAACCGCGAATACCATATTTTTCTAAAAGTTTCATTTGGCGAATATGTCCAACTCTATTACCCCAATCTCTACTGGTATAACCCGGTAAAGCAGGATTGGGTTGCGGCCATGGTTTCCTAAAAGGATTATTTGGAGGATTTAGCTCGTAAAATTCAATATTTGGAGCCACCCAAAAAGCAACTTTAGCCCCATTAGGCCATTTAATTTTGGGTCTGTTTTCGTAAGGCCAATAATCGTAGTATCCTGGGTCTTCCTTCATAATTATATATTATTTAGCCAAGTGAAAACTTCATTAACTTCTCTAACATCGCAATATTTTAAAGATAAATCTGTAAGATTTGCATAATGGTAACTCTCATGTTTATCTGCAACGCATTCTTCAGGAATTATAGTTCTATATCCTCTAGAAAGAGAATCTACTCCTGCAGCTCTAATACAGCCAGAAGTAGAGCCGCCAGTAAGAATAATAGTATCTACCTGATGCCATACTAAAAGGGATTGTAATGGAGTTTCAAAAAAAGGAGAAGGCATTTTCTTTTCATAAAAAACATCGGTGCTCCTATCTAAAATTAAACGATCATCTAATTCCGAACGTTCGGAACCAAATTTTATGTTTTGTAAACTATCTGGAGTGTCGGTTCGGGTTCCCCATACTCCGGCATCGGCAGCAGTATCCATATAAGCAACATTGGTCCAGACTACTGGCCATCCTAATTTTCTGAATTTCGCGGCTAATTCATTTACATAATCCAACTGTTTGGGATCATTTTGATAAGCTGTTTTAAAAAGATCGGTTCTGGTATATGCTTTTTGTATATCTATATTGACTAAAGCAGCTTTTTTACCAAACCCAAAACGTTTACGTGCTGGGTTAGCTTTTACTTCAAAATAAAGTTCTTTGGCTGTTTTATCTGTGGTCTGCATAGTACTATTTTTAAATTTTATTTCTTTTTTTTGATTTTCGAAGATTGCATTGAAATTATAACCCAATTAGTTTCTTGTTTTTTCCATACTACAGTAAGTCTATATTCCCCTTCATCAAACTCTTTAAACTTTCGTTTGTTACTATAATTTGTTAGAATTACATTAGTATCAATTTTTAGAAAGGAAATATCCGAATTCTCATAACTTTCAAAAGCGTTCTTAATATTTGCTAAGGCTTCTTTTTTACTATATTTTTTTCCACTTTGAGAAGTAAGAATAAGATTATCATGGTATATTTTATCTGCCAAGACTGCATCACTATTTAGATGTGCGGTTTTTAAATTCGTAATCTGAAGTAATATTTGTTCTTTTTCAGCAGTACTTATTTCTTGAGAAATACAACCCATGTAAATAAATAACGTACAAAATATGGTAGCTACTAATTTCATAAGATTATTCTGTTTTAATTATTCCTTCCGCAATCATTTTTTCAATAGTTGCATCATCTATATTTAGGCCTTTTAAAACTTCAGTTGTATGCTCTCCAATTTTTGGAGGATCTAATCTTTTTTTAACTCTAGTGCCTTTATATTCTATAGGGAATTTTGGTAGTTTGGTAATTTTACCACCTCCCATATCAACCTCCATAAGACTATTGCCTTTATTTAATTGTTCATCTTCAAAAAGGTCTTCGGGTCTACTTATTGGAGCAAAAGGAATATGTCCTTTTTCGCACTTTGCAATAATCTCTTGTTTGGTAAATTGTTTAACTCTTTCTTCTAATGCGGGGATAAACCATTCTCGTTCATCAATGCGTAGGTTGTTCGTTTTTAAGCGCTCGTCGGCTAACCAATCTTGCCAGTTAAAAACTTCGCAAAAACGTTCCCAATGTTTTTCACTTATAATGCCAATAAAAGTTTTGTCATTGTCCTTAGTGTCAAAAACTTTATAAATAGACCAAGCACTTACTCTTGATGGCATTGGCGGAATTTTATAATCTATTTGTGAAGAATATGCCATGTGTTGCCCCATTAAAAAAGCACAGGTTTCAAACAAAGCAGATTTTACAAAGCCGCCTTCTCCTGTTTTCTCACGTTCGTATAATGCTTGTAAAATGCCAATATAACCAAACATACCGCCTGTAATATCTATTACGGATGTTCCTGCACGTAAAGGGTCTCCTTCACGACCGGTCATATATGCAAGCCCTCCCATCATCTGAACAACCTCATCCATTGCATGACGCTTCTCATAAGGGCCACTTAAAAAACCCTTAAGAGAGCAATAGATGAGGCGTTTGTTTAGATGTTTTAATTTATCATACCCAAGCCCCAAACGGTCCATAGTTCCAGGACCAAAATTTTCTACAACAACATCATATTCTTTTACAAGATCATAAATAATTTTACGACCTTCTTCTGTTTTAATATTTACGGCAAGACTTTTTTTATTTCTATTATAAAACCAAAAATACCCTGTTCCAAAACCTTGTAGCCTTCTGGTACTATCGCCATGTACGGGTTCTACATGCAATACATCTGCACCCATATCTGCAAGCATAAGCCCAGCACAAGGCCCCATAACTGCATGTGTAAATTCTAATACTTTTATACCTTTTAAAGGAGAACTCATTTATTTTGAATTTAAAGATTTATAAAAAGTTTCTGGAGCATCTTCAATTTGTGTATCTAATGTAGCGTTCCATCTATTTAAAAAGCCGAACATAGAAATTACACCTACTATTTCTACAATAGCTTCACTGTCATAATGTTTTTTTAGCTCAATAAAATCGGCATCGGTAGTTTGGTTAGGAACCATACTGCCATTAACCGTAATATTTAGAGCAGCTTTTTCTGCTTCAGAAAAGATAGGGGAGGTTTTATATTCCCATAGTTTTTCTAATTTTTCTTTTTCTACACCTTGCTCGTTAGCTCCATAGGCAGTGTGGGCACTACAATATTGGCAACCACTTACTTTGCTAGAAAGGTGTCCTATCATTCTTTTTAGGCCAGCATTAACTTTACCTTCTGCATATACTGCTTTTGCCAATAAAAAAAAGGATTTTAGAACCTCTGGTTTATGTGCCATAATAAGTCCGTCATTAGGTAAAAAACCCATCCATTTTTCTGCGTTAGAAAATAGGGAGCCTAACTCGCTTTCTTTTGGGTTTGCTATGGGATCTATTCTACTCATAATTTATAAAGTATAATTTCCATTTTTATTAAGATATGGTACTAATCCGCCTTCGTTTAAGATAGCGATCATTATATCTGGCAATTTTGTTGCAGTATATATTTTATTGGCAGTAATATCTGTAACTGTTCCTTCTTTTAGATTTACTGCAATTTTTGCTCCTTTTTGAATAGTATGTTTGCCAATTTCAAGAACGGGGAGTCCAATATTAATAGCATTTCTAAAAAAAATACGAGCAAAATCTTCTGCTATAACTACGGATATTCCGGATTGCTTTAATGCTAAAGGTGCTTGTTCTCTAGAGGAACCACAGCCAAAATTTATCCCAGCAATAAGTATATCTCCTTTCTGTACTATTTTATTAAAATTTGGGTCTAAATCTTCTAAAACATGATTTGCTAGCGTAGATAAATCTAGAGTTTTGGTGTATTTTCCTGGGATAATACGATCCGTATCAATATGGTCGCCATACACATGTGCTTTAGCTTCTATTATTGTATTTATGGAGCTCATATTAAATATTTTTTGGGGTTAATAATTTTACCTTCTAAAGCAGATGCAGCTACAGTGGCTGGTGCTCCTAAGTATATGTTAGAATTTGGGTTACCCATTCTTCCTCTAAAATTCCTGTTTGCTGCAGAAATAACAACTTCGCCATCTGCGGGAACACCTTGATGTGTTCCTACGCACGGGCCACAACCCGATGTTATTAAAGATGCGCCAGATTCTATAAGTGTAGCCATAGTACCATTACTCATAGCATCTAGTAAAACACTTTGAGAAGCAGGAGCAATAATTAATCGCACATCTGGGTGTATTTTTTTGCCTTTTAAAATCTTAGCAGCAATATCTAAATCTTCTAGCCTGCCATTGCAGCAAGTACCTATAAAAGCATAGTCTACTTTAGTTCCTTCGTAGTTAGATATGTTGTGTACATTATCTGGAGATTCTGGCGCACTAACTTGGGGTTCTAAATCGGATACGTCAAAATCGAAAGTTTTAATATACTTGGCGTCTTCGTCTGGGGTAATGGCACTAAAATCGTAATCTAATTCTAAACCAGCAGGATGTACAATACCTGTTTTTGCTCCCATTTCTGACGACATGTTGGCAATGGTCATTCTACTAGCAAGACTCAATCCTTCAAAAGCTTCTCCGCAAAATTCTATGGCTTGGTAAGTAGCTCCTGAAACGGTTATTTTACCAACTAAAAACAAAATTAAATCTTTAGCAGTAACACCATCTTTTAATTTTCCTGAGCAATGTACCTTTATGGTTTGTGGTACTTTTAACCATATTTTTCCGGTCATCATTACGGCAGCTAAATCCGTAGAGCCAACCCCACAAGCAAACGCATTTAACGCACCGTAAGTTGGGGTATGAGAATCTGCACCAATAAAAATATCTCCGGGTTTTACATATTGGTTTTCTACCATTACTTGGTGGCATATACCTTCACCTATTTCAAAAAGACGCATACCTTGTTCTTTTGCAAAATCGCGCATCATTTTATGTAAATTGGCGATACGTTCGTTAGGTGATGGCGCGGCATGGTCAATAATTAAGGCACATTTATCAGGATTAAAAACCTTTTTACCTCCCATTTCTTTAAATGCTTTAATGGTTAAAGGTCCAGTAGTGTCACTAGCCATAGCACCATCTACATTGCTAATTACAAGCTCCCCTGCATAAACTTTATGCCCTACATGGTTCGATATTATTTTTTCAGATATTGTCTGTCCCATTAGATCATTTTAATAGTGTTATTATCTAGTAATTTGTATAATTGTCCTGGTAGTTCATGACCAAGAGTAGATTCTAATTCTTTACTTATTTCAGCCACTTTATTAATATTTATTCCAGTTTGGTAACCCATTTGATGAATCATATTGGCACTATCTTCTGTGGCAATATTCCCAGTGGCACTTTTTATGAAAGGGCATCCGCCAAGACCACCGAAAGCCGTGTCAAAAATTTGAACACCACCTTCAATCGCAGCATATAAATTGGCATAACCTTTATTTTCTGTATTATGAAGGTGTAGAATAACCGGAATGTCCTTTGCCTTTTCTACAACTTTAGACATTAACTCGCCCAATTGTTTTGGATTTCCCATGCCAGTGGAATCTGCCAAAGCTATTTCGTCGATTCCGGAGTCTAAATGATGTTCTACCATATCGAGAACATGATTCTCGTCTATTATACCTTCATACCTACAACCAAAAGCACATTGTATACCACCACGTACCGTAATTTTGTTAGCCTTAGAAAGTTTAACCATTTCTTGAAAAGTCTTTTTTGCTTCAGAAAGAGTAAGTCTCGCATTTTTTTGACTGTGGGTATCACTTGCCGATATAGAACATGCTAGGTGCTGTAATCCAGTATCAATTGCTCTTTCAACGCCTTTTTTGTTAAGTACTAAACCGCTATAAATTATTCCAGGTTTGGGTTTAAGGTTTTTACAGACTTCTTCGGCGTCTGCCATTTGAGGCACTAATTTTGGATGAACAAAAGATGCTACTTGTATACGAGTTATACCCGCCTCAATAAGCAGGTTAATATATTCCAATTTTTTAGTAGTTGGAATTATTTTGGAGAGGGTTTGAAAACCATCTCTTAGTCCTTGTTCTTCAAGAATTACTTTCATATATTTTAAGTTGAAAGTTCTAAAGTACAAAAAAGTTAAGTAAATTAATAGTTAATAAGGTTAACTATTACGATTTTTTCGATTAACTTAGTAAAGAATCTATTAAAATAGGGTTTTTGTGTATTAAAAAATTAATTTATCAATATGAAAATAAGAAATCCAAGAACGGGAGAGTTTGATTATGAGCTAAGCGAAAATAGTGCAGAGTCCGTTATTGCAATGGCGGATAATGCTCGTTTAAACCAAAAAAAATGGCAGCTTAAAAGTATTGATGAACGCGTTTCCGTTTTAAAAAATTGGTTGGAGAGTATTAAAAAGTATGAAAATGAAATAGCCGAGCAACTTGCTGTTGACACCTCTAGAAAACAAATCGCTAAGGTAGAGGTAAAAGGCATATTTGGTTTGTTAGAAGCATGGTTTTTTAGAGCGCCACAATTATATAATCCTCCCAAGGAAAGACAATCTGCTTCGTGTAATACAGTACAAATTGGTCAACAATGGGTTCCTTACCAATTAATTGGCGTAATAAGTCCTTGGAATTTTCCTTTATTACTGGCCTTGATAGATACTATTCCTGCATTGCTAGCTGGGTGTTCGGTTTTACTAAAGCCAAGTGAAGTAACACCTAGGTTTATGGATGGTTTGGAAAAAAGTATACAAGAAGTACCAGAACTTAATGGTGTTTTAAAATTAGTGCGTGGTGGTGCAGAAGCTGGTAAAGCAGTAGTTCAAAGTGTAGATGCTATATGTTTTACAGGAAGCGTGCCCACTGGAAAAAAAATTGGAGCTGCTTGTGCGGAACGTTTCATTCCTGCTTTTTTAGAATTGGGAGGAAAAGACCCAGCAATTGTATTAGATGACGCGGATATGCAAGTTGCGACTGATGCCATTTTAAGAAGTGCAGTAGGAGCAACAGGGCAAGCCTGTCAATCCTTGGAAAGAATCTATGTAGATGAAAAAATATATGATGAATTTGTAACAATTATTACCAATAAATCTGCCGATGTTACTTTAACAACAGACCCTAATAAAGGACAGATGGGACCTTTGATTTTTGAAAAGCAAGCAGAAAAAATTCAACTACAATTGGATGAGGCAGAAGTAAAAGGAGCAAAAATACTTACAGGTGGTAAGGTCAAAAACATTAATGGAGGTTTATGGTGTAGGCCTACAGTTTTAATTAATGTAGATCATAGCATGCAAGTAATGACAGAGGAGACTTTTGGACCAGTAATACCAATTATGGCTTTTAAGTCGGACGAAGAAGCTATTACCTTAGCTAACGATAGTATATTTGGTTTATCTGCTTCTGTATTTTCTAAAAATAAAGAAAGAGCTTTAGAAATTGCTTCGCAAATAGAGGCTGGTGCTATTAGTATTAATGATGGTAGTCTTACTAATAAAGTTTTCGATGCAGAGAAAAACTCATTTAAAGAGTCTGGTATAAATGGTTCTCGCATGGGAGACTCTGGTTTTTTACGTTTTTTTAGAAAAAAGGCAGTACTATTTCAAACAGCTCATCCAGATACCATGTCTGGTTTTGAAGAAATGCAATAATAATAAAGCCTTTCCAATAAGTATTGGAAAGGCTTTATTATTCGGCTAATTTTTCGAAAATTAAAATTCACATCCTTTTAGAATGTTCGTGTAGTTAAAAGGGATAATCTTTCTAATTTTTAATGTATTCATACATGTGAATTCTAATTCCATTTGGATCTAAAACTGTTAGCGTCATTGATTTTCCTGTTGCAGAAGGAGTTATCGGTGCTATTAAAGGTATATTAGCTGCTTGCATTTGTTTTTCAATTTCTAATAAACTTTGAACCGAAAAAGCTATCATTTGTTCCCCTGCAATTGGATTTCTATTTTCTTTTTGTAGGAGGGGACCGTCTAAAGCTTCTGTAATTTCAATGAAATTAATTCCCATTATAATATTATCTTCGGAAAACTCTGCTGGAACAAGGCCAACATAATCTAGTTCTTGGTCACCTTTAACGCCAAAATTAGCAAGCCCCTCAGGAGTATCGATTTTTATGCGTTTTCGCACAGTGAATCCTAAAAACTTAGTGTAAAATAAAATGGAACTTTCAAGGTCTTTTGTTACAAAAGTCATTCCCGAAACAGTTGCGCTAATTTCAGATTTAGAGGCGTGTTTATTTGTAACTGGATCCTGAGCATGAATGCTGTTTAAGCTGGTAATGATAATTGTAATACTTAAAAGTTTACGTAATACGTTCATATATTTAAATTTCGAAAGTGAATGTTAGTTAGTAGCAATTTTTCTACTTAAAGTAATCTATATAGCTTTTCTATGTAATAGGACCTTTAACTCTTTTATAGTTTTTTATTTTTTGTATAAAAAAATTAAAGACACCTTGATATAAATAAGATCAAGATGTCTTTAAAGCTGACTAACTCAAATTTTGTTTTTTAAAACGTATACCCTAAAGTAAACAATACTCTTTTAGGATTTTGGAATACAGCGGATGATATTCTTCCTATACCATCTGGATTAGCTTGTAGTTCTCTTAAACTAGCATCACCATCCTGTCCACCAACAACAAGCTGTCTTGCATTGGCACCATCAAAAAGATTCTTAATACGCATGCTAACTTTTAATTCATTTTTACCCATAGGGAAAGTATAATATGCGCCAAGGTTATATTCAGATAATGTTGGTAACTCCACAAGATTTAGCACATCTGCGTAAGCTCCGGAATATGTAATACCTCCAAAGTCTGCGCCCCATCTATCCGTTCCGTATCCTATGTTTAAATTATATATAGTAGAAGGTCTATTTTGAGCTTTTAACCCTCCAATATCAAAGGCTTGTAAACCATTCTCTGTAGTTACAAGGTTAAGTCCATAGATATTATCAGGATCAGTACCAGAACTTAATGGCACTAAAAATGTATCATATTCAGAATTAGAAAGTGTAACGGCTCCTCTGAATAAAAGACCTTTTATAGCTTTAGGCGTATATACTGCAGAAAATTCACCACCAAACACTTTATTGGCACCTGCTGGTTGTTCTACCCATTCACCAAGGTCACCATCAAAAATAGTTGCAGTTCTATTATCAATAGTGGTGTTAAACAGGGTAAAATCTAATGTTAAATCTCCTAAACCTGCTCTATACCCTATCTCTAAATTATTTACAACCTCATTATCTTCTGGTAATATTGTTGTTAAGTTAATAGATCCGGGTAATGAAAATGCTCTAACGAAGTTTCCGTAAATAGCTGAGGATTTTCCTAATAAATAATTGGCACCTATAGAATAAGATAAATCTTTGAATTTTAACTCATTTTCTTCAAATGTACCAGGGTCGTAATTTATTCCAGTGGATCTAATTTCTTCTGGATCGTTGTTAAATCTAGTTTTTAGCCAATCATAACGAAAAGATACATTAACACTTAATTTCTCGTTAAACACCATTTCATCCCCTATAAAGATAGCCGTACTAGTTTCGGACCTATTAGAAGAAGTGTTAGAAACATAAGAGGTACTTGGTAAATTTGGATTACTAAAGCTACCTCTAGTAAAACCATTTGGTCCAACAGTAGGGTTCCTAAATGTTACGCTAGAACCATATATAAAGTTTAAACCTAAACGATCCCTTTCGGCTGTACTGTAATAAACACCTCCACTAATATTGTGTTCAGTATTGGCTCCTTTAATCTGTTTTGAAATTCTATGTTCGGTAATTAAATCTCTATTTTGGTTATCTGCCTGACCATTAAACCTACTAACTGTAGTGTTAACATCATAAAAAGTAGAGAAGTTAAACTCATTTATGTCTAGGTATTTAAAGTCATTATATCTAAATCTTTCATTCCAGAACCATCCGTTTCCTAAATCAATATTAAAATCCACACCGACTGTTGTTCCACGAGCTTTCTCTTTGTTTCTCCCAGGATTATCTCTAAGAGCATTGCCAGTATTGGCATCTATCGCAGCGGAAGTATCAAAGAAAGCATTTCTAACTCCTATTTCACCAAAAGCCTGAGTAAGGTTTCCTGCATCATTAAAAAATGTATTTGCAGGGTGCCATCCATCAAGTATTTTGCCATTTTCTAAATCCCAAGGTGCATCTGTAATATTTTGAAACTGGTTATTAAAAGTACTTCCGTATACACGAATGGAAGAAGTTTCCGTAATTAACCAATCAAAATTAGCTCTTATTTGCGCACCTCTATCTTTTTCGAATTGTTCTTTTACACCAGAATCTTCTAAAAGGTACCCACCAATATTATAGCGAATTTTTTCAGTAAGAGGGCCATTAAAGTTAAAATCTGTTCGGAAATCTACTTCATCTTCGAATTGATGCCCTTGTCTTGAATTGTTACTGTACTTTGTTAAAGAAAAAGAACCTTTATGTTCTGTTCCACCTGTTTTAGATATAATATTGATGGCACCCGCTGCTGCTGCTCTACCAAATAAGGTTGCTGCCGCACCACGTACTACTTCAATATTTTGAATACTTGGATCAATACCGTAGAATTCTTGAGTACCTCCAGTTAATCCTTGCGTACCAGAAATGGGTAAACCATCTATTAAGGTTGTTGTGTAACTTGATCCTCCAGGAAAACCACGAATGTTAAATCCACCTTTTCTACCTTGAGTTTCGTCTATGGTGACACCCGGTGTATTTTGAATCGCCTCTGTAAATGATTCAGGTTTTAAAATATTTAGTTCTTGAGTGCCAATAGTATTAATGGCAGTCGTGGCCTGTAATTTTCGTACAGGTTTTCTGGTAGAAGACACTACCACTTCATTTAATAAACTTACATCTTCCTTAAGTTGTATGTTTAATGTAGGTCCTGTTACTTCGGCCTTTTTGCGACCGAAACCAATATAAGAAAAGATAAGAATATCTCCGTTTGCTGCTTGTATGCTATACATACCATTGTCATCAGTAACAACACCGTTGGAAGTGCCTTGTTGTTGTACTGTTGCGCCCAAGATGGGAAGATTGTTGTTGTCCGTTACTGTTCCTGTTACTGTTCCTTGGGCAAATATTCCTGCCGAGAAAAGTAAAAAACTAAGTAAACAGATCAAATTTGAAGTTTTGTACGTTTTCATAGATGTAGTAATTATTTAGTTCAATTTAGTTGATATAACCTAGTGTTTTCGGTTGGTTTCGCCTTTTTTGTTTCTTGTTTTTTTGAAAAAAAGCGCTTAATTTCTTCACTAATATAATAATTAATTATGTTAATGGTTAATTAAATTAACTATTTTTTTAAAAAATTACATTTTTATTGTTTTTAACATATGTTATTCACTATTGGTAACTAATGGTCTTTTATATTGTATAATTAGAGGTTTTGGGGGATTTTTGTTAGAAAATGCATGGTTCGTTTTCTATATATTAAGGTGTAGTTATTTTTTCTTATGTAAATATATATGTTAGTTAATTAAGTTAATAGTTTGATTAGTTAACTAATTAATTGTATTTTAGAGCATGTTTAAAAAGCGCTACATTTTTTATTGTATAGCTTGAATTTTCTAAATAATACAAAGAACTATGAAACATATTGCTACTGGTTTATTGCTTGGTTTATTTTTTCTTCTTGGTTGTAAAGAAGAAAAAAGTACTTCGATAGAGAAAGAAGAAGAAAAACGTACAAGAGAGTTTGTACATCCTTCTGAAGATAAGTCATCTTACAAAAACGCACCAGAGGCACTTAAAATATGGGTGAATGCTAGGGCAGGTACTGGGGACGCTGTTCATTGGATTGCAGAAGGCGGCGTATATGAATACCCTTCCGGCAAAAAGCTTTTTGGAATGATAGGTTTTGATAGTTCCACTATTATTTGGCCAGATACCCCTGAAGGTAAAATAACCCACCTTACCAGAAAAACATTTGCGTATACAGATGTTGAAACGGGAGAGGTTATTACGGAGTATAATGGAAAAGTAGTTGCACCGATTGCATATCCTTATCAAATGATAACTTATAGACTAGAAAATAATAGAATATATGGGGATGTAGAACAGGGTGTCGGAGATAGAGTACAACTAATAGAAGCAAAAGAGGGTATCCCATACCGTAAAATGGGAAATACTTTTATATTTAACGCTGCAGTTTTTTTAGATTTTCCGTTGCCCTCTGGGAACCAATACCAGGCATGGGAGAACTATGATTTTTTTATTCACCCAGAGGGTAGTGTAGAAGAACCACATCAAATGAGTTGGCAGCGGTATGGGCAATTACCTAAATGGGCAGGCAGTGGCCCTGCAATTATACAACTATATTCTTGGCGAGTGGAAAGTCATGATGAATTTCCAAAGCAGTTGTTAACTTGGGCAAAGGAAGTTAAACCACAATGGCTCAATCCACCAAAAGATGTTGCGGAAGTACGTAGTTTGCAAAAAGGAGAAGCTGGTGACGGATGGGGAAGGTAATTCTATATGTTACCTTATTATAGTATCTAAGCGCTATAATTCCAAATTAAACTTAAAGTTGTGTGTGTAATACCTTTAGTTAAAAAAGGTTATTAATAATTAGGGAATAGAAATTTAGAAAAAAAATAGTATGGCCAGCCAACAAGAAATTAGAGGAGTTTATGAATCATGTATAGGAGTGCCAGACCTCATATCGGCAATTTCATTTTGGAACCAATTTGGTTATCGAATTGTGGACCATGGAGAACTATCTATGGAAAGTGCTAAAAAACTTTACAATGTTAATTCAAAGGTTAAGTCAGTTCAATTACAACATTTAGATAGTGATCACAGTTTTATACGATTAATGCAATGGGATAAACCAATAAATAAAGGTATAGGGTATACTGCAAATCTCCGTCATAATGGCGGTAGATGGTGCGTATTATTAACAAAAAGCGTTCTTAATATTCTAAACCATGTAGAAGATGCCATTACTAAAGGAGATTTATGGTCTTTTATTATGCCGCATTGGTTACAGGTATATCAAATGGAAAAAGGAAAGCCATTTTTTGACAGACCACTTGGTGTTAGAGAAGGAATTGCTCTACACCCTTATTGCAGATTGGCAATTTTTGAAAGATATAATTATGAAAAGCCAACCTACGGTAAGATAGATGAAAACTCTTTTCTAAAATCTAGCCAATTTACACATCACGGCATCTTATTGCGCATGGATGATATTGGTTCATTAAAGTTTTATGATGAATGTCTTGGGCTTTTAAGACAAAAAGAACAAAATTTAGGAGGAAAACCTACATGTTCATCAGGAAATCAACAGACCTTTGGCCTTAGTAGTTCAGAGGTTTATAGTATTCATGATTTTGATGACCCTAGGTCTTCTTTAGATGTTAAAGGCCATTTGTCGGGTCGTTTAAAAATTGTTAGAATGTTTACTTCTTCAGAGATGAAAGATGTTCATGACCTTTCTCGACCAGGCTCACTTGGGATGTCTCTTTTAACGTATCAAGTAAGAGATATTGAAGCTTATAGAAAAAAAGTCATTAATGGTGGAGCAACTGAAGTAACAGAAATTTATGAAAATGAATTTAAAGAACCTAGTATTTCATTTAAATCCCCCGATGGATTATCGTGGAACTTAGTAGGTAATTTAAAATGATAACCATTTATATAATGCTTATGTATTAGCAACAATAATAAAAATTGGTTGCGAACAAAATCATAATACTTACCTTGAATTACTAGTACTTATATTTTTAAATTCTCAGATTTTATTTTTTATGCCATTGCAAAACCCATTTAATGGGGTCTTCGAATGAAAAATGGTAAGAGAAGTGTATTGCGTTAGAGTGGGTTTTGAAAGTGCCATTAAGCGCAAATAAATCACTTTTTATCCAAAAACATTAAAATTTAATTTAGTTAACATTATTAATAGTTAATAATATTAATTAAATTTATTATCTTTATACGGTATTTAACATACTCAATATTAAGGTTATGAATAAAACAGTAGAAGCTAACGAATTAGAATGGAGTCAAGAATTGCAAGAATGGATAGCATCTTTAGATGAAGTTATCCAAGATTTAGGGGATGACCAAGCGGCAAAACTGATACGCCATTTACGAGCTTTCGCAATAAAAAAAGGGGTAAAATTAGGAGGCGAAGCACTAAACTCCCCTTATATAAATACAATTAATGTAAAACACCAACCACCGTATCCTGGAGATACAGTGCTAGAAACTAAAATTGAGAATATTAATCGATGGAATGCTATGGCAATGGTATTACAAGGTTATGATAGTGGCGCTGGCGTAGGTGGTCATATTGCCACTTACGCATCGGCTGCTAGTATGTACGAGGTAGGTTTAAATCATTTTTTTAGAAAAAAGTCCGAAGATTATGGGGGTGATTTGGTTTCTTTTCAGCCACATGCTGCGCCAGGAATATATGCACGCGCATTACTAGAAGGAAGATTAACAGAAGATAACCTTAAAAACTTTAGAAGAGAACTACAGAAAGAAGGTGGCTTGCCATCGTATCCACATCCAAGAAGAATGCCTTCTTTTTGGGAAATTCCAGCGGCTTCTATGGGGCTTATAGGAGTAAGTGCGATTTACCAAGCAAGGTTTCAAAAATATTTGGAAAATAGAGGATTAAAAGAGAAAAAAGGAGGAAAAATATGGGCCTTTGTTGGTGATGGTGAAATGGACGAACCAGAAACTCTTGGAACATTAAATATTGCGGTAAGAGAACAGTTAGACAATTTGGTTCTCGTTGTTAATTGTAATTTACAAAGATTAGATGGGCCTGTTCGTGGTAACGGAAAAGTTATTCAAGAATTAGAAAGAAGTTTCTTGGGAGCAGGTTGGAATGTTACTAAGGTTATTTGGGGCAGTGAGTGGGATTCTTTAATAGAAAGAGACCATGAAGGTATTTTAGTAGATAGAATGAATGAGGCTTTGGATGGCGATTACCAAATGTATTCTGTACTTCCAGGAGATGAGGTTCGCAAGCATTGGATAAAAGACAACCCGGAGCTCGAAGAATTGATGAAATCTTTATCTGATGAAGAGATAAGAACCATAAGACGTGGAGGGCACGATTATAAAAAGATTTTTGCAGCATTTGATAAGGCAGAAAAACCTAATGGTAAACCAAGTGTTATCCTAATGAAAACTCTAAAGGGTTACGGAATGGGAGATTCCGGTGAAGGAAAAAATACCACGCACCAGAAAAAAAGCATGACGGCAGAAGAACGTATAGACGCTGCTGCAAGATTTGGTATACCTATGAGTAAGGAAGATGCTGCAAAAGCTAAATTTTACATTCCGTCTCCAGATAGTCCAGAGATTAAATACCTTAAAGAAAAAAGAGAAGCTTTAGGAGGCTACTTACCAGAGCGTAAAGATGAGAGTATTGCTATAAAAACTCCCGGAGACGATTTATTTGGAGAGTTTTACGAAGGTACAGGAGATAGGGAAGTTTCTACCACGATGGTCTTAGTACGGTTAATAACAAAATTAATTCGTCATGATGATATTAAAGAATATATAGTTCCTATTATTCCAGATGAAGCAAGAACTTTTGGTTTAGATGGTCTTTTCCGATATGCAGGAATATATCAACCTAAAGGACAATTATATAAACCCGTTGATGCTGGTAGCGTTTCCTATTACAGAGAAAGTGTTGATGGCCAAATACTACAAGAAGGAATTTGCGAAGCTGGGGCCATAGCATCATTTATGGCTGCTGGTTCGGCCTATGCCATGCATGGATTACCAATGATTCCTTTTTATGTATTCTATTCTATTTTTGGTTTTCAACGCGTGGGAGATATGATTTGGGCCTGTGGAGATATGCTTTGTAAAGGATTTCTTATTGGTGGAACCTCGGGTAGAACAACACTTAATGGGGAAGGGGTACAACACCAAGATGGACACTCTCACATGCTATCTAGCGTAGTGCCTAATATGAAAAGTTATGACCCATCTTTTGCTTACGAATTGGCAATAATAATAAAGGATGGTATCTATAGAATGTATGAGCTACAGGAAAAAATATTCTACTACATAACGGTTACCAATGAAAACTATACCATGCCGGTTATGCCTAAAGGGGTAGAAGAAGGTATTATCAAAGGAATGTATCGTTACCAAAAATCAACTAAAAAATCAAAAAGAAAAGCGCATTTAATGGGTAGTGGATCTATTATGACTCAGGTTATAGAAGCTAAAGATTTACTGGAGGCAATGAACATATCTACAGATATTTGGAGCGTAACTAGTTATACAGAGCTACAGAGAGATGCGTTAAACGCAGAAAGAGAAGCGTTGCTAACAACATCGAAGACAACAAAATCTTATGTAGAAACATTAGTCGAAAAAGAAAAGGGAGTTTTTGTTTCTGTTTCTGATTATATGAAATCTTGGGGCATGAGTATTTCTAAATGGATGCCAGATGCGTATCATGTTTTAGGAACAGATGGTTATGGTTTAAGTGAAGCAAGAACCGATTTAAGGGACTATTTTGAAATTAGCCCTAAATATATTGCTTTAGCGGCTCTTCAATTACTTAGAAAAGAAGGGGACGTTACGGCCAAAGAAGTTAAAGATTTTATCAAGGCACAAAATATTGATAGTGCTAAAATTAATCCTGCATTGTAATAAAGCATAATTCTAGAAAGATGATCGAATTTAAATTACCATCCTTAGGAGAAGGCATTGAAAAAGGAACTATTATTTCTATTTTAGTAAAAGAAGGAGATACCATAGAAGCGGAGCAATCCTTAATTGAGGTAGAAACAGATAAAGTGGTTGTAGAAGTTCCAGCAGAACAAGGAGGAACAATAGCGGCTATTTTAGTTAATATTGGTGATGAAATAGGGGAAGGAACCCTTTTTATGCAATTAAATGGAGGAAATTCTTCTTCAACAGGAGAAGCCGAACCTATAAAAGAAGAAAAACAAGTTGCTAAAGAAGAGGAGAGTAAACCTAAAGAGGAACCTGTAATAGAAGAACCTGCTAAAGTTGCGGTTGCACAACCTGTTGTTGCGTCGCCCCCAATTAAAATAGATTCTGAGCCTAAAAAAGGTTTTAGAGCTTCACCCCTTGCCAGAAAAATGGCAAAAGAAATTGGGGTTAATTTGGCTAACATTTCATTAGAAGGAAGAAGTAAACGAATTTCTTTGCAGGATGTGAAAACCCACGCCAAGCAATTAAATGAAGGTAGAAATATAGGAGGAGCTACGCCTATTACTCCGGATTTGCCAGATTTTAGTAAATGGGGAGATATTTCTAAGGAATCATTATCAGGAATATCTAAGGCAACCAGTGAAAACATGAGCACATCATGGTCTACAATTCCACATGCTTGGCTACAAGAAAAAGTAGATATTACAGCATTAGAAGCAAAGAGGCAAGAGCATAAATTTGCAATAAAAGAACAAGGAGGCTCCTTAACAATCACAAGCATTTTAGTAAAAGTTGTAGCTAAAGCTCTTGAGAGTTACCCAATTTTTAATGCTAGTTTTAATCCTAGTGCAAATGAAATAATATATAAAGAGTACATAAACATTGGGGTTGCTGTAGATACAGATCGGGGGCTTTTAGTACCTGGTTTGCGAAGCCCTAACCAGAAAAGTATAAGTGAAATTGCAATAGAACTTACTGAGGTTTCTACCAAAGTAAAAGGGAAAAAAATTTCTAAAGAAGACTTGGAAGGTATTACGTTTACTATTTCTAACCTTGGGGGTATCGGCACTACTGCTATTTTTCCATTAGTAACATTTCCGCAAGTGGCCATTTTGGGAGTGGCAGCAAGTAAAAAAGAGGCTGTTTGGATAGACGGAGAGTTTAAACCAAGATTACTTATGCCAATTACTATTGGTTTTGATCATAGGATAATAAACGGAGCAGATGCCGCTCGTTTTATAAAGCACATAAAAGGGCTACTAGAAGATTGGTTTTTAATAAACCTATAACAATGCAAAAGCAAGAAAATGAGCATATTTTTAATATTAAAATATTTTCACATTCTATTATTCGTTTTTTGGTTAGGAACAGATATGGGAACTTACTATTCTAGTAAATTCGTTATAAATCCTAAATTGTCAGGGGCGCAAAGATCAACTGCCTTGCAGATTTTACTAGGTTGCGATTTAGGGCCGCGCATTGCTATGCCACTAATAATGCCTACAGGTATTCATATGGCTAGCCTTATGGGGATAATGAAAGTTACTAATCTTGGATTAGGGTTAATATGGGGATTTGGTATTTTGTGGTTATTTTTAGTTTTAAAAGTCCATTTCGGAAAAGATGAAGTTCAGAAAAAGAAGTTAAAGAATGTAGATTTTTGGATACGCCCAATTATAGTTTTTGGTGTATCGACATTTGCAATTTATAATCTTTTTAATCCAGATTATATCCTAGTTTCTTGGGTAAGTTATAAGTTATTAATCGTATGCGGATTAATTCTTTGCGGATTAGGAATAAGGTATCATCTTGGAAAATTTACTCCTGCATTTATCAATTTATTGCAAGGTCACAATGTAGAAAAATCTAACACTATAATGAAAGTTAGAATGGATAAATGCCTGCCCTATGTGTATGGTATATGGATTGGATTATTGGTGAACGCAGCTTTAGGAGTTCATTTATTTTAAAATAGTAAAATGAAACATAAAACTATTAGGGGATATATACGATATACCAGTAAAAAACCAGAGCGTTTAAATGCAGAAAGGGGTAGGGAGTTTTTTACTATTACAAAACAGTATGACGAAAAAATAGTTGTACAAGCGCATTGCGAAATTGATGATGAACCCAATGTAGTTAGAGATGTAGTAATCGCCATGGATGAAAAGGGAGCCCCTTTAGATTGTAGTGTGCGATTATCTGTCGGTGACGAATTAGAGGGTACAGGATGGTATTGGTTCAAAGAGGATAGTGTAGAACTTGAAGTTTTTAATAAAGAAAAGGGTAGAATATCAGAACGAATTCCAGTTAAACAACCTGTGAAATGGTTACAAGCACATCCTATAGTAGCAGATGCGCTGCTTATGAAATTATATGATCTTACTAAAGGTAAAGGGGTGCAATATTTTAAAGATTTACTATTAACTTCTCCAGACCATCGTGGAGCCACGGGGCCTATGATTTTCACCTTAGAGTCTATAGGATTGGAATATCATGGAGAGGAAGTAATTACAATAAAAGCAGGCATTTTCAATGCAAGGCATTTTTCTTTAGCAAGCGCTGACGGTTTAGAGGAAGAACATCCAGCTTATAATGTATGGGTAACAGCAAATGAAGATTATTTATTTCTAAAAGCAGGAGTAGAAGGGTATATGCAAACCCATTATGAGTTAGAAGAGCTAGAGTATTTTGAATGATATGTAGTTTTAAAAAAAGGAGTTATTGAAAGTTTTTTTGAATATAGGTCATATAATTTTCTAAAATTGTTTTCCGCTCAACATCGGTTATTCTAGATACTCCATATGCTACAAAATCGGGTAAGACTTCAAATCCTATTAACCCTAAAATGCCTTGATGAATGTTTTTTAAAATAGCAGCTAAAGTTCTTCCATGCGATCCAGTTTCTGTGTAAAAATTCGCGGGACTACCCGTGGTTACGCATAAAAACGCTTTTTTTCCGCTAAACCTACCTTTATCGTAAAAACCGTAATCTCCTCCGTAGGCATAGCCATAGGCTAACACGCGATCCACCCAACCTTTTAGTATTGCTGGCATACTAAACCACCAAAGAGGAAAATTAAAAATAAGAACATCGGCCTTGCTCAAAAGTTCCATTTCTTCTCTTAAATCATCCGAAAACAAATTATTTTGCTGTGCATGTATTTGCTCCGAAGCATATTTGTAATAAGAAGCATCGGAAATCTTTTTAAAATCGTGTTTACCGCCAACGGGGTTAAAATTCTTTTTATATAAATCGGATATAGTTACCTCATAACCTTCTTTTTCAAAAGTAGATTTAGCAATATTGGCTAGAGCAGAACAAAAGGAATCTGCATTTTCATGAGCATGTACAATTAGTATATTCATAGTGTTTTTTTTTGTTAAAGAGCAACAACGACTTTACCGCAACTTTTTCCTGCCAGTAAATATTCCGATGCAGTAGTAATAGATTCAATTCCTTTAAATAAGGTGGAATCTACCTTAACTTGCAGCTTACCTTCCTGATATAATTGGAATAGATAATTACGTGCTTCTGGGTGTTGTTCCTTGTACAAATGATTCATAAAACAACGGACAGAAGCTCCTTTCCAATAGATACTTTCATATACTCTAGGGCCATGTACTTGCTCAAATTCTGGAGCAGTTAACTCTGTTGCTAAACCACTAACTACTAAACGACCTAAGGGTGCTAAGTTTTGTAAAAAAGCATCAAACATGTAAGTGCCAACGGAGTCAAAGCCTACATCTATTTTATTAGTATATTCTTTGTTTAAAACGGTTATTAAATCTTCTTTATTATAGTTAATAATGCGGTCGCAGCAACCTAAATTCTTCAGTAGATTTTCTTTTTCCGGTTTGCCGCAAATAGCAACCACATGGCAGTTTTTTTGTTTAGCAAGTTGCACTACAATATGTCCTAAACCACCCGAAGCAGCAGAAACAACAATGGTTTCTCCGTTTTTTAATTCTGCGGTGTTTTTTATAGCTAAATAAGCAGAAACACCGGTTGGGTTAAGAGTTAAATATTCGGCAGTAGGTTCTGGAATTTTAACAACTTCTTCTTTGGTAATTATTTGATATTCTTGATAGGCGGTACCAACTTTTACGGTAGATACTGCATCTCCAATTTTTACATTGGTAATATTACTACCAACCTCAACTACAATACCAACGGCTTCTACGCCAAAAACATATGGAAATTGAACGTTTATATATGGTATTTTTCCTTTATAAAGCTCCCGGTCGTAAATAGCATTGATACCTAAAAATTTATTTTTGATTAAAATTTGTGATGCTTTTATTTTAGGAATAGGGGTTTCTATAATACTAGATGCCTCCTGTATATATTCTGAAAATTTGTGTATTACAAGTTGTTTATTCATTATGATAGATTAGGAATGCGTTTAATATTGGGAATAAAGACCATTACCAAAATGGCCGAAATAATATGTAGAAATGCAACAATTGTAAAAACGGGAGCATAGGAAATGGTATCTACTAGCCAACCAATTACTGGTGTAAATAACATAGCCCCTAAACTACCTGCGGATCCTGAAATTCCCCAAACGGAAGCAGCATCTTTTTTAGAGAAAATATCAATTGGTAAAGTAAATAAAGAAGATTGCTTAAACTGCGTAGCAAATAAAGAGATACTAATTAAACCTATGGCTACATATGGGGATTGTACATAAAGGCAGCCTAATACCGGAACTACAAGAATGGCCCCAATCCAAAGCACCCATTTTCTTGAAGCATTTAAAGACATCCCATTGGCAATTAGTTTTTCTCCTGTCCAGCCTCCAACAAAGCTCCCTATATCAGAAAAAAGAAAAGGAATCCAAGCGAACATTCCAATTTCTGTTAAACTAAATTCTTTTACATCTGCCAACCAGGATGGCAACCAGAATACAAAAAAATAAAAAGCGCCGTCAGACACGAATCTAGACAGTGCAAGTCCCCAAACCTCTTTATGTTTAAAAAAACTTAACCAAGGGGATTGTTCTTTTTGAAAATTGTCTTTTTCCTTTTTTAGAATTAATTCTAATTCTTCATTAGTAATTTTCGGATGATTTTCGGGTGTATAATATATGCCCCTCCATAAAACTAACCACAAAAATCCCAATGCTCCAGTAATAACAAAAGACAATTTCCATCCAAAGGTTAAAATTAACCAGACAAGTAACGGAGGTGCAATAATTGCCCCAAAACCAGGACCCATATTTAGTATACCAACTGCTTTACTTCGTTCTTCTTTAGGAAACCATTCCGATATAGCTTTCATACCTGCTGGGTAATTGCCTGCTTCTCCCATGCCAAGTAAAAATCTAAAAATGCCTAGGCTTAATATACCAGTTCCAAAAGCGTGTAACATATTGGCAATAGACCACCAAATAATAGAAATAGTAAAGCCTTTTTTTGTACCTAGTATATCTATTAATCTACCAGAAACTATTTGCATAATGGTATACGCAAGTAAAAAAGAACTTACAATCCAACTATATTGTTCGTTAGATAAATTTAAATCTTCGCGTATAACAGGTGCAGCAACAGAAAGTGCTTGTCTATCAATATAGTTTATAGTGGTAGCCAAAAAAATGGTAGCAACAATCCACCAGCGAAGATTTTTTGTAGCTTTCATCACTTTGACTACTTTTTCTCCACATCAAAATTTCTGTATTTTCCAAGAAGTAATAAAGGAAAAGAACCTACTAAAAATGCTATCATAGCATAATGTAAAATAGAATCATAACTACCAGTGGATGCAAAGAACTTACCGAAAATCACAGGGCCAAAGCCTGCTCCAAATGCAAAAAAACCATATAAAAACCCATAAATTGCAGCGTAATTCTTCATTCCAAAATACCTAGAAACTAAATAGGCCATAAGATCATACTCCACCCCAGCTCCGAAGCCTAAAATTACTACAGCGATGAGTGCATTAGTATAAGTTAAATCTGCACCTTGTAAAATATAACAAGATATAGCCGGAATACTTAACAAAATAAAAGCTACGGCAGGAGCCCAGAAACGATCTAGTAAATATCCGCCTAATAATCGCCCCATTAATACAGAGTATCCTATGATGCTTGCTAAAACAACGGCATCTCCAGTGTTGAAGCCTTTATTTGAAAGCAAATTTTCTAAATTTGGTATTGGGCCTCCAACGGCAAAAGAAATAAGAATAAAGCAAAATGCAAGTAGCCAGAATCTCCAATCTTTAAGGGCTTGTTTTACCGTTAAACCAGATTTCGTAATCGTAGCATGGCTGGGCACTTCGTCTTTTAATTTCTTTAATTTTTTGGCAACTTTAGGGTCATCTACATCTCTAAAAAAGAAGAAGGCTATTGGTAAAGCAATAAGTATAGGTAGTAAGCCAACTCCTAAATAAGCTGTTTTCCAATCAAAATTTTCAATTAACGAAAAAGCATATAGTTTGGCAAAGGCACCAAATAATCCGGTTCCTAATAGGGAAAGGCCAAGGGCTAAACCTCTATTTTCATTAAACCAATTGTTTATTACTCTTGTCCAAGTCATAGGTAAGGTTCCTGCACCTGCAAATGCCATTACGCCCCACAAAGTATAGTATAAAGCTTTTGATCCAGTATTTAAACTAAAAGCAATGAAGGATATTCCAAACAATAATAGTGATAACATGGCGGTTTTTCTAGCACTAACTTTATCCGCAATGTATCCAATTAAAGGACTGGCAATTAATGCTGCTAAGGTAAAAACCGTAAGTCCGCCCATAACTGTATCCATACCCCAACCAAAATTTTTGGATAGAGGAATAGCAAAAACACCAATAGTATAAAATGGTAATGGCGACATGCCTAAACCAATTCCAAAAGTTGAAGAAAGGATAACAGGCCAGCCAAATTTAAATTCTTTAAGGTTAGAAAAATTCATATTTTATCTATTTAGTTGTTAGTCGATTTGTTCTATTTTAGAGATTTTTTTTATTATATCTTGAAAATTCCAAGTACCAAACACTTTTTTAAATCAATTTTTGGTCACCTTTTTAAGGTTTTTCTTGTCGTTTTATTTGTTTTAGTGTATTGTTAATCAATATTTTAAGTTGTTTTTTCTCTTTTTTGAAAAGAAGTGTAGACCTAAAATTATTCATAAATTTAATAATTAATAATGTTAATTATTAATAAAATTAACTATTTTTATGAAAATCTTGAATATATATTAATCATTATACAATATATATTCATTCACAAGAGAATATAAAATACTATGGGCGTATTAATAGAGAATTGTAAATTTCGATTTATTGCTGTTGTATTTTTTTTAACAATTACGGCTTGCACTGGTAAAAAAGAAGATAAGGGCAGTATACAGTGGAAACAGGAAGTAGTAAAAGAAACTAATCAAGATTTTAAAATAGAAGATTACCCTCTAGTCTTTAGAAGAACAACATTAATTGTAAGAGATATTAAAAAATCATTAGCGCTATACCAAGACGTTCTTGGTATGGAAATTATTTACGATAAAATATTAATTCGTAAGCATCCAGAAAAAGACGAAGATCACGAAGTAAGACTAGTGTTTCTTAAGGCAATTAATAGCTATTACGGGGTTTTGGGTCTTATGGAGTATTCTTACAATGATCCAAGCAAATTTATAAAGCCAATTCGAAAAGAAGGATTTACTGCGCAAAACTCTGTCTTGCTATTTAATACGAATGATTTGGAAGGAAGATTTGAAAAAATTAAAAACACGGCAGGGGTAGAAATTATAACCGCGCCAACATTAAGAGAATATCCTTCTTATGATGGTAAAGGGGTTATACGTGTTAAGGTCAGTATTTTTTATGACCCAGATGGTTTTTTAGTAGAATTTAATGAGCCTCAGGACAAAATTAATGTAGAAAAATAAAAAAAATAATGATTAACATTATTAATAGTTAATAATATTAACTATATTTATATCGATAAAAAAAACCAAGCTTTTTAAAATAGAGAAATATTATGAGTTATGAATTAAAATTATTTCCTAAACATACAGGGATTTGGGAAGGAACGTACAAGAGAATTGGAGCCGACGGAAAGCTAATACAAGAGTGGAAAAGTCGCTTAACTATTAGGATAATGCCAGATGGAAGGTATCATCAAGTAAACCAATACTTCTGGGATGATGGTTTTGAAGAGTGTTTAGACTTTGGAATTTGCAATTTTAATGACAAGGGAGAATTAATTTTCGAAAACCCAAGATTATCTGGAAAAGCATGGGAAACAGGAAGGAGTGTAGTACTTATATGGGATTATAAGCACAAGCCCGGGATGACGCTTTTTGAGCAAATAGATTTAATAGGTAATGATGATCATAGGATAAGAGTATGGAAGTGGTCGGAGAATGACACTTTCAATGGGATTACCATGATAGAAGAGAGAAAAGTAGGTTCACAGGACGATATTGACCCTAAATTTTGGGAAGAATTACCCAATATTAGAACCAATGGAAAAGAGTCTAGATCGGATATATAATAAATAGGTATTCGAAGATAATATTTAAAACAGTTACAATATGGGAATGACCATTACTGAAAAAATTATGGCCCGCAATAGCGGAAGAGATCATGTAGTGCCGGGAGAACTTGTATGGACAAATGTTCATACTGTTATGACAATGGATTATCTGGGTAAAACTTGTTTTGATAAATTTAGATCTCTTGGTAAAACAGAGGTTTTTAATAAGGATAGAGTAATTTGTGTGTCGGATCACTTGGTTCCTCCGCCAAATCAAAAATTTGCCACCATGTTAAATGAGTGGCGAGAGGTTGTAAAGCAGCATGATATTACTAATTTTTATGATTTAGGAAGACAAGGTATTGCTCATCAAATCATGGTAGAGCAAGGTCATGTACTTCCTGGTACAATCAGTATTGGTACGGATTCTCATGCGAATACTTATGGTGCAGCTGGAGCGGTAGGTAATGCAATAGGGGTTACAGATGCAGCTGTTGCAATGGCAACCGGGAAAGCTTGGTTTAGAGTGCCAAAATCGGTTAAATTTCATATTACTGGAACCTGGCAACCTTGGGTAATGGCCAAGGATTTAAGTCTGCATATTATGGGTATGATGCATTGGAACGGACATCTTTTGTATAAAGCATTAGAGTTTACGGGTCCGGCAATTGAGAGTCTTAGTATGGCAGGGAGAATGACTTTGTGTAATATGACAGTAGATTTAGGAGCAAAAAATGGAATTATAGCTCCAGACGCAATAACCCAAAGATATTTAAAAGATCGCGCAATTGGGGATTGGGATATGATTGCTAGTGATGATGACGCAGAATACGATCAGGTGTATACTATAGATATTTCCGATTTAGGTCCAACAGTAGCTCTGCCAGGAAAATTAGATGATACTGTTCCTGTAGAAAAACTTATTGGCACCAAATTTAATAAAGCTTTTGTAGGGACATGTACCAACGGTAGATTAGAAGATATAGCTACTATAGCTAAAATTTTAAAAGACAAACAAGTACATAGAGACATAAATATGATTCTAGTTCCAGCAAGTCAAACAGTTTATTTAGAAGCTTTACGTGCAGGATATATAGAAACATTGGTAGAAGCAGGAGTAGCTGTAGATACCCCTAGCTGTGCTGCGTGTGCTGGTATACATACTGGTGTTGCTGGCGATGGCGATATTGTACTTAGTGCGGGAAATAGAAATATGACCGGACGTATGGGTAGTAAAAAAGCAGAAATATATTTAACATCTCCGAGTGTAGTAGCTGCATCAGCATTAACAGGGGTAATTACAGACCCTAGAACACTAAGCCTGTAAAGAATTATGAAAAGACGCTCCTTTATACAAAAAACAGGAATAGCTGGGTTAGGTGTGGTACTAAGCCCTTTGGCTTGTGCTAAAACTAAAGCTTTAGATACAGAATTCCTTATTTTGGGAGGTGGCTTATCTGGTCTTTATTTAGCATATCTTCTAGAAAAAGAAGGTAGAGATTATATTTTGTTAGAAGGCAGTAATAGAGTTGGCGGAAGAATGTTTACCCGAAAGGATATTAATAGAGATGTAGGAGGAAAAGGTATTGGTGACGGTTATGCGGAAGTGATGTCTCTTGTTCAAGAACTCCATACAGAGATGATTGATATTACGGAATATATGAATTCTCCAACTGCCATTTATAAAGATGGCCAGTTACATACTACTTGGGACGGTCCAGAACCAAACCCAAGAATGTTACAATATAGAGCCTTTGGCAAAGAAAAGCAATTAGGCTCTTTAGATGAATGGTATAAGCGACCGGAGTTAGATGAGGCTTATAGTAAAGTTTTAAAACGAAACGGTTTATCTGAGACAGAAATAGATTTAGTAAACATATCGGCGAACTACAATGATGTTAGAGAAACATCCGCAATGAATGCTTATCATAGTAGTGCCTTTAGAAAATATAATACCTCTAAGAGAATTCTTAATTTTAAAGGAGGAACAGCCTCATTTATAGAATCTTTAGTCAAGAAATTAGAGAAACCTGTTTTAAAAAATAAAATGGTAGTTTCTATCGATGATTCTGGAGATAGTGTTTCTGTCACTTGTGAAGATGGTGCTAGTTACAAGAGTAAAAAAGTTATTTCGACCATGCCATTTTCTACGTTAAGAGATGTAAAAATGAATGCTAGTTTTAACAGTAAGCAAGAAAAAGCCATACAGAATTTAAACTATACTAAAATAACTCAGATTCATTTAACGCATAGTTCTCCTTTTTGGGAAGAAGATGGTAGCCCCGCTGCAATGTGGACAGATACCCCTTTGGAACGTGTTATGAATTTAAGTTCCCATAAAGATGAAAAACAAATTGCTTGTTGGGTAAACGGAAAAGGAACAGCCTTTTTTGATAAGATGTCGGAAAAAGAAGTGGCGGAGTATACTATTAAAAAAATGAATGAAATACGACCGGCATCGACAGGTAAAATAGAATATTTGGGAATGCAAAATTGGGGAAAATATAAATATAACAAAGGAGCTTATGCTGAGTTTGGTGTAGGGCAAGCGGCTTGGTTTGAAGATATGATAAAACCTGCGAGTAATATACATTTCGCAGGAGAACATACAGCCCATATGTCAAGGGGAATGGAAGCGGCAGCTGAATCTGCCAAAAGAGTATTTTTTGAATTAATTAATTAAAATAAAAACAATGATAAAAGGAAAATGTTGGGTAGCAGATGATTACGTAATGGCCTACGATATTATCATTCAGGAATATTGGACATCGGCAATAGATGCTGCGGAAAACAGTAAATGGGTAATGGCAGGTGTAAAAGAAGAGTTTAACAAAGAAAACGCCTTTAAGGATGAAGGCTTCACTTTTATTGTTGCGGCTCATAATTTTGCTGGTGGCGGTAAATCTATTGAGCATGTTATTACAGGGCTTATGGGAGCCGGTGTACAAGCTGTTTTTGCAACAAGTTTTGCAAGATTACAGTTTCGTAATGCTATAAACTATGGGCTACCATTTGTTACTTGTGATGATATAGATAAGGGGTGTGAAACTGGAGATGAGCTAGAGTATAACCCGGAAACGGGTATAATAACAAACATAACTAAAGGAACTTCTTTTCAGTCCGTTCCAGCAGCTCCATTTGTTGCTGAGGTTGGCGATGCTGGAGGTTTAATGAATTATGTTCGAGAAAAGATAGCAAATGGCGAACCAATAGAATAGGCTTATGAAAGAGAATAGATTAAAAAAAAGAATAGAAGAAGGTAAAGTTGGTTTTGGAATTATAGGACCAACAATAGACCCAACTATATGCGAATATGTGGGCTATACGGGAATGGATTTTTATATGATGGATGGAGAACATGGCGCAATAACACCTTCCGAAGTTACCAATATGGTGCGTGCATGTGAATTGGTAAATACAACTCCGTTAGCAAGAATTAGAAGCGTTGATACTAAATTAATACTTCAGTATATGGATGCAGGTGTCATGGGAGTAATGATGCCAAGCATCGATACCGTTGAAGATGTTAAAAAAATGATAGATGCTATTAAATATCCACCTTTTGGGAAAAGAGGCCTGGGGCCTGTTCGTGCGGCAGATTATATGCAAGGAAGCATGAGTCAAGCTGAATACGTAAAATTTGCTAATGAGCAAACCCTAGTATTGCCTCAAATAGAATCTTTAGAATGTGTAAAAAACCTGCCAGAATTATGCAAATTAGACGGTGTAGATGGGTTTATTATTGGCCCAAGAGATTTAGCCATGTCAATGGGCTTTTATGATGGGCCGGGACATGATGAAGTAAAAAAACTATTGGATGAGATTTTTAGTACTATTCTTGAATCCGGAAAATGGTATGGAACTGTTGCTGGTAATGCTACGCAGGCAGAAGCATTAATTGATAAAGGAGCTTCTTTTATAATGAACTCTGTACAAGGATTAATAAAAGCTTCGGGAACTGCATTTTTGCAAGCAAGAAAATAATGTAGTAATTGTACTACAAAAGAATAATTTGTGTTATAATAAAGAGTCTAATTTATTAAATAGAAAATATGGCAGCTTTAGTAGTTTTATTCAACTTAAAAAACGATGCCTCTATGGAGGCATATGAAAAATGGGCGCAAACTACAGATGTTCCTACGGCTTCTAATATGTCTTCTGTAGATTCCTTTAAAGTATTTAAACTAGGAACTATTATGGGTACTAATAATGCATCTCCTTTTCAATATTGCGAAGTATTAGAAATTAATGATATGACAAAATTAGGTGAAGAAGTAACCTCCGAAACCATGCAAAAAGTTGCTGTAGAGTTTCAAAAATTTGCCGATAGCCCAATGTTTATTATTTCAGAACAAATAGCATAGTATATGTATAATATCAAAGGTAAAACAGCGATTATTACTGGTTCAGGGAAAAGTGGAGCCATTGGGGAAGCCATTGCATTTAAATTAGCATCCGAAGGTTGTAATATAGTAATATCAGACATAGGTATAACAAAAGGAGAACAGTTTAGCGAAGAACATGTAGGTACAACTAAGGAAATGGACGCTATCGTTTCTGAAATTGAAAAACTGGGAGTAAAGGCCATAGGAGTTTCTTGTGATGTACGAATGGAAAACCAAGTAGCGCATCTAATAAAAAAGGCAACTGAGGTTTTTGGCAAAGTAGACATTCTAATAAATAATGCTGGTATTGGATACATTATGGAGCCTTTTACAGAATTCAAGGAAGAGAGTTGGGATGCCGTTTTAGATGTTAATTTAAAAGGAGCATTTTTATGTTCTAAACATGCCGCTTTACAAATGATAGAACAAGGAAATGGCGGTTGTATTATTAATATAGCAAGTCAAGCTGCTAAATCAGGGTTTCCTTTTGCAGCAGCATATACAGCATCAAAACATGGAATGATTGGCTTAACTCGTTCTAACGCAGTAGAATTAGGAGCTTATAAAATAAGAGTAAATGCGGTTTGTCCTAATCATATTACAACAGGTTTAGGACATTGGCAAAATAAATTTTTTAGCGATAAAATGGGGTTAGACTACGATAAATATTTGCAGTCTATAGTAGATAAAAACCCATTAAAAAGAACAGGATTGGTAGAAGATATTGCAAAGGCTGTAGCATTCTTAGTTTCGGATCAAGCAGACTATATTACGGGAGAGGCAATGAACGTTACAGGCGGGGAAGAATATCATTAAATAAAATTTTAGAAAAAGAGGATGTAAATCTTTAACAATGGGACAGTTTTAAACAGTCTCAAGTTACCATCAAATTAACAAGAACTTACAAAATGAAATTAGGAATAGACATAGGAGGAACATTTACAGATTTTGTGCTGTTTGAAGATACTAGTAATCAACTCTATTTTGCAAAAACACTTACTACGTATCCAGATCCAACAGTTGGTATTTTTAATGGGATAAAAGAATTGGAAGCTAAATTTGGTTTTCCTGTAAAAGAAATAGATGCCATTGTTCATGGAACAACTTTGGTTACTAATGCAGTTATAGAGCGTAAAGGAGCCAAAACAGCATTTATAACAACCAAAGGTTTTGAAGATGTTTTAGAAATTGGTCGTGAAATGCGTTATGACATTTACGATATCTTTTTAACCATGCCCAAACCATTAATTCCAAGGAATTTACGAATGGGTGTTTCGGAAAGAGTAGATACGCATGGTAATGTGCTTACAGAATTAAATGAGACTCATTTAGCACCATTGGCGAGGGCATTAAAAGATAATGGTATAGAAGCGGTAGGTGTATGCTTATTAAATTCTTTTGCTAATACAAAACATGAAAAAGTATTAGGAAAATTTTTATCCAAAAATGTACCGGATATATACTACAGTCTTTCTTCAGAAATTATGCCAGAGATTAGGGAATATGAGCGTAGTTCGGCAACAGCAATGAATGCGTATGTACAACCAATAACAGATAAGTATTTAAAAGATTTTGAAACGCAATTAAGAGAATCTGGCTTTCAGGGCAACATAAATATTATGATATCTAGTGGTAAGTTAACCACTATAGATGGCGCTCGTAAATCGCCAATTCATTTATTAGAATCTGGTCCTGCAGGCGGAGCTATGGCAGGTGTTTTCTATGGTTCTCACTTAGAGGAAGAAAACTTGCTTTGTTTTGATATGGGAGGAACCACAGCTAAGGCATGTGTAATTTATGAAGGGAAGCCAGAAATTACGAATCATTTTGAAGCAGGGAGAGTAAAACGATTTAAAAAAGGAAGCGGACTACCTGTTCGTATACCTGTAATAGATTTAATAGAAATTGGTGCCGGCGGAGGTAGTATAGCAAGAGTTAATAACATTGGGTTATTAACCGTTGGGCCAGATAGCGCTTCGTCGACTCCAGGTCCTGCGTGTTATGATTTAGGAGGAGAAGACCCAACTGTGACAGATGCCGATTTAGTATTAGGGTATCTAAATGCCGACTATTTCTTAGGAGGAGATATGCAATTAAGTGTAGATGCGGCTAGAGAAGCAATACGTGTTAAACTTGCCGAACCTTTAAATATTTCTATAGAAGAAGCAGCTATGGGGGTTCATAAAATTGTGAATGAAAATATGTCTAATGCAGCCAGAGTTCATGTTTTGGAAAAAGGAATGGATCCTCGTCATTTTAATATGATAGGATTTGGAGGAGCGGGTCCGGTTCATGCTTTTGGAGTAGCAAAATTATTGAATACAAAACGATTAATTATTCCGGTAGGAGCAGGGGTAACTTCTGCATTAGGCTTTTTAGTATCACCAGTAGCAAGCGAAAAAATACACAGTTTTATTTCAGAAATAGAAGAGATAGATTGGAAAGAAGTTAATAGCTTTTTGGAGAATATGGAGCAGGATGGCTATAATTTCTTAGCACAATCTGGAATAGATAAAAAAGACGCTACTGTAGAACGCGTTGTAGAAATGCGTTATAGTGGGCAAGGACATGAAATTACCATAGAAATTCCAGAAGGAGAATTAAGCGAAAATTCTATTCCAGAAATAGAAAAACGTTTTGTTAAAGAATACGAATTTAGGTATAACCGATCTATAGAAGGTATGTCTTTAGAAATGGTAACATGGCGTGTGGTAGTGCAAGGACCAATTCCGCAAATGAAAGTAAAACAATTTTCGACTACCGCTTCGGATGCAGAGGCGTACAAAGGAGTAAGAAGAGTGTATTTTGAAGAAACAGGATATTTGGATTGCCCAGTTTATGATAGATATGCTCTTCAATCTAACGAAAAGTTTGACGGCCCTGCTATTATAGAAGAAACAGAGAGTACTACTGTAATTGGGGTAAATAGTTCTGTTCATGTAGATAAAGACAAAAACATTATTATCGATTTACATCATTAATTATGAATTACGATATCCTAATTGTGGGGGCAGGTACGGCAGGCATGAGTTGTGCTATTACTGCGGCAGAGCGTGGGCTAAAAGTTGGCGTTGTAGAAAAAGTGGACTATGTTGGTGGGGCTCTACATTGGTCGGGAGGCCATATGAGTGCTGGTGGCACCCATTTACAAAAAGAAAAAGGTATTGAAGATTCCCCTGAGAAGCATTTAGAAGATATTTATAGAATTAATAATAAGTCGGGCGATATAGATCTTACGCAAAAGGCAGTATTCGAAGCGCCAAAAACAATACAATGGCTTACGGATTTAGGAATGGAATGGTCCCAAGATTGTCCAAGAATAATTTACGGTCATGTAGCTTATGAAACCGCCAGAACTATTTATGGTCCAGATAAAGCTTTAAGTATTTATAAGGCTATGTTGCCGCAATGGAATAAGCATATAGATAATGGTGCTATTGAAATTCATTTTAACAACTCATTTTCGGGGTTAGGAAAAAAAGGAAGTAGGTATGATTCTGTTCTTTGTAATTCCCCTGAAGGAGAAAAAATGTATACCGGTAAGAATATTGTAATTACTACCGGAGGTTACGGTAGTAATCCCGCATATTTTCAAGAAAAGCACGGCGATATTCCTTTGGTAAGTAGTTGTTATCCTACTGCTACTGGAGATGGGCACGGTATAGTTGAAAAATATGGTGCTCAATTTAAATACGCAAATTATCATTTACCCAGTTTAGGAGGTATGGAAGAAGTAGAAGGTAGTGGTAGAGTAGACTTTAACAAGGCTTGGGCCATGGTTCTCACTTCTGTGTATAGGCAACCAAGGGATATATATGTAAATGCACACGGAAAAAGATTTATTAGAGAAGATGAGGTAAGTCCAGAAACAAGAGAACTAGCCGTTATGAAACAGCCAAATTGGTGTTTTTGGATAGTATTTGATGAAAGAGCTTTAGTTTCAAAAGATAACAATGGAAACCATAATCCAATTGTAATAGGTTGGTCCGTAGCACAAATAAAAGAAGAAGCCAAAAAAAATCGTTCTTTGAAAATGGCAGATTCTATTGAAGAATTGGCTGTGAAAACGGGATTGCCAGTAGATAATTTAAAAGAAACAGTAGCATCTTATAACTATATGGTTTCCTCTAAAGAAGATACGGAGTTTAGTAGAACCTATTTAGAAGACGCTATTTCGGAACCCCCATTTTACGCTTTAAAAGTTCATGCCTCTGTATTAGTAACTTTTGGTGGAATTAAAGTAAACAAAGATTTACAAATAGTTGACCAAGACGGAAAAGTAATGGAGGGTTTATATGCGGCCGGAGAATTTTTAGGACTTGGAGCAACAAGCGGAAGTTCTTTTTGTAGTGGTATGGCAATTACCCCTGCGTTAAGTTTTGGAAGGCTTTTAGGAGCAACTTTAAGCTAGTTTTTTCAAAGTTTAACATTCAAAATAAGATTACTAATCAAAAATTAGTTAACTTAGTTAACTAATTATAATACATGTTAATTCATGCAAACAAAAACAACATTTGATCCAATAGCGCTGAGTATTCTTTGGTCTCGGCTAATAAGTATAGTAGATGAAGCGGGAACAACCTTGCAGAGAACATCATTTTCCACGGTAACAAGAGAATCGAATGATTTCGCGGTAGTGTTAATGGATAGAAAAGGAAGATCTATAGCACAATCTAGTGTATCTGTGCCCTCTTTTTTAGGAGTTTTACCTATGTTAACCAAGGCACTTTTGGCGGACTATTTTCCATTAGATAGTTGGAAAGAAGGAGATGTAGTAATGACAAACGACCCATGGTTATGTGCAGGTCATAAACCAGATATTGGTATAGTATCTCCAATTTTTTATGAAGGAAATTTAATCGGATTTATTGGTACTATTGCTCATTCTCCAGATATGGGAGGCGTATTGTGGGGGGCTGGTTCTAGAGATTTATACGAAGAAGGTTTAATGGTTCCCCCGACCAAACTTATATCTCAAGGAAAGCCCAACCACACTTTATTTAATATTTTGGAACATAATGTAAGGGCATCGGATCAAACTATAGGTGATATTAGAGCGCAAATTGCAGCTAATGATCAGGGAATAAAATCACTGATGAAATTGATGGAGGAAAATAACTTAGGGGACCTTCAAAATCTGGCAGATGCAGTTATAAACGCATCAGAAAAGGCAATGAGAGAAGCGTTATTGGCAGCACCAGATGGTAGTTATCAATATGCATATGATACCGATGGAGATGGAAAAGGAAATGGATGTCATTTTGAGATAACAGTCACTATTAAAGGAGATGAAATTCATGCGGATTATGAAGGTACCTCAGGGGCACACCCATTAAGTATTAATGCCGTATTAAATTATACGTATGCTTATACGGCCTATCCTATTAAGTGTACTTTTAGTCCAGATGTTCCGAATAATGATGGTTCTTTTTACCCTATAAAGGTAACGGCACCAAAAGGATGTTTAGTAAATGCGCAGAAACCGTCTCCGTTAGGAGCAAGAAATATTACTGGTAATATGTTACACTCGGTAGTTTTTGGGGCATTAGCAAAAGCAGTTCCAGAACAGGTACAAGCAGATTGCGGAAGTGCTTGTTGGTGTATTGTATTAAATGGAGAACATAAAGGTAAAGAGTTTGTAGAATACTTCTTTTTGAATGGAGGATATGGTGCAAGGCCAACTATGGATGGAGAGCATGTACTTAGTTTCCCTACTAATGTAGCAAATGTACCTATTGAAGTTTTAGAAACAGATATTGCAGTTTTGGTAACTGAAAAATCTTTAGTTCCTAATTCCGGAGGAGAAGGTAAATTTAGAGGAGGTTTAGGGCAGCGTTTTAGTTTTAAAAATGTAGGAGAAAATGCCTTAAATATATCGTTACTAACGGAAAAAACACAAACTCCTGCTAAAGGAATTTTATTGGGTCAGGATGGGCAAATGGGAGCAATGAAAATTATTCCGCATAGAGATTTTCCGCCTAAAGGATTAGATAAATTACATCCAGGAGAAGAATTAATATTAACACTCCCAGGAGGAGGAGGTTATGGGGATCCAGCACAACGAGATAAGGTGTTGATGGAAGAAGATAAAGCATTAGGATATATAAATTAAGAGACATGGCAAAGAATTTACCACCAGTTTGGAACAAAATAGCAAAACATGCTATGATGCCAGAAACGAATCATGATGAAAGAGCACGTTATAACTTTTTAGCGAATTTAAACAAGCATCTAGCGCATGTGTCGCAAGGGAATAAAATGGCTTTTGAGAAACGTGTAGAACCTGCTTTTGTTAAGGAAAAAGAACGTTCTATTGCATCTGTAGAGGAGTTAAATGAAGCCATAAGTAAAGATTCTCATTACCAAATATGGTCATCTTTACGAAGAAGTACTATGGAAATGCGCCAACAGGCCGGTCGTTCTATTGTATTAAGACAAGCAGAGGAATTAAGAGATAAAGCAGCGGAATTGAACAAAGGGAAAGCTACATTAGTGTTAGATGCTAATTGTAAAGTTCCAGAATACTTGTTAGCTGTAGATAACCATTTAATGCCAGGGAGTTATCATACAGAACTTATAGAGGGAGACGTAACTCCGGCAGCAAATTATGATTCTGGAATCTTTGTTACAACAGCTGGTTTACTTGGAAGATATAATGATGGAGGCGGTAAAGCAATAACAAGTTGGGTAAAGAAAACGTACCCAGACTTTGCTCCAAAAAGAATTTTAGATATTGGTTGTGGCATGGGGCATAATGTATTACCAATAGCAAGAGCCTTTCCTAATGCCGAGGTAATTGCTATTGATACAGGAGCTCCAATGCTACGATATGCGCATGCTAGAGCATTAGATCTAGGAGTAACCAATGTTACGTTTATGCAAATGGATGCTGCAAAAACAATTTTTGAGAATGAATCTTTTGATTGGATCCAATCCACTATGTTTTTTCATGAAACAGGAGGTAAATCTATATATAAAATTATGGATGAAGTATATCGTCTTTTAAAACCTGGGGGACTTACTTTGCACATAGAACAACCTCAGTACACCGATGATATGAGTTTGTTCGAAAAGTTTATTAGAGATTGGGATGCTCTAAATAATAGTGAACCTTATTGGTCTAAAATGCATGATATTGAACCTATAGATTTAATGGTGTCTTCTGGATTTAAGAAAGAAGATTTTATGCAAATAGGGGCTAAAGCAGAAAACGATTTGGATGATGGCACCCAAAAAGCAGATGAACCAGAAGATCATGGGCGCTCTCCTATATGGAATGTTTTTGGTGCAATTAAAAATTAAAAAAGAATATTATGATCGATCATATAAAATTAGCGTCTAGTAAATCTAAAGGCAAACGCCCGTATTTTCATGATGACCCTGCGGTAGAACGTGTATTAAATATTACCATGGCAATTGCAGGAGAGTTAGCGGTAATGAGAGAGCGTATGGATTCTATAGAGCGTTTGTTAGAGAAAAAAGGACTAGTATCCCAAAAAGAAATAGATACTTATGTACCAGAAACTAAAGAAGAAGAAACGCAAAGGCAAGAATGGCATAGCGAGTATATTTCTCGAGTACTACGTATAGTGCAACAAGAAATGGAAGAATTAGAAAACCCTGATAAGTCTATTGCCGATATTGCTAATGATATAGATAAAATGTAATGGCAGAACTACACGATAGAATTACTAAGTTTTTTAATGCTATTATTCAGGAGGATATAGAAGAAATAAGAAATGGGTACTGCCAAGATGAGAAAACCTATGTAGTATTAGAAGGACCACGTTACAGTACTAAAGGATTTTCAATGATAGCTAAAGGTTGGGAAGATTTTACGGTTTCACCTATTGCTATGACTAAAATTGTTTGGACAGAAGGTCCTTTTGAGGAAATTGTAGGCGATATGGGGTGGATTAGTGGTATTACAGAACTATATTTAAATGTAGGAGGTAAAGAAGTGTTTAACACTTTTAGAACATCTTTTGTATTTAAAAGAGAAAATAACGATTGGAAAATACGTCATGAGCATGTTTCTGCTCCACACCCTGATCCCTATGGTGTTGGAGATTGGTTAAAAAAATAATAGTAAACTTAAATAATATGAAACCCATTAAGAAAATTGTTGTAACCCTAATTTTTTTAATGGGTTTTTTAATTTGTTTCGGCCAAGAAAAAGAGAACAAACCATCATCTAGTTCTCCCGAAATGGGAGAAACCTCAAAAAGTACTATTAAAAGGCTAGCTACCACAGTAGAGCCAAATAGAAAATTTTCTTACCCAGAAAGAGAGTTAGATTATCTTATGCATATTTGGAAAGGAGAGTATGACAATGTAGAGCAGTTAGGGTTTGATAAAATACAAAAGAAAGAAGGAGTAAACGCAAAAGAACATGATAGGGTTCATGTTTCTATTCGCCAGTTTCAAAATTCTAATTTTGGCGTGGGTGCTGTTTATTTAGAAGAGTATAGAGAAAATAATAAAAACGTTATTACAAGACAATCTATTTATCAGTTGCTACCAGAGGATCAAGAAAAAGCAATTAAGATTAAAGTATTTCATTTTAAAGAAAAAAAGCCAATTTTAGCAAAAGGAGATAGTTTTGATGTGATTTCTAAGTTAACACCTACCTCTAATCTTTTGAAAGATGGATGTTCCATGATACTTAGAAGAAACGGTGATGGTTTTCTTGCAAAAACTATTGCTGAAAGTTGTACAGTAAAAGAAGCAAAAGAGTATCAATTTAGTATATCTGAAAATGCATTTAATTTTAGTGATGATAAACAAAAGAGTGCTTATCAATTAGAAAAAGCGCGTTGTTTTACTTGCATGATAGATTTTCCAAATGAAACCAATGGAAGGTCGACGATAACAAAACACTATATAGATATTTTAGACCAAGGAGGTTCTTTTAAATTTGAATATCCAGATGGGCGCAATATGCTGCTAGGAATGCGAAATACTTGGTCTTTTGGTATGCACCGAGAGACTTTCGTAATCTATATTTTAGATCAAAAAACGAATAAAACATTAATATACTCTTGGGGTAACCCAGGAGCAGACCGTATAGGTTTTAATCCCGGTTGGATTCGAGTGCAGTGCGATATAAAAACAACTAGGAATGTAAAATTACAGCAAGAACTAAGGCCAGGATCGTAGTCTCTATTTTTCTGTTTTTCGATTATTTTTATAACTAGTATACGTACTCTTTCTGCCTTTCCATGGTTTTTCGTCATCAAAATAATTGGGTTGTACTTTTGCCACATAATCTAGCATAGAAATAGGTATTTCAGAAACATCTACTATTTTTCTACCTGTGGCACGCCACATTACAAATCCCGGTTTTTGGCCCATTCGTAACCAAGGTTCCCAAGAATTTACGGCTGTCCAGAAGAAAGTTTGATCGCAAGAGGCTAGCTTTGGATTAAAAAGTTGTTTTGCGTTGGCTACATAAGTAGTAGAGGAACCAAAATGCATTTGTTTTCCAGCAGATGAAATTGGCCATTCTTTAGGCTGTATTGGATTTGTAAAACTAGCAGAACCATATTCATCTAACCAAATTTGGTCCCCCGATTGTACCCAGTTATTTGGATAAGGCTTCATAGTTTCTCCAGATAATATTCCTTTTTCAGTGTACACCTTTTTGTTTGCGCCACCATACATAAAATGAAAAGGTTCTATGGTTTCATTTGTATAGGGGTTTTTCCATTTTTCTAAAACTTTACCAGTCTCTAAATCACCAAAAAAACCTAAATCAAAACTTTCTTTGGTAAAATTATTCCCTTCTTTTTTCCAATTGCTCTTAGCTAAACCTTGCAAAGTTGTTAATGCTTTTGGAGCTTCACCTGGAACAATTCCCCATAAATGTCCAGAAAACCAACTGTATATAGTGGTAGGCTCTAAACTTCCCATGAAGCGTATATGAGATTTAAAAATATCTTTTTCGGAAGAGGGAAAATTAATTTTTTCCTTTGACGCAAACTCAGAAATAAAAGGAGCAGCCACTCCTAGACTTGGTATACTTGCAAGAGAGAATGCTGTTGATGTGTTTAAAAAGGAACGGCGGCTAATTTTTTTATCTTCTTTCATAGTTATAAATATATATTTACTTAAAGATATTTAAATAATTAATATAATTAACAGTTAACTAAGTTAATTATTTTGTATATTGTTGATGTAATGCCAAAAGGATGCATCAATTAAAAACTATTCTAGAAGTTATTTACAGTGTCGGTGATATAGAAAAAGCAAAGAAATTTTTCTGTGATTATGGAGGGTTATCTGTAGTTGGCTCTTATGATACTAGTGCCTCGGTGTTACATTTTTGGAATCTTAAAAAAGAAGTTACAGCGCAGGAAATTTTAATTCAATTTAAGAACCATCCTTCTGGAAAATTACGTTTGGTAAAATTTAAGAACGTAGCGCAGGAAATAATTAGATCCTCTCAGAAACCATGGGACACCGGAGGTATAATGGATATAAATTTACGGGTTCCAGAAGTTGCAAAAACGTTCAATGAGATTCGGGATTTAGGATGGCATGGTTTAAGTGATCCATTGTTACAAACTATGGGACCTTTTAAACTGTATGATATTTTAATGCAGGGTTATGATGACATCATTGTGGCATTTACGCATAGAGAAGAACCACCATTAGAATTACCAAAAGGGTATAAAATACCTTCGCATGTTTATAATTCGTCTTTAACAGTAAAAAACCTAGAGGAATCAAGAGAATTTTACGAGAACCTGTTAGGCTTTACATTGCTCAATGAGTACGAGGTTAAGAAAGATGAACCTGTAGAGAATATGTTTGGTATACCTATGAATATGATAACAGAAGTCACCTGTAAAGCCAATATTTTTTCTTTAGATGGGACTAGAGATGTTATGTTTCAGTTATGCGAGTTCAAGGGTGTGGAGGGTAAAGATTTTTCGAGCCTTGCCATTCCTCCTAACAGAGGGTTGTTGTTATATCGTTGTGAAGTAAAAGGATTAAAAGAGTATTATAAGTCGCTTATAGAAAAAGAGGTGAAATTTTTTCAGCCTATGCAAAAAATTATAATGGAACCTTATGGTGAAGTTAGTTGTTTTTCCATACAAAGTCCAGATGGAGTATTATGGGAATTTTTAGAGAATAATAATTAAATATAATGAAAAATGAAAACTAAAATTACATTGCTTTTAAGTATTGCCTTTTTGATTAATTTGAAGGCTCAAGAAATGAAGTTCGAAGGTGCAAAAGCTTTAGAAATAAGGCAGAAAACTACATGTAATACTCTCGAAGAAGGGAAGCCAGTATATGGTATGTGGGAAGGAAGAATATATAGTAGAGTACAAGGAGAAAAGGATCGTCACTTGTTTAATATTGTAGGCATTAATGTACGCCAATGCGACTGTGTTGATGACCCAGTCAGGGGAAAAGGTTTTAGAAGCGTTGGGCGAGAGATTATGATGTACTTGGATCCAGTGACCAATGAAATTATAGACAAGTGGAAAAATCCATGGACAGGAGAAACAGTAGACGTTATTCACGTAGCAAATGATCCTGTAAATATGAGAGGTTATGTATATGAGAAAGATGAAGAGGGTAATGTTACGGCTAAAACTAGTTTTAGGAAGTATGGAGATGTAGCTGTGACTTCATATGAAGTTCCTTTGTTTTATAATAATCCATTATCTGGAGACTATCAAAAATATATAGGAGGTACGTATCATGCCATGGAAATTTTTAATACTTATTATAAAGCAGAAGAATTAACTAATTCTAAGATTAAAAACTTAAGTCAGTCTAACATATCTTGGCAAAGAATGTCTCAATGGTTGCCTTGGATGAAAATGGGAAGTAGACCAGGGTGGATAATTGCAAATGCTACGGGCGAAAGTATTTTAGAAAAAAGTGAAGTTTGGCCTAGAATTCAAAAAATATTAGATGAAAGGTATCCTTTGTATAATACCCCTCCAGTTATAGATGATAAAAGACCTAATGAAACTTCTTGGACAGTTTTTAAAAAGTACCTAGCCAATAAAAAGAAGGAAGAAGAAAGTAAAAAAGAATAATATAAAAACCCAAAGGCATGAAACTAAAAGTAGGAGATAAGGCCCCTGATTTTTCCTTAGTTGGAATAGATTTGAGAGAAATAAAATTAAGGGATTTTAAAGGCAAAAACGTAATACTTCATTTTTTTCCATTAGCATTTACATCGGTATGTACCCAACAGTTATGTACCGCTAATGGAGAAGAGAATGATTATGCTTCTCTTAATGCTTCTGTCATCGGAGTATCTGTAGATTCTCCTTTTGTATTGGAAAAATTTGGTGGCGAAAATAATTTAAACTTTCCTTTAGGGTCCGATTTTAATAGGAAAGTAAGTAAGGATTATGGAGTTCTGTTTGATGGAGATTTTGTAGGGATGACTCATTTTTCCATGCGTTCCGCTTTTGTAATAGATAAAAAAGGAATAATACGTTATGCTGAAGTTACAGATGGAAAAACCTTGCCTAGTTTTGAGAATATTAAAAGCACTCTTACCGGGTTATAAGTATACCCTTTAATAAATAACATAAAGAGGTTATGAAGAAAACAAATAGTAACGGTTTGAGATTAGTTTTAATTGCAATGTTTCTTTTGATTGGCAACGTAAATGCTCAATCAGGCGTTATGGTGAAAAACGAACAAGAAGTTCATTTAAAAAGAAGTTCTATACTTGTTTCAGATCTTGAAAAATCTTTGGAAGTATATCGCGATGTTTTAGGTTTTAAAGTTGCAAGTATTGTCGAATCTGAAAAAGAATCGTATGCGTATCAGGTATTTAGAATTCCTAAGGAAGCGAATATTAGGGTAGCTACTTTAAATTCTAGTGATCAAAATCGTATTATCAATTTAAAAGAGGTTACAGGTATTTCATTGCCAAAACCGACTTCAGCCCCCTATATGAGTACTGTTCTCATTAAAGTTAATGACTTGCATACCGTAATGAAAAAAATAAAACATTTAGGGTTAGAATTAACTGAAGAGCATACCGTAAAAGGAACTAGGCTAAGTTATAAGGAGCAATCTTTTGTCGACCCTGATGGGCATTTGGTTGCACTATATGAAATTTTAAATAAGTAGTATGAAAAGACAGTTTATCAATATTGTAATTATTTGCTTATTGATGGTATTTTCTAGTCTAAAAATAGCAGAAAAAGAAAAGGGTCAGCTATTCAGGGATTGTGATCAGTGTCCAGAAATGGTGGTTATTCCATCAGGGTCGGTTTATGTGGGCTCGTACGAAGAAGAAATAGGTCGTAAAAAAGGAGAACGAAAGCGAGTTTTGGCGACTATTGCCAATTCGTTTGCTCTTGCAAAAACTGAAGTCACTTTGGGTCAATACAGAGTCTTTATGGAAGAAACCAAATATAAATCCAATCAGGCCTTTTATAAAGGAGAACCTTTAGTTGGTTGTAATTATTTCGATGGTAAAAGTTATGGGTATGTTGCTGAGCATAATTGGAAAAATCCGGGTTACCCGCAAAGAGAAACGGATCCAGTAGTATGTGTAAGTTGGAGTGATGCGGATGCCTATGCGCAATGGTTAAGCAAAAAAACAGGTAGAATGTATCGTGTTCCCTCGGCGGTTGAGTTTGAATATGCTTCTAGAGCAGGAAGCTCTTCTCCTTGGTATTGGGGAACAGACCCTACAGAAGCTTGTGATTATGCTAATGTTGGCGATAGGGCATTTGCTAAGAAATTTCCAACCAGAGCTTCTTTTTCTTGTACAGATGGCTATGTCTTTACCACTAGAGTAGGTAGGTTTAAACCTAATAAATTTGGGTTATACGATATGGTTGGTAATGCTTGGGAATGGACCAGTGATTGTTTTCAAAAAGATTTAACTAACGCTCCTATAGATGGTTCTGCTTGGTTAGAAAATGATAATAAGGAATGCGGTGCAAGAACCCCAAAAGGCGGTAGTTGGATAAGTGGAATAGCTTGGAGCAGAGCGGCTGTTAGATCTCGTGATGGAGCCGATTATAAGAGCTTTATGCTTGGGTTCAGGGTTGCTGCAGAAATAGATAAATAGCGGTGTAATTAAACTAAGAGGAGATGAAAATTTTAAGTCAAAAATTTGTTTGCGCTTTCGCTGTATTGGTTTTATTCGGGAGCTGTAAACAAAAGAAAAAGGGGGCAGTAGAGGCCAAAGAAGTACTTGAAAAAGTTGTAGCTACTCCTGAAGAACAATTGGCTGAAATTATGGCTATATGGCCCGGTAAATACAATAACGATATTCAAATAGCGGAGTTAGAAAAAGCTGGAGAAAAAATATGGAGATTTAATGGCGAAGGTAAAGGAGGATATTTAGAAATTGAGTCGCATTACATTAAGTTAGATAACCCAGAAATAGGTAATAATGTACTATATGTAGAAGAGTATAGGAGTCATCAGCCCGATAGTACTTATAGACAGCGGATATATACAATTGATATTGACTCAACGAAAAAAATACGTGTAAAAATGTGGCCATTTAAGGATAAAAAAAAGTATATAGGTGCTTGGAAAAATCCAGCTATGCTCGATTCGTTAACATTAGAAGAAATAAGTGCTTTCCCAGATATATGTGATTTGTTGACAACCAAAGAAGGAGAAGTTTATAATATGGCTATGAATGGTGAGGATTGCGCTTTTGGCGATCGCGTTTTCAATTATGGGGTACGGCTAAAAGACGGAACGTTTAGTTATCATGATAAAATTACTTCACTTTCTACAGGTAAAACAATAGAAACTGCTGCGAATTTTGCTTACCACAACTTAAATAAAATTGAATAATAGAATTAAAAGTTATGCAAAAAACAAAATTAGAGATACCACATGGAATAGGAGAAGGTGCCTTAACTAGCTATATTCATACCGCAACAATTTGTACGGTTAATTTAGAAAGTTATCAGCATTTCTATGGAGAAGTAATGAAAATGCAATTAGATAAAGTTGCTGTTTCGGAGGAGGAAAAAAAGAAACAGCATAAATTTTGGAATATTCCATTAGATATAGATTATGATTTGTATCACTGCTATCGTGCAACTGTACCGAGTCTTATACAGTTGCGAATTATTCATTTAAAAACTGCAACACCGCATATTCATAATAGCTATAATTCTTATGAGACAGGTTCTTTTTCATTAGGTTTTCCAACCTCTAGTGCTAAGAATATGGATAAAAGAATGCAAGAATTTAGTGTAGAAGCTATGGCTCCTATGCAATTAGGAGATATTGTAAGAGCAGATGGCCAAAAGGGGCAGTATCTAGAAACTATTTATAAAGGTCCAGACTATTTGCATTGCGTAGGTATTGAACGTGTTAATTTTCCGCAACTAGCTCCGTGTGATCCTGTAGATGGATTTGGCGGTCCAGGGTATTCTGCTTTTGTAGCAAAAGATTCGGATGCAGAAGTTGCATTTTACACCAATGTATTAGATCATTATATATTATTTGATTCTGTCTGGGAAGCCGCTGAAGGTGGTGCATTAGGAGTAAATACAGGAACACCATTTCGTTTTTGTGGAATTTATGCTCCTGAGGCAAAACAAAACCATTATTTATTACTAGATTTTAAAGATGGTAATATGGTAGATACCGGAGTGCAAAGTTGTATTCCCAATCAAGGATTAGGAATGTATTCTTTTAATACAAGTAATATAGAGGAGGTTATGAAGAGAGCCAAAGCCAATAAAATTAAAGTTGTTTCCGATGTACAAGAGGTGGCCGATTATATTCTAGGAAAGGGCAAGGCTTGCATTTTAGAAACGCCAAATGGATTATATGTTGAAATATTTCAAAAAAGCTAATGGATAAAGTACTCAGTCGATTTACAGAAATTCTTTGTGGCACTTTAGATAATGCTGCCCAAATTGAAGTGGAAAAGAAAGCCGGAAAACAAGTGCATCCCTATGCCAAACACGTTACAGATGTTTTTAGTCACAGGGTAGTTAATAGACCTAAAAATCATGATGGCATTTATGTTTTAGAAGAAAGTTATTATACGTATCCGAATAAAGAAACAGAAGTAAAACCACTTCTATTTTACTTACGTTCCGATGGTAAAAGTAAAGTATTCCTACAGTCTGTTCAGATTCCTTTGAAATATAAGGCTGAAGAAGCAACCAATGCTAATACAGATTTTATTCTGGATTATAAAGATTTAGAATTTAGGCCTTTTGGTATAGCAGAATATACGTTAATGGAAACAGATGAATTTACAGTAAACCACATTGGAATTGTAGGTCCTGGAATGACATTTCAACTCACTGAAACACTTTCTGATGAAGGTCTTTCTGTGATGGAAATACTTAAAATAGATGGTGTTGTTATGACACCTTACGATACACCAATTCACTATAAACCTATTACTATTGGAAACTAAAAGTCAAAATTTTGAAAAATTACTGGGAATCGCAATTTTAGGTACAATAACCCTTATTGTTTCTAATGGTTTAACCATTTCAGGGATAACTGTTTTTGATGATGCCATTCTTACCGATTTCGGATGGACTAAGTCTGAACTTAAATTTCGAGACCTTATAAATTTAGTTGCATCCTCCTTAATAATGCCTTTTGTAGGTGCGGTAATAGACAAATATGGAGTTAAACGATTTATGGTAATTGGGCTAGCCATGATTTCTGCTCTTTATTATTGTTATTCTTTGATAGAAACTACATGGCAAATGTATGCTATTCATCTAGGATTTGCCTTTGCTGTATCTGGTGCAGGAACATTAGCAACAATAATAATGGTTTCTCAGAGGGTTATAAAAAATAGAGGTACAGCTATTGGAATTGCTTTGGCAGGAACTTCATTAGGAGGAATTATAATTCCTCAAATAGGAAGACCTTTATTAGAACAAGTTGGATGGAGAAGTTCTTTTCAATTTGAAGCAGTTATACCCTTACTAGTAATGGTGGCTTTAATACTATTTCTTAAGCCTGTAAAGTATAAGAAAGTTGTTACGGATAAGGTCGTAAAGGATGAAGAAACAGGCCTTACAGAACTTAAGTTTAACGATGCACTAAGATCTCCTGTTTTTTGGGCTATATCTTTTACAGGAATATTTTGCTTTTACAGTATTTTAGGAATTATTAGTAATTTGTTTTTGTACCTTAAAGAGTTAAACTTTACGAATGCGGAGGCTGCCAATGCTTTTAGTATTTTCTTCTTTATAATGCTTGTTGCAAAGCTTTCTTCGGGAGTTATTACAGATTATATTGATAAATACAAATTGTTTAAAATACAACTAGCATTAATGACCATAGGAGTGGTTGGTTTAGCAATGCATAGTGAAATATTAATATGGCCGGCACTTATTGCTATTGGTTTTGGATGGGGTGGTCTTTATACCTTATTAAATTTTATTATTATCACCACTTTTGGTGTAAAATCTGCAGGAAAAATAGGCGGTGTAATTTCTTTTTTCGAAGGAGTTGGTTCCGGTTTAGGTATGTGGCTTACTGCTGTTATAGCAGATAAAACAGGTTCGTATAGTGTTAGTTTTTGGGTGATTGTTGTTTTCTTAGGTATAGCTTTTCTAATTTCTTTTTTTATTAAACCTATCGTTCCTGAAAATAAAAGTACTCCGACTAGTTAAATGTTTTAAAAAAACAGGTTAAATAAGTAAACCCATAACTCTAAAACATTTTAAAACATGGCAAATAAAAATTCTTTTGTAAAGGTATTAGGAGTAGCTATTCTAGGAACTATTTTGTTAATAGTATCTAATGGTTTAACCATATCAGGAATTACAATTTTTGACGAAGCAATTTTGACAGATTTGGATTGGACTAAATCTGAATTGAAATTTAGAGATTTTATTAATTTAGTTTCTTCAGCCTTACTTGCTCCCTTTGTTGGTGCAGTAATAGATAAATACGGAGCAAAACGATTAATGATAATTGGTTTGCTTGTAATCTCTGCTATGCTATACCTGTATTCTAAGATAGCGTTTACTTGGCATGTATATTTAATTCATTTTATTTTTGCCTTTGCACTCTCTGGTGCAGGAGCTCTTGCAGTTTTGATAATGGTTTCAAAACGTGTTACTGAAAAAAGAGGAATAGCAATAGGAATAGCACTAGCAGGAACTTCTGCGGGGGGTATTATTATTCCTCAAATAGGAATTCCGTTATTAAATAATTTTGGTTGGCGTACTGCATTTCAGTACGAGGCTTTACTACCTCTTTTAGTAGCACTACTATTATTTATTTTTATTAAACCTGTTAAGTTTAAGGAGAAAACAAGTACAGATACTTCTGAAAAAGATAAAGAAACTGGGCTATTTGAGATTCAATTTAAAAAAGCGTTAAAAACACGTGTTTTTTGGGCCATTTGTATCGTTGGAGCATGTTGCTTTTATAGTATAATGGGGCTAATAACAAATCTTTTTCTATACTTGAGGGAGCAAGATTTTTCAGTGGTCTCTGCAGGTAATACGCTAAGTGTTTTCTTTATGATTATTTTGGGTTCTAAATTGGTATCTGGTACCATTGCAGAATACATAAATGAACATAAGCTTTTTAAAATTCAGGTGTCTTTAATGGCTTTAGGAGCTTTGTGTATTGCCCTTGATTCTCCTGTTTTAGTATGGCCGGCCTTAATATTATATGCCTTAGGCTGGGGAGGTCTTTACACTATAATTAACTATATTATTATTACCACATTTGGTGTTAAATCTGCAGGTAAAATAGGAGGAATAATTGCAGCTTTTAAAGGCCTTGGAGCCGGCTTAGGTGCTTGGATGACAGGTTTAATATCGGACCAAACAGGTTCTTATAGTATGAGTTTTTGGGTGGTAGTAATTATACTTTGTATTGCAATTTCTGTTTCCTTTTTTATAAAACCAATTATTTCTGTTCAAGAAACAGAAAAGTAACTTCTTAATTTTTATTCCTATGTTATTAGATATTTTAAAAAATAGAAAACCTGAAAATGTAATTACAGAAACAGAATATGATTATGTTAGACTTAGTGCTAACGAGAACCCTTTAGGACCTTCTAAAAAAGTTAGAAAAGCTATGATGGATGCTTTTGATAAAGTGTGTCGTTACCCTTATGAAGAAACAGAGGCATTGGCAGAACTTATAGCAAGAAAAGAAGGGGTTTCTAGAGGACACATAGTTATTTGTGTGGGTTCATCCGAGGGTTTAAATGCTACGGGGTTAACTTATGGAGTTAATGGCGGAGAAATTATAACCGCGGATCCTGTTTATGATTTTTTAATGACTTATGCAGAGCGTTTTGGTGCTTTTATTAATAAAGTACCGCTAACCAAAGATATGCGTCATGATTTAGCCGAAATGAAGAGAAGAATTACTAGCCGTACTTCTTTGGTTTTTGTTTGCAATCCTAATAATCCAACTGGAGATCTAATTCCAAAAGAGGAGTTACTAGATTTCTTTACTTCTGTATCGGAAAGAACAACAGTATTTTCAGATGAAGCTTATTGCGACTATATAACAGAGCCAGATTATCCTTCCATGATTGAATTGGTTAAAGAAGGAAAAAATGTAATTGTGTCTAAGTCTTTTTCTAAAGTGTATGCGCTTGCAGGTCTTAGAATGGGTTATTTAGTTGCTAGGCCAGATATTGCAGCAAGAATTAGAAGAAATATAATGGCAAGGCCAAATATGATGGCAATAGCAGCAATAAAAGCATCTTATGAAGATGAAGAGTTTTATGCAAAAAGTCTTGCCTATAACATGGAATGTAAACAGTATGTATATAAAATACTAGAAGAGCTTAACCTTTATTATATTCCCTCGCATACCAATTTTATTTTCTTTAATTCCGGCATAGATATTAGGCAACTTCGAGTACAAATGAGAGACAAAGGAATAGCTATAGGACGCCCTTTTTTACCCCATACAAATTGGTGTCGTATAAGTATGGGAAACATGGAAGATATGATAAAATTTGGGGAGGCTTTAAAACAAGTTATAAATAGATAACCAATACAATAATCCCTAAAAAAAATAAGACAATAGATAGCTTTTTAAAGCTATCTATTGTCTTATTTTATGTGTATAAGTAATTATTCTTCTTTAATTTGAACAATCATTTCTATTTCACATGCTCCATTAAAAGGAATTGCTGCCATACCCACGGCAGACCTGGCATGTAAACCTCGTTCACCAAAAACTTCAAACATTAAATCAGAAAATCCATTCATTACTTTGGATTGATCTGTGAAATTAGGGTCAGAATTTACCATTCCCAATACTTTTACGATTTTCTCTACTTTGTTTAAGTCTCCCAAATACAATTTTAAAGTAGATAAATGATTAATGGCAACAAGGCGAGCCGCTTTATAGCCTTCTTCTGCAGTTAAATCTTTACCTAGTTTACCTGTGTAATTTTTGGCTTTAGAGAAAGGCAAATTTCCAGATAAATATAGCATGTTGCCACTTTTTACAGCTAATGATATTTTAAAAGTTTTAGGTTCTTTAGGCTCGGTTAATTCTATTCCTAGCTCATTTAATCGTTCTTCTATATCATAATCATACAAATCATTTATAGAAGATTCTTGGGCATTAGAAAATGTTACTCCCACAAAAAATAATAACAAGATGGTCTTTTTCATAAGTTTTAATTTACTGTTTAATGTTAGTTGCAATAGTTTTATTATTTCTAGACCATTCGCTCCATGAGCCTACATAAAGGTTTGGAATTTCAAGATTTGCATGGGCCATTGCTAAAAGGGTATGACAAGCTGTAACTCCAGAACCGCAATGTATTGTTACATTTTCCATAGGTTTTGACCCAATTATTTTTTCATATTTCTCTTTTAAAATAGAAGGTTCTAGATATAGTCCGTTTTCATCTAAATTAGTGCTAGTAAAAGGAATATTGGTTGCCCCAGGAATATGTCCGGCAATTAAATCTATTGGTTCTACTTCTCCGTTATACCGTTCTTTTGCCCTAACATCTATTACAAGATAATCGTTGTCTTGAGAAATTTTCTCTACCTCGTTCATTGTTTTCATTGGTAGTTTCCAGTTAGCTATAGAATAAGGAGCTACTTTGGCAGGCGTTTCTTTGCCAGAACTAGTAGGGTAACCAACTCTTAAGGCTTCTTTTAAGCCACCATTTAATACTTGTACTTTTTCGTGACCAATAGCAGTTAGCATCCACCATAATCGGGCAGAAGCAATAGCAGCACTTTTATCATCATAAATTACAATATGATTATCGGGAGAAATACCTAAATCGGTTAATATTTTTGAGAACTTTTCTATACTTGGTAATGGGTGTCTTCCACCATTTGCAAGATTTTCTTTTATATCAGACAAGTCGTTGTTTAAGTGTACATGTAAGGCACCTTTTAAATGGTTTTCTAGATAGGTAGCCGTTATATCTTTTCCCATTCTAGTATCTATGAGTACTAAATTTTTGTTCTGACGAATGGTTAATAGTTCTTCTGCGGAAATAAGTGGTTTTATTGTTTTTTTGCTCATAGCGTAATTATTTTTTTAAAATTTCATAAAGTAAAATAAGGTGCCCATCAAAGTCCATAAAAGCTTGTTCTAAATAAGATTCGCCATCTGTAGTATCTTTGAGAAGGTCTAATGTTTCTAACCCTAAAGAAGTAATTTTAGATATCCTATTTTTTAAATCATCTACTTGTAAAACTAAAACAGCCATTCTAGGGCCTTTTTGTTCTGGTAGTTTATATTCTTTAACCTCAGTAAGAGCAAAAGTTCTTTTTTGGGTAGGACTATCTAAAGCACAAAAAGAAACCTGTGCATTTTTTGGTAAGTTAAATACAGGGTAGGAGTAGGAGTCATCTTCCGATTTTTTAATATAGTTAACAGAGAACCCTAAAATATCTTTATAAATGGATAAGGATTTTTTTAAATCTGCAACTAACAGTGTAGCTCTTTTAAACTGTATTGGCATAACAAAAGGATTATATTTTCTCCATCAATTGGTATAGAACTATTAAGTGTCCATCAAAATCTACAAATGCTTGTTCTATAAAAGTTGCATAATCGTTTTCATCTGTTTTAATATCGGTAGTTTTTAATCCTAAAGCCTTTATTTTTGCAATTACATCGCTTAAATTGTCCACTTTAATTACAGATGCTGTCATATGAATGCCTTCTTGTTTTGGTAGTGGTACACCTTTAATTTCAGTTAGCGCAAATGTTCGCTCTTGGGTAGGACTATCCATGGTGGCAAAATTTAAATCGGCTTCATTTGGAATATTAAATACGGGATAAGAGAAAGAGTCTTTCTCTGAAGGTTCAATATAATTAATAGTGAAACCTAAAATATCTCTATAAATGCTAAGAGAACGCTCTAAATCTGCAACACAAAGGGTAATTCTTTTATATAATAATGACATACTATTTTCTTTTAGTGAATATTTTTTAATCTGCTGTTTTAACTGGTACGTAACGGCTAATACTATCGAATAACTTTTTCATTTCTTCACCAGTTTTGGGTAATTTATCTTTTTTTACATTTAAATGATTTATTGGTATTTCTTGGCGGTATTGCTCAAAAACAGGCTTTACCATTTCTAGAGCATAATTGGGTATAGTTCTATCTTTTCTAAATGCAGCGATAGGAATTTTAGCTTCTACTATACCATCTTCTTCTTTACTTGGGTGTTTGGCAAGAATTTCGCCATGCGGATTTACAATAATAGACTCTCCGGCATTATAGCCCGTACTAACTGGGAGTGTAAAATTAGCCATGGCCGAATAAAAATCATTACTCCATGCTGTAAAAACAACATCTTCTTGCGCAAAAAGAGTAGCGGTTCTGAGCATTATTTCGGTACCACGCATAGCAAATGCTGCATATATAAAAGGGTCAAATTGCACAGTACTAACAGCTATGTTTCCATATTCAGTTTGTAGTACAGGAAACTCTTCTTCTATTCCATATTTTTTACGATACGCATCTCTAACCCCTTCTATGGTTGTTGTAGTAATTTCTTTGGTTTTGTATAAACGTTTTATGTTTCTAGATTTCCAAAACGTTTTTGCAATTTTTCCATCTCTACCTAATACAGTGTTTATACTAAGTATATGGTCTGGCCATGCTGCGTCTCTAACATAACTACCAAAAATAACATAGCAATCACAAGACTTTGCAACTTTTCCTAGTCTTTCGGTTTCTGGTCCTGGAACTTCAATTGTAAAAGGCATTTTCTCTTGCCTAGTACCAGAAGAATAGCCCGTAAGTGGAAACTCATGAAATAAAATAATATCTGGTTTGCTGCCTTCGGTTTGTGCTTGGTTAGCAAGTTTTTCCATATATTTCATATTCTCTTCTAACCCTTCTTCAATAGAGTTGAAACTAGATAGAGATTTTACACGAGTTTGCATTACTTTTAGTACAATGGTATCTTTTTCTAATGGAATTTTATCATAAGAGCCATCCGCTTTTACTAGTAGAGTTTTATTTTCTTCTGTTTTAGTTACATTATTTTCCTTAGAATCGCCACAAGCAATTGTAATTAAGAGAAATAGTAAGATAAATTTTTTAAGCATCATGTTTTTTATTTTAATCAATAGTTTCTAAAAACTCTAACCAAACACCATCAGGTGTTCTTACCGAAAAAGCCTTTATTTTTCCATACGGATTAATCTCTAAAACCTGCACTTCCGTATTTAGTTTTCCGCCATTGTCTATTATTTTTTTAGCATAAACTTCCGCGTCTTTTACAGGAAACCGAAGCATTAAAATACCTAAGTTTGGGGGTTGTGCTAGTTTAGAACAGTCTTTCCCTTTTAATTCTTTGGTTTCTAATAATTCTATAGATCCAAAATTTTTCCCTTCTGGGTGTACAATGCAAACAGGAGCAGTAATGCCTCCATTAATATTAGGAGGAACTCCAATTACATTTTTACCATTTTCTCGTTTATTTCCAGGGGTTTCAAAGTATATTTTAAACCCTAATACCTCAGTAAAAAAGGCAAGACTTTTTTTGTAATTTTTGCATACCGTAGTAGAATTAAAAATTCGACTCACTTTTTTAAACTCAAACCCTTCTAAAGGAGGGTAAAAACGCTCCATTGCGGCTATAGTAATTCCATCATGACCTTTAAGTACTACTTCAGAGACATCAAATTGTCCAAAGGTAAATCGATGAGGGTCTGTATAGCCATTCCAACCTTCTCTTTGAAAGGTGGTATACATGGTTTTCATATCTTTTACACGAACATTTACATCGAAAATGCCGCCGGAATCCCATATTTGTGTTCCAGAACGTATTTGTTGTTGATCTACGTTGCTGAATTTCACTAATCTAAGGAAACCTTCATGGTCCTCGGGATTACGAAGTACAACTTCCTCTATTGTAACTTCTTCCTCTAATTTCCAAATACTCTTTAAATTGGTATCTCCTTTATGCCGAGTTAAAATTTCCCAACCACAAATTTCTTGATAAAATTGAAGAGCTCGCTCTAGGTTATACACACTGAAAACTACCTCTTGAAACCCTCGAATAGGAGGGTCTTTTTCACTAAAATTAAAATTACGTTTAATATTTTTCATTTTTCTATCCTAATAATTCCATGATTTCTAAAGCTGCCCTTTCGCCAGATTCCATTGCACCTTCCATACCTCTATTCATTATTGCGGTATGTTCTCCAGCAAAATGAATTCTTCCTATAGGAGTAGCAAGATGGTTTGCGAAATCTGTGATTTGTCCAGGTTTCCAGTAAGCATATGCACCACCAGCATAAGGGTTATTTATCCAGGTCCAATAATAAACAAAATCTAATGCCCCTTTAAGACTTGGTCTTATTTCTTCTAGCGTTTTGGTGACAATAGCAATTGCGTCTTCTTGTTTCATTTTGTCCATTTCAATAGCAACATTGCTATTAAGGAAAGCTACACAACTAGTTACCTTGTTAGGGTTTTGCGGGTCATTTTTCATTGCCATAAATCTTCCTGCTAAATTATCGCACCACATACTTGGCGGTAAGCCATCTTCTTCCCAATATTTTTTCTTTGGAACAAAATGCAATTGTACAACAGGTGTATATTCTAAACTTTCAAAACCTCTTTTTTGGTTCTCTGTAGTGCTTAGAGGTATTTTAATATGGCGTAAAGCTGAGGTTGGTAATGTTACTAAAGTGTACGGTGCTCTTAGGGTACTACCATTATTTAAAGTTACAGTTGTAGCATCTTCTTCTGAAGAAATACTTTTTACAGGACTATTTAACATAATATCTTGCTTAAATGCTGCGCCCATAGCTTCTGGTAATCGTTGGTTGCCCCCTACAATAGCTCCGCCTTTACCAGTAGAAACTGTTTGTTGTCCTATCCATGTTAGTATTTGAAAATACATCATTATAGAAATATTTTTAGCATCAACGCCATAACTTGAGTTTGTGCCCATACATAGTTTTATAGCATCCTCTGAGAATCCTTTTTCCTTTAGTACGGAATAAACCGACTTATCCCAATCCTTATACTTAGGGTCTCTCCAAGCCGCCAAATCATTTTTTGGTAATGGGTTTATTTTTGCGAACATGGGCCAAGTGGTATAGGCGGGTAACGATTTTCTAAATCCTTCTGGTAAGGTATTAAAAGGGTGATTTTGCCAGTTTTCTGGTAGAATGAATTCATTTTTTATATGATAAATTAATTCTCCTTTTCTGGCTTCAGTTCTAGGTCTATCTGAGCCTATTTTAACAGAATATTTTTGCGCGGCATCAATAACTCTAGCATAACCGCCACCAATGCCATTTGCGCCCAATTCTGGATGTCCTGGCACATCTTTTTCTTTGGCAGTATGTACACGGCCCCCAAGTCTGTCTGTTGCCTCGACTATTTTAACTTTAAAACCACTTTCTTCTAAAAGTAAAGCGGCGTTTAATCCGGATAATCCGGCTCCAATGATAATAACATCGGCATCCAAGTTTTTTTTACTTCCGTAAATACACGAATTTAATCCAAAATAAAAAGGAGCAGCTGCCAATAAGAGACTACTTTTTTTAAGCATATCTCTGCGGTTCATATCTTTTAAATAAGTCCTAATTTTTTTCATGTTACAATAGATTCATAATGTCAAAAGCAGCACGTTCTCCAGATTCCATGGCGCCTTCCATACCCCTCATCATAACTGCGGTATGTTCTCCAGCAAAATGTATTCTACCGTTTGGTTTTGCAAATTCGTTAGCGTAAGAAGTAATTTGTCCAGGTTTCCAATAAGCGTATGATCCTCCCGCGTAGGGATTATTAATCCACGACCAGTAATGTGCAAATTTTAGAGTTCCTTTTAGGCTAGGTCTTATTTTTTCTAAAATTTTAAGAACCTGTGAAATTCCTTTCTTTTTTCCAAGCTTGCTAATTTCTAGAGCCTGATTTCCGGCAATATATGCTACGCAACTTGTAACTTTATTTGGGTTTTTTGGATCATTCTTCATGGCCATAAAACGACCAAATCGCTGATCACTCCAAATACTTGGAGGTAAGCCGTCTTTTTCCCAATAGTTTTCTGTTGGTATAAAATGAATTTGCAAATTTGGGGTATAGCATAATTCGTTAATTCCTTTTTGTTGTATTTGGTTAGAAAATGATGATATGGATATACGACGAAGCGCAGGAGTTGGTAATGTAGCTATAACATAACGAGCTCTCATGGTTTTATCATTTTCAAGACTAATTTTTACATGGTCTTTGTTATCTATTATAGCTTTTACAGGAGATTTCATTACTATATCCTGATTAAAATCTGCTGCCATGGCTTCTGGAATACGTTGGTTACCTTTAACCACCCCACCTCCAGAATCTTTAAAAGTAGATTGATGGTTAATAAAATTCAAAATTTGAAAATACATCATTGCCGATAAAGAATGTTCATCTGTTCCGTAGGCAGAATTGGTTCCGGCGGTTAAATGAATTGCCTTATCAGAAAAACCATTCTCTTTAAGAATAGTATAGATAGATTTGTCCCATTTTTTGAATTCTTTTTTTCGCCAAGCCACTAAATCATTCTTTGGAAGCGGGTTTAATTTTTGATAAACACCCCATTGTTGAGAAGATGGGAAACCTTTTTTAAACCCTTTAGGAAATGGGTTCATTGCATGATTCGTCCAATTTTCTTCTAAAATATTTTTATTATTGATATGGAAGTAACTTTCCTTTTTTCTAGGGGTTGACCTAGGTCTAAAAGGGCCCATTTCAAGGTTATATTTTTTAGCGGCATTGAGGATTCTGGCATAACCACCTCCTATACCATTTCCTCCTAATTCAGGATGTCCTGGGACTATTTTGTCATCTAAAGAAAAAACGCGCCCTCCGATTCTATTTGTAGCTTCTATAATTTTTACTCTAAAACCACTTTTTTCTAATATTAAAGCTGCGTTTAAACCAGATAATCCTGCCCCAATAACAATTACATCAGCATCAAAAGATTTTTTTCCACTATTTATGCAACTATGTAAGCCAAAATAAAAAGGGGCTACAGCTAAAAAAACGCTGGTTTTTTTTAGCATATCTCTACGATTAATTTTTGGAGATATGTTTTTATTTTTCATTTTCTTCCCATTTTAGTTCTTCTCCGAAAATGTCTGGTTGTTTTTCTTCTGTGGCTGCTATAAAATCTTTAGGTAAATCTTCTTTATTAAAAAGAGTGCCACCACTAGAAGTCCATATCATGTGCCCTGGAGTTCCATGCATTTTTAAGATGGAAAGCCAAGAGGTTTCACTAGTCCAATGGTATTCCGATGGTATGTGAGTTAAAGACCTATCTGTTAAGTATTTTTTATCTACATCATAAGTATCTAAGGTCATTTCAGTTCTCCATGTTTGCGATTTTTTTTCGAACCATTTTGTAAAAGCGTGCCGAGTAATATGAACTTTATTCCCTATTTCCGTAAATTCTAAGTTAAGAGGAGCTCCAAATGCGGTACTTTCCATAGTGAAATTGGCATCTACTATAGGACCTTCAGGGGTCATGATTCCGCCGCGAATTCCTGCTCTAAAAGCAGGTACTTCAACTAATTCACCTGTATAAGGGTTGGTCATTTCACTTAAAAATTCTCCGGTTTTTGGATCTCTATAAAGTAACCAACCTTTAGATTTTGTTTCGATATTTCCATTTTCTAAAAGGCGCATAATTTTCATTCCACAACCAGAATATCTAAATACTTCTTTACCAAATACATTAAGGCTATCTGGTTTGTCTGGTCGTATACCAAAAACACGACCTTCGGAGTACGAATAGGTCATTTTACCAGAAAGATCCCCTTGCATTTTTTCAAAAATTAAAAGCTGATCTATAGGGCTATTAAGGTCATAGGCCATTGCAGTTTTAGCCAGAATAGCTTCTGTCTTTTCTGGAGTTTCTTTTGGGGTGCAATTAAAAAGCAGAATACTGGCGAATAAACCAAATATTAATTTTAGTAGATTATTATTTTTTTTTAGAATCATGGCTATATTTTTAGTAGGTGTTATTCTTCGCATTCGCAAACTGCAGAAACCCAACCTAACTGAAAGCCTATTTTTTTAGCTTTTGGTTCTGCAAAAGCTAAAGCAACTGATGCTTTTTGACCTTCTTCTTTAAGACGTAGAAAGAAAAAATTAGAATCTTCTAGTTTGTAGAAAGGATATTCTTTATCTCTTAATTGAATATAGTATGTTTTTCCATTTATAGGGTTTACCATAGAAGCTTTGCCTCCTTGGTTGTGTACTTTTAAGTTTTTAAAACTTTTATCTTTTTCACTTGGAACATAATAAGCTGTTTTAAAAAAAGAGACATCGCAAGTATAGTATTTTACTTTTTTCATTTTATGCGGTTCTGCATTAGGATGTCCTTTATGAAACGAATCGTCTTTAACCAAAAAAGTGCGATCTACACGCCAGTACTGTTTTTCGGACAAGATAATATCATGCACGGAGTACCTTTTTTCTTTTCCTTTTCCAAATTGACAGGCTTTGCTCTCCATACTTCCGTGGTATTGCTCTCCTTTTCTTTGAAATATAACATCGCAACCATCTAATCCAAAAAGGTTTTTTTTAGAAATAGTGTTCATCATAGTTTGGTGCGTGTCAGAATCTAAAGCATATTTTGAGGCATCTTTTAAAAAATAAATTTTCATTGCAATACCAGGTTTCTCTTTTAAACTATGAAAAGAGACAAGTCTTTGTCTACTAATTTTTGTTTGGTCATTATCAAGGTATTCTTCCACATAAAAAACAAAGTTTCCAATGCTATCTGCTTTTACTCTTTTATGAATGGCGTGCATTTGTTGGTGTTTCTCATTCTCTTTTCCCCACCAATCTCCACGAGCTTCTACCCACATTTGATCGTCATTATCAAATTCGCCTTCAAACCAATTTGCCAAAACTTCTAGGTCACGGGTATTTGGGTCACCTAAATCAAAAATTATATTTGGCGAAGCTATTGTTAGTTGTAAACTACAGATTGCCAATAAAATTAAAGTAGCATAGGGTCTCATATAATTAGTTTTAAGCATTAAGTATAATGTCTAGAGCGGCTCTTTCTCCAGATTCAAAAGCACCTTCCATTCCTCTTTCCATAATGGCTGTATGCTCTCCACAGAAATGAATATTTCCGTGCGACTTACGCATGTGATTAGCAAACTTTTTTACTTGTCCAGGTTGCCAATACACCCAATCACCAGCACCATGAACATCTCTTTCACAGGATTGGATAATTAACCGTTCTAAAGCTCCTTTTGTGGAAGGTCTCATTTCCGCTAATTTTATTTCAACATAATTAAAGACTTGCTCATCTGTCATTAGCCTAAATTTATTAGATTCTGGACCGTTTATATATGCAATTGCTGCATCTGGATCTGTTTTGTTTCTTTTGGTACGCACAGCAAAACGTTCTAATGGGCCATCTGTCCACATATTAGCTTCCATACCATCTTTTTCCCAGAAAGGTTCTTTAACAAGAAAGTGTACTTGTACAGAAAGTCCATAATCCATTTGGTCAATAGCCTCTTTGGTAATCCCAGATATATGTGGTTCAAAAGTTACATTACGTAAAACAGAAATAGGAATGCTACAAATTACCTGTTTTCCTTTATATTCACTACCATCGGCACAACTCACTTGTACAATACCATCTTCTTCTTTAAAACCAACTACGGTTTTACCTAAATGAGGTTCGTTTTTTAAGCTCCCGGCCATGGCTTCTGGTAGTAAGGAGTTTCCGCCTTTTACCATTTTCCAGTTTGTACCATCTGGAAAACTAATTTTACCATTACTAAAATGCATTACGTGGTAACGGCGTAGTTCGTTTATTGCAGAGGTTCTGTGCATTCCGCCAGAATGTATAACAACATTCATTAAGCGAATAGTTTCTTCATTTACACCTTTAGATCTAAGGTATTGATCATGAGGAATATCGTACTTATGAAATTCTGGTTCTAACCAGGCATCTAAAGGTTTTCCTGATAAAGGATTATCTCTGTGCGATATGGTAGAAAGAAAACGATGAGGTAATAAGGTTCTGTCTTCCCCCTCTAGTGGGTTTAACTTATGAGATTCCCAGTTTTTAGCATCTATATAGTTTCCTTTAATGTTATACAACCAAGGTCTATTATTGCCTCCTCCTTCGGGGTTATACATTTCTAAACCAAGCTTATTAACAGTACTAATCATACGAGCATAATTAGCACCTATGTATTCTCCGGCAGCTTCAGGTTTTCCTGGAACATCTAACAGCGTATAAACTCTTCCACCTAATCTTTGTCTTCCTTCAATTACTTGCACATCGTACCCGGATTCTTCTAAAAGCATAGCAGCGTGTAAACCCGAAAGCCCTGCACCAACAACAATAACATCATGAGAGGCTTTAACAGGTTTATTTTTTATATGAATTGCAGGAGCTTTAGAAGAAGCCGATTCCTTTTTGGAACTGGTAGTGCAACTTACGGGTAATATTAATCCTGCCGATGCACCTGCAATTCCTTGAATGAACTTTCTTCTATTTGTTTTCATGACATTGTAGATTAATTATTCCTCTGTTTTTGTTTCTTCTTTAAGGTATTCAATTAAAGCAGTCTGCTGCTCTTCTTTTTTAATACCAACAAAAGCCATTTTTGTTTGGGGAACGTAACCTGCAGGATCTTGCATCCATTTACGAATGGTTTCTTCGCTCCATGTTATTTCAGATGTTTTAAGTGCTTCAGAGTATTCAAAACCTTCTGTAGTAGCAGATTTTTTGCCAAAAATTCCGTATAAGTTAGGCCCAACTTTATGGGCTTCTCCTTTTTTTAAGTTATGGCAAGCTGCACAAGCTATAAACATTCGTTTTCCAAGAGAGTTTGTTTTTATCGATGTCGTTTTATCGGCTGCATCTACATTTTCTACTTTTTTCTTATTTTTTATTTCGAAGGTTTCTTTTTCTTTTTTTTCTCCACATGAAGTAAAAAGAAAAATACCGGCTATAGCTAGTATAAAAAAGTAATTATTTTTCTTTGAAGAAGTAGATTTAAATAAGAACAAAATTTGCAGCATCTGATCCGAATTATTTATAATTAATAAAATTAATAGTTAATAAAGTTAACTAATATAATTGAATCTAAGAAATTTGATTTACAAATAGTTAGGAGCTATTTTTTATTGGTTTAGTTTTTAAGATGAACTTTCCCCTGTTTTATAACGGTATTAATTTTAGTAGTATTCTTAATATTTACGAGTGGGTTGTCATTTAGAATTAGTAAATCGGCCCACATGCCTTCTTTAATTTTTCCAAGTTCTTTTTCTAAATTAAAATATTTTGCAGGGTTTGTTGTGGCAGTTTTAAGGGCTTCTAAAGGTGTTAAACCAGCATCTACCAAGGAGGCAAGTTCTTCATGTAAGCTTAGTCCAGGCGTTAAATAAGCAATAGGCGTATCTGTGCCTGCCATAATGGGAATATTGGCATCGTGAATTTTCTTAACCATTTTTATGTGCCATATATCATATTTTTTTCGAAATTCAGAAGGGACTATTTCGGTTAAAGCTTCTGCTCTAGATAGCCAATGATGTTGGATAGAATCTGGTAATACGGAATAGCTTTCTTGCCATTCTGGTCTTTCAAAATATCTTCTTGTATAAAAAGTATTTAATGCTAAGGTGGGTATTTGCCAAGTATCATTTCTTTTTAGGACAGATAAAATGGAGTCGGCCTTAGTTTCATCATAGTTGTCTATTGCTTTTTCTTGTTGCATTTTATGGATTTTAGAACGCAATCTTCCTCCGGAAATGTTGGCGTTATTTGCAAGCATTTTTCTCCGCTCCTGTAATAACTCATCGGAGTTTGAAGCGCAAGATAAATCTAAATTACGCATGTGTTCTATGCTGTGCAGACCGGCATTAGACGCACTTATCACATCCATACTTAATGGTATGTGCCCTGTTACTTTTAGCCCTTTTTCATTCGCTATTTTTAAGATATGATGAAATTGCTGCGGACTCAACATCTCATAAGCCTTTAAAAAGTCAACTTTTTGACTTTCCAAAAAATCTATTTGTTTTGTAATCGCTTCTATAGAATTAAGGCCAACCGCAAGTTCGGGGAGTCGAGTATCGCTACCATCATAAACCGTAGGAATACCATCTAAAAGAGGACCTGCCATTAATATTCTTGGAGCTTCGAGAGGATTATCTAAAGCTCTATCTTTCCATTTTTTAACAATATCTATTTTGCCACCAGTATCTCTTACACTAGTAACTCCGTATTTTAAAAATAGGTTAGACATTAATGGAGCCAATTCTTCTATATACGCATAATGTACATGGGTATCCCAAAGACCTGGGATAAGATATTTGTCAGTACCATTTATTATGGTGTTTTTTTGGGATAAATTAATGTTTCTTGAGGGAGATATTTTAATAATTTTTCCTCCTTGTATTATCACTGTTTGATTTTTTTTTAGACCGTCAATAGGGTTTATTGTATGTATATTTTCTATACATAAAGCATTTTCAAAAAAAACTTCATTAGAAGAACAAGAAAGTAATATGAAGGTTATAAAGAACAGGTACTTAGATAAGTAAGACATAATTTGTTTGTAAATGTTGCAAGAATAAAAATGATTAGTTAACTTAATTAAACTAAAAATAATAAGATAAATAATCTTCAAATGTATAATAAAAGATTAGTTCTTGCTTCTAGACCAACGGATTATATAAAGAAGACAGACTTTGCATTAGAAAAAGTTTCACTGCCTAAGATTAAACCTGGGGAGTTTTTAATTAAAGTGCTCTATTTGTCTGTAGCTCCCGTAATGAAATTTTATATGCTAGATGGTGCAGGAATAGAAGCTCCATTGCAAATCGGAGATGTTATGCGGGGCAGAGGAGTAGGAGAAGTGGTAGAAAGTAAACATGCCGATTTTAATGTAGGAGATATAGTGCAAGGAAAATGTGGATGGCAAGAATATGTTATATGTGACGGTAGCCCGTATCATATGATGTATAAAGTAGAACAGCGAATTTTACCTTATTCTACAGCTCTAGGTGTTTTGGGTATGACGGGTTTTACTTCTTATTTTGGTTTATATAAAGTTGGGGCTTTACAAAAAGGAGAAAACGTTTTGGTTTCTGCTGCTGCTGGTGGTGTGGGTTCTTCTGTTGGAAGCTTGGTAGCCATTAAAGGAGCAAGGGCAGTGGGCTTTGCTAGTACAGATGAAAAATGTAAATTACTCGTTAATAAACTTGGTTATATAGGAGCTATAAATTACAATAGCGAAAATATAGGAGAACAAATTGATGCCTTTTTTCCAGAAGGTATTGATGTTTATTTTGATAATGTAGGTGGCCCTTTGTTAGATATTGCTTTAACAAAGTTAAGGAGATACGCTAGAGTGGTTTGTTGTGGTAGAATTTCGCAATATTTGGATGGCAAAGATGCCTCTGTTTATCCTTTAAATAATTGGCATAGAATCGGCGCTACAAGATCTAAAATGGAAGGGTTTTTTATTTACGATTTTGAAAAAGATTTTCATATAGCCGAAAAAGAAATGTCGCAATGGATTACGGAAGGAAAGTTAAACTATCAAGAAGATATTTTAATTGGTTTAGAAAACATGCCTGTAGCATTAAACCGTTTGTTTGAAAAGAAAAATATAGGAAAACAATTAGTTAAAATTAACTAGCAGCAATTTTTCTACGATAAAAATCGTACAATTTATCTGGGCTTGCCCCAAAAAGTTTTTTAAAGTGGATTATGCCAAAATAGAATTGTAGTCTGTAAAACCCTATTTCTTCATATCTCCTAGCGGAGGTTTTTACTTTTTGAGGGAGAACAACGAATTTAGTATTCTCATAGACTCTTTCTATAATTTCATTGTCCTCATAAATCTTATATTCCTCATTAAAACCATTAATTTTTGCGAATAAATTTTTGGTAATAAAAAGGGATTGATCACCTCCACGGCAAATTTGATAATTAAGTTTAGAGAACCAAGCAAAGAAATTTAAAAAGAGATTACTACTATCAAAAGCCATCCTAAAACAACCAGACTCTTTATTCTTAGAAATAGATTTATGAATAAAAAAATCAAAATTTTTAGGAGGAAAAGTATCTACATGTAAAAAATAAAGAATATCTCCGGTTGCTATTTTGGCACCACTATTCATTTGTACGGCTCTACCTTTTTTAGAGGAAACCACTATTGCTCCATTTTCTTTAGCAATAGATACAGAGTTGTCTGTGCTGCCACCATCCACTATAATAATTTCTTTGACTAAATTGGCTTTAGAGATGTTCTTCCTAAGAAAATCTAATAGCTTAGCAATGTTTTTCTCTTCATTTAAAACAGGAATAATAATAGATATTTGGGACTTATTTTTTTTCATTTAAGCTCCAATTATAATCTACATAATCAATATCTGTTTGTTTTGTAAGTTTTACCGAAGTATAAGGTGTTATAAAATCTAATACAGAACCTTTAGTAGTAAAATCTTTTTTAAACCAGTTAAAAATTTTAGATAGTTTAGCTTCTTTACTATCGATTTTATTTCTCTTTGGGTCATTTATAAAACTTCTAGTAGCTTCTTCTAGCTGATTTTCTATCTGGGAAGAAACAAAAGCTTCGTTTTTTAATTTAGGACAAGAATACGAGGCGCAATTAATAACAAAGTGAATTCTAGGTTCTTGCATTTTTCTAAGAACCTTGTGTTCAATATCGCCTAACGAAAGAGTCTTATCGCCAACGGCTATCCATTTCTTATCCCATGGTCTAGAAATTTTCTTAATACTTTTTATGGGATAGTTATCTAGAATTAACTTTACTGTTGCTGCATTATAAAGATTAATGTAAAACGCTAGTTTTTCATTTTTACTCCAAGTATAGTTAGGAGCATTATTCTCTAGTTTTGCTAAATAAGCAGCTATTTTTGGGGTGCAACTTTTTAGATTTTTGTAGTCCACATTACCATCGGCATCTACATAGGTTTTTAATAAAGTATTCCAACCAGAATGTAAGTTTTCTGTAGTAGTTTGGGCGGTCATTAGATTACTCCAAGACCAAACTACTACAGAAATTAACAAAATAGATAAACGCATATAAAAAGTTTAATTAAATAGTAGGCTTGTATACGGTTACCTTACAAAATTATTATCTTTTACGTTTAACAACACCCTCCACCGTTATAGTGCCAGGTACTTTCACTAATATGTATGGGTTGTTTTAGTTTAGATAAATCGTTTGCTGTTTTATCGCAAATTGCGATAGGCATATTTTGCATAAGAACATGTCCCTTTTTATCATCAAAATACTCCTCATCTCCGTAATAAATTGCTGTTTTTCCAGTAAAAATACAAGGACCATCTTCTGGCATGGGATCTTTAATGGCTGCAATTTCTATGGATTCTATAAATACCAATTCATCCGTAGGATAGTGGTTAGGAGAAAGAACACGGTAAGATTTACGTGCTCTTATTTCTATCGTTCCAAAGCCAGCATCGGTTAATGCTTTTACATATTCTTTAATTGGTAAACTTCCACTTAAACAAAGGGCTCTTATTCTGTCATCATTTCTTAGTGTATCGTTCATAGGTTGCTCACAAGTAGGATCACTCATTACTAATCTGCCATGTGGTTTTAGAACGCGATACATTTCCGATACAGCTTTCTTTAAATCTTCAGCCTTAAAGATATTAAATAGACAATTTTGCGCAGCTACGTCCATACTTTCATCTTCAATGGGTAGATTTAGCGCATCGCCTTTTACTAGGTTTACATAGTCGCTCTTAAACCAATCGTTTTCTTCTTCGGCAATTTTAAAATTTTTTCTAGACGCTTCTAGCATTTCGTCAACAACATCAACTCCAGTAACACCTCCTTTTTGTCTGGAAAAATAAGAGAATTGAAGCAGCTCCATACCCCCACCTACACCAACATATAGAACTTTAGGGTTGTTTACTAAATCTTGTGCAGAAACCGTACTTCCACAGCCATAATTCATTTCTTGCATTATGGTTGGTATAGAAAGTCCTGGAAATTGCCAAACGGGATTAGTGGTGCAACAAAGTCCAACATCGGGAGTTAATGCAGCATCTTTATAAAGATCATTTGTAGCATCTAAATAACTCATAATTGTTTTATTAATTCTTTAAATAATTGTATCATTTTTGGTTCTGCTTTCCCTGCAATAGCAATAATTTCTTCAATATTTACTGCTTGTAAGTTGTCAGGGTCGCATTCATCTGTAAGCACAGATACTGCTACAATAGGTAATTTTAAATGGTTTGCTACAATTACCTCAGGTACCGTACTCATCCCAACAGCATCTGCACCAATAATTTTTAGCATACGGTATTCTGCTTTGGTTTCTAGTTGAGGACCAACAACGGAGGCGTAAACCCCAGTTTTTAAAGTTATACCTTCATTTTTAGCTATAGTTTTAAGTTGTTCGCGCATTTTAGGATGGTAAGGTTCTAGCATGTCTACAAACCGATCTCCAAATTCTCCTACGTTCCTAAATGCTAAAGGAGAACCGCCTTGTAGATTAATATGATCTTCAATAAGCATTAAATCCCCTTTTTTAAAATCTAAATTGATGGCTCCGGCAGCATTAGAAATGAAGAGACTTTTAATTCCTAATTGGTGCATAACCCGGATTGGATATGTAACATCCATTAAATCATACCCTTCGTATAAATGAAAACGGCCTTCCATTACGACTACTTTTTTTCCTTCAATTGTTCCGTAAATTAATTTCCCTGAATGGAATTCTACGGTTGCTAATGGGAAAAAAGGAATTTGGCTGTAGTGCGCTACAATGGGGTTTTCTATTTCATCCACTAGTTTACCTAATCCTGTTCCCAAAACGATTCCAATTTCAGGTGCTGCAAACCCTTTGTTTTTAAGAAATTGCGCGGATTCTTGTAATTGTTTTTCTGTTACTATCATATATTTTTTATAAACGGTGTAAAGGCCTTTATGTTTTGGATATCTTCATAAATATCTACATCATTTTTAGCCTCTAAAATATGTGTTTTAGTGTTTTCTAAATCTTTTAAAGTATCTTTTAAAACGGTATTTGTACCCCAAGATTTATTCTTAAAAATATCGGAATTTAGAGTTTTCATTCCTAAGAGGTAATACCCACCATCTGTAGCTGGGCCAATAACATAATCGTTGGTGTTTAGCTGAATAAATGCTTGTTCAATATCTTCTTGGGATAAATCGTACATATCGCTTCCAATTACGATAATATGTTCAAAATCATTTTTAAAACCTTCTAAAAAAGCATTATGCATACGTACTCCTAAATCGGAACCTTCTTGTATTTTTTTATTAAAAATGGCGTTGTCCCACGTATCGTCTTCCCAAATTCCTTCGGAATAATAAACGTGCTTTGTGGCGTATAGGTTTTTGGTAATATTAGCGGTATGTTGTAAAAGAAACTTATAGATTTCCAGAGCAACATTTTCGCCAACTGTAGCAGCTAGGCGTGTTTTACATTTTCCCAATTCTGGATTTCGAGTAAAAATAAGAAGTAGGTTTTTAGAGTTTACGAGTTCAAATCGGATAGCTTGTTCGTCAGATTTATTTTCGTTCGGACTTAGTACACCCATAGGTTATTTGTATATTTTTTTACCTTTTTTTAAAAGTTTACCCCATTGTTTGTCGTATGCATGGACGTTTTCGGTTTCTGTATTTTCCATGTTAAAAACGGGTTGGTCTTTGTTTTTCCATTCAAAAATACCACCATATAAATTTTTAACATTAGTATAGCCCATTTCAAGGAGAAGTTCGCCAATATTTTCGGAACGAACACCAATGGAACAATAAACAACAATTGGAGTTTTTTTATCTGTAACTTTGGATGAAACAGCTTTTTTATTAAAAGAATCGTAACCTACCCAAATAGCATTTTTTAGGTGGCTAACAGTATATTCATTTTTTTTTCTGGTATCTAAAAGAACAATATTTTCCATAGAAGCCAACTCTTCTGTGTATATGTATGGCACAGATTCGCTGTTATATAGTTTTAATGTTTTTTCTAATTTTGATTGCCCCTGCGAAACGTAAGAGAAAAGTAACATTAAAAATATAATACTAAATGAACGCATAATTTTTAAATAAGGAGTTATACCAAAGATACTATTTTAGAGATGTTTAGTTATTATAAAATATATAGAAAAACATTTTTATATTTTAAGTTTACATGGATATTTGTCGCTATTGTTTTTGTAATCTTACTATTTCTAAAAATATAAGTTTAGGAAATTGTACAAACAAAATAAATCCTTACTAAAAAGAGTAAGGATTTATTATGGTGCCTCCAGCCCCGAAGCTTCGGGGGAACCAGGTTATAGTTATTTTTTGTTAAGTATATCTTCTAGAATTTTTGGATTTAGGATAATTTTTTTGATGAACTTAGAGCTTTTCATTCGCTTAATAAATTTTTCAAGATAGATTGCATCGGTTTTAGAATTACATTTTTTTGTTAAAACAATTTTCCAGTCATTAGCAGCATTAGTAAATCCTTTTTTAAAGTAATGTGAGTTATGTTGTTCAAGTCTAACTAAGGGTTTAGTCGATTCTCCTGCGTAATATTTATCTAATGCAACAGAGTAAATAATATATAAATAATGCATGGTAAGTTCTTAAAAACAAAAAACCCTGCATATGCAGGGTTTAATTGTGGTGCCTCCAGCCCCGAAGCTTCGGGGGAACCAGGATATAGTTATTTTTTGTTAAGTATATCTTCTAGAATTTTTGGATTTAGGACAATTTTTTTGATGAACTTAGAGCTTTTCATTCGCTTAATAAATTTTTCAAGATAGATTGCATCCGTTTTAGAATTGCATTTTTTTGTTAAAACAATTTTCCAGTCATTAGCAGCATTAGTAAACCCTTTTTTAAAGTAATGTGAGTTATGCTGTTCAAGTCTAACTAAAGGTTTAGTCGATTCTCCTGTGTAATATTTATCTAATGCAACAGAGTAAATAATATATAAATAATGCATTGTAAGTTCTTAAAAACAAAAAACCCTGCATATGCAGGGTTTAATTGTGGTGCCTCCAGGAATCGAACCAGGGACACATGGATTTTCAGTCCATTGCTCTACCAACTGAGCTAAGGCACCATGCCGTTAAGCGGGTGCAAATATATATTCAAATTTAAGATTTACAAACAAAAATGAGAAAAAAGGTGATAGTTTTTTTACATTTCTTAATCTTTGTATCATGAATTTAATAATAGACGTAGGTAATACTAATGTAAAACTAGCTGTTTTTAAAGAAGATAGCCTTTTGTTTTTGGATATAATTCAAGGGGAGGATTTAGAAAAAAAAGCAAAAAATATTTTTAAAGAATTCCCAGAAATCAAAGATTCTATACTTTCTTCCGTGGGTAATTTAAGTAATAAGGACCTAGAGTTTTTAAAAAGACAAACAAAAGTACATGTGTTAAATGCGGATTCTAAGGTTGCCTTCGTTAATAAATATGCCACCCCAAAGACATTGGGTGTAGATCGTATTGCTTTGGCTATGGCTGCAGTTACGTTGTTTCCAAAGAAAAACGCCTTAATCATAGATGCCGGTTCTTGTGTTACATATGATTTTGTAGATTCTAATGGAGATTATCTTGGAGGGGCAATCTCTCCGGGAGTACAAATGAGATATAAGGCGTTATATAGCCTAACATCAAAATTACCTTTGTTAGAAAAAGAAGATATTTTAAGTTTTATTGGGAATTCTACTGAAACGAGTATTCATAGTGGAGTAGTAAACGGAATTTCTTTAGAAATTGATGGTGTAATCAATCAATATAAAACTAGATTCAAAGATTTAACAGTTATTTTAACAGGAGGGGACACTCATTTTTTGTCAAAACGATTAAAAAATACCATATTTGCGGATTCCAAATTCCTGCTAAAGGGACTAAACCATTTGTTGGAATACAACAAACACTAGATGATTAAGAAAATTGTAATTGCAATCGTGTGCATAGTTTCTTTTAATATGTACGCACAAGAAGGGTCAGTTTCTCCATATTCTTACTTCGGTATAGGAGATTTAAGAACAAAAAGCACCGTAGAAAATCAAATGATGGGTGGTATTGGCATGTATGCGGATAGTATACATGTTAATTTAAAGAACCCTGCTTCTTACGGTAAGCTTGGCTTGTCAGGGAATGATAAAGTAGGGATGACCGTTTACACCGCTGGAGTCTCTAGACGTGAAGTTACATTGAGTAGTTTTACAGCTCAAGAAAAAACATCTATAACTACGTTAGATTATTTGGGGTTAGGTTTTAGTTTAGGAAAAGGATTGGGTATTGGGTTTGGCCTTATGCCATATTCTTCTGTAGGGTATAATTTAGTTGGTGAAACAACAAATAGTAGTAATGCATTGGTTACAAATACGTATACAGGAGACGGCGGATTAAATAAAGTATATTTTTCTGTAGGTTATGAATTACGTAAAGATCTTAGCGTAGGATTATCAGCGAATTATAATTTTGGAAAAATAAATAATAATCGAGTACAGGCTGTTGAAAATGTATTGTTTGGAACTTTTGACCGTAGAACCTCTAAGATAGATGGGGTAGATTTTAACTTTGCTGTAAATTATACACCAGCAATTTCGAAAACCCATACACTATTTACTTCGGTAAGAGTGAATGCTCAAGGGAATTTAAAATCGATAAATACTCAAAACATTGGGTCCTATTCCTTAAGTAACGGAAATGATATTGAGACAATAAGCGTAGATTTAGCAAGCAATGGGTTAAGTAATACAGAATTAAAAATTCCTGCAACTACCACATTAGGATTGGGATATGGTAAAAATAAACAATGGTTTTTGGGGGCAGAGTATAGCTTACAGTCGTTAGGGTCTTTTACTAATGATTTTCTAGGAGCAACCAATGTAGTATATACAGATGCTAGCACCTTTGCATTTGGAGGGTTTTATGTTCCTGACTATGATTCTTTTACAAGCTACTTAAAAAGAGTTACCTATAGAGCAGGTTTGCGTATGGATAAAACCGGGATGATGGTTAATAATAAGGAAGTTAATGATTTTGGCATAACTTTTGGACTAGGTCTACCACTGGGAAGGAGTTTTTCTAATATTAACCTTGGTTTTGAACTTGGTAAAAAAGGAACAACCTCCGCAGATCTTATAGAAGAGAAGTATTTTAAAATTAATATAGGACTTTCTTTAAATGATATGTGGTTCCAGAAAAGGAAGATAAATTAAAAAAAATTAGTACATTAACCACCTTTTTAAACAAATTAATATGAAAACGAAACTTTACTTCGCAGCTATATTGTTCTTAGGGACCCTAGGAGTAAGTAATGCTCAGGCGCAAAATCAAGAATGTATGACCAACTTATCTATATATGTTGAGCATGCAAAAGTTAAAAATTATGATGCAGCTTATACGCCATGGAAAATGGTATATGAGACATGTCCAGAATTAAATTGGGCAACTTTTGCTTATGGAGAAAGGATTTTAAAAGACAAAGTAAAAAAATCTTCCGGGGCGGATAAAGATGGGTACATTACAGATTTATTAGCTTTATATGATGGTAGTTCTAAGTATTTCCCAGCTAGAGCTAAAAAAGCAGATGTTATTATAGATAAAGTGCTTTTGAAGTATGATAATAAAATGACAAATGACGCGGAAATATACTCTTCATTAAATGATGCTTTTACTACTGATTTAGCAAATTTTAAAAACCCAAAAGCTTTATATCTATACTTTTCTAGTTTAGTAAATTTACATAAAGCAGGGTCTAAAGAGCTTCAAGAGGTTTTTGATGTATATGATAATGTTCAGGAAAAAATAGAAGCAGAAAATCTTAAATTAACGAATGTTATTACCAAGCTTTTACCAAAAGAAGAGGAAGGAACTTTAACTTCTAAAGAGAAAAAGCAATTAAGTTCTGCTACAACAAACTCTAAGTCATTTGGGAAAATTACTGGAAGTATAGACTCTAAATTAGGAGCTCTTGCAGATTGTACGAACCTAATTCCTTTGTATAACAAGAGTTTCGAATCTAAGAAAAATGATATTGTATGGGTAAAGCGTGCAGTAGGAAGAATGTTTAGTAAAGAATGTACAGAGGATCCTTTATTCGTAAAATTAGTAGAAGCTCAAAATAATTTGGATCCTTCAGCTGATGCCTATTTTTACTTAGGTTTATTAAAACAAAAATCTGGTGATAATAAAGGCGCTTTGGCAGATTTCAACAAAGCTTTAGAGTTAGAAACAGAAGCTAGAAAAAAATCTAAAATTGCGTATAAAGTTGCTACTATATATAGAAGAGGAAGTAAGTCTACAGCAAGAAATTATGCGCAGAAAGCAATTAATGCAGATGGTTCTAATGGTAGAGCATATTTGTTAATTGCAAGTTTATACGCAGGTAGTGCAAATGCTTGTGGAACAACTCCTTTTGAGAAAAGAGCAATCTACTGGAAAGCTGCAGAAATGGCAAGAAAAGCTGGTAGAGTAGATCCATCTATTAGTGGTAGAGCAAATAAATCAGCGGCAAGTTATGCGGCTAAAGCACCAACAAAAGAAATGATTTTTACAGCAGGTATGGCTGGTAAAACAGTTACTTTTAAATGCTGGGTTGGTGGTAGTGTAAAAGTTCCTGCCTTATAGTATGAATAAAGTATTTACAGATAACTTTAAAAGCATTGCTATGGTATTTTCCATAGCAATGCTTTTTTTTTCATGTAAAGACAATTACAAACGTGTTGGGGAAGAAGCTAAAGCAAATATATTTCCTCAGGGTGTGGCTAAAGACTTTGTATTAACTTATACAGAAACCAAGGAAAGGCTCAATCCAGATGAAAGTAAAAACACTAGGGTTATGGCCGTTATGACCAGCAGCATTAGTAATGATTTTGATAATTTAAAATTTCCATATAGAACTTTTCCAGAAGGAGTTCATGTGGATTTTTTTGATGATAATAATGAGAAAAGCACTATAACTGCTGATTATGGGATAATTTACGGGGCAACAAATGTAATAGACTTACAAGGGAATGTTGTTATTGCTAGTCATGATGGTAAAAAGCTAGAAACAACACAATTGTATTGGGATCAAGGAAATGAATGGATTTTTACCCAAGAAAAGTTTACATTTACAAATCCAGAAGATGGAACCGTAATGGATGGGGAAGGAATGGACTTTAACAAAGATCTTAGTTTCTTAAATGCGCATAAGACATACGGATTAATGCTAATAAAAGAGGAGAACGATGATTAAAATATTACGTTATACAGAGTATTTGTATTTATTAGTTTGTGTATTTTCAGTCTACAGAATATTTACAGATTGGAATGTAGATAGAAACGGAGCATACTTATTTATCTTTTTTGCTATTGTTTCTTTAGGGATGTTCTTTTTTAGAAGGAACTATCGTCAAAAGTTCGAAAAAAGAAAACAGGATAACCAGTAGTTTTTGTGGATGCTTCCATTGTCATTATAATTCTATCCCTACTATTTTCAGCCTTTTTTTCAGGTATGGAAATTGCTTTTATTTCCGCGAATAAGATTCACATTGAAATTGAGAAAAAACAAGAAGGACTTTTGTCCAAAGTTTTAACTCTTCTTACCAAAAAACCTTCCAAGTTTATTGCAACTATGTTAATTGGCAACAATATAGCACTGGTAATTTATGGATTGTTTATGGGGGAACTCTTAATGGAGTGGTTTGTAGGAATGCAAACGCCTTCTAATAGTTTCTTGAAACTGTTATTGACAGATTTTAGTCTATTTACGCAGACACTGATTTCTACTTTTGTAATTTTAATAACAGCAGAATTCTTGCCTAAAGTTCTATTTCAAATATATTCTAATACGCTTCTTAAGGTTTTGGCTATACCGGCATATTTTTTTTATGTTTTGTTTTCTTTTATTTCCGATTTTGTACTAAAAGTTTCCGATTTTATACTAAAAACAATATTTAAAACCAACGGAGATCAAGTGCAGTTGGCTTTCAGTAAAATGGAATTGGGAGATTATATAAATGAGCAGATGGAAACCGTAGAGGAAGAGGATGAGGTAGATTCGGAAATACAGATGTTTCAAAATGCTCTAGAATTTACGGCAGTGAAGGCAAGAGAAGTTATGGTGCCAAGAACGGAGATTACCGCTGTAGAATTACATGAGACCCCTAGGAATTTAGCTAAAATTTTTACAGAAACAGGGTATTCTAAAATACTAATTTATAAAGGCACTATTGATAATATTATTGGATATGTACATTCTTACGAATTATTTAAAAGACCAAAAACATTAAAAAGTATTTTGCTTCCAGTAGAGTTGGTTCCAGAAACCATGTTAATACATGATATTCTTAAAGCATTAACAAAAAAAAGAAAAAGTATTGCCGTTGTATTAGATGAATATGGGGGTACTTCGGGAATAATGACTGTAGAAGATATTGTAGAAGAATTGTTTGGTGAAATTGAAGATGAACATGACTCTACAGATTTAATTGAAGAACAAATAGATAGGTTTAATTACTTGTTTTCTGCTCGATTGGATGTAGATTATATAAATGAAAATTATAAAATGGAACTTCCTGAGGATGATGAATATGAAACTTTAGGAGGGTTAATAGTAAGCGAAACGGGAGAAATACCGGAACAAGACACCGAAATTACTATAGATAATTTTCGTTTTACAATTCTAGAAGTATCCAATACTAAAATAGATTTGGTAGGGCTTCAAGTTTTAGAAGATGATTAGAAGCCTATTTTCCTATAGATAGGAGTTTTTAGGTTTTATTATTTCAATTTAAAATGGTATTTTCGCCACCTGATTTTAATTATTCCAAACAATGGCAATTTTAGAAAATATAAGAAAAAGAACAACAGTTTTAATACTGATTATAGGTTTAGCGTTGTTCGCATTTGTTATTTCTGGTGTTTTTACCAGTAGTAATTTTGGTGGGGCTAAAGTAGGTTCTGCTGTAGCGGAGATTAATGGTAATGAAATTTCTATAGATGCCTTTAGGGCAAAAATAGAAGCTGCATCTAGAAGATACGGACCTACAACATCTTCTATGCAACTTGTGAATCAAGTTTGGGATCAAGAAGTAAAGAATACTATTTTAGGAGAGCAGTTCGAAAACCTTGGAATAGGAATTGAGCAAGATCAAATTATTGATTTTTTAAGAACTACTGGTTACGCTCAGAATCCTCAATTTCAAAATGAAAATGGTGTTTTTGATGCTAATAGATTTAAGAATACTATTGCGGAATGGAAAAATAGTAATGATGGCCAGTATGATGCTTGGTTAGAGACAGAAAAGAATATTATTCAATTGGCAAAAGAACAAACGTATTATAATCTTATAAAAGCTGGAGTTGGAGCTACTCTTAAAGAAGGGGAATTAGATTATGAGTTGGCTAATGAAAAAGTAGATATTAAATATGTACGTGTACCTTACACTTCCATTGCAGATAGTACTATAGCTGTTTCTAAAAGTGAAATATCAGAGTATATTAGTGCGCATAAAGAAGACTATAAGCAGGAAGATGCTAGAGATATACAATTTGTATACTTTGAAGAAAAAGCATCTGCTGCGGATGAGGCTGCAATAAAAGAAAAAATTACAAAGTTGTTAGACGATTCTATCGAGTATAATGAGAGTACGGATAGAAATGATACTATTGTAGGTTTTAGAGATACTAAAAATGTAACTGCTTTTTTAGACAGAAATTCAGATACAAAGTTTGACACTATTTTTAAAGCTAAAAAAGATTTACCAGCCTTATTCGCAGATACATTGATGACTTTAGGTATTGGAGAAATTTTTGGTCCGTATAAGGATGGTAATTTCTATAAATTATCTAAAATGGTTGCTAAGAAGGGAAATGGTTCCGTAAAAGCTAGCCATATATTAATAGCTTATGAAGGGGCTACACGTGCAAACCCTGAAGTAAAAAGAACAAAAGAAGAAGCGGAAGAAAAGGCAAATGAGCTTTTAAAAGAGGCAAAAAAATCGGAAACTGTTTTTGTAGAATTAGCAAGAGATAATTCGGATGGACCATCTGCTGCTAATGGTGGAGATTTAGGATATTTTCAAAGAGGAACAATGGTTCCAAAATTTAACGATTTTGCTTTTGGAAATACTACAGGAACTATAGGTTTGGTAGAAACAGATTTTGGTTTTCATGTTATTAAGATTGATGATAAGCAAGATGTATATCAAATAGCTACAGTTTCTAGAGAAATAGAGCCATCAGAAGAAACAATTAATACGTTATTTACAGATGCTACTAAATTTGAAATGGAATCTATCGATGGTTCTAAATCTTTTTTAGATTTAGCTAAAGAGAGCAAGTATTTAGTTCGTCCTGTAAACAAGATTAAAGCAATGGATGAGAATCTTCCAGGATTAGCCTCTCAGCGCAATATTGTACAATGGGCTTTTAATGAGGATTCTAAAATTGGTGACGTTAAGCGTTTTAATATCAACAATGGTTATGCGGTGGTTCAATTAACAGCAACCTATGCAAAAGGTTTAGCAGATGTTGCAGATGCTTCAGCTTCTGTTCTTCCAATAATACGTAAGCAAAAGAAAGCAGCTCAGATAATTAGTGCTAATCAAAATAAAGCGTTTGATGCTTTTGCGAGTAGTAATAATGTGTCTGCAGCAACAGCTTCAGCTTTAACAGTAAAATCACCTACTATTCCTGGAGCAGGTAGCGAACCAATAGTTATTGGTACTGCTTTTTCTTTGGGTGAAAATGAAACTTCTGCACTAATAGAAGGTAATACCGGTGTATTTATGGTAACGGTTACTAAAAAGACAGATGCAGTTAAATTAGATAATTATAGTACCTACGCGAATTCTTTAAAGAATGCGAATAGTGCTAAAGTGAACACAGCAGTTTATAATGCACTAAAAGATGGTTCAGAAATTATAGATAATAGAGCAACATTTTACTAAAATCGTTGCGGATTAAATTATAAAAAAAGCCTCCATATTTGGAGGCTTTTTTTATAATGAAGTGCGGTGTAAACTTTTTGTTTTAAATCTGGAATGTATTCCTTATAGTACCATATCCTTGTAAGGAATCATTACGGAGTAGCCTTTTCTTTTAAAATAACGCATTTCTCTTGGTGTTCCCGTTGCAAGAATAAAATCCCCGCCCCAGGCCCCAAGACTTTTAATACATCCAGTAAAATCAGGAAATAGATTTTCTTTTTGTGTGGGAATTTTTAAATAATCAGAAATTAAATTTTCGTGTTCGTTGATTAAAGTATTAAATTCTTCTATAGTAGTACTACCAATTAGTTTTTTTGTTATTCGAGATATGCTTTCTATTAAATGGGTTTTTTCTACAGAAATCGATTTGTACTTGGCTATACCATCTCGACTATTTTGCTTTTGGTTTAAGTATATAAAATAAAGCTTGTCTTTAAAAGGAGGGTCAAAAGTCGCTTTAGTAACTTCTGGCTTACTAGAATTAAGTGTATAGGTTATGGGAAAATTGTGTTGTGCGCATGCAATATCATATGCGCTCCCAGAAAAAGAATTCCATAATAATTTGTAAGCATCTACTTTAGCCCAACTAGCAATATTATTGATTAGTGTAGAAGAAGACCCTAGTCCCCAATTTCTTGGAAATGTTAATTTGGTTTCTACAAAGTAACCAGCAGTTGCCGAAAGAAAAGGATTAAGTTTCTGGGCTTCAGACAAAATCTTAATTAGTATATGAGCAGTAGATTGCGCTTCAATATTTAAATTATTTTTATTTTCAACTTCTAAGAGTATGGAGCTTGTAGAATCATCAGGTTTTATAAGAAAAGTTGTTTTAAACCAAGTGTCCCCTTTTTCATCAATACTTGTCCATACTATTTTTGGGGCATTATTTTTTCTAATAGTAAGTAGTTGCCCATATTTAGTTGGTATTGCTAAACTTAAAGCACCATCTAAAACAGCATATTCACCAGTTAGGAGTAATTTACCATTACTATAAAAAGTAGTATTCATCTCTTATTTTTTAATGCTATGGTAAATATCTAAAACGGCACTATGGCTAACAGTGTTTGTTTTAAAATGAGCAACAATTTTTTTCTTTTCTGTCTCCGTGGCACCTAATTGATTAAGGATGTTAAGTAAGTGCATTTTCATGTGTCCTTCTTGTATACCAGTAGTTACTAGAGAACTTACAGCACCAAAATTCTGGGCTAAACCAGCTACGGCAACTATTTGCATAAGCTCTTTAGCAGAAGGTTTTTGTAAAATTTCAAAAGCTAGTTTTACTAAAGGGTGTAAATTAGTTAGTCCTCCTATAGTTCCAAGAGCTAGAGGAATTTCTATCCAAAAGGTGAATACATCATTCTCTATCTTAGCATGAGTTAGACTGGTGTATGTACCGTCTTTAGATGCGTATGCATGTACACCAGCTTCAATGGCTCTAAAATCATTTCCGGTAGCTAATACAACGGCGTCTATACCATTCATAATCCCCTTGTTGTGGGTAACCGCTCTATGTGGTTCTGCTTTTGCAATGGCAATAGCTCTAACCATTTTTTTAGCAAATTCTTTTGAGCTTATCTCTTTGCTTAGCGTTAATTCTTCTACAGGGCAACTAACTTCTGCTCTTACCAAGCAGTTAGGAGTATAGTTAGAGAGGATACTCATAACTATTTCTATGTTTTTCTCTTCATCAGAAAACACATCGTACAGTTTTGCTTCTTTTTTAAATGTGCTTGCAAATTGCTCTAAGCAACTATTAATAAAATTGGCACCCATGGCATCCATGGTTTCAAAAGTACAATGTAGTTGGTAGTAATTATCCAACGAATCGGTTTTGTCTCTAAGTTCTATATTGGTTATTCCGCCACCTCTTTTTTCCATGTTTTTGGTTATAGAAGCGGTATCCGAAATTAATTTGGGATATACTTTTTTGTAAAAATCCCGAAGTTTAGAAACATCTCCTGTGTACATAAAATGTACCTGCCCTATTTTCTCTGTTCCGATAATAGAAGTTTTAAATCCGCCACGGTCTAACCAGAATTTGGCTGCTTTACTAGCGGCTGCAACTACAGAACTTTCCTCTATGACCATAGGTATGGCTAACAATTTTTCATTGATTAAAAAATTAGGAGCAACTCCAAGTGGAAGATAAAAGTTAGAAATGGTATTTTCAATAAACTCATCATGCAATTTCTGTAATTGCGCGTCGGTATTCCAATAGGTATATAATATCTCTTTAGTGGATTCAGGATGCTCGGTGTAATTAGTAGCAATCCATTCTATTTTTTCTTTTTTGGTAAGTTTAGAAAAACCTGTAATAGGTTGGTTCATAGGTTCTTTTGTTTCATTTTTAGCTAAAAAATAAACTGCGTTTTAAAAAAACATAAAGCTTTTTAGCTTAGAAATGGTATTAGGTTAAATAAGAGAGTAAATATAAGGATTATGGCAATATGTAGTAATGGCCATAAATAAGCTTTATTGCTTACTTTTTTTGCTGTAAAATGTTGTTTTTAGTAGAATTATTAGTAAACTTGAAAGATTTAACAAAATTAACGTATTTATGAAGAAATATTACTTTTTGATGCTGTTTGTTCTTGGTTTATTTCAGGTAAACTTAGCGCAAGACAAATCAATAACGGTAGAAGAAATTTACCAAGGAGCCTTTAGAACGGAAGGTATGGATGTATTGCGATCTTTAAAAAATGGTAAGCAATACACGGTACTTAATTTCGATAGAAACACCAGAAGTACAAGTATAGATAAATACGATTACAAAACTTTGGAAAAGGTAGAAACCATTGTTTCTTCTGCCGATTTAGCAGATATAGCCTACTTTACTTCCTACGAGTTTAATACCGATGAATCTAAGATAATTTTAGCAACGGATTTAGAATCTATATACAGGCATTCTGCTTTAGGAGTATATTTTATATATGATATTGCTAGTAAGAGTCTAGTGAAAATAGCCGATTATAAAATCCAAGAACCTTCTTTATCTCCAAACGGAAAACAAGTAGCTTATGTAAAGGATAACAACATATTTTTGTTTGATATAGCTACTAAGAAAACAAAACAAATTACAAAAGACGGAGAGAAGAATAAAATTATTAATGGTATAACAGATTGGGTTTACGAAGAGGAATTTGCCTTTGTACGTGCTTTTGAGTGGAATGCAGATGGAACAAAAATTGCTTTTTTACGTTTCGACGAAACCAATGTGCCCGAGTTTTCTATGGATGTCTATGGAGCGGAGTTGTACCAAACACAAGAGGTATTTAAATACCCTAAAGCGGGAGAAAATAATGCTACTGTTTCGTTACACATGTTAGATGTAAAATCCGAAAAAGTGGCAGAAGTAAATTTAAATAACCCATATTATATTGCCCGTATAAAGTGGATGAATAGCACCAATTATTTAAGTGTACAAACCCTAAATCGTCATCAGAATTATTTGCAGTTACTATCTGTAAATGCAAAAGACAATTCATCTACGGTTATATTAGAAGAAACCGATACGGCTTATGTAGACATTACCGATAATCTTACTTTTTTAGAAGATGATAGTTTTATTTGGACAAGTGAAAAGGACGGATGGAATCATATTTATTTATACAATCAAAATGGTAAATTAATGAACCAGATAACCAAAGGGGATTGGGAGGTTACCAATTATTACGGTTATGATCAGAATGAAGATAAAATTTATTATCAATCTACAGAAAATGGTTCTATAAATCGTGGCGTGTATAGTATTGCAAGTAACGGAAAAAACAAGAAATATTTGTCTGTTGAAAAAGGGAAAAACACGGCTGATTTTAGCTCCGATTTTACGTATTATATTAATACTTTTTCTAGCGCTACTACACCTCCGAAATATACTTTGCATACCGCAATTAACGGGAAAAAAGTAAAAGATATAAAAGATAATTCAGGTTTATTAAATCGTTTAAAAAATTACAACTTAAGCACTAAAGAGTTTTCAACGATTACTATTAATGGTAACGCCCTAAATATGTATTTTCTAAAACCAAAAGATTTTGATGCTTCTAAAAAGTATCCTCTTTTTATGTATCAGTACAGCGGTCCGGGGTCACAAAATGTATCTAATAGTTGGAATGGGGCTAATGATTATTGGCATCAAATGTTAGTTTCTAAAGGGTATATTGTAGCGTGTGTAGATGGTCGAGGAACTGGTTTTAAAGGAAGAAATTTTAAAAAAGTAACGCAAAAAGAATTGGGTAAATATGAAGTAGAGGACCAAATTGCAGTAGCTAAAAAATTGAGCGAATTACCTTTTATTGACGAAACCAGAACTGGTATTTGGGGTTGGAGTTATGGAGGTTTTATGTCTACCAATTGTCTTTTAAAGGGCAATGAAGTTTTTGAAATGGCAATAGCAGTGGCACCTGTAACTTCATGGCGTTTTTATGATACTATTTATACGGAGCGCTATATGCAAACTCCACAAGAAAATGCGAGTGGTTATGACGATAACTCGCCTTTTAATTATCCGGAATTACTAAAAGGAAAATACCTTTTAGTTCATGGGTCTGGGGATGATAATGTACACGTGCAAAATACCATGCGTATGGTAGAAGCATTAGTACAGGCAAACAAACAATTTGAATGGGCAATCTATCCGGATAAAAACCATGGAATTTATGGCGGAAATACCAGAATTCATTTGTTTCATAAACTTACCGATTTTATTTATAACAATTTATAATTTAAACTAACGCAACAATTTATGTCAAATTCAATTAAGCCAGCTCATCAAAAAGAGCTTTTTGGGCATCCAATAGGTCTTTATGTCCTTTTTTTTACAGAAACATGGGAACGTTTTTCTTATTATGGAATGCGTGCATTATTGGTGGTTTATATGACAGCCAAAACAATGCAGGCTAATGGACAAAGCGGTTTAGGTTGGTTAGATGGAGAAGCTTTAGCTCTTTATGGGTGGTATACCATGTTGGTATATTTAATGAGTATTCCGGGAGGGTTTATTGCAGATAGATATATTGGACAAAAGAAAGCAGTTTTTATAGGAGCTGTATTATTAACTGCCGGACATGGTATTTTGGCAATTGATGCTGTATGGGCATTTTTCGCGGGATTAGGCTTTATTATTTTGGGCGTTGGAATGTTAAAACCGAATATTTCTACTATGGTAGGAGGGTTATATAAGCAAAATGATATAAGAAGAGATAAAGGATTTAGTATTTTTTATGTGGGAATAAATTTAGGTTCTTTTTTAGCTTCTCTTTCTGTAGGATTAGTGGTTAAAGCCTATGGTTGGCATGCCGGCTTTGGTTTAGCAGGTATTGGAATGTTATTAGGGCTTTTAGTGTATTTGTATGGTCAACAATATTTGGTTCATGTTGGTAATGCCCCAACGGTGGAGCAAAAATCGTCAGATATTAGTATTGGTACGTTATTTAATCAATTATTTAAGTCCCCTCTGCAATTAGGTATAGTAGTTCTGTTATTAATATATTCTCTTTATGCTGGGTTTACCTATGAAGGCGCTGATCATTGGGGATATGGAATTTTATTTATAGTGTTATCATTAATTACAGGAGTAATGATGATGATATACAAGAATTTGCATAATCAGGTAGAAAAAGATAGGTATGTTGTATTGCTTTTGTCCTTGCTTATGGTTATGGTTTTTTGGGGTTGTTTTGAGCAAATGGGGGGGCTAATGAATTTGTATGCGCAAGAAAAAACTAATAGAATGCTTATGGGATTTGAAGTGCCGGCGGCATGGTTTCAAGGGGCAGGAGCTGGATTTATAATTTTATTAGCTGTTCCTATTGCCAATTATTGGGCAAAAAGAAAATTAAAAGGGAATGAAGCCTCTTCCTTATTTAAAATGGGCATAGGTATTGTAATTATGGGTATTGGTTTCGTTTATATGGTATTTGCTTCTATGGAATACGAGGCTAATGGCAGTTCTGCAATGTATTGGTTAGTATTGGCTTATTTATTCCATACTATAGGGGAATTATGTTTATCTCCGGTATCCTTATCTTTCTTTACTAAATTGGCTCCTACAAGATATATGGCTCTAATGATGGGAGTATATTGGGCCGCAACAGGATTAGGAAATAAATTAGCAGGTATAATAGGAGAAAGCTCTGTTAAAGCAGGGGAGTTTAATGTATTTGGAGGGTTGTTTCTGTTTGCAGTTTTATTTGGTTTAATAGTTGTGTTATTATTAAAACCTTTAAAAAGATTAACGCATGGAGCTGAAGATAAAGAAACATTAATACATGATGATGAAACAGAAGGTTTTGAACTTTCCAATCATTAAGGAGAAATAGTATTGGGCACTAAATAAGCTCCTTTTTCACCAGTATAGTGAAAAGGGAGTTTTCTTTTTTTACAAGTTTTTTTCCAACGAGTAATATAGCTTTTGTAGTTACTACCATCCGCAATTATTTTTATGGGTTTAACAGAATCTATAAAACGACTTAAATTTATTTTAGGAGAATTAGACAACAGATAAACAGAAGGTTTCTTTGTATTGCTATACATACCGCTAGAATCTATAACTGTAAATGTTTTAGGGCCGTAACTATAAGAATTAGACAAGAGATTATATACTGTAGAATCTATGTTCTTTTCTATTTGATACGCATTTATGGAAGGGGTAGCTATTTTATCTCTAGTAGACATAACATGTAAATTCTTTCCTTTTTGATGTAAAAGAATTGAATTTTTAGTTTGATGTAAAACCCAGACTTGCTCTTCTTTTTGTAAGCTATTATCCTGATAGAAATATACTATTTGCCACAACATAATACTAGTTAAAAATAAAGCTACTTTTTTAAAAGTAGTTTCGGTTAGAGCATTAACAAATAAAACCAATAAACCATAGCTTAAGAGAACTTGTATTTTGTTAAATGATACGGACGTAAATAAGAAAGTTTCTTGTGCTGCGACCCATGCAATTATATTGTTCATAGTACTAATTACCAAGTTGTATATATGAACTAAAATAGTAGGAAGCCAATTAATTGCAGCCAATAGAATAATGAATATTCCGAAACCTAAAATAATACCTAAGAACGGAATAACCACCAGGTTTGATATAAAGAACAAACTAGGAAATTGATGAAAATAAAAAAGGGAAATTGGCAGTACGCCTAATTGGGCAGCGATACTTACAGAAAGTAATTGCCAAATTTTATTTAGAACAATATTTTTGGGAAACCAAAATCGTTGCAGCATAGGAAATAGCCAAACAATAGCGAAAACTGCAGCATAACTCATTTGAAAACCTACCTGAAAAATAAGATTAGGGTTAATCACTAGAAGAATAAAACCCATAGACAAAGCAAGAATATTAAAAGTATTGCTAGGTCTATTTAGGTGTAGGGCATACGCAACAAAAGTAAACATGGTAGTCGCTCGAATAATAGAAGCAGAGAACCCTGCCACTAAGGCAAAACACCATAAAAGAAGAACTAATAGTCCTAGTTTTATTTTTTTACCATGGGGTAAATATTCTAATGGTTGCAAAAGAAATTCAAGAATAAGGAGTAGAATACCAATATGCAAACCAGAAACGGCAAGAATATGTATAGCACCTGCTTTTTTGTATTGGTCATAAGTGGTATTAGAAATGTCTTGTCGCTGTCCTAATAGTAATGCTTGTATTATAGAAAGCTCTTCTGTACCAAAAGGATGTTTTTTTAGTTTGCTGATAAGGTCTTTACGTATTTTGGATGCAATTCCGAATAGGGTAGAGGAGCTATTTCTTAGTAATAAATAATTGCTCTTAGAAATGTTTGCTTGGTGATAAATACCTAAGTTTTCCATATACTTTTTGTAATTAAATTGATATGGATTTAAAGGAAGAGGTAAAGATTTAGGTAAGATATAAGTTTGTATTTCATCGTCGATTGATAATGAAGCATTAGAAGAATCTTTGGCTATATTTAGGAGTATTTTTCCAGAAGAACCAGAGGTGTTTACCAGTTTTACATCGGCAATATATTTGCGGTAATATGTATTTGACTTTAGGGTTTCTGTAATTTTTAAAGTATATAATTGGGGCTTTTTGGCCAATTTGTTTCCAAAATAAGGTGTGTCATTTTTAGGATTGTTAAGGGCAGTAACTAATACTCCCAAGCAAATAGTAGTGCCAATGGTAAGGATACCAAAAGCTAAAGTCTTATTTTCTTTTTTAGTATAAAAGCATAACCCTAATGCAATTAAGAAAACAACGGTAAGCACACCAGAAATTACTATGTTAACATCAAAAAAAGAACCTAAAAGAATACCTATAACGAGTAGGAGGGTTAGTTTTATAGATGCAAATTTTAAAAGCGACATAAAAGATGGTTGTGCTTCTAAAATACTGTATTTTAGCTATTTTGCATATAATACGTTTGTTATTAGATGTGTACGAGCTTTAAAAAGAGGGAAAAACCATCATAAAAATTATAAAACTCTCGTTGCTTTTACAAAAGCGGACTTCCAGTATCCTTCTTTTAGAGAAGAAACAGTAACCCCTCGGGAACTAGAGGCATGTATAAATTTAATTTCGCCATTCTCTACGGCAACAACCATACCTACATGGTTTATCCTTTTGCCACGTCTACTAGTTTTAAAAAAGAGTAAATCGCCTTTTAGGACTTGTCTTAATCGTATGCGTTTCCCTTCATTAGCCATTACGTAAGACACCCTAGGTAGGGGAACATCATGAGCTCCAAAAGAAACATAGAGTAATCCAGAACAATCCATTCCTTTCTTTGTGGTGCCTCCATATTTATAACGAACGCCAGAAAAGGTAAGAGCAGTGTTAATTATGTCGTCGGCCTTAGATAATTTTTTTTCGGGAATGTTTATAACGGTACTTTCAGAAGTAATAGAAGAATCTTTAGGGGTGGCAGCAACAGTAACTTTATAGGTTTTGCTTTTAACGGTTCTTTTTTTAGAAACGCCACAACTTCCTAGCAATAGAAGAAAAAAAACAAAAATAATTTTTCGGAACATTAATTTAGCTATAGCGTCTTAAGATTTCTAAAGTTAGTTATTTTTTACAATTAAAGAAGCTGCTTTTTCACTTGCTCCGGAACCACCGAGCATTTCTAGTAATTTAGTGTATCCTTGTAACTGTTTTTCACGAGCATCGCCAGAAACTATTTTTAGAAGTTCTGTTTTTAAGTTTTCAGTGTTTAAATCTCCCTGAATGAGTTCTTTAACCACTTCTTTTTTTAAAATTAAATTAACTAAAGAAATGTAGTCTAAGGTAATAATACGTTTGGCAATTTGGTAAGAAATCCAATTGGCTCTATAACATACCACTTGGGGTACTTTAAAAATTGCGGTTTCTAAAGTGGCGGTTCCACTAGTAACTAAAGCCGCTCTGGAATGGGATAACAAATCGTACGTTTTATTACTTACAAAAGTTACATTTGGATTTAGATAAGGTTGGTAAAAATCTAAATCCAAACTAGGGGCTCCAGCGATAACAAATTGATATTCTTTAAAAGAATCAGTTACAGAAAGCATAATCGAAAGCATTTTTTGCACTTCTTGCTTTCTACTTCCAGGAAGTAGTGCTATTAATGGTTTATTAGCGTCTAAATTATTTTCTAATCTAAAAGCAGCGTTTTCCGTTTTTGGCCTTTTTTCTATAGCATCTATTAATGGGTGGCCTACAAAATGTACAGGATAGTTATGTTTGTTTTCGTAGAAGTCTTTCTCAAAAGGAAGAATAACATACATAGTATCAATATCTCTTTTTATTTTTTCAATTCGGCCTTCTCTAGAAGCCCAAATCTGTGGAGATATATAATAATTGGTTTTAAAATTATGCGTTTTAGCCCATTTAGCAATACGTAAATTAAAACCAGAATAGTCAATAAATATTAAGGCGTCTGGTTGGTAGGCAAGAATATCTTCTTTACAAAAGGCTATGTTTTTAAATATTTTGTTTAGATTGGTTATTACTTCTATAAAACCCATAAAGGCCATTTCTTTATAGTGTTTTACCAAGGTTCCACCGGCTTGTTGCATTAAATCGCCACCCCAGCATCTAATCTTTGCATCTGCGTTATTACGGAACAATGCTTTAATTAGGTTAGAACCATGTAAATCGCCAGAAGCTTCCCCAGCAATGATGTAATATTTCATTCTAATTTTTTATATTTTCTAATGTCTAAAGTTTCAAAGTAATTAGTACAGAGTACTTAGTCTTACTTGTTGCTTCTTGACTCTCGACTCTTGAATCTATCTTTTTATTTCTTTTCCTAAAAAAAATCTCTTCATACGTAGTTTTTTAGGGCAGGAGTTTTTTTCTTCCTAACCATCAACCATCAACCATCAACCATCAACCATCAACCATCAACCATCAACCATCAACCATCAACCATCAACCATCAAAAAACTTTATAATATAAAATGGCTAGTGCAGTAATTAAGGTTGCTAATAATACACCACGAGCTCTTTGGTCTCTTTTAATTTTTAAAAACCCAAAAAAGGCTACTAAGTTAAGAATAGCCCCAAGAGCTAATAAACTGCCAACATGGCCTTGTGCTATAGCGGCATTATAGGTTTCTACAATTCCAAATTCAGAAAAGATTAGAATATACAAAAGAGTACCTATGGTATTTGCTATTATACCTACGAGAAAACCAATTATAACTTCTTTCTTATTATTCATTTAAATTCCAATTATTAATATGCGAAATAGCATGGTGTGCTGTTAAATCAAATTGTGTTGGTACTACAGAAATAAAGCCATTAGCTAAAGCCCATTCATCGGTATCTTCCCCTTTATCTAAAAGCTCAAACTCTCCTGTTAGCCAATAATAATCTTTCCCCATTGGGCTGGTACGTTTATCAAATTTTTCTTTCCAATTGGCTCTGGCTTGTCGACATATTTTTATGCCTTTAATGTTTTTTTTAGGAAGTTTAGGAATATTAACATTAAGAACCACTCCTTTTGGAATTCCATTAGTAATTGCTTGGGTTACTATAGTTTTTATAAAATCTTCTGCAGCATTAAAATCAGCCTCCCAAGAGTAATCACACAAAGAAAAGCCTATAGCGGGTATGCCTTCTATTCCTGCCTCAATGGCAGCACTCATGGTACCAGAATAAATAACATTTATGGAAGAGTTAGAGCCATGATTAATACCACTTACGCAAATATCTGGTTTGCGATCTAGTATTTCTTGTAAAGCCAGTTTTACACAATCTGCTGGTGTACCACTACAGCTATATTCTTCATGAAAATCGCTTAAAGGATTTATTTTCATTGGTTTGGAATATAGTGTACTGTCAATGGTTATGGCATGTCCCATTCCCGATTGCGGGCTGTCTGGAGCTACAACAATAACATCGCCAATGGCAGCCATGTATTTTACCAAAGTACGCAAACCGGGAGCAGTTATACCATCATCATTGGTTATAAGAATAAGAGGTTTAGGCATAGTATATACTTTACGGAGTAAAAATACGTTTTTAAAAAAGATAAGACTACTACCTTGTTTAACAAAAAATTATTGCTGTAAGATATTGCTGGCATGGTTTTTTCAGTATCTTAGGGAATTGTATGCCGTAAAAAGCATATTATTTGCAATTTTTTTATCTAAAATCGCAAAAATTTAAAAAAATATTTGAATTTATGAAAAGGAATTTAGCCTACGTTTTAACAGTATTAATGGTAGCTGTAGCTTCTTGCAGTTTTACAAATAAAACATTCGAAAATGATGACAAGGATAAATTGTTATTAGATATTATTACGTATGTTTTAGAAAAAGGACACTATGCACCTAAAGATATTAACGATGATTTTTCGGTACGTGTTTTTGAGGATTTTATAGATATTCTAGACCCAACAAAGCGCTACTTTTTAGAGAGTGATATTGAAGAATTTGAGCAGTATAAGTTTCAATTAGACGATCAAATAAAAAATACGGATATTACATTTTTTAATGTAGTATATACGCGCTTGGTAGAACGTATGGGCAATGTTAAAGGTATTTATAAAGAAATATTGCAAACACCTTTTGATTATTCTAAAGATGAAAGTATAAGTATAGCCTATGATGAAGCTTCTTTTGTGTCTTCTAAAAAGGAGTTAAAAGAAAGATGGAGAAAGCAATTAAAGTATGCTACTTTGGGAACTTATGATTCTAAATTAACTCGTAATAAGAATAATGAAGATGCGGACAAAAGTATAACTCCAGAAGAGGCAGAAATAGCCGCAAGAAAAACAACAGAAACTACCTTAGATGATTTCTTTAGTTTTATTGATGATTTAGAGCGTAAAGATTGGTTTGCACAGTATATTAATAGTATAGTAGATGAATTTGACCCTCATACTTTTTACTTTGCACCAGAAGAAAAAGAAAAATTTGATACCAGTATGTCTGGTAAGTTTGAAGGGATAGGAGCACGTTTACAAAAGAAACCAGAAGGTGCTAAAATTGTAGAAATTATCTCTGGTGGTCCGGTTTGGAGAGATCAAAGAATAGAAGTCGGAGACGAAATTATAAAAGTAGGGCAGGATGGTGCGGATCCAATAGATATAGCTGGTATGCGTTTAGATGATGCTATAAAACTAATTAAAGGAGCAAAAGGAACAGTAGTAGATTTAACCATACGTAAAGTAGACGGTTCTAATACTGTAATTTCTATTACCAGAGATGTAGTAGAGCTAGAAGAGTCTTATGCTAAATCTGCAAATATTATTAAAGAAGAGCAACGATTTGGAATTATAAACCTTCCTAAGTTTTATGTAGATTTTGAAGATTATAGTAATAGAAATGCAGCCTCTGATGTTGCTAAAGAAGTACAACGTTTAAAGGAAGAAGGTGCAGAAGGCTTAATTATAGATTTAAGAGATAATGGCGGCGGTTCTTTAAAAACAGTTGTGGAAATGGCAGGTTTATTTATTAAAGATGGTCCAATTGTACAAGTACGTTCTAGTGGAGAAGGTAAAGATGTGTATGATGATAAGGATGAAAGAATACAATGGGATGGCCCATTGGTTATTTTAGTAAATGAGTTATCTGCATCTGCTTCTGAAATTTTAGCGGCAGCAATGCAAGATTATAAAAGAGCTATTGTAATAGGAAGTAAGCAAACGTTTGGAAAAGGAACGGTACAAAATGTAATACCGCTAGATAATATAGTACGTAGTAATGAACATGGCAATTTAGGAGCTATAAAATTAACTACTCAAAAATTTTATAGAATTAACGGAGGTTCTACACAGTTAGAAGGAGTTAAGAGTGATGTGGTAGTGCCAGACAAGTATAGCTATATAGATTTAGGAGAAAGAGACCAGAGTAACCCTTTAAAATGGGATAAAATTACACCAGCAGATTATACACCTTGGAATGGGTATATAGATTATGATAAAACGGTGGAGAGTAGCACTAAACGTATGGCAGCACACCCGCAAATTAAGTTAATAGAAGAAAATGCTAAATGGTTAAAAGCAGAACAAGCAGAAACCGATATTTCTCTAAATTATGATGTGTATAAAACAGAAGAAGCAAAAGATAAAGAGCAATCAGAATATTTTAAAAACTTATCAGAGTACGATTCTCATCTAACTTTTAAGTCTTTAAAATATGAAGAAGAGTTATTTACAAAAGACTCTATTTTAAGAGAAAAAAGAAATCGTTGGCATAAGCAATTAGCAAAAGATGTGTATGTAGAAGAAGCTGTAAATGTGCTACAAGATTTAAAATTGAATAATATAAAACAAGCCAAGCTTGCTAGTGTAAAAGGATAGTCTTTTATATAGAATTTTAAAAACCGCTTAACGTAATTTAAGCGGTTTTTTTGTGCTTATTTTTATAAAATTTCATTAGAAAAAGACTACAAGAGTTATGCGTAATAGTTATATTTATAGTCCCTAATAATCTATTCTAAGTACCACTTTCCCCCACTACTTTGTTATAAAAAGAAAGCGACCCGTTAAGGCCGCTTTAAATGTTTTCACAACGGAATAATCCTTATTGTGAATTGCTTTCAGTACTGTAAATATACAAAAAGATTACCAGATATGGTTTACAGATTTCTGTAAGGAAATTAGAAAAGAAGAAAATAGCTTTAAAGAAAATATTTAAATGAAAAAAGTTTTAGGCCTTGATTTGGGGACTACCAGTATTGGTTGGGCATTAGTTAACGAAGCAGAAAATAAAGAAGAAAAATCAAAAATTATAGAGTTAGGGGTTAGAGTAAATCCCTTAACTACTGATGAACAAACCGATTTTGAAAAAGGAAGACCACTATCTGTTAATGCGGATAGAACATTAAAACGTGGAGCAAGAAGAAATCTACAGCGTTTTAAACTCAGAAGGCAGTATTTAATAGAGATATTAGAAAAACACAAAATAATTTCTAGTAAAACACCTTTAACTGAAATTGGTAAAGGAACTACACATGAAACGTTAAGGTTAAGAGCTACTGCTGCTGTTGAGAAAATTGAATTGGAAAATTTGGCAAGAGTTTTGCTGGCAATTAATAAAAAAAGAGGTTATAAAAGTAGTAGAAAAGCGGTAAACGAAGATGAGGGTGTAGCAATTGATGGAATGTCAGTTGCCAAAGAATTATATGAGAAGAATCTAACTCCTGGTCAATATGTTTACCAATTACTAAAACAGGATAAAAAGTACCTCCCAGAGTTTTATCGTTCCGACTTACAAAGTGAATGGGATAAAGTTTGGAACACTCAAAAAATATTTTATTCAGAAATTTTAACGAATGAATTGTACAAAGAGCTACAAGGTAAAAACAAAGGTGCTACATGGACTATTTGTCAAAAACCTTTCAATATTGTTGGTAAGAAGCTAGATGGGAAAGCTCAGGAGCAAAAACTAAAAAAGTATCAGCTACGAGCAAAAGCTTTGTCAGAGCAGTTAGATTTAGAACATTTAGCTATTGTTTTACAGGAAATAAATAATGATACTAATAAATCAAGTGGTTATTTGGGCGCTATAAGCGATAGAAGTAAGGAGCTTTATTTTGATAAAATTACAGTTGGTCAATATCTGAATAAGCAAATAAAAGAAAACCCAAATACATCACTTAAAAATCGAGTGTTTTATAGGCAAGATTATCTAGATGAGTTTGAGCAAATTTGGGAAATCCAAGCTAAACATCATTCGGTTTTAACTAAAGAGTTAAAAGAAGAAGTAAGAGATGTTATTATATTTTATCAAAGAAGGTTAAAATCACAAAAACATTTAATTTCTAATTGCCAATTTGAAAAACACCATAAGGCGATTCCTAAATCTTCGCCTTTGTTTCAAGAGTTTAAAATTTGGCAAAATCTTAATAACATACAATTTAAACGAATAGACGGGAAATCGAATAATTTATTTAATGAAGAGGTTGAAGCCGATTATATCTTAGATGAAGAAACCAAGATATTACTCTTTAAGGAGTTAAATGTAAGGGGCGATTTAAAAGCTAATGATGTTCTTAAATTTTTAGGCAAGAAAACGAAAGAATGGAAATGTAATTTTGAGAAAATTGAAGGTAACAGAACAAACCAAGAACTCTATTCCATTTTCAAAGAAATAGCAGATTTAGAAGGTTATGGCTTTGACTGGACTAAAAAATCGGCTTCCGAAATTAAAGAAGAATTAGACGCAGTTTTTACAGAAATAGGTATTACCCCAGAAGTTTTAGATTTCAACGCGTATAAAGAAAATACTGATTTTGATAAGCAAGCCAGTTACCAGTTATGGCACTTGTTGTATTCAGCCGAAGACGACCATAAAATTAATGAAGATGATAAATTAGTTTATGGTAATTCTAGCGTTGCATTAAAAAAGAAACTACACAATAAATATGGTTTTAAACCAGAGTATGCTAAATGGTTAGCAAACATAAAGTTGCAACAAGATTACGGTAGCTTATCGGCAAGAGCTATTCGTAAAGTTTTGCCTTTTCTACAAAGTGGCAACGAGTTTTCAGAAGCTTGTAGACTAGCTGGCTATAATCATTCCAATAGCTTAACCAAGGATGATTTAGACAAACGGGTTTTAAAAGATACCTTAGAGCTTTTGCCTAAAAACAGTTTGCGAAATCCTGTTGTGGAAAAAATATTAAATCAAGTGGTGAATTTGGTGAATCAAGTTATTGAAACTTATGGAAAACCAGATGAAGTTAGAATAGAATTAGCCAGAGAACTTAAGAAATCAGCGTCAGAACGTAAAGATGCAACCTCTTTTATTACAAAACGTACCAAGGAAAATGAGGATGTTAGAAAATTAATCTCTAAGGAGTTTGGGATTCCTAACCCAACAAAAAATGATGTTGTTAGATATCGTTTGTATGAAGAATTAAAAAATTTAGGCTATAAAACTGTTTTTACTAACAAGTATATTCCTAAAGAGAAACTCTTTTCAAAAGAAATAGATATTGAACACATTATTCCAAAAGCTATGTTGTTTGGCGATTCTTTTTCTAATAAAACCTTAGCTTACAGAAAAATAAACCTTCAAAAAAGAGATAGAACGGCACTAGATTTTGTTGAAAGTGATTTTAATAATGATTTAGAAAATTACAAAAATAGAGTTGAGTCACTTTTTAATAAAGGAAATGGTATTGGTAAGTCAAAATATAAAAAATTATTGTTGAGTCAAGAAAACTTACCAGATGGTTCTATAGAAAGAGACTTACGAAACTCGCAATACATAGCTAAAAAAGCTAAATCCTTGTTACAAGAATTGGTTAGAGAGCCTATAGTTTCAACTTCCGGAAGAATAACAGATAAGTTGAGGGAAGATTGGGATTTAATTAACGTCATGAAAGAGTTAAACCTTCCAAAATATAAAGCGTTAGGCTTAACAGAAATACAAACAAGAAAAGGTAATAAAAAAGTTGAAGTAATAAAGGATTGGACCAAACGTAACGATCACCGCCATCATGCAATGGATGCATTAACGGTTGCATTTACAACGCATAATCATATACAATACCTTAATAACTTAAATGCCAGAAAGGATGTTAAACATAAAAAACATTCAAATATTATTGCCATAGAAAAAGTAATAACCCATAAAAATAGTGAGGGTAAAAAAAAGTTTATTGCTCCAATGTCTAATTTTCGTACTCAAGCCAAAGAGCATATTGAATCTATTATAGTTTCTTTTAAGACAAAGAATAAAGTAGTAACTAAAAACATTAACAAAACTAGATTAAAAGGGAAGCAGAACTTCAAATCTAAGATACAGCTTACACCAAGAGGTCAATTGCATAAAGAAACGGTTTATGGTAAATCTAAACAACCAATGGATAATACCGTAAAAATTAATAAGCGAATTACTTTAGAACAGATAAGCAATATTATTAATCCTCAAATAAAGCATTATTTATTAGAATATTTAGTAAAATATAATAATGATACTTTAAAAGCTTTTGATACAAAAACACTTAAGAAAGAGCCGTTGATTTTTAACAACAAACTTATAAAAGAAGTGTTCTGTTATGAAGATATTTATACCATTAGAAAAGCTGTCAATGCAGATAATTTTAAAAACGAAAAGAGTCTAGATAAAATTATAGATAGTAATATAAAAACACTTCTTAAAACACGTTTAAAAGCTTATAATGGAAATGCTAAAGAAGCATTTTCAGATTTAGACAATAACCCCATTTGGTTAAATAAAGAAAAAGGTATTGCGGTAAAACGCGTTACCATTTCTGGTGTAAATAATGTAGAAGCACTTCATGAAAAAAGAGACCATAATGGTAATTTAATTCTAGATAAAAATGGAAAACCAGTACAAAATGACTTTGTGAGTACTGGAAACAACCATCATGTTGCTATTTATAAAGACATTAAGGGTAAACTGCAAGAAAAGGTAGTGTCGTTTTATGAAGCTGTACAACGCGTTAATTCTGGCCTTTCAATAATCGATAAAGATTATAACAAACACCTTGGTTGGCAATTTTTGTTTACAATGAAGCAAAACGAAATGTTTGTTTTTTCAACCGAAGATTTTAAGCCAAATGAAATGGATTTATTAAGTACAAAAAATGCTAAAGAAATTAGTAAATATTTATTTAGAATACAATCTATAAGTGAAAAGGATTATAGGTTTAGACATCATCTAGAGACTATGGTTACTAATAATTTGGATTTTACTTATAAAAGGTTAAGGAGTCCAATGGCAGTTAATAATATTATTAAAGTTAGAACAAATCATTTAGGACAAATAGTACAAGTTGGGGAATATTAATTTTTAGTTATGATAAAACGCACTCTCTTTTTTGGAAAACCAGCCTATTTAAGTACCCGAAATGAGCAATTGGTAGCAACATACCCAGAAGAGGATAAAGAAGAAAGAACGGCAGCCATAGAAGATTTGGGTTTTGTAGTTTTAGAAAACTCGCAAATAACCATTACTACTGGTTTATTAATGAAATTGGTACAAAATAAAACAGCTGTTATAACCTGCGATAAGCAACATTTACCCCGTGGTTTTTTACAACCCTTGGTAGGGCATACAGAACAGACGGAGCGTATGCGTCACCAATTAAATGCCAGCGTACCTTTAAAAAAGCAATTATGGCAACAAACCGTACAGGCAAAAATTGAGAACCAAGCCCAGCATTTATTAGTACAATCTAAAAACGCCTTAAAGTTAAAACGCTGGGCAAAAGAAGTAAAAAGCGGTGATGCTCAAAACCATGAAGCCTATGCTGCGGCGTACTATTTTCAGGAGTTATTTATAGGTATAGAAGGCTTTAGTCGTAACCAAAAGGGAGTAGCGCCAAACAACCTTTTAAATTATGGCTATGCCATATTACGTGCCGTAACGGCAAGGGCTTTGGTAAGTAGCGGTATGTTACCCAGTGTAGGTATATTCCATAGAAATAAATACAATGCATTTTGTTTGGCAGATGATATTATGGAGGCGTATAGGCCTTTTGTAGATATGCTGGTCTATGATCTAGTAGCTACGGGTTGCCAAATAGAAGAGCTTAATACCCAATTAAAAACCGAATTATTGCAAATACCCGCAATGGATGTGGTGATAGATGGTAAAAAAAGCCCGTTAATGAATGCTATGAGCCGTACCACCAATAGTTTATACGAGTGTTTTTATGGCAGTAGCCGAAGAATATTATATCCAGAATTAAAGTTGTAAATATGTTTAAAATTAATTATTAGAACCAATATCAGTTCGATCGCAGTAGGGTAACCATGTCAGTTCAAGTGAAGTCGAGTAACCTTGTCAGTTTGAGTGGAATCAGGTAACTTTTTTCGGTTCAAGCGCAGTCGAGTTTCCTTGTTAATTCAAGAGTAGTCGAGTAACCTTGTCAGTTCGAGCGCAGTTGAGTAACCTTGTCAGTTTGAGTGGAATCAGGTAACTTTTTTCGGTTCAAGCGCAGTCGAGTTTCCTTGTTAATTCAAGAGTAGTCGAGTAACCTTGTCAGTTCGAGCGCAGTCGAGAACAAATTATGTCAATTAATAACAAATCATGAAAACCTATTTTGTTTACATACTAAAATGCCAAGATGGTCTCTTATATACAGGCCTTACTAATAATCTAAGCAGAAGATTAGAAGAACATCAGCTAGGTAAAAATAAAAGCAGTTTTACCTATAAGAGAAGACCAGTGCATTTAATATGGAACCAAATGTTCAATGATATTGAACAAGCTATTTTAGTAGAGAAACAAATTAAAAAATGGAGTAGTAAAAAGAAATGGGCTTTAGCAAATGGCGATGATAAAATGCTAAAAATTTTAGCAGAATGTAGGAATGCTAGTCATTATAAGTATAAGCCAGACTGAGGTCTCGACTGCGCTCGACCTGACACGACTGCGCTCGACTTGATAAATTCGCTCGTCCTGACAAGACTGTGTTTGATTTGACACGCCTGCGCTTGATTAGATGCCATTGTTTTTTTAATATATAAATGATGAACCAGAGCAATTTTAGCCGTTTAAATCAATATCGTAGTATGTGGGTACTTGTTTTTTTTGATTTACCAACCGAGACTTTAACAGAACGTAAAACCGCAGCGCGTTTTAGAAAAAATTTGTTGAATGATGGTTTTGCTATGTTCCAATTTAGTATTTATATGCGTTTTAGTGCTAGTAGAGAAAATGCAGCAGTACATATAAAACGAACAAAAAATATGTTACCCAAAAAAGGTAAGGTGTGTATTATGCAAATTACTGATAAACAGTTTGGGATGATGGAGTTGTTTCATGGACAAAAAGAAACGCCACCAGAACCACCTAGTCAGCAATTAGAGCTTTTTTAATACAAAATAGAGTTTAAAAATATTAGATCAAGCGCAGTCTTGTCAGGTCGAGCGCAGTCGAGACCTCGTTACTCTCATTTTTTTATTTCTAAAAACAGGTTTAAATAACAGTATACCAGCTTTTTATGGCGGGTATACTGTGAATTATCCTATAAAGATAAGAACTGAAAGCAATTCACAACTATTAAAAACAACATTAAATTTGGGAAAGAACTGTGAATTATCCTATAAAGATAAGAACTGAAAGCAATTCACAACGAATTACTATTTAAACAAACGCTGTTTCTTACTGTGAATTATCCTATAAAGATAAGAACTGAAAGCAATTCACAACTGGCAACAGGTTATGGGCTTACCAGAGTCTACTGTGAATTATCCTATAAAGATAAGAACTGAAAGCAATTCACAACAGAGTTAGTGAAACTATTAGTTTAAAGTATACTGTGAATTATCCTATAAAGATAAGAACTGAAAGCAATTCACAACATCTGCTTGGGTATAATCAAAAGTATCTCTTACTGTGAATTATCCTATAAAGATAAGAACTGAAAGCAATTCACAACATTACAGATTTCGACGGTAAATTTTATATAACTGTGAATTATCCTATAAAGATAAGAACTGAAAGCAATTCACAACGATGCCACGACAATAAGTAGCAACCCTTTACTGTGAATTATCCTATAAAGATAAGAACTGAAAGCAATTCACAACATTTAATTTTGGATTTACTTTTGTATATAACTGTGAATTATCCTATAAAGATAAGAACTGAAAGCAATTCACAACACATGGAGCACTCTAAAATAAAAGGAAAAAACTGTGAATTATCCTATAAAGATAAGAACTGAAAGCAATTCACAACGAGATACATTGAGATACATTGAGATACATTACTGTGAATTATCCTATAAAGATAAGAACTGAAAGCAATTCACAACTGCCATTGAAAACAGATTTAATATTGCGGGACTGTGAATTATCCTATAAAGATAAGAACTGAAAGCAATTCACAACATGAAATTTGTTTATTTAATAAAGATAATAACTGTGAATTATCCTATAAAGATAAGAACTGAAAGCAATTCACAACTGGCAAGTTAAAAGGCACAGGTCGCTCAGGACTGTGAATTATCCTATAAAGATAAGAACTGAAAGCAATTCACAACGGGACAGAGTTATTCGCTAAAGGAGTTTCTACTGTGAATTATCCTATAAAGATAAGAACTGAAAGCAATTCACAACGATGCAACAACAATAAGTACTAATTCTTTAACTGTGAATTATCCTATAAAGATAAGAACTGAAAGCAAGTCACAACAGATAAAAGTTTCGATACATCTAAAGAGAACTGTGAATTATCCTATAAAGATAAGAACTGAAAGCAATTCACAACTACAGACATAGCTTTACTTTCTACTAAACAACTGTGAATTATCCTATAAAGATAAGAACTGAAAGCAATTCACAACAACTGTGTTTTTTATAAAAAAAGTGTGGTGACTGTGAATTATCCTATAAAGATAAGAACTGAAAGCAATTCACAACTATTTGGATCAAATACAATAATTAAAGAATACTGTGAATTATCCTATAAAGATAAGAACTGAAAGCAATTCACAACAGATACATTGATTGAGATATTGAGATATATACTGTGAATTATCCTATAAAGATAAGAACTGAAAGCAATTCACAACATGTAAAGTCTTTTCCATATCATCATGATAACTGTGAATTATCCTATAAAGATAAGAACTGAAAGCAATTCACAACTGGGCAAAAGAAAACCCTGAAGGAATGGTTACTGTGAATTATCCTATAAAGATAAGAACTGAAAGCAATTCACAACGTGCGGCAAAAAAGTAATGACTTTTGAAGAACTGTGAATTATCCTATAAAGATAAGAACTGAAAGCAATTCACAACTAGCGACCAAAAACGCTTAAATTTTTAATTACTGTGAATTATCCTATAAAGATAAGAACTGAAAGCAATTCACAACAAAAGCTAGGCATTGGATTGATGAGTTAAGACTGTGAATTATCCTATAAAGATAAGAACTGAAAGCAATTCACAACATGAAATTTGTTTATTTAATAAAGATAATAACTGTGAATTATCCTATAAAGATAAGAACTGACCGAGCGTAGCGACCGATGAATACCTATAGAAAAATAATAAATAAGTTTATGAATAAAGCAATTCACAACTATAATTTAGCATTAGAAACTGAAGAATTAACTGTGAATTATCCTATAAAGATAAGAACTGACCGAGCATAGCGACCGATGAATGCCTATAGAAATAATGAATAAGTTTATGAATAAAGCAATTCTTATAGTAAAAGACCCAAACCTATATAAAAAAGCCTGCTTTTATAGCAGGCTTTTTTAATTGAAAATCTAAAAGTATAACACCCTAATCATGCTACTTTTTTTAAATGATGTAATTCTATATCTTGTTTAGAAGTTTCTTTATGGTATTTTAATTTTTTGTTTTGAATGTAGGTAACCCATACTAGAATAAGGCAAATTACAGCGGTTGCACCATTACCATCTTTAGATAATAAATGTGCTATAATACCAAAAGTAAAGTTCATAAAAAAACCGGCATAGGCCCATTCTAAAAGCCATTTTCCTCTGTTAGATACTACTATAACTAGCCCTAATATTTGAGCAACTCCTAAAACATGTATTAAATAAGGAGGGTAGCCAAGGTGTTCAAATTTTAGTACAATAGAGTCATAGTTAATGTAAGAGTTCGCTACAATAGCTATAATAGCTGTAGCAAATAGGGTAATGGCAATGGTATAATATAATCTGGCATTTTTCATAGCTGTAGGTTTATGTTTATACAGCTAAAGTAAAATGTAATTACTTCTTTTTAAGGAGAAAATAGGTGGTTGGCAAAAATCTGTAGACCAATGGTTTAATACCTTTGCATAAGCGGAAAAATGCTTTTAAGAACTACAAGAAAGCATAGAGCAGCCAACCTTGTCTCTTGCCCAATCTGGCCGTTTGGCGAACCATTTTTTATTTTCTATTTGTTCTTTATAGGGGTTTTTAAGTAGTTTAAAAAGGGCATCTATTAATAAATAGTCTCCCTTTTCCGCAGCTTCGATAGCTAATTGCGCCATATAATTACGGAGTACATACTTAGGATTCACCAAATTCATTTTTTCTTTACGTTCTTTTGGTGCTACTTTTTCTTGTTTTACTCTCTCGGCAAAATTCTTAAACCAGGAATTCCATTTTTGTTTTATTGTTTCTGTGATTTCGTCTGTATTATAAAAAGCATCCCAAACTATTTGCAAGCCTTCGTTGTACTTATCGGAATTAAAATTAGATAAATTTCTAAAGAAGATGGTCATATCTGTTTCTGATTCTTGTAGGTTCTCTTCTAAGTTATGAATAAGCACAATATCTTTTTCGTTGGAAGTTTGCAATCCAAGTTTAGAACGCATCATGGCTGCGTATTTTTGCGCGTATACATCTGTGTATTCTTCTAAGATAGCTTCTAACCCTTGGCTTTCTTCTATTAATGGGTATAGGGCATTTGCTAATTGGTATAGGTTCCAAAGAACAATATCTGCTTGGTTACCAAAACGATATCTTTTGTATTGTCTGTCTGTGGTATTAGGAGTCCATCCGGCATCATATCCTTCTAGCCAGCCATAAGGACCGTAATCTATAGTTAACCCAAGGATAGACATATTATCGGTGTTCATAACCCCATGTACAAAACCAACACGCTGCCAATGGATTACCATATCTAGATTACGTAACATTACTTCTTTAAAGAATTGTAAGTATACTGCTTTAGATGGGGCACCTAAATGCGAGAAAAAATGACGTATCGTATAGTCGGTTAGTTTTTTTAAATTTTTAATATCCTGTCTCGCAGCAAAAATTTGAAAATTTCCAAAACGGATAAAACTTGGAGCTACTCTACAAACTACAGCTCCTTTTTCATAAGCAGGGTTTCCATTATAAAGAATATCTCTTAAAACGTTATCTCCGGTTAAGGACAAAGAAAGAGCTCTAGTAGTTGGTACTCCTAGGTGATGCATAGCCTCGCTACATAAATATTCTCGAATGGAGGAACGCAAGACAGCCAAACCATCTGCTGTTCTGGAGTAGGGTGTAGGGCCAGCACCTTTTAATTGTAGCGCCCAATGTTTAGATTGGTATTCTACCTCTGCCAAATTTATAGCCCTACCATCTCCTAATTGTCCCGCCCAATTTCCAAATTGATGCCCGCCGTAACACATAGCATAGGGTTTGGTATTTGGCAGAAGGCTATTACCGGTAAAAGTCTCTGTAAAAATAGCGGTCTTACTATCTTCTAAAGTAAGCCCTATTTCTGCTAACATGTCCGGAGATACATGAATTAATTCTGGATTCGTTGTTTTTTTTGGGGTAACATAAGAATAGCATGCTCCACTTACTTGCCTAGGCGTATTCTCCAAAATAGGGTCTTCTGGAAGTTCTTTGTTATACGTGTCTTTTATAGTAAGTTTCATAGTGAGCCTTCGTGTATCTTATTTTAATTTATCGGCATGCATTTTTCTTAATTTCGCCAATTTTGGAGTAATAACAGCACTACAGAATCCTTGTTCGGTATTATTTCTGTAATAGTCTTGGTGGTATTCTTCCGCTTCATAAAAAACACCTAGGGCACTTATTTCCGTAACAATAGGGTCTTGGTAATACGGAGCAACTTCATTAGTTACTGCGGTGGCTATTTCCTTTTGAGTATCGTCGTGGTAATATATTACAGAGCGGTATTGGGTTCCCGTATCTCCGCCTTGTCTATTTAATGTAGTAGGGTCATGACTGGTCATAAAAATAACTAATAAATCGTGATAAGTAATTATACTAGAATCAAAGGTAACTTGTATTACTTCAGCATGACCTGTTAAACCAGAGCAAACTTCTCTATATGTCGGTTTTCCTGGGGCTGTACCACCAGTATAGCCAGATACTATTTTTTCAACGCCTTTAATTTCGTTAAAAACAGCTTCGACACACCAAAAACATCCGCCACCAAGGGTAGCTATTTGTATAGTAGAATTATTCATTTGTTTGGCTTTCTTTTTTTAATTGCATAGATTCAGAATTTATACAGTATCGTAATCCGCTTGGTTCAGGGCCATCGGGGAATACATGTCCTAAATGGGCATCGCACGTATTGCATAGAACTTCTACTCGAGTCATTCCGTAGCTACTATCTTTTATATATTTAATCGCATTTTCTTTTACGGGTTGCGTAAAACTGGGCCATCCTGTACCAGACTCAAACTTAATAGTAGAATCGAATAAAGGAGTATTGCAACATATGCAATTATATGCACCTGCATCATGCGTACTGCAAAGTGCACCAGAATGCGGGGCCTCTGTTCCTTTTAGCCTAGTAATACGAAATTGTTCAGGGCTTAAAATTTTTTCCCATTCCGCTTCTGTTTTTTCAATTCTTGTGTCTGGAGTCGGATTTCCTTTAACACTAAAATGTATAACGTCTTTCCAAGTGAGCATAGGCTATTATAATTTCTTAATTAAGTCTCTAAAAAGATATAAAACTTACTCGATAATCGGGCTTAGTATTTTTTAAAGATCCCCCCGAGATAGTTTACTATTTTTGAGTAGAATTTAAACCATTTCAATAGCGAAATTAAGTTAAATTTGAATCATGAGAAAAAGCAATTCTAATAAAACAATGTATTCTGTTTTAATGCTGGTTTGTATAGTGGTGTTTTGGGCATTTGAAAATTTTTATACTCCAGATACATATTCTTCAAAAGATAGCAATGGTTTAAAAGAAGCGCTTCCTGCTTATGTAGTGCCAAGCTCTACTACAGGAGATATAGTAGAGCATTCTTATTATAGTTTATCTTATAATGAGCCTTATGAGCAAGCAGAATGGGTGGCTTATGCTTTACATAAAAAGGATTTAACTTCGGACGATAGAAAACGACCTTATTTTATTGAAGATCCTAAAGTGAAAACAAAATCTGCAGATTGGCGTAACTATAAAGGCTCAGGCTATGATCGCGGACATTTATGCCCAGCAGGAGACCGTAGATTTTCTAAACAAGCGTACAACGAAACTTTTTACACTAGTAATATTAGTCCGCAAAACAGGGATTTTAATGCCGGTGTTTGGAATAGATTAGAAATGAAAACGCGCTATTGGGCTAAAAAATACGGTAGTATATTTGTTATTACTGGTGGTATATTAAAAAGAGGGCTTCCCGAGATAGGAGATGAGGATATAGCGGTTCCTAACTATTTTTATAAAATAATAGCTAGGGGAGATGAAAAGAACTTAAAAGCGGTGGCATTTATAATGGAAAATAAAGAAAGTTCGGTACCTATAAAAGAGTTTTTAGTTCCTATAGATGTTATAGAGAAGGAAACGGGAATAGATTTTTTTAAGGAATTATCCGAGAAAAATCAGTCAAAAATAGAAGCAAAAGTATCCGATAGAGATTGGAAATTTTAAGCACCTTCTTTAAGTCTATTTGCATCTAACCGTAGGAAAATAAATAATAGAATGGTGAAAAATAATAGACCAGAACCACCGTAACTCATATACGGTAAAGGAATACCAATAGTTGGTAAAATACCTATTACCATGCCTACATTAATAAAAAAGTGAATAAATAGAATAGATACAACTCCGTAGCCATACATTCTAGAAAAAGGGTTTTTTTGACGTTCTGCTAAATATACTAATCGCAATAATAGGAAAGTGAATAGTAGTACTACTGTTGCGGTGCCTATAAAGCCCCATTCTTCGCCTATAGTACTAAAAATATAGTCGGAATGCTGTTCAGGAACAAAATCTCCTTTAGTTCTGGTTCCTTCTAAAAATCCTTTTCCGAAAAAACCTCCAGATTCAATTGCTTTTTCAGATTGATAAGTGTTATAGCCAATAGTTTTTCTTATTTGTTCTAGTTTTTTTGGGTCTTTTTCAAGACGTAACCAAAGTCCAAATCTGTCTCTGTGTCTTTGCTCAAAAACACTATTAAATACAAAGTTTACTGATAAGGAAAATAATACAGTAATAACCAAAACGCTAGCAAAGGGGATTATTGGTACTTTAAAAGTTTTTCTTTTAACAAGAAAGAATACCGTGGTTAATAAGGCTAAACCTATACATAACCATAGAGTTCCAAATTTTAAAGTGGCTACGAATATTAATATTGCGAGTAATACGATACCTAGATAATATAAAGGGAGGCCTTCTCTAAAGATTACAAAAATAAGTGCAAAAAATACTAGTGCACTCCCGGGATCTGGTTGCGGAATAATTAGTACTGCCGGTATAAAAAGAATTAATAATGCATATAATTGGTCTTTACGCCTTTTTATATCGGTTTGTATGTCACTAAGGTATTTTGCTAATGCTAGAGCTGTAGTAACTTTAGCAAGTTCTGAGGGTTGTAAATTAAAGAAACCTAAATCGTACCAAGAAGTTGCGCCGGCTATAGTTTTTCCGAAAACAAACAATCCAAGAAGTAATATCATGGAGAGCAGATAAAAAAGGCTAGAAAAGCGTTCGTAAAAATTTACTTCGAGGGCCAATACGAGCATAATTGCAATGACACTTGCGCCAGCGAAAAATAATTGTTTGCCATGTAGGGTGTTAAAATTAAATAAGGAAGATTCTCCTTCTGTAACGGTACTAGAATAAATATTTAACCACCCAATAAAAACTATAGCTATGTAGAATAAAACGCTAAGCCAATCTACTCTTTTTAAAACACTATTACCAGACATACTCGTTAATCTTAAACTCCTCCCCACTATACGGTTTGGCGTATTCTCGTTCTAAGGTTTTCTCTAGCATCCTTTTTTCTAGATTTTTTAAGGTTACCTCTCCTTTTATGTATTTTTCAATCATAAGAGAAGCAATATGACCTGCGTATCTAGAACCGTAATACCCATTTTCAATGTAAACCGCAATGGCAATCTTAGGATTGTTCACAGGGGCAAAAGCTACAAATACAGAATGATCTGTAAGTTGTGTTCTTACACCATCAATTTTAGTGAAGTTTTCGGCAGTACCTGTTTTTCCTGCTACTTCAATATCTGGTATTTGAACCCAACGAGCAGTTCCTTTTCGGTATACATCTGTTAAACCTTCTATTACAGGCTCAAAATGTTTTCTATCAATAGTAGTACGTTTAGGTTCCGTGTATTGGGGATTTATAATATTTTCGCCTTCTATTTTCTTTAAAATATGTGGGGTGAAATAATGCCCTCTGTTGGCAATAGCAGACATCATATTTGCTAGCTGAATTGGTGTAGCTAAAACCTCTCCTTGACCAATAGAATTAGAAATAATATAAGAAGAACTCCATCGATTATCTCCGTACCATTTATCATAATATTCTTTACTAGGGATTCTCCCCTTTTGTCCATAAGGTAAATCATATCCTAAATAATTTCCTAGACCAAAACTTTTCATATGTTTTTCCCAAACGTCCATACCATCATCTGTACTTTCGAACTTGTCATATATTTTTCTAAAAGCTCCTGCAAAATAGGCATTGCAAGATTTATAGATACCAGAATTCATGTTTCTTAATCCACCACCACAATGGCAGCCTCTTTTCTTACGTCCTACATAAAAACCGTTATGGCACCTTATAGTTGTACTTTCATCTAGCACACCTTCTTGTAGTGCTATTAAAGCGTTTAAGGCTTTAAAAGGGGATCCTGGTGGTTGTTGCGCAAGTATAGATCTGTCCCAAGTTGGGTTGGCAATGGTATCATTATATAACTTGGTGTAATTCTTAGAGCGTTGTCTGCCTACTAAAAGGGCGGGATCATATGTTGGTCCAGAAATCATGGATAGTATTTCTCCCGAAGAGGGCTCTATCGCTACAATACCACCACGTTTACCAACCATTAGTTTTTCTCCATATTCCTGTAATACTTTATCGATAGTAAGACTAATTTGTTTTCCTTGAATAGGCAGCGTATCTAATGTTCCTCCTTTGTATGGGCCAATATCCCTATTAAAACGGTCTTTTTGAATGTATTGAACTCCTTTTCTTCCGCGTAAAAGTTCTTCGTATTGTTTTTCTACTCCTGTACGTCCGGTAAGTTCTCCTTGAATGTAGTATTTGTTTTTTGCTAAATCTCTTTCATTTACCTCACTAATATAGCCCAATACGTTTGCGCCACTATTTGTGTCATAATACCTTAGGGAACGTTTTTGGATATAAAAGCCCGTGTACTTTCTCATTTTTTCCTGAAGACGGGCATAATCTTCTTTAGAAAGTTGGTGTACTAGTACAGAAGGTAATCTTGGAGAGTATATTCTAGCTTTTTTGAGCTTTTTTTTGAATTTTTCTTTGTCGATATTTAATAAACCACAAAATTCTAGAGTGTCCAGAGGTTTTACTTCTCTTGGTATAACCATTACATCATAGGCAGGGTCATTACCTACTAAGAGTTTTCCGTTGCGGTCATATATATAACCCCGTTCCGGATAATCATAAATTGCTTTTATCGCGGGATCTTCTTTTACTTGGTCTGGAGAGAAACTAAATATTTGTAAATACGATAGCCTTCCCAAAAAGGTAATTCCAATAAGGACAATTAAAGAGGATAAAAGTAATTTTTTCATTCTTTTTCTACACTAAACAAAGTATTAAAAAGCATGCAAAGTATTAAAGTCGCTAGTCCTGTTGCGAAGACCTTTTTTAAAATAAGCAACATATTACTAAAGCTGAAAATTTCTAAAGTAAAAAATACGAAATGATGTACTATAATTAATAACGCCAAAAAAGTAATTTGTTGTGCCTTAGTGGCATTGCCTAGTTTAAAACTTTGAAATTCTAAATTTATGCCAAAAACAAAACGCATTATGGCAGGTCTTAAATAAGCTATGGTTGCTGTGGCTGCTGCATGAAAAGCCATAGTGTCCGAAAAAAAGTCGATAGAAAGACCTAGTAGAAAACTTAAGCCTATAAAGGCTACTCTATTTTCTTTAATAGGAAACCAGTATAAAAAAAGGATATACACCATCGGGTTTATAAAACCAAAAAAGTTAAGTCTATTAAAAACGATAACCTGCACTAAAACCAATAGTGTAAATCGTAAAATATTTATAAAAAAATTAGTGTTGATCATTGGTAATGGTCTCTTTTTCTAATTCTAATATTTCTTTTCTATTAGGGTTAACAATAATGTAAATGTTTTTAAGATTCGTCATATCATTAAACAAGGTAACATCTATGGTGTAGAAGCTTTTAGAGGTATCTAAATTAAATTCTTTAATAGTTCCTATAGGTATATTTTCTGGAAAAATACTGCTCATTGCACCAGTTACAATAGTGTCTCCAATGGTAAGAGGAACCAGTCTGGGAATATCAATTAATTGTACGGTTGCGTATCCTTTAGCGTTCCATATAAGAGATCCAAAATGGTCCGTATTTTTAATTTTAGCATTAATGTTAGAGTGTTGGTTTAGAACACTTTGTACAGAGGCGTATTTGGAAGAGGTATTTTCTATAATACCAAGAATTCCTTTGTCTGTTATAACGCCCATGTCTTGTTTAATACTGTCTTTTTTTCCTTTATTTATAGTGATGTAATTTCGATTATTGGAGTAGCTGTTTTTAATGACTTGGCCACTAATTACTTTGTAGTTTATGGCGGTAGTGTCCATCGCTACGGTATCTTTTATTCCAATATTGTATAGCGCTTGTCTTAATTTTTTATTGTCTTCTACCAGCTTATTGTTTTCTTCTTTTAGATCAAAATAAGAGGTGATATTGAAGGAAGTTTGATATAAGCTACCAGTTATCCAATTAGAGGAATTAAAAAACTTAGATTGATGAAAAGAATGCGATTGTACAGAGAGAGCCAAAGAAATAATTAGTAACAAGATATAAAGCAAGAATGTTTTATACCGAATTAAAAAATTAATTATTTGCCGCATTCTGTTTCTTAAATTAGGATACTTACTCGATAATCGAGATTTAAATGCTCCGAGATTTTACCTCGAAATAACAATAGGTTTTAAATTCATATCTCATGGACTTTGCCCTGAGGTAGTTTATATTCTTTCTCTATCGAGGGAATTGAAAAAGAAAATAAGGCTGTTGCTAAAAAAAACAGCCTATTTTATTAAAATACTTTTATAGCGTTCAAGGTTTTTTAATGCAATACCAGTACCTCTTACAACAGCTCTTAAAGGATCTTCTGCTATATATACGGGTAAATCTGTCTTTTGAGATAACCTACGGTCTAATCCACGTAACATGGAACCACCACCAGCTAAATATATTCCAGTATTATAAATATCCGCTGCTAATTCTGGAGGTGTTTGAGAAAGTGTTTCCATGACAGCATCTTCTACACGCAAAATAGATTTGTCTAAGGCTTTTGCAATTTCTCTATAAGAAATTTGAACCTGTTTTGGCTTACCAGTAAGTAAATCTCTTCCTTGTACAGATTTTTCTTCAGGAGGCGTTTGTAAATCTTCAGTAGCAGAACCTATTTCAATTTTTATTGCTTCAGCTGTTGTTTCTCCAACGTAAAGGTTATGCTGCGTACGCATGTAGTATATGATATCGTTTGTAAAAACATCTCCCGCAATTTTTACAGATTTATCACAAACAATACCTCCTAAGGCTATAACTGCAATTTCGGTAGTACCACCACCTATATCTACAATCATATTCCCTTTTGGCTGCATAATATCTAGGCCAATACCAATAGCTGCAGCCATTGGCTCATGGATTAAGTAAACTTCTTTACCGTTTACACGTTCAGCAGATTCTTTTACAGCACGCATTTCTACTTCTGTAATTCCAGAAGGAATACAAATAACCATACGCAATGCTGGCGGAAACCATTTCTTTTTTAATGCAGGAATGTTCTTAATGAACATGTTTATCATCTTTTCAGAGGCATCAAAATCTGCAATAACTCCATCTTTTAAAGGACGAATGGTTTTTATATTCTCGTGAGTTTTTCCTTGCATCATGTTGGCTTCTTTGCCAACAGCAATTATTTTCCCAGAAATTCTATCGCGGGCAACGATAGACGGACTGTCTACAACCACTTTATCTAAATGTATGATAAGTGTGTTGGCTGTTCCTAAATCTATTGCAATTTCCTCTGTTAAGAAATCAAAAAATCCCATAGTTTAAAGTTTGGTTTCGATTAAAAGTGCATTTCGTCGATAAAGGTACTAAAATTAATGCTTAAAATGACGTGTGCCTGTCATAACCATTGCAATTTCATTCTCATTACAATAGTCAATGCTCAGTTGGTCTTTAATAGAACCTCCTGGTTGTATTACACTTTTAATTCCACTATTCCCTGCGATTTCAACACAATCGGGGAAAGGAAAAAAGGCATCACTAGCCATTACAGCACCTTTTAAATCGAAATTAAAAGATTGCGCTTTATGTATAGCTTGGTTTAGGGCATCTACTCTAGATGTTTGTCCTGTTCCACTAGCACATAATTGTTTGTTTTTTGCAAGAACTATAGTGTTACTTTTAGTATGCTTACATAGCTTAGATGCGAAAATTAAATCTTCAATATCACTATCAGAAGGAGTTAGCTTGGTAACTGTTTTTAAATCTTCAACAGCATCTGTTTTCGAATCTTTTTCTTGTAATAAAATTCCGTTTAAGCAAGTACGTACATTGTTTTTTGGTAACTCAATATCATTTAATATTAAGATAATACGGTTCTTTTTCCCTTTTAAAATTTCTAAAGCGTCAGGGGCATAGCTAGGTGCAATTACAACTTCACAAAAAAGTTTATGAATTTCTTCTGCAGTTGCTTTATCTATTTCTTTATTACTAATAAGAACTCCGCCAAAAGCAGATACTGGATCACCAGCTAGTGCATCTACATATGCTTGGTGAAGTGTGTCGCGTTGCGCAAGACCACAAGCGTTATTATGTTTTAAGATAGCAAAGGTAGGAGCATCATTCTTAAACTCATTCATTAAGTTTACTGCGGCATCTACATCTAATAAATTGTTGTATGATAATTCTTTGCCATGAAGTTTGTTAAAAATAGCATCAAAATCACCAAAGAAAAATCCTTTTTGGTGTGGGTTTTCTCCATAGCGTAAAACTTTTCCTTTTGTCTCGCTAATTTTTAAAGCAGCTTCTTCATGGTTTTTATTAAAGTAATTAAAAATAGCGCTATCGTAATGAGAAGAAACATTAAAAGATTTTCCTGCAAAACGCTTACGGTCTTCTAAAGTTGTTGCACCATTACCTTCTGTAATTAGTTCTAAAACTTCACTATAATCTTCCATAGAAGAAACACAAAGGACATCTTTGAAGTTTTTAGCAGCAGCACGAATTAAAGAAATACCACCGATATCTATTTTTTCTATTATATCTTGTTCTGGAGCACCACTTGCAACTGTTTTTTCAAAAGGATATAAATCTACAATGACAATGTCAATTTGTGGAATTTCATATTCTGCTAATTGCTTTTGGTCATTTTCGTTCTCCTGACGGTTTAAAATACCACCAAAAACTTTAGGGTGTAACGTTTTTACTCTTCCGCCAAGTATAGAAGGGTAACTAGTTACATCCTCTACAGGTACTACAGGAATGCCTAAGTCGGTTATGAATTTTTCTGTTCCTCCAGTAGAATATATAGTTATTCCAAGTTCATTAAACTTTCTTACAATAGGTTCTAATCCGTCTTTATGGAATACAGATATTAAGGCTGAAGTGGCTTTTTTGGTACTCATTTTTACTTACTTAAGTTAAAGTTCTAAGCATGCAAAAGTAATTTTTTTGAAACTAAAAAACGGGTAAGTTTATTAACAAAAAAGCTAAAGTTTTAAAGAATTTGTGATACTTGGTCATTTACAAATTCTAAAAAGCGCTCATCTTTTTTAGAAAATGGGTTGGGAGTGTTAGAGTCGATGTCTATTTGACCAATGTTTTTTCCATCTTTAAAGAGCGGAATAACTATTTCGGCTTTTACTGTAATACTACAGGCAATGTAATTATCCTGCGCTTGTACATCTGGAACCACAAAATTTTCATTACTCTCTGCTACTTGGCCACAAATACCTTTACCAAAAGGAATAATAGTATGATCTGTAGGTGCGCCAGCATACGGTCCTAGTTTAAGTTCGTTTTTATCTCCATTTTTAAAGTAAAACCCAACCCAATCATAATAGGAGACAGATTCTTTTAAAAGAACACAAATTTCTTTTAGTCTTTCATCTACACTTTGTTCAGAATTTTTAGTAATGTTTTGGACTTGAATCTTTAATTGGTTAAACATAATAACTATTTTTTTTGGCAATTAGGTAAAAATATATATCACAAATTTACAATCTTCTCAGGGTATTTTTCTTTTGTGAATAGAAAATAGTAATAAAAAAGAGGGAATCTATATTGTTATAGATTCCCTCTTTTTAAAATGCTTTTTTTAAGCCTAAGGCTGTACTTTAACATCAAACTCTATAAAGTCATTGTTTCCAAACCCTGCTTTTATATCAGTAATTTTTATAAGACCTTTTTTGCCATAATTATCTACAAATTCCACAACATCACCAACTTCTAAGTTTGTTATGTTTTGACTGTTAGTTTTAATAACTACATCTAAATCGCCAGAAAGTGTTATGTTGTCAAATGCAGTCACATCAAAATTAGATAAACCAAAAAACATTTCGTTTAAAGTTTCATCTGCATCTTCAGTATCGCTAGGTTTAAGTCCTTCTACAGGGAATCCAAAATTAGCATCATAAGTTGCAGTGGAAGAAAAAGAAGCTAATTCTCCGCTAGAAGCTCCTGAAACACCGTAATAGTATCCAAAATCCCAAAAAGCTCTAAATTCTGGGCCTACATTAATTTTGTAAACAGTTTCATTTAATAATGAAAAGAAGGTTTCTGTTCTTCCTTCTACATCTGGAGCGTATAATTTTACTCCGGTATAGGAATGTACTTCTGCTTTAGGATTTGTTCCTGTACCAACTGTTACTGTTATTGTACCAACTCCAAGAGCTTTTCTTTTGTTCGGGTCTCTAAAATCTCCTTTTCCTGTTGTTGTCCAAAAGCTGTAAACTATAGAACCATTATCTATATTTGGGACAGGAAGGTCAAAAGTAAAATCTATTTCCTTTTTGGTAGCGCCATCTAAATCAATAGAGCCATCTGCTTTTAAAGCCTTTTTTAAGTCTTTACTTGTTAAATCAAAATCATTAAACGGCATATCTCCAGCACCCGAAATGTTTTGCGTAATATATAATCTGCGTTGTGTTATATCTGTAGAGGTGTAAATAACTCTACCTGGAACCTTAGTACCAACTTGTCCATTTGCTTTAGCTGTAAAAATGTCTTTGGAAGGGTCACCTTGATTAATAACCAATGTAGCAACAGTGTCATCATTATCCGGAGATTCAAAAATAGAATCATTGTCATTACTACAGCTTATTAGGAATAGGCTAAAAATAATACTAGCTAAACTTGCTTTAAAAAATAATTTTGTACTCTTTTTCATTAATATGTGTTTATAGTTTTTATAAAATGCGGTTATGCATATAGCCATATTAACTTTAATGTTAGGTTTTAAGTATGCTAGTGATGCAATTTTTTTATTACTTTTTTTAGGGCGCATTTTAAAGGCTTTTGTTTCAGTATTTTAGGGTAAATAGTTAATGTTGTGCTAAGAAATTATTTAAAGTTGGCTTATTTTGTATTTTTGTAAAGATGAAAGAAAAGGTATACCGTTGTTTTTCTTGCTTTATGGCTGTAGTGTTGCTTTTGTCTACCACGTCTTGGAAGGTAGAAAAGCATTATTGCATGGGGCATTTGGTAGATGTTGCTTTTTTTGTGGATGCGCAAGATTGTGGTATGGTTATGTCTACGGAAACCCAACCTAAAAGTACTCTTGATAAAAAATCTTGTTGTGATAATGAGGTAGTAGCAATAGAAGGGCAAAACAATGTAAAACCCTCCTTTAATGATCTAGATATAGAAGAACAAGTTTTCTTAGTTGCTTATACTGGTTCTTACTTTGGTTTATTTGAGCCTGTAGAAATAAAAAATACTTCCCATAAAGAATATATTCCTCCTAAAATTATCAAGGATATTCAGTTACTTGATGATGTTTTTTTGATTTGATTTTATAAAAAGAAATAGTTTCTGCGATTTGGAAAATATCCATTTCGCATTTTGTTATTTTCTAATTTTGAGGAAATAAATTATAAATCAAAAAAATAAGAATGAAATATATATATATAATTGATGGAATGACCTGCGGTGGATGTGTGGCTTCCGTGACAAAAAAACTTCTAGATGTTAAGGGGGTTTCTAATGCAGAGGTGCAATTAGAAACTTCGGAGGCTCAAATAAAGATAGATGATTTTGTAGATGTTAGTGTTTTGCAATCTGCTCTGGGGACTAAATATACTATACAGGAAAAAACGAAAAACTTTCCTCCGTCCGAGCGGCTGTTGAAATCTATAGAAAACCCTTCTAAACTAAAACAATTAAAGCCCTTATTACTAATATTTTTATATCTTTTTTCGGCAGCCTTTTTGCTGAATTTTAAAGAATGGAATGTAACAAATGCAATGTTAGACTTTATGGGGCTATTTTATATTGTTTTTAGCTTTTTTAAGCTTTTAGATTTAAAAGGGTTTCCCGAAAGTTTTAAAATGTACGACCCTTTAGCAAAGTTAATTCCTGCTTATGGATGGGTGTATCCTTTTATAGAATTAGCCTTAGGGTTATTTTTCTTAATGCGTTTTCAGATACCAGTGGCATTAGGGGTAACTATTGTCATTTTAGGAATAACTACTATTGGGGTAATTAAAACCTTATTAGATAAAAAAAGTATCCGATGTGCATGTTTAGGTACGGCTCTTAAATTACCGATGACCGAAGCAACTTTTATAGAGAATGCTATTATGCTAGTTATGGCTGTAGTTATGCTAGTGAAATATGTAAACCTATAAGCCATGCGAAACTTATTTATATTAGTTTTAATGGTGCCATTATTTTGTACTTCTCAGGATAAAGTAGAAGGGATGATTATGGAAGCGAATACGGCAAAAAAACATATAGCTCTAGAAGGGGCTAATGTATATTGGTTGCATTCGCAAACGGGAACAGTTACTAATGCAGAAGGCTTATTTTCTATTCCGTATTTAAAAGAGTACAATAAGTTGGTAATTAGTTATGTGGGTTTTAAATCGGACACATTATTGATTAATGCTCCTAAAAAAGTGCATCATTTTTTACAGCCATCTAACAATTTAGATGAAGTGGTAGTTCAACAAAAAAAAGATGCTGTACAGAAAACATTTTTTAGCGCGCAAAATGTGATAACGGTAAATAGTGCAGAATTGCTCAAAGCTGCTTGTTGTAATTTATCAGAGAGTTTTGAAACCAACCCAGCAATTGACGTAAATTTTTCAGATGCCTTAACCGGGACAAAACAAATTCAAATGTTGGGTTTAACAAGTCCGTATTTATTAATTACGCAAGAGAATATTCCTATGGTTCGTGGGGCTTCGCAAGCTTATGGCTCAACATTTACGCCAGGTACTTGGGTAGAAAGTATACAGATCACCAAAGGAGCAGGTAGCGTAGTAAATGGATATGAGAGTATTTCAGGGCAAATAAACACAGAATTGGTAAAGCCGCTAACCGATAATTCTATTTTTATAAATGGCTATGCAAATAAAAATGGCAGACTAGAGCTTAATACCCATTTTAATAAAAAACTATCTAATAAGTTGAGTTCCGGTTTATATATTCACGTAAACAGAAGAGACCAAAAAGAAGATGGTAATAAAGATGGGTTTTTAGATGCACCATTAGCTAATCAGCTAAATGTAATGAATCGTTGGCAATACCAAAATCCGGAAACGGGTTGGGTGAGTTTTTTTAATGTACGTTTTTTAAATGATGAAAAACAAGTTGGGCAAACTAGTTTTAATCCTGTAGAGTGGCTTCAGCTAAGGTCAACCGCCAATGTGAATAATGCTGAACTTTCTGTGTTGAACGAAACTCAAGCATGGGGGAGTGAGATAGATACTCGTCGTTTCGATACTTCTGTGAAATTGGGTTATGTATTTCCAGAGCTGCCATTTCAAAGTTTTGGTTTTCAGGCCTCTTATAGTATCCATAAACAAGATTCTTATTTTGGTTTTAATACGTATAATATTAATCATGAGAGTATCTATTCTAATCTTTTGTTTAATTCTATTATAAATGATACTCGAAATAATTTTAAAACAGGAATAACATTTGCTTATGATGGTTATAATGAAATGGTTAATACTGTTGATTATTCTAGGGCAGATGCTTCTGCAGGGGCATTCTTTGAGTATAGTTACACCAATTTAGAAAAGTTAAGTTTAACAGCAGGTTTAAGAGTGGATACGCATAATCGTTTAGGAAATTTTATAACGCCTAGAGTGCATGTGCGGTATACACCTTGGGAAAAAGCAAGTCTTAGAGGTTCCGTCGGTAGAGGTAAACGGGCAGCCAATATATTCGCAGAAAACCAGCAATTTTTTGCTTCGGCAAGACAAATTAATATTCAAGAAAGTTCTGGAAATATTTACGGACTAGATGCTGAAGATGCTTGGAACTATGGCGTAAGTTTTTTACAAGGGTTTAATTGGTTAGATAGAAAAGGAAATATTACCGTGGATTTTTATAAAACTAACTTTAAGAATCAGATAGTGGTAGATTGGGAAAATCCTCGAGAAATTTCTTTTTACAATTTAGATGGTAAGAGTTATGCTAATAGTTTTCAGTTAGAAGTAAATCACGAAATTTTAAAGAATTTAGAATTTAGAACGGCGTATAAATATTATGATGTAACAACAGATTATAAAAGTGGGTCTTTGCAAAAACCACTACAGGCGCAACATCGTTTTTTTGTAAATCTAGGATATAAAACGTCTTTAAAAGAAAATGGTTCGCAATGGCGAATGGATTATACGTTGCATACTTTGGGGAAACAACGTTTGCCAAATACAAGCTCTAACCCTATTGCATATCAATTAAATGAATATTCGGCTCCGTATAGTTTAATGAATGCACAAATAACAAAAGTGTTTTCTAATCAGTTCGAAATTTATTTAGGGGGAGAAAACCTAACCAATTATAAACAAAATAATCCTATTTTAGGGGTAGATAATCCATTTGGCGCAAATTTTGATACTAGTATTGTGTATGCTCCAATTATGGGACGTATGTTTTATGGTGGATTTAGATTTAAACTTTAGTAATTTGTTAAACCCGTATGGTTTGACCTAAAAATATAAAAAATGAAAAAAATAATTGTAGCATTTGTATTTGCTTTAACAGCGATAACGACTTTCGCCCAAGAGAAGAATAAAAAATTAACTTTTGAGGTAGATGGTAAGTGTGAAATGTGTAAGATGCGAATTGAAAAGGCAGCTTTAAATTGTAAAGGAGTTAAGTATGCGAAATGGGATATTCCTTCGCATCAACTTTCTTTAATAGTAGATGAGCGTAAAACAGACCCTATGAAAATAAAAACAGCCATTATTGCTGTGGGGCATGATACTAAAGAGTTAAAAGCCACGAATGAAGCTTATGATAATGTGCATCCTTGTTGTAAGTACAGAGAAGATAACTCAGATGATAGTGAGCAGCATTAAATAGTGGAGAAAAAAGCAAGCAAAGCCTTAAAATGTTAAATTTTAAGGCTTTGCTCTTTTAATATGTAAGGTTTTCTTTTTGTTGGAGTACTAAAATGGAGTAACGAGCCAATTTATGTACTTTAAAATATCGCTTTATACCTTTCTTTTTATAATAAGTCAACAAGTTTATTCCCAAACATGTTGTTCTGGAGGGGTACCACTGTCTAATAATTTAGGATTAACTAATAATGGTAAAGGGGGTTTTCAGTTAGGGGTTAATTATGATTATAATAATCTTAATACTTTAAATGCAGGGTCTAGTAGGTTAAATGACAATTCTAGACAACGAATAACGAATTCTATTTTATTAAATACGAATTATAGTTTTTCGGATAGGCTCTCTGTAGAAGGTTTATTTACTTGGGTAAACCAGACCAGAACAATTTCGCAATTTGGGAATGAAAATTTTACAGAAACATCGGGAATAGGAGATGCAGTTATTCTTTTAAAATATACCATACAAGATGTTTTAGGGGCTAATTCTTTATTCAACTTTGGCGCGGGAACAAAGGTGCCATTAGGAAAGTCCGATTTAAATTCGGCTCAAGGAATTCAATTAACTTCAGATTTACAGCCAGGCAGTGGTGCTTGGGATGTATTGGGTTGGTTGTCTTTTGCTAAAAGTGGCATTTTAAGGCCTTCAGGAACTATTTCTGCAAGCGTTACGTATCGTTTTACAGGAGTAAATTCTTCTTATTTAAATAACACCTCTACTTATGAGTTTGGAGATGTTGCCCAAGCTAGCCTTGGTTATACGGACCAATTTTTATGGTTTAATACTATTGTTAATCCTGGTCTGGTTTTTAAATATAGAAAATCATTAAATGATAAAATAGAGGATTCCGAAATACCTAATACTGGGGGTAATTGGCTTTTTGTAAGGCCCGAAATAAGCGTCCAGATCACTTCTAGTTTTAGTGTAGTTACTAAGGTAGAATTGCCTTTATATAGTTATGTGGAGGGCACTCAATTAACGCCAACGTTTAGGTTAACCACCGGAGTGCTTTTAAAAATAAACAAAAAAAATACGAACCCTATAAATATTAAATGATGAAAAAAGGATGGTTATTATTGCTTATAGTAAGTGGGCTATGGTCATGTAGTTCCTCAAATACAAATGATTCTAATAAAGAGGGTGATAGAGAGTCTTCGGTATGGACTATTCCTAAAGAAGAGGTGTTAGATGGCGGACCGGGAAGAGATGGTATACCCGCTTTGGAAAATCCAAATCTTATAAATGTATCAGAGGTTAATTTTTTGGCAGATTCGGATTTAGTTATAGGTTTTCAAAATGGAGGAGATGTTAGAGCTTATCCGCATATAATTTTAGATTGGCACGAGATTATTAATGATAATATAGGAGATGTATCTCTTGCGGTTACATATTGTCCATTAACAGGAACAGGTATTGGGTGGAATAGAATTGTTAATGGAAAAGAAACCACTTTTGGAGTTTCTGGTTTATTGTATAATACCAATTTAATTCCTTTTGATAGGGAAACGAGTAGTAACTGGTCTCAGATTTTAAATGAATCTGTAAATGGAGAATTACTAGGAGAGAAAGTAGGTGTATTGCCATTATTTGAAACCACTTGGGGAGTATGGAAAAACTTATTCCCAAATTCAAAAGTAGTGAGTACTAATACTGGTTTCTCTAGAACGTACGGTACCTCGCCTTATGGGGACTATAATACCAATAATAATCGTTTTCTTTTTCCTGTAGAAAAGGATTCTAGATTGCCTTTAAAAGAAAGGGTTTATGCTGTTATTAATAATGATAAGGCAAAAGCATATAGATTTAGTGATTTTTCGCAAGGCGCTGTTATTAAAGATAATTTTGAAGGTGAGACATATTTAATCGTTGGCAATGCAGATTTTATGGTGTCTTTTCTGTTAGATGCAAATACAACGGCCTTAGAGTTTGAGTATGTCTTTTCAGGAACAGAGGTAATCGTAAAAGATGATGAAGGGAATGAATGGAGTATTTTTGGGGAAGCTATATCAGGACCCAGAGCAGGTGAGTTTTTAAAACCAACAACAGCTTTTAAAGGATTTTGGTTTTCTTTTCCTGCGTTTTATGAGACAACAATATATAATAACTAGGCTTTTTTTTAGTTCCTTATAAAAAGAAACCGCCTCTAGTGATAGAGGCGGTTTTTGTAATTGTGTAAAGAATAGTTGCCTGTCGGCACTGTCGATTTACATCATGCCTGGCATTCCGCCACCACCCATAGGAGGCATAGCAGGAGCAGCATCTTCTTTAATATCTGTTAATGCACATTCCGTAGTAAGAATCATTCCAGAAACTGAAGCGGCATTTTCTAAAGCAACACGTGTTACTTTTTTAGGGTCAATGATACCGGCTTTCATCATCTCAACATATTGTTCTGATTTAGCGTCATAACCAAAATCACCTTTTCCTTCTAAAATTTTAGCAACTACTACAGAACCCTCACCACCAGCATTGGCAACAATAGTTCTTATAGGAGCTTCAATAGCTCTAGCAACAATTTGCAGTCCTGTTTCTTCATCTGCATTTTCTGCTTTTATTTTTTGTAAAACAGATTTAGCTCTTACTAAAGCTACACCACCACCGGCAACAATACCTTCTTCAACAGCAGCTCTTGTTGCATGTAAAGCATCATCTACTCTGTCTTTTTTCTCTTTCATTTCTACTTCAGAAGCAGCACCAACATAAAGAACAGCAACACCACCAGCTAACTTAGCCAAACGCTCTTGTAATTTTTCTTTGTCGTAATCCGAAGTTGTAGTTTCTATCTGTGCTTTAATTTGGTTTACTCTTGTTTTGATAGTTTTAGCATCGCCACCACCATTAACAACAGTAGTGTTGTCTTTGTCTATAGCTACTTTTTCACAAGTACCAAGCATATCTAGCGTAGTGTTGTCTAAAGAGAAACCTCTTTCTTCTGAAATAACAGTCCCTCCAGTTAGGATAGCTATATCTTCTAACATTGCTTTTCTTCTGTCTCCAAAACCAGGAGCTTTAACTGCAGCAATTTTTAGAGAACCTCTTAGCTTGTTTACAACTAAAGTAGCAAGAGCTTCACCATCTACATCTTCAGCAATAATTAAAAGAGGTTTTCCCGATTGAGCAACAGGCTCTAATACAGGAAGTAAATCTTTCATTGCAGATATTTTTTTATCAAACAATAAAATGTATGGATTCTCTAAATCTGCAATCATTTTTTCAGAATCGGTAACAAAGTACGGAGAAAGGTACCCTCTATCAAATTGCATTCCTTCTACAACATCTACATACGTTTCCGTTCCTTTAGCTTCTTCTACAGTAATAACCCCTTCTTTGCCAACTTTTCCAAAAGCCTTAGCGATTAAATCTCCAATAGTTTCATCATTGTTAGCAGAAATAGAAGCAACTTGTTTAATTTTTTCAGAAGAATCGCCTACTTTTTTAGATTGCTTAGCAAGGTCAGCAACAATAGCTTCAACAGCTTTGTCGATACCTCTTTTTAAATCCATTGGATTAGCGCCAGCTGCAACATTTTTTAAACCTTCTTTTACAATTGCTTGCGCAAGAACAGTTGCTGTTGTAGTACCATCACCAGCTAAATCATTAGTCTTAGAAGCTACTTCTTTTACCATTTGCGCACCCATATTCTCTAGCGCATCTGCTAATTCAATTTCTTTTGCAACAGTAACACCATCTTTAGTAACTGCAGGAGCTCCAAATGATTTGCTAATGATTACATTTCTACCTTTAGGTCCTAAGGTAACTTTTACTGCATTTGCTAAAGCATCAACACCTCTCTTAAGGCCGTCTCTTGCTTCAATATCAAATTTTATATCTTTTGCCATTGTTTGTGCTTTTTGCCTCTAGCTTTTCGCTGTTGGCTTGGTTTTATAATTTGTTTTAATTAGAGCTATAAGCAGAAGGCTAATAGCTAAAAGCAATTTATACAATTGCTAAAATGTCGCTTTCGCGCATCATTAAATAATCAGTTCCTTCTAATTTTAACTCCGTTCCGGCATATTTTCCATAAAGAACAGAGTCTCCAACTTTTACAGTTACAGCTTCATCTTTGGTTCCTGGGCCAACGGCAACAACTTTTCCTTTTTGAGGTTTTTCTTTTGCTGTGTCAGGAATGTATATTCCAGAAGCAGTTTTTGTCTCGGCAGCCATTGGTTCAATAAGAACTCTGTCTGCTAATGGTTGAATGTTTACTTTAGCCATTATTTATAAATTTTTAATTTGGTTTATTAAATTCTAGGTAATGTTAGGCAGTAACTATGCCATTGCCAATTTACTGCCATATTTAAAAAAAAAATGCCAGCTTGTCATAAAGCTGGCATTTTTATATGTTGTAATGTGTGTTTTTTATTTGTCAGCTGTCGGTGTAGTATCCTCTGTTGCTGGTGCAGGTGTTGTAGTTTCTACTGGAGTTGCTTCTTCTGGAACTATAGTTTCTATATCATCTCCTTGTAATAATTTAGAGTCAGAAGTACCAAAACTACCTTTTAAGGCAATGTTAGAGGCTAAAATTAAAACCACTAATAAAGCTCCTAATGTCCAGGTACTCTTATCTAGGAAATCTCCAGTTTTTTTAACACCACCAACTACTTGTTGGCTACCTCCTCCAAAAGAAGAAGATAGTCCGCCACCTTTAGGGTTTTGTACCATTATTACTAATACTAGTAAGAAACATACGATGATTATAAGAATCAAAAAAATGGAAAAGGTGCTCATTATGCTTTATTATTATCCTGTTGTAATTTTTCTACCGCTTGAATTCGGTCTGCAAAGAAACTACTTTTTTCTGGATATTTCAAACTTAATATTTTATAAGCCTGTATGGCTTTCTTATACTTTTTTTGTTCTAAATAAACCTTCGCCAGAGTTTGGGTCATTAATTCATTTTTATCTAGAGTTACCGAGGCTTTAATATCTATCTTTTCTGTTAGTTCTTTTTGAGGAATTATTTTAGGTTTCTTAGCAATAAATTCATCTATTCGGTCAAATTTATTCTTTTTAGAGTGATTAATTGGTGGTGCCTTTTCAGTAGCCTTTGGCTTTCTGCTTATTTCTTTAAATGAAGTAAGTTGTAACCATTCTGCAAAAGAGTGCTTCTCCTTTTGGTTAAAAGGTAAAGGGGAACCAATATCTAAATCGTCTTCGGGTTTTTTAGAAACCTCAGAGATTTCTGTATTGGAATCGGTAAGTGATACATCCTTTTCTTTAGCTTTAAATAGGGCAGGATCTAAAATTTGATTTGCATCTTCCTTGTCTTGCGGTAAGGGTTTGTCTTGCGATTCTTCTATTAAAGGAATTTCTTTGATAGGAACTTTTATTTCTTCGGCAGAGACGTTTAAGTCAGCTATTTCAGTGTTTTTTAATGTAGTACTTGCTCCTTTGGATTTTTGTAAAAAGTCTTTACTGGTTATAAAGTTAAAAAGGACATCTCTATCTGTGGTATATGCCGCAGTAATTTTTAAAGCATTATTGTATTTGTAGCTATTGAGGTTTTTTAATCCTTTTAAATGTAATGCTCTTGCTGCTTGAAAATAAGGATATTCTTCAAGTATTTCTTCTAGCTGATTAGTTTGAACAGGGTTAACGACCTTGTTCGGGTTTTTTAATAGATATGTGAAATCTTCTACATTCATAAGAAATTACCAATCTGCTAAAGAGGCATTAAAAATATCTTGAGTTATACGTTCAAAAATTACTTCGTGGGCTTCAGATTTAACACTTGCTAGTTGTTGATCCGCGCCAAAATCATAAAAGAAAGAGAAGTTTTGTTCAAAATCGGCATCTTCTTTAGTTTTATTATAGAATCTACATTTTACTCTAACAGTGAGTCGGTTTTGAGCGGCACTTTGTTGAGCTGTCGCTGTCATTGGAGATATACGATATTCGGTTATTTCGCCTTCATATAATAAATCTGCATTGTTGGTATTTACCAAATCTAAACTAGATTGATTGAGTATACGGTCTTGTAGTGCTAAGGTAAAATCTCTATCCATTCCAGGTTCAAAAGTAGAACCGGGGCTTTGTGTGGCATAGTTTTGAAAATAATTAACTTGGAAGGTTTTTGCTAAACCTTGATTGCCTCCTGTAAAATTATAAATACCACAGCTACTTAAACTTAGCGTAAGAAGTAATATAAGTACTTTGTTTTTTTTGTTTAATAAAAGATTCATTTCAGAAATTTATAAATCGTATTGTTTAATTTTTCTATAAAGGGTGCGCTCTGATATACCTAATTCTGCTGCTGCTGCCTTACGTTTACCGCGGTTGCGTTCTAAAGATTTTTTTATAAGTTCAATCTCTTTCTCTTGTAAAGATAAGGTTTCTTCTTCTTCTATTTCCTCAGCAAAATGATACTTATCATCTATTATAGATGCTTCAAAATTATTTTGAATTTGCGGTTCTGGTAAATGTAATATGGGTACAGGAGTATTTTCTTCTTTAGGAATTTCTATATCTTCATTAGCGCTTTTCTCATTTCCGTATATTTTTTGAATAAGATGTTCATTTTCTTCTTGGACCTTTTGGGTGTCGTTATTTTTTAACAACTCCATAGTAAGTTTTTTAAGGTCATTAAGGTCTCCTTTCATATCAAACAAAACCTTATAAAGAATTTCGCGTTCATTACTAAAATCGCTTTCCTTTTTGTCCTTATCTACAAGTGCAGGTAAATTATTCGTATTTGCATTTGGAAGATATCCATTTAATGTAGAGATAGAAATATTTCGTTTTTCCTCTAATACAGAAACTTGCTCGGCAATATTACGGAGTTGGCGTATGTTTCCTGGCCATCTGTATTTTAATAGTAATTGTACAGCATTATCATCTAATCTAATCGTTGGCATTTTATATTTTTGCCCAAAGTCAGAAGCAAATTTTCTAAATAGTAAATGAATGTCGTCTTCTCTGTCTCTTAGAGGTGGAATGTTTATTTCTACAGTACTAAGGCGGTAGTATAAATCTTCTCTGAATTTTTCTTTTTTAATAGCTTCAAACATATTTACGTTTGTCGCAGCTACAATACGAACATCGGTTTTTTGTACTTGGGAGGATCCTACTTTTAAAAATTCGCCATTTTCTAAAACACGTAGTAATCGTACTTGTGTGGTAAGGGGTAGTTCACCTACTTCATCTAAAAATATGGTTCCGCCATCTGCCACTTCAAAATAACCACTACGGGTAGATGTGGCTCCGGTAAAAGCCCCTTTCTCATGACCAAAAAGTTCGCTATCTATTGTTCCTTCGGGAATGGCTCCACAGTTTACAGCAATATATTTGGCATGTTTTCTATGGGAAAGAGAATGTATAATTTTAGGAATAGATTCTTTACCAACCCCACTTTCTCCTGTTACTAAAACAGAAATGTCGGTTGGGGCAACTTGTATGGATTTTTCCAATGCTCTATTGAGTTTTGGGTCGTTTCCAATAATTTCAAATCGCTGTTTTATGGCTTGTATATTTTCCATGGAATACTTTTTTATGCCAATTATTTAGTTATTATCCGAATAACCTACTGCTTTTCCTTTTAGAGTGGCAGAAGTGCAATCTTCAATTTTTACATTTACGAAATCTCCTATTTTGTAATTTTCTTTTGGAAAAACAACAACAGTGCTTTGAGAGTTTCTTCCCATCCATTCGCTTTCCGATTTTTTAGAAGTTCCTTCAATAAGTACTTCTTCGGTTTTTCCAATGTGTGCTTGGGTTCTATATTGGCAATGGTCTCTTTGCAGAGCTATAATTTCTGCCAGTCTTCTTTGTTTTACATCGTTAGGGATATCGTCCTCTAATTTTCTTGCAGCCATAGTCCCAGGTCTTTCGGAATAAGCATACATATAGCCAAAATCATATTTTACATATTCTAATGCTTTTAGGGTGTCTTGGTGGTCTTCTTCTGTTTCTGTGGGGAAACCAGCAATCATATCCTGAGAAATAGAACAATCTGGAATTATTTTACGAATATTATCAATTAAAGTAAAGTACTCTTCAATGGTATGCAAACGGTTCATTGCTTTTAAAATTCGGTTACTTCCGCTTTGCACTGGTAAATGAATGTGTTTACATATATTTTTGTATTTAGCCATAGTTTCAATGACTTCTAAAGTCATGTCTTGCGGATTAGAAGTAGAAAACCGAATTCTCATTTTTGGTTGGGCTTCTGCTACGGTAGCTAATAAACTGGCAAAATTTACGGCAGTTGCTTTTTGCATTGTAGAGGCATTGTCAAAATCTTTTCTTAGTCCACCTCCATACCAAAGGTAACTGTCTACGTTTTGTCCTAAAAGTGTTATTTCTTTATATCCCTTACTCCATAAATCGTTAACTTCTTCTAGAATGGATTGTGGCTCTCTACTACGCTCTCTTCCTCTAGTGAAAGGAACTACACAGAAAGTGCACATATTATCGCACCCACGAGTAATAGAGACAAAAGCATTTACGCCATTGGTGTGTAAACGAACCGGAGCAATATCGCCATACGTTTCTTCTTTAGATAAAATTACATTTACAGCGTTTTTGCCATCATCTATTTCTTGAATAAGGTTGGGTAAATCTTTATAGGCATCTGGCCCAACAACCATATCCACAATTTTTTCTTCTTCTAAGAATTTACTTTTTAGTCTTTCTGCCATGCAACCCAAAACACCAACTTTAAGATGTGGTCTATTCTTTTTTATGGCATTAAATTTTTCTAAACGCTTGCGAACAGTTTGTTCTGCTTTGTCTCTAATAGAACAAGTATTAACCAGAACCAAATCGGCTTCCTGTAATCTTTGGGTAGTACAAAAACCCTCTTTGGTTAAGATGGATGCTACAACTTCACTGTCTGCAAAATTCATAGCGCAGCCGTAACTCTCTAAATAAAGTTTGCGGCTAGTATTATTGTTAGTTTCAATAGAAACGGTTGTTCCTTGTATCGATTCGTCTATGGTTTTCTCCATGGAGTTGCTGGGCTTCATTTAGTTTTAAAAGAAGAGCAAAGATAACGCTAAAATCAAATTTATGACAAATTGACAGTTGTAAAATTTTGGTAAATTTTTAGTTAGAATACTTTCGTATAGTAAGTGTTAGTTCTATTAATATATTTCTTAAAAAAAATAATAGAAGAGCTTACCTTTGTAAATATGGGTAAACAACGCAAAAAAGAACCATGGCCAACAAAGGCGGTTATGAGCCAAATTTATGAGAAAAAAATGTGGGGAGGAGAGGCCTCTACAGATTTTTATTCAGGAACGGGTTCTCATGCGTTAGGTATCGTAAACCCATATGTAGAGGAAGTTTTAGAGTTTTTAAATTCGTTGGATAAAAAACTGATTCTATGCGATTTGGGTTGTGGAGATTTTAATGTAGGGAGGCAATTAGTAGATTCTACTCAAAAATATATAGCGGTTGATATTGTCCCTGCATTGATTGAAAGAAATAAAGGGCTTTTTAAAATGGATAACTTAGAATTTCATTGTTTAGATATTTGCAATGATGTTCTACCAAAAGGAGATTGCGCTATTGTTAGGCAAGTTATGCAGCATTTAAATAATGTAGAGATAAATAAACTTTTGGAGAAGTTAGAGCAATATAAATATCTTATTCTTACGGAGCATCTTCCTCTAAAAGAATACACTGCTAATATTGATATTGTTACAGGACAGGGAATACGACTTAAGAAGAATAGTGGTGTAAATATTTTAATGCCACCTTTTTCTATGCGAACAAAAGTGTTGAGAGATTTGAGTGCCGTTAAGTATAATGATAGTAGCGCTATTTTTACTAGGATTTATCAGAATTTTTAATCGGAGGTTGATAGTCAATGGGGGTTTAATTTATCCAATCTGGCATAGAAATAATAAAGAGAATTGTTACTTAATACCTTTTGTTCCTAGGTTAGGTTGTTTATTAGGACAAAAAGATTTTTCGCAACCAATTACGAAGTTACGCATCTAATTTATAACCAATTAAAAATATAGGGTTATGAAAATAAAAGTTGTGTTAGTGCTTATTATTATTTCTTTTGGATTATTTTCTTGCGAAAAAGATGAGGATGGTAAATATGCAGATTATTTAGTAGCGAAACCTTTAAAAATTACAAAAGCGGAGTTTAAAGAAGGGGTAGATATTATAGCTCCTATGCCAATAGATGAATCTGGAAAAATATACTCTTATGAAAATTATATTTTTATAAATGATAAATATAAAGGAGTGCATGTAATAGATAATACAAACCCTTCTTCCCCTAAAAAAATAGCATTTATTAAAATTGCTGGAAATGTAGATATTTCAGTGAAGGACGATTATTTGTATGCAGATAGTATTACAGATTTAATGGTTTTAGATATATCGGACATTCAAAATATTAAAATTATTAATCGTTTAGAAAATGTATTAAGAGATAATGTGGTTTGGCCAGCAGCTGATTTCTACGAGTATGGAGAGATAGATTACGAAAATGAGATGATAATTGGTTGGGAGACGGTTACAGAAAGACGTTTGGTAGAAGACTATGAAGAAAGATTTGGAAGAGAAATAGATGTTGTTTTTAATATGGAAACAGATGCAAGTTCTGTTGGTCAAGGTAGCTCGTTAGCACGTTTTAAAATTGTAGACGATTATTTGTATGCGGTGGATAGTCATAATATAAATGTATTTAATATTGAAGATTTAGGTAATCCGGAAGATTTAGAAGATGTGTATGCCGGTTTCGATATAGAAACAATTTTTAATAGAGGTAATTACCTTTTTTTAGGAAGTATGCGTGGTATGTATATTTATGATATTACAACGCCGGCAACTCCTACTTTTGTTTCTGAATTTGAACATGGTACTGCTTGCGACCCTGTGGTGGTAGATGGCGACTATGCCTATGTTACTTTAAGAGGGGGTAATGAATGCGGAGCAACGGAAAGTGGATTGTTCATTGTGGATATATCTGATATGGCAAATCCGGTTTTGGAAAAAACATATCCTCTAGAAGGCCCTTATGGATTAGGTATAAAAGATGAAAAATTATTCATTTGCGATGGTGCTGCAGGATTAAAAGTATATGATAAAACAGATATTGCAGACTTAAAGCAGTTAAATCATTTTAAGAATATAGATACTTTTGATGTAATTCCTTTAGAAAATCAATTGCTAATGGTAGGAGATGAGGTTTTGTATCAATATGAATATCTAAATAATAATATTAAATTAATAAGCACTTTAGAATTAAACTAAGACAGCTTAAAAGTAAATAACCTTGGGATAAGCCGATAAGGAAGTTAAAATATATTTTATTTTTAGGCATGCTTCTTAGCATTTAAATTTCGATTATCGAATAAAAAAGTCTCTTTTGAAGAGGCTTTTTTTTATACATATATATTAAGGTACCTTAATTAATTAAAAAATTCGACTACTTTTGTAGCTTCAAAAACTAATGAATGGCTAAGAATTTAGTAATAGTAGAGTCGCCGGCAAAGGCAAAAACCATAGAGAAGTTTTTAGGTAAAGATTTTAAAGTAGAGTCCAGTTTTGGGCACATTGCAGATTTACCTTCCAAGGAACTTGGTGTAGATGTAGATAAGGATTTTGAACCTAAATATATTGTAGATAAGGACAAGAAAGCCTTGGTAAAAAAATTAAAGGACTTAGCAAAGAAAGCAGAAACTATATGGTTAGCGAGTGATGAAGATCGCGAGGGAGAAGCTATATCTTGGCATTTGGCAGAAGAGCTAAAGTTAGACAAGGACAAGACAAAAAGAATTGTATTTAACTCTATTACTAAATCTGCAATTCAGAAAGCGATAGAAAATCCAAGAGAAATAAATTATAACTTGGTAAATGCACAGCAGGCAAGAAGAGTTTTAGATCGTTTAGTAGGGTACCAATTATCACCAGTACTTTGGAAAAAAATTAAGCCGGGCCTTTCGGCGGGTAGAGTACAGTCGGTAGCGGTGCGTCTAATTGTAGAAAGAGAAAGAAGTATAGAAGGCTTTACTCCTGTAGCTTCATATAGAATATCTGCTCAGTTTCTTACTAAGGAAGGAAGCGTATTTACTGCAAAGTTGAATAAAACATTTTCATCTAAAGTAGACGCGCAAGAATTTTTAGATAAAAATATTAATGCTAATTTTTCGGTTGGTAATTTAGATAAAAAACCAGCAAAAAAATCGCCTTCTGCACCATTTACAACTTCTACTTTACAACAAGAGGCATCGAGAAAATTATATTTTTCGGTGGGTAGAACCATGCAAGTGGCACAAAGGTTGTATGAAGCAGGGCTTATTACCTATATGAGAACAGATAGCGTAAATCTTTCTAATGAAGCAATTAATGCGGCAAAAGATGCTATCATTCAAAATTATGGAGAATCGTATAGTACGGTACGTAATTTTACAGGAAAAACAAAAGGAGCGCAAGAGGCGCATGAAGCTGTTAGACCTACAGATATGTTACGTTCTTCGGTGTCTTTAGAAAGAGACCAATCTAAATTATATGAACTTATTTGGAAGCGTACCATAGCTTCTCAAATGAGCGATGCCCAATTAGAGCGAACAAATGTTAAAATAAAAGCCAATACCCACTCCGAAGAATTTACTGCAAACGGAGAAGTTATAAAATTTGATGGATTTTTAAAGGTATATCTAGAAGGTTCCGATGATGAAGACCAAGCCGAAGAGCAAGAAGGTATGTTGCCGGCAATGCAAGTAGGAGAAGCTTTAGATAATAAATACATTACAGCAACAGAACGTTTTTCTAGGGCTCCTTATAGATTTACAGAAGCTTCTTTAGTTAAGAAGTTAGAAGAATTAGGAATTGGTAGACCGTCTACTTATGCCCCAACTATTTCTACTGTTCAAAATAGAGGATATATAGAAAAAGGAACTATTGAAGGTGTAGAAAGGAAGTATACACAGTTGGTTTTAGAGGAAAATACAGTAAAAGAAAAGAACCTTACAGAAACTGTTGGGTCCGATAAAGGTAAAATGGTGCCTACAGATATAGGTATGATTGTTACAGATTTCCTTGTGAGTAATTTTGCTACCATTTTGGATTATAATTTTACAGCAAAAGTTGAGGAAGATTTTGATGAGATAGCAACAGGAGAAGAAGATTGGAAAAAAGTAATGAAAACTTTTTATTCTGATTTTCATCCTACCGTATTAGATGTAGAAGCAAATGCAGAACGCGCTAGTGGGGAACGTATTTTAGGAAAAGACCCTAAAACAGGAAGACAAGTTTCTGTACGTTTGGGGAGGTTTGGGCCAATGGTGCAAATAGGAACAGCCGAAGAAGAAGAGAAACCGTTATTTGCTAGTTTGTTGCCAGAGCAGAATCTAGGGAGTATAACTTTCGAAGATGCAATGGAACTTTTTAAACTGCCAAGAGATTTGGGAGTTTATGAAGGAGAAGAAGTAGCTGCTAATGTGGGAAGATTTGGTCCGTATGTTCGTTTTGGAAAAAAGTTTATCTCTTTACCAAAAGACGAAAGTGCTATGAACATAACCATGGAAAGAGCCATTGAACTTATCATAGAAAAACAAAAAGCAGATGCTCCTATAGCTTCTTATGAAGATAAAGATGTAGTTAAGGGTGTTGGTCGTTTTGGACCTTTCATTAAGTGGGATGGTATGTTTATCAATGTAAACAAAAAATACGATTTCGATAATCTTTCGCAAGCAGATATTGAAGAATTGATTGAAGCTAAAAAACAGAAAGAGATAGATAAAGTTTTACATAACTGGGAAGAAGAAGGTATTCGTGTTGAAAAAGCAAGATGGGGTAGACATAATGTGTTAAAAGGCAAAATTAAAGTAGAACTGGCTAAAACCGTGGATGCTGCTGCTATGACATTAGAGGAGGCAAAAGCTTTAATAGAGGCAAAAACTCCAAAGAAAAAAGCGAAAGCGAAGGCGAAACCTAAAGCAAAACCTAAAGCTAAAAAATAATATGGCGTTTGATTTTTTAGTGCCTGTAGAAGATAAAGTAATGGCACATTGCGAACTATTGCCGGAGCAGGCTTTAGGGAGAAACATTCATGCACATACGCAAAAAGACGGTTTACCAGTTTTGGCAAATGCATCTATAGCAATATTAGGTGTAAAAGAATCTAGAAACGCTTTCGAAAAAAAGCCAGAAAAATTAGATGTTTCTGCAATAAGAATCCAATTTTATAAATTAATGTCTGGTAATTGGGATTCTACTATCGTTGATATGGGCGATATTGAAGAAGGAGAATCAGTAGAAGATACGTATTTTGTAGTTAAAGAAATAGTTGCAGGTTTAATTGAGGAAAATGTTATACCTATTATACTTGGAGCAACACAAGATGTAACCTACGCAGCATATAGAGCTTTCGATGGTTTAAAAGACATGATTAATTTGGTGGCAGTAGATAGTCGCTTTGATTTTGGAATGGAAGATGAACTTATATCTTCTCATTCTTATATGAGTAAAATTATTACAGACAAACCAAATAATTTATTCAACTTTTCTAATATAGGGTATCAAAGTTATTTTAATGCTCAAGAAGAATTAGACCTAATGGAGCGTTTATTTTTCGATTCCTATAGGTTAGGAGAAATGTTTAATGATATTTCTTTGGCGGAACCGGTGTTGCGAAATGCGCATATGGTAAGTTTAGATGTACGTTCTATTAAAGCAAGTGAAATTTGTTTTTCGGAGAATTTTTCGCCTAATGGATTTACCGGACGAGAAATATGTGCTATTGCTAGGTATGCCGGTATCAGTGACAAGATAAGTGTATTTGGTATTTATGAAATGGAAAACACCGTGCAATCTTGTCAAATTATTGCGCAAATAATGTGGTATTTTGTAGAAGGATTTAATTTTAGAATCTCGGAATCTCCATACTCCAATGCCGACTTTATGAAGTATATTGTGCCTAATGAAACCGAAGAACTTATTTTTCATAAAAGTTTATTAACAGAAAGATGGTGGGTAGAAGTACCATCTATTTTGTCTTCACATACTAAAACAAATTCACCTGCGTTATTACCATGCACAGAAAAGGACTATTTAGATGCATGTAATCAGAATATTCCGGAAAGGTGGTTTAAGGCCTATAAAAAAGGCTTCAATTAACAATAAAATTTTTTTAAAGGATTACAAGTACAATACAATAATTTGCTCAAATCGTAGTTTTAGAGAGTAGAATAAACAATTGTGTTTGCAATTTTTAACCATAATCGAAATTTAACCTAAAGTATGAAGAAGCTATTGTTATCATCTATAGCGTTTGTTTTTTTACTCACCAGTTGTGGGTCTAAAACTAAAGGAGAGCTAGTCGGAGTCCAAGGAAAGAAGTGGTATCCGGAAAAACCTTATGGAATGGAATTGATCCCAAGAGGGTCTTTCATTATGGGTAAGAGTGAAGAAGATCAAGCTAAAGTTCTCAACGCGCCAACCAAAACAGTAACCGTTCGTTCTTTTTATATGGATGACACGGAAATTACAAATAGCGAATATCGCCAGTTTGTAGAATGGGTTAAAGATTCTATTACAAGAACAAAATTGGCAATTCTTGCTGATGAGTTAGGTATTGGTCCAGAAGAAGGAGGAATTGGCGATTTTGTATTTAAAGATGCGGATACAACAAAAGCTTCAGTTTACGACAAGTACATGCTAGATAATTACTCTGGTATGGGAGAAACTGGTTTTGAAGGTAGAGCTTTAAACAAAGACGAAGATTTAATTTGGGATGTATCTGAATACCCAGACGAATATTATACAGAAGTTATGGATTCTCTTTATATTCCTGAAGAAGAGTCTTATAATGGACAAAGAACTATAGATGTAACTAAACTTAAATATAAGTATAGTTGGATGGATATTGAGGCGGCAGCACGTGCTTCTAGAAAAGGAAACAAAAGTAGAAAAGACTTTATCCGTCATGAAGAATTAGAAATTTATCCTGATACAACGGTATGGATTCGCGATTTTGAATATTCGTATAACGAACCAATGCACAACGATTACTTTTGGCATGATGCATATAGCGAATACCCTGTAGTTGGTATTTCTTGGAAACAAGCACAAGCCTTTTGTAACTGGAGAACAAAATATAAAAACGACGATCAAAAGAGTAAAGGAGCTCAGTTCGTAAATAAATTTAGATTACCTACCGAAGCAGAATGGGAATATGCTGCAAGAGGTGGTATCGAAGGAGGGACATACCCATGGGGTGGACCTTATGTAATAAGCGATACAGGATGTTTTATGGCCAACTTTAAACCACAACGTGGAGATTATGCAGCCGATCAAGCATTGTATACTGTAGAAGCTAAAGCATACGAGCCTAACGATTTTAATCTATATAACATGGCAGGGAACGTTTCAGAATGGACAAACTCTAGCTACGATCCTAACTCTTACGAGTATGTTTCTACAATGAATCCAAACGGAGGAGACGGTAGTAACGAAAGAAAAGTTATTAGAGGAGGATCATGGAAAGATGTTGCTTACTTCCTACAGGTAAGTACCAGAGATTATGAATATGCAGATTCAGCACGTAGTTACGTTGGTTTTAGAACCGTACAAGATTACATGGGTGAGGAAGATGCAACTAAATAAGAATTTTATTAACAAGTATATTTAAATACACAAGTATCAAATTTTAACCAAATCTTTATTATTTATTAAACCTTAAATTAAATTAAATTATGGCACAGTCAAAATCAACAAAGAAATTATTCAATATGGCCTATGGTCTTGGAGCCTCTATTGTAATTATCGGAGCTTTATTTAAAATTCTTCACTGGGAATTTGGACCATTAACAGGTGGATTATTATTAGCAGTAGGTCTTATTACAGAGGCACTTATTTTTGCTATTAGTGCGTTTGAGCCTATTGATGACGAATACGATTGGTCTTTAGTATACCCTGAATTAGCAGGTGGTATGGCTGGAGAGAAAAATGTAAACGAAGCAGCACAAATTAAAGAATCAGAAGCTTCTTTATCTAAAAAATTAGATAACCTTTTACAAGAAGCTGGTATCGATGCGAACTTAATGGAGAGCTTAGGTTCTAGTATTAAGAATTTTGAAGGAGCTGCAAAAGGAATCGCACCTACTGTAGATGCAATGGAGTCTACTAAGAAATATTCTGATGAAATGGTACAAGCTGCATCTCAGATGGAATCTTTAAACAGTCTTTATAAAGTGCAGTTAGAAAGTGCAAGCAAGCAAGCTTCTGTAAACGAAGAAGTGGTACAAAATGCAAGTGCATTAAAAGAGCAAATGGCATCTTTATCTACAAACCTATCTTCATTAAATGGAGTGTATGGTGGAATGTTATCTGCAATGAGCAAAAACTAATTAGATATTAGTAAATAACCCCAAATTAATAACAAAATCTAATTAGAAAAACATGGCAGGAGGAAAACAGTCACCACGTCAGAAAATGGTAAACCTAATGTATTTGGTTTTCATTTGTATGTTGGCATTAAATATGAGTAAAGAAGTTCTAGCAGCATTCGGAATTATGAATGTGAAGATGGAAGCTTCTAATGCGAAAACAACGGATAACAACTTAGCCTTAGTAGATAATTTAGGAACGAAAGCTTCTGAAGATGCTAAAAAATACGGAGAGTTGTATAAAAAAGCGGAAAGGATAAAAGTTTTATCTCAAGACTATTATGATTATTTGGAAGGTCTTAAAGCCGAAATGATGAAAGGCGTTAAGGATCCAAAAGATTATGCAGTAATGGATAAGTCAGATTTCTTAGATCAAAAGTTCTTTCAAGGCGATAATCTTGCCGAAGGCGGTAAAGAATTCATGAAAAGAATTAACGATTATCGTACGCAAATATCTGCTATTTTACCATCAAATATGAAAGATGTAAAAACATCTGTTAGCACTAGATTTGAAACTGGTGATGCTAATGGTAAAGTAGAAAAGAGAGACGGTACAAAGCAAGATTGGATTAACTATCATTATGAAGGTTTTCCATTAATCGCTTCTAAAGCTAAGTTAACTGCTTTACAGTCAGATATTAGAGCAACAGAAGAAGATGCTTTAAAGTCAATGTTAGCTGGTAACTTAACAGATCAGGTTTCTTTAAAAAACTTTGCAACTTCTTTAAGTGCTAGTAAATCAGCATTTTATAGTGGAGAAAAGTATGATGGAAAAATTATCATTAGTAAAACAGATAATTCTTCTACTCCAGTAAGAGCAGAGTTAAAACTAGACGGTAGAAAACTTGTAGAAGGTAAAGATTATAAGTTAGAAGCTGGTGGAGTAAAATTGTTAATAGGAGCTGGAGCAGCTGGCGATCATTCAGTAGAAGGTCAAATTTTCTTCAAACAAGACGGAGAAGAGATACCTGTAAAAGTAAAGAATGCTTTTGCTACAATATCTAAGCCTAATGCAGCATTAATTGCAGCAGATAAGATGAACGTTGTTTATCGTGGTGTTCCTAACCCAATGTCTATATCTATACCTGGTATACCTAACAATAAGGTTAGTGCTTCTGCAGCTGGTCTTAGAAAAAGTTCTGGTAGCAAGTATATTATGACTCCAGGAAAAGGAAGAACAGTTAGTATTGTTGCTTCTGGTACATTACCTGACGGACAAAGAGTATCTTCTAAATCTGAGTTTAGAATTAAAGATATTCCAAGACCTTCTGGTTCTATTAGAGGAGAATCTGGTTCTGCTAAAATGCCTAGAAAAAACTTAGAAGTATCTACAGTTGGTGCATTATTAGAAGATTTCGATTTCGATTTAAATCTTAAAGTAAGCGGATTTAAATTTAAAGTTCCTGGACAGCCAACAGTTAGTGTTAAAGGTAGTAGATTAGATTCTAGAGCTAAATCAGCATTAAAGAGAGCTAAAAGAGGTGATGCAGTACAGATATTTGATATCAATGCGTACATCACAAATAACAAAGGTTATAAATTAAAGAAAGTATCTCCAGTAGTTGTTGAGATTACAAACTAATAATTAGTAACTATAAAAATGTAATGAGTTATTTAACTAAAATGGCTCATTACATTTTAAAAAATTAAAACAATAAATATTTACAAATGAATTGGAAAAAAGTTTTATTAATCGGAGCAGTTAGTTTTTTGCCCTTGTCCATGATGGCCCAAGCGAATATTTTAAACGCTAAAAAGCCACAAGAAATTGGAATAAGAACTGCTGAGCAAAAAGCTTTGGACAACGATGCCCCATTAAGATATGGTTATGTAGATGACAGAGACATTCTTTGGTCTAAAACTATATGGGAAACGGTTGACTTAGATGAGCGTGTAAACTTTCCTTTATACTACCCTATAGATACTATAGATATAGGTTCTGATAGAAGATCTTTATATGATGTTTTAATAAAAAACATTAAAAATGGAAAGCTAGAAGATGTATACGTGGATTCTTATTTTACAGAAAAAAGAAAATTCAGTGATTTAGAAGCTACATTACAGAAAGTAGATACTACTGATTATGGATACGAGCAGTTAAATGCTGGTGAACAAATCTCAGAAGAGTATATTAACAAAAGAGATTTAACCGCAGCTGATATCGAAGAATACCGTATTAAAGGAATTTGGTATTTTGATAAAAGGCAAGGAGAATTAAAATACCGTTTATTAGGTATTGCTCCGGTAGCTCCAGATGTTAACTTTATAGATGATGAGTCTATGGATCCAGGAGATGCTAAAGTGGAACTTTTCTGGGTATGGTACCCAAGTGCAAGACAAATTTTGCACGAGGCTAAGGTCTTTAACCAACGTAATTCTGCACAGCCAATATCTTTTGATATGTTACTTAATGCAAGAAGGTTTAATGCCGTAATTTATAGAGAAGATAATGTGCATGGAGACCGTAAGGTTAGCGATTATATTGCAGACAATGCATTGTTTCAATTATTGGAAGCCAAACGTATAAAAGAGGTTATCCGAGACAGGGAACAAGATATGTGGGCATATTAACCACTTAGAATATTCCAATTCAATATAATATGATAAAAATCCTCAGCGAAAGCTGAGGATTTTTTTATTCCCCCTCCCAATTGGTTTAATACCTTGTGTTACTATTGAAAGAGTACATCATATTTTTTAAGTGTACCAAAGATTTACCCTGAGATAGTTTATAGTAAAAATTCGAATACCAGATATATGACATACTATATAGTTTATAATACCTTTGTCTTATGGTAGATTACTTAGTAGTAGGTTTAGGATTGGCAGGAATATCTTTTTGCGAACAATTGCAGAAAAACAATAGAACGTTTAAAGTTGTAAGTAACAATTCTCAAACATCGTCCATTGTAGCTGGTGGATTATATAATCCGGTAATTCTTAAAAGATTTACTCTAGCATGGAACGCCAAAGAACAATTAGAGCTAGCGAAACCTTTTTATGCGGCATTAGAAAAAAAGTTACAGATTAAACTAGATTATAAAGTTCCTGTATATAGAAAGTTTGCATCTATAGAAGAGCAAAATTTATGGTTTGAAGCTGCAGATAAAATAGCATTGCAATCATTTTTATCTACCAAAATAATAAAGAATACAAATAATGCAATAGAAGCGCCATTTGGTTTCGGAGAGGTTTTAAATACGGGGAGGATAGATACAAATACTCTAGTTAAAAAGTATGCAGAATATTTAGAAGGCCTTGAGTTACTAGAAAAAGAGGTGTTTAGTTTTACAGATTTAAAACATACCATAGAAGGAGTTCATTATAAATCTATAAAAGCAAAAAAAATAGTCTTTGCTACTGGTTATGGCTTAAAGAGTAACCCGTATTTTAATTACTTGCCTTTAAATGGTACCAAAGGAGAATTACTTACCATTAGTGCGCCCGAATTAAAGGAAGAAAATGTTATAAAATCTTCCGTTTTTACTATACCAATGGGTAAGAGCTTATATAGAGTAGGTGCAACCTATAAATGGAAAGATAAAACCAATGCGCCAACTATAGAAGCTAAGGAAGAGCTGTTAAAAAAACTAGATACTTTTTTAAAGTGCAGCTATAATGTTATAGACCATAAAGCTGGTATTAGGCCAACAGTAGCGGACAGAAGACCTTTATTAGGAAGGCATCCAGAACATAATAATATGTTTGTCTTGAATGGTTTTGGCTCTAGAGGAGTAATGATTGCTCCTTATGCTTCGGGGGTATTATTAAATCATATAGAACATAACGCTCCCTTACCTAAAGAAATTGATATTTCAAGATTTACAAAAAAGTATTACACTCCTATTGCTTAATTTTTTCTTCAGGATTATAGGGTATAAAAAAGTTGATTCAGATATTTCTAGATAAACGCATAATAATGGGCATAAAGAAAATTAAAGTGCCAATTATTGCAAAAAAAGAAGTTAAAAGGCCAGACTGTAAAATTAATTTGGATATTACAAAGGCGGCAACAGCAAAGGCAATACCAACACCGTAACTTACGTACATAGCACCATAAAAAAAGGATGGTTCTATTTTATATTTGGTGTTACACTGGGAACAACGCTCATGCATTTTTAGAATATTACCCAAATGATAGGGGTTTTTGTCTAAATACATGCTTTCTTCATGACATTTAGGACAAGTTCCTGTTAAAATACTGTAGAGTTTGTTTCCTTTTTTTAACATTTGCAAAATGTTTTTGTAAAAGTACAAGAATGTGTTCTATATAATTTAAAATTCAACTGCTAAAATGCTCAATATCCATAACCTTTCTGTTTCGTTTGGAGGCGAATATTTATTTCAAGAAATATCTTTTAGATTAAACGGGGGTAACCGTGTTGGTTTAGTAGGGAAAAACGGAGCAGGGAAGTCTACTCTATTAAAATTACTATCTAAAGATATGCCAATAGATTCTGGTACTATCGCAATAGAAAAAGATATAAAAATAGGTTTCTTAAGACAAGATATTGATTTTGTATTGGGCAGAACTGTTTTGGAAGAGTCCTACCAGGCTTTTGAAGAAATTAAGGCCTTAGAACTTAAGATAGATGAAATAAATCATCAGCTCGCGGAACGTACCGATTATGAAAGCGAAGGGTATAATCAACTTATTATAGATTTAAGTGACATTACGCATCATTATGAAATATTAGGAGGGTATAATTATCAAGGAGAGACAGAGAAAATACTACAAGGCTTAGGTTTTAAACGCGAGGATTTTGATAAAAAAACGGAAACGTTTTCTGGCGGATGGCGTATGCGTATAGAACTGGCGAAGTTGTTATTACAGAGTAATGATGTTTTGTTGTTAGATGAGCCAACAAATCATTTAGATATTGAATCTATTATATGGTTAGAGCAGTTTTTAAATAATTATTCTGGGGCAGTAGTTATTGTATCACATGATAAAATGTTCTTAGATAATGTTACGAATAGAACTATAGAAATTTCTTTAGGGAGAATATATGATTATAATAAACCATATAGTGAGTATTTAGTTTTAAGACAAGAAATAAGAGATCAACAGCTAAGTATTCAGAAAAACCAAGATAAAGAAATACAACAAGCAGAACGTTTAATAGAAAAATTTAGAGCAAAATCTACCAAAGCTTCTATGGCACAGTCCTTAATGAAGAAGTTAGATAAAATGGATCGTATTGAGGTAGATGAAGATGATAATAGTGTTATGAATTTGCGTTTTCCAATTTCTATAACTCCAGGAAAAGTGGTAGTAGAAATAGAGAATTTGGCAAAGAATTATGGAGAGAAGCAAGTTTTAGAGAATATAAATCTTTTAATAGAAAGAAATAGTAAAACTGCTTTTGTGGGTCAAAATGGTCAGGGTAAATCTACCTTAGCTAAAATAATGGTTGGTGATATTGAGTATGATGGTCATTTAAAACTAGGACATAATGTGCAAATAGGATATTTTGCTCAAAATCAGGCAGAGTATTTAGATGGTAATAAAACCATTTTAGATACTATGATAGATGCTGCAAATGAAAAAAATAGAAGCAAGGTAAGAGATATACTTGGGTCTTTTCTTTTTCGCGGAGATGATGTTGAGAAATATGTAAAAGTACTATCCGGAGGAGAACGAAATAGGTTAGCATTAGCCAAAATGTTATTACAACCTTTCAACGTATTGGTAATGGATGAACCAACCAACCACTTAGATATTAAATCTAAAAATGTATTAAAACAGGCATTGCAAAATTTTGAAGGTACATTAATATTAGTTTCTCATGATAGAGATTTTCTACAAGGGCTAACAAATAGTGTTTATGAATTTAAAGATAAGCATATTAAAGAGTACTTAGGAGATGTAGATTATTATTTAGAACAACGTAAAGAGGAGAACTTTAGAAATATTGAAAAAACAGAGAAAACTACTAAAGTAAAAGAATCTGCATCTAAGAATACAAATGATTTTCAAAATCAGAAAAAAGTAAAGTCATTAAAGAATAGGCTAAGCTCAGTAGAGAGTAAGATTGCGAGTTTAGAAAAAGAAATTAGCGATATTGATCACGAATTGTTAATGAATTATGACGAAACCATAGCTAAGCCAAACTTTTTTGATTCTTACGAGACAAAAAAGAAAACCTTAGAAGAGCTAATGGCCAAATGGGAAGATATTACTATTGAATTGGAGCAGGTGTCTTAATTCAAAGATTATTAAGTAATAAAATTCCTACACCACAAAAAAGAAGTACTACACAACAAAATTGAGCATTTCACCGAATACTTTTGGTTTTCTTCCGTTAATAGTTCAAATTTGTAAGATAATTCTTAGTTAGAGTTGTTAAATTATTTTTTAGCTTTATAAAAGCAAAAACTTTATATATGAAAAAAGTCATTTACATATTGTTCGTAATGTTTTTAATTTCCAATGTGGTTACAGCTAAAGTATCTAAAAAGGAAAAGAAAGCTCTTTTGGATTTGTACAATAGCACGAATGGTGCCCACTGGATTAAAAAATGGGATTTAAAAGCTCCGGTCTCTAATTGGTATGGAGTTAAAGTGGAAGATAACCATGTTGTGGAGATTAATTTATTTAGAAATAATTTAATGGGCAAACTTCCTGCGAGTATAGGAGAGTTAAGTCATTTAATAAAATTAAATCTTGCATTTAATTCTATAACAGGGGAATTACCTAAAGAAATTGTGGAGTTACAAGAATTAAAGACCTTGAAATTAGAAATGAATAGGTTAAAGGGGATAATTCCTAATGCAATTGGTAGTTTAGATAAATTACAAGAATTAACAATGTTCAATAATTTTATTTCGGGCTCTATTCCAGATAGTATTGGAGAAATAGCCGGTTTAAAGGTGTTAAACTTATCTAGTAATAATTTAAGAGGAGAAATACCTAGTTCTCTAGGTGATTTAGCCGAGCTTGAAATTTTAGGGCTTTTTGAGAACTCCTTGTTTGGAGCAATTCCAAATGAAATGGGAAAATTAAGTCAATTAAAAGAATTGGTTTTGGCTAACAATCAATTAAATGGCTCTATTCCAGAAGAATTTGGTCAATTAGCAAGCTTAGAAGTATTACAGATTCAGAATAATGAGTTTAATTCTTATAAAAGTTTGCAAATGATGGATAGCCGTCAGTTTTTAGTTTTTGATTACGATAAAGATGTAGAAAAAGTAGATTTTAAAGATATAAATTTCAGCAAGTCAAGAATGGCTGATACAAAATTTGAAGATGAAGAGGAGGATGAAAATTAAATAATATTTTAGTTAGTTTGGTTAATGGTGGGGGTGTGTGGTGCACCCCTTTTTTTTGTTCATTATTTTGTGAATAATAAAAAATGCAATTTTTTTATCAGAAAACACTATTAATTACGTTTGTTATATACTAATATAATTTATTTAAGGTCTATTGTTGACGAATAAATAGGGTAATTACCAATATAGAAAAATAAATTATAGTAGTTAAACCAGGCTAATTATATAGATTATGAAACAAGTTTTACTCCCCATAAAAATTGTGTTACTTCTTTTTTTTACCAATATTGTAATGTCGCAAATATCTAAAAAAGAGAGGGTTGCTTTATTAGATTTATATAATTCAACTAATGGCAATGAATGGTCGACCCCTTGGGATATATCTAAGCCCATCGATAGTTGGTATGGCGTAACCTTAAAAGATAACCATGTAGTGTCTATTAGTTTACATAGAAATAATCTGCAAGGGAATATTCCAAAATCAATTAAAAATTTAGCTTTTTTAGAAGAATTAAATTTAGCTTTTAATAAATTATCAGGAAACTTACCAGAAGAAATAACAAGTTTTTCAGAGTTAAAAATTTTGAAGTTAGAGATGAATCAGTTTAAGGGAGAGTTACCTAAGGATTATTCTAGGCTGCTAAACTTAAAAGAGTTAACGTTGTTTAATAATTCGTTGGTAGGCGACATCCCTAGAGGAATAGGAGCAATGTCTAGTTTAACTCTTTTGAACTTATCTAGTAATTATTTAACGGGTAATTTGCCAAAGGAAATAGAAGAAATGACTTCTTTGGAAAGTATTGAGCTATTTGGAAACAAATTTGAAGGCCAGATTAATGTGGATTTAAGCGAATTAAAAAATTTAAGAGAATTAGTTTTGGCTTATAATAATTTTGATGGTGTTGCCCCTAAAGGACTTCAGAAACTTTCTAAGTTAAAATTTGTACAACTACAGGGAAATAAATTTAGTTCTTTTAAAGGATTAGAAAATCTTCAGAATCAAAGTTTGTTAACTTTTGATAGTGATAATGCAGAATTGAATAGAAAATATAATAAGCCAAGATTTAGTTTATCTCGCTTGGCAGATTCTAAATTCGAAGATACTAGAGTAAGACATTAAAAAATAAATAAATAAGTTTTAAAAAAAAAGGGGTGCAAAACGCATCCCTTTTTTTTGTTTTCTTAGGAAATATTTAACATTAGTTGCATATACAACTAATAGGTTTTGCTTAGTTTCGCATTATGAAATCTGTTAACAATTTTGTTGATTTTGAAGCCTCTATTATACCATGGTTAGGTAAAACTTCTAAAATGGCAGACTGTTTTTTACAGGAAAAACTGAAAGAAAAAGGTTTGGACTTAAGTAAAGAGCAAGTTGTTGTATTGAAAAAATTACACGAAAAAGATGGTTTAAACCAGAATGAGCTAGCTTTTTTAACACTAAGAGACAAATCTACCTTAACACGGTTATTGTCTAAGATGGAAAATAAGAAGTATATCCAAAGAATTAGAAGTAAAGAAGATAAAAGAATTAGTCAGGTTTTTTTAACAGAAGAAGGTAGAAATATTTACACTAAAACAACACCAGTACTTAGAGATTTGTTAGATTCTTTAGGAAAAGGAATTACAATAGAAGAAAAAGAACTAACCATTCGAATTTTAAAAAAAGTACAAGTTAATATGGGCGTAAATGCCGATTCATTATAATAACCGATCATGAGAAAAACTATATTATCCGTATTAGGCATTTTGTTTATTATAGGTGCAGTTGTTATCGCTACTATAATAGTAGAGAATAAAACTAAGCCAAAACCAAAGGTAGAGAAGGTAATAAAAACTGTTTTTACAGATATTGTAACCAATACTACAATTCCTATAGTTGTGCCTGCAAATGGTAATTTGGTAGCTAAAAGACGTGTAGATATATATGCAGAAGTGCAAGGTATTTTTAGAAAAGGAGGCAAGCTTTTTAAAGCAGGTCAATTATACAATTCAGGAGAAACAATAATAAAAATAGATGATGCAGAGTATAAAGCCTCTGTTAAGTCTGCTAAAAGTAATTTATACAACCAAATTACATCAATAATGCCAGATTTGCGATTAGACTATCCAAATATTTATCCTAAGTGGAAAACGTACTTAAGTGCTTTTGATATGGATAAAAACACACCTGAGTTACCAAAAATGGATTCGGAGAAGGAAAAGTTCTTTATTTCTGGAAGGGGGATATTAACTACCTATTACAATGTTAAAAATCTAGAGCAAAGACTATCTAAGTATAGAATATTTGCACCATTCAAGGGGGTGCTAACAGATGCATTGGTAACAGAAGGGACACTTGTTAGGTCGGGGCAAAAATTAGGAGAATTTATTAATACAGATGTTTACGAATTAGAGGTTTCTATTAGCAAAGAATATAGCGATTTATTAAAAATAGGAGAAGAAGTAGCACTTACTAATTTAGATAAAACAAAAGAATACTCAGGAAAAGTAGTAAGAGTTAATGGTAGAGTAGATGTAGCTTCACAAACCATAAAAGCCTTTATAGAGATAAAAGATAATAGCTTAAAAGAAGGAATGTATTTAGAGGCAAGTCTAAACGCAAGAGCAGAAGAAGAGGCTATAGAGATAAATCGCAATTTGTTGTTAGAGACAAATCAAATTTATGTGGTTAAAGATTCTGTTTTAGGCTTAATTGATGTAAAACCAATATATTTTTCGGATAAAAAAGTAGTGCTAAAAGAGGTGCCCAATGGAACTACAATTTTAGCAAAGCCTTTGTTAGGATCTTACAACGGAATGGCCGTAAAAATTTTTACAGAGAAAAAAGCTAAATCAAAAAAATAATGCGAAAAATAATTGAATACTTTATAAAATATCACATAGCAGTTGATGTGGTAATTATAGCTGTTTTTGTTTTTGGTATAGCCGGGGCATTGTCACTAAAATCTTCTTTTTTTCCACTTTCAGATTCTAAAAATATTTCTATTAATATATCGTATCCGGGGGCATCTCCACAAGAGATAGAAGAGGGTATTGTATTGAAAATTGAGGATAATTTAAAAGGGTTACAAGGTGTGGATCGAGTAACTTCTACCTCGAGAGAAAATAGTGGAAGTATTAATGTAGAAATAGAAAAGGGCAGAGATATAGACTTTATGCTCCTAGAGGTTAAAAATGCAGTAGATCGTGTTCCGACATTTCCGACAGGAATGGAGCCATTAATTGTATCTAAATTAGAAGCGGTAAGACAAACTATTGGTTTTGTTGTTAGTGGAGATGGAATTCCTTTGGCAACATTAAAACAAATAGGAAGGCAAATAGAGAATGATATTAGAGCTATTGATGGTATTTCGCAGATTACAATAACCGGTTACCCAGAAGAAGAAATAGAAATTGCGGTAGATGAAAATAGTCTTTTAGCCTTTAGTATATCTTTTTCAGAAGTAGCCCAAGCAGTTGGCAATGCCAATATTTTGGTTACCGGAGGAAATATAAAAACAGATGCAGAAGAATATTTAATTCGTGCAAATAACAGAGCGTATTACGGTACAGAATTATCTAACTTAATTATTAAATCAGATGTCTTTGGAAGAGCCATACGACTACAAGATGTTGCCACCATTAGAGATCGCTTTGCAGAGTCTCCAAATGCATCTTATTTTAATGGTAACTTGGCTGTTAACACAACCATTACAAGTACCAATACAGAAGATTTAATAGATTCAGCAGAAAAAGTAAAAGAGTATATTGAGATTTTTAATCAGAAATATAATAATGTACAGTTAAGCGTAGTAAGCGATCAATCTAAAACCTTAACTCAAAGAACAGAATTGCTTACTGAAAATGCTATTATGGGAATGATTTTGGTTCTCATTTTTCTTTCTCTTTTTTTAAATACAAGATTGGCTTTTTGGGTAGCATTCGGACTACCAATCTCTTTTTTAGGAATGTTTGTTTTTGCTGGGTTTTTTAATGTTACAATAAACGTACTTTCTCTTTTTGGGATGATTATTGTAATTGGTATTTTGGTAGATGATGGTATTGTAATTGCAGAAAATATATACCAGCATTATGAAAAAGGAAAATCTCCAATACAAGCGGCCATAGATGGAACTATGGAGGTAATACCACCAATTGTTTCGGCAATTATAACCACTATTTTAGCCTTTTCTATATTTTTATTTTTAGATGGTAGAATAGGAGAGTTTTTTGGTGAAGTCTCTGTAATTGTTATTTTAACCTTGGTAGTTTCTTTAGTAGAAGCTTTAATTATTTTGCCAGCACATTTAGCACATTCTAAGGCATTGCAACCAATAGCTAAAAAACCCAAAACAAGTATTGGGCAAGCTTTTGCAAAACTTAGAATAATCAATGAAATGGGAGACCGTTTTATGAAATGGATGCGAGACAATTTATACAGCCCGGCATTAAGATTTGCTATGCGTTACAAATTATTGTCCTTTTCGTTTTTCGTAGTAGCATTAGTTTTAACTATAGGATCTGTCGGAGGAGGAATTATAAGAACTTCTTTTTTTCCTAGAATTGCAAGTGATAGAATTCAGGTAAATTTATTAATGCCCAACGGTACTAATGAAAAGGTTACAGATTCTATTATCTCTTATATAGAAAGTAAAGCTAAAATTGTAAACCAAGAATTATCAGAAGAGTATTTAAAAGGAAGCGATAAGTTACTTTTTGAAAATGTAATTAAAAGATTAGGGCCAGGTTCCTCTTCTGCAACATTGACTATAAACCTTCTTCCCGGAGAAGAACGCCCAGATGCAGTGGTATCAAACTTAGTTACCAATAGATTAAGAAAGTTAGTTGGGCCAGTAATAGGAGTAGAGAGTCTTATATATGGTTCTGGAGGCAATTTTGGAGGCTCTCCGGTTGCAGTTTCTTTATTAGGGAATAATATAAAAGAACTAAAAGAAGCTAAAAAAGAATTGAAAGATGCTTTGTTTAGTAACCCAGCTCTGAAAGATATAGCCGATAATGATCCAGAAGGGATAAAAGAAATACGATTAGAGCTGAAGGAAAATGCATATCTATTGGGGTTAAACTTGCGAGGTATAATGTCGCAAGTAAGAGCAGGTTTCTTTGGAACACAGGCGCAACGTTTTCAAAGAGGACAAGATGAAATACGAGTTTGGGTAAGGTACGATAGAGAGAATAGGTCTTCTATCACGGATTTAGACGAAATGCGCATAGTAACTCCTAGTGGAGCTAGAGTTCCGTTAAAAGAAATAGCAAATTATGTTATTGAGAGAGGAGATGTAGCTATTAATAGGTTAGAGGGGCGAAGAGAAATTCAGATTTCTGCAGATTTAGTAAATGATAAGGAAACTAGTGGTACGGATGTTATGGAGGATATTCGAAAGAACATTATGCCAGAAATAGAATCTAAATATCCAAGTGTATCTGCCTTGTATGAAGGACAAAATAGAGAAGCTGACAAGATGATTAAATCATTAAAAATAGCAGGTTTATCGGTTTTGGCACTTATATATATTACTATAGCTTTTACCTTCAGAAGTTTTGGTCAACCTTTAATGTTACTGTTGCTAGTTCCATTTAGTTTAACAGCAGTTTCATGGGGGCATTGGATACATGATTTTCCAATTAATATACTTTCTATGTTAGGAATTATAGCTTTAATAGGAATTATGGTAAATGATGGTTTGGTGCTCATAGGTAAGTTTAATAACAATCTAAGGAGTGGTATGGCATTCGATGATGCATTATACGATGCAGGTAGATCTAGATTTAGGGCTATCTTTCTCACATCTATAACTACTATTGCGGGTCTAGCTCCATTAATGCTAGAGACAAGCAGACAGGCGCAATTTTTAAAGCCAATGGCTATATCTATTGCCTACGGAATAGCTTTTGCAACGGTACTTACTTTATTAATGCTTCCTATTTTTCTTTCTTTTAGTAATAAAGTAAAGGTTATTAGTAAATGGTTAATTACAGGAAATAATATCTCAAAAGAAGAAGTGGAGAGAGCAATAAAAGAGCAGAAAGAGAAAGCACATTTGTCTAAGGGTTTGCAGCATAATGCAGCCAGCCACATAGAAGAAGAGATATAGAAAGGATTAAAGATTAGGAAGAATGAACATAGAGAATAGAACAAGTATTAGTTGTTTTTTATGGATACTATTTATTTGTACAATAAATGGGCAAGAGAAATTAATAACTAAAGATGATGTTGTAGCATTGGCTTTGGAGAATAATTTTGGAATTAAGGTAGCTAAGAACCAAGTAATAATAGCAGATAATAACGCAAGTATATTAAATAGTGGGTATTTGCCGACCTTAACAGGAAATGCTTCTGCCAATTATCAAAGGGATGATAATAGTATCGAATTCCCTGGGCAGTTTACTAATGATGGTACTCCTAGGGAGGATGCAAATTTGTACAAAGCCGAAGCGCAGAATTACTCTACTTCATTGAATGCCAGCTATATACTTTTTGATGGTTTAAATCGTTTTTATAATTATAAGCAATTAAAAGAGCAGTATCAATTAACCGAATTACAGGCTAGAGAAACCATTGAAAATACTATTGTTCAGCTATTTAGTGTGTATTTTGAATTGGCTAGATTAAGTGAAAATGAAAAAGTATTGCAACAAACTCTAGAGATTTCTACACAACGTTTTAAAAGGGCTGAATATGCTTTTGAGTATGGTCAGAGTACTAAGTTAGATATTTTGAATGCTCAGGTGGATATAACAAATGATAGTATAAATTTATTAAATACACAACAACAGTTAGCAAATACAAAACGAGATTTAGGAGTATTAATAGATCAAGATTTGAATCAAGATTTTAAGGTAGATACTGTAGTAGAATTTATACCCAAACTTAAAATCGAAGAATATGTTTCTGAAGCCAATTTAAATAATGTAGCATTATTACAAGCAGAGCGTAATTTAGCGATTAACGCTTATGATATAAAAGTTAGTAAATCTGGGTATTTGCCTACCATAAACTTAACGGGAGCTTATGGTTGGAATCTGAACCAGTCTGCTGCATCCGTTTTTTTTCCTGGAACTAATTCTAATAATACAAGAGATTTTGGTTTAGGGGCTTCTTTAAGGTGGAGTCTCTTTGATGGAGGCAGTACTAATGTGCGAGTAAAGAATGCCAAAATAGCGTATCAAAATCAAGAGTTATTAAAAAAACAGGTTGCGCTTGAGGTAAATAGAGATATTAAAAACGCACAGGGGGTTTATGAAAACCTTTTAAACATCTATCAGATTCAAGAGCAAAATGTAATTACCAATACTAATAATTTTGAACGTTCTAAAGAACAGTTTCAATTAGGAAGAATTACTTCTATAGAGTTTAGACAAGCACAGATTAACTTACTGAATGCCCAGACTAATAAAAATTTAGCAAAGTATGATGCTAAATTATCGGAGTTACAATTATTGCAATTGATTGGGCAATTATTAAACGTAGCTTTTTAAAATAAAACATTTTATGTTAGAACATTTCTTTCAATGTCCGTACTGTTGGGAAGAAGTGTCTATGCTATTAGATACTTCTATATTAAGTCAATCCTATATTGAGGATTGCGAAGTTTGTTGTAACCCTATAGAAATAAAAACGCAATTTTATAAAAAGGAATTGCAAAATTTTACGGCAATTAGTTTAGAGCAATAATTGGTATTATTCCATTACTTTTATTTTTCCTCCAAATATTTTGTCTTTTTCAATAGTTTTAGGGTTTCCGTAAATATAAATATATCCACCCGCTTTTACCTTAGCTTTCATTAAAGTAGTAGCATATACATCTGCGCGTCCACCTGCCATTACAACTACTTTGGTGTTTTTAGATTGTAATTCTTTATTAAAAACTCTACCTCCGGTATTTACGGTCACTTCCTGTTCGTTAGAGTTTCCAGAGAGTGTTATTTCACTACCAGAAACGGACTTCACAAAAAGTTTTTCTATAGTTACTTTTAAATCAACTTTACCGCCTTCTTGGCCTTTAATTTGTGTATAGTTCCCTTTAAAGGTTTCATTAGATATAACTTGCGCATTTTCGTTCACATCAATTAAACTAAGGTTTTCGGTATAATATAAGGTAGCCTTAGCTTCGTTTCCGTCTAAAAAATTATCAAATTCCATTCGTATTTTTAACAAACCACCTTTGTTAGAAATATTTACTTCGTCTTTGTCATCGCCAGTAATTACAATCTTATTTTCGGTGCTTTTTACAAGAGAAACAATAATACGATCATAGACTTTAAGTTCTGTAAATTTATCTAATTCTTTAGTATTTTGTTTTTGAGCAAAAACAGAAAACGTCATTAGTAAAAGAAAGGAGAATGATATAATATTTTTCATTTTGTTATTTTTTTAGGTTCTAAATATGTGTGAATACAAATTGTATTCCAAAAAGTAGAAAAGTATAATACTTAACGAATTTGTAATCAAATTTACAATTTATTAGGTAAGTAGTAGTGCGGAGTTAAAGATTAACAAATCTTTAGGTGAGGCCTTTTTTAACTACTTTTTTATAGTAAGTAGTTTAGGAAAAGTATAAGGCAAAAAATAAGCCTCAGAAGTAAAATACTAATGAGGCTTTCCAAATATTTGTGATCGCAGGAGGATTCGAACCTCCGACCGTCTGCTTAGAAGGCAGATGCTCTATCCAGCTGAGCTATGCGACCATTCTTTAATTGGTGCGGCGAAGTTAATAAAAATATAGATTCTGAAAAGAGAAAAGTGTCAAATTATTTTCACTTTTTTAAAAGTTTATAGTTACTCTTTGAGTTAAATGTGTTTTATTCTGATAATCAAACAGTTATAATTTTTGTTTTTCACTTCTTTATATTAAAATCTCGGGTAAGTAGTGCTAGATTTACTTTCAGCATACTCTAAATTTGCCGTTTTTTTAGATGGATACCCGCTTGTAGATTGGTTTTTAATAAGAACTATTTATGTTTTTGCTGCTAATCTCTCTTTCTCTGGAGCATTTTTTTTGGTCTTGCATGATAAGATACCAATAAAGGATAGAGTATGATAGTATTAATTTCTTACATTTACTAAGTAATTTACTTTAAAAAATGTCAAATTTAATAACCAACATAAATAGTCGATTTGGTGAAGACTATAATGTATTAGCGGAAAATTTTTTTGATAATTTTTGGGAAATAGACTTAGTTTCTTTAGAAAATTCTTGGATAGATGATAACTTTTGGTCTCTATTGGGCTTTAAATCCGCTATAAGTATTAAAAATATTGGCTCATGGCTTACCATGGTCAATACTGAAGATTTGGAATCTCTTTTAGTGGAGATTAAATCGCTGTCTGCAAAATGTAATTCTACAAAATTCAGTAGGGTTATACGATTTAATCTTTCAGATTTGGATCCGACTTGGATAAAGTTAAGTGGCGTTATAATAACAAAAAAAGGAACTACTAGAGTATTTGGCAGTGCTACAAATATTACGGAGTATAAAAAAAAGAGAGTAGCATTAGAAGAAAGAGTAGAGTATTACAAAAACGTTATAAAAGGGGGGAATTTTGCAACTTGGGAATATAACTACAAAACGAATCTTATTGAAATTAATGAACGTTATGCAGAAATTATAGGATATAAGGTAAAAGAATTGCAACCTCTTACTAACGTTTTATGGAGAAGCTTTGTACATCCTGATGATGAAGAAGTAATAGATAAAACATTAAGTAACTTAATAGAGAAGAAAGAGATTTTTGAAGTTGAATTTAGGTTAAAACATAAAAAAGGATTTTGGGTATGGGTGTTATGTTCTGGTGAGATAACTAAAATAGATAAAGAAGACAAGCTTCATCTTATGTCTGGATTTATGTATGATATTACGAGTCGTAAGAGAAATGAACTTTTACTTTTGGATTATTCTAATATAATGAAAAGGATTAACTCCGTCGCTAAGGTAGGAATGTGGGAGGTAAAAATAAGTAATAATCAGCGAGCTGTAGAAACAGAGGGAGTTTGGGATACTAATATTAGAAAATTTATAGGAGTTTCTGGAGACTATGTACCAACTTTTGATAACGTAATCCAAGTTATAAAAGAGGGAGGTTATAGGGAAAAATACCTTAAAAAAGTAAAAAGAGCAATAGAAAAAGGTATAGAATATGATATTGTACTGCCAATTATAACACAGCCAAATAATGTTGAAAAATGGGCAAGAGTTATTGGTATTCCGGAATATAGGAATAATGAATGTTATAGGTTATACGGATTTTTTCAGGATATTGATAAGGAAACTAGGTTAGCAAAAGAGTTAGCAATAAAAGAAGAGGAATTTAGGCAAACTTTTGATCAAGCGAGTTTGGGCATGGGGGTTATCGATTTAGATAATAACCTTAAAAAAGGAAATAAGAGTTTATTTAAAATTTTTAAATATTCAGAAGAAGAATCTTATAAAAATTCTTTTAAAGATATAGTTCATCCAAAAGATTATAAAAAAACGATACCATTAATCCAGGAAATATTAAATGGCAAGAGAGATTTTTTTAAAAAAGAGCTTAGAGGGATAACAAAATTTGGGGAAGAAATATGGGTAGAAATGAGTTTATCAGCAATAAAAAATGATAAAGGAGAACTTATTCATATGCTAAACCAAATGCAAGATATAACGCAAAAAAAGCGAATAGAACTTAAGCTTGCAGATTTTTCTAATTTAATGTCCAGAATAAATATTGTAGCAAAAATTGGCATTTGGGAGCTAAATTTAGAGAATAACACGGTGTATTGGGATAATATTATAAAAAAAACTTTGGGTGTCCCTTATGATTATGAAATGAGTTTACAGGAAAACATTACTTTCTTTAAATCTGGTTATTCTCGAGAAAAAATAACAGAATTATTATATAGGGCTATTACAAAGGGAGAGAACTTTGATGTACTATTAGAAGTCAGGGCCGAACCAAGAAAAAAATATATATGGACAAGAACAACTGGAATAGTTGAGTTTAAAAAAGGGAAGTGCATTCGTTTGTATGGTTTTTTTCAAGATGTAGATAAAGAAACCTGCATATCCAAAGAGTTAGCTGTAAAAGAAGAACAATTAAGACTGAATTTTAATCAGGCAGCTGTAGGCATGGTTTTCATTAATTTGGAAGGCTCTCCAGAGAAAGTAAATAGTGAAATGTCTAGGATTACTGGTTTTTCGGAAAAGGAACTATTGAGTTTTACCTTTGGCGATTTGTGGCATCCGGAAGATTATGAAAAGGCACAAAGATTGTGGAATAAAGTAATACATGGCAATGTAGATTCTGTTCAAGATGAAATACGTTGTATTCATAAAAAAGGGTATGTAATTTGGTTAAGCATTATAATTACTGCTGTAAAGAATGATGCCGGAGATGTAATTCATCTTTTTTCACAGAATCAGGATATTTCCGAGAACAAAAACTTAACATTAAGCTTAGAAGAGCATAATAACCGTTTGGTGAATTTCGCGCATATAGTTTCCCATAACTTGCGTTCTCATGCCAGCAATATCTCTATGTTGTTAGATTTAGTTTTTAAAGATTATCCATTAATAATGGAAAATGAGTTTCTTAAGAATATAAAAATAGTATCAGATAATATGAATGATACTATTTACGATCTTAATGAAATAGTTGAATTAAGTTCTAATATTAATGCAAAATTAACAGCTCAAAAACTATCTCTTTGTTTAAGCAAATCAATGCAAAACATAAATTCAATAATTAAGGAATCCAATGCAATAATTACGGTTAATGTTGATGATGGTATAGAAGTATTAGCAATACATGCATATTTAGAAAGCATAATACTAAATCTTATTACAAATGCCGTTAAATATAGAATGCCTAATAGAAGATTAAAAATTAACATAACTGCGGAAATTTTTTGGGATGAAGTTGTTTTTTCTGTTGAGGATAACGGTTTAGGAATGGATTTAGAAAGATACGGAGACAAACTTTTTGGGTTATATAAAATATTTCATGAACATAAAGATGCCAAAGGAGTAGGTTTATTTATTGTAAAAAACCAAATAGAAGCCATGGGAGGAAGAATAGAAGTTGCAAGTATAGTAGATAAAGGAACAAAATTTAAAACATATTTTAAGAAAGCATGAAAATTAAAACAACATGTATCATTGATGATGACCCAATATTTATTTTTGGCACCAAAATTTTACTAAAAAACAACAATTTTAGCGAATTTGTCTTGGTAAGTAATAACGGTAAAGAAGCTATATCAGACTTGCAAGAATATGTAAAGAAAACATTAAAACTACCGGAGATTATTTTTTTAGATTTAAATATGCCGGTAATGGACGGATGGGAGTTTTTAGATTCTTTTGACTCCTTTTTTAAAGATTTAAATACTAAAATTTATATTCTAAGTTCTTCTATAGATTCTAGAGATATGGAGCGCTCCAAGAAATATAGTATAGTAAAAGGTTTTATAGCAAAGCCTCTTACAGATAAAAGGATTAACGATTTAAAAAATGATTTTTCCATATAACACTTTTAGGAATTTTACTAATACTTAATAATAAAACGATAATGAAAAGTCATGTTACCAGTATTTGGATAAAAATTGGTCTTTGGTTAGCTTTTATTTTTGCCTGTGTCGTTTCTTATAGTGGTATTCTTGGAATTGTGGAATTGTTTTAAAACCCATTAAGCTGTTTTATGGCTGCTTCCGCTGTTTCTACGGGTAGCTTACAAGAGTTGTCTCTACATACATATATGTATGTACCGTCGGGAACATATCTTCCTTCAAATAAAGGAAGTTTACTATCTTCCGTACTTCCAACCAAAAGTGTATTCGGAATATATTTATTATGTAATTTTTTAACTAGAGGTTTTGCTTTTGCTCCTACAACCGCTATTTCGTAATAGGTGTAAGTGGTATTTAATAATACAGAATTCCATCTTGCGTAACTGGATGCATTTGGGGTTATCATTGGTACCATAGCGGAAACCATAGATTTAGATTTATCTAGGAATTTTTTATCATAATTTAAATGCCCTAATCTAAGCAGATTTTGAGCCATAACGGCATTAGGAGATGGTATTACACCATCATTTGTTTTTATTATCTGGGCAATTAAATCCTTATTTTCATTAAAACGATACATTCCAGAAGAATCGTCGCTAAAGCTTGTCATAGCTTTAGAATTTAAACTATTGGCTAAGTCTAAGTATTTAGTATCTAATGTGGCACTGTATAGATTAATAGATGCATCCACTAAAAAAGTATAATCTTCTAAAAAGCCTTTTACTTGTTTAGAATTAACTTTATAGGAGTGTCTTAATTCATTATTTTTTAAACTGTTATTAAGAAGATTAGTTATGCCTTTTGTGGCCATATCTAAAAAACTAGAGTCGCCAAAGGCATTATAGGCATCAGTAAAGCCAGTAATTAATAGAGCATTCCAGGATGTAATTATTTTATCGTCTAATCTTGGCGGTATTCTTTTTCCTCTTTCTGTTAAAAGTAATTTCTTCCAGAGTTCTTTAGATGCTTGTAGTTTACTATTTGCTATTTTATTTTTTGTGCAAAATTCTGCATCTGTAATACCTCTATGTAAAACATAATTTTTATGTTCCCAGATATTTTCAGAAGTAATGTTAAAGTACGATTTGAATTCGGTAAACTCCTCTCCAAGAGTATTTTCTAATTCTTCTTTTTTCCAAACATAGTATTTTCCTTCTTCCCCCTCACTATCCGCATCCATCGCAGCGTAATAGCCTCCATTGGGGTTTTTCATATCCCTTTCAAGGTATTCAATTGTTTTATAAACAACTTCTTTATAAATAGGTTCTTTAAAAGCTCCGTATGCTTTGGAGAAAACGCTAAGCAATTGGGCATTATCATATAACATTTTTTCAAAATGTGGAACTTTCCAACTAGGATCGGTACTATACCTATAGAATCCACCGCCAACAAAGTCATAGATGCCGCCAAAAGCAATTTTGTTTAGAGTGTTTTTTATATGATTTTCTACTTCCTTATCTCCAGTCAAAATTGCATAATCTAACAGAAAATTAAGGTTGCTAGGTAGCATGAACTTCTCTTGACTTTGGTCCCCACCTTTTTTTGTATCCCATACATTTTTCCAATTTTCTACACTTTCTTTAGCTACCTTTTTAGTTAAAGATTCATAATCGGAAGACGGAGTTATGAGGTTTGCTTCTTGAATACCTTGTGAAACCATATCGGCATACTCGTTGGCCTTTTTAGGGTCGTTTTTGTATAGCGTACTTATTTTTTCTAAAACCTTAATCCATTCTTCTTTGGAATGATAAGTGCCTCCGTAAATAGGTTTTCCGTTAGGCAAAGTAATTACATTTAATGGCCAGCCACCACTACCTTTTATCAATTGTAAGGCGGTCATATAAACTTGATCAACATCTGGTCTTTCTTCTCTATCTACTTTAATATTTACAAAATTGGCATTCATAATTTTGGCAACTTCTTCATCTTCAAAAGATTCTTTTTCCATTACATGGCACCAGTGGCAAGAAGAGTAGCCTATACTAACTAACACTAATTTGTCCTCTTTTTTTGCATTTTCTAGAGCTGTATTACTCCAAGCATGCCAGTTTACAGGGTTATGCGCGTGTTGTAATAAATAAGGACTTGTCTCAGTGATTAAGGAATTGGTAAATTTATGTTCTTCTTTTTGCTTTTTAGTGTCCTTGCAAGACAGTATGGTTATTGCTAAAAAGCTATAGAAAAATATTTTTGAGAATAATGTGTTAAGCATAGGAATTTGTATAAAGAAGATACTAAAATACAATATAATTGCCTAACTATATTGTAGAGTAAGAGCTTGTTATTAATGAGGGACTTATATTTTGTGAAATGACATTAATAATTCTCGAACCAACCAAAATGTTCCTGGATAATAGCTTCTTTGTTTTCTTCAATATGGGTTATGAAAGCTTTAGCAACGCTAGATAAATTTTTGGATTTCATCCAAATTAAATTCCATGTAGTTTCAATAGGCAATCCTTTTGCCGGAATTATTTGAAGTTCAAAAGTGTTTAAGGAGCTTTTAATCCCTATCAATGGCATAATAGAAAACCCTAATCCTGCAACTATAGCTTGTTTAATAGCTTCATTAGAAGTTAACTCCATCTTTTTAGAGATAGATAATTTATGCTCTGCTATATAATGTTCCATTGCTAAGCGAGTAGCAGAACCTTTTTCCCTAAAGATAATGGGCTGTTTTTCAAAAGTTAATTTAGATATGTTTTTTGTGGTTTTAGAATAATTGCGCCCCCCTACAAGAAACAGCTTATTTTTCATAAGTTCTATACGTTCAATAGGTAATTTTGTTGGTATGGTAGAAACCATAGCGAAATCGACCTCATTATTTTCTAAACTCTTTATTACACTGGCTTTATTAGTAACATCGATACTTAAGTCTACCCCCTCATTAATATGAATAAAATCGGAAATTAAATATGGCATTACGTACTTGGCGGTAGAAACAATTGCAATTTTAAGTTTACCGGCAATTTTTCCGTCATGGCTTAGAGCTTTGTAGTTGATAGCCTTAATTTCATCGAGAATTTTTTGTACAGCTAAAGCTATTTCTTCTCCAAATTCTGTGATAAATAATTGCCTTCCGATTACTTCAAATAGAGGAATTTTAAATTGATCTTGAAAATTTTTAAGTTGAATAGATACAGCAGGTTGGGTTAAAAAAAGTTCTTCAGAAGCTCGTGTTACACTTTTTAATTCCGCTACTTTTTTAAATATTTCTAATTGATGTAAAGTATAATTCATAAATTATTTTTATGATAATCATAATAAATATATATAAAAATATATGAATAAAACAATACATCTTTGTGAAAATAAAAAGATCATTTTATGAAACCAACCACTTCAGAACCCAAAAAAGTAAAACAAAAAATAAGTCTTATAGATGGTCATTTTACCACAAGTGAAGCATCGGATATTATAAACAATGTTTTAAACGTAAAAATAAATTTTCATAAGCTACAACGTTTATCCCTTACGGAAGGCAATACATTGGATGAGTGTAAATACGATAGTAGTCGAATAGGACAATTACTTAAAGAGCAAAAAATTGCAAAAGACTTTTTTAAAGATGTGCGTTTAAATGGTGGTAAACTAAGAATTAATAGTACCATTGAAATTACCTTAGAAGGCTAAAATTTATAGTGTAATAATATATTAATAAGAAGAAAATAATGAGTATACCTATGTCTCCATGGCGAAGATTTATTGGTTTGTTAGAATTGGATAAGCGCGATATAAAGCAACTATTTTATTACGCTGTTTTTGCTGGTTTAGTGGCATTGTCTTTACCATTGGGTATCCAGGCAATAATTAACCTTATACAAGGTGCTCAAATATCTTCTTCATGGATTGTACTTGTATCTCTTGTTACTTTGGGTGTTGCTTTTCAAGGAGGGTTACAAATAATGCAGATACGTATTTTGGAGAATATTCAGCAAAAAATATTTACACGATCTTCTTTTGAATTTGTATATAGGTTTCCGAAAATAAAGACGAATGAGCTAGAGAATTACTATCCGCCAGAATTAGCTAATCGTTTTTTTGATACGCTAACAGTTCAAAAAGGATTATCTAAAGTATTGATAGATTTTCCTGCTGCAGTATTGCAGATTATTTTTGGAATTATATTACTTTCTTTTTACCATGCGTTCTTTATAATATACGGGGTTTTATTAATTCTTCTTATTTACATTGTTTTTAAATTTACTGCAAAAAAAGGGTTAGAGACTAGTTTAAAAGAGTCTAAAGCAAAATATAAAGTTGCTCATTGGATACAGGAGCTAGCACGCTCTATTGTAAGTTTTAAACTATCCGGAAAAACGACATTGGCAATGTATCGTAATGATAAATTAACCTCTGAGTATTTAGAAGCAAGGGAAAGTCATTTTAGAATATTGCTAATTCAATTTATTCAAATGATTGGTTTTAAGATTCTTGTAACCGCTGGTCTTCTCTTAATTGGAGGGTTGTTAGTTCTTAACCAAAAAATGAATATTGGTCAATTTGTTGCTGCAGAGATTATAATTCTTTTAGTTATAAGTTCTGTAGAGAAACTTATAAAAGGCTTAGAAACTTTTTATGATGTACTTACGTCTTTAGAAAAAATAGGACAGGTAGTAGATAAAAAGTTAGAACTACAAGAGGGGGTAAATCCTTTTAAAACGGAACAAGAATTATCTATAGAATTGGAAGGGGTATCTTATAAGACGTCTAATGATTTTCAAATTTTAAGTAATATAAATTTCTCTATTTCGGGAGCAGATAGAATATTGTTAGATGGAGCATCTGGATCAGGTAAAACAACACTTCTTAAATTATTATCGGGTATTTTTTCTCCTACTTCTGGTACTATTTATATAAATAATACATCTGTTCAAGGAATATGGCTTAATAAATATCGGAATGGTGTTGGGCAAGTATTACCAGAACAACTACCTTTTGAGGGTACTATTTTGGAAAATATTACTTTCGGTGATGAAACTATTTCTAGAGAAAGAGTAAATGTGATTCTTAAAAATTTAGGATTACTTCCTTTTGTAAAACAACAACTCAATGGAATAGACACTATGTTGTATCCTCAAGGGCAACAAATACCTTATACCGTATCTAAGAGAATATTAATTGCCAGAGCAATAATAAATAACCCTAAACTATTATTGCTTAAAGACCCATTGGAGCATTTTGAGCCGTTAGAAGCAAAAGACATTATTGAGTATTTAACCCAAGATACTCATACATGGGCTATTGTGGTTGCTTCGCGTAATCCTCTTTGGAGAAAAAAATGTTCAAAGACAATAAAGCTGTCTAAAGGAACTCTAAATACAGAAAAAAATGCTTAATATATCTCACAATCAATTAAATAAAAAAGTAACTCTCGAGGGGTATAATGCTTTTAATAAAGCTTTTAAAACCCGGCAATATAAAATATTTAATAGGTTTTTATATGCATTCGCAATTTTGGTTGTTATTATTCTTTTTTTGCCTTGGACGCAGAATGTATCTGGTAATGGTTTTTTAACAACACTTACTCCGGATCAGAGACCACAAACCATACAATCACCTATTCCTGGGCGCATAGAAAAATGGTATGTTAAAGAAGGGGATTATGTAAAAAAAGGAGATACCATTTTGTTTATTTCTGAAATAAAAAATGAATATCAAGACCCTAAGCTTGTAGAACGTACGAATGAGCAAAGAGAAGCAAAAAGTCGTTCAGTACTATCTTACCAAGGAAAAATAGAAGCACTTAAGATGCAGGTTGCTTCTTTGCAAAAAGAAAAAGAGCTGAAGTTATCTCAGGCAAAAAATAAGTTAATTCAATCCCGTTTAAAAGTAAAAAGTGATAGTATTGATTTTCTCGCAGCCAAGACGAATATAGAAATTGCAGAACGCCAATATAATAGAACGCTTCTTTTGCAAGAAGAAGGGTTAAAAGCATTGAAAGATGTAGAAGAAAAGCGTTTAAAATTACAGGAAACACAAGCAAAACTAGTTTCACAGGAAAATAAGTTGCTGTCTAGTAAAAATGAGGTAATCAATGCACAAATAGAAATAGGAAGAATAACCGCTAGTTATACAGATAAAATAGCTAAATCTAGAAGTGATGGTTTTACGGCAGAATCTAGCCAGTTTGAGGCACAAGCTCAAGTAAGCAAGTTAGAAAATCAAACCGCAAATTATAAGATGCGTAATGCACTTTATTATATAACAGCTCCTCAAAATGGATATATTAATAAAGCAATCCGTGCGGGTATTGGAGAAACTTTTAAAGAAGGAGAACAATTAGTGGGTATTATGCCTGCAAACTATGATCTTGCTGTAGAAACCTATGTTAGTCCTATAGATTTACCATTAATTCATTTAGAGGAAAAAGTGAGAATTCAGTTCGATGGGTGGCCGGCTATTGTTTTTAGTGGATGGCCCAATGCTTCTTTCGGAACCTATGGAGGTAAAGTGGTTGCCATAGAAAACTTTATTAGTAAAAATGGAAAATTTAGAATTTTAATAGCCCCAGACAAAAATGCAGAGGCTTGGCCAGAAAATATGCGAGTGGGTTCTGGTGCGTATACAATTGCTTTGTTAGAAAATGTTCCTATTTGGTACGAGTTGTGGAGGCAATTAAATGGTTTTCCTCCTAACTATTATACACCTGAAAGTAATTCACCAATAAAAGGAAAAAATAATGACTACTAAAATCAAAAATTTATTAGTATTGGTTTTCTTTCTTTTTTTTGCTGTTTCAACGGCTCAAGAAGAGGTGCAGGAATTAAGGAAGATACTTTCCTTTAAGGAGTATTTAGGCTATGTTAAAAAACATCACCCTCTAGTAAAACAAGCTAATTTGGAGTTAAGTATAGGAGAGGCGAACCTTTTAAAAGCACGCGGAGGTTTTGATCCTAAGATTGAAGTAGATTATGATCGAAAAAAGTTTAAAGAAACAGAATACTTTGACCAATTAAATGCAACCTTTAAAATACCAACTTGGTATGGTATAGAGTTTAAAGCCAATTTTGAAGAAAACAGCGGAGAGTTTTTAAATCCAGACCTTACAGTTCCGGAAGACGGATTATATAGTGCGGGTGTTTCATTTTCTTTAGCGCAAGGTTTTTTAATTAATGAGCGTATGGCGATGCTTAAAAAAGCAAAATTCTATGTAAGTCAGACAAGTGCGCAGCGAGAATTGTTGGTGAATAATTTAATATTCGAAGCAAGTAAGGCTTACTTTAAATGGTTAGAAGCTAGCAACGAGTTAAAAATTTATAGTAGTTTTTTAACCAATGCGGAAATTAGGTTTTCCGGTGTTAAGCGAAACGTAGAAGTAGGAGAAAAACCTGCGATAGATTCTATAGAGGCAAAAATAATAGTTAAAAACCGAAAACTAAATTTAGAAGCGGCAAGGTTAACAATGAGAAAAGCAAAGCTTAAGGTTAGTAACTATTTATGGGTAAATAATGTGCCACTAGAAGTACAACATAATGTAGTTCCAATTATCCCTGAGGATGAGGTGTTGTCCCTATACTTTAAAAAAGCTAATACAGAAAGTGTTTTAATGAACCATCCTAAGTTAAGGAGTTTAGAAGCAAAAAAGAATGTAATTAAGGTAGATCGTTCTTTATATAGAAATAAACTGTTACCAAAATTAGATGTACAGTATAATTTTTTGGCGCAAGATGCTACTAGACTAAACAATTTTAACGCTTCTAATTATAAAGCATTTGCAAATTTTAGTTTCCCTTTATTTTTAAGAAAAGAACGTGGAAATCTTAAAATGGCAAGCATAAAACTACAAGATATAAATTTGGAAACCGTTAGTGCTTCTCTAGGCATTCAAAATAAGATAGATGCTACTATTGCCGAAATAAATTCTTTAGAGGTGCAAAAAAATATTGTTGTAGGGATGGTTACCGATTATGAAACCATGCTTATAGCAGAAGACAGAAAATTTGAATTAGGTGAAAGTTCTTTATTCTTAATTAATTCTAGGGAGCAAAAGTTAATTGAAGTTAAATTAAAAGCAAACGCTATTACGGTAAAGTTATTAAATGCTAATGCTAGTATGTATAACGCAATGGGGGTGTCAAATGCCGCTATTAATTAATAATCTTTTTGGAAAAATAAAAAGCCTTTCAGTTTTCTGAAAGGCTTTTTCTAGTAGCGGGAACTGGACTCGAACCAGTGACCTTCGGGTTATGAGCCCGACGAGCTACCTACTGCTCTATCCCGCGATATGAGATTCCAAAACTATCAACTTTGCTTTAAAGCACTCAGTTCATAATGCTGACTGATTTGTTTCGGACTGCAAATGTACAAAGCTTTTTCTATACTATCAAAATAAAAAGACATATTTATTTTACTTCCATCGTTTTTAAAATCCTTAAATTACCCGCACTTAAATGTTACCTTTAATTTATGAATTATTTAAACGATTTCTTATCTACTATTTTACCCTATACGGAGTGGCCTATGTTTATGCTTTTAATAGGTGGTGGACTTTTTCTCTTGTTTTATTCCAAGTTTGTGCCATTTCGTTTTTTTGGTCATGCTATAGCTATAACATCAGGTAAGTATGACGATAAGGAAGCCAAGGGAGACGTTAGTTCTTTTCAGGCATTGTCTGCAGCTGTTGCAGCAACGGTAGGTTTAGGTAATATATCAGGAGTAGCTATTGCTATTCATGATGGTGGTCCTGGAGTGGTTTTTTGGATTTGGGTTACGGCCATTTTAGGAATGGGGATAAAGTTTTATTCTTGTAGTTTGTCTATCATGTTTAGAGGAGAAGATTCAGATGGAAATTTACAAGGAGGTCCTATGTTTTATATTACGCAAGGATTGGGGAAGAAAGCTAAGCCTTTAGCGGTGTTTTTCTGTATTTGTGGTTTGTTTGGTTTTCTAGGGGTATTTACGGCTAATCAGTTTACAGAAACTTTTATGAGCGTCATAAAACCATCAGAAACTATTTTTGCTATGGGAGATGAAAGTTGGAAATGGACAGTAGGAATCTTTTTAGCAATAATAACTTCTTTTGTAATCTTCGGAGGATTAACAAAAATTGCCAAAGTAGCATCTACTATTGTGCCTTTTATGGTAATGGTATATTTAGTTGCAGTTGTAGTAGTAATGGTCTTAAATGCGGGTCAGGTTTGGCCATCTTTAAAATTAATCTTTACAGAAGCTTGGAACTTTAAAACCATAGTAACCGGAGGCTTCTGGGGGTTGGTAATTATAGGTGTTCGTAGAGCAATGTTCTCTAACGAAGCTGGTTTGGGAAGTGCCCCTATGTATCACGGACAGTCTAAAACAGATAATCCAATTAAAGAAGGTCTAGTAGCTATGTTAGGACCTTTTATAGATACAATTATGGTATGTACTTTTACTGCGATAGTAATTATTTTAAGTGGAGCATATACCGAAGATGTTAGTGGTATTTTAATGACCTTAGAGGCTTTTGAACGTACTTTATTTGGTTATGGAGACGATTTATTAATGTTAATTGTTACTGCTTTTGCCTTTTCAACCTTATTTACGTATTCCTATTACGGTGTAAAATCTCTTTCTTATCTAACAAATGCACGAATAGGTAAGTTATATAACGTATACTTTGTTATTATGATTATTTTTGCCGCAGTGGCATCTTTAGAATTGGTTAAAAATTTGATTGATCTTTCTTATGCCCTTATGGTAATTCCAAATATGATTGCAGTTTTATTGTTGGCGCCAAAAGTAAACGTAGCTGCTAAAGCATATTTTAAAAAGTTGAAGAATGATAAAGCATAAAGCAGGATTTGTAAATATTATTGGTAACCCAAATGTAGGTAAGTCTACATTGATGAATGCTTTTGTGGGAGAAAAGTTGTCTATTATAACATCTAAAGCGCAGACTACAAGACACCGTATTTTAGGAATAGTAAACGGAGAAGATTTTCAGGTAATTCTTTCCGATACCCCTGGTATTATAAAACCGGCATATGAGTTGCAAAATTCTATGATGGATTTTGTGAAATCTGCCTTTGAGGATGCCGATGTATTGATTTACATGGTAGAAATAGGAGAAAAAGCTTTAAAGGACGAAAAGTTTTTTGATAAGATTAAGAGTTCAAAAATTCCAGTTTTATTACTCTTAAATAAGATTGATGTTACAGAACAAGAAATAATAGAAGAACAAGTACAATACTGGCAAGAACAATTGCCTACGGTAGAAATTCATTTAATATCTGCTCTGCAAAACTTTAATGTAACTGGTGTTTTTGAGCGTATTATCGAATTATTGCCTGCTTCGCCAGCTTATTATCCTAAAGATCAGTTAACAGATAAACCAGAGCGTTTTTTTGTTAATGAGACTATTCGTGAGAAAATCTTAATGCATTATAAAAAAGAAATTCCTTATTCTGTGGAAATAGAGACGGAGGAGTTTTTTGAGGATGAAGATATTATACGTATGCGTGCAGTAATTATGGTAGAACGCGATTCTCAAAAAGGAATTATTATTGGTCATAAGGGAAGTGCCTTAAAACGAGTAGGAGTAGAGTCACGAAAAGATCTAGAGAAATTTTTTGGAAAACAAGTGCATTTAGAATTATATGTTAAGGTAAACAAGAATTGGCGTAGTGATTCTCGTCAGCTGAAACGTTTTGGTTACAATAAGAAGTAATTAGTAACCTTAGAATATAGTTTTCTTTACTTTATAATTATAGTGGTTTTTCACTTTTGTTGCTATAAATAATCAACAAAGACCAAATGAAAAAATCACTTAGTATTGCGGCATCAATAGCCCTTGTTTTTAGTTCTTGTATTAATGATGATGATACAGATTTTAGTAAAGATAAAGATATATCCGCGCTAACTTTTACAAAATTAAGTACGTCTACCAATGGAACTGGCGATGAAGGTTTCGCAGAAATTAGCGCCTATGATGCTAAAACAAAGAAATTATTTGTTGTAAACCCTAACGAAGAAGAAATCTCTGTTTGGGATATATCTAATCCGTCTGCGCCAATAAAAGGAGCCTCTATAGTCCTAGCAGGTATACCAAATAGTGTAGCTGCCAAGGATGGTTTATTAGCCGTTGCTGTTGAGAGTAATCCAAAACAATTAGATGGTCAAGTAGTAACTTTTAATACGGAAACACAAGCACAAGAAAATTCTTATAGTGTAGGCGCATTACCAGATATGGTTACATTTACCCCAGATGGTAAATATATTATTTCAGCTAACGAAGGAGAGCCAAATGATGATTATACGATAGACCCTGAAGGTTCCATATCTGTAGTTAACCTAGAAAAAAAGGAAGTAAACACGTTGTTCTTTGGGGCTTTTAATGGACAAACTATAGGAAACGATTTTCGTGTTTTTGGGCCATCTGCTTCTCTTAGTGAAGACGTAGAACCAGAGTATATTGCTGTTTCTGATGATAGTAAATATGCTTATGTTACGTTACAGGAAAATAACGGAATTACCGTAGTTAATTTGCAAACTATGGCAATTACAAATATATATGGTTTAGGAGTTAAAGATTTTTCTTTACCTGGTAACACCATGGATGCTAGTAATAAGGATGGTGTTGTAGGTAATTTTAAGAATTGGCCAGTTTTAAGTTTTTATCAACCAGATGCTATTGCTTATACCAATATAAATGGTAATGATTATATAATTACAGCTAATGAAGGGGATGCTAGGGACTATGACGGATATTCTGAAGAAGAAAGACTAAAAAAAGTTACTTTAGACCCTACTGTTTTTCCAAACGCCGAAGAATTGCAATTAGACGAAAATTTAGGTCGACTAAAAATTACGACTGCAAATGGCGATGTGGATAATGATGGAGATATAGACCAAATTTATGGTTATGGTGGTCGTTCTTATACTATATGGGATACTACAGGGACATTAGTGTATGACAGTGGGGATCAAATAGGTAAGAAGACATTGGAGTTAAATGCCTCACTTTTTAATAATGATGAAGGAGAAACAGATGGTCGTAGTGATGATAAAGGAGCTGAACCAGAATCTGTTACTACTTTAAAAATAGGAAATAGTACTTTATTGTTTGTTGGTTTAGAAAGAACAGGCGGTGTTATGGTATATGATATAACAAACCCAACTGCCCCTACTTTTGTAGACTGGATTTTTAATACAGAAGATATTGCACCAGAGGGTTTATTAGTGATTCCGGGTGAGGAGAGTCCTAATAAAGAAAATTTATTAGTAGTAACCAATGAAGTTTCTAATACAATATCTATTTACGAGATAAAATAAACAAATTAATAGTTATTGAATCTTCTAGTTTACTTTTAAAAGGTAAGCTAGAAGATTTTTTATGAAATATCTAAGATTGTATTTATAAATTCATTTAACATATGCATTTGGGGTTTTCCTTTTTTTCTTCCGATTCTACCAAAAGCGTATAAAGTAAACCATAGTATTATCATAGCTACCATTAATCCTAATTGAAGATAATAGGGTTTATTTAGTGAAGCGCTAGAATATGCCCAAACAGATAGGGTTACAAATAGTATAGCTACCCCAAAATGTAAGAACATAAAAAAGGTCCATAAAGTAGGGTTAGGGCCAAATAAGCCATAAATTTTAGAGGTGTTAGGTGACTTTTTCGTTATTTCTAGATGCAATTGTGGAGACCAAAAATGTATTTTCTCTTTATTAAATTTAATAAATATGTGGTCATCTATTTTATTAATTAAAAATGGAGGTTTGGTTTTTATATCAAAAGCGGCAAGTAGTTGTTGTTTAGGTTTATTTATATCTAGCTGAAAACGAGGTCTTAAAGCAATGTCATTATTGGGAAGGGGTTTCATGAAGAGGTAGTTTGTTTAAAATTAGTAATTAAAACGTATTGTTTTTAATAAGAATAAATATTTCCATTTTTCTGGTATATAGAAAATAAGTCTATCCGCTTGCATTCTTTGCTATTATTTAAGTATTAGCACTACCTTTGTCGCTTAATTTTATATTATGAGTGCTATTGTTGCTATTGTTGGAAGACCAAATGTTGGAAAGTCTACATTTTTTAATCGTCTAATTCAAAGAAGAGAGGCCATTGTAGATGCAGTAAGTGGGGTTACCAGAGATCGCCATTATGGAAAGAGTGATTGGAATGGAAAAGAGTTTTCTCTTATAGATACAGGGGGTTATGTTGTAGGTAGCGATGACGTCTTTGAGCAAGAAATAGATAAACAGGTAGAGTTGGCTATAGAGGAAGCAGATGCTATAATTTTTATGGTAGATGTAGAATCTGGTATTACTGGTATGGACGAAGATGTGTCTAAGTTACTCCGCAGAGTAAATAAGCCAGTTTTTTTAGCGGTAAATAAAGTGGATAATGCTATGCGGGCAGAAGATGCTGTAGAGTTTTATAATCTTGGCTTAGGTGATTTCTTTACGCTGTCTAGTATTAACGGAAGTGGTACAGGGGAACTTTTAGATGCCGTTGTTAAAGTGCTTCCGGAGGTAGAAGAAGAAGAAAGTAATCTCCCAAGGTTTGCTGTAGTGGGTAGACCAAATGCAGGAAAATCTTCGTTTATAAATGCGTTAATTGGAGAAGACCGTTATATAGTGACGGATATTGCTGGGACAACAAGAGATAGTATAGATACGAAGTATAATCGTTTCGGTTTTGAATTTAATTTAGTAGATACAGCAGGAATTCGCCGTAAAGCTAAAGTAAAGGAAGATTTAGAGTTTTATTCTGTTATGCGTTCGGTAAGAGCTATAGAACATAGTGATGTGTGTTTGTTACTTTTAGATGCTACCCGTGGTTTTGATGGTCAGGTAGAAAATATATTTTGGCTAGCGCAAAGAAATAATAAGGGAATAGTAATATTAGTTAATAAGTGGGATTTAGTTGAGGATAAAGAAACCAATACTATTAAACATTATACTGATAAAATTAAAAAAGCAATTGAGCCTTTTACAGATGTACCTATTCTTTTTATATCTGTATTAACAAAGCAGCGTATTTTTAAAGCCATTGAAACTGCGGTTGAGGTGTATAATAATAGGAATACAAAAATACCTACGCGTAAGTTTAATGATACCATGTTGCCTATTATAGAAAACTATCCTCCACCAGCTTATAAGGGTAAATTTGTAAAGATTAAATTCTGTATGCAACTGCCAACACCATATCCGCAATTTGCATTCTTTTGTAATTTGCCGCAATATGTTCGCGAGCCTTATAAGCGTTATTTGGAGAATAAATTAAGAGAAAATTTTGATTTTTCAGGAGTGCCCATTAGTGTGTTTATGCGAAAAAAGTAAATACAAATTTGTATTTGGTAGTAGCTTATAAAAATTCTTTAGATGGCATATATGAAAAGAAATAGGTATTTTTAGAAAAACCTTTTCTTTTACTATTATGATAAAATATGCTAGCTTTTTTTTGGGGAGTATTCTATTACTTTCTTGTTCTACAAGAAAAGAATTCGCGAAAGGTTCTTTTGGAGCTGATTTAGAAATTTTAAAATCCGTAATTTCCCCAATAATCTTGGAGGATGGTGACAAGAGAATAATAGTTTCTAAAGAATTTCAAGGAAGAGTTTTTACAAGTACTTCTCAAGGATTGAGTGGTATGAGTTATGGTTGGTTTAATAAAGATATTTTACTTAGTGATAGTGTTCTTGTAAATAGAAGTAAACTAGGAGGAGAAGGTAGAATATGGTTTGGACCAGATCAAGGGCCAAACACTATTTTTTTTGATATTGATAAAGTTTCTGGGGAACAAAAACTTGCTGCGCCAAAAGACTTAGATACATTACCATTTAAAATTGTACAGCAATCTTCAAAAGCTGTTGCATTACAGAATAAATTACAAATTAACAACTTACAAGGTTTTAAGTTTTTTATTGATGTAAAAAGAGATATAGAAATACTAAAGGAAGATTACGTAGCAGATTTTTTGGGAGATAGTTTTTCTGATGAATTGTCTTTCGTTGGTTACAAAACCAACACGAAAATGACAAATGTTGGTAAGCAGGATTGGTCTAAAGAATCTGGACTTTTGTGTTTGTGGGATCTAGGGTGTTATCATCCAACACCTAAAACAACAGTAATAATACCTTTAAAAGGAAATCCAAAAAATGCTACAGTTTATTTTACAGAAATTGATAGTACAAGAATTGTATTTAAAGACAATTTTCTTTTTTATAAGGCAGATGCCAATTATTTAAATAAAATAGGAACAAAACCGGAAATTACATTACCTTATTTTGGGAGTTATAGCCCTGAACTAAATTCATTGACAATAGTTAAATTTAGTTTTAATGCAATGGATAAGGATTATGTAAATGCGCATCCTGAAAATATAGAGAATCAATATGCTGGGGATGTTATAAATGTTTTTAATGATGGTGTTTGGGACAATGTAGGTCCTTTTGGTCCTTTTTATGAATTAGAGACGTCATCTCCCGCAAAAGAACTAAAAGTGGGAGAGAGTATAAGTCATTTTCAAGAAGTATATCATTTTAATGGTTCGGAAGCTGAGCTTACTAAAATTTCCGAACAAATATTTGGGGTAAAATTAAAATCGGTACAAGACGCTTTACCTTAGAAGGTTTTTTTACCAACCTCCGGAAGCGCCGCCACCACCAAATCCGCCGCCGCCGAAACCACCTCCAAATCCACCTCCACTAAATCCGCCTCCTCCGAAGCTTCCACTTCCACTAGATGAACCACCGCGTCCCAAATTACTTAAAATAATAATATCTCTAAAGTCTAGTCCTGAACCTCTGCGTCCACCACCATTATTACCATTATTATTTCCTTTTCTACTCCAAAGGATAATAAGGATAATAAAAAAGATAATGAAGGGCAAAAAAGCTTCAAAAGAGATTCCTTCATCATTAAATGTTCTATCTTCTGTAAATTCGCCATTAAGTACTTTAAAAATAGCATCGGAACCTTTACTTAATCCTCCATAGTAATCATTCTGTTTAAACTTAGGCACAATTACGGTTTCAATAATTCGTCGAGACATGGCATCTGTTAGGGACCCTTCTACACCATATCCGGTATTAATGGCAATTTTACGATCATCTTTAGCAAGTAAAATTAAAACACCATTATCTTTCCCTTTTTGTCCTATTCCCCATTTTTCGCCCCAATTTGCTCCTAAGTACGTAATATTCTCTCCTTGCGTAGAACTTATGATAGCAATAACTATTTGTGTTGAGGTACTGTCCGAATACTTAATTAATTTTTGAGTAAGAGCTAGGTTTTGCGATTTAGATAACAAACCAATATAGTCATAAAGACTAGTTTGATTGTGCTTACCAGGTTTTGCGGGTATATTAAATTGTGCCTGAGAAACGGTCCAAAAGCATAAAAAAAGTAAAAGAATATTATCCTTTAGATATTTCATTGCTTAGTTCGTTTGTGTCTCCATGTATCCACGGAAAATGTTCCTCTAACTCTTTACCAGCTTTTAGAACACCATTAATAATTCCTTCTTTAAAGTTGCCAACAACAAAATGGTTTTGAATAGTTTCTTTAGTGCTGTCCCAAAAATTATCAGGAACCACTTGGTCTATGCCTTTGTCTCCGTAAATAGCAAATTTTTTATCGTTAACAGCTATATAAATAAGCACCCCGTTTTCGGCCTTAGTGTTATCCATTTTTAATAAGTGGAAAACTTCTTTAGCTCTATCTAATAAGTTAAGTCGAGTATGAGCTTCTATATGTACGCGAATTTCTCCAGAAGTATTCTTTTCAGCTTCTATAATAGCCGAAACTATTTCATGTTCTTCTTCGGGTGTTAAAAAGTCTTCAACTTTAGACATTAAATTTTATTTAAAGTCGAAATTTACATCGGGTGCATTTTCAGAACCTGCTTCTGATTTAAAGTACGCTAATTCATCAAAATTAAAAATTCCCGCAAGGATAGATCCTGGAAATTTTTTAATAAGAACATTATAAGGCTTAACGCTTTCATTAAAACGTTTTCTAGCTGTTCTAATCCTATTTTCTGTGCCTTCAATTTGCGATTGCAATTCTAAAAAATTTTGATTAGCTTTTAAATCAGGATAACGTTCTACTGTAACCAAAAGACTTTTTAAAGCGCCACTAAGACCGCCCTGTACTTTATTAAACTGGGCAAGTTGTTCCGGAGTTATGTTTGTTGGGTCTATAGATATTGAGGTCGCTTTTGCTCTAGCATCAATAACGTCTTTTAGTGTGCCGCGTTCAAAATCTGCCGCTCCTTGTACTGTTTGTACTAAATTATCAATAAGGTCATTTCTTCTTTGATATTCACTTTCTACGTTAGCCCATTTTTCAACAGACGTTTCTTTTAATTCTACAGCGGTGTTGTTAAAGCCAACGGCCCATTGGTAAATACCAAAAGCAAATACGCCAAGTACGATTAAAGCAATCAATCCTTTTTTCATAATAGTTGTGTTTATAGTTTTATAGATTGTCTTTTATTTTTATTAGTTCTGCTTTTACTTTTTCTAATTTCTGAATTAAATCAAAGTTAGATAAGGTTTTATGGCGTTCTTCTTTTAAATGGATTTTAGCACCTTCTAAGGTAAAACCACGTTCTTTTACCAGATGGTATATTAATTTTAAATTGTTAATATCCTGTGGTGTAAATTTACGATTGCCCTTAGCATTTTTTTTTGGTTTTAGAACATCAAATTCTTTTTCCCAAAAACGAATTAGAGAGGTGTTTACGTCAAAAGCCTTAGCGACTTCGCCTATACCGTAATACCTTTTTTCTGGAAGATCTATTTGCATTAATCTAAAGATTGATTTTCTTGGTTGGCATATTTTAGCATATTCTGAAATTCTTCAGGAGATAAACTGCCATAGTAAAAATTAAGAGGGTTAATTCTGTCGTTTTCCTTCCAAACTTCATAATGTAAGTGAGGAGCTTCTGAACGACCTGTGCTTCCTACAAAACCAATAAGGTCTCCTCTTTTTACTCTTTGTCCTTTTATCACATTATATTGACTCATATGCGCATAAAGACTAAGGTAACCATAGCCATGGTCAATTCGAATATGCTTTCCGTAACCAGAGGAGTTATTATCTGCTCTAATTATTTTTCCGTCACCAGAGGCGTAAATCGGTGTTCCTTTAGGAGCCGTAAAATCCATGCCGTAATGCATTTTTCTTGCTTTTGTAAAAGGATCAGAACGCCAACCATAACCAGAAGCCATACGGGTTAAATCTTCATTGTTTATTGGCTGTATTGCGGGTATTGCAGCAAGGAGTTTCTCTTTTTCTTCAGCTAGTTTGGTAATTTCGTCTAAAGATTTAGACTGTATCGCCATTTGTTTTTTAATAACATCTAATCTTTTGGTAGTTGCGATTACCATATCAGAATTATTAAAACCTTCTAAAGACTTGTATCTGTTTATACCTCCAAAACCGGCTTTGCGTTGTTCTTCCGGTATTGGGTTTGCCTCAAAATATAATCGGTATATGTTATTGTCGCGATCTTCAATATTCGCTAGAACATCTTCTATTTGCTCCATTTTTTTATCTAACAACTCAAACTGAAGTTCATAGTTTTTAACTTCTCTTTGTAGAGATAATTCTTTTGGAGTGTTTATTAAGTTGGTGTTTAATAGTAATACTAATGCCAACAAGCCAAATAATATAGACCCTAAAAAAAAGAGCCCAATATTACGTAACCGTTTCGATTTTTTAGGTTCAATCTTACGGTAAGAAAGCGTATCGGGATCGTAATAATATTTTACTTTAGACATGAATGGATTTTATCCTATTTTTGTGCTGTAGTTTTAACAGAACAAACAAATATAAAAATTGTTTTGCAGAAACCATTATTTTTTAAAAAACCTTACCATTTTAGATGAATTCCAAGGAAATTAGAAGTCAGTTTTTAGATTTTTTTAAAGAAAAGAATCACAAGATAGTAGCATCAGCACCAATGGTTATTAAAGATGATCCAACACTGATGTTTACCAATGCTGGTATGAACCAGTTTAAAGAATACTTTTTAGGGAATAGCGTGCCAAAAAACTCACGTGTTTCGGATAGTCAAAAGTGTTTAAGAGTTAGTGGTAAGCATAATGATTTAGAAGAGGTCGGTAAAGATACATACCACCATACGATGTTCGAGATGCTTGGAAACTGGAGTTTTGGAGACTACTTTAAAAAGGAAGCTATTTCTTGGGCATGGGAATTTCTTACAGATACTTTAAAAATAGATAAAGACAGTCTTTATGTTTCCGTTTTTGAAGGAAGTACTGATGCAGATAATTTAGAGATGGATATGGAGGCTTACAATTTATGGAAGGCTATCGTTCCGGAAGACCGAATTATTAAAGGGAATAAAAAAGATAATTTTTGGGAAATGGGAGAACAAGGGCCATGTGGGCCGTGTTCTGAAATTCATGTAGATATTCGTTCGGCAGAAGAAAAAGCAAAAGTTTCTGGAGCAAGTTTGGTAAATGCAGATCATCCTTTAGTAGTAGAAATCTGGAACTTGGTTTTTATGCAATACAATCGTAAAGCCGGAGGGAAATTAGAGCCTTTACCCTCTAAACATGTAGATACAGGAATGGGTTTTGAGCGTTTGTGTATGGTTATGCAGAACGTAAAATCTAATTACGATACGGATGTTTTTACCCCAATTATTAGAGAGATAGAAACCATTACGAATTCTAAATACGGTACTAATGAAGAGCTGAATATTGCTATACGTGTCATCGCAGACCATATTAGAGCTGTTTCTTTTTCTATTGCAGATGGGCAATTACCTAGTAATACTGGAGCTGGTTATGTAATACGAAGAATATTAAGAAGAGCAGTGCGTTATGGCTTTACTTTTTTAGAAACTAAAGAGCCTTTTATGTATCGTTTGGTAAAAGTTCTAACAAGTACCATGGGCGATGCTTTTCCAGAATTAAAAGAACAACATCATTTAATAGAAAATGTAATTAAAGAAGAAGAGCACTCTTTTTTAAAGACCTTAGATCAAGGATTAGTTCTATTAGATAATGTTATAGAGAATACAAAAGGAAAAGAAGTAGATGGAGCAAAGGCATTTGAATTGTACGATACTTATGGTTTTCCAATTGATCTTACTGCATTAATTCTAGGAGAGAGAGGGTATACTTTAGATGAAGCAGGATTTGAAAAAGCAATGTTAGCTCAAAAACAACGTTCTAAGTCTGCCTCTGAAATATCCAAAGAAGATTGGACGGTTTTAGCAAATGATTCGGAACAAGAATTCGTAGGGTATGATAGGTTAGAGGCAGATGTAAAGCTCATTAAATATAGAAAAGTAACTTCTAAGAAAGGCGGAGAGCAATTTCAAATGGTATTTAATCTAACACCTTTTTATGCCGAAGGAGGAGGACAAGTTGGTGATAAGGGGTATTTAGAAGTTCCTAATGGAGATGTAGTTTATATTATAGATACAAAAAGAGAAAATAATGAGATTGTTCATTTTTCTAAAAACTTACCAAAAAAAATAGAAGAAACCTTTAAAGCGGTAGTAGATAAAAAACAACGACAAAGAACGGAATCAAATCATACAGCTACACACTTATTGCATCAAGCTTTACGGGAAGTTTTAGGTGCGCATGTAGAGCAAAAAGGTTCCGCAGTACATTCTAAATATTTACGATTCGATTTTTCTCATTTCTCTAAGTTAACTACAGAAGAATTAAGAGAAGTAGAGAACTTTGTAAATGCAAGGATAGAAGGTAAGTTAGCTTTGCAGGAAAATAGGTCTGTACCTATGAAACAAGCATTAGAAGAAGGGGCTATGGCTTTATTTGGAGAAAAATATGGCGATGCTGTACGTACTATTCGTTTTGGTCAGTCTATAGAATTATGTGGAGGTACCCACGTAAAGAATACTGCGGATATTTGGCATTTTAAAATTAAGAGCGAAGGAGCAGTAGCATCTGGAATTCGTAGAATTGAAGCTATAACTTATGATGGAGTTAAAGAATTTTATTTTGATAATAATAGAACTTTATTTGAAATTAAAGATTTACTAAATAATGCTAAAGACCCAGTCAAAGCGGTGTCTACTTTGCAAGAAGAAAACAGTAGTCTTAAAAAGCAAATAACAGAACTTTTAAAGGATAAAGCAAAGAATTTAAAAGGCGATTTGTTAGGTGGATTAGAAGAAGTTAATGGTATCCAATTTTTAGCAAAAAAGGTGGATTTAGATGCTGCGGGAATAAAGGATCTTTCCTTTGAAATGGGGCAGAATAAAGAAAATTTATTTTTATTGTTTGGTACGGAACAAAATGGAAAGGCATTATTGTCTTGTTATATTTCTAAAGAATTAGCAGAGGCGAAAAACTTAAATGCAGGAACCATTGTTCGTGAGCTTGGTAAGTATATCCAGGGCGGTGGCGGAGGACAACCATTTTTTGCTACTGCGGGAGGTAAAAACCCAGCAGGAATAGAAGAAGCTTTAGGGAAGGCGAAAGATTATATTTCATAATAGGTTATGAAACTCCAAACCCAACTTTCTTTACAAAAGGAAAAGAATCAAATAGATTATAACAGTAAATTACTATTACTAGGTTCTTGTTTTGTAGAGAATATAGGGGAGCAACTAACATACTATAAATTTCAAATGGTACAGAATCCGTTTGGAATTTTATTTCATCCTATAGCTATAGAGAATCTTATAACCAGAGCGGTTACTCATCAAGAGTATAGTAAAAAATTTATTTTTGAGCATAACGAACGTTGGCATTGTTTCGATGCGCATTCCGATGTAAGTGCAAGCAGTCAAGAAGAATTGTTACAGAACCTTAATTTAGGATTGCAACATACTCGGGAGCAATTAGAAAAAGCGTCTCATATTGTAATAACATTAGGTACCGCTTGGGTGTATTCTTTTTTAGAAACTAAAAAAACAGTAGCTAGTTGTCATAAAGTGCCGCAAAAGCAGTTTTCAAAAAGAATTTTATCAATAAAAGAGATACAAGATAGTTTAGAGCGTATAGGCCATCATATAAAATCTATAAATAAAGAGGTAACTGTAATTTTTACTATTTCGCCGGTGCGTCATTTAAAAGACGGATTTATAGAAAATCAACAAAGTAAGGCGCATCTTATTACTGCTGTACATGAGGTAATTAAAAAAAGTAATGTAACTTATTTTCCATCCTATGAAATTATGATGGATGAGTTACGCGATTACCGTTTTTATAAAGAAGATATGGTGCACCCCAATATAACCGCTGTAAATTATATATGGCAAAAGTTTACTTTAAGTTGGATTAATGAAGAAGCACAAAAAGTGATGGATAAGGTTTCTGTGGTTCAAAAAGGACTAGCACATAGACCTTTTAATGAAAAGTCTCTTAAGCATAAAGAGTTTTTAAAAGCGCTTGAAAAGAAAAAAACGTATCTTCAAGAAGCATATCCTTTTATGAAATTTAGGCCATGAAAAAAGTTTTAATAGGTGTAGTTGTTGCATTAGCAGGAGTTCTTGTTTTTCGGTCTTGTACGGAGAGCAATAAGGAAAAATCTATTTTACAAGAAAATACGATGCTAATTCAACAGCAGATAAAAAATGTATCTAAATTGGTGGTTACTGAAGGGCATTTTGCTGAGGTTTATAATTATAAAGATTCGCAAGAACTTTTTGGACAGTTGATTACAGCGGATAAAAAGGCTTTGGTAGTTGTAAATGCTGAGGTGACCATTGCATACGATTTAAGTAAACTGGTTTTTGAGTTAAATGAAGAAACAAAAACTTTGCACATAAAGAGTATTCCTGAGCCCGAGATTAAAATAAACCCAGATTTTGAGTATTACGATGTTACTGCGGATTATCTTAATCCATTTAAGGCTAAAGATTATAACGTTATAAAGAAAAACGTTCGTACTTCTTTGTTAAAGAAAGTTGAGGCATCTACCTTAAAGACCAATGCAAAGAATAGACTGTTAAGTGAGCTTTCTAAATTTTATGTCTTAACTAACTCTATGGGATGGGCATTACAGTATAACGACCAAGTGTTACAGGGTAATAGTTTAGAGCAATTATTTAAAGATTAAGACGGAATAGTTTTATTGTCTTTTTTTTGCTAAATGAAGTCCATTGTCTATAAGCATACCTATTTTAGGATTATCTAATTTTACCTGTTCTAAATAGGTAGTTATGGAGTCTGCAAATTCTATATTTTTACTTTTCATAGCCAATTCGTAGAGCTCTACGGAAAGTAGCCAATCATTAGAGTAATTTTCTTGAATTTCTTTAAACACTTTATTTCTAGATATTGTTTTGTTTTTTCCTTCTCTATAATCTCTTACCTGTTGGTAAAGTTCCTCTAATTTTATCTGTTTAGGAGTTTTGTCTATTCTGTGTTTGGTAGAGGTAACTTCATGAGTTACTCTATTAAAGCTAGATAAATCTGCAGGACCGTGGAATGCTGAAACCACTTTTTCTCCAATGGCCATATTGTATAGATCTTCTTCGGATTGAAATAAGATTTCCTCGAAATAGGAAACCACGCAATTCTTTAGGGTAATTAAAATAATTTCCCCTTGTAAATTCCTTGTGCCTGTAATTATTTTTCCTTTAACTTTAATGCCGCCTTCAAATTCTAAAACAACTATTTCTCCTTCAAAAATAGTATAAGCTTTTAGATCTCTTGGACTCATATTCTCAATGGCAATATTAATACCCTTTAATTTGCCTATTGGAGAGCCAAAACCATGTGGATGTTGGTTAGTTCCTTGCCCTACTAATTCTTGATTTCTATAAGAAAGCGCTGTAGGTCCAGAAGTTTGAAAAAATATAGGGTTGCCATTATTAGCAATTACATTAGTAAAGTTTCCGGAAACTTGTAAACCAGTACTTAATTCAATAGTGCCAATCCCTTGTGAATCTATTAGTTTTTTAAGACCTTCCCATCCGCCGGTTCTTAACGCCATGGTGTTAGCAAATTCTTCTAAAACTTGACTTAAAAAGGAAAAATCTGGCGTTACAAATAATTGTGGTTGCGGTTTAGTAATATCAAAAGTTGTATGCGCTGCAATTTTGGAATAAGGAATTTTTTTAACTTCGTTGGTCATGCACCAAGCACTTTCTCCTATAGAGGATAAAAGTCCTGCTCCATATATTTTAGGATTTTCTATAGTCCCAATTAAGCCATATTCCACCGTCCACCAATGTAAGTTTCTTATCAGAGCCATTTCGCTTGGCTCTCCCATATTTTGTTGGAGTGTTTCTATTTTGCTTTCTGCTATTTTGATTTCGTTTTCTGGAGTATTCGGGGCCTCTTTTATAATGGATAAATGCCGAACGGCCTCATACAATTCGTAATCTTTTTTGCTAGAAATAGCTTTACATCCTATTTCTCCAAAACGTCTTAAATATTCGGCATATTCAGGATTTGCAATAATGGGTGCGTGCCCAGCTCCTTCATGTATAATATCTGGAGCCGGGGTATATTCTATGTTTTCTAATTGTCTTATATCCGATGCAATTACCAATACGTTGTACGCTTGAAACTCCATAAATGCAGAGGGAGGAATAAAACCATCTACAGCAACTGCGGCCCAACCTATTTCTTGTAAAATACGGTTCATACCGTACATGTTTGGAATATTATCTATAGAAATTCCGGTTTTCTTTAAGCCGTTTAAATAAGAGGAATGTGCTACTCTTCCTAAATAATCTACGTTTTTACGCATTACATAACGCCATACAGCTTGGTCAATAGCAGAGTAATCATCGTAGTTCTGGGGTTTTATAAATTGTCTTAAGTGTTCTGGTAATTTATCTAAAATTGGATTGCTTTGGTAGTTATTCCGCATGGAGCTTATTTTTTAGATTACTTAGCGTAAAAATGCTATTAAAGATATATTTTTAGTTTTATAGTATAGAACATAGTAGTTGAATTAGTTATTTTTCCTATTTTTTGTAAATATTTAGTAATTTGTGCTTTTCTAAGTAGTGTTGTATTTATAATACAGGAAAATTTATGGAACAAAAGTTAGATGTTGTAGATAGAAAAATATTAAGAATCTTGGAAAAGGATGCAAAAACCAATGCTAAAGAAATAGCAGAGCGGTTACAGATGACAAAAACTCCTGTTTATGAGCGTATTAGGCGGTTGGAGCAAAAAGGTTTTATTTCTAAGTATGTAGCAATCATAGATAAAAACAAGGTAGAACCTAGTATAACCGTTTTTAGTTTTGTATCCTTAGATGCGCAAAAAGAAAGGTTAATGGACGATTTTGCTGCTAGTGTTAAAAAGTACCCAGAAGTAGTGGAGTGTTTTGTAGTAGGTGGAGAGTTCGATTTTTTACTTAAAATTATAGTAAAGGACTTAGATGATTATTTTAAGTTTTCTAAAGATAAGGTAGCCTCCTTACCGCATATAGGAATGGTTAAAAGTGCATTTGTGCTAAACGAGGTAAAAGATGGGAATTATTTTCCGCTACTATAAAAAAAAGAGGTGGTTTCTCCATGAAACAACCTCTTTGGTTTCTATTGCTTCTAGATGTTTTATTTAGAAGCTACTATTTGTGGCGGATACGCTTTAAGTATTTCGCTAACAAATTGCTGTATGCGTTCTTCTTTTTTCTCTATGCTTTTAGAATTCCCTAGGGTTCCTACCCCTTTTCCTTGCCAAACCAATTCTTTGCTTTTAGCATCAATTAAATCAATATATAATGAGCCTTGGGTTCTGGTACTTACTTGTGTGCCATTGTTCCATCCTGGACCCCAAAAATAAGGATTCCATCCCCAACCAAAGCCTCCGCCCCAATAGTTGTTGTAAATATCTACTTGTTCTTTTTCTTTGGTAAAAATGCTTACTAATATATCTGGTGAATTAGATTTTGTAAAGCCTCTTGTTACCATTTGAGCGTCAATAGCTCTTAAGATTCTTTTCTTATCTAAATCAGATATTTGTGCTTTATCAATACCTGTTTTATAAAATGCATACGTCTTATAAGTGTTAAAATTGGCATCTTTATCGTAATCAGAAAGTACACGTACCGAAGTACAGGCGCTTAATAGTACCACCATTAATAGGGGTAGCGCTAGTATTTGTATTTTTTTCATAACAACTATTTTTATCAAGTTAAAAACAATATTCTTTATAGAAAAGTTCTCAAAAATCGTGCCGAAGAATGTCTGTTTTATTGTCTGTTGGTTTTTGCATTATAACCATAAGGGCAATGTCTGCATCCGCTTTCGCAACAATATCCTCTTTTTAAATGAAACTGTTTCGTAAACACTTTATATCCCTGTTCGGATAAATAATAATCTCCTTCTTCTAATGGAATAATCTCTTTCATAGTACTATTATAACGGATAAAATTAAGATTTCTTGGTTGATAATGGGTGTTGTATGCCTAGAAATTACCATGTTAGGTTGGAAATGCCTTTGTTTTTAGGCACTTAATCGTCTTTGTTCTTCTGGAAATCTAGAATATATTTAGATTTAAAAAATTACAATTATCTTTGAGGATAAGCGTTTGTACAAAGCATTTATGATATTAGTATTTAGACATTTCTTTTATAAAAATTATGTAGGCTTGTCTTTATGGCCTTTCATAATCCTAAAGGATAATACCTTAAAGGAAGATATTGTACTTATTAATCACGAAAAAATTCATCTTAAGCAACAGCAAGAGCTGTTAATTCTTCCTTTTTACATCTGGTATATTACAGAATGGCTTTTGCGAAGCTTATTTTATTTAGATAGCTATAAAGCATATCAGAATATAAGTTTTGAGCGAGAAGCATATTACAATGAAAACAACTTAGATTATTTAAATCAAAGGAAATTCTTCAGCTTTATTAAATATCTTTGGCGTTACTAAACTAAGGTCTAGTGCATACGCAGAATCAAAAAGTAAATCTCTCCATAATAAAAAATAAAGGAATTACGCTATATATAAAGCGTGAGGATTTAATACATCCATTAATTTCAGGAAATAAGTATCGTAAACTAAAGTATAATATACTTGCAGCAAAGGCGGCAAAACACGATACTTTTTTAACTTTTGGAGGTGCCTATTCTAATCATATTGCCGCTACTGCATATGCAGGTAAAAAAGAGGGGTTACATACTATCGGAATTATAAGAGGGGAAGAATTAGAAGATAAATGGCAAAAGAATGCTACCTTACTTTTGGCTCGTGCACATGGTATGAAGTTTAAATTTGTATCTAGAGAAGCATATAGAAATAAAAACACTTTAGCGTTTAAAGAGGAGTTAGAAAAAGAATTTGGCCGTTTTTATATGCTGCCAGAAGGTGGTACTAATGGTTTGGCCGTAGAAGGTTGTCAAGAGATTATCACAAAGGAAGATGCTTTTTTTAATGTGATAACTTCGGCTGTAGGCACAGGTGGAACCATAGCAGGCATTATTAATGCTTCTAGTGAATTGCAAAAAGTAATTGGTTTTCCTGCTCTGAAGGGCAATTTTTTACAAGAAGATATTCGTAAATTTGCAAACAAAAGAAATTGGGAGCTTCAAAATAAATATCATTTTGGAGGTTATGGCAAAGTATCGCCAGAGTTAATCCAGTTTATTAATAATTTTAAAAAGGAAACAAATATCCCTTTAGATCCTGTATATACGGGAAAAATGATATTTGGCTTAATAGAAATGATTAAGGAAGGTTGTTTTAAATCGGGAACTAAAATTTTAGCCATTCATACAGGAGGCTTGCAAGGAATTCCAGGAATGAATACTTTATTAAAAAGAAAAAAACAACCATTGCTAATAGTAGAATGAAAAAATATATAATCTTTTTTTGTGTAGGTCTTTTTTTAGTAGGTTGTAAATCTAAAAAAACTGTTGTTCGGTCAGGAGAGTTAAGAACCAAAAATGTAGTTTCTCATAAAAAGAAGCCCAAAACAAAAACGTATAAAGATCTGCCCAAAGATGAAGGTAAGTTTGTTTCTTTTAAAATAAACTCTATTCAAGAATATATAGATACTTTTTCTGAAGTTGCCCAAATAGAAATGATGGCTTATGGTATTCCTGCTAGTATAACACTAGCTCAAGGATTATTAGAAAGCGGTTATGGAAAAGGAGAGTTAGCTATGAAAACTAATAATCATTTTGGAATAAAATGCCATAAAGGATGGGATGGAGATTACGATTTTCATGATGATGATGAAAAAGGCGAGTGTTTTAGAAAATACAATCATCCAAGGTATTCTTATAGAGATCATAGTGTTTTTTTAACTACGAGATCTAGATATGCTTTTTTATTCAATTACCACCGTAACGATTATAAAGCATGGGCAAGGGGTTTAAGAAAAGCAGGCTATGCAACCGATGTAAAATATCCACAGAAACTAATTTATCTTATAGAAAAACATAATTTGGATCAGTATGATTCTCCTTCGAAGGCAGCCTCTGGAGTAAAGAAACAGCCTGTGATGATAGTAGCATCAAATCAGAAAACGCATATTGTACAAAAAGGAGACACCCTATATTCTATCTCTAGAAAGTACTTTGTTTCGGTAGAAGAATTAATGCGAATTAATAAAATGAAAGATTCTAACTTAGCCATTGGTCAAAAGATTACGGTAAAGTAAAAGCATAAAGAAAGATGATTTATAAAAGAAGTAGTGCCCTATTTAATGAAGCTAAACAATATATTCCTGGAGGTGTAAATTCTCCTGTACGTGCTTTTAAAGCCGTAGGTGGTGACCCAGTATTTGTAAAAGAAGCTAAAGGGGCTTATTTGTATGATGAGGATGGTAATGAGTTAATAGACTATATAGCTTCTTGGGGACCATTAATTTTGGGCCATGCATATGAACCGGTTTTAAATGCAATAATTGACAAAGCAAAAAAAGGAACTTCTTTTGGTATGCCAACAGAGATAGAAACCGATTTGGCTAAACTTGCCGTTTCAATGGTTCCGAATATTGATAAAATACGCTTTGTAAATAGTGGTACAGAAGCTTGTATGAGTGCTGTTCGTTTAGCAAGAGGATATAGCGGAAAAGATAAAATAATAAAATTTGCAGGTTGCTACCATGGGCATTCCGATTCTTTTTTAATCCAAGCAGGTAGTGGTGCCGTTACTTTTGGTAGCCCTAATAGCCCAGGAGTTACCCAAGGCACTGCAAAAGATACGCTTTTAGCAAATTATAACGACTTAGAAAGTGTAAAAGCATTAACTACTGCGAATAAAGGAGAAATTGCAGCTATTATAATAGAGCCAGTTGCAGGTAATATGGGTTGTATTATTCCAACTGAGGAATTTATAACAGGTTTACGAGAGCTATGTACTAAGGAAGGTATTCTGTTAATTTTTGATGAGGTAATGACAGGTTTTCGTTTAGGAACAGGTGGCGCACAAGAAGCATTAGGAATAGATGCCGATATTGTTACTTTTGGAAAAGTAATAGGTGGCGGATTACCCGTTGGTGCTTTTGCTGCGCGTAATGAAATTATGAGCTACTTAGCGCCAGAAGGGCCCGTATACCAAGCAGGAACGCTTAGTGGTAACCCATTGGCAATGAGTGCTGGTTTAGCAATGCTTACCGAGTTAAATAGCAGACCTGAGGTCTTTGAAAGCCTTGCAGACAAAACAGAACATTTACATGAGGGGTTTGATAATGTATTGAGAACAAAAGGAATTCCTTACCAAATAAACCGATACGGAAGTATGATTTCGGTGCACTTTACGGATGCTCCAGTAGTGGACTTTGCGTCTTCGGCAAAAGGAAATAATGAGACATTTAAAACGTATTTTCATGGTATGTTGAACCAAGGAATTTATTTGCCTCCTTCTGCTTTTGAAAGTTACTTTTTAAACGATGCTTTATCCTACGGAGATTTAGATAAAACTATAGATGCTTTAAAAAAAGTGTTTTAATTCCGGCTTTGGTATCTGTTAAAAGGGGTATTCATTTGTTACAATTATCATTGTAGAATTTCGCAATTTTAAGAGTATTGTATTTATCTATTACTTTGCTTTTACGAGCATAGCCCAATGTTTCATGCTGTAATTTATTCAGACAGTTTTACTTTTCTTTTAAAGTTTCTAAACTTGGCGAAATACAAGAAACTAATTTATTGTTTTCAGTAGCGCCGATATATCCATGTCCTTTTAGATAATAGAACTTAAATTCACCAAAACTTAATTTGGCATTAATTACTAATAAATTTTTGTAACTGCAGTAAGGTGTTTTTAGCTTTCCTTTATAAGATACAATTTTATATTCTCGTAAACCATCGGCTGATTTCCAGAGATGGTCTTTTTTAAAATTACTGTCATACCTTATAGTTTCTTTTTTACAACATTCTTCGTATTGATAAACAACATTGTTTTCCTTTCGTAAAAATAATGTGGTAGGCGCTATATTTTTCCAATTCTGTTTAAACTCTAAATAGGTTTTTCCATTAATTATTTTAGTGCCAATTTTATCTTCAGTATAATAAGTATCTGCCCATAAAATGTTCTTCTTGTTTAAAGACAAAGGAAAATAGTTGCCTTCTGGAGATTCGTCACAAAAATTTTGTCCTTCTCTGAGTTGCGCATTACTGAGCAAAGAAATTAAAATGAAAAGGCTGAGTAGTAGTTTGTTTTTCATTTTAACTTAATCTTTCGCAAGTTTGTGCCTAAACTCTTTGTGGCATTCGTAGCATTGGTGTTTTTTAGTTAAAAAAGGAATTGGTAATCCAAAAAGCATTAAGGCAACTAATGACCGAATACGATTAAACTTAATTTTGTTGATGTTGCTAGAACCACAATTTGGACATTTAATTTCGGAGATACTTTTCTCATCTGTCTTTATATCGGGATAGTCACTTAAAATCTCATTAGCTTTTTCAAAATCTTCTGTTCGGACTTGTAGTCTTATACCACCAATGGCATTGGAGTAAAAATTATGAACTTGTGCTGTAATTTCATCTTTAGTTAAGCATTCAATGCCAAAAGATTCTAATTTGCTTCGGTCGATATAAAGTTCATGGGGGAAAACGTAGGTTTTTACAGTTATATATTCTTTCATTTTTATATATGAATCCATTGTATTGCCTAAATAAAGAAACAAAATATATTCATTTCCGTCTGCTTTACGTCCGTTTTGGGCAACCAAAATATTTTCAACCTCTAAAATAATTTAAAATACTGTAGCATAAATCTTTCGTCATCTGTAGTTATTAACATGTTCTATAAAAAAGCCATGTGTTTAACTACCACATGGCTTAACATGCAACAATAAAAAACGTAATTACAACTATTATTTTCCTTTTTGGTTTTGGGCTTGTTTTTTAGCACCGTTTTTTTTTCTGTGTTTTCTCATTTTATGGTTTTTATGAGCTTGCATTTTCTCCCATTTACTATACTGTTCTTCCGAGAGGATATTTTTCATCTTTTTCTTCTGCGCAATTTTATGGTCTAACCTAGCATTTTGCATTGTAAAACGTTCTTCAGAGGTTGGTTTTTTAGTATCTCCTTCTTCCCTTTTTGTTTTACGTTCTTCCATTTTGGCTTTACGCTCCGTTGCATTTTCTAAGGCTAAAGCTTTTATTTTACTTTGTTGAGCAGTTGTAAGGTCTAGAGCTAATGTCAGTTTTTTGGTGTGTAACGTCGCTATTTGTTCTGGTGTAAAATCTTGCATTGCGCCACGTTGTCCTTTTCCTTGTTTTCCTTCAGGTCTTTGGGCTATAGTAGTCATTCCTACTAAAAGCAAAAGTGTTATCATTATTTTTTTCATGTCTTATTTTTTTAAGATTATACTTCTAAGACCATTATACTTTTAAAAGGTTTAATATAGAATTCTACTTTAGGATTTTATTAACGATATGTTATAAAACAAAGAAAGGCGTAGAGTTGCCTCTGCGCCTTTTCTTTATAGTAGGTTATTTTTTTGGGTATTATTATCTTTCTAGTACTTCTAAAGTAGTTGTAGAAATAGTATTCGTTTGTGTTAACTCAGCGGTCTTTACGTAGGTATTAGTTTCCGTCTGGTTATCTGTAATATGGTATGTAAAAGCAATGGATACAAATGCTACTAAATATGCTAAACTTTTTACTTTATAAGTCATGATCTGGGGGTTTTTAATTTCTTTAGTAAAGGTATGTTTCATCTTAGTATCAAAAAGTGCATTGTTGCCAAATGAGCGTTTTTAGATGTGAAAAGATAGAAAAATGTGGTGTTACGCTTTTTTTCATCGGATTAATTTTACCGTTCATCTACGGACATGAATTATGCGTATTTCAACGATGTTTTTGTCAATATGTAGTAGCACTCCATGTAAGGTAATAAAAGGAACGGGTTATTAGTTTTTGGTTGGTAACATATTAATGTTTAAGTACAGGGGGAATTAAAAAAAAACTGGTTTTAGTATTTTCTCAGCATGTGTTTTAAGCCGTAATTAAGATTTAAATACACTGGGGCCAGTCGCCAAATAAAGAATAGTTTCCACTTTGTACCACACGTGCTTCTATAGATGTAGTTTATTACCTATTGATATATTGCACCATCTTCTATAAATAAGAAAGGCTCGGAGTATTAGTCCGAGCCTTTTCTTATAGTAGGTTAATTTTGGGGGTATTATTATCTTTCTGTTTCTTCTAAAGTAGTCGTAGAAATAGTATTCGTTTGTATTAACTCAGCGGTCTCTACGTAGGTATTAGTTTCCGTCTGGTTATCTGTAATATGGTATGTTAAGGCAATGGCTACAAATGCTACTAAATATGCTAAACTTTTTACTTTATAAGTCATGATTCGGGGGTTTTTAATTTCTTCTACAAAGGTATGTTTCATCTTAGTATCAAAAAGTGCATTGTTGCCAAATGAGCGTTTTTAGATGTGAAAAGATAAAAAAGTGTGGTATTGTGCTTTTTTTCATCGGAATAATTTTACCGTTCATCTACAGGCATGGATTATATGCATTTCATCGGTGTTCTTAACAAGATTATTTGGTGTATACTTTAATAGGTATGTAAAATAAGAAAGGCGCAGAATTAATTCTGCGCCTTTCTTATAATGAGTTTCGTTTGTGTTACTCTCTGTCTTCTAATTCAATACCAACAGTAGTATTCTTATCTGTTTCTGTAACATCTTTAATCTCTTGGGCTTCTACATAGGCTTCTACCTTATTTTCTGTTGCAGATGTTAAATGATAGGTAAGAGCAAGACTTGCAAATACTCCTAGATAGATTAAACTTTTTGCTTTGTAGGTCATAATTTGGGGAATTTAACGTCTTATATAAGATTTAATTAAACAAAAGCGGTTAAGTATATTGTTGTCAAATACATCTTTTAATATGTAAAGAATAACATTAGTGTGGTAATAACGGATATTAACTCATCTTATTTTACCGTTTGTCGAAAGTCGATCACTTTGCTATGTATTTCATCGAATAGTATATTGCTTGGTATTTTGTAAGGCAATACCTCGTCTTTATTAATTGGAGAATAATCGTATTTCATATTTATTATAATTAGTGTAACATTTACTTTTTTATGCCGTCTTTTAAATAGAGAGTTATCATTTTTAAATTCTTTGAATTAGTCAAGCGCAAAGCCCAAAGTCATCTTTGGGCTTTGCCTTTAGAGATCTATTTTAGATAAAAGGTTAAAAAATTCGACAAAAGGTATACTTAGAGGTGCTTAACAAAAAAATAACATAGAAATGGCACTTTTTTTTGTCGTAAAAATTGTCTGTAAAAATTGAATAGGTGGTAAGATTAGAATAGACGATTTATCAAATTCATAATTTTCGTAGAGAGCTTTTATCAAAGTGTATTTTAGGGCTTCATTAGGCTACTGTTAAGAAAAATGAAAAAGCAATAATTAATAAAAAAGTCGGTTCTACCTTTGCAAAGAATTTAACCTGAAAGTTATGAATTATAAAAAAATGAGTTTATCTATTGTCTTAGGATTGGCAATTTGCCAAGGAGCTTTTGCAACAAGTACTCCTAAAGAGATTAAAGATTTTGATATTAATTCTATTGAGTATATTGAGGAAGAAGAAGTAATAGATTTAGGATTTAATACAGCAGATTATTTACCAGAAAGCTTTGATCCGAATTCTTTTTATTTTGATATTAATAGTGTTGATTATATTAACAATACTATCATTGAGGAAGAAGATTTTAGCAAGCATTTACCAGTTGGTTTTGATGCTTATGCGTATGCTAAAGACGTACAGAGCATTAATTATATAGATGCGAAGGATGAAATAGTATTAGATTTTAATACAAAAATATATTTACCAAAGAACTTTAATGCTTTTGCGGTAAAGTAAAATTAAGTTAGTTAGTTATTTTTTGAGTTAGTTAGTTTAAACCCCTGTGGAGACAGGGGTTTTTGTTTTTTAAAATAGTAGCGGAATAACAAATTGAAACATAATTATTAATAATGCTACAGCAATAAGGTTAAGGATAATCCCCACGCGTGCCATTTGGTGTACTTTAATATATCCGCTTGCAAAAACAATAGCATTGGGAGGGGTAGCCATAGGCAACATAAAAGCACAACTACTAGCCATAGTTACAGGGATTAGTAAATAAAGAATAGGAATTTCTAGACCAATAGCTATACCTGCAACCACCGGGGCTAAAACTGCGACTAAGGCTACGTTGCTCATAAGTTCTGTCATAAACAACATTAAGAAAATAAGCAGAGCAGCAGTTATAAAAATACTAATATCACTTGCGGCAATGGCATTTGCTACCAAATCTACAATACCGCTAACGGACATTCCTTTTGCTAAGGCCAAACCTCCTCCGAACAGTATTAAAATACCCCAAGCCAATTTGCTTGTATCTTGCCATTGAATAATGTAATCTCCTTTTTTTAAATTATAAGGAATAGTAAATAAAGATATTGCGGCTAGTATACTGATAATAGTATCGGATAACCCTAACTCCGGAAAAATACTATTTATAAGTGTACGGAATATCCAAAGGAAAACAGTTACACCAAAAATTACTAACACCATTTTTTCTTTTCCGGTTGTTGGTCCTAGTTTTTTAAGTTCCTCATGAATAATATCTTTAGAAGCGTTAAATTCTAAGCCTTTATTTGGAAACATCCACTTTACTAGAACAAAATAGCTAATGGCTATCATGGTAAAAGAAAAGGGAACCCCTATTACCATCCATTTTAAGAAAGATATTTCAATATTATATTGGTTTTCTAGTAAACCAATCATAACGGAGTTTGGTGGTGTACCTATAACGGTGGCTATCCCACCAGCATTGGCAGAAAATGCTATTCCAAGCATAACACTCAAAGCAAAGTTTTGGTCTTTTTTGGTAAAACCATTTTCATCATTTATTAGTAAACCTATAACTGACATGGCTATGGGTAGCATAACTACGGTGCTAGCGGTATTACTAATCCACATACTTAGTGTTGCTGTGGCAATCATAAAGCCAAGCACTACTTTATTGGGAGTAGTGCCTGTTATTTTTATAATGTTAAGTGCAATGCGTTTGTGCAGGTTTACTTTCTCTAATGCTAGAGCCATAATAAATCCTCCAAAAAACAAGAATACTATGGGGCTTCCATAGTTTGCTCCTACATCAGCAATAGGCATAATTTTTAAAAGGGGAAATAAGAGTAAAGGTAAAAGAGCAGTTACCGATATAGAAACTGCTTCTGTAATCCACCATACAACCATCCAAAGCGCTACAGCAATAACAGCATCTCCTTTATTAGATACTACTACAAAAGGTAAATTAATACAAAGAAGAAATAAGGTTGGTCCTAGAAAAAGTCCAATTTTTTTACTGAGGTTCATTATGACTATTTAATGTCCTCTAAACTATGCTTTTTATTGGATTTATTAAAGTTTAAATTTTCTAAAGGAAACTATAGTTTGATATATTCCATAGGTTACAAAAATTTTGCCAATTAAAAAGGGAATATATAGATACCATTTACTTAAACCATTTTCTATAGGTGAAGAGTATGAGGGAACTAAAAATTTGAAATAACCTATTAAAAAAACGTTTAGACTTTCACAGTTAATAATAAAAGGTTGTGTAAAATTTTCAAAAGAAAAATAAATAGAGTAAAAAACTAAGCCAACAATGATTGTAAATGTAATGCCTTGAAGCCAATTAAGACCATGATTTGATGATTTTGAATTTAACCACAAAACAAATTTATCTTTCCAATCTTTTTTATTTAACTCTCTATTTAAGGCATCTAGTTCGAATGCTTTAAAATTATTATAATCTATTTTGTTTTCTGTTTTCTGTAGTTGAAGTTTAATAATTCTTAAAGTTTTTCTAGTACAATTTTTGAGATTGTTAATTTTAATACCATCAAAAAAAGCAGGTTTTTGAAAGACGATTCTTTCAAAAGTGATGTTATCGAACTCAGTTTCTTCAAAAGATACTAGGTTATCAAAAAGAACATTTTTTATTATTAGACTTTTAAATTTAGAATAGCTAAAATTTATGTTTTTGTAGATAGTACATCCTGAAAAATCTGCTATCGTATTCTCAATATTTTGACAAGAAATGAAATGTGCGTCATTATTAAAGATGCTACCATTAAAATAGGCACTATTTCCGAAATTGGTTTCATTAAAATAAGATTTACCGAACGTACAATTTTCAAAATTTAAATGACCTTTATTATTAGTTAAAACCATTCCGTCGAAGTTGACTTCTTCTGAAAACTTAGTTTCAGAGAAGTCAGCTTTATTAAAAGAAGACTTTTTGAAAAATGCAAAAGAAGAGGCCTTCGTAGGGACAGTTGTATTCTTTTTTATATCATTATTAGTAAATATAAATTCACCTGAATGATGATTTATCTTAGAAATATTAATTTGGTCAATGGATTTATTATTGGTGATAATTATATCTCCTTCTAATTTATAACGACAATCATGTGTATTTTTGAAATAAAGTTCTTCTATACGAATAGATTTAGTTATTTCTAATGTTTTGATTTTTTTTGTATTAATAAACTTTAAAGCTTTAAAATAGCAGTTATTGAATTTTACATCACAATTGAAAACACATTCTCTAAAATATACTATTAGTTTTGAGCCATTATTTTTGTAAAAAACAAATTCTTTTCCATCAAATTGACAATTGGTAAAAATAATTGAATTTTTATTAGATATATGCCAATTTTCTACAATACAATTGTTAACGTCTATAGTTTTGTTTTCTATATTAATCTCATTAGTATCTATACGTTCGGTAAATATTTTTTCTAAATTCATTTATTTTATAATAAAAAAAGGAGCTAGCATAGCTCCTTCGAATATATAAAAAAATGTAATTTATTCTTGCAAAAGGCAAAGAAGAGATTCTCCTTCTTTAACAACTTTCACCAACCCATGTTTGGTAAGTCCTTTAATACCTTTGTCCCAAGCTTTATTACTTAAATCTGCTGCAGATTTTAAATTTGCAAGCGGCATTTGTTTTTCTTTTTTAAGAATCTCGAAAATAATTTTTTCGTTATCATTTAATTCCACCGCTTTTTTCTCTGGACGCATTTGCGGGAAGAATAATACTTCTTGTATCGAAGAATTATTAGTCATTAACATCACTAAACGATCTATACCTATACCAATACCAGAAGTGGGGGGCATACCATATTCTAAGGCACGTAAAAAATCTTGGTCTATAAACATAGCCTCGTCGTCTCCTTTTTCGGACAACCTTAATTGTTCTTCAAAACGTTCGCGTTGGTCTATAGGGTCGTTTAACTCTGAATAGCAATTGGCTAGTTCTTTACCATTTACCATAAGCTCAAAACGCTCTGTTAATGCAGGGTTGTCTCTATGTTCTTTAGTTAACGGACTCATCTCTTTAGGATAGTCCGTAATAAAAGTGGGTTGTATATAGTGGTGTTCACATTTTTCACCAAAAATTTCATCAATTAATTTTCCAACTCCCATAGAGTCGTCAACTTCCAGACCTAATTTTTTAGCCACTTCTATTAGTTCTTTTTGATCCATTCCAGCGACATCAAAACCTGTGTGAGTTTTTATACCTTCTAAAATAGGTACTCTTGCGTACGGCGCTTTAAATTCTATTTCATTTTCTCCTACAGTAACTTTACTAGTTCCGTTGGAGTCTATTGCAATTTTTTCTAATAGTTCTTCCGTAGTATTCATCATCCAATGGTAATCTTTGTAGGCAACATACAATTCCATTACTGTAAATTCTGGATTATGCGTACGATCCATACCCTCGTTTCTAAAATCTTTAGAAAACTCATAAACACCATCGAAACCTCCAACAATAAGTCTTTTTAAATACAACTCATTCGCTATTCTTAAATACAAAGGAATGTTTAATGCATTATGATGTGTTAAAAACGGACGTGCAGATGCACCTCCAGGAATAGGTTGTAATATTGGTGTTTCTACTTCTAAATACCCACGGTCATTATAAAACTGACGAATCGTGTTTGTTATTTTGGTACGCTTTACAAAAGTTTCTTTTACAGACGGATTTACAATTAAATCTACATAACGTTGTCTGTAACGTAATTCAGGGTCATTAAACTCATCATAAATATTCCCCTCTGCATCTTTTTTAGGTAAAGGAAGTGGCCTTAGAGTTTTACAAAGAATAGTAAAGTTTTTTACCATCACGGTTTTTTCACCAACCTGTGTTGTAAAAAGCTCCCCTTCGATACCAATAATATCTCCTATATCTAAAAGCTTTTTATAAACCTCATTATATTGCGTTTTGTCTTCACCTGGGCAAATTTCATCTCTATTAAAATAGATTTGTATACGCCCTTCGCTATCTTGAAGCTCCGCAAAGGAAGCTTTACCTTGTATTCTTCGAGACATTAATCGTCCAGAAATAACAACTTTTTTCCCTTCTTCGTAATTCTCCTTACTACTTTTTGAGGTAGCATCTACAGGGTATAAAGCCGCAGGATAAGGATCTATTCCTAAATCTCGTAAGCGGGCTAATTTATCTCGTCTTATTACTTCTTGTTCCGAAAGTTGCATATCTAAATAATTAAGGCTGCAAATATAGGTAGTCTAGGCTAATCTATCAATTTTGCAAAAAGAGAATGTTGTTAGAAAGTAGCCTACTTTGTAACAATTAAAGGAAATAAGCGTCAAATAAGTACATCAATCAAATTAAATCAAAATAGAATGAGTTTTTTACGTGTATTATTGGCCATTATTTTTCCACCGCTCTCGGTAATAGGAAAAGGTTGTGGTTCTTTTTTAATTGTTCTGTTGCTCACCTTTTGCGGTTGGGTGCCAGGAGTAATTGCTGCTTTGGTAATTTTAAATAATCCTAACTAAACTTAGAAACTAGTATTAATAATTGTTTCTTAGCAGCTTTGTATCTTTGTAGTAATGAATAAAGAGGTTATTTTACAAGATTTAGGGCTAAAGGATTATAAAGAGACTTGGGAGTACCAAGAGCAAATTTTTAAAGAAACTTTAGATATTAAAATTAAGAATAGGAGAGAGGATGCCCAATTGGTAACCCCTAATCATTTTCTTTTTGTAGAACACCCGCATGTATATACTTTAGGTAAAAGCGGAGATATGCAAAACTTGCTTGTAGATGAAAAGCAACTTAAAGAAAAAAATGCTACTTTTTATAAAATTAATAGAGGTGGAGATATAACCTACCATGGCCCAGGACAAATAGTGGGCTACCCCATTTTAGATTTAGATAATTTTTTTACAGACATACATAAATATCTGCGTTTATTAGAGGAAATGGTAATTTTAACCTTGCATGAATATGGGTTAAAAGCAGAACGTTCTAAGGGAGAAACTGGAGTTTGGTTAGATGTAGGAACACCTTTTGCGCGTAAAATATGTGCAATGGGCGTACGTGCTAGCCGTTGGGTAACTATGCATGGTTTTGCTTTAAATGTAAATACAGATTTAGGCTATTTTGATTTAATGATTCCTTGTGGAATAAAAGATAAAGCAGTTACTTCTTTAAATGTAGAATTAGGACAAAAAGAAGTTTCTATGGAAGAGGTAAAAGAAAAACTCCTAAAACATTTTAAGGTTTTGTTTGAAGCGGAGCTAAAATAAATATCATTTCGAGAAACAAAGTAATCTTTGAATAATGGACAGTTAAAAAAAGATGACTTTGAATCTCAAAACAATGACTTGTAATCTATTAAAGATACTATTTTTTATTTAATTACTGAATTTGGTCAGTACAGTTTTACTTATTAAATCACCATTCTTTTTATAGGTTTCTTGCTTTACCATACCCACACCTTCTGCTAGCCATAATTTAGAAGACATTTCTATAGTAGCTCCCATGGTTTTAGAAGTAGTATTCTCTGATACTACATAACAAGTATACGTTCCTGCAACTGTGGTTACACTTTCTTTAGCTAGAACCTTACGATTAGTCATATCCACAGATACAGACATGTTCATACCACTCATATTCATATTAATAGTAACATTGGCGTCTTTAAGTTCTTTACCAACTTCTAGATTATTAGGAACTTCAATATCATTCCCTGATATTTCCATTTTCATTCCCATGCTTTCATACTGTTTCATCATAGCCGCAGGGAATAAAGACTTATAGTCAATGCTTACCATATTATTCTCGCAAGTATAGGTGTAGCTTGTGTTATAATTTTCCTTTCCTTTTTTATCGCTTAAAGTTAAATTTAAAGTTGCTTTTGTAGCAGCACCTTCCGAGGAAACAGAGGAGGTATTGTAGGTGGTAATTCCTTCTACTTTTCCTTTTTTGTTATAATTAGTATACTCAAAAGAAGAGCCCTCTTTCATGGGGTAATATTTACTGCAGCCATCTTGGGCGCATAATCCTATACTAAAAAGAGAACAAATTAAAAGGGTTACTATATTTTTCATTTTGGTACGTTTAGTTGTTTATTATTGCTTTATAAATTCTACTCTTCTGTTTTGGGCTTTGCCGGGATTAGTTGCATTGTCACCTACTGGTTCAGAAGCTCCTTTTCCTTCTGTAGTTAACCTATTAGGTGTAATACTGTAAATATTCACTAGAGCATTTTTTATGGCTTCTGCTCGTTTTTTAGATAGTTTTAAGTTGTTTTCCGCATTTCCATCAGAATCGGTATGACCAACAATTTTTAAATTTAAATTGTTTTCTTGTGCCATTACCTGATATATTTGACGAATTATCCCCATAGACTGTGGTTGTATAGTAGCAGAGCCACTATCAAACAAAATACCATTGGTTGATATTTTTCCTTCTGCAATTAGTTTTCTTCGTAAATCTACACCACCTTCTGCAATTTTTAAGTTTCTAATAAAAACTTTATCCACGCCATCTCTAAAATTAAACGGAGAAAACTTAACAGATGTAATATTTGTATTTGGTAGTAATCTTGGAATATCTACATACTTAGTTTCATTAATCCATAAGCGAACACGCTGTTTATTAATTGCCATAGAAATATGAGACTCCTTTTGTATGGTTTTACGAATATCCATATCTAATGAATTTCGCATGGTTCTTTTTCCATTGCTCCAGGATTCTATAACCATTCCTATATCTATAAACTGGCACATTGGAATTTCTATTATAGCCGTATTTTTTTTAGTGGTAAAACCGTTATTATCATCTAAATAAATGCCAAAAGTAGTGGTAGAAGATGTTTTGTTATCTAATCCCGTTGTTAAAAAATCAAATTCAATAGTAAACTCTTCTGGTAAATCTGGAGTATCTGGAATATAGTATGTGCCGCGCCCAGATTTTAGTTCCATCCATTTATCACGATTTTCTCCCATAGTAACCACTTCTCCACTACCATTACTATTCCACTTTGCAGGAAAATCACCAGGAAAATCATTGGCTAAATCATCATACAAAAGCACCTTGTCTCCTGGGACAAAATCAAACTTTCTATATACTTCAATGGCCGAGTCAGAAGAAGAACTTTGGATGCTAATTTCAGAAGAATTTTCAGAGGAGGCATCTTGGTTTGTTTTCGTTTGTTTTTTCTTCTTTGGAGCTTTCTTTTTCTTAGTTCCAGGTTCAAAAATACTATCTAATGCTTGGTCTGTTTTTTGTTCAGTTTCTTTTTCTATTCTTTTTTCTACAGCTCTTTCAGCAGCTTTTTCTGCTCTCTTTCCTAACTTCTTTAAAAACTGAGCTTGAGCGTTTATAGAGAATAAACATATACTTAGTATAGTAAGAATAAGTTTTAAGAGACTTTTTGTTGTTTTCATCTGTGTTGTTTACTTATTAATAGCAAACAAAATACAAAGGTTAACATTAAAAAAATACTTTTATTTGCTCGCGGAAGACTATCTTGTGTTTCTGGTAATAAAATATGTATAATTGGTAGAATAAATCAATGAATTTTATACACCACAATAGAATTGTCATTGTCTTTAGTGACCAATTCAGGCTTTTTATCACCATCCATATCTATTAAATCTATGGCACTTGTTCCAAAAATAGGAAAATTAGGAAGTAGGTTTGCTTGGCTATCGAACAAGTAAATGTTTTGGTTTTGAATATCCGTTACTCCAATATACATTTTGTTATGAATCAGAAATATTTGAGGTTTATTATAAACTCCTAAATCTAATTCCACCTTTTTACCTTTAATGCTAATGGTGTTATCATTCATATAAACCAAAGTTCTAGAAGTTGTAACTAAACCATGATCTTTAACAAGAGATAATGCTGTTTTAGAGTCCTTACCTTCTGTATTTATTTGGTGTAAGTTTCCGTCCATATCGGAAAGATTAAAGCGGTCTTTGTAAACATAAATCTCATTTTCAGAAAAAGCTATTTTGTTTTTCACTTTCACACGATCTTTACCAACTCTATTTACTATTTTAAGATTTCCGTTTTCCAATTTAAAAACGAGGTAATCTTTGTTTTTTATAACAAAATGTTTAGGTGCTGCTATTATGTTTTCTTTAGTTTTTGTTAATTTAAAACCCTTGACAATTTCTCCTTTAGAATTATACATAAAAATCTTTTTTCCTTGCGTAACTAGGAAACGATATTCTTTTTTCTTCTCATAGTCAAAAACAGCTAAAGGATTAAGATTACCACCATCAAAACTCATCGAAAAAGGAGCAACTTCTTTCCCATTTCTGTCTAAAATCATAAATTGATTGGTAGTGGTAAAAGCTAATTGTAAACGACCATTTTTATAGAGGTCTACTTGGCGTACTTTCCCTTGAATAGGGTTTTGTAGTTCTTTTTTCCATATAACAAGACCTGTGTCAGAAATTAGATAAAGTACATTGTTAATATCCTGTACCAAAATTTCTTTCTTTTTGGTAACATGGTTCGTTACAAATTGAGGTTTACTGGTAATCTCATTATCTAATTGAAGAGAAAATAGGGGGGATACAATACTAGTATTCTCTTCTTTTTTTATCGGAAGTATGTTCAAGTTAGTATGATGAAAATTTGCATCAACAGCAGTTTGAAGTACAAAAGCATATTTCGAAAAGTCAGACTTTTTAAAATCCTTATAAACAGTTTCAGTGGCATGTTTTTTAAGAATATGTTCTAAATTTTTTGCGCCAGACAAATATAAAGTTGAAGATTCTTCTGCTAAAATGGTGTTGCTAGAAGAAAAAAGTGCGGTTTTATTAAAAGTGGCTCCATTTTTATAATTGTTAATGATGGTTTGTATAAGATCTTTGTTCGGAGCAAATACAAAGGCATTTTCTATGATAGAACAAAAAATAGCTTTGTATTCCTTTACAACAGGAGAAAGAGCATTGTTTAATAGGGTAGAATTGCTAAGTTCTAAAATCTCACTTCCTTGATAGTCGTAAGATTCTTTTTTGTTTGCATTTAAGTAATCATAAATATTTTCTGCACCATAAGTATTTATTAAAATAGCCTTTTGATTGTTGATGTGAATGTATCCAATTTCTTCGACTGTATTAAACAAAGAATCCATTGGGGATGAGCGATCAAGAAAATTCTGTTGATTTTTGGCGAATGCAGAATAATCATCAAAAGTGTAAGATTGTATAGCATCAGAATGTAAAGGAGCTAATTCCGAAGTCCTATTATTTATAGGATTAGTGTTCTTAAAAAGATTAAGGTAATTTGGAACAGAATCGCTAGTAATACTTATTCCATTAAAATTTAGACTATTGGCACTTAGTTTTAAATCTAAAGAAACCCAATCTGCAAATTGCGCAATTTTTAAGGAAGATTCCTTTTTTAATAAAGGGTTAATAATAGAACTAGCTTTTTTTAAATTTATAAATATGCTAGCAGATTTATTAGCATTAGACATAGTGTAAAGCCTATGCAAAATAGGGTTTGTATTTGTTTTTTTTTGGTTCCTAATTAGGTTTTCTATCAATACTTCCGAAGAACTTAAGAAGGAACTGTTATTTGTATGATATAGATAGTAGGATGCGTCAGCAATGGTTATCTTTTTTATTTCTTGATTTTCATATGCTATGGTTTCTGTTCTATGTGTTATGGCACTATCTATAACCACTATATTTTTTTGAGGAGATGTAATATAGGTAAACTCAAATTTTTCTTTACCTAATTCAGAAAAGCATAATAAGCCTTTATTATTTTCTTTAAGATGTTTTAGAAGGGCAATTTTAGAAACTATATTTTCATAATTTCCCCAAGGCTTAATTTTAGAAATTATGGTATTTCTGTTTAACTGATTTTTTAAAGAATCTAGATTGTTTATTCTAATGACAAAAGCAGTATTTTCTGGAACATAATGAACTAAAGAGCTCGATGTTTTAGTGTCCGTAGTACAACTGTAAACTAGTACAACCAGAAGTGCAATTAATATTTTAAATTTCATTAGAAGTGCTTTATAGCAAAGTTAAAATTTTTAAGGTTTTAGCGTATCCTGTTCTGGTAATTGTCTAAAACTTTTTCTGTGGTATTTCGTAATACCATATTGTCGTATTGCTTCTCTGTGCTCTTTTGTGGGATAGCCTTTGTTCTTCTTCCAGTTATACATTGGGAATTCTTCATGGATTTTATCCATATAATCATCTCTATAGGTTTTCGCTAGAACGGATGCAGCGGCAATACGCATATACTTACTATCTCCTTTAATAATGCACTCGTGGCTAAAATGTTTGTATTGCTTAAATTTATTACCATCCACTATAATAAATTCAGAAAGTGTTTGTAGTTGGTCAATAGATTTGTGCATGGCCAGTATAGAGGCATTTAATATATTTATTTCATCAATTTTTTCAGGAAAAACATGCGCAACAGCATAGGATATACAGGAAGACTCAATAACAGGGCGCAATTTCACGCGCTTTTTTTCGGATAATTGTTTAGAATCATTTAAAATAGAATTAGAAAACCCCATAGGAAGTACTATGGCTGCAGCAGTTACAGGGCCAGCTAAACATCCTCTTCCGGCTTCGTCTGTTCCTATTTCATCGTGAAATTTATAAATATTAGTAAGCAAAAGAAGTTGATTGAGTTTAGCGTTAAACAGTACTAAAATACTAACAAGAGGGGGAATTTTAAAGCGTAAATAAGAATAATTTTAATATGAGTTAAAACTTTCACATTTCATTAGGAACAAAAAAATTAACTTTGCAATTGTAAGTTATACTATGAAATATTTCCTTCTTTTCTTTTTAGTTTGTTCTTTTTCTATAGTTTCTGCTCAGAAAGATTCTATTCCGTTTTTAAAACAAAACGACACTGTACTTAAAAAAATAGGGCTAAAGCCTAAAGGCGTAAAGTCATCAAAAAAAGGCGATACACTCGGTGTTACCATAAAAGATTATAAAATTATTACGCATGCAAGAGACACCACTTATTTAGATACAACATTAACCATTAAGAAAGAATATAGATATAATTACTTAAGGAAAGATGATTTTGAGTTAATGCCTTTTGCAAATGTTGGTCAACCCTATAATAAATTAGGAGTTAATTTTAATAGAGCAACACTATATCCAGGTCTAGGTGCAAAAGCAAAACATTTTAATTATGCGGAAGTAGAAGATATAAAATACTACAATGTAGCTACTCCAATGACCGATTTATTTTTTAAAACCACTTTTGAACAAGGGCAGTTATTAGATGCTATGCTTACTTTTAATACCTCTAGAAGATTAAATTTTTCTATTGGTTTTAAGGGTTTTAGATCTTTAGGTAAATACCAGATAAACCAAGCAGAGTCGGGTAATTTTAAAATGACAACAAATTATACTTCCCCAAACTATCGTTATTTTTTAAGAGCGCATATAGCAGCGCAGGATATTAAAACAGAAGAAAATGGAGGGCTTTCAAATGCGGAATTGCAATTTGAATCAAGAGACCCCAATTTTAGGGATCGGGGAAGATTAGATGTCATGTTTACTAATGCAAATAATAAAGTATTGGGGAAACGCTATTACTTAGATCATAAATATAAGTTATTAAGAAAAAGGAAAGATTCTAGTAGAATAGAAAAAACATCTTTGGCGATAGGGCATCAATTTAATTACGAAACAAAGTATTATCAATTTGCACAAGTAGCGAAAAATGATTTTTTTGGAGATGCAGTGTTACCTGGGATTGATGATAAGGCAAGTCTTAAAACAATGTACAATGAAGCTAATGTGCAGTTTTATAATGCTACATTGGGGATGTTGCAAGGAAATATAAGCCTTTATAATTATAACTATTATTTTAATAGCTTGTTTATCACAGATGCGCAAACAATACCCTATCAATTAAAAGGAGAGGAAATTAGTTTGGGAGGTACTTATCAAAAAGAGATAGGAGGTTTTAATGTTGATGCCGATATAAAGTATACATTAATAGGAGATTTAACAGGCCAAAGTATTAATGCTTCCGCAGGTTATAGCTTTGATTCAAATAATAAAATAAATTTTGGATTTCATTCTTCCTCTAGAATGCCGGATTATAATTTTTTATTATACCAAAGTGAGTATATTAATTACAATTGGCTTAATACAGATTTTAAAAAAGAAAGAGTTAATAATCTAAACTTTAAATTTACCTCTAAAAAATGGGGAAATGTTGAAGCGGATATTACAACCGTAGGTAACTATACCTTCTTTAAAGTAGACCCAGATGCGGAATTTGTTGAAGGAGCTGAAAACGCAAACATAAGACCCTTTCAAGAAGACAAAAGTGTAAATCATTTAAAAATTAAATACAGTAAGGAAATTAAAGTAGGGAAGTTTGCTCTTAATAATACCTTAATGTATCAGAACGTAGCTCAATCTAATGATGTCCTAAATGTCCCCAGCTTAGTAACTAGGAATACCATATACTTTTCTTCCGACGTTTTTGAAAAAGCAATGTTTATACAAACTGGAGTTACATTTAAATACTTTAGTTCTTATAATATGGACGCTTATAATCCGCTTATGGGGGAATTTTATATTCAGAACAACGAAGAATTTGGAGCATATCCATTGTTAGATTTTTTCATAAATGCAAAGGTGCAGCAAACGAGAATTTATCTAAAAGCGGAACATTTTAATTCTTTATTTAGTAAGACCAATAATTTTTATGCAGCTCCTAACTATCCGTACAGAGATTTTGTTATTCGTTTTGGGTTAGTTTGGAACTTCTTTTCTTAGTACTCGGAACGTATTTACTTACTTTTTTAATGCTGAGAAAGTTTCTTTTTGTGGTACTAAAAGAGTTTCGTGTAATGTTCTTAAAAATGAGAAAAAAAACGATTGTTTTTTTCAGGGTCTAAGTATCTGTTTTACAGTCTTTTTTGAAGGGGTGAAAAAAAACTTCAAAATAAATTTAAAAAAGGCATTGCAGGAAAGAAAAAGAGGCGTACATTTGCAGCCCGCAAAACACTAAGCGAATTAGTTGAATGGCGAGACAATAAGCTAGCTTTGGTTAGTGTATTAGAGTTCATTGAAATATTGTAAAGACAAGCGTAAGAATGTTGTTAGGAAACGAAGGCATTTGAACATAAAGAATTTTTAAATCGAGAGACGGGATTGAGACTTGTTTAGTTGTTGTTGCTTAACATATTTAAA
>NZ_CANMDU010000002.1 GCF_947496775.1 uncultured Maribacter sp. | reverse complement strand
TAATACCAAAAAGAAACCAACTAAATATTTATATAAGCTATTCATTGTAGTTTTTTATTATCTGAAAAAATAGTAACGCAAGCCTAAACCTGAGAAATTTGTGAATTTACCAAAATCACTATTGACATGATAAAATTGAGAAGTTTTAGCTACGACAGAAAGTCTATTACTAATAATTACATCTATTTCTGCCCCAACAACTGCACCATATATTAATTTACTTTCCCCATTTATAAAAACAATATTCGAGAGTTCATTTTGCCCTCCATTAACAAGTTCATATCCAGCCAAAAGTCCTCCTCCTATACTTAGTACTTTATAGCGTCTTGCAGAAGAATAAAGTGTAGTGAAATAAGAATAGGATAAGGTATAACTAGAATAAGGAATAGATGTTTTTTTGGATATATAATTGGATACAGAAACATCTAAACCTATTTGCGTAAAAGATTCTTCATTTAAATTGGTATTAAATGTAATTTCCCCTCCGAAACCATCCCCAAATAACCCTCCGTTTACCATAAAAGAATTAGAAAACGCTTGTGCTGCAATAGAATTTACTCCTAAAAAAACAACTACCCATAATAAAATTCTCATTTAGCAACTAAATTTAAATATTTAATATCTAAGGGAAGTATAACCATTCTGTTCCCTTCTTTTTCATCTAAAACTATTTCTAAAATCTGTTTAGACTCAAGAGCAAATTTTTTAAAAACATAAACCACTTCATTATTACTTTCGGGATCTATAACTTTTTGTAAATTAAAGGTATAAATGGGTTTTTTAATCACCGCTTTAGCATTTTTACTATCTTTAAGAAAGAAGCTTAGCCCATGTACATTGTATTCTTTTTTAGAAGTATTTTCTAGCGAAACCATAAAATACATTTCGTCTCTATCTATCAAAATATTATTAAGCCTTACCAAAATCTTTTTACTTTGCCTAAAACTCCTTTTATATATACTTTTTTGAAGGTAGTTATTTTCACAAAAAACACGAAAATACTCTTCTTTATCGGATTCATAAAGATCACTTTCATAAACAGGATCTTCAGGCAAATCCTTCGTATTTTCTTGTTTAAAATACTCTTCTTGGTTCTGATTTTGGACTACACTTTTTTCTTTTTTCTTTTTTAAATCTACGGTCTGAAACGTAATATCAGTAGGAGTTTGTTCTTCTTCTAGGTTGCTATCTGAAATTTGTTTAACAACGTCATTTTCCTGTTCTAGAGTTTCTTTATCATTCGAAGATAATTTTGTCTTACCAACAGAAGAATTTGGGTTAATTATATAATTAAATTTTTCTATTTTTTCTGAATATTTAAGCAGAAAAGAATATACATCACCTTTTGAAGTAATAACTGTTAAATTACTAGTATTTCCCTTACGAGCTTTAAGTAGTCCAATACTACCACCGGCTTCAAAATCGAATTTATAATTAACAGATGGCGGAATTACTTTCTCTATAGAATTTGGAAAAAAAAGAGTTACCGTTGTATTGCTGTTTGCCCCTATAACCAGTGGTTCTTTAACTCCTTGAGCATAAATATTTGATAAAAAAGTTAATGAAATTAAAAAATAAAAGTATTTTTTATTCATGAGTAGGTATTTGAAATAAAAAGTCTTACAAGTATTGTAATAAAACATAATAAAATCTAATCCACTAAAATACGATTTTAGATTAAAAACACTACAATATTTAGGAAACAATACCTTTTTTTTCGATGTAAGTACAATACTAATATAAAAGCTACTATGTGCACTGGTGTAAGATTTTTTAAAAAAAAATATGAAAAATTAACTCCAACAATTACTCCTACTAAATTCATCTAAAAATAACAGCGAAAAAGAAAGCATCTAAACCCGTAATTAAACAAAGACTTTGAATTAAAATAGTTAATGATAGCATTAATAGAGTTGAATACTCTGGAGAAGAGTTACCAAACTTCACAGAATATATATTCTATAAAACATACACCTATAAAATTCAAACAATTTTACACTATTTACCCAACCACTCATTAATATTCTGTGTTAAAAATTATTTTAGGCACTTTAACCCGTGTATTATCTTGTTTCATAGTATGTTCTTCTATATCAAAAACTATTATACTATTTATAATTAGGATTATTAAATGTTATAAACCACAATGATACACAAAATAAAACTACACTTATAAGTAAATACGTAAATAAGTAAATAGAACCTAATCTCATTTGTTTTATACTTTCACCTTTAAATTCTATTATTGTTTTTTCCCATTTTTTTTTTGTAACAAAACAACAAAAAGGATATTATACCAAATGGTAACATATAAGATATTATATGTACAGCGCTAAGCTCTCCAAAATATGAATTCCAAAAATTAACTCCCATAGCTACACCAACTATCAATTAAAAATAAAAGATGAATCATAAATGTTAAAGACATAAGCAGTACAGAAGAAAAAGCAGGAGAATCGTTATTCCAACTTTTAGCCCAGCGCATCATGGTATAAAACAAATAACGATACATCTTTGGAGCCCTTACTTCTTCTAACCATTTTTTCATTAATATCCAGTGTTAAATAGTATGTTCTTCTATATAAAAACCAATTTTACTAATTATAATTGGGATTATGAAAAGTTAAAAACCAACCGCCTATGTAAATAGAACTAAAACTTATAAATAAATATAAAAACAGATAAACAGAACCCAATTTTCGTTGCTTTTCATTTTCATCAACAAACTCTTTTTCAATTTGAAGAAACTTATCGTTATGATAAAATAAAATATAAGAAATTAAACCCAATAAAATTAAAGGAAGAATACCACACAAAGGATTGAGTCCCCTAAAATATAAATATGAAAAATTAACTCCAATAATTACTCCTATTAAATTCATCAAAAAATAACAATGAAAAAGAAATGTTGCAGAAATTAACAATACAGAAGAAAAGGCAGGTGAATTATTACCCCAACCTTTGGTCCAGCGCATCATGATATAAAACAAATACCTATATAACTTTGGCGCCCTTATTTCTTTAAGCCATTTTTTCATTAATATCTCGTATTAAAAATTAATTTAATAACTTGTTTTATTAAAAGTTACAAACCAAAGCATTATTCTGAATAAAACTATTAAACTAACAAACAAATAAATAATTAACGCATACTTTCCTAAATAACGCTGCTTATCTGTTTCTTTTTCAAATTCTTTAATATACTTTTTCCATTTATTCTTACGATAAAATAAATATTGAATTGTATATAACAATAGTAAGGAAAGAACTATTGTAACAATAGGCCCGTTGTTAAACAAAACATTAGAAATACCAATCTTTAATAAAGCATCTAAACCTGTAATTAAACAAAGACTTTGAATTAAAATAGTTAATGAAAGCATTAATAGAGTTGAGTACTCTGGAGAAGAGTTACCAAACTTCACAGAATAAATATATATTCTATAAAACATATACCTATAAAATTTAGGCAATTTTACACTATTTATCCAACCACTCATTAATATCCTGTGTTAAAAATTATTTTAGGCATTTTAGACCCGTGTATTGTCTAGTTTCAAAAGTATGTTCTTCTATATAAAAACCAATTTTACTAATTATAATTGGGATTATGAAAAGTTAAAAACCAACCACCTATGTAAATAGAACTAAAACTTATAAATAAATATAAAAACAGATAAATAGAACCCAATTTTCGTTGCTTTTCATTTTCATCAACAAACTCTTTTTCAATTTGAAGAAACTTATCGTTATGATAAAATAAAAAATAGGAAGTAAAACCTGTAATTAAAAATAATGTTAATATACTATATAGGTAAAATCCTTCAATAAATAAATCCCATGAACTAACGGCTGTAATTAAATCAAATAATGCAAATAAAAAAAAAGCATAAAATCCAAAAGTAGTAGTCATCAATAGCATAGATGAAAAAGCAGGAGAATCGTTATTCCAACTTTTAGCCCAACGTACCATCGTATAAAACAGATAACGATACATCTTTGGAGCCCTTACTTCTTCTAACCATTTTTTCATTGATATCCTGTTTTGAAAACTATTTTAATAATTAGGATTATTAAATGTCACCAACCACATACACCCATAAAAAAGACTAAAACTTATAAATAAATAAATAAATAAATAGATAGACCCCCATCTTTGTTGCTTTTCATTTTCATTGATAAACTCTTTTTCTATTTGAAGAAATTTATTATTATAATAAAATATAACAAATGAAGGAACTAAGTTAAACACCAACATAAAAGGTGTAATAAATAATGGATTAATTTCTCTAAAAAACAAATACCAAAAGTTAACCCCTATAAATACACCAATTAAATTCAGTAAAAATAATAACTGAAATCCAAAAGTGACAGTCATAAACAACATGGAAGAAAAATTAGGAGAATCGTTATTCCAACTTTTAGCCCAACGTACCATCGTATAAAATAAATACCGATACATCTTTGGTGCTCTTACATCTTCTAACCATTTTCTCATTAATATCCGGCATTAAATAGTGTTTTGGGAACTCTTACTCGTGTGCTGTTTGTGAAACCTTAGTTTTTTCGAAACTGATTCCTTTTCTTTTTCTTCTTTTCGGGTAAAGTTAGACCTGCTTTTTTAATCATTACTATATCACTAACTATACTATCTAATAAAATTTCACTTAAATCAGGGCTTTTAGAAGAATACCTAACCTCATAAAAATGATTTAAATACATTTTTTTATTTCCAGAAAATGAAGACGTTGAGTGATACTCTTTACCTGAAACTATATATTTATAGACCAAACTTGGACTAGCCGTTGCAGTTCCTCCATCGATATCATATACTAAGCCAATAGTACGTTCTTCATTTTGGTCAATCTCAATTTTTGACAACATAGAATTCGTTAATAAAACGCTTACAAAAAGAAAAAAACCAAATATATAGTAATATTTTTTTTTCAAAACTTTTAATTTTCTTTGATTTTTTTGGAGGCAGCTCCTATTGTAGTTTTTATTGTGATTTTTCCTCCCTGAGCAAAAATATCACCGATACCTGGAGTAAAAGTAGACAACGGTTTCCCTATTCCTTTAACAAATAAACTACTAGCTTTATATTTTAAACTACCAACAAGCAAATTAGCAGAAAAATCAACCAAATTATTTACACCGTAATCATTTTTGGATTTATAATCAAATGCAGATTTCAAAACAACACCTCCAAAATTACTAAAAAAAGCACTCACTCCCACATCAAATTTATCAATATTTCTCAAATTGTCTAAGCCCCATTTATTATCTGTTAACCCAATAGTTGCATATTGCTCTAAAACATTATAAGAACCATTTACCAATATCTTCCTCCCTGTGTTCATGGTAAATGCTTTACCCAGCTCCGTTGTAACTTTAGGTAATGTTGATTGTCCGTAAGCATATATAAATGGTGCTGCCTCAACAGCTCCTATAAATGCACAAGGAAGACCAACAGTTACAATAATAATTTTCTTTTCATCAATAGTATCATAAGACTTCCATATTTTTGCATCTTCCTTTTCACTAACTGTAATATTCATTAAATCAGAGAATATTTTTTTAGAACTCGAAATGATTTCGCTTATTTGCTTACTTGATATATCATATTGCACTACCCTTTCTTTCCCATATGAAGAGGCAAATGAATGCTTACTACCTATAACAACATTTTCATGGTCAACGACAAAATAACGATTTAAATTTAAATTGTTTCGTTTTACTTCAATGGTTATGGTTTTAGCAGAAATTACTATTCGCTTTCGCATTGGTATAAAATAAATACCAAAACAACTTAGGAGCTCTTACATCTTCTAACCATTTTTTCATTGATATCCTGTTTTGAAAACTATTTTAATAATTAGGATTATTAAATGTCACCAACCACATACACTCATAAAAAAGACTAAAACTTATTAATAAATAAATAAATAGATAGATAGACCCCCATCTTTGTTGCTTTTCATTTTCATTGATAAACTCTTTTTCTATTTTTACAAACTTATCGTTATAATAAAATAAAATATAACAAGTTAAACCAAATACCAGCATAAAAGGAATAATATATAAAGGACCAAGTTCACCAAAATATAAATGCCAAAAATTAATACCTATAACAACACCAATTAAGTTCAATAAAAATAAAAAATGAAGTATAAAAGTTATAGAAATTAACAATAGGGAAGAAAAGGCAGGCGAATCATTACCCCAACCTTTGGTCCAGCGCATCATGGTATAAAAAAGATATCTGTAGAACTTTGGCGCCCTTATTTCTTTAAGCCATTTTTTCATTGATATCTGTTATTCTATTATGAATACTCTCCGATAGATTTTTTAAATTTGGACATAAAGACTTCCAAAACTTATAAATAAATAGAAAAATAAATAAATAAATAAATAGATCCTAATCTTTGCTGCTTTTCATTTTCATTAGCAAACTCTTTTTCAGTATCAGAAAATTTATTGTTGTAATAAAATAAAATGTAAGAAATTAATCCTGTTATAAAATATATAATATAAATGCTATATGGATAATATCCCTTAATGTAAAGATTCCAAATATTAATAGCAGTTAAGAAATCTAATAAATCAATTAAAAAATATAATTGAAATCCAAAAGTTATAGTCATTAGCAACATAGAAGAAAAATTAGGAGAATCGTTATTCCAACTTTTAGCCCAACGTACCATGGTATAAAATAGATAACGATAAATCTTTGGAGCCCTTACATCTTCTAACCATTTTTTCATTAATATCCGGTATTAAAAAATATTTTAGGTATTTTAACCCGTGTATTGTCTTGTTTCATAGCATGTTCTTCCAAATATAGTTCTTTTTGTACTTGTTCTATTGGTTTTACATAGTCTACCTCAAACTTTAAAGATTCTATACGTTCTCCTAAAGTATGCCGCACTTTTCTTTGTAAATATTGGTTTACGGATTATAATTCTACCTTAGGTTCTTGTATGTAAATAGGAAAAACTCCGTAATCTATATCATGCAAGTCAATACTATTAAAATACTTTTGAAGCTTAACACCTACCTCTACAAGTTTTTCATTTTTAAAGTCATCCTCACACAATAATTCAATATTTTTATTCTTAAACTTAAAATAAATAGTTTTTAATAAATTATTATTGCTAATCGTATCTTTTTTAATTAGTAGCTGTTGCTCAAACTTTTTTAAATAGCCTTCCATTAGACTAGTCTCTGTAGCATTAACGGCTATTAAGTTTTTATAAAAATAATAAGAAGGTTTTCTCTTGTAACAATTACCTTTTTTATAATACCCAAATAAGATTCTATCATAATTTGAAAAATTAAAACAGTATTCTATAAAAGATGGTTTCTCTACAATTAATTCTCCATCCATTTTTATTTCATCAATAACAGTTACATTACTCTCACTTCTTTTTTTATCACCACCATAAAGACAAAATAAATAAAGATTTTGTTTTTCAAAATATTTTATTTCATAGCCATAACTTAAAAGATTTTTTTGTTCATCTGATAAAACAAAGGTATTATTTAACCATGTTTCCATTTTTCGTACCTCTTCAAGATTTGTTAAATCTTCTTGTCCAAATTGGATTGTATATTCATAAATAAAATTTGATAAATTCTCTGATTCTTTTTCTATTTTAGTATCATCATAAAATTTAATGTAATCATTATATATGGAAAAAAAATATACACAAAAAACAAAAGAAACAAATAATCCTATATATATATGTTTATTAATTTTTCCAAGGGTTTTCTTCAATTTCATTTTTAAGATTTTTACCATGCTTTAAATACCAATTTTTAATGTTTTTATAGATTACTTTATCATCAAAATGTACTGCTATGACAGGCAAACGGCTTTTTACTAGCTTATTTGTAATTGCAAAATATTGGCCTTTAATTTCACCTGAAAAAGTTTTTACCAAAGTAGAGTTAGCAAATGGATGCTCATCAAAATAATCAACAAGACTTAATCCTTTACTGCTAATTGCGGATGTATTTAAGTTAGCATTATAATTATTCTCTATTCCATTTAAACATAATGCACCTGAAACTTGAATGTTTTGATTTGTAAATAATATTTCCAAGTCATCATTAACATTTGTTTTATCAAAATTTACATTACTCAATCTGTTGTTGCCATTACTTTTTAGATTATACTTCCAAAGATACCTGTTAAAAACATCCTGAATTATTAGTGGAACTTTAGCATTATAATAACTACCTGAATCAACAAAAGACTGTAGACCGTCTCTTTTACTTCCGATATTTCTGCTAAACCAACTATTATTCTTTATAAAATGGCTTTTTACTTTAGAAAATTTATTCCCTACATATTCTCTACCATTAAGGTCTGAATCATTCTCTGCAGTAACACTTTCATCCCAAACATATTTACCATCTTTACCTAAAACCCAATCATTTGGTTTTGACTGGCTTCTCATACCAGCAATTAATTCTATTTTTTTTAAATTACGTTTTACACTAGATTTCATTTTTCGATTAATATCCCTATCGGACAATTTAGTTTCCATTTGTATAGATTTACTAATTGAAAACTTAGATCTACGTAATCCTTTCTTTAAATCGTGCTTAAGTTTTAGTTGTTCTATGGTAGTCATACTAATAAAATAGTAAGAAAAAATAATTATTAATAATACTGTTTTTGAATTTAAACAAAATAATAGATACTACTCCCCCCAACTATTCTCAAAAACCATATCACCAATGGTTATGGTTTTAGCAGAAATTACTATTCGCTTTTGCATTGGTATATCATCAATAGCATCAAACTCCTCTTCTAGACTAACACAATAGCCCTCTGAAAAAGATACCTCTTGCAAGCGAGATAGCGCATCTCGTTTAAAGAATATAATGACCCCATCTTTTGTTTGTTCTGGTTCTTTCATCCAATGAAAAAGATCATATTTACCTTGAGATTCTAAGGTAATCATTATTTGACCTCCACGAGGTTTACCAGAAGGCTTACCTGTATTATCCATAGGTTGTTCAAAATTGTACGTACAATGTAATACACTGTATTCGCTACTATCTATTATTACTATTCTTAAATTTCTTAGAATTACACTTTTAAACCTATTTTACTAATTATAATTGGGATTATGAAAAGTTAAAAACCAACCGCCTATGTAAATAGAACTAAAACTTATAAATAAATAAATAAATAAATAGAGCCTAATCTTCGTTGCTTTTCACTTTCATTTTTATAATCTTTTTCTATATGAAGAAATTTATTATTATGATAAAATAAAATATAAGAAATAAAGCCTGTTATAATAAGTATCAAAAATAAACTAAAAGGATAAAATCCTGCTATAAATAAATCCCATGAACTAACGGCTGTAATTAAATCAAATAATGCAAATAAGAAAATAATCTGAAGACTATAAGTAACGGTCATCAATAGCATAGAAGAAAAATTGGGAGAATCGTTATTCCAACTTTTAGTCCAACGTACCATGGTATAAAATAGATAACGATACATCTTTGGCGCTCTTACATCTTTTAACCATTTTTTCATTAATATCCGGTATTAAAGATTATTTTAGGCGCTTTAATACGTGTATTGTCTTGTTTTATAGAACGCTCTTCCAAATATAATTCTTTTTGTATTTGCTCTACAAGTGCTATATAGTCTACCTAAAAATTTAAGAAATTAATATTGATAATTATAATTTACATTATTCATCCTTAAAAAGAAATAATTTAAATATAATAAACTAAAACTAATAAATAAATAAATAAATAAATAAATAGAACCTAACCTTCGTTGTTTTATACTTTCATTTTTAAACTCTTTTTCAGTATCAGAAAATTTCTCATTATAATAGAATAAAATGTAAGATATTAGGCAAATAACAAAAAAATAAACTAATAAAAATAATGGGTTTAAATCTACTATGTACAAACCCCAAATATTAATATCTATAATTGCTCCCAATAAACCAACAATAAAAGAAGACTGAAATCCAAAAGTAGTAGTCATTAACAGCATGGATGAAAAATTGGGAGAATCGTTATTCCAACTTTTAGCCCAACGTACCATCGTATAAAACAGATAACGATACATCTTTGGCGCTCTTACATCTTCTAACCATTTTCTCATTTATAGTTTGTATTAAAATAGTATTAGCCTAAACCTATTATTTATTTTAAAACTCATCAACTATGGTATTATTTTCAATAATCATATACCAAAAATATGAAACAGTTTTATAACTTTTTTGACTTTCAAAATAGGCAGGTTGTATAACATCCATTGAATTTAATACATCAAAGGCAACTTTTCTTAGAGCAAAGTTATTAGTTAAATTTTCCATTACGGAAGTTGTCCCATCCGCATTTATTCGAATACCTATTTTCAATGTGTCTTTTAGTAAATTTAGCTCTCTTTTTTTTACTTCAAAAAGAATTAAGTTACTAATAGTCTTTTTTAAACATTCCTCTGTTTGGTCATTTTTACAATTTTCAATTAAAGGTATTTTAGATTTATTTGAAAATTTTCGGTGTTTTACTATGATTGTTTTAGGTTTATTTTTAGACTTCCTTGAAACACAAGAGGCTAAACACATTAAAGTTAATATTCCTAAGAAAATAGATCTAATCTTACTATTTTTCATTTATTTTTTTGCATTATAAATTTATTAGGAAACCCATAACAATAAAAAACAAAATGCTCAGTATGTAATTATATGGGTCATCATTTAAATCACTGAACTTTTTCTTATCCAAGAAATAAAACCATCTGATAGTTTGTCCGATATATTGAAGTAATATTTCTTATATAAAATCAAAAATAAATCTAATTCTCCATTCTTTCTTCAGGAAGATACAAGGGAAACAGAGCATAATCAAAGTAAGTTATTTTTTTTTGATTAAAAAAAGCAATCAACTTTGATTTCAAATCATCTGTATATTTAGAAGATAAATTTTCAGGACATAAAATAGTAACTTCACTTTTTTTATTAATGGATACTAGTACTCTTTTAACTGTAGTTTCTGAATTTGCTACTATTTCTTTTTTGCAAAAGTTATATATTTCATTTGCAAATTTTTCCTCATTAACAGAACCCTTTAAATTTTTACAGCCAGTAAATAATTGGATATCCAACACTAAATTTTTTCTTGTAAATGGCAACTGTTTTTCTGCACAGATTAGGTTATAATCTTTAATATCAGCAAGTATAACATCATATTCTTTAAAAAAGCTAAAAAAATATTCTTTAAAACTACCATTAGAAATAGGCACACTATTTAAAAAAGATTGAACATAAAATTTGGAATTAAATGGAGTAGATTCCATATTATTATCAACTCTATCTTTTCCAAAACTATATAAATATGACCTTTTACTTAATGAATCGTATTTAATATTATAACCGTATTCTAAAAAAGTATAATTAACAGTTTCTCTGTTTTCTTTGAACCATTCAATCATAAAATCTATGTCCTGCCTGTTTTCAGGAAAACTCTCAAAATAATTAGATTGAAATTGTGTGTAATCACTAAGAAAATACTCAGCATCTTCCCTAAGATCTTCTAGAAAAGTAAGATGAATCTGTCTAAATATAAAAGATAATAGAACTATTAAAATAAGTACTATAAAAACATTTTTTATTCTCATATATTAATCTGAACCTAGGTAGTTTTTTAATTTAAGATAGTCATCCATCACTTCTGAGCTAATATTTATAACAAAAATATCCTTTCTAAATTTATTCCCAAATATAAAAGAATACTTAGTAAATCTGTCAGTTTGTGGTAAAATATCCATATTCTGGCCAACTCTAAATCTATCTATATATTTTTGACCTTCATTTAAAGTCAAATAGGAACCTTTAATAGGAATCTTTACACCTTCACCAATTGCAAGATTAAAATCAGTAAAAATATAATTATCAAATCTAGTATCTTTAGTTGGTAAATTTGAAACATCCACTATTCCAAAACTTTCCTTACTAGGCTCAAAAGCGCCATTACCCCAGTTTGCTTTATTCATCCTTAATTCATCGTCAGTAAGGGGTATTAATTTTCGATTAACTTGATTTTTTATTAAGGTTAATAGCGTGTTTTTTACTTGCCATTGATGATAACCTATCCATTCTACATTACTAGGTCCAAATTCTAAAGCCTTTTCTAACCAATTTCTATTTTTATTTGCATAATTCCAACCATCATATTTGCCTGCCCCAATATACTTTCTCCCATTTAAATCCTTATCAGTACTAGAAGTTACATTTTCATCCCAACGAACTTTTCCGTCTTTACCCAGTACCCAATCATATGGTCTTAGAAAATTTCTCAATGAAGACTTGCTTTCAACTTGAGCTATTGTACGTTTAGCCTTAGAATTAATTTTTCGTTTCAGCTGCTGCTTAGAGAATTCAGAAGATTCCTGGGTAGATTGATATATTGAAAATTTTGCCCTACGCAAACCTTTTTTTAAATCATGGCGTTGTTTCAAAAGTTCAATTCTCCTCATTTTTGATTTTTCAGATTTTCTTTTACTCCCCCCAGCTATTCTCAAAAACCATATCACCAATGGTTATGGTTTTAGCAGAAATTACTATTCGCTTTTGCATTGGTATATCATCAATAGCATCAAACTCCTCTTCTAGACTAACACAATAGCCCTCTGAAAAAGATACCTCTTGCAAGCGAGATAGCGCATCTCGTTTAAAGAATATAATAACCCCATCTTTTGTTTGTTCTGGTTCTTTCATCCAATGAAAAAGATCATATTTGCCTTGAGATTCTAAGGTAATCATTATTTGACCTCCACGAGGTTTACCAGAAGGCTTACCTGTATTATCCATAGGTTGTTCAAAATTGTACGTACAATGTAATACACTGTATTCGCTACCATCTATAATTAATTTGGCTAAAAAAGACATATGTTATTTGGTTTAAGGGTCTAAAAATGTTAAAGTACTATGTATTTATTTACTTACAAAAAAAAGTCGTTAAAATACACTCTAAGTGTATGAAAAAAAACACCTCTAAAACAGTACTGTAATAGAGGTGTTTGTATAATTTTTAAGCTACAACATTATTGTTGCTCATAATCGGTATCCCATTCTGTACCTTCATCTCCTTTTTGCCCATCCATTTTAATTAAAAAGTTTTTTGCCGGGAAATATGGTTTTAAACGTACGTCTAAGAAAATACGGTCTAATTGTGTTGGGTCTTGTTCAAATCTTCTAATCTCAAAATTTTCGATTAGTTTATCTGGTCCTGTAACACCATCTAAGAAATGTACAATTTGTTTGTGTATTTCGTTTCTTGTTTTAGCATTAAAATTTTCAAATGCTCTACGGTTAAGAAAATCCATTAATACCTTAGTAACATAATCAAAAACACGTACTACAGAATAGGTTTGTAGTCCTAAATTGTCGCCATTAAATAAGGTTTTTGCAGAAAATGCCATTACTTTGCCATACTCATTAACCATAGGTACTAATCCTAAATTCTCTAAGTTAGCAATTTCACTTTTCTTTAAATCAAAGCTTACACCATCTACCTCACTAAGTCCACCGTGCTTTTTACCTGCGGTAACCTGAGACATTAATGTTTTATATATTTTTCCTGCAAGTGCGCCAGATGGGGGCACATGCAAATCTTCTTCTTCTCCTACTTCGGCATGTTTACCTCTACCTACTAACCAGTTACAGGTCATAATAGTATTAGATAAGTACATGTCTCCACTTGCTAAATCGGCACTCTCGAACATTTCCATAACATCATCTGGCTCATCTAAATGAGCAAAATCTGTTACTAAAGTAACCTTATTATCATGCGCTAATTTTGCCCATTTATCTACTACAGATTTAGAACCTAAATAGCCTGGTAAAACCATAAGAGAATAGTTTTCTCTTAGATCTAACCTGTCATATTTAGAAACTAACTCTTCACGTATGTGATCAAAAAAGCGGGTATTATCTAGATCAGATAATTGATCTAACTCTGCATTTATTACAGATATGTTTTTTATTGATGCTTGATCCGTATTTTTATAAAACAATGCCACAGAACGGTAAGAACTTTCTAGTTCAGAGGTTTCGTTTAAAGCTAGTTTTAAATTTTTATCTAATAATTTTTGCGATTCTTTAGATTTATCGTCTGCTGCTTGTACTTGATCTAAGATATCATCACCAGATTTTAAAGTCTCAGACCAAAGTTCTAATGTTTTTTGTAAAGACTCGCGTTCTGCTTTTTTTCCATTTTCGGTTAAAAACATTTTTCTACGCGCTTTACGTTCTGGGTTTACGTTTTGCACCTCGTCTATTGCAGATTCTAACAAATCGAACCCACCAAACTTAGCTAATACGTCTGATTTTTCTTTTATCTGATCTATAAAAGGCTTGTCACTTAACTGTGATTCTTGCTTACTTTGTGAAGTCTTTGCCATGATTTCTGTGGTGCTTATTTAGTGTTTTTAATTTCGTTTATCAAAGTATCAATAGTCTGTATTAATGCTTCTTTAGCTTCAGGATCTTGCAAAGCTGATTTTAAAATTTTATTCGTTTTTAATTGCTTAATAATTTTTTTGTATTGGTCACTTTCAATTTCTAATTCCTTTAAAAAAACACTACTATTAGTAATTCCCTTTTTTCCAAAATCGCCAAGATTATTGAATTTTATGGTTTCATTAAGCGTGCCACCATTCTTATCTTCAAAAGGTATTTTAAGCTCTGGCTCAAAATGTTCAAATAAATCTTCTACAGTTTTTAATCCTTCTATAACTTCAGGCTTAACAGGGGTGTTTGGCGTTAATTTCCCTGCAATTAAAGTTCTGTTTTGTGGTATTTCATTTAGAGCTTCACTTGCATCACCCTTAACATCATTAGCTCCAATTCCAAAATTACTAGCCATACTATATTTTTTTAAAGTTTGTTAAATTTAGTCAAAAAAAAATTATCTAAAATAGATATTGAAAACAATAAACGTAAAAAGGAGGCAGTTAAGTATGCCTCCTTTTAAATAATGTACAATTTACGAGATTATACCCACTCGTTAATATGCTCACCACCACCACTAGATAATTCTTTAGCAGATATAGTAAATGATTCTGTTAACGGGTTTTGTCCAGAAGACTCAAAATTCTCTCTGTACTTAATTAAGTAACCTTCTTTAAAATTCACTTCTTTTAAAGTAGCATCCGTATCTCTTTTTACAAATACAATACTACCATCTTTTCTTTCGAAGTTGTTCGTCATCCACTCGAAAAAACCAGTTTCTCCGTTAGATTCTACTGTTAAGGCAATACGACCACCTCTTGTTACAGATGAAGGTCTTCCTGTAGGATCAACTTCTTGATTTAAATCGTAAGAACATTGTAGAACATTGAATTCTTTTCCTGCTACTTTTAATCTTGCTTTGAAAGCCATAAATAATGTGTTTTTTGGCAAATACTGCCAGTTTATAATTTATATAACGTCACTTAAGGACACTGTAAACTTATAATTTAACCAGAATTAAAAAAAATGTTTTCGATGAATTACATCTTTTTACGTAAAAAAAGTAAGATTTTACTTTATATACCGTCCTTAAAAATTCTTTGAGAACAGAGCTTTTTTAATCTTCATATCTAACGTCATACTAACAATACAACCAGTTTTAGAGTTCTTTACAAGCTTTATACTTTTAATATCAATCTTTTTGTCTCTAATTTCATTAAATAACTGGTTAACCGTAAATCTTTTGCCATTCTTATTAAATACTGGTATACTACTATAGCAAAAGTAATTTCTTAAAGCACGATCATCTATCTCCCGGTTAGCATAACCAATTAGCATTTTTTTAATCTCATCTGAAGAAATTACTATTTTTTTAATCTCTTCCTTTTTATCTTTTTTAGATTCTGAAGGTAATTCCAAAGTATCTCTAATACCAGATAACACTTGTTGAATGGGATCTACTGTTGTTTTGGCCGAAGATATTTTTCTTTTTCTTTCTTTTTTATCTAAAACCGTAATTCTTTGTTTTGCTTCATGACGCCTATCTCCGTTAACAACAAGTAATATTGTTTTTTCTCCAGGAGTCTTAAATACATATTTTACATCTTTAGTGGTACCGTCTATATGTAATGTTTCTCCAAAACTCCATTGCCATGATTTTGCAAATGTAGATGTATTAGAAAATTCTACTTCATCGCCAACTCTTACATTTTTAGGAAGAATAATATTTGGAATTAACTCCGGAGAGATTAAAATTTTATTTTTAGTGATTGAAATTTCTTTTTCTACTTTGCACTGTCCATTTATTTTTAACCCAATTTTATAGATACCAGGTTTTTTAAATTGATGCACTACATTGGATTGATATTTTATCTCCGATGCATCTCCAAAATCCCACTCCCATTCTACTCCTGAACTATCCAAACTATTAAACTCTATTAAATCTTCTGTAGTAAAAGAGCTCGCAATAATTTTAAAATCAGAATTTGTACAATCTACACTGCTATTTACTTTAGATACAAAAAGGAGTAATCCAATAATTAGTAATACTAAAAATGTAAGAAATACGTTTCGGTCAAAGTGAGTTTTTATATTTTTACTATTCATTAAAAAGTCTGCTAGAAATTAATAAACGCTTATATTTATCTATAAATTACAAATATAATTATGAAACTAAAACTGTTGTTTTTAATTCTTATTGTGCTATGTATAGCTAGTTGTAAAAATACACATAATGGTGTAGACCAAATGCATTACAAAAGACAAATTGAAGAAGCACAACGTTTAAAGACGCAAGAGGCTTTAGCTAAAAAGACACCAACCAAAAAAACTACATCTATATATTTAACAAAAGAAGAAAGAGCAAAATTTTCTTCTTTACTAGGTCTTAAAGAAGAAAACATTGAAAATGAAAAATTGTATGGTACTATAAAAGAATGGCTTGATGTTCCTTATCTATGGGGAGGTACTACTAAAAAAGGTATTGACTGTTCTGCCTTTGTTCAGTACATTTATAAAGTAATATACAACAAAAATTTACCCAGAACCTCTCAAGAGCAATTTGACACTAATTTAGACGTTTCATTTAAGAGCCAAAAAAAACTTAAACATGGAGATTTATTGTTTTTTAGATTACGACATAAAGAAAAAGTAATCTCTCATGTTGGTATATATTTACAAAATGGCAAATTTTTAGGATCTAATTCTCCTAGAGGTGTAGAAATTGTAAACTTAAACGATAACTACTGGCAAGATAAATATGTATCTGCAGCAAGACCTTTATTAAAATAATATAGATGAAAAATAACAAATTACAAGCTATAAAAGAACATCTATCTGATTTAGATTTTGATATAAAAGCAGAAACTTTTGCCTCTGAAACCATTGCTACTTCTAATATAGAATTTCGTTATTCTGATTATTTTAAAAGAAGGTATAGTCCAGACATTTATAGTATTAATGAAGACGAAAACCTAAAAGAAAAGATAATAGTTAACCTTACGCGCAGAAGTTTTTATAATATTTTTCCGGAACGTTTTTTTCACAAAACAGCTGGCAGTACACCTTTTGTTAATGAAATGGTCGATGGTTATAAAACTAGAAAAATAGAAGAAGAAAATTCTAGAGCCTTTTTTAGACCATTAGAACAAGAGTTTTTCCTACACAAAGTTGGTGTAGAAAAAGAGGAAGAGTCCTCTTTTGAATCGCTTGGTAGTGCTGACCTGGTAACGTTTTTATCTAATTTATGGAATATAAATCCTAATTTCCCTAAAGAAATATCGGCCAAAATTTTAAAGACAATGCCATTTATGAATAAGATTGCAGGAAATTTACCGTTAATAAAACAAGTATTAGAAACTATAGTCCAAGAAAAATTAATCATAACCAAAAAATTTGCCACCATCGAAAACAAAAACCCAGTTAATGAACCTTTGCAATTGGGAATAAATCTTGCCACTGCTGCCAGTGGTAAAACTTTTTTACCTAAATACATATTTACTATAGACACTATAAAAAACCCAGAAAAAATTCATGACTATTTACCCAATGGCAAAATTGTTTCCGTAATTCACTTCTTCTTAGATCATACTCTGCCTTTTGAGTGCGATTTTGAAATTGATTTTACTTTAAAAAAGAAACAACAACATTTTACACTAAGTGATTCTCTATATTCTGGAAGACTTGGTATATCGTCTACAATATAATTTTTATGATTAAGCGTTACTTAAAATCATTCATAAGCCTAGAAGCCTTAATGCCTTTTGCAATTGTGCTTGTAGTTACAGTATTGGTGCTCACCCTATTAGCATCAAAAACCCCAGCTTTTAAAAAACAACGGAAAAAATTTTACATATACCTTCTTTTTGGAGTATTACTTATGGGGGTATTTACCATTATTATATACAACTTAAAACAAACAACCTTGCTTCTTAGATATTTTTCTATGTTAAGCTTTTCTATGATTCTAGGTATATTACATGTATATTTTTTTAGAACCCTCTTTAATAAGTTTGATATTAAAAATAAATTTAAAGAGTTACTATTCGCAATAATAGCATCATTGAGTTTGGTTATACCTATTATACTAATTGCTTCTTATTTTAATGATCTTCAATATTTAGGATATTATTCTTTAGTTACAGCTATTTTTATAGTCCCAACAGCATTTTATGCATTATATAATTATGCTGTAGGTATCCCTGTAAAAATATACTCCAAATGGTATTATCCATTAGGAAATAAATATGAAACACCTAAGCATTATGAGCTAAAGAATATGATTGTGTTAAACTTTATGTTTTACAAAAACACAAAGGAGCAGCATCTTACTAGTTTTAAGGCAAAAGCTCCTAAAGACATGGATTTAGGCAGGCTCTTTTTCTTTTTTATTAATGATTATAATGTAAAAAAAACAAATTCAAAAATTGAAGTTTTAGAAGACTCTGGGGATCCTTATGGCTGGTATTTTCAGACCAAACCACAATGGTTTGGATCATCTAAGCATATAGACGCATTACTTACAGTAGAAAAAAATAATCTTAAAGATGGCGATACAGTTATTTGCCAACGTATATAATATATTATTATGATAGAGGACATTAAAAATTTTAAAACCAATTGGATTGATGGTATGAAAATCTCAAAAGAGAACTTTCAAAACCTTCAAGATTACGCGGAAAGTAGTGTAAAAGACTTAACAAGCTTACAAATGAGTAAAGATGGTTATGGTCTTATATCTTCTCATCTTAGTGATACTAATGAGTACTCCATTACTATTGATGCCCACCAGAGTTTAAAAATATCCATCAAAAAATTACGTGCCATAACACCCAATGGAACACGTGTAGAAATAAGCAATAAAACACCAGCGGTTACAGAAGATGTCGTCGTAGAAGAGTTCTCTAACAATAAGCTCGAAGAAGGATTTGTTCTCTTAAATGTAGACCCAGAAAATTCTGTAGCCTTTGGAGAACAAGATCCTAAAGAAATACCTCCAAGGTACCCTTTTATAACACATAGTTATTTTTTTACCTTCATAAATACCACAGAGCTCTATAAATCAGGGCTTGGAGGACACCAAATACCTATAGCTAAGATTGTTAGAGAAAATAACGCTTTAACCATTGCAACAGAATACATTACACCAGTTACTTCTTTAGAAACTAATGAAGCACTTATAGATTTTTATAACGTTACCGAAGCTTTTTTAAAAATGGCAGAACGTAGCTCCATTTTAATTGCCCAAAAGATAAACACCAAACAAAGCGATAATCCTATAGCCGATGCCATGCACATTGTTGTAGATAAACTCTTTGCATACCTATCTCAACAAATTACTTTTGTAAAATGGGAAGAATACCAAATGCATCCAAAAAAACTATTGGAAATTATTGTTAGTTTTTCTAGACTCTTTAAAAGCGCTGCAGATGTATCATCACCAGAAAACAAGGAACAATTATTTAATTATTTTGGGGAGTGGACGGATTTAAAAGGAGGTGATTACGAAAAAATATTTACCAATATCATTAATATGAATTATAATCATATAGATATAAATGAAAACCTGGTTATTGTAAATTCCTTTATAAGTATCATAGACCGTTTGTTTACTGTTCTTACACAAGTAGATTATATTGGCAAACGTAGAGATATGGGAATTTTTGTAAATGAAAACATTGTTCAAGAAAAATCCGGTACTACTGGTAAATCTGGCGGACATTCCTTTTTAGCAGATTAAATAAATACAAACTACTATGGAAATTTTAAATAAAAAAGAAAGAGTATCCTCATTTCTACTATTTTTACTCATGTTTGTGGTTACGCTTGGGCTATTATTTACCGCAATATTCTTTAGCTACAAACTACCTTGGAAAGAAAATGAAGTTCTAAGAGCCGAAAACAAAAAAATACAGTATGAGTTTTTGTATCAGAAAAAATTCATTTCTGAGTTAGAACATGTAGATGTTCTTATAGATTCTTTGGATAAAACCAAAGAAGGTTATTTTTTCTTAGAACAATCTATAAACTCGGACTTAATAACTATAAAAAACGATATTCCAAAAGACTCTTTAGGAAATCGGAATATGTATGAAAATCTTATTCTTACCTATAAGAAGTTAATTGATGCCAAAAGAGATGTTAAACAAGTAGAAAATGCTAAAAAAGAAATTGATCAATTAGACGAAGACGTTAAAGAGTACGAAAAACAAATTCAAAATTTACAGACTGCTTTAGAACTAGCACAACGTCTTAACCGAAACAATTAAGAATGAATAACGAAGTAGAAAAAGCACTCTATATAGCGGCACAAATAGCCGAAGAAAACCAGCAACAAAATTACGGAACAGCTCATGTAATTAAAGCCGCTCTTAATAGAGATTTATCCCTATTAAGAAAATTACACAATTTAGGAGTAGATGTGTATTTTATAGAAGAATGGGCAGAGGTTAATTTAGAGGCAATGCCTAAAAAAATAACAAGAAAATCAGAACCAGAAGCAGATTCCGGCGTACAATTAGTTCTTGTAGAAGCAGATGCTATTAAAACCAAATATGACAAAGAAGAAGTAGATTTATTTTTACTCTTTATTGCCGCAATTACACCAGGAGTTGGGTTTAACTTAGACCAACTAAAATCCTTACCTGTTAACTACAATCAACTTTTAGAAACACTAAACAAAGCAAAGGAGTCTACTACAATAAACACCAATGCTGTTTCTGCCAATGAAACCACGCAAACAGACACTAATATCTTAAGTAAATACACTACAGATTTGGTGCAGAAAGCGGTACAAGGCAAATTTTCTAATATAGTAAATAGAGATAAAGAACTTAAAGCAATTACAGAAATCCTTAGCCGAAAATCTAAGCCCAATGTAATTATCCAAGGAGAATCTGGTGTTGGCAAGACTGTTTTAATAAAGAACTTAGCTGTTTTAATAGGAGAAAAGAAAATTGTAGATATTTTACAAGAAGCTACTCTTTTAGAAATACATACTACACTCCTACTTTCTGGTGCTTCTTACAAAGGAGAAGTAGAAGATAGATTACAGCAAATTTTTGAGCAATCTAAATCTTATACTACGCCTATTTTAGTACTAGATGATTTTCATGCCTTATTACAAGATGTATCTTCTAGTCAAGGAATTTTAAACGTTATAAAATCCGAACTTAACAAAGGAGAGGTAGTTATTATTGGTGTAACGTCTCCAGATAATTACCGCAAACATATTACTTCTGATGATGCTTTAAGCAGACGTTTTGAAACTGTGTTTTTAGAAGAACCCAATACAGAAACCGCATTTAGAATATTAAAAAATGTAAGCGAAACATACGCTAAACACCATCAATTAGAGATTTCTGATGCAACTTTAAAAGAAGCCATCTTATTCTCTAAACGCTATTTAAAAGAAAAACACTTACCAGATTCTGCATTAGATTTGGTAGACAGAACCATGGCGGCTGCTAAAGTATCGCAACAATCTTTACCAACCGACTTGGAAGAACTTAAAAACAAAATATCCTTTTTAGAGAAAAAAGCTAACAGCCTTACAGAAGAACAGCGTAAAGAAGAAATAGATTGGATTTATGTGGAGCTAAAAAACAAACTTGGTCCAATAATCATAGGTAAGTATGATACAGAAGATGCCTTATCTTTTGCAACATATGAGAAAAAACACAGTTATATAACTACTATTTTAGAGGCCATAGAAAAGCATTCTTTACAAGAACTAACCACTATAAAGGATGAAGATTTAGCGGCAATGGTTTCCAATATCACAGGAATCCCAGCTGGTAAAGTACAAACCCAGGAGCGTGAACGTCTTATGGATATGGAAGCTACTCTAAAGAAAAGAGTTATTGGCCAAAACCATGCTGTAAAAACGGTAACAGAAGCTATTATAGAATCTAGATCCGGGCTTTCTAAAGCAGGGCAACCTATAGGGTCTTTTTTCTTTTCTGGCCCCACAGGAACAGGTAAAACAGAACTAGCAAAATCCTTAGCAGAATTTTTATTTAGCGATGAAAGTGCTATTATACGGTTTGATATGTCCGAATTTAAAGAAGAACACTCTGCCGCACTCTTATATGGTGCTCCTCCAGGTTATGTAGGTTATGAAGAAGGTGGTATGCTAGTAAATAAAATTAGACAAAAACCATATTCTATAGTTCTTTTTGATGAAATAGAAAAGGCACACCAATCTGTTTTTGATGTTTTTCTTCAGATCTTAGATGAAGGTAAACTTAATGATCGTTTAGGTAAAGTTGGCGATTTTTCTAATGCCGTAATCCTTTTTACCTCTAATATTGGTTCCGAATTTATTTCTAAAAATATGTCTGAGGGAAAAACACCTTCGTCTGATCAAATATTAGAAATAATGTCGCCTTACTTTAGACCAGAATTTTTAGGCCGAATTACAGAAATTATACCCTTTGCCCCTATTTCAGTAGACAATGCGCCTTTAATTTTCGATTTACACCTTAAAAAAGAATTATTAGTTTTAGCAAATAAATTGGGTATTACTCTAAATATAGATAAAGAAACCAAAGATTTTTTATCTGTAGACGGGTTTTCTTCTACTTACGGGGTGCGACCTTTAAAAGCAGTTATTCGTAATAAACTAAAAAGGCCACTATCTAAAATGATTATTTCTGGCGATATAAAGGCACCACAAACCGTAAATATAAAACTAAAAGATAAAAAGGTAATTTTTAAGGTGAGTAAAGCTCCTCAAGAGAAACCCGTAAGTTCATAATATAAAACTACTATGTTTTAAGTTAAGCTCAAAGGTATACAACTCTAGAGTACCTAGTAAAAAAACAATGTAAATGGCCAAACCATACTACCAAGCTCCTTTTGATTTTAAGCGCTTTTTTGAAAAAAAAGAACTCAAAAAAATTACGCTACAAGAATCTGTTTCTCAATTTATAAGTATAATTATTACCACTTATTTTGAGGAGTACGATTTTGATGAAAATTTTGGAAGCGAAATATGGGAAACAGATTTCGATTTATTGGTCAATGCAAATGTACTTAAAGAGCGCATTAAAAAATCGCTCAGCGAGCAAATCGTAACTTATGAAAAAAGGCTTGGAAAAATAAACCTAACGCTTAATTTACAAGAGAGTGTTTCCGAAAAATCTAACAAAGTACGCCTTAAAAAATACCTAAACATTAGTATTACTGGTGTTTTATTAAAAACCAATGAACCGTATCATTTTTCTGGAGATTATTATTTAGCTCCATTATCCTACAAATAAACGCTGTCATGAAATCATTAACCAAAGAAGAAATAAAAGAACGATTAATTAGAAGAGCTGCAGATACTTGGGGTATGGACGAAATGGAAATTGAATATTCCTTAGACCCCATTATAAGTATTCTTTTTGATGCCTGCGCACATGAGTTTGAGCGCATTTCAGACACCATAAAAACTAGTAGAACCAGAATTACAGAGCGTTTAGTAGACCTTTTAACACCAGAAGTCTCGGTAACCGCAAAACCAGCCCATGCCGTTATGCACGCCTTACCTGTAGATGCTGTTTTAGATATAAATGAACGTTCCGAGTTTTATCATAGAAAAAGAATGCCCATTTTTAAAGAAAGTGGCCAAAAAAATTTTGAAGACTTTTTCTTTTCCCCTGCCGGAGATTTTAAAATAAATAACTGTGCTATAGAATATATTGCATATCCCGATAAAATAGTATCCTATAAAAACCATAGAAATATACCTTTTATTACTACAGATGATTTTATTGGACAACCAGAAAACTCCAGTATTTACCTTGCCATTAAACCAAGCGCACAAGCTACTACTATTCAAGATTTACTCTGTTATTTTGATGTTTTAAATTTTTCTCAAAAAAATATTCTATCTCATCACATAAGTATATCTAAATGGTCGTTAAACGGAACTCCTTTAGAAATTGCAAAGGGGTATCATGAGAAAGAGGTTAATGATGAAGATTATAGTACGTATATTAATGAATCTATTCAAAGTAAAATTAAATTTTACGAAAATTATGTAAAAGAATTCTATAAAGACCATTTCTATACGGTAACAGATAGTTTAGACGTTAAAAATAATGTTAGAAATTATCCAGAGGAATTTGCTAGTTTTTTATCCAATAAAGACCTGCAAACTTTTAACGAACCCTTACTTTGGATAAAAATTTCCTTTTCGCCTGTAGTATCTAACAAAATGCTAGAAAACTTACATTGCCATATTAATTGTTTTCCTGTTTTAAATAAGAAAAAACACCATACAAACAGAAGGTTAAAACCTTATTTTAATATTTTACCTTTAGAAGTAGAAGAAGATTATTTTTTTGATATTCAAGATATTACAGGAGATAGTGGAAACATCTATTTTGTACAAAATCGCAAAAAAGAAAATAACAATAGTTCCCAAGCCTATTTACGTTTTGGCGGTGTTTCTCGTTTTGATGAACGAGATGCATCTGAATTACTAAATTACACTTTAGACCTGCTAAAAGAAGATAGCATTGCTTTTAATGCTATGAATGATGATTTTATAAATACCAATCTAAAAGACCTTAAACAAATAATTTCTAGGATAGAACAGCAGATAGAACTTAGGGAGTTTACCAAAAACAAAATCCCCTATTTGGTTATCAATAAAAATAGTATTCAAAAAAATAAGGACCAAACTGTATTTGCTAATTATTGGAGTACCGCAGGTGAAAAAGCTAATAAAATAAACCCTTACGTTAGCCTAGTGCAATATTCCGGAACCGCCTTTGAGCCAAACTCCCTAACCTTTATTACAGGATCTATTGGCGGTAAAGATGAACCAACTGCTGGAGAAAAGGTTTTTGCCTACAGAGAGCAAGTACTCACAAAAGGAAAAATTGTCACTAGACAAGATATTATTACATATTGCTTTAATGTGTACAAAAACAGTATCTCTAAAGTAACTATAGAAAAAGGAGTTGTTGTAGCATTAGAAGAAGGTATTGGTTATACCCCAACTACCGATGTGTATATTCATAAAAAAGAAGATGATTTTTATGAGCAAGAAAGTTGGCAACACTTAAAGAAAGAAGTTTTAATAGGTTTACAATCGCGATCCGCTAATGTACTTCCTTTTAGAATTTTCTATAAATAGAAAAATTTAATAAAAGTACCGTTCATCGATTTTATACCTTTATTTTTAGAATACGTCAGAATTCTCCTTATTTTAACATCCAAAATACAACACTATGCCAAAACTAATTAAACCATCTCTTATTATAGATGGGGAAGTATTTCTGCCAAAATCTGGTTTTACAGTAGCTATAGAACTTGCTATGGGCACCCATAGTTCTTTTCAAGTGGTATATCAAACCAATGCTACAGAAGGCTATAATGGAACTTTAATGAACAATTCTATTAACTATTCTGGCAAAAAAATATCTATTGGCCTAGACGATGGGCAATTAGAATATGTGGGTATTATTACTTCCGTTGCCTTACAAAAAGGAACTGGTGGTTCTGGTAGTATTGTCCTTTCTGGACAAGGGGCTAGTATTCTACTTTCAAAATCGGTACAATGCTTTAGCTATGAAGAAGGTTCTTCTTTTAGCCAAGTAGTTACCGATACTTTTAAAGGACACTCTAAAGACCTTTTAAAAATGAAATTAGGTAGTGGTACTAACATTACGCTACCTTATACGGTGCAATATAATGAGTCTGACTTTGCTTTTTTACAACGTATGGCAGCACGTTATGGTGTTTGGATCTATGATAATGGAAGAACCTTTTGCGTTGGGCGTACGGGAGATAAAGAATTACAAGGAATTTACGGCCAAGATGTACAATCCTTTGGGTTGTCTACCAACCTACAAGCACAAAATAGCAGTTTTACTTCTAAAGATTGGGTTAATGACTCTGCCTTAGAAGCTGTATCTGCAGCGCATACTGCCAAAAGCGGGCACCCGTATGCAGCGCATGTAAAAAAACAATCCGACGCCGTCTTTGCAAAAAAAGAAAACTATGATTGGAACCATAACCAAAACGAATATAGCGGACAACAAGGTTTAGACCATATTACTAAAGTAAATACTTTAGGAAAAGCCGCTAATATGATTATAGCAAATGGCACCTCAGAAATAGTTGCCTTACGCGTAGGCGATAGTTTAGTTATAGAAGGTATTAATTATTCTAATAAGGCTAGTAGAGACTCTTTTGGTTCGTATATGATTACCAAACTAACGCATCGTTTTGATCATAGTGGTAATTATGAAAATCATTTTGAGGGGGTTCCTGAGGGTACCCCACACCCGTATTACAGTACTGTTTTTGCAACACCAAAAGCAGAAGAGCAACGCGGATTGGTATTAGATAATAATGACCCCAACGGCTTAGGTAGAGTAAAAGTACAATTCCCTTGGCAGAAAACTATGAGTACCTCTACCCCATGGATAAAGGCACCTACACCCTACTCCGGTAGCGGAAAAGGCTTTTACTTTATTCCAGAAATTAATGAAGAGGTATTAGTAGGTTTTGAAGGTGGCAACCCAGAAAAACCCTATGTACTTAGTGCTGGCTACAATAACAGTGCTAGTAGTGGTATTGCAGATGCTGATAATAATATAAAAGCAATTATGACCCGTAGCGGACATATTATTGAGCTAAATGACACCGAGGGTGGGGAAAGTATTACTATTAAGGATAAGAATGAGAATGTTTTTCAGATAGATACGGTTACTAATGATATTACCATTAATGCCAATAACAATGTGAATATTAATGCGGTAGAAAATATGGCATTAAAAGCAAAGAACATGAATATTCAGGTAGAAGAAAACCTGAGTGTATATGTTGGTGGTAATAAATCTGAAATGGTAGCCAAAAATAATATGATTACTACTTCTGAGGATTATATTCTAAAAGCTGCTAATATATTAGAAACTGCATCTGAAAAAATACAGAGTGAAGCAGATGAAATTAAAAGACAAGCAGCTAAAGATATTACCATTCATAGTACCGGAGGAAGTATAAATAAAAAGGCCAACAAGAAAATTAATAACAACAGTGGTGAAGTTGGCAATCTATTTTAGATATGAAAAAAAAAGGACAAATTATTAAAATTTCTGGAGGTACTTTCAATGAACTCGTTGCTAAAGATATTACTTTCGAAGGGGAAAATATTGATATGACGGCTTTGATAAATGTAAATGAAGAAGGGGAACAAGGCATTGATTTTCTATAAAGCATGCACCATCCTAGTTTCTTAAAATGAGTAAAAGCAATACGCCGAAAAACAATACTAGTCTATCTTATAAAGATAAATTAATGTCAGTGCATCGTTTTTACGGTGTTGAAATAGAATACCTAGAACCAAAATTTAATAGAGTTCATTATATATTAGAGTCGGAATTTCTAAATTACTCAGGGAGTTTTTTTAAAGTGCAGCTAAACCGACAAAAATTGTATGTTAATAATAAAGTGCCTACAAAAGTTCTAGAAGTTTTAGCTGATAAATGTGCCAATGTATTATATCCACTAGTGCTTAAAGTTAGTTTTAGTGGCCAAATACAAGAGATAGATAACTATTTAGAAATTCAAGAAAGATGGAAGGCTTTAGTACCAAAAATTAAAAAAGAATATTCTGGCGAGATTGCAGAAAACTATATGAATAGTATTAGTACTAATATGGCAGATCAAAAAATATTCTTATCCAAATTAAGAAGAGATGTTGTATACGATTTACTTTTCCCTAGATTATTTGTTCTAGGAGAACTAAATTTTGAAAAAGATAATTGTGAATTTAATCTTCCACATTATGCGTATCCATCGGGTATTATATTTTCTGGAAAGCAAGAAATTTCAAAATATCCCAATTCTAATAACCATATTATGGTTACTTATGAAGGCAAAACTCCAGAAGCCAACGATGTAATAAAAAAAGAAATTAAAAATGGGCAACTTAATTTAAAATATGCATTAGATAACGAAAATGCGTCGATGCTTTACTTTAAAGGAATATGCGAATTTTATAATCCAGAGTACCAAAAAATAGAATATAAAATTTCTAGATTAAAGGAAATGGAAATAACAAAAAAGGTATGAGTCAAAAACATTTAGTATGCCAAGGTGCGTTATGCCAATGTCAATTTGGGGCTGCACCAGATACCTTAAAGGTACTTACCCAAAGTAAGATTTACATTAATGATGACAAATCATCCGAAAAATTGGTGGCAACAACCATGGAGTTGGGACCAACGTTTGAAAAAAATACGTTTGGCACCTGTACCATGACCAATAGCTCTTGTGTACCAAATATTATTTTATGGGATGGTTTTTATGATAAAGTTACCTTGCCAAATAAAGGCAATCCGCTTTTAGAAGATAGTAAAGGTACTTGTGCCATTGGAGGAATCCCTTCGGTAGAGTTTTTAACGCATGGACAAATGTCGCAACCTTCAGAAGCAAATGTTGAAAATACAGATGAAGAGATATTACTTTTAATTAATCCCGTAGGAACTACCGTAGAAAGGGAAATTTTGTTAATTCCTATAGACTAAAGTTAGTATGAACGATACCGAAATTAAAATAATACATAACAATAAAGAATTAAACACAGCCACTGGAGAAATTCAATTGCATAGAGATTCTTTAAGTTTTTTGGCTACCTTAAAATCTTACGACGAAGAAGTTAATGAACTCTTAGAGCTAAACCTAAAAAACAAAGAGGAAAAACAAAAAGAGTTTGATAAGAAATATAAACATATTAAAAGTGTTCATGCACTGGTTAAAAATGGATTAAACGCTAGCGGTTTACTCCTTGTTAATTATAAAACAGTCTCTTCATTACCAAAAGAAATAAAGTTTCCTGAGTTTTTAATCGGTGGTGGTAAAACATGGTTAGAATTAATTTTGGGAACAGATAATGCCACTGCAAAACTACCTAACGGTTGTTATGTATCTGCCTTAGGTACACCAGAAATATTAGAAACGGTATGGACAGATTATGAGTATAATGAAATAAAAGAGCCTATAGCTTTTGGGTCTCAAGTACTACTACATATTTACACCAAAGACCTATACGGGCAAGAACTTAAAATAAACCTTACGGATAAAGATATTTTTACTCCTAATGATCTTTTATATACGTATCGTAGAGAAGTAAATATAGAAAAAATACACCCAAAAGATGAAGGAAGAACAGGTATAGACGGAAGAGTAAATAAAGAAGGAAAAAGTGTTCAACATATACAAAAAATAACTATTCCTGTTGTTGTAGATTTAAGTTGGATGTTCCATGCAGGGAAATCATTAAAAGTTTTCCCAGCGATACTTAGCGATAAAACTGGAAAATATTTTAGCGGTTTTAAACGTAATTATTTAACCGTAAAAGAAGGAGGAAAAGGGTATGTAAACCCAGACTCTAAAGGTAATGTTGCTGTTATGGTAGGCAAAGTAGAAACCAACATTGAAGCCTTTGACCCATGCAGATATACTAAAATAGATTTAAAGTATAAAGATTTAAACTCAGTACTCTTTTCAGTTAAGGATCAAATAAATACTGCAAATGATGTTATAGAAATTGGAGTTTTAAGCAATTCTGCTGAGAATGCAGAAACGGTTACTATAACTGTTTCTAATGTAAATACCGAAGTGTGTGATAATAAACCAGAACTACACACCAATAAAGTTATTGATATTTCTGCTTTAGAGAAAATTATAGTAGAACCTAAACCTATATATAAAGAGGCAGGCACTACTACACTGGAGTTTATACCTAAATACCCTTATAAATATATTTCTGGAAAAAAGAAAGATTTTCTTCCTTTTTTCTTAGAATACTTTCCTGCGTTTAATGAAAAGCCAGCACTTATAAACCTACCTGTAACAACCTGTGCATACCAAAAAAAGTTAAACCTTAGAATTTACCCAGATGCAGCTTTTGCTATGCATTTACAGATTGGAAATCCAATAGATTATACCGATCAAAGTAAAATTTATTACCGCAATATTGATTTACAATCAAAATCAAAACTTGTTCGTGGTTTAGAAAACGAAATGAAATGGGTTCGTCAAAAATCAAAAGAAGCAGAGATTATTACAAAATATCTTCCTAATAGTATTTTAAATGGTATAGTACAAGAAATTGTTTATGACTACATAGAAAACTCTGCAAAGGATCTTGCTGCTGGTTTTCATGGCTATCATACTTTTACAGCGCCTAATGAAGCCACCCTAATAAACTATAGTAAGCAATATGAATGGATTCCTAAAACCATGATTATTGGTGGTGTAATATTATCTGCCGCAGTAGATGGATTAATATTATACCTTACACGTGGTAAGTCTGCCGCAGTGCAGAGTGCTTCCTTATTATCTAAAGCAACACAAGCATATAAAATATATAGAAAATATAATAGATATAAAAAAACTGCTACGAAACTTATGACGGGACAATTTATTGACCCCGCCAAACCTAATAACACAATAACGGAATTTATCTGGCCACAAATTGCTGCAACACGAGCAATAGGGTATGTAAGTCAAGAAAATGGTAATGTTGCTGTTGAGTTAATAGAAAGATTAGATGCAGCACCTCTTTTTGCCTTGAACCATAAAGTAACAGGTTCACTTGGCTCTATAGTTGCTGGTTTTGTAGGTATTACAACCATTTTTGATACCGCAGAACAAGCCGTTGGTGTAGTAGGCATGCTTCGAGATTTAAAAGATGCTAAAAAAGATATCGAAAATGCTCCAGCTAGCTCTTCTTCAGACAAAAAAAACACTACAGTTTCTGCTACAGATGTAATTAAAGAAGAATCTAAAGGTTTTACCCCTGCAGACTATCTACGTTTTAAAGATATGCAAGTTTTTTTAGATGCTCTAGAGAGAAAAATACACGCCAAAATCGATAAAAAATTTAATGAATTGTTTGGTACGGCGGCAAAGGTAGAGTTAGACTTTATAGGTTACTATAGCGCACATTATGAGTTTAGGGTTAATGTATTAGAAAATAAAATGTACCTAGATATTTTTGAAGACCAAAAGAAGCCATATAGTTTTTCTAATGACAAACAACTAACTTTTGGTAGAGATTATGGTGTAGCCCTAGTACTTAAATTTAGTGCCAACTCCCAAGCAGAACAAAAATGGAGCAAACTCAATGATTATACACCAGAATTTTTAGGCGTAAGCTTTTCAGATACTAAGGTAGATACTAATGTTCAAGGAGAAGTAAAAGGCTCTCTAAATTTTGAGCGTACCTTTAAATGGGCGGTTAAAAACAAACAACCCACCGTAAGAGATACCATTATTTTTACTGGGATTGCAGGGAGTTTGTATATGAACTTAGAGTTAGAAATAAATAATGATAATGATTGGGAAACTATTGTTGATGAAGAAATAGGAACCACAAATGCTGATAAACCCGAAGAAAAGAAACCCATTAATGTAGAGTTAATACCTGGCTTTACTATTAATTTTGATGAACAACCTATATTTGAACAATCTTTTTGGGAATATTTAATGCGATAATAATGAAAAAAATAATTCTAATACTATTAACAATGAGCACTTTAGGTTCTTGTGCTCAAAAAAATCAAACAAAAACAGCAAATAAAAAAATAATGATGCCTATACCTCAAGAAAGCAAAGATATTACTGTGGATAATTTTGTAGAAAAAGTAGTTTCACAAATTAAGCATTATGAGAAAGAGCCTATGTATTTTATTAGACCTTTACAAAATAATTGCGTTTATGAACTTCTTGTAAATGACTATCTTATTTATCAAGATTATGGCATTGAAAAATTAGGCACACCTATTAACATTAATAGAGCTATTTTACAAAGTGGACCACAAACCGTTACGGTACGTTTATATCCTTTGGGCGATGCTATGAAACGTGCCTATGGCACCAAAGAAACTGTAACTACCCTATTAGATAAAACGGAGATGAATATTAGTGTAGTAAAGTATGATGCTTTTAATATTAGTCAAGATCTAGAAGATGAGATTCTAGTAAAAGAACACAAAGCACCAACCATAGAAGGAACTAATGCGTTTTTAGGAGCAGGGTTACCTTACTTTGAATATACCTTTAGTTTTGATGCAAAAGTACCTTATGTAAATGAGGGATGGACTAATGGAGAGGATTTAACCAAATTTGATAAAGAGGAACTCGAAAAACAGATTTTAAAGTGTTACAATGAATATATATATATATATAAGAATAAAGAGCTCGACACTCTATTAAAAATGATTTATTTGTCAGAAATTAGAAGAAGACAAGCTCAATATCAAAATAGAGAAAAAGTGAAAAGAGTCTTAGATGAATCTAAAGAATCTCTAAATTATAAGAATAAAGAATTTCAACCTCTAGAAAATTATATCATAAATTTTTATGGCAACAACAAAATAGTTTCTTTGAGACATCCTAGCAAAGAACCAGTAGACCATCGATTAAGAGGTTGGTCTGCCTTTTGGTTTAAATATCAAAAAGGAAATAGAATAAAAGGATATTATCCTGGATTATATTTATACCTCCCCAAAGGACAACCTTTAGACTCATTGCAAATGATAAGGTAATTAACATGACGTATAAATTCTGTTTTATAATTTTATTTGTTGTTTTAAACTGTTCCGCTCAACAGAACAAAGATAACAACACTATGCTACCTGTATCTGATAAATTGAAAGACATTACTGCCTCTAACTTTGTTGACCGCGTTTATAGCGAAGTAAAACATTACGATAAAGAGCCCCGTTATTTTATTCGACCTACACAAAGTAATTGTCTTTTTGAAATTTTAGTTAATGATATCTTGGTACATAAAGAATATACTATGGAAGTACTAGGATCACCCAAAAGTATCAACCATGCTATTTTGCAAAGTGGACCACAAACCATTACTGTTAAAATGTACCCTTTGGGGAATGCTATGAAACGTACTTATGGAACCGAAGAAACCATAAACACGTTATTAGAGAAAACAGAGATGAATATTAGTGTGGTTAAATATGAAGCTTTTAACATTAGTCAAGATCTAGAAGACGAACTGGTTATTAAAGAGCACAAAGCACCAACCAAAAAAGGCAACAATAAATTTTTAGGAGCAGGTCTCCCGTATTACGAATATTCTTTTACTTTCAATGCAGATGTTCCGTATAATCTGCAAGGATGGCAAGATGGGCAAGATCTCACCAAATTGGATAAGGATTTATTAGAAGCCCAAGTATTATCCTATTATAAGAAATTAAAAAACGTTTATCTTAACAAAGATGAGGATGCTCTTGCTAAAAGTTATTATGGAGATATTCAAATCATAGCACAGTCTAAATATTCCTCAAAACAAGAAATACAAGAAATGTGGGAGGAATCATTAAACGAACTTAATTACAAAAACAAAAATTTTGATCCTTTTGAAAATTATGTGATAAATTTCTATGGAAATGGTAAAATAGTAGCGTTAAGGCATCCAAGTATAGAACCCGTGGATAGAAGAATACGTGGGAAATCCGCATTTTGTTTTAAGTATCATACTGCAACAAGGATTAGGGCTTTTTTCCCATCTATAGATTTATACCTACCAAAAGGTGAATCTTTAGAAAATCTACGAAGAATTGAGTAACCCCAGCTAGCACTCGTTTATAACAAGTGCTGTACAGAGTAAGAAACAATAAAGTAAAAAGAAAGCTATCTAAAACTTAGATAGCTTTCTTTTTACTTTATTGTTGTTTCTTTTGCTACTATATATTGGATAAATGTATTAGACAAGAATATTTTAATATTCTATTAGAAAGCGTTGTTTCTGGTTTTGTTAGCATTGCAATAGATTACAAATAAAATAGTGCTAAAAACTTTGCAGATGACCATACAGTACTAAAATTGACGATATTGGCTTGTTAGAATATAAAATAACTAGGACGGCACTCGCTATAAACGAGCGCTAGCGGGGGAAGATCAGGATATTTTAGAAGCAATTTTTAAGAAAAAACAAAAATATAAAATGATTAATTTATAATTGTATGAAAATGAAAAATGTAATCAAAACTGTAATTATATTATGTATATTAATTACCTCTTGCAACTCACAAAATAAGATGGATTTATCAGATATTAAGCTACCAGCTGAAAATAACGTATTTATTAACAAAAAGTATAAATTAACTGAGTCTGAATATATCGCAGAAACAGGTTACACCATATACAGATCCTTTGACCACGATTTATTAGTATTTAACGGTGAAAATATATCTAGCAACTTTGAAGGTGACCCTGATCATAATACAAACTACGGTTTTTTTTATATGAACAATGAAAACAAATTATTTTCATTAATTAAAATGACCAGTTTTGAAACTGATAAAACAAAATTACTCCATGATGCATTACTAGAAAAATTTGGAACACCTAATTATTATAAAAGTATTTCATTTGCCAGCTATAGTGTTTGGGAAAATAAAAAAACTAAAAACATATATTTTTATGAACATAATTATGGAGGTAAATCAAACAACATTCCTTTTGAAGAAGGCATTTTATATATTATAGATATGAATGATGAAACTCTAATTAATAAATATTCAATAGGTGGTTATACTTATTATATAAAATATTTAAAGCAAAGAAATAAAGATGGCAAAGAATATACCTATGAAGAATTTGCGAAGAAAGAAAATGAAGATGGAACAGATAGATATTTAAAAGCAATATCAAACCCTGTTAAACATTAAAAAAATCTAATGAAATTATTAATACATTTTACTCTTATCTGTTTACTTGCACTGACAACTTACAGCTGCAAACAAAAAGAAAAAGGGATTGATATTGCCGAAATTATTACCGATAAAAACCCTGAGGCTATAAAATCTTATCTACAAGATTTAAGTACTTCTGAGTCAGATTATGGTGATTTTACAATGACAAGTTATTTTTATGCTGGAGATTCTATTCCTAATCTTAAAATTATAGATATACCAATCCAAAATATTACAGCTAGCTATTTTGATAATGAATTTGTGCATTTATCAATTCATATTAATAAAAAAGAAAACCTAAGTAAACTAAGAGATAGCTTAATAACACAGTTTGGAGAACCAAAAATAACAGATGAAATGGGAGATACTAATTATATATGGATTACAAGCCAAACCCTTTTTAGCACTAAACCATACCTATGAATTTGATGACAGGGTCTTAGAAAATTTTAAAGAACTAAAAAAGTTTAACCTTAAGGTAGTTACTACAGGGGAAATTAACTTTGATTTAAAAATAAAATACCATAGTTTGGCTAAAACGTTCGTAGTTGAAGACCATGATGCAAATACAGAAAGAAAGTTAAACCCAAGTGATATTTATCAAATGCAGGGGGCTATTACCTTCTTACTTGATACCGAAGTAAAAGGAGAATTAAAAAAAGAATTTGAATTATGGAAATTAGGTTCTTTAGAAACGACATTAGACTTTGAAGGCAAACTTAAAGCAACTTCAGCAATACGTGTAAGCCGTAAAATAGGTGTTGATAAAATTAGAGGGCCTTACTTAGAAGATGTACTCGATTTTGATGGAGTTAAAGGTTCTTACTTTCAAAAGGTAGTTGGGAAAATTGGAGGTGAAAGAGGATTAAAACATGATACTAATCCAAATAATAAAATAGAACCTTTTACCCTTTTTGAATCCAAAAGAACTAATTTACGCAAACATTATTTATTCGAACTCTTTTCTAAACCCTCAGAAAAATGAAAAAAATTTTAATACTTAGTATTTTGTCTTTAAGTATAATAGGTTGTGCTCAAAAAACAAAAAACAAAAAACATATGAAAACAAGACCAATAGTCCAACTATACAATAATCCCAAAAAATTAGATTATAGTTCCATGCCAGTTTATCATTTAATGGATCCTTCTCAGAGTGGCTGTTATTATGAAGTTTATGTAAATGGAGTTTTAGTTTCTAAACTTTATGAAAATACTACTAGAATTGGAAACTTTGTTCCTCTAAATGATGTCATTTTAAAAAGTGGCAAACAAAAAGTAACTATAAAACTATTCCCTGTGGAGAATAATGATGGTACACCATCTTTAACATTAGGTTCCGATGTTATTTTCAAACTAGAAATTGCAATGTACGATGCCAAAAAAGAGAATGATGAGGGTGTATCGGTAAAAACATACTCCATACCTACCACAACCGGTAAATCGTACAATACATTTAAATACCCAGATGCACCTTATTACGAAGAAACCTTTACTTTTGAAGCCGAAGTACCTTATACTCTAACCGGTTGGAGCGAAAGCCAGGATTTAAGCAAAATGGATAAAGGTATGCTAGAACAGGAAGTATTGGATTTTTATGCTGAATACGATAAGCTAATACAGAGCCAAGATGAAGAAAAATGGGTGGAAATGGCACGTAATTCTGAATTGGAATATTATAAATCAGTTGCTTATAACAACGTAGAAGATTCTGAGATAAAAGATCGAATTAAAGAATACTCTAATTTCATGGATAGTGAGTTAATAAAATCATACCCATTAGATTCATATGAAATGGTTTTTTTGGCTGAGGGTAAGGTCGTAACTTTAAGAAGCTTGGAATTCCCAGGGGAATCTGCTTACACTTTTGGAAGAATGATTGATAATAATGGAAAAAGAGTTGAAACTAGATCCTCAAGATATTTATTTCTACATAAACCAAAAAGCAGTAACAAACTAGAAATTATACGTTTATAAAAAAATGAGAGTTTTTTGGTTTCTGAGTATTTTTAGGATGTTCTTTTTTGTCTGGTCCTGAAATAAGTTTACAAATTTATACTTAATCCTAATATAGATTTACCCCGCTAGCACTCGTTTTTAACGAGTGCCATACAGAGTAAGAAACAACAATAAAAACTATCTAAGTTTTAGATAGCTTTTATTGTTGTTTCTGGTTTTGTTAGCATTGCAATAGATTACAAATAAAATAGTGCTAAAAACTTTGCAGATGACCATACAGTACTAAAATTGACGATATTGGCTTGTTAGAATATAAAATAACTAGGAGGGCACTCGTTATAAACGAGCGCTAGCGGGTGATGCTTTTGATGAATACCGTAAAGCGGATTATAAACGTAGAAAAGAAGAAGGCTTTCCCCCTCCTATTTTTAGAAGTTTTATACAAACTCGAGAGTACAAAGACAAATGGCAAAAAGAAAGAGACAAACATTGGAAAGATATTATTGATACCAATGAAAAAGGAAACCAATTGCACCGTATATGGCAATCTGCAGAAAATGTAGAACGCCATGGAGAATGGGAAGCTGTAGTACCACAATAAAAATAACCATGAAAAAAACTATTCTAAATTTTAACAGAAAAGTTACCCATACTTCCTACATAAAGAAAAGAAAAAAAAATGCTTTTTGGGCAGGGTTATAAACAGCAACTTATATATACCTGAAAAAACTACCCGTTTATTATTTTATTAGTTAATGGTAACATTAAAAAACGATTACCATCAAATCCGTTTAAAATAATATAAACATGTTGATTTTCACTTAGTTTAAAATTTTTAAAAACATAAACACTACTAAAACTGCTATTGGGTTTTAAAACATTTTTAGTATTAAACTCATAAAGAGGAGTTAAAGAAAGCTCTTCCGAACCACCTCGAGTTTTAATATAAAATTGTAAATCGTTTATAGGGTAACTCTTTAGAGAGCCATTAGTTAATTGTAGTGTAATATACATTTCATTCTTATCAGAAGCAACATGGTTTATTTTTAACTCAATAACACCAGTTTTTCTCGCCACTTTTTTAATGGTTGGTTTTTGTAAATAAGTATTTTCGCAAAAAACTTCATAGTACGTTTCTGGATCCGACCTATACAAATCTAATTCTGGTTCCAGAACAGCCATAGGCTTTTCATTAAAATCTAGTACATTATTTTCAACAATCGGAATATTACTATTCTCTAGGACTGTACTATTTTCCTCTATCTTTTTTAATTTCGTAAGAGGTATGGATATAGTATCTTCTTTACTATGTATTGCTTTTGTACTAGAACCATGCATTTTTCCAATCGCTTGTTCTGGTGTTAAAACAAAAACAAAATGATTAACCTCTTTGGCATACTGCAAAACAAAAGAAAATATATTTCCATCATTTGTGGTAACTGTTAAATTACTTAAATCCTTTCCCTTTTTAGCTTTTAAGACACCCATATTACTTTGCTTGTCGTAACTAAAATGAAAATCATGAGATGGCTCTATTACAGTAGCTATTTCCGAAGGAAAAAATAAAGTAATGCTATTGGTTTCATTAAGAGTTACTTTTATAGGGCCTACGGAAGCACTTATAAACCAACAAGAAAAAAAGAAACCAATAAAAATACTATTCTTTAAAAAATTACGCATTGTACACTTTAATTTATTTAATAGTCCTATATATAAAGACAATTATTAATACTTTATAAAAAATATTTTTTTAATAAAACAGCAATATACATAAGAGTTAACTTACTTTTTGCACAAAATCGTTGTAAGTGCATTTTAATAAGACCAAAAAAAAAGAAACGTAGATTAATAACCCAGGTAGAAACTTTAATTGGGCCCTAAAATTTGTTATTTATAACAAAAAAAGGTCTTGAACATCGTAATTTACACCCACAATAATTTCTAAAAAGAACTAGTTTTCCTAGTTTTGTTAGCTTAGAATACAAATAAATTATGAGTACAAAAAAGACGTTATTTGATAAAGTGTGGGATTCCCACGTAGTAAAACATGTAGAAGATGGTCCAGATGTATTATTTATAGATCGCCATTTAGTACATGAGGTTACTAGCCCTGTTGCCTTTTTAGGTATAAAAAACAGAAAATCTGGAGTTTTATTTCCGAATAAAACCTTTGCTACTGCAGATCACAACACCCCTACCATAAACCAACATTTACCAGTTGCAGACCCTCTTTCTGCAAACCAACTTAAGGCATTAGAAGAAAATGCAAAAGAATACGGTATTAGTCACTGGGGGCTTGGTCATGAAAAAAACGGAATTGTACACGTTGTAGGACCTGAATACGGAATTACGCAACCTGGAGCAACAATTGTTTGTGGTGACTCTCATACATCTACGCACGGTGCTTTTGGTGCAATAGCTTTTGGTATTGGTACTTCTGAGGTAGAAATGGTATTATCTACACAATGTATTATGCAGCCTAAGCCAAAGAAAATGCGTATTAATATTGAAGGAGAGTTAAACTTTGGAGTTACTCCTAAAGATGTTGCTTTATATATCATATCTCAATTAACTACTTCTGGTGCTACAGGGTATTTTGTAGAATATGCTGGTGATGTTTTTGAAAACATGACTATGGAAGGTCGTATGACGGTTTGTAACCTAAGTATAGAAATGGGTGCTCGTGGTGGTATGATTGCTCCAGATGAAAAAACTTTTGAGTACGTTAAAGGAAGAGAATTTACTCCAACTGGTGCTGCATGGGATAAAGCCATGGCATACTGGAAAACTTTAAAAACAGACGAAGGCGCTGAGTTTGATAAAGAACTTACTTTTAGTGCTTCTGATATAGAACCAATGATTACGTATGGAACCAATCCAGGAATGGGTATGGGAATTTCTAAAAGTATTCCAAATGCTGAAGATTTAGAAGGTGGCGTTGCTACGTATAAAAAATCTTTAGGTTATATGGCTTTTAATGAAGGGGAAGATATGATTGGTAAGCCTATAGATTTTGTTTTTATAGGTAGTTGTACTAATGGTCGTATTGAAGATTTTAGAGCCTTTACTTCTATTGTAAAAGGACGCAAAAAAGCGGATAATGTAACCGCATGGTTAGTACCAGGTTCTCATAAAGTAGAATCTGCTATAAAAGAAGAAGGTCTTTTAGATATTTTAACAGAAGCTGGTTTTGAATTAAGAGAACCCGGATGTTCTGCTTGTTTAGCTATGAATGATGATAAAGTACCTGCAGGAAAATTAGCAGTTAGTACATCAAACAGAAACTTTGAAGGGCGTCAAGGTCCAGGATCAAGAACCTTATTAGCTTCTCCACTAGTTGCTGCTGCTGCTGCTGTTACAGGAAAAGTTACAGACCCAAGAGAATTAATGAAAGAATTGGCATAGCCAATTTGCTTTTAGCTATTGACTGCTGGTCATTAGCAAAATCAATGTTAAATTAAAGCTAGAGGCTAACAGCCAATAGCAAAAAGCTATAAAAAATGGCATACGATAAATTTGAAATATTAAATAGTACGGCTGTTCCACTTCCAATAGAGAATGTAGATACAGACCAAATAATACCAGCTCGTTTCTTAAAAGCTACAGAACGTAAAGGTTTTGGAGATAATCTTTTTAGAGATTGGCGTTACAATGGAGACAATACTCCAAAATCTGATTTTGTTCTTAACAACCCAACATATTCTGGTAAGATATTAGTTGGTGGTAAGAACTTTGGTTCTGGTTCTTCTAGAGAACATGCTGCTTGGGCAGTTTATGACTATGGATTTAGATGTGTAATCTCAAGTTTCTTTGCAGATATCTTTAAAGGAAACTGTTTAAATATTGGTGTTTTACCAGTACAAGTTAGTCCAGAATTTGCTGCAAAAGTTTTTGCTGCAATAGAGGCCGACCCAAATACAGAAATCTCTGTTAATTTACCAGAACAAACTGTTACTATTGTAAAAACAGGAGAAAAAGAGTCTTTTGATATTAATGGATACAAAAAACAAAATATGCTTAATGGTTTTGATGATATTGATTACTTAAACAATATTAAATCGGAGATAAGCGAATTTGCAAAAGAATTACCATTATAAAACATAAGATTTAAGCAGGTATTGCTGTACATACCATGGAAAAAAGAAAACTTGAAATAATGGATACCACCCTGAGAGATGGTGAACAAACCTCAGGAGTATCCTTTTCATCTTCCGAAAAACTTACACTAGCACAATTATTATTAGACGAACTTAAAGTAGATCGTATAGAAGTTGCATCTGCAAGAGTTTCTGATGGTGAATTATTGGCGGTACAAAAAATTACGGAATGGGCTGCAGAAACAAACAACTTAGACCGTGTTGAAGTTTTAACCTTTACAGATGGAGGTATTTCTTTAGATTGGATGGAAAAAGCAGGTGCAAAAGTGCAAAACCTTTTAACTAAGGGCTCTCTTAACCACCTAAAATACCAACTTAAAAAAACTCCTGAAGAACATTTTTCAGACATTGCTTCTATTTTTAGTAAGGCTAAAGAAAAAGGATATACTAATAATATATATTTAGAAGATTGGAGTAACGGAATGCGTAATTCTAAAGAATATGTATTTCAATTTCTAGATTTTTTAGCAACACAACCTGTAAAGAGAATATTGTTGCCAGATACTTTAGGCATACTAACGCATACCGAAACATTTTCTTTTATATCTGAAATAGTACAACGTTACCCTAATTTACATTTTGATTTTCATGGTCACAATGATTATGATTTAGGTGTTGCAAATGTTATGGAAGCGGTAAAAGCGGGTTGCCATGGCCTACATCTTACCGTAAATGGTATGGGAGAAAGGGCAGGAAACGCTCCTATGGCAAGTGCAATTGCTGTAATAAATGATTTTTTACCAGAAATAGCAATTAACGCTAATGAAACCGCTTTACACAAAGTGAGTAAATTAGTTTCTGCTTTTACTGGTTTTAGAATACCTGCAAACAAGCCAATTGTAGGAGACAATGTTTTTACACAAACCGCTGGTATTCACGCAGATGGAGACAATAAAAACAATCTTTATTTTAACGATTTACTTCCGGAACGTTTTGGACAAAAACGTAAATACGCACTTGGAAAAACTTCTGGAAAAGCCAATATTCAAAAAAATCTTCAAGATTTAGGTTTAACTCTAAATGATGAGGATTTAAAGAAAGTTACCCAAAAAGTAATTGCTTTAGGAGACAAAAAAGAAAGAGTAACTAAAGAGGATTTACCTTATATAATTTCTGATGTTTTGGATAGTCAGGAATATTTAAACAAAATAGTAATAAAGTCTTATGTGCTTACGCACTCTAAGGGATTAAAACCATCTACCACTATAGCCATAGAAATAGAAGGAGAATTAATTGAAGAAAACGCTCAAGGCGATGGTCAATTTGATGCTTTTATAAATGCCTTGAAAAAAGTTTATAAAAGTAAGAAGTTAGATTTTCCTAAACTTACAGATTATGCGGTTCGTATACCTCCTGGAAGTAATTCGGATGCGCTTTGCGAAACTAGTATTACTTGGGAGAAAAATGGAAAAGAGTTTACCACACGTGGATTAGATTCTGACCAAACCGTATCAGCAATTAAAGCTACAGAGAAGATGTTAAACATCATATAAAAAAATAGAAACCAATATTAACACCACAATAAAAATTATTGTAAAATAAAATAGAATGAAATTAAATATAGCATTATTAGCTGGGGACGGAATTGGCCCTGAAGTAATAGACCAAGCCGTAAAAGTATCTGATAAAATTGCAGAAAAATTTGGACATGATATTTCATGGACTCCAGCTTTAACAGGTGCTGCAGCGATTGATGCTGTAGGAGAACCTTATCCAGATAGCACACATGCTATTTGTGAAGCTGCAGATGCTGTTCTTTTTGGAGCTATAGGTCACCCTCGTTTTGATAATGATCCTTCTGCTAAAGTAAGACCAGAACAAGGATTACTTAAAATGCGTCAGAAATTGGGGCTTTTTGCTAACGTAAGACCAACATTTACCTTCCCTTCTTTAATTGATAAATCTCCATTAAAAAGAGAACGTATAGAAGGTACAGATTTAGTTTTCTTAAGAGAACTTACTAGTGGTGTTTATTTTGGTGAAAGAGGAAGAAAAGATGACGGAAACATTGCTTTTGATACCATGACTTATACTCGCGAAGAAATTCAAAGACTAGCAAAAAAAGGGTTTGAATTAGCAATGACACGTTCTAAAAGATTATGCTGTGTAGATAAAGCCAATGTTTTAGAATCTTCTAGACTATGGAGAGAAACCGTACAAGCAATGGAAAAAGAGTATCCAGAAGTAACAGTTTCTTATGAGTTTGTAGATGCTGTAGCTATGCGTTTAGTACAATGGCCAAGTGATTATGATGTTTTAATCACTGAAAACTTATTTGGTGATATTTTAACGGATGAAGCTTCCGTAATTTCTGGTTCTATGGGATTAATGCCATCTGCATCTGTAGGAACGGATAATAAATTATATGAGCCAATTCACGGTTCTTATCCACAAGCAGCTGGGAAAGATATTGCTAACCCACTAGCAACGGTTTTATCTGCGGCAATGATGTTTGAAGATTTTGGTTTAACAGCAGAAGCTAAAGCTATAAGAGATGTAGTAAACAAATCTTTAGCAGAAGGTGTTGTAACAGAAGATTTGGCAGATGGAGCTAAAGCTTATAAAACGAGTGAAGTTGGTGATTGGTTAGCAGGAAACATCTAACAGAAGAAATCTCTACTACTATAAAGAAAAAGGCTGTCTAGAAATATTTTAGACGGCCTTTTACAGTTTTACACACTACTATTTTACTTGTTTCTTACATATTGAAGTCTCACCCTATTCCGTAGCTTGCAACGCAGCGTAACCATCTAATTTCACTTCTTTTTTAGTTAAAGAAAGACTATATACTTTTTTCACTATATCATGTAAATCTGGTATAACATTTCTTGCGAGTTTAGAATTGCCATTTAATAAAACGCAAATACCTAAATCCGATTCGGGGTAGACTGCAATTTCATTTCTATAATTATTTACACTTCCTCCATGATGCCACATAGTAGTGCTTTCATTAGTTTCATGGTCCTTAAACTCATGTATACGCCAACCAAAACCGTAAGCAGACTTTACATGCCCCGGCCAACGTTGGTAATACTTTCTATGACCTTTAAGCTCTATAAAAGGTTTAAAAACCTCTCCAATAGCATTTTTTCGCATAACCTCAGGGTTGTGCCCCAATAAAAAACGCATCCATTTCGCCATATCTAATGAACTAGCATTTATACCTCCTGCGGATACAGCGTTATAATATTTATTCGTTAAAGGTAAACTTCTCCATCCCTTAGTTCCTTTTGTATGTGGTAAGGCTACATTGTTATAACTTAATAATGCTTTGTGATCCATAGATACTGTAGACATTCCTAAAGGTTTAAAAAAGCGATTCTTTAGAGCCATTGTTATTTCATTACCAGTAGTTTTCTTTATAACTTCTTGACTCAAAGAAAACATAGCATTTTGGTAACTATATACCTGCCCTGGCTCACTAATAGGTTTTATAGCATTAAAACGCTTTGCTATAGTTGTTATGGGTAAACCTGCTTCTACTAAATTGGTAAAGCTATGATACGCTGTACCCGAAGTATGAGATAAAATATGGGCTAATTTTATATGCGATGTATTTTCGTCATCACCGAAATGAAAGTCGGGCAGGTAATCGGTAATTTTATCATTCCAATTAAGTTTTCCTTCTTCTTTTAAATCGGCCGTTAAGATGCCTGTAAAACCTTTAGATAGCGAACCTAAACGAAAAACTGTTTCTCCATTTACCCTTTCTTTTTTATGTATATCTCTTTTTCCAAATCCATCTGAAAGTATAATAGAATCTCCTTTTACAATACTGATTCCTGCTCCAACAATACCACCTGATTTAATTTCCTTTTCAAAATAAAGGCGTATTCTCTTATACAACTCTTCCTTATTTTGTAGATACCTAAGTTCCTTTTCTTTATTAATTTTTATTTGTTCTGAAGAAAGTATTAAAGCTGATTTTTCAATATCAATTAAATCTTCTCTTTGCTTATTAATATAAGTAAATGCAGCAATATATAGCAGGATTAAAAGTGTGGTGCCTGCCAAAATTTTAAAACGTTTCACGTTAAGTCTTAATTTGGTTAAAAATTTGGGGTTAATGGTTAAGCCATTCGGCTTAATTAACTAAACGCAACTATTGTAAAAATGTTTTGCTCATGTAACAGTTAATTAATAACAGTATACACTATAAGTTTTAAGACCTATAAAAAACAAAATCCGCCTTAGGTTATGTAGAAAGAAAACCTAAAGCGGATTTTTATATGAGATAGTATTATAAAATATAATCGGTGCTTATAAAGTTAGATATTTTTGCATCTAATAGCTTCTCTAATATTTCATTATTAATATCATTATCTTTGGATGCAACAAAAGTTCTAATCGAGAACGAACGTAAAGCATCATGAACACTTAATGTTGCTTGCGCGGAATCTTTTCTTCCTGTAAAAGGGTATACATCTGGTCCTCTCTGACAAGAACTATTTAAGTTTACTCTACAAACTAAATTTACCAAAGAATCTACTAGTGGAGCAATCGCATAAATATCTTTCCCAAATAAACTTACTTGTTGTCCATAGTTACTTTCCGCCATATCATCTAACGGTTCTTCTATATCTTTAAAAGGAACCACAGGAATTACGGGACCAAATTGTTCTTCTTGGTACACTCTCATCTCTTTATTAACAGGATATAAAACTGCAGGCCAAATATAATTATCTGTTATAGCACCACCCTTTTTATTCAATATTTTAGCACCTTTTGTTTTTGCATCAGAAATTAGCTCTTGAATATATTGTGGTTTACCCGGCTCTGGCAATGGGGTTAACTTAGCTCCATCATCCCAAGGATTTCCAAACTTTAAAGCATCCACTTTTTCTGCAAAACGTTTATTAAATTCTTCAACAATATCTTCATGAACATATAACACTTTTAAAGCTGTACATCTTTGTCCGTTAAATGATAAAGTACCTGCCAAGCATTCATTAATTGTTAAATCTAAATCTGCATCTGGTAAAACAATACCTGGGTTTTTAGCCTCTAAACCTAATACTAAACGTAAACGGTTACTTTTTGGGTGTTGGTCTTGTAAAGCATTAGCTGATTTACTATTCCCTATTAAAGCCAGCACATCTACCTTTCCTGTTTTCATTATTGGCGCTGCTACGGCTCTTCCCCTTCCAAAAACAATATTCACTACACCTTTAGGGAAACTACTTTGAAAAGCTTCTAAAAGCGGTGTAATTAACAATACGCCATGCTTTGCTGGTTTAAAAATAGTAGTATTTCCCATTATAATTGCAGGAATTAACAAAGCAAAAGTCTCATTTAAAGGATAGTTATATGGGCCCAAACATAAAACAACACCTAATGGACCTCTTTTTATATGTGCATATACACCATCCTGCTTTTGAAATTTAGCAGCATTACGGTCCAATTGCTTATAATCTTCAATGGTATCGTTAATATATTCTACCGTACGATCAAATTCCTTTTGGGAATCTGGTAGCGATTTTCCTATTTCCCACATTAATAGCTTTATAATCTCTTCTCTTTTAGAGCTCATTTTCTTTACAAAGGTTTCCATACATTCAATACGGTCCTTAACATGCATGGTAGGCCAAACCCCTTGCCCTTTGTTATATGCGCCCAATGCAGCATCTAAAGCATTTAAAGCTTCTGGTTCTCCCATATCTGGAATACTACCTAAAAATGTAGGTTTGTATTCGTCCGTTGAAGAGATTGTAGAATAAACATCTGATGTATTACCGTCCCATTCTTTTAACTCACCATTCAATAAATACTGTTTTTGATGAATTTCCTCATTAATTTTATATGCTTCAGGGATAGTTGTATTTGTGCTCATTTGTTGTAGTTTTTAATCAATTTATTACGCTAAAATTCAATTGAATTACACGAATTTAGTGAAAACAAAAAGTAAAATACCTTGTTTAACCCCTTATTTTAAAGACTTTAGCAATGAAAACGTTTTCGCAATTATAATTTAATGAAACATCAACATTCTGTGATTATACTACACTAAGTATTGAAAAAGGTCTGGTTTATTATTTAAATACTCTCCAAAAAAGTTGTTTTGTTTCATCCTTAAAATCAAAGGTTCCAAATCTTTGGGACTTTTTAACTCTATACCTACCACGGCTGGTGCATTTTCTTTACTAGATTTTTTGGAGTATTCAAAATGAGTAATATCATCTGTAGGTCCTAATATTTTAGTAACAAACTCTTTTAATGCTCCTGGACGTTGCGGAAAACGAACCATAAAATAATGCTTTAACTTGCCATATAGGAGAGCTCGTTCTTTTATCTCTGCTGTCCGTGTAATATCATTATTACTACCACTAATTACGCAAACCACATTCTTTCCTTTTATTTCTTCTATAAAATCATCTAAAGCACTAATTGTCAATGCTCCTGCGGGTTCTACAACAATTGCATCTCTATTATACAAATCTAATATAGTCTGGCATACTTTGCCTTCCGGAACAGTAACCATTTTATATAGGTTTTCCTTGCAAATATTAAACGTATAATCTCCTACTCTTTTAACAGCTGCGCCATCAATAAATTTATCTATCTGACGTAATTCTGTATTAACGCCATTAGTTAAAGATGTTTTCATGGAGGGAGCACCCTCTGGCTCTACTCCTATTATTTTTGTGTTCGGGGAGAGTGCTTTTATTACTCCTATTACACCAGAAATAAGTCCACCTCCACCAATGGGGGCAAAAATATAATCTATGGGTCCTTTAGATTGTTGAAGTATTTCTAGACCTACTGTTCCTTGCCCTTCTATAATTTGTGGATCATCGAAAGGATGAATAAAAGTTTTATCCTCTTTTTCGCAATAGTTTTTAGCAGCTTTAAAAGAATCGTCAAAAGTATCTCCTTCTAAAATAACTGTAATCCAGTTTTCTCCAAACATTTTGGTTTGTTCTACTTTTTGTTTTGGCGTTACAGCTGGCATGTAAATAGTGCCTTGTATACCTAAGTGACTACAAGCAAAAGCCACACCCTGTGCATGGTTTCCTGCACTTGCACAAACTACTCCTTGTATTCTTTCTTCTTTGGAAAGGGAACTTATTTTATTAAATGCACCCCTAATTTTATAAGAACGCACACGTTGCAAATCTTCTCTTTTTAAAAGAATATTAGCATTATAAATTTTGGAAAGTCGTAAACTAGAAGAAAGCGGCGTAACATCCACAACCTGTTGAATGTTATTCGCCGCTTTCTTTATATTCTCAATGCTCGGGAAGTACTTCATAGTCCTGTACTCCCTTAAGCTCTCCCAAGGGAGGGAAAATATTAATTATACAATTGGTTTCATTGCTGTCATAGAAGCTCTAAGTCTTGCTCCAACAATCTCCACTGGGTGCTCTCTTAAAACTTTATTAATTTCAATTAATTTAGCATTATCAACTCCATTACCATTAGATTCACCAAAGCTTTTACCAATAACATCGGTATCAATATTCTTCATGAAGTCTGTTAATAAAGGCTTACAAGCATGATCAAATAAATAACAACCGTATTCTGCTGTATCTGAAATTACTCTGTTCATTTCAAATAATTTCTTTCTTGCTATAGTATTTGCAATTAATGGCGTTTCATGCAAAGATTCGTAGTAAGCGGACTCTCCAATAATTCCTGAATCGGTCATTGCTTCAAAAGCCAACTCTACTCCTGCTCTTACCATTGCAACCATTAAGACACCATTGTCATAAAACTCTTGCTCTGAAATCTCTACATCACCAGCTGGCGTTTTTTCAAAAGAAGTTTCTCCTGTTGCCGCTCTCCATCCTAATAAATTTTTATCATCATTAGCCCAATCCTCCATCATAGTCTTAGAAAAATGACCTGTCATAATATCGTCCATATGTTTTTGGAATAACGGACGCATAATATCTTTCAATTCTTCAGAAAGTTCAAAAGCCTTAATTTTAGCTGGGTTAGACAAACGATCCATCATGTTCGTTATTCCACCATACTTCATTCCTTCTGTAATAGTTTCCCATCCAAATTGAATAAGTTTAGAAGCATACCCTGCATCAATTCCTTTTTCTATCATTTTATCAAAACAAAGAATAGAACCTGTTTGCAATAAACCACAAAGAATAGTTTGTTCTCCCATTAAATCAGATTTTACCTCTGCAACGAAAGAAGAATCGAGAACACCTGCTCTATGACCACCTGTACCAACTGCATATGCCTTTGCTTCTGCCTTACCTTTTCCTTGAGGATCATTCTCTGGGTGTACTGCTATCAATGTTGGCACACCAAAACCTCTTTTATATTCTTCTCTTACTTCAGAACCAGGACTTTTAGGAGCTACCATAATTACCGTAAGATCCTCTCTAATTTGCGTTCCTTCCTCAACAATATTAAATCCGTGAGAATAAGAAAGTGTTGCTCCTTTTTTCATTAACGGCATAACTGCCTTTACTACAGCGGTATGCTGCTTATCTGGAGTTAAGTTTATCAACAAATCTGCTGTAGGGATTAATTCTTCGTAAGTACCAACGGTAAACCCATTTTCGGACGCATTTTTAAAAGACTGTCTTTTTTCTTTTATAGCAGCATCTCTTAATGTATAGGATACATCTAAACCAGAATCTCTCATGTTAAGACCTTGGTTAAGCCCCTGAGCACCACAACCTACAATTACAATTTTTTTTCCTTTTAAAGCCGATACACCATCGGAGAATTCACTAGATTCCATGAATCTACATTTACCCAATTGGGTTAATTTATCTCTTAAGGATAGTGTATTAAAATAATTTGCCATTTTATGTTCTTATTTTGATTTTTGATTATTTATTTTTCTTGAAATTCTTGTAATAATGCTGTAATATTCATTTGTTCTTTAGAAACAGATATGCGGCCTGAACGTACAAATTGCATAATTCCAAAAGGTTTTAATTGATTATACATTTCTTCAATTTCATTCCTTCTTCCAGATTTTGCAATTACAAAGAAATCTCTTGCCACTGTTACTATTTGAGAATTACTATCTTTTATTATATTTTGTATTTGACGCTCATCAAACAATAAATCTGACTTTATCTTAAACAATGCCGATTCTTGATAAATAGTTTCATCGTCTGTATGATAAAATGCCTTTATTACTTCTATTTGTTTTTCTATTTGACCAACAATATTAAGCACCCATTTTTGCGTTGTGTAAACAACAATAGTAAATTTAGATACATTATCTATTTCCGATTTAGAAACATTTAAACTTTCTATATTTATATGGCGCTTTAAGAATATTCCTGATATTCTATTTAGCAAACCTACATTATTCTCTGAATAAACCGATATGGTAAACCATTCTTTTTCCATTACTACAAATTCTTTTCTCTTATTCTTTTCTACTATTTTTTTACTGCTAAAATTAATCCAGTAGACCAATTAAACTTAGTAATAACAAAATCTTTACGTTGTTCTAAATAATCTACTAGTTCTAGCACTTTTTTCTGGTGTCCTTTTGGCCAATTTGGTTGCTCGGACATATCGTCGATAACATAAAATCCGCCAACTTTAACCAAATCTAAAATTTCTTCTATTTGGCTATACTTTCCTGGCCAAGCATCTGCAAAAACTAGGTCGAACTTATTACCACGATACTCTTTTATCCAATCTGCTGCATCTTTGCATACTACCTCTATACGACTATCTCCTCCAAAATAACTCTTTGCTATTTCTGTTAACTCAGTATTATTATCTACTGTAATAAGTGTAGACTCTTTATCTAACCCCTCTATCATCCAAGCTAAAGAAAGACCTATTCCTGTTCCTAACTCTAAAACTCTTGCTTTAGGCTTAGATACTATTAATGTTTTTAAAAATGATCCTATATATAAATCAGAAGGCATCCCAAAAGAAATTTCTTTGGACTTCCTTTCTATCTCTGAAAGAATTTCTGGTTTATTTAAGAATATTTTATCGTTCATTACTTTAATCGTATCTCTGAAACAGAAGCTCCAGCAGGTATCATTGGAAATACATTATCTTCTTTTTCCACACGTACTTCTAAAAAGTAAGGATCTTTTGAGGCCATCATTTCTTGTACTGCACCTTTTAAATCTTTTCTATCAGATACTCTTGTAGATTTTATATGATAACCTTCTGCTATTTTTACAAAATCGGGATTAGTCATTACTGTAGAAGCATATCTTCTATCGAAAAACAATTCTTGCCATTGACGAACCATACCTAAGTGTTCATTATTCAGTACCACAATTTTTACGGGAACATTGTGTTGAAAAATAACTCCTAACTCTTGAATAGTCATTTGGTAGCCACCATCTCCGATAATTGCAACAACTTCGCGATCCATTGCTCCCATTTTAGCGCCAATGGCAGCTGGTAATGCAAAGCCCATAGTTCCTAATCCACCAGAAGTAATATTACTTTTTGTCTGCTTAAATTTAGCATACCTGCAAGCAAACATTTGGTGTTGCCCAACATCAGAAACAATTACTGCTTTGTTTTCTGAAGCAATATTGATTTCCTTTAATACTTCTCCCATCGTTAATCCTTCTTTTGTTGGATTAAGCTGCGGAGTTATTATTTGATCTAATTCTATTTGGTACTTCTCTTTAAAAAGATTGTGCCAAGCTTCATGTTTATTTTCTTTAATTTTTGGTAAAATAAGAGATAATGTTTCCTTTGAATCTCCTAAAACAGCAACTTCCGTCGTCACATTCTTATCTACTTCAGCGGGGTCTATCTCAAAATGAATAACCTTGGCTTGTTTAGCATAATCATTTAATCTACCGGTAACACGATCATCAAAACGCATTCCGATAGCTATTAGAACATCGCACTCATTCGTTAAAATATTTGGCGCATAATTCCCGTGCATACCAACCATACCTACATTTAATGGGTGGTCCGTATCCATAGCAGAAAGACCTAAAATAGTCCATGCCGCTGGGATTCCTGCTTTCTCTACTAAAGCTTTTAATTCTTCTTCTGCCTCTCCTAAAATAACCCCTTGACCAAAAACAATTAAGGGTTTTTTAGCATTATTAATTAGTGTAGCAGCAGCATCTATCGCCTCTAAATTAGGCTTAGGTACAGGTTTATAACTGCGAACACCTGTGCATTTCTCATAACTAAAATCGAACTCATCTATCTGCGCATTCTTGGTAATATCAACCAAAACGGGACCTGGGCGACCAGATTTTGCTATATAAAAGGCTTTTGCTAAAATTTCTGGTATTTCACTAGCTTGCGTTACTTGGTAATTCCATTTTGTAACTGGTGTAGAAATACCTATAATATCTGTTTCTTGAAAAGCATCTGACCCTAATAAATGCCTAGGAACCTGTCCTGTTATACAAACCATTGGTGTAGAGTCTATCTGAGCATCTGCAATTCCTGTAACCAAATTTGTTGCTCCGGGACCAGAAGTCGCCATTGCAACACCAACTTTTCCGGTTACTCTTGCATATCCCTGCGCTGCATGGGTAGCTCCTTGCTCATGACGAGCTAAAATATGCGTTAATTTATCTTGAAACTTATACAGTTCGTCATAGACAGGCATAATTGCTCCTCCAGGATAACCATATAATAAATCTACACCTTCTGCTACTAAACAATGTATAATAGCTTCAGCTCCACTAATTTTAATAGTGGCTTGCTTTTTAGTTTCTTTCTTATTTGCTTTTAATGTTTCCATAAGCCTTATCCCAACTTAAGTGTTAAGTTTTTTTGGGGATTGTTTAATTAACTATTCCTTTTATACTTTAAAATTCGTCTGTAACACAACCTTGCGCTGCGGAAGAGACAGAGCGTGCATATTTATACAGTACTCCTTTTTTAAACTTTAATGCTGGTTCTACCCATTCCTTTTTACGCTTAGCCAACTCCTCATCAGAAACTTCTACGTTAATAGCATTTGTTTCTGCATCAATAGTAATTACATCTCCGTCTTTTACCAGTGCAATAGTTCCTCCCTCTTGCGCTTCAGGAGAAATGTGCCCTACTACAAAACCATGTGTTCCTCCAGAGAAACGACCATCTGTAATAAGTGCTACTTCTTTACCTAAACCTGCTCCCATAATAGCAGCTGTTGGCTTAAGCATTTCTGGCATTCCTGGGCCACCTTTTGGTCCTTCATAACGTATTACAACAACATTTCCTTTCTCAACTTTTCCTCCTCGGATAGCATCATTAGCATCATACTCGCTATTAAAAACTTTTGCTGTTCCTTTAAATAATAATCCTTCTTTTCCTGTAATCTTCGCTACAGAACCATTTTCTGCTAAATTTCCATAAAGCATACGTAAATGGCCAGTAGCTTTTATAGGCTTATCTAATGGCATTATAACATCTTGACCTTCTTCTAAATCTGGAACACTTTCTAGATTTTCGGCCAATGTTTTTCCAGTAACTGTTAAACAATCACCATGCAATATTCCATTTTTTAATAAATATTTTAAAACTGCCGGAATACCACCAATACGGTGTACATCTTCCATTAAATATTTACCACTTGGCTTTAAATCTGCAATAAATGGCGTTGTGTCACTAATATGTTGAAAATCTTTCAAAGTAAAGTCAATATCTGCCGCTCTAGCAATTGCTAAAAAGTGCAGTACTGCATTAGTAGAACCTCCCATTATAGTAACCAAACGAATGGCATTTTCTAATGACTTACGTGTTACTATATCTAATGGTTTAATATCTTTTTCAATAAGAATACGCATCTGCTTACCAGCTGCAATACATTCTTCTTCTTTGTTATTGCTTATTGCTGGGTTAGATGAATTGTATGGCATAGACATACCCAACGCCTCAATTGCGGAAGCCATGGTATTTGCAGTATACATTCCACCACAAGCTCCTGCTCCTGGAATAGATTTTTTGATTACCTCTCGATATTCATCGTTCTCCATGGTGCCTGCAACTTTTTCTCCCCATGCTTCGAACGCAGAAACAATATCTAATTTTCTGTCGTTATGACAACCTGAAGCAATTGTACCTCCGTAAACCAATATGGAAGGGCGGTTCAAACGCAACATAGCCATTAAGGCTCCAGGCATATTTTTATCACATCCTACAACAGTTACTAAACCATCGTAAGACATACCTTGTACTACGGTTTCCATAGAATCCGCGATAATATCTCTAGAAGGTAAAGAAAAGCGCATTCCCGGAGTTCCCATAGAAATACCATCACTAACACCTATGGTATTAAAGATAAGACCAACTGTTTCTTTTGAGTTAACTCCTTCTTTTACCAATTTGGCTAAATCATTTAAATGCATGTTACAAGGGTTTCCTTCGTACCCTGTACTTGCTATTCCTATTAAAGGTTTTTCAAAATCTTCATCTTTAAAACCAATAGCGTATAACATGGCTTGTGCTGCTGGTTGTGTTGGATCCTGAGTAACGTTTTTACTATATTTATTTAATTCCATTTGAGACATTTCTAAGTATTCTATAAAATCACTATAATATTGCTAGTATATCAAAGATATATGTTTATAATACCTTAATATTTTAACAAGAATTACTGGTTTAAATTCAATTACACAATATTTTACATAATCATCTGTTTTTCAGGTTTTTAGTATTTGTTTTTATATCACATTCAATAGTTATAATTTTTAGATTCGGAGAATAAAAAAAGCCTGTATCTAATAGGTTTAGATACAGGCTTCTCTTTAATCAATAGAACACTATATCACCCCAAACAAGGGATAAGTACAATGACATTGCTAAGGACTAAATTTGTTTTCATGTTACAATAGTAAGATTTTTTTTAATATCTACCTATAATAACAAACCTTAATTAGAAACACTTAATCTAAAAGATAGTTTATCTCTATACTTTTTTTGAGCTAAAATACATATTGCCTCCTCTGTTAATTGTAATATTCTTGGGTAACCTCCGGTAGTTTGACCATCTTTCATAAGCACAATTAATTTACCTGAAGGAGTTAATTGTATTGTTCCAGGTAATGTTGCTGATGTTAGCATAGAATAAGTTAAACCTTCAATGTTTTCCTCTATTTGGTATGCCATCCTATCATTCTCTTTAGCTACTGAAAACTCTTTAGAGAATAATGAGGCTAACTGATTGTCATTAAGCAAATAAAACTCTGGCCCTTTATACACTTTTATTACATTCTCACCGAGTAAACTTTTTAAACGTAGAGGACTTATTTTTGGAGAAAAATCGGAACACTTTTCATATACCATTGTAGTATTAGATTCCAAACACCTTTCTTTTGTTATAGGATAATAATAAGACCTACTTCCTAATAGTTTCTCGGTAAGAAATCCATTCTTGATAGCTAAATACCCCCTAAGTCCTTCTAATAACTTACCATAAGATAAAATATCGCCTGCATAAATTTTATATACCTTATTATTTGTTATTGGTTTATTATTTAGCGTTGCTGATAACTTTGCGCCTGTTAAAGAAATATAGGTTTCTTTTTCAAATACTAATGTAGGACCTGTCATTGTTATTTCTAATACCGCAGCATTATCCCTATTGTCTAAAAGTTGGTTCGCAATTAAAGCCGCATTAGCATCCATATTACCAGATACTGGTACCCCTTTATTTAAATACCCTATTCTTCCTATATCTTGCACTGTAGTGTAAAACCCAGGCTTTAATACTTTAAGCATGTATCTTTGATTTTTCTATATTAAAAACACCTACTTCATTTTCTATTTTTATAAGATCATACACTTTTTTTTCTATCCTATAAAATTGCACCTTATCACCAACAGAAACAAAACAAGGCTTCTCCTCCTTTGGATTAAACATTGGTACCGGACAATTACCTATAATATTCCAACCGCCTGGGGAGTTTTGAGGATATATTCCTGTTTGTTTCCCTGCCAACCCAACCGAGCCCTTTTCCACTTTTGGCCGTGGAGATGCTCGTCTTGCTATTTCTAATTCTTTTCCCAATCCTCCGAGATACATAAATCCTGGTAAAAAGCCTATTCCATAGACGGTATATTCTTTTTCTGTATGGCATTTAATTAGCTCTTCCATAGACAAGTTTAATACATCACAAGTTTCTTTTAAGTCTATACCGAATGAGGCATCATAACAAACTGGTAATTTCCACAAAAATGAATCTTTTATATATGGTGTTTTCTGGGAATACCATTGCTGTAATTGCTCTTTAACCTTATTAAAGACTATTTCTTTCTTTCTAAATATTAAGGTAAGAGAATTGTAGGCAGGTATAACCTCCCAATCTTTTGCATCTATACAAGTATGTATTAAATATTCTTTAAATGATAAAATGTCTTCTAGAATATCTTCTTTTACATGATTTGGCCATTCTATTAAGATAGCATGCACTCCGTAGGCTCGTATTGAAATACTGTAATTCACTTAGTGTATATATTAAATGTTGGTAACTCAGTAGAAATATACTCTAAAATATCTAATGCAGAACTAGTATCTCCATGAACACAATATGTATTTGCTTTTATATTTACCAAAATACCAGAAATAGTAGCTACTTTACCTTCTAAACACATCCTCTTTAAGTGCATTAAAACAGCTTTTGGTTCTTTAATTATAGCTTCTTCTAATTTTCTAGAGACCAAACTTAAATCGCTATTATAGTTCCTATCGGCAAAGGCTTCATATTGTACAAGGAACCCATTTTTAATTGCCTCTACTGCGATTACAGAACCATAAGGTGCATACAAATATGCCTTATCTTTATAACACCCTAGAGCTCCCAAAAAAGATTTTGCTAACGCTACATCCGTGGCAAGATCGTTGTACAATGCTCCATGTGCTTTAATATGATGTAACTTCTTTTCTTTTTGGCCTAAAACAGTATCGATATTATGCATTTGTTCCTGTATAGATTTTATAAATGTATCTTTTGGCATATTAATAGATACTCTCCCAAAATTATTCTTATCTGGGTAAGAGGGGTGCGCCCCTATTTTTACATCATTCTTAATGGCCAAATCCACAGTTTTTTTAATCGAATCTGCCGTTCCATAATGACCTCCACAAGCAATATTACAAGAAGAAATATACGGAAACAAACTCTCTTCGACAGGAATACCTTCTCCTACATCGCAATTAATATCTATATATTTTTTATTCACATTTTTTGATTAAAAAAGTCCCATTACTTTAAGTATACTTTTAATCCCTAATACCAACGCAAGAATTATAATAATACTCCCTATTACATTTTGCCAATTAGAATTCTTATGCTTTCCCATTACAGATTTTTTATTTACTACCCAAAGTAAAAAGATAGCAATTACAGGCAATAGAAGGCCATTGGCTATTTGCGCAAATTTTATTACTTCTATTGGTTTTATTCCAAAGAACATAAAAAACACGCCCAAAAAAAGTATAATCATCCAGACCAGCCTAAATCTATAATCTTTTAAACCTGCTTTCCAACCAAAACAACTATTTACTACATATGCTGCTGCCAAAGGTGCTGTAACAGAAGATGTTATACCAGCAGCAAATAAACCTATTCCCATAAAATATTTCGCTGCGTTACCATAAAGGGGTTCTAATCCTTTTGCTAAATCGAGAACATTGGTAATTTCTTTTCCGGGTATGTTAGATGCCGCTATAATGATTGCCATAGAAACTATTCCACCCAGCGCAATTGACATTACCGTATCTTTTCTTGCCGTTTTTAAATCTGTAATAGATTTCCATTTTTCACTAACCAACGAAGCGTGCAAAAACAAATTATATGGCACCACCGTTGTACCCACCAACGCAATGACAGTAAGTATACCATTTTCTGGCATTGTTGGAACAAACAAACCTTTTACAACCTCTATTATATTTGGCTTTGTAATTAATGCAGTACACAAGAAAGAGATGCTCATCAGTACCACCAAAGTAACCAGTATTTTTTCTAATCTTTTGTAACTTCCTAAATACAATAACGCAAAAGAGAAAAGACCAATTATTATAGAATAAAAACTAGAGAACTCTTTACCAAAAATAGCTTCTAACCCTAGTACGGCACCACCTATATTACCTGCTTCATAAGCGGCATTACCAATTACAATTGCTGCAAGAATTATTGTAATAACTGTAAATTTAAGAATAGGTGTTTTTAGCTCTTCTTTGATAATATCTGCTAGTCCTTTTTGCGTTACAATCCCTAACCTAGCTGACATTTCTTGCAGTACTATAGTTGCCACTACAGAGAGTAACATTGCCCATAATAAAGCGTACCCAAAGCCTACACCTGCCAATGTACAAGCGGTTACTGTTCCCGGGCCAATAAAGGCCGCGGCTACTAAAACACCAGGTCCTATTTTTTTAAACATCTACTTGGGAGATTTATTTAAAGAATAAAGCGCAAACGTTCCTAACCAATGGGTGCCACTGTAATTACCGTCTACAATATTAGGAAGGGAATGTAAAATATGATTCCCTGCTATTACCTCTAGATGCTTATACTCTGGAATACTATTAGAAATGCCGTATAAACACCAAGCTCTACTAAAATTTAAACCATCTAAATGCACCATTTTGCCATCCGCACGGTCTGATACTTTACCTGGCTCTAGCTCAAAATCTACATTTGTTAATTGCGGTAAAAAAGCATCTAACCATCTTTTAAAATCCGCGGGAGTCATAAATCGCCTAACAATATTTGCTTCTTCTAAACATGGCGAAAGAAAATCGAATCCGCTTGGCTCCCAGCCCAATGGGCAATTTTTATCTTTTATGTAAAATCTATTTACTGTAGATTCTATACTATTTTTTAACTCTACACTATTTACAACTTCTGCATAATCTAATGCTAGACTTAGTCCAAATGCCGTATTAGAATGTTCTCCCACTCTAATTGGATAGTTTAATTTAGGTAAAAAAACGGTATATGCTTTTACTATATAATCTGTTAATGGCTGTAAGTTAGTTTCTAACTCTCTTGCTAGGGGAGTATCCCAAGTATGTAACTCTTCGGCTAATTTTAATACCCAAGCCCAACCATAAGTCCTTTCATAGGTAGCATTTCCTTTTCTTTTAAAATAAGCTAGTTCCGCTTCTATGTTTTCTTTAGATATATTGGTCTTTAATTTTTCTTTAATCTCTTGGCCATTTTCTATACTAGGAAATTGTTTTAACAAAGATACCAAGGACCAATGTCCATGTACCGCCGAATGCCAATCAAAACAACCATAAAATGCCGGATGCAATTGTTTAGGCATTCCTAAATGCGCAGAATCATTCATGGTCTGGTTTAATTTATTAGGGAACTCCACCTGCATACATTCTAAGGGCAAACTCGCAAGACGATTAGCCTCGGAAAGCGTTAGTTTTATTTCAGGTAAAGTTATAGAAGTACCTGTTTTTCCCGTGGCACCCTCCTCCTTACAACTAAACACAAAAAAGGCTATAAAGGCATAAATTATAAAATTTCTTTTTTTAAGAACCATATCTAAACAAATTACAAAATGAGATATTAAAGATAAGGGCTTTAATTATAACATATGTGATCCTTAATTCCTTTTATCTAAAAATAATTTTAACACAAAACGTGCAGTTCGTCTAAAAAAATGCAGTTCGTCTAAAAGTTAGGTGCATTACATCGAACTAGTATAATAATCCAAAAAATACAAGGTTATAGTAGTCCCAAATTTAAAGTTCCCTACGAATAATGACATGTTTAGAATGTAATAAAGAGCTCGGTTATTTAGATCATAAAAACGCTATGGAATCTCTTGGCGTAGAATTATGTGATCAACACCAAGCTAGAATAGAAAAGTTAATAGAAAAGAATAACACCCCTCTAGAAGCTATACAATTGTATTATGGCTTAAAAGAAGCTGGTGTTAGCGCTATGCTAGAATGGTGGGATGGAAAAAAATCTATTGACATTGCCATTTCTAGAGTAAAACTAAATATTGAAATAGACTCTCAATACGACAAACTTAGTCACGAGCAGGCTATTAATGATTTAGAAGAAGATATGCATTCTTTTAAAAATGGGTTTACAACCATACGTATTCCTCATGTATTAATTAGATATTATTTAAAGGAAACAGTTAATAACATCATAGGTATTATGGAAGGTTTAAAAGCCAATATAAAAGCAATATGATATAAAATTAAAAAGTTATGGCTAGTACTAAAAAAATACTAAAAATACCGATTCGAATTACTATCGCTGCTCTCTTAGCAGGAATGCTATCGAGGGTTTTAAATTGGCCATACGCTTTTGAAATTATTTTAATTTCTTTCTGTTTACTAAGTATATTATACGCCATTAGGTTTTATAAAAAAGAAGAGAAAAAAACAGTAGATTATGTTAAAATGACACTTGTATTATTCTGGACTACTAATGGAATTTTAAACCTACTCGATTTCCCGTATACCCTATTTTTTCAGATAGTAACGGGGATAACTTTTATAACTTGGTTTGTTATGGAAGGCACTGCGTATTTTATGGATGAAGATCGAAGAGCCAAAAACAGCTTAACACAAATCTTTTGGAATATTGCAATGCTTATTGGTACACTTGCTATAATTTCTGGAAGCCTTTTAAAAATATTAGATTGGCAATATGCCATTCCGTTACTTACTGTTGGTATACTAATTATTGCATCTTATATTCTTAAAGACCTTTTTATAATGCAATCACCAGAAGAGAAAGACCAAAATAACGGAGAACTACAACTTTAAGAAGAAAACAGAAAAAGAATGGTTCTTTTACTAAAGTAGCTTTTTAACTTTTTGTACCGTTCCTAAACTAACCTTACAAATTTTTGCTGTTTCTCGCAGGCTTTTCCCTGTAGAAAGCACCTTAATAACTTTATTATATTTCTTAAGAACAACTTCCTTAGGCTCTACAGAACCTTTTATTCGGCCTTTATACACCCCTTTGGCTTTGGCTTTAGCAATGCCTTTTTTCTGTAAATCTAACATAGTTTTCTTTTCCATATCCGCAATATTGGTAAGCGCATTTACAAGTAAAACAAAAGTTTCATTTGGTTTTCCTTTTACCAAAGACTCTATCTTTAGGTTATCTATTTTAATTGTTAAACCTAACTGATTAAATACTGTAATAGTGGAAAGTATATCGTGTATATTTTTACCAAATTCATCCAAAGAGTTTACGCTTATATAATCTATTTTAAATCCTTCTAATGTATTTAAAAAGTTTAATAATTCTTTACTCCTTAATCTTTCTTTAAATGGTATGCTAGAACTGCATACATCTATAAACAATTCTTCTGTTTTGTATTTTTTTTCTAATTCTTTCTTGGTTTTAGACGTAATAGAATCTACCCTATAATATCTTGCTCTCATATTGTAAATATAAGGCTAAATATATATTTGTATTAATTTTAAGGTAGTTGTTTTTAACACACTTTAGTGATTTACAAAAAACACAATTGTATCATGTTTAGGATGTGTTATATTGACACATTTGTTTAAGAAAAATAATATTTTGAAGAATTTTCTTTCGATTTAATAAAGATTAATTAGATTCGTCCTATAAAAGATATATAGATTACTAGTGATCTATATTCAATTGTTACCACACATTAAAAACAGTTATTTATGGAGGAGTTTAAATTAAAATATGAAAAATTAAATTGTGATAGATTTTACTCCGAAATAATAATAAATCATAAAAATTCAAAAGAAGAAAGGTTATTTGATAAAATAATCACACCTAAAAACTTCAAAAATATTGATTACGATTCTTTAATATCTATGAAATGTGCTTTAAAGGAATTCGCTCCTGTTGACCCAGAATTGGTAGAAAACCTAGCTAATAGGAGTAAATTGATTCAAGAAGCAATAGATGCTATTTTTGAAGACGATTGTAAGTAGTAAAATATTAATTCTGAAAAAACTTTATCTCCTAACTAATAAAAACCAAAATGACAGAAAACGAATTTGAGCAATCTTTTCAAAAAGCAATAAAACTTTCGTTCTTTAAATCTCGTGATTACAACAAAGAACCGCCTGTTATTGCAATAATATTTTCTAACGATAAAGACGGAATAGAATCGTACCGTTTTTTACAAAATGAATTGACAAAAGATGAAATAAGCATTGTATTTAGACCTATAGAAAATGAAAAAATGAACTTAACAATCGTAGATAATAAAAACTCTAAGGTATTTAATATCTCTGATTTAAATTACTCAAAATCCGAATTAACTGATTTTAGAAAAAACGGGGAATTTGGTAAGTATTGTGTTTTCTGTATTTCACAAATAATTAATAATCAACTTATTTTGTCGTCTGTTGTCAGAGAAAAACCTTTAATGGTTTCGGAACTTGTCTTTTCTAAATAGGGAATAAATTTGACTCCCCCTTTTCTCTATTTAACTAAATAAAACGACCATTTAATTTTAATACTGATATAGCAACTGAATAAAAACGTGTGGTAACACTATATATAGCAAATAGGGCGATTGGTGTTTAATCAAAAAATAGTTGTGTATTTGCGAAGTCGCCAAATCTTTTGATTTGGTATTAAAAGAGAAAAATTAAAACAAAATAAAAAGATTTGGCTTGTGGCTAAAACGAAATTAATCGCTTATTTTTTGCCCAACTTGCCATATATTTAACGTTAGGCGTAATTTGAACCAAATTTTATGCGAAACTAAATTATTAAAAAGTGTAAGATATTTGAATATTTTCTCTTTCTAATTTAGGAACTATCCAGCCTTTTATATTTGATAAATATTCTTTAGAATCTCTTAATCTACCTTTCCTTAAAGTTTTACCAATCTTTGAAGAAAAATAACCATCATATCTAGAATTGTACGATAACTGTCTTAAGTTAAGATAATCATTTCTGATTTTTCCATCAATAATTAATTCTGGTCGCATACCTGTTCCCTGTGATTTTGTTTTTTCGTTAAAATCGGTATGACTTTCTAAATTAACTCCCTTTGTATTGGCGTATGATTTCATATAATGCAAACCACAATAAAAAACTATTGTTGTTTTCCAATCATAGAATTGTGACGGATTGTTTGCTTCAACAACTACTAAAAAATTTTCATTTGATACTGCTTGCTTGCAGAAACTACAAACAGTTTTAAGCTGAACTGATTCTGACATTAAATAAGATTCCTGATTTCAATAACGTCATCTGAAATAACATCTTCCTTTACAATTTCCTTAGGCAGGAAATCAATATCTACATTTAGAATATCGCTATATGGTTTACTATAAAACTTTTCTTGAATTTCATTTCTAAAAGAGTCTCTATTTTCAAAAGTATTACTTAAAAGCTTTACTAGATAAAAATTTGAATTGCTTTTAGGTATAAACAAAAGTTCAATTTCTTCCTTCCTTTTAGAAAAAATTTCTTCAATCATTTTATTGTGTATCAATTCGCCCAAAAACATTTTAGAGATAGTGGCCATTTTATAATTTGATTCAATTGGGTGGCTATGAATTTGCTCTATATTTTTAGCAATTTCATCTTTTTCACCTTTCAAATCCAATTTAACAACGCTACTTTGAATTTTATCCAATAGCTCACTTACTTTTTCGCCATACTGTTCGACTAAAAAAGCAATTATGCTGTTATTATCAGCAATTTTAGAATTTTGTATTGTATTGTTCACCAGGTGTAATTGATATAAAAAGCTTTAAATTATCCGTTTAGGGAAAACTCACCTCTTTAAATATAACGAAACAAATATAGTAACTTATATAAGTTTAGCTAAATTTATTTGATAAACTTACCTAATTATCTATTTAAATACAAAAACTACGCCTAACAAAACCTAAAATTAATGCGGGAGGTTTGGTGTTTATTCCAAAGGGTTATGTAATTTTATAATGTCGCCAAATCAGTTTGATTTGACATTTTAATTATTAAAAAAATAAACGCAAACAAAAAACTTTGGCTTCGTGCGTAGACTGAAACAAAAGTGTTTCCTTGCTCTCCGCACTAACTTTAGCTCGGGCGTAAGCAATAATTAAACTAAATGCGCGAACTAATTGAAAAACTAAATAAAAGTACAATTAACCTCTCAAAACTTGAGAAAAAGGAAGCTCTAAAGTTTTCCAAAAGACTTGAATCTTACACTCACGTTCCAACGAACAAAAAGGAAATTGAACGAATGAACTCCTTTATATCTAATGAGTTTCTTGTAAGCTTCGTACTTCAAATAATAGAGAACTATAAGTACCCAAGAGAAAGCAAATATCCTTTTGACATTATTTCTTATTGGTACTGTTTGTGTTTTTTGATTTTATCTAATCAAGATAAAGCCACAGAGTTTAGTATAAATTTAGGAAACCAATTTCTTGAAAAGAATCATAATGATTTATGGCAATTTAGACGATTGTTGGAATTTATTGATAATCCAAAATTTAAAGTATTAACTAAAAATATAGAGAATTACTTTTTATCGAAACAAAATGACTTGGAGTCCTATAAATGGGCAAAGGAAATAGGATTGGAATTACCCAATGACAATAATTGGGCATTGTTTTTTGAAATATCTACAGATGGAAGGTTTCGATTTGGAAATGATTTAACACCCAAAGAAAAAGAAAGCAGATTAAGAATAACAACTTCTGTTTATCCTCTTCAAGGGGGAAAATGCTGGGAAATTGAACTTAAAAATTGGAACAATACTGTTTCTGCTAGGTGGCCTACTCTTTTTAAAAATGAAATCAGACTTGAAAAAAAACGAAAGAATTATGTTTTAAAAATAGAACCTTCATTAAGAAATTTAAAACTAGTTATTGAGGAAATAGAAACTATTTTAGATACTCGATTTGATAAAACTATGTATATGAAGCGATTTAAAGGGAAAATAAAAAATAAAAATGCTGTTAAGAAATGGCTTTTAGAGTAATAAACTATTGCCGCAAATAACTGAGGTAAAAACAAATAAAATCTTCTTTAATTTAAAACAATGCATCGCCCTGAAATAGGCTGACTAAAAATTTAATCATTTTTAGAAATCTATGGAAAAACAAGACAAAACATCTTCATTTAATTAAAAATAGTGAATAGATTAACCAGATTAACATCAATTTTAATTCAATTACAATCAAAAAAAGTAATTGTTGCTAAAGATATTGCTGAACGATTTGAAATTAGTTTGCGAACCGTATACCGAGATATTAAAACGCTTCAAGATGCAGGAATACCAATTGGGTCGGAAAATGGAATCGGCTATTTTTTGGTAGAAGGGTTTTCTTTACCACCGATTATGATTACCGAAGAAGAAGCGAATGCGTTAATTATTTCAGAAAAACTTATAGAGAATCAAGGAGATTCTTCCTTGAGAAAAGATTTTTCCTCTTTACTTTTTAAGATTAAAGCCGCACTTCGAACATTACAAAAAGAAAATATCGAATTATTAGAAAAAAGAATATCACCATCATATTTAAAAGAGCCATTAAAAGCGATTCTCTTTCTATAATTCAAAAAGCAATATCATATAATAAAACATTAGAAATTTCATATCGAGCAGTAAATAAAGAGAATATAACTACTCGAAAAATAAAACCCTTAGGAATCTACTTTACAAGTAACGCTTGGGTAGTTATTGCATTTTGTTCATTAAGAAATGATTTAAGAGAGTTTAGATTAGATAGAATTACAAATAAAAAATTGATTGAGGAAGTAATTTCATATAAAGCAGATTTTGATTTAACCCAATATTTTCAAAAAAAATATCAATCATAGTTGACATAGTGTTGTCTGTCTTGTAATTTAAATTTGTTTAATAACTTAAACATTGAACAATATGAAACACGAATGGAGGAAAAAAGAAAAGACAACTTATTTACCAAAAGAAAAACCTGAACTAATAGATATTCCTGAATATCGTTTTATAACATTAAGTGGAGAAGGAAATCCAAATGGCGATTTTTTTGCTGAATGTATAGGTGTTTTATATAGTGTAGCCTATGCTATAAAAATGAACATCAAAACACTTAAAGAAAAGCCTATGAATTATAACGATTGGACGGTTTATCCATTAGAAGGTGTTTGGGATATTTCCGAAAAAGCGAAAGAAAATTTTAACGGAAAAATTAATAAAGACGATTTAGTTTTTGATTTAATGATTAGACAACCGAATTTTATAAACGATACCTTTTTCTACGAAATGCTCGAATTTACCAAAAAGAAAAAACCACATAGACTTTTAGAAAAGTTGAGATTTGAAAAAGTAATAGAAGGAAAATGTATTCAGATGATGCACATTGGGAGTTATAATAATGAGCCTGAAACATTTGGAATAATGGAGAATTTTGCAAAAAACCAAGGTTTGATTCGTGAATCTAAAATTCATCGAGAGATTTATTTAACTGATTTTAGAAAAGTACCAGAAGACAAATTAAAGACGGTTTTACGATTTCAATTAGAGAATTAAATTAATGAAAATTAAACTTAAGATGTATAAAAAACATAGGGCGTTTGTCCGAAATCGAAAGGTCTTGCATATTAATAAAGTCCTCTAAATACATAATTTGGCATTTATAGTAAAAAAAGATAAAAACAAAATATTTATATTTGGTTTAGTACCAATCCGAAATGTATAGCTTACCCACTACCCTACGTTTCTTATACGAGCCTTTGGCGCACATTATGAAAATATTACTCTATTTAATATTTTTCTTACCTACTATCATGCTCTCGCAAACAGATGAAAGATATTGGAATAGAGAAATAATTGACAGTGTTCACTCCAAACGTCTTTGCACTTGTTACCCTGGTTTAACAAGAATTATGTCTACCAAAGAAGCATTCGAAGAATCTAAAATTATTTTTACTGGAAAAGTAATTGAAATAATTCGGGTTGAAACATTAGACAACCCTTCTGCAATTGACTCTCTTCCACCTCCTGTATCCGAAAATCAAGAATTAATAAACATTCCTTCTGACTATATTGAACCTATACAGCATTATTGGTATGTATTGCAAACCGAAGAAGTTTTCAAAGGAGAAAAAAAAGACAGTTATAAAGTTTATTCAAGAATCTATAGTACCATTTCTCCTCTTTTAATGCTTAACAAAAAATATTTGATTTATGCAATAGAAGGTGAAATTCAAGAGTATCCTTATTTCTATTGTAATGGAAATTCATGTCATATAGAACATGCTGAAAAACAAATAAAAGAATTGAGAATATTAACGGAAAAATAACGTACGCCAATAACGCCATCCGTTGCGCAAGCTATTAATTCATAAAATATAGTACTAATATAAGCCTCACTAAGATCTTTAACTTGTGTAAACTATGTCCCTTTAAGAACATTACAACAAATAAACAGCCTAGTGAAAAGAAAACATAAACAAATCCCAATTGTACATATCGACCAAGAGTTGCCGATGAAATTTGTTATCAGAAAATCTACAATCGTAGATTTTCAAGACTTGCCCGTATCAAAACCACATCGTCATAATTTCTATTATCTATTGTTTGTACAAAAAGGAACAGGTTCACATAACATTGACTTTAATGCATATCCAATTGCAGAAAATACATTTTTCTTTTTAAAACCAGGTCAAGTACATCAAGTACAATTTACTTCTCCAGCACAGGGTTACTTAATTCAGTTCAACCGCGAGTTTTACAATTCGGCAAAAGAACAAAGCAACATGCTGATTAGAAAATTGGGACGAAAAAGTCATTATGTTTTCAGCAAAAAAGGTTTTGAAGAACTAGAAAAAATACTTAATACTATACTTCGAGAGTATAATGAAAAAGCGTTTAATTATCGCTATTCGATTAAGTCATACGTAGATATTCTATTTACTGAAATCATTCGCCATGGCTATAATAAAATATCAAATATGGATTCTGAAAATTTGTACCATCAGGAACGTTTTGAAGAACTTATGGAGAAGGTAGAGATAAGTTTTACCACCCATAAAAAAGTCTCTGATTATGCTAAAATGATGAATTTAACAAGCTATCAACTAAATGCAATAACTAAAGCTATGGTTGGAGCAACTTGCTCAAAGCTTATCAATGCGCAAATCATTTTGGAAGCAAAAAGAAGCTTATTGGCAACCTCGAACCAAATAAATGAAGTTGCTTTTGCACTGGGTTATGACGACCCGTCTTATTTTATTCGATTTTTTAAAAAAAATACGGGGCGTTCTCCAGAGAGTTTTCGGCAAGAATTTAAACAACTTTAAAAATATCCTATTCCACTTTAAGGTTGTCCTATTCGTCAAAAGATATTCACTCTAATTTTGCTATGACAAAACGGAATAAACTAAGGAATGAATAGCACCGGCAGGCGAACATTTGTTAAACAAATCGGAATGGCTTTAACGGCTTTTTCATTTCCCTTGAGTTTGGAAATCTTACAACACAATTCTATGAGTGATTCACAACATTTTGACGTAATTATTATCGGTGGGAGCTATTCGGGTTTATCAGCTGCAATGACACTTGGACGTTCATTGCGCAATATTTTAATAATTGATAGTGGATTACCATGCAACCGACAAACACCACATTCGCATAATTTTTTAACACAGGACGGAGTTCCTCCGCATGAGATAGCAACCATTGGAAAACAACAAGTGGCAAGATACGAAACCGTAAAATTTGTGAATGATTTTGCCACTTCAGGAACAAAGACAAAGAATGGTTTTAAAATCAAAACTGCTAAAAATCAAAATTTCAAAGCTTCAAAGTTAATTTTCGCAACTGGAATTAAAGATTTAATGCCTGAAATTAAAGGTTTTTCTGATTGTTGGGGAATTTCTGTAGTTCATTGCCCATATTGTCATGGTTATGAAATAAGAAATAAAAAAACAGGGATTATTGCTAATGGTGATACAGCATTTCATCTGGCTCCTATGGCAAAAAACCTTACCGATGACCTGATAATTTTAACAAATGGAAAAGCAACGTTTAATCCTGAACAATTATCAAAACTTAAAAAAAATAATATACCAATTATCGAAAAAGAGATTATTGAAATTGAACATGATAATGGATATGTTAAAAATGTAGTTTTTGAGGACAATAGCAAACAACATTTTGAAGCAACTTATGCTGCACTTCCTTTTGAACAACACTCTGACATGCCTGAAACATTGGGATGCAAACTTAATGAACAAGGGTATATTGAAGTGGATATGATGAACAAAACAACTATAGAAAATATTTTTGCCAGTGGAGATAACTGTACAAGAATACGTTCGGTTGCCAATGCAATTTCCTCAGGAAATATGGTTGGCGCTATTATAAATATGGAACTTTCTAATGAACATTTTTAGGAGAACATGAAAATTATGGTTGAAGTGTTCATAACAGATATTAAAAGAAAATGTCAGGCCATGGAAATTGTAACATCTATGAAGAAGGCTTATCCCAAACTAAAAGTTAATTTTGATATGGATGAAACGGGTTTACCTTTTCCGGAAGGACATACTGTATTGCGAGTAGAAGGTGAAGATATATATACGGAGCAGATTATATTAATGGCAAAAAAGTTACAACTTAATTGCGAAATAATGGAAGAATAAAAATAAACCGCAGATAGAAAATGAGTTGTTTAAAAAGCAAGAGAAAGAAGGTTATATTGAAGATTATTCTATTCTTGATAACAGTAACCGCATTTAGTCAGCAACAAATAACTAAAAAAATAACAACTGAAATTTGTGATACTTTATCAATGATAGAAAAACCTATTGAGGAATTATCGAATAAAGAATCAAAAAATACTATTTAAGCAATATTACATAATAAATCTGCGGATTGGACTAGTCATCTCGGTAAATTCAAGAAAAATACTGGGCAGCCAGATTATTCTTGTTAGGAGTATTTTCGTAACATTTTACAAATAGATTGTCTTAGTTGTAGAAAAATAGAATCTAATCTCGAAAAACAATCAAAGTAAACAACCTCGGGGCAAGCCCACGAGGCATTAGAAGGAAAATTAGCATTGATTTCGACGCAAGCGTCGGAGCATTTAAATCTCGATTATCTAATAAAACAGGAAATCGTCATTACTTCTACAAAAACAAAAGAATTTATAATCGGAGGGTTCGGCTTTAAACCCAAGTTTTGCCTACTTTTATAAGCCGCCAAATTGAATAGCTACTCAAAAAAAAGCCAACAAAAAAGCTATGCCAAAGCGCTATGACGAAATCTTTATAGATTCGTAAAACGCGCTAACATTTGCTTATACATTGTACTTAATACGAATAAATTTTACGGTTTCGGAAATAAAGCGGTATCAAAGTAGAAATATTGATGCGTAATCTTATTATCGGAAACAACAAATACTTCACAGCAAGGAATAGTCGCCTTCACAGGAGAAATAACCTTTAACAAAGACCTATGAGTAACACCAGTTTTTGCAACTAACATATCTTGCGTCTCGACTTCAAATTCCATTTCGAAAGCTCTTAATTTCTCAAAATAATCTTCTGGGTTTTCAGTTGAGAACATAGGACCAGAATAATGATGATTATTAGACATAAATGTTTTTGCTTCTTCGAAATCGCCTTTGTTTATTGCCTTAAAAAAATTTTCCACTACCTCTATCGCATTGTTTACGTTTTCCATTTTTAAGTAAATTATAATTAGTAAATTTGTTACTTGCAAAAAGCAAGTGGTTCAAATATATAAATTAACTTGCAAAAAACAAGTAACTAATGAAAATAAAAGAAAAACGTTCTGAGTGCCCTATTAGTGCGTCTTTAGAGTTATTTGGAGATAAATGGTCTCTACTTATTATAAGAGATATTGTTTTTAAAGGATATCATTTTTACAATGAATTTTTAGAATCAGGAGAAGGCATTGCGACAAATGTATTGTCTGATAGATTAAAAAAATTAGAGCTAAACCAATTTATAACAAGTGAAAAATATCAACACTTAAAGACTAAGAAACTATATAAACTGACAGAAAAAGGTATTGGACTAATTCCGATTTTGTTAGAAATGATGGCTTGGGGGTTCAGTAATGATGAAACTTTACCTATTCCAGAAGACAGAATAAGTATTGTAGACAGAATTTGGAATGACAAAGAAGCTCTTTTAGACGAATTAATCGTTTCGGTTAGAAACTTTGACAGTCAAGATTTCTGTTAAAAGGCCTAAACATAATACAGAACAAAACGTATCATATAAAAACAAATGCCAAACATCATTTTCACAAATACAAAAGCATAATCATTCTAATAAATTACGGTAAGTCATTTTTTTATTTCTAAGCAATTGATTAGTTTTGTGCCATTAAGAATAATAATGGCTAGAAAAAAAGAATACATAGAAGAGGAAGTTATTGAGAAAGCTATGGAATTATTTTGGCGAAATGGCTATGAATCCACTTCAGTTCGAATGCTAGAAAAAGAAATGGGAATTAACCAATTTTCAATCTATGCAAGCTTTGGAAATAAAAAAGGTGTATTTATAAAAAGCTTAGCCTGCTATAAAGCAAAGGCTAAACTTGAACTTATTAATAAATTACAAAATTCCACTGACGGAATTAATGCAATTAAGCAGTATTTCTATGATTTTATAAACTTCTCTAAAGAAAGTAGACTTAATAAAGGATGTTTAATTACAAATACCGTAAACGAATTAGGCGAAAAAGCAGACCAAGAAATAATGTCTGAAATTGTGAATTTCGCTACAAATGTTAAAACATTATTCATAGAAAAATTAGAATTTGACAATTTAAAAACAACAGAAATAATTAATAAACAAGCAAATTATTTAATGGTTTCGTTGCAAGGACTATCTGTTGCTTCAAAAATGTTCAACCAAGGAGAATTAGATGATTTTATAGAAAATACATTCAAAAATATATAACTTTTTTTTGTTCGATAACTAAGCGTCTGCTTAGTTAAAATTTAAATAATTAATAATTATGAATACTACAAAAACAATGAATTTGAAACCTAAGACCCAAGAAAATGCCGATGCCATTTCAAGTAAAATTTTAGAAAAAACAAAACAAAAATTAGGCCTAATTCCTAATATGTATGCAGGCATGGCAAATAATACAGCACTACTTGACGGCTATGTATCAGCATACAACTCATTCAGGGCAAATTCCGGATTTAGTCCACAGGAGCAAGAGGTAATATTTTTATCAATAGCTTTTGAAAATGGATGTGAATATTGTATGGCTGCACATAGCTTTGTTGCTGATAATATGACTAAAGTACCTACTGAGGTTACTAATGCTATAAGAAATAATACCGACATACAAGATGTAAAATTAAAAGCACTAAGCCTATTTTCGAAAGCAATAACCTTAAAAAGAGGACTTCCTACTCAAACAGATATTAATGATTTTATAAACGCAGGTTATACCGAAAAACATATTTTAGGCGTAATCGCTGGTGTAGGAATTAAAACTATGAGTAATTATTACAACCATATTTTTAACACACCTGTAGATGATGCTTTTAAAAGTAGAATTTGGAAAAAGAAATAAAAGGCCATATAAAAAATAACTAAGTAAGCACAAGCTCATAGGTAAGTTTGTGCTTTTTATTTATATTTAGTTTATGAAAAAATAGTAATCCATTTGCTACTTTCATATACCAACAATACTGTATTTAAAAAACAAACTTCGCACTTATTAGTGGGCCCAAATAATATTATACTAGTTCTTGCATCTTTAGGTCTATTTCAAGGGATATTCCTTTCTATTTATCTTATTACATTAAAAGAAGGTAATAGGAAGTTAAATATTTATTTGAGTTTAATTTTATTGGGTCTAACAATAAGAATTGGAAAGTCATTACTTGGTTATTACATTCCATTAGAAGTCTGGCAAAAGAACATTGGTATCTCTGGTAGCCTAATTGTCGGACCTTTTTTATGGTTTTATGGGCTCATCTTGTTTCAAAAAAGAAAAACTATACCTAAAAACTATTACTTGCATTTATTGCCTTTTTTCATTTTTGCTTTAATACTAACAGTCATCCCAAGTAATGGTAATTTAGAGACGTTTTGGAATTATGGTCTAGTAGTTTTTCATTTAGCTGTTTATATTATTATTTCTTGGATTAATTTAACAAAAAGTAACTCAAAAATTGCTTCAAAAAAATTAATATGGTACAGAAATATTTTAATCGGAGTAACATTAATATGGGCTTATTTTTTAAGTAATTTTTTAAACTTAAAATTTCATTATATATCCGGGCCAATTTTTTATTCATTTCTGATTTACGCCTTTACCTATCTTTTTCTAAACCGTAAGAGTTTTAATCTGGAGAAATATGACAATTCAAATTTAAATTCAGATAGTTCAAAAGCTTTGTTTAAAAAGATTAAATACCTAATTGAAAACGAGAATCTTTTTTTAGAGCCTACTATTTCAATAAAAACGATATCAGAGAAACTTTCAATAAATTCAAAAGAAATTTCTCAATCTGTTAACGAAAATGCCCAACAAAATTTTAGAGAATTTGTAAATCACTTTAGAGTAGAAAAAGCAAAAATATTATTGGTCGATTTAGAAAATAAAAAAATGGCTGCCATTGCCTATGATTCGGGTTTTGGTACTGTTACAGCATTCAATGTTGCTTTTAAGAAAATTACTGGCTTAACACCATCCGAATATCGAAGAGAAAATATTTTTAATTAAGTTTTTCATCTTAAGAAACAGGTTTCTTAAAGAATTTTAGCTTTTAAACATTGATTTTAGCTCTTATAATTAAAATCAATTTCATGAATAGAAAAACATTTATTAAAAACTCATTGGGAGGAATTGCCTTAGCTAGTTTTACTCCAACTTTTTCATTTGCTCAAGAGTTTAAAGAACCAGAACCTATTGACATAAAGTTAGTTAAAGAATTTGTAGTTGCTGGTCATAAAAACTTGCCTTTGGTAAAAGAAATGCTGAATGAACATCCAAACTTACTATATTCCAGTTATGACTGGGGTAATTCGGATTATGAAGAAGCGATTGAAGGGGCAGCTCATTTAGGCAACAAAGAAATTGCCAATTACCTAATTTCGAAAGGAGCAAGAGTCAATTTATTTACGCTTACTATGTTAGGAAAAACAGACTTAGTAAAGCTTACTTTAGAGACTTATCCTGAATTAATATTTGCTAAGGGGCCCCATGGTTTTACATTACTACATCATGCAAATGTTGGTGATGTCAAGGAATTAGGTTATTATTTAAAAGATAAAGGTCTAAACGAGACTCGCATTAATATCAGATAAACATACCATTAAAAAGCACTTTATAACACAACTTATAAACAATACGGTATTCGGGCTTAAACGCAGGGTTTTGTATTTTTATGAAGATCAACAAAATCTTTGGGTTTTTGCTTTAAACAAGGATAAGAAATACAAAACAAAAGGATTTAATTATGTGCGCAGGGGAAAGTAAATGCTAGTTTACTCCCCCTGCTTTACATGGCTTTATTGAAAATTTTGAACCGAAACAAAACCTGACTGAATTGCATTGAAAACACTTGTGAGTAAAAACCAGTAAGTCCATTTTTGCACTTATGTTCCACACAAACGCTCTGTGTCTCATTATAACCAGCCCTGAAAGAAGCTATAAAAGAAATATCTAAACTTTAAGAATAATTTTTTTCGGCATTTTGCTTTTCACTCATTTTTTCAATCTATACTTTTTTTGCTACGATAAAATAGCTTGATGCATCTTTATATATCATTTCGGTTTCAACAGTCTTAAAATTACCCTTTACCATTAAATCATCCAATTCTATACTTTTAAGCCGCCTAATTGGAACAGGAATTATTCCAACTTTACACATGATTCGTACGAGCTGAATCTGCATACTAACCAGAAATGACATTTTATCGCGTAAGCAAGGTGTTATAGAAATAAATAACCCTTCTGGTTTTAGTAATTCATTGATTTTATTCAAGACTAAATGCGGATCAGGAACTGTATGTAACATATTGAATGCCAAAATCTTATCAAATGATTCCTTTTCATATTTTTTATCAAAAATTTCGCCATGCTCGAAGTTTACATTTTCAACTTTATTAACAATTGCTTTCTCTTTTGCTATTTCAATCATCTTGGGTGATATATCTATAGCATGAATCTGTTTCACATGACTAGAAAGCTCACATGACGTGGTCCCTGTTCCACATCCAAAATCTAGGACAATATCACTGTCATTAAGGTACTTTTTTGCATTTTCTCTAGACTTACTGTGAATATATTCAAAACGTTCCTCCGTATTATCATAGTTTTTTGATGCATTATCCCAGAATTTTTTCGACTTACTCATTTTTTACAATTTTTAGATTTTAAGTATTTATCAATTACAACTCCAATTTTGATATTATAAAATCATTAGTCTATTAGAGCTTCACATACAATGCCTACACTTTTAACCATTTATATAATATCTTGCTCTTTGCGGAAATTAGATGAGACTACAAGGTCCTAATCGGCATCTTCTATATCCACGGACAAACTAATTGCATTTGGGCTTGAATCATTTTTTTTTGAATTTATCCTTTGACGAATCATAAGTAAATACTTCATCCAAAGTGACATTAAAAACGCTTGAGATTCTAAAGGCTAGTTCAAGAGAGGGAGAATACTTCCCACTTTCGATAGCAGCCACGGTTTGTCTTGTAACCCCAACTTCCTCGGCCAATTGTTTTTGTGTCATTTCGTCTTTGAAAAAACGTAAGGTTCTTATCTTGTTTTGAATATGGTCTTTGCCCATCTTAAAGTCCTTTATTGTAAAAATAGATTTTCCAAACGTCACTCATTACTGATGACACAAACCCAAAACTCAAAATGGTTATAAACATATAATGGACAGAATAACCCATAGATACAGGAATCATTGAAACCATAAATCCAAACATTGCAATCCAATGACTGTAACGATCCGATTTCATTTCTATGAGCTTATCTCGCTCATCTATAAAACCTAAATCTTCTTCATCTTTATTTCTGTTATTTACTTTTTTGAAAATCGCAAATAAAATGAACAGGATGATTTTTGCAAGAACCATTAACATTGTTAATTCTAATATGAAAACACCCCAAAATTTAATATCCAAAACCTTCGGAAGATTAATATCTCCTTGAATTTCAAAAACATAAAATAGATATCCTCCCATTATTAAAATGGTTGTAACGAAATTAAAAACTACCTTTTGTACTTGTATGGTCATTATCACTTCTTTTTAACTAAGTTAGTTAATCATAACTCAAAGTTAACAATTATTTACATAATGTAAACTATTTTTAACATTTAGTGTTAAATTCTCTTATAGAGATATGATATACAGAATGTTAAAAAATAACAAGTACACAACAAAGTAGTGTTTCATATATCGGATAAATAAAACTTCTCAGACAAGCTCAAATGAAATTTTCAGTTTAGTTTTGAACTATTATGGAAATAAAAACAATAGAACTATTTGGAAAACCGCTGTTCAATTTAGTTACAATAACACGACCCATTAAAATGGCCACACCAATGCCAGAAGATGAGGCTGGGTTTGTCTATATCCTTGAAGGTGGCTGTATAAATTACTCTGAAACCGAAGAACTTCATTTAAATAAGAATCAGGCAGTATTAGCCAAATCCGGTAATAGCACATTTAGTACAACAGCTGTAGATGGCAGAACCAATTACAAAGCCATTGTTATTAAATTTCATAAGGACGTTCTTGAAAAGCTTCATGATAGCTCTCCCCTTCCTTTCCCAACAGAATCAGCTCATGAGCTTACTGTAAATTCAGCAATGATTGGTACTAATAAATTATTGGAGCAATACGTAAATAGTCTTATTTCTTTTTTCGAGAACCCTGAATTAGTATCTGATGAATTGCTTAAGTTGAAACTAAATGAACTCATCATTCATCTGCTAGATTCTAACAATAGTTCTCAGGTACTCAGCATAATGGCTAACCTTTATGAAAAGAAAACATTCGAATTCAAAGAAGTTATTAATGCTCATATTTGCTCCTCCCTTGGAATTAAAGAATTGGCTCAATTAACAAACCAAAGCCTGTCTACTTTCAAAAAGACCTTCAAAAAGATTTACGGAGATACTCCAAACAATTACTTAATTCGAAGGCGCATAGAAAAGGTTGCAGAGCTTCTTCCTGTTTCTAATGATTCTATAAGTAATATTGCCTTCGATTGTGAATTTAAAACTCTTGCACACATGTCAAGAGTGTTTAAAGCCAAATATGGAATTTCTCCATCTGAGTATAGATCAAACTTCTCAGATAAAAGCTAAAACTTTCTAGACAAGTTTATGCCTGCTTGGTCGCATATTTTTGTAGTATTAAAAATAAAAACATGAAAATAAAGCGACTGAACATTTTAATGGTAATCGCATTATCAATTGCAACAATTACTTCGAAAATTATGGCACAGAATGGAGAGAAATATACCGAGATAAAAACAGTAAGAACAAGTGAAATAATAGATGTATCGGCCGATTCACTTTGGAAAATAATCAACCAGCCCGACATCTCTGTTTGGAGTACATTACTAGACAGCACGAAGTTTTTTGGGGCAGAAAAATTTAAAGGTGTTCCTTGGAGTAAGAGGGTTAGCATTGTGAACACTAAAGGTCATCATGAATCTCATGAAGACTTGATTGTTTACGATCCTGTTAATAGAATAATAAAATTTGCTTCCACCAAATTCCCTAGGTTTATTATTTCTAACGAGACACATTATGAGGTTATTGATTACGGACATAACAAGTCAGCACTCAAAACGACAACTCTGATGAATATGAAAAAATTTCATGCCTTTTTCCTAAAAAAGCCTATGTTAAAAGTAATAAATAAAAATGGTGATGAATTATCATATGATATAAAATATTATGCCGAAAATGAAGATGTTTCACCCTCAAAAAAGGATAGAATTAAAGAACTTGAAAAAGATGAGGCCAATCAAAAATCGAAATACAGGATTGTTAAGAAGAAACTAAAAAGTGACACTATCAATGTTTCGGCCGACTCACTTTGGGCAATCCTCAGAGAGTTTGATAAAGTAAGTGATTGGACTTCTACTTTAGATCATTCAGAAGGAGCTGGAGAAGCAAAATTTGAAGGAACCACTTGTAATGAAAGAGTGTGTGTATCAAATCATAAGAAGTTGGTAGAAGAGTTGATTATGTTTAGCGATGAGAAAAAAGAATTGGCATACGAATTAACTGAAGGTGCTCCTGGTTTTGTGAAGCTTGCCCAAAATCATTGGAAAGTGTATAAAATCAGTCAAAATAAATCGGTAGTAGAAATGAATGTAACTATGCATTTAACCAAATTTATGGGATTTATTTTAGGAAGAGTAATTACAAAAACAATGACTAAACAGGTTTTATTAGTATTAAATGACCTGAAAATATATGCCGAAACAGGAGAAATTTCTGAAGAAAAAAAAATACGGATTTCGAAATTGAATAAAAATAAAAAATAATGGAAACACAGCAAATACGTTTTAATCACCTGGAAAATCTATATAATAAAACAAGACCACATGAAGTTTTAGATATGCAAACAGCTGCTGATTTACATGATTTTACCACCAGACCTTTTGTGGAAAGAATACCCAATTTTTAATATGATATCAAATTTATAGTTCTTAAAGTTAAAGAAAGAGGAGCGGTGAGATAAAAGCCCTATTTTTGGGTAAGCAGCCTCAAAAAGAAAATACGCCTCCATTGAAGAACTTGGAAATGGAATTTGGAGAGTGTTTTATAGAAACGTACTTTTAGGATACTTTGATGAAAAACATCTTAGAAAAACAACAATTTACAAGGTTAAAAACTAATTTAGTGTAAACCCTAATATTTTACTTATGTAAACTATGTCCCTTTTCTAACAAAATAAGATATCTATAAAAATTTATTATGAAACAATCTTTGATTCTTACAGTATCACTTCTTTTTTTTTCAACTTTTTATGTTTTGGGTCAAACAAAACAAGATTCTTTGGATATTAGACAAGCTGCTTTAGACTATATAGAGTCTCAATACGATGCTAAACCCGAACAATTTGAGAGAGCTGCTCATCCCAGAATGGTTAAAAGAACTTTTTGGACGCATAAAAAAACTGGAAAAGAATATTTAAGAGAATCTTTTAGGGATTATATGATTCTACTTTCAGAAACGTATAATAAGGATGGCAAAAGATTTTTAAAAAACTCTAAAAAAGAAGTTATAATACTGGATGTTTTTGACAAGACGGCTTCAGTGAAGCTTATTGCTGAAGATTGGATTGATTATATGCATATAGTAAAACTGAATGACAGATGGAAAATTGTTAATGTATTATGGCAATTCAATGATTCCGAAAAACACTAAAATTTTAAAAAGCACTACAATAAAAACTATGCCCTCAATAGGCCCAACGCTATCTTCCTATCTTAGGAACTTCTTATCATGATAATTTCGCCTCAGTTTTAATTAAACATTAAAGTGTTAATAATAAAAAAAGTGGAAAAAAATGTTTTAGCTGCATTAAGAATAATAGTAATCGTTAGGGTCTATTTTTCTAAAAAAAGAACATTCTGTTGCCATTGACATCTAGTTTTATAGCACCAGATTTTGTGAAAAGTAATTTGAAGCCTTCGTCCTCGATTTTAGATGCACAAAAATCAAAATTTTTCGACTTAATAATCATTTTATCAGAACGGATTACACGCCAAAACGGAGTTTTCAAATCGATATTATCATTTGAATAGCGTTCAGAGATTTTCTTTATAGCATTTCCTGTTCTCATTGGACAAGTTACGTCCGTGCCAAAATCTTTTGCCAGACGCTTTGCGAGTGCATCTATCGTAGCCACGAAACCTTTAGGAATGGTTTTTACAAGTTCTTCTATTTCTTCGATCGAAGGGTGTAACATTTTTCCTTTCCCATAAAACTTTTCCATCTTTGTTGGGATATCTATTATTTTACATTTCGTCATTTTCGTATTTTTTATAAAGTTTAGATGCAATCCAAGCACCAATTGTCATTTCCAGCCAACTTAAAGGCAATGTTATCCATAGAATTTTCCATTCCGACAATCCCATATTTGCTGTTGCAACCCAAAAAATAACGAAAACAGCCGACCAAACTATAGTGCCCGAAATGAAAACTGACCAATTGGAACTCCTAAAAACCCTAGAATAGAGCCAAAAAACAAAAACTAGGAAACCTGTTAAAAGAGTGTCCCAAAACCCCCAAATAGCGAAAATACCTAAGTCCATATCCGCAACACCCTGCTTATAGTCAAAAAAAGACTTTATACGTGGTTTAACAAATACAAAATATCTAAAAACCTCGGAAATGTTAATCCAAATACTGGTCAGCAACGTAATGACAACAAAGTGTTTCCTATTGAATTTTTTGGTAATCATATTTAATCGAGTGCTAACGCTTGTTTTATATTATTAAAAATTGTCATTGGTGCATGAGCTTTAGGAACAGAACGGTAAATGGCAATGGACTTCTCTAATTCGCCTAATTTCTCAACCAAATCGATACTTCTTTTCGAAAAACCAGCAAACCTTAATTCTTTTGGATTTACAATTTTTTGGTCAACAAGAAAATCAATCTTTTTATTACAGCGACAGGGGTTTTTAGGGTTTGACAGCCCACATTTATTATTTAAAAAATTTCGAATTTTGGCTCTCGAGCGTGACACTTTCTTTCTATAATTTTCAGCCGTAATTTCCATTATTTCTGAACCTTCAACACTATTAAACTCTAAAATTTCAGTCAAAATGTACACCATTCTATCCACGGAATTCAAACAAAGCAACAAACCTTGCGTACAACTTACCTTTACCTCTTCTTCTAAAAGAGAAAGTTCACCTTCATTGCTCGAATATCTAACTGTATCGGAACGACCGGTATCTATTAAGTCTGCATAATCACCAAAAGACATTGCAAACTCTTTACTTTTTTTACCTTTATAGGTTATTAAATAATTAGTTGCTACTCGATAAACCCAAGTCACAAACTTGCTTTTATGATTGAAAGTGCTCAAATGAGTTATCACCTTGATAAGTATTTCTTGCGTTGCATCTTCAGCATCCTCAGAGTAGAGCAACATTTTCAAGGATAGGTTGTAAATGTAATCCTTGATGTTTAGCACTACCGATTCCAAAGCTTTTCTGTCGCCCAAATTGGCCTTTTCCACTAAAATTTCTAATGTATCTTTCATATCTCTGTTAATTAGACATGGAAAAGATACGAAGTGTGACAATTGGTGAAGAAAAATTATTCGCTGACAAAGAATTTGAGTAAAAAACATATAAATTCCTTTTTAACTAGAAACAATATTATTTTAGGTTCCAATATTCAATACTTTAATTATTTCTTTTTTTCTTTCTAACTAGCACTTTTTCTATTTTTTTTAAAAATAGTTTTCGAATCTGTAATTTCTAACACTTAATATTTGTCTAATAGGGTATAAAAATGTTCACAATTTATGAAAGACAAGTTTACCGAGCTGTTATATGAAAATCAAGGAATAGTTCATAAAATATGTAATATATATTTTAGAGATAGGCTTGAAAAAGAAGATTATCACCAAGAACTTATCATTCAATTATGGAAGGCATTTCCCAGTTTTAATAATACTTCTAAGTTTTCTACATGGATGTATCGCGTCTGTGTTAATGCAGCAATTAATATAACTAAAAAAGAAAAAAAGCAAGTAACGCAAGTAAAATTATTCGACAGTAATCTACATAACTTACCCAATAACGACGATACAAATTGTAGTAATCAAGAAAAACTATATGAGGCCATCAGTAAACTATCTAATGTCGATAAAGCCATAATTACATTGTATCTAGATGAATATAGTTATGAAGAAATTTCTGAGATTATTGGTATCTCAAAAAACAATACAGGGGTTAAAATAAAAAGAATTAAATCTAAAATTTTAAAATCATTTGAAAATGGAAACAGTTGAATTAAAAAAAATATGGAGTATTCTTGCTGAAGAAAAATTAATAGATAAGAATTTAGCAAAAGAACACATTCTAGAAATAATTACAAAAAAAGGAAACGGAATTATTAGCAAATTAGAAAGAAAACACAAGCATGACTTTAATGTTTATATGAGTATTGCTATCTTCATGTTATTTGTTATACTATTTCTCATATATCGTGATAGTCTTGGACTACTGTCTAAAACAAATTCAAGACTTGGTGGGGCGTATCTTATTCCATGCCTTATGGAAGCATTTATTATTTACGTACTAATAAGTTTAAAAAGAAATTTAAATTTTACTAAGTACTCATACAATACTGGTACGTTGAAGGAATCACTAATAAATGTTAAAACCTATTTTAAAACTATAACAAAAAAAGGCAATTGGATAGGTACAATATCATTGATTGCTATATTCGTCCTAATTGAGATTGATACATTGATGAAAATTGGAGGGATTAGTAATATGAATTTTTCATCTAATGGATCATATATTTTTGAATCATACTTTGCACTATTTCTGATGATTATGATTTTTGCTATGCCATTTATCGTTAAAATGAATGCTAAACAATATACTAGTATATTGCAGGACTTAGATCGGACTATTGAAGAGCTAAACGAAGAACCAACATAGAAACAAAATATTTATAACAACAAAAGACAAGAGTTTGTATAATGCTCTACTAGCTTTAATCTAGTTACAAAAGTATTAGTTCCCCAAATCTTATTTATAGTTTAATATATAGCTCTTTAGTAACAATTTAGCTCCTTTAGCGTCTTATTCTTGTGGCATAATATTACGTTCCTATGAAAATAGCATGTTCAATCTTCCTGACTTTATTGATTACATTTTTTTTCAATAGCCCAAAACAAATCTACCAATGAAAACAAATTTGTTTTTACTGAAGAAATAGAACAATGAATTACTATAAAAGATGACGATGTATCAAAGTCTGTAATTCTTTTTATCCATAGCGGATTCGGTAGCGCATAAATGCAGGATACGATCATAATGAATCTAAAGTAGTTAAACAATTTGAAGTTGTGACTATCGTACAAATTAAATAAAGAATCACTAAAAGGCATAACATAATTTTTAACTTACGATGAAAGCTATAACAAAACATATATACGGAGGTCCTGAAGTGCTTGGTTTAGAAGAAATTGAACAACCAATATTGAAAAAAAAACATGTATTAATTAAAGTCAAAGCAAATTCTGCAAATCCTGCTGACTGGCATATTTTAAGAGGAAAACCTTTTTTTTCTAGATTTACTTTCGGTCTGTTTAAACCAAAAAATAAAGTTCTTGGAGCTGACTTTTCTGGCATTGTTCAAGAAGTAGGGACAGATATTACAAATTTTAAGGTTGGTGATCGTGTTTTTGGAGAAATGCTCGGAGAAGGAGCATTTGCTCAGTATATTTGTGCTCCTGAACATGTTTGCGGGCTAATGCCTGAAGGAACAACATATAACGATATGGCATGTGTACCACTTGCCGGTTTAACAGCATGGCAAAGTTTATTAACATATGGAAAGCTAAAAAAGGGAGAAACAGTGCTAATTAATGGCTCTTCTGGAGGAGTTGGCCATTTTGCAGTACAAATTGCAAAAGTTTATGGTGCTCATATAACAGCTATATGTTCCAACAAAAATATTGATTTTGTAAAATCTATTGGCGCTGACAAAGTCGTTGCTTATGATAAAGTAAATATTCACCAACATAACGGAAAGTATGATTTGGTATTGGATACAAATGGCAATCTTAAGTTTTCCGATTACAAAAGAATGGGGAAACGTGGTATTATGGTAGGTTTTACAACCATGAAACATATGTTTTCTGTACTGATAAATGCTGGTTTTAGTAAATTTCCTTTAACACAATTTACTGCTAAAGCCAATTATAATGACTTAAATACCTTAGCCAATCTTATAGAAAAAGGGGGCATTAAACCGCATATTGAAAAAACTTATTCCTACTCTCAAATTCCTGAAGCTATTAAATATATAGAATCTATGAGAACACGAGGAAAAGTAGTTATGACATGGGAAAAATAAAATGCATTTTTTTGTTTTTTATAGAAAAAAAACTTTATTGTAAGTAGGTTATAAAAACTTCCTCGCTTTTATTAGCAAACCATTAATAGCAACTAATTTAAAACCAAAAAGGATGAAAGTAACAGCAGAGAAAAATGAAAAAATAGGGAATATGATATTTGCATCTATTTATCCACTTTATTTAAACAGGTTAGAGAAAAATGGGAGAACAAAAGAAGAGTTTCACCAAATAATAGAATGGTTTACTGGTTTTAATGAAAACAAATTACAAGAGCTTATTAAAGAGAAAGTAACTTTTAAAACTTTTTTCGAAAAAGCCAATATACATCCTAATGCACATTTAATTAAAGGGGTGGTTTGCGGTTATAAAATTGAAGAAATAGAAGATGAATTTAAACTGTATAAGGAATGTAGGCAAATGGAAAAGCTAATTGATGAATTGGCAAAAGGTCGTAAAATGAATAAAATATTGCGAGAAGAAAAGAAATAAACCATCTACTATAAAAATGAACGAACTGTATCAAATTTTAAACAAATTAATAGGGTTAACAAAAGAGGAATGGCAAGATTTTTACACTAAACTAAACAGAAAAGAGTATAATGCGAAAACCGTAATAATTAATGAAGGAAGCATTGCTCAAAATTTATACTTCATAGAAAATGGCCTACTAAGAACGTATCATTTACAGGACGGAAAAGAAATGAACACCTACTTTGCTTGCGATACGCAATTCATATCTACTTTTTCAAGTTTTATTAGTCAGGCACCCTCGTTCGAAACTTTAGAGGTAATTGAACATAGTATAGTATATGAGTTATCCTATAAAAAACTTAATATTTTATACCAAGAATCTTCGAAGTTTGAAAAACTTGGGCGAATATTAGCAGAAAAAAACTATTTATGTGTTCTTGATAGAACACTGACTATGCAAACCAAAAATGCAAAAGAAAAATACCTAGAATTCATTAAAAATTACGAGACAAAAATTGTTCAAAGAGTTCCACAACATATGATTGCTACTTTTTTAGGTATTACTCCAGAATCATTAAGTAGAATAAAAAAAGAAATATTCATTTCTTAACAAATGGTAATGCAAAAAAAATCCTCATGGCGTTCTTTTGTGTTTTGATAAACCTAAAGAATAATGAAGAAATTTAAAATCATATCGTCGGTCTTATTAGTAGCTAGTATTCTCTTTTTCATTTTATCTTGTAAGACTACGATTGATGTTAGTACATATACAACTCCCAAATTTTCAAAAAAAAGCTACCCCATAAACCAAGAAGTTACATTTTCTCTATCCATCATTGAAACTGGTTTTGCAAAAACCCCGGAAGCATTTGTGTATAGAGGAGGAAATTTATTTAAAACACGTAAGTTGTCACATGTTTCTGTATTGATTCAACATCCAAAGGGAACATTTGCGTTTGATACTGGTTTGGGTAGTGAAATAAAAGAACAGTTTCATGATAATTTTTCTTTTATAGACCGTCAACTTTTTAAGTTTACAAAACTAAAATCCATGAAAGAGATGTTAGTTACTAATAAATTCAATCCAGATTCTATTGATTTTATTATACCTAGTCATCTTCACTTTGATCATGCTAGTGGAATAAAAGATTTTCCAAACGCTACGGTTTGGACAACAAGAGAAGAATACAACCATGCTATTAGCAAGGGAGCAACTCCTCCTGCATTTATCAAAGAACAATATAATGCGGATTTTATAAAATGGAAGTTTCTAGATTTTAGCACAACGGAATACGAAATATTTAAAGAAAGTTATGATGTTTTCAATGATGGAACTGTAGTTCTAGTAAAACTACCAGGACACACCAAAGGTTCTTTAGGAATGTTCGTTAACCTAAAATCGGGTAAGCGCTACTTCTTTACTGGCGACTTAACTTGGGCAGTAGAAGCCTTTAATGGTCCATCAGAAAAGCATGCTATTCCAAGAAGAAAAGTAGATGGGGATAGAGAGAACATTAAAAAGACTATTGTAATGATACATCACCTAATAAAAGAGAAGCCCAATTTAAAAGTTATACCAGCTCATGATTTTAATGCGCAAAAAAATATTGCCCATTTCCCGAACGTGGAATGGTAAATAATAGTCGAAGCTATCCGAATTTTGGAACCCAATCATTTTATCTTTTCTTTGTAAAAATACTATATAGTACCTTTTATGAAAAAAGCAGAAACTACACGACTTAGCATTTTACACAAAGCGTTTAAACTGATTTATACGAAAGGCTACCAAACAACAAGTATTGATGAAATTATTGCCACAACGCAAGTAACAAAAGGTGCCTTTTATTATCATTTTAAGACAAAAGACGAAATGGGACTTGCAATTATCAACGAAATTCTAAAACCCTCCCTTACTGAAAGTTTTATAGACCCACTATATACTATAGAAAATCCGTTAGATGCTATTTACACCTTAATGGAAAACCTCTTAATGAAAACCGAATTTTTAAAAGTTGAATATGGTTGCCCAACTTCAAACTTTACGCAAGAAATGACTCCTTGGAATGTAGATTTTGGAAGAGCTTTAAAGGAAATAACCAAACTGTGGATACAAAGTATGACTTCCTTGATTGAAAAAGGAAAGGAAAATGCATTTGTTCGCAAGGATGTAAATGCAAAACACGTAACCGTATTCGTAATTTCTGGTTATTGGGGTATACGAAATTTTGGAAAATTAGAGAATACTAAAAAAGCATACCTCCCCTATTTAAATCAACTCAAAACCTATTTACATACTTTACAATAATTTTTTTATTTAAAAACATACTAAGTAGTATGTTTTTAGTTTAATTTTGTTAATCATCAAAAAAAGTCTGAAAATGTATTCTACTATATTAGTTTTACATTCCATAATTCGTTGGCTTGTACTTACTTTCTTATTGTATTCTATATATAGAGTATACATAGGGTATACTTATAAAAAAACCTACTCCAAAACCGACAATAGTTTTAGGCATTGGACAGCGACGATTGCCCATATTCAATTAATGTTGGGTATGATTCTCTATTTTCAAAGTCCTGTAGTAAAGAGTTTTTGGTCTAATACTAAAACTAGCATATTAAACTTTGACGCAGTATTTTATGGCCTCATTCATATGGGCCTAATGTTCATAGCTATTATTGTTTTAACCATTGGTTCCGCATTAGCTAAAAGGAAATTAACGGACAAAGAAAAGTTTAAAACCACGCTGGTGTGGTTTTGCGTTGCGCTTTTTATCATTTTAATTGCCATTCCATGGCCTTTTTCTCCTTTTGCTAGTAGACCAATTTATAGAGTTTTTTAATTATGATAAAATATTTTTCATCATCCGTAGGTCGTTTACGCCTTTTTGGTTTTCTAGAGGGTATTTCTTTAATTATTCTAGTTTTTATAGCCGCTCCATTAAAACATTATTACCATAATCCTTCACTAACTAAAAGTATGGGGCCAATTCATGGAGCATTATTTATTTTTTATATTCTAAATGCTTTAAGTGTTAGTGTAGAAAAACAATGGAGTTTTAAAAAAATAACTTGGCAATTCCTTATAGCATGCCTTATTCCTTTTGGTACCTTTTACCTCGACTACAAAATTCTTCGTCATATAAAGACAAATGAAAAATAAGATAAAAACAACTATCTTACTTTTTATATGCTAATGGTTAGCTGTGAATTGGTATAACAAAAAAAGAAAAATCATGATTTATATAACCCAATTAATATACATCGTAAATGGACAAGAAAAGGTTTTCAATGAATTCGAAAATATAGCAATCCCTACCCTATTAAAATATAATGGTCGGTTAACTTTAAGAATACGACCAAGTGAAGATTCCATTATCGAAAGAAATATCGAAAAACCCTATGAAATTCATTTAGTAGAGTTTAGCACACAACAAGATTTCGACAATTTTAAGCAAGATGAAAAAAGAAAAAAATTCTTGCATTTAAAAGAACAGTCTATAAAATCTTCTATTTTAATACAAGGTGAGCTATTGTAAATATTAAGGACAAAATATACATTACGGAGACTACATCTTTGCTCTCCCAAGTAAGCATATTCAAAATTCATCATTATAACCAATCGTTTATACATACTAAAAAAGTAACTTGGTAAAAACAATTCATATCGGTACCCTCGTTAGACCTTAAAGTTACCCCCCTCTCAAATATGAAAAGCGCTGATTAATCCAGAAATAGCAAAAAGGTACTTCTTCGGTACTGAAATTAGTACCGATTGAGAAAAAAGAAACCCTAAGAACATTTGTCACAAGTACCTATTCACCTCTATTTGAGAAACAAGATAACCTTATCCAAGATTACCTGTAAAGCTTAATTAATTCTAGTAAATAATTACTTATTGTAGCGGAAACAATGCCTAAAAACAAATCTCAATATAAAGCCTCTACGGAATCCCTACATTTGCCAAAAATTTAATTCATATAGGATTCTCCCAATTAATTATACCTATATTGTTAAAAAATAAATAAACTATTAACCATTATGAAATCATTCACCGTAGCAGAAATTAATTCTGAATTAAATGGAGAAATTTTAGGCAATACATCCGCAATTATTACTGCACCAGAGCAATTAGAAAATGCTAAAGAAGGAGAAATTACTATTATAGGAAATAGAAAATATGCTAAACTTTGGGCATCTTCCAATGCCAGTGTTGCCGTAATTGATGAAAAAATAGATTTAGAACCCGGAGAAAACAAAGCCCTTATTAAAGTTCCTAATGCAGATTTAGCTATGGCTAAAATTCTAGAATTATTTGACCCAGGCCTACCTGCATTTGAAGAGGATATTCACCCAACAGCCGTAGTACATAAAACAGCCACTCTAGGAAAAGGGTGCCAAATTGGAGCTAATACTTATGTAGGTAAAAATGTTATACTTGGTGATAATACCATTTTATATCCTAATGTTACTATTATGGACGATACTACTCTTGGTAACGGATGTACTATTTGGTCTGGAACCGTAATTCGAGAACGTACTATTATAGGGCATAGCTGTATTATCCATACCAACGTAAGTATTGGTGCTGATGGTTTTGGATTTAGACCAAGTACAGATGGTAAAGGATTAGTGAAAATTCCGCAAATAGGAAATGTTGTTATTGGTAATGCAGTAGAAATAGGTTCTAATTCTTGTGTAGATCGTGGTAAATTTAGTTCTACCATAATCGGTGATGGTTGCAAAATAGATAATCTAGTACAAATAGGCCACAACTCCGTTATGGGTCGTTCTTGTATTATGGCTGGTCATAGTGGTTTAGCTGGTTCTGTTACTTTAGGAGATGGGGTAATTATTGGTGGTAGTGCCTCTATAAATGACCATACCACCTTACACTCTGGCGTAACTGTTGGTGCAGGTTCTGGCGTGGTTAGTGATGTTGCTGCTGGCAAAACCGTACTTGGCTACCCAGCTTGCGATTCTAGAGAAATGCTAAAACAATGGGTTACCCTTAGAAAATTGGCAAAGTAATTTTTTAATCGATAATAGAGATTTATATTGTTAGAAGCTTGCGTCGAAATCAATGCTAATTTTCCTTCTAGTGCCTCGTGGGCTTGCCCCGAGGTTGTTTACGTTTTAAAAATAATACTTCGAAGCTATTAGCCTCGAAGTATTATTTTGCCATAATCATATACGCTGAAATAGCTTTTTCTATTAACAACGCTTCCCTTATCTGTTCTTCTACTTGTTGTTTGGGAACTTCTATAAAATTAACCGGAGTTTTTAATTTAGTCATAAGGTTTAAATGCGAAATGCATAGCAACTCTATTCGTAATTTCAACTCTTCTAATTTTTCATGTAAATCAGATGTTCGCGGCTCATATGTATAAGAACATAATCTACCTTTTAGCTGTATAATATGTATATAGCTATGCTCTATTTTTACTAAAAATTTGGAAATGTCTAAATCCCTTTTTGATGTAGAAATTTGTTTTTCTATAAACATTATTCTTTTATTTAAAAGTGTAATAACAAAACCTAGTTTGCATAAATGAAAGTAAAAGCTCTCACTATAAAGGCTTTCATAATTAATTAATAAAAACCAATTAATCTTGTAGAATCACTTATAATTTAAACAAAAAATAGCTTAAAAAAATGATAACTATCATTTTTTAAAAGATTTAACCATTAAGACAACCGGCATGTCTCTTTTATTTTAGAAAAACTGTGTAAATAGTTTAAAGTTGTAAACTTCAGAGAGCTGAATTGTTTTACCCAAAAATTGTATAAATACCATAGGCTAATAAGCTAAAGCCTATAATAGGCGCAAGTATTTTATACCACTTATACATTACAAAAGCTGCAAAAAGACCAATAGCAAGGGAAACATAAATACTATTTGACGTTACACCTTTAGAAAGAAAACAAGTGACTACAAATACAACTACTGACCAACCTATTTTAATAACTCTTAAGCTTACAGGTGGGGTAGTTTTTTTTCCTTTAAGATCTATAGCTTTACCACCATTTGTTCTTCCATCTGTTTCTTCTCTTATTTGTTCAGCTACTTGAATGTAACCTGTTCCATCACAAGCATAGCATTGTTCGTAAGTTGAGCTACTCCCAGCCACAAAATTTCTTTCTCCTAAACCTGAACAAACGCTGCATTGTTTTGACCTCATACACTAATATAAGGGTTTTTATTTACTAAAATTTATGTCATTTAAGAAAAAATATATAGTTGTTTAGCCTCTTCTCTTTCAATTTCTGCATAATTAAGCGAGGTCGAACCATGAGGGTCTTTTAATAATATTAGATTCGGCTACGTTCCTATTGTTGTATTTAATCTAATTCGATTATCCCAGTCTTTACTTTGTCTAAACTAAAATACCCAGCAAGAACAAATTCCTTTACGAATTCAACTTTATATGGTTTTGGTTCCGTTTTATTTGCTCCAAAAATTAAACTAGGAATCATACCTAATCTCAAATTAATCATGCCCAGTGTTGCGCGATCGGCTATTTCAATTCATTATTTTTTTTGAAGCAATAAGTTGACTCAATTGAGAGTTGAAATTTAACTTACTTTCAAAAGAACCATGATTTTGATATATCCCTGTAAGTGAATGTAATTCTTCCATTTCTTCATTATACAGTTCAATATGGCTTAAAAATTGCAAATTTCCTCTTTTTATTCTACCGCATTTCATTCCTGTATTGATTCTTGCATTACATCTACAAGGGTTTTTCGGATTGTAAACTCCACAGTTATTATTCATAAAGTTACCAATAAGTTTTCTCGATTTTTCTACTTTTTTTCTGAAATTTGAAGAACTTGTATTGGTGATTTCTGCTCCAACATTACTTTTTATCTTTAAAATACTTCCTAAAATGAAAGCTATTCTATGTTCTCTATTTAAACATTGTAACATGGCTAGCGTACAATTCGTTTTCATTTCTTTTTCCAAAAGGTTCTTATCTGGTAAATTATAATCTTTAGGGGCTATAAATGTTTTTAGGTCATTTGCATAGTAATCGAAGGATATGTTTTGTTGCTCTATTTTTGTTTTTTTAAAATTAATAAGATAATTTGTTGCAATACGATATGTCCAAGTTTTAAATTTACTTTTTGCTTTAAACTTACTAAGGTTGGTTACTATTTTTATTAAAATTTCTTGAGTGGCGTCTTCCGAATCTTCTCTTGAATAAAGGAACCTAATGGCCATATTGAAAATAGAATCTCTAACTGAATTAATCAGTTCTTCTAAGCTTTTTCTATCTCCGTCTAAGGATTTCTTTATTAATTCTTCTTCGTTCATATCCTAAAATATATAAAAAGAAACACAGGTTATTAAAATAACCTGTATTGTATCTAGTAATTTAATTATTTAAACGAAATTGACCATGAGGATTATCCTGAATCATTAACCAACTTCCATCTGTTTGTCTTCTAAGGATAGCCACTGATAGTCCATTCTGCTCAATTTTATTACCATCAGGTAAAGTACCTACCATGTTCCATGGAGCAATATGAGTAGCAATATCTCCTGAAATATAAACCTCGTGACTAGAGAAAGTATAGTTTGGATTGAAGTTTACAAATTGCGTAAACGCTTGTCTTAATTCATTATGACCTGTTATTGGTTTGCCCGGTTCAAACATGACTATTGCATTCTTTTCATAAGTTGACAAAACACCATCAATGTCTTTGCTTTCAAATGCAATTACCATTTTTTCAATAGTACTGTAGACTTCCTTTTGTTGTGAGTTAAAATTTGTTTCCATTTTTTTGTTTGTTTGCGCATTGCCAACCCAAATTAGGCTAAAAGTCAATGCAATAAGTAAATAACTTTTTGTCTTAAACATTGTTTTTAATTTATGTATCCTATTATTTTTGGTTACATAAGTTTAGACAAGTAAAAATGGAAACTGTGAATTTTTTTTGCATTTTTTTTTCAAAGCTGATGAAAAACAGACTTGTGTATAGATAATCGAATGTAAAAAGACAATAACTCTAGATATAAAGTGTTCTCCATTGGGTAAAAACACAATTCCAATATTATTTAGCGCTGCAGTTATGTCTGTTTTTTTGTGTTTTCTCTACCAGTCCGTTTATATAAAAGCACAAACCATGCTGATTTGTGCTAGCCCAGCTATTTTTTAAAAACCATGTTACCCACCGTATTTATTTAAAAAACTTATTCATATATATGTTAGATATTATTAGAATTCCCAATAAAATTAGTAATAGAATCATAATAAAGATAGAATCCTTATGTTTAATATGTGCAACTAAGGCCGTTATTAAAAATAATCCAACACCTGCATACGCCCATTCTTTTAGTTGCGTTGAAGCTAAAGGTATTAGCAATATAATTGCAGCTATTAACTTTAAAACAGCTAATTCTACTCTGAAAAAATCAGGAAAGCCTAAATTTTTAATCCCTTGAATTGTACTTTTACTAAAAAAATAACTATAAGAGCTTAAGAAAAGAAAAGCGGATATTATTGCTGTTGAAGACCAATAAATTACTTTCATATTATAAAAAAGTATCTTGTAATTGTTTCACTATTTTATGTCCATCTGGATCAGCTTTTGTTTTTAATTCACAAAAAGCTTCGGCCCATTGGGAAGTTCGGATTCTTAAAGGTGGATTTTCGTTTTGAGCAATACCTAAAGTAGCTTCTGCTACTTCTATCCCTGTTTGGTACACTTGCTCTTTGCTTTCATTTGCTCTTTTTTGGTTTCCCGCCATATATCTTTCAAATATTGGTGCATACTCGCCTGTTGCAAATTGTCCATTAACAGCTGTTTTTTCAATTGCAGAAGTCATAAATTCGGTAGCTATTCCTCCCGGTTCAATACAAGTGATTTTGATATTGAAAGCATTTCCAATATAAGTTGCTAGTCCTTCCATATATCCTTCTACAGCAAATTTGGCACCGCAATACAATTCGTTAAAAGGTTGTCCAACCAAACCACCAACAGAAGTAATACTAATTATTTGACCCGATTTTTGTTTTCTCATATAAGGTAATACAGCTTGCGTACAAAATACAACTCCGTGATAATTTACATCTGTAACCCATCTAATTTCTTCTTCAGAAGCCTGTTCTGTTGTTTTTGCAAAACCAGCTCCTGCATTATTAAGTAACACGTCTATTTTCCCATCTTTTTCTATAATACTATTTACAGCAGCTTTAATAGAATCTATTTTAGTTACATCTAAAGGAAGTATTTCTATATCAAGATTTTCTTCCAAGATTCTCTGCTTAAGATTCTCTGCTTTTTTAAGATTACGCATTGTAGCATAAACCTTATAGTTGTTTTTGGCGAATAGAAGAGCACTTTCAAATCCTACTCCTGTTGATGTTCCTGTAATTAATATGTTCTTTTTCATAATTGTTAGTTAATGGAATGAATGTTCATTCCAAAATGTTGATAATTTTTTTTTATTCCTTAATTGCGTCCCAAACCATTATTACTTGATTCTTAAGTGAGGTTTCATTTTTCTTGGTTTGATTAAAATACCATCTTAAATACGACAAAATAGCTCCACCTATAAACATCAAAATTTCTTCTGTGTCCATTTCTTTTATAATACGTTGTTCTTTTCCTACTGATAAAAGTTCAAAAATAGGAGTTATAGATTTTCTGCCTTCTTCTTTGCTCCTTTCCGTTATAATAGGAGAAGCTTGTAGTTGCTCCATAAATAGGAAATAATTGGGATTATTTATGAAAAAATCGACCGCTATGGTAAAATAGTTTTCAAATTGAGTCTTGATCGGCTTATCCGCTTCAAAATTTTCAAACAGCAATTTTTCTTGCTTTTTTATATCTGTGTAAATTTCATTAATTAGGGCATCTTTATTTGGGAAGTAATTATAAATAGTTCCCATTCCCGTTTCAGCAGCTTTTCCAATAGCAGACATAGGTGTGTTATGTACCCCTTTTTTCACTAGAATTTTAAGGGCAGCTGATAATATGATTTGTTTTTTTTCCACTTTGCAAATGTATAACACTTGGAATGATTATTCCAAGAATTACGCTACTCTTTTCAAAATATGTTATTTTTTATATGTTTTACAATGTCTTGATGTATTACTGACTATTTTTGTCCGAAGGAGATTTTCTGACTTCTATTAAAAAGGCCTTTGACGGATTGACGCTTAGCAATACTTTGAATTCTTCCTCTGTAAACCCATGAGTTTTTAGTTCTGGATAGAGTTTCTTAAAAATATTTGTATATGGTCTGATTGCTTGATTTTCTCTTTGCGGATCATACCAACCAGAATCGTGCGAAATTAAAATTCTGTCTAAAATTCCATTTCTTTTTGCGAATAATAGTTTTTCAACATGTTTTTCCAATTCCCAGCCTAATCCATCAAGACTTATCCAACATCCCAACTTTGCTGCTTTAAGATAATTGTCATTATTATCTTCTTCCTGCGCATGCACCCAAATAAAAGCCTCCGGCGAAACTCCAATTTCTTTAAGAATGTCTAATTGCGACCATAAACCTATCGCTTTTCCCGTGTGTGATGCTATAGTTAAACCTGTTTTTAGATGAGATAGAGCTGCAGCTTTTACCAACTTTTTATGTATTACAGGTAAGGAATCAGAAGTATCTATACCAATCTTAATAAAGCCTGGTCTTATTGAAGTTCCATCAATACCATTCTTATATTCATTAATCCACATCTTAGCAAGATCTTCTGCTGCCATTTCTTGAGCATATTCAGGAATAAATTTATTATTTCGAGCTCCATAAAGACCAGTATTTGTAATAATATTGATACCCGTTTTATTGGCAATCTTCTCAAGAAGTAATACATCTCTTCCTAAGTAATCTGGCGTAGCGTCAACGAAATAAGTAACATTAAACTCTTTAAGCTCCTGGAGATAAGGCATTACTTCTTTAATTATCGTATCATGGTTCCATTTATTTGGTTGTATACTGTCTGCTCCTATAAAATCGACTAAAATATGTTCGTGTGATAACCATATTTGATTAGAAGTTAATCGGTGTGTTCCGTTTACATCTTGTATTAACGGTTGTTTTTTAGAACCACAACCTATTAATAAGAAAAGAAATAAAAAATTAATTTTTAGTTTCTTATTCATGGATTTACGCTATAATATTTTAATAAATTTAATCAAATTTCGTCTATTATTTATTGACACCTAACGGTTTAGGATATAATCAATGCCCCAATTAGGGCTGAAAAATTTTAGTTCATTATGTACATAGCACCTTGTAACCAGTTAATTTACTAATCTTTATGAATTTGATGTAGGGTCGCTTTTTTATGGTAATTCAATTCCCGTTGCATTAATCGTTTTATCACAAAAATGAACAAAGTTCTTCTCTCTCATTTGTTTTAATACTATAAGTTCCTTGATTGAACTCATTAATTTTTAAAATCATATTTTCGCAGCGATTTTTCAATTACGATTGGCTCATATAATCGTTTAACATACTTTCAACTTGATCCAAACGGTCCGTTGTGTTCCAATAACTATCCCTTCTTTGTTGCTAAACATTTAGCCTATCTTTTATGCTTCTAGGAGGTGATTGTTATTTTAAAAGGGTATTTCCGTAGAAAGTGTTCATTACAAAAATCATTTCCGTTTAAGTAATTAAACCACTATTTTATATAAGTTGTTACTTTCGTTTTTTAACAGTCTATTTTAAAAACTTACTAAATAATATTCTTTTTTTCGGCGGTATGGCCTTACTGTCAACAATTATTTTCAATAATTCCTGATTTTTTTCTTTTGCATGAACTAAATGAAACAATTCTGATACAGTTAAACTTTTTTTCGGACGTTCTATTAAATCAAATTCATCATTAATGGTAACATATCCTTCTTCAAGAATACTTAAATAAGTTCCTCCAAATCCGTGTTCAATGAATTGTTTAAGTACTTTTTGAGTTCCAAATTTGTGTCCCAGCTTATAACAAGGTTCTCTATATTGCGAAATTTGTACTACAGCTTGTCCAACTTTATAAATATCTCCCAAATACACTTGTCGTTCATCAAAGCCAGAAACCGTTAAATTTTCTCCAAACATTCCCCAAGTCCAATCAAGTTTAGGGTATAATTTTTTCCAATACGGATATTGTTCAGATGAAAAAATATAACAAGCTTTATAATAACCTCCGTGATTTAACCGGTTAGAAATTTCATCACTTATTACATCATTCTTTGTTAAGTAAATAGGCTTGTTTGTTGGATTTTTATATATTCCTGTAGCTTCTTCTTTTCCATTCCAAATGAAAGTAGTTCGCTTCCCTATATTAGTTGATATTATTTTCATTAAGAGTGATTCTGTATTATCCTGATATTGGTTAACCATTTTATAATCAAATTAAATGGTTAATGATTTAAATTTATTTATTCTATAACTCTTATACTGTATTTAAAAGCAATTTAACACAAATGCACTATTACCCCAACCAGCCTTCCCTATCTAAACTTCTATATTGAATGGCTTCGCCTATATGGGTGCCATTTACTTCTTTTTTATTTTCTAAATCGGCAATGGTACGTGCTACTTTTAGTATCCTGTCATAGGCTCTGGCAGAAAGGTTTAGTCTTTCCATGGCGTTTTTTAAAAGTTGCTTAGAAGCTTCGTCTAACTTACAGTATTCCCGTATTTGCTTGGTATTCATTTGGGCATTGTAATGCACATTATCTAAATCTTTAAAACGTTCTGTTTGCAGTTCTCTTGCCACCGTTACTCGTTTTCGTATCTCCACACTACTTTCTCCTTTACGTTCTTCAGAAAGCTTTTCAAAAGGTACAGGAGTAACCTCTATATGAATATCTATTCTATCCAATAAAGGACCCGATATTTTTCCAAGATACCGCTGCATTTCTGCTGGCGATGAAGTTACTGGAGCATCTGGGTCATTAAAATACCCTCCAGGACTAGGATTCATACTAGCAACCAACATAAAACTACTAGGATACGTAACCGTAAATCTTGCTCTAGAAATAGTTACTTCTCTGTCTTCTAACGGTTGGCGCATGACTTCTAATACACCACGTTTAAATTCCGGCAATTCATCTAAAAACAAAACTCCGTTATGCGATAAAGATATTTCTCCGGGTTGCGGGTATGCCCCTCCTCCTACCAATGCTACATCGGAAATGGTATGATGGGGACTTCTAAATGGCCGTTGACTCATTAACCCCATATTCTTTACCTTTCCTACCACACTATGTATTTTAGTGGTTTCCAAAGCCTCATTTAGGGTCATCGGAGGTAAAATAGAAGGTAATCTCTTGGCCAGCATAGTTTTTCCCGCTCCCGGAGGGCCGATAAGAATAATATTATGCCCGCCTGCTGCTGCAATTTCCATACACCGTTTTATGCTTTCTTGTCCTTTTACATCGGAAAAATCGAACTCCGGAAAATCCAAATTCTTAGCAAACTCTTCTCTAGTATTTACAATAGTCTGTTTTAAGGGCGTTCCTTTATCAAAAAAATCGATAACCTCTTTTATATTTTCTACACCAAAAACTTCTAAATCAGATACTATTGCTGCTTCTTTTGCATTTTCATTAGGAAGAATAAATCCTTTAAAGCCCTCTTCCCTAGCCTTTATTGCAATGGGCAAAGCTCCTTTTATAGGTTGCAAACTACCGTCCAAGGATAGTTCTCCCATGATAATATACTTTTCCAAATCCTTAGATTGTATTTGGTTCGATGCAGTAAGAATTCCTAATGCCAAAGTTAAATCGTAAGCCGACCCCTCTTTTCGTAAATCGGCAGGTGCCATATTTATGGTAATCTTTTTTCCCGGAATTTTAAAACCATTATTTAAAAGCGCCGCTGCAATTCTGTAATTACTTTCTTTTATGGCATTATCTGGTAAACCCACCAAATGATAACCAACTCCTTTATCTACATTAACTTCAACGATAATCGTGGTAGCCTCTACCCCAAAGACAGAACTACCATAAACTTTTGTAAGCATAATCCTATTTAGTTTGGACTAAATATAAGCAATGATTTTGAAGTCTCTTCTATCTCTTTCTTATTCATTAACATTTTTCGAAACTCTCCATTAACAAACATTTGGGCTTGGTCTTTGTAATGTCTACTAAATGGATTACCAGATTGCCCGGTTGGAAGAATACTTATACTATTTTCTACATCAGAGAAATCTATAATTCTACGTGTAGAAGGGCCGGAACTTACTTTATACTTTCCTGTGTTATTATAGCCAAAAAACATATTATTAATTACTTCTCGGCTACCCATAACTGGAAAAGGACCAACATTGAAAAAAGAACGTAACGCTTTTACTTTTCCAATAGGATGCTCGTGTTCCAAGGTATGCACTTTATCCCAAGTCCATTTTTTATAATTAGCTCCAAAATCGTCTTCTAAAGATGCCCATGCTTCTTTAAAAGAAGTATTAATTATATCAGCTTGCGTTTCCTTTTTTTCTTTGGTGTTTACATTATCCCACCAGACAGAAGAGTTCTTACTTGCCATTGGAGCTATAAGTCTTTTATGTAAGTGTGTGGATAATAATTGGTTGAACATTTCCTCCCCTAATTCATCGGAAAATGTATTTTTTAAAAAGTAATACACCCAACGATGATAAACCGTTGCGGAGTAACTATTTAAGGGATAATCTCCTTGCCACTTATTTAAATCATCTAACAACGACAACTCATTGCTATTCAGATTTTTAACATCTATTACCTTACATAAACCTGTAAGCACTAAAAGGTTCACGGGTGACGCAGCATCAGTTATCATTTTACTTGCCGATTTCTTATCCCAATCGTTTTTCGGCTCTAATAATTGAGTAATACGTTTGGCTCTATTTTCTGGTAAATAATATCCCGGATATAAACTTCCTTCCACGGAATCTGGCTGGTTATTTGCAGAATACACATAATTCCATGGCGGATTAATCGCTTTTGGATTTTTACTAAAATCTAAATATCCTAATCTTTCATAAGCACCAGAGCTGCCATTCATAATCATTTTGGAATTTACCCTATCTGGTAACGTATGCAATTTTGCCGTGGCAAACCAAGCAATATTTCCTTTAGCATCTCCGTACATAACGTTCAGGCCTGGGGCATGAATATTAGGTAAGCCTCTTTTAAATTCTTCTAAATTATTAGCATGAGACATACTATACAAAGCACTAAATACTTTGTTTTCTTGGCTAGTATACGTCCAAGACATACTAATGGGTCTTTCTCCGGTAATTTGATTTGCAATCCCATTTAATACAGGTCCATGTCTTGTTTTCTTGTAGGTAAAAATAACATCTTCTTCGTCTTTAACCTTAATACTCTTGGTTACCAAAGTATATGGCTCCCAACCCGTCGGGGTTTTATACTGAGTGCTATCCGCTGGGTTAGTTTCTTCATAATAAAAATCCACATCGTCATTCTCGAACATAGTTAAACCATACGCGAGTTTTCTATTATGCCCTAAAAGAGGAAATGGGACTCCTCCTAAATGATAACCATACTTTTTGTAGGTTGGTGTACTTATGTGCGCCTCATACCAAACTGAGGGTTGTGCAAAACCAATATGTGGGTCATTAGCGAATATTACTGCTCCATTTTTAGTTTTCTCAGGAGCTATAACCCAACTATTACTTCCCTCGAACAAAGGAAGTGCCATTTTACCAAGAGTAGTATTTACTGTAGAAGCAATTGTATTCTGAATTTCCGTTTTACGGGTTAATGAATCGGTTTCTTGCGATGCGTAGTTTTTTATCCATGTAGTATTAGGATCTACATTTATTTCTAAATCAGCTAAATATGCAACGCCTAACTTATCTTTTATATTGGTTAGTAAAGGATCCGTTTTATGTGCCATAGCAAAGCTAAAAGCCATGTAACCTACTGTATTATACATATCTACCAGAGTAAAGTCTTGCTTTTCTATTCCCGTAAGATAATATTCTATTGGTGTTGGTCCGTCTTTTATAAACTTATTAACCCCTTCCAAATAAGCTTTAGACAATGCTATTATCTCACTATTTAAATCTAAGGTTGCAACTGTTTTCTCTGCTGCATCTGCTATTCCTAAGGAAAGAAAGAATTTATCCATACCTATTAAATCTTTTCCAAATACTTGAGATAATCTACCCGTGCTAATTCTACGCATAAGTTCCATTTGCCAAAGCCTATCTTGCGCGTGTACATACCCTAAGGCCTTATAAGCATCCTCTTCTGTTTCGCCGTAAATATGTGGTATTCCATAGGTATCATAATGTACAGAGACTTCCTTTTTAAGAGACAAAAATTTTACTTCACCTTTATAATTTGGCTTAAGAAAAGATATAGATACAAAAAGTAATAGGAGAAGAACTCCTATAAACATTAGTACATAAACTGCTACTTTTTTAAATTTTATCATCTATTAAAATAACTTTGAGGGTACTCTGGAAAGATAAAAAATTATTTCATAAAAAAAGCACCCAACTTGGTGCTTTACACGTTTTATATTCCATAATTAAATGTTCCGAATTAGAATAATTTTATTACATAACTAATAAACATTATACTGTAAAATACCACACCAAAAAGCATTAGTAGCAAAACTGCAAGTTTTTTTAATTTTATCATAAAGCATAATATTTTAAGGTAAAACAAATAACATTACCGTATAAACCATAAAGGTTCTTATGCTTAAAACGTAGTATTATTCCTACTTATTGCTTTTTCTTAAAATTTTCTACACCTAGTCTTAACCATTTTTCATAAGTATCGCTATCTGTACTTTGAATGGCTTTATTTAGAATTTCCATATCCGAAGAAATAAGAACATAATAAGGCTGGGAAGCGGCATTGAAGTTTATATCCTGAAAAGTCCCCCATTTCTGGCCAATGGTTTCTATGATTTTAACACGACCAGAGTCGTACTTAAACTTAAATTGTTCCTCTTTTGGTAGTTCTTTTCTATAATCTACATACAGCGAAATAAGCACATACTCCTCTTTTAATAGCTCATATACAGCTGGCTCGCTCCATACATTTTCTTCCATCTTACGGCAGTTTACACATGCCATACCCGTAAAATCTAACAAAATAGGTTTATTTACTTTTTTAGCATAAGCTAGACCCGATTCAAAATCTTTGTAACAATCTAATCCTAAGGGACAATCGCTTTCCTGCGAAATTATACTATAGAATTCTGGGGGCGGAAATCCGCTCAACAATTTTAAATTAACAACCTTCGTCATTCCTAATACCAAATATAGCATGAAGGAAAAACTTAAGATTCCAGTTAATTTTCTTCCAAATGATAATTTTTGCTTTGGCCCGTCATGCGGAAATTTAAAGACTCCTAACAAATAAAGCCCCATTAATAAAGAAAGCACTACCCAAATTCCTAAAAACACTTCTCTTTTTAATATCCCCCAATTTCCAACTAAATCGGCATTGGATAAAAATTTAAGTGCTAAACCTAGTTCTAGAAAACCAAGAACAACTTTTACTGTGGTCATCCATCCACCAGATTTAGGTAAGGAATTTAACCAAGCTGGGAACATGGCAAATAATGCAAATGGTAAAGCTAAAGCTACTCCAAAACCAGTCATTCCTGCGGAAAGATTATTTGCAACATCACCTTCGGCAAGTGTTGTGCTGCCTAATAGTCCTCCTAATATTGGACCTGTACAAGAAAAAGATACAATTGCTAGTGTTACTGCCATAAAAAAGATGCCAATAAAACCACCAACCTTAGTGGAAGCTGCATCCATTTTATTAGCCCAAGAACTTGGTAATGTAAGTTCGTAATACCCAAAAAACGAAAACGCAAAAAACACAAAAACAATGAAAAATGCTAGGTTTAACCATACATTAGTAGCTATGGTATTTAGTATTTGCGAGTCCACCGAATCGAACAAATGGAAAGGCAAACTCAATAGAAAATATATAAGAACTATAAAAAAACCATAGAGCAATGCATTGACGACCCCTTTAGATTTATTTTGCGATTGTTTAGTAAAAAAAGAAACCGTAAGCGGAATCATTGGAAAAACACATGGGGTTAAAAGTGCAATTAATCCTCCTAAAAAACCCAATCCAAAAATAACCCAAAGCCCTGATTTCTGCTGTACATCGGTTTCCTCATTATTTAATAGTTCTTTATTCTTTAAATCTAACTTTAAAGCAGAACTCATTGCTAAACTGTGGTCATCAACTTTATCTTCTGCTTTTACTATTGGGGCTCCATTCAAAGAAAAAGTAAACGACTCGTCTCTAGTAATACAAACTTCTTTACATACTTGAAAAAACATCTTTACCTCTACCTGCGCTAGTCCTGGCTTCAGTGCTTTTATTTTTTGCTTAAAGATTGCTTTTTCAGAAAAGAACGTTTCTTCTACTTCGAAAACTTCACTAAACTCAGAATGAGTCTTGCTTTCTTCAGTTTTTCCTATCAACTGGTAATCCTCATTAACATTTACAAAACTAAATTCCGTTGCTAAAGACCCTCCTTCTGCAGTATGCTGGGAATACAAATGCCATTCAGGAGCTAATTTCCCAATAAGGATTAACTCATAATCTGTATCCGATACTTTATGTATTTCTTGACTCCATACTACGGGATTGTCTTCATCTTGCGCAAGACCTATAAAACTAAAAACAAACGAAAAAAACACTGCTATAATACGCTTCATTTTATAACTGAAATTTTAAAATATTTTTTGTTGTAGAAGTTACTTTAAAACGATTGTCTCCTCGCTTACCAATAACCCAAACTATTTGATCCTCACTGCAGAGCAACCATTGATTTTCTTTAGACAAAACATCTACTTTCTCATCCTTAAAGTATTTTGCTAACTTTTTTTTGCCATGCATACCAAAAGGATAAAAGTAGTCGCCTTTTTTCCATTTCCTTATCGTTAAAGGGTATTTTAACTTTTCTTTATCTACAAAAAGGGTGTTAGAAGTGCTCTTCTCTAATGAAACTACTTCTTCTACCTTAATAGTTACAGGTTCTTTAATAAACGTATTATCCTCCGAAATATTAAATGTTTTCTGAGAAGCCTTATGTAAAGGAGCTAGTAATAAATGTTTTCTATCCTTTAATAAACGGTAGGTGTCCGAATGAATTTCCTTTCCAGACATGGCTGTAAGCAAATCTGCAACATTTTGCCATTCCGTAAATCCGTACCTTTTAAAAAGGCCATGAATGTAGCCTTTTAAAGGTTTCAGATGTTGCAATTCTTCTATGTCTATTTTAATGTTATCTCCTTCAGATACAAATAGGTTGTTTCTAGTATTTTGAATTGCATCTTCTGAAATAGCTGCGGTTTGTTCTAAATACCGTTGCGTCTTTATAAAATTATCTAAAAAAGAAGGGTGTAATTCTTTTAAAAGAGGCACTATCTGATGTCTTATTTTGTTTCTTAAATATTTAGTATCTCCGTTACTCTGGTCTTCTCTCCATTCTAATTTTTGGGTCTGCGCAAAAATCATTATTTGCTCTTGTGAAAATTTTAATAACGGCCTTTTTATATTAGTGGTGTTAGATGGAATCCCCTTTAAACCATCTATACCGGTTCCTCTGGAAAGGTTAATAATAAAAGTTTCTAAATCGTCATCTGCATGATGTGCAGTAACTAAATATTGTATAGAATTTTCTTCTTGAATTTTGGCAAACCACTTATAACGAAGCTCTCTTGCTGCTATTTGAACAGACACCTTATTATTATTAACGTAATCAACTGTATCAAAACGAGTTATATATATTTTTTTGTTTATTTTTTTTGAGAAATTCTGTACAAATTCAGCATCTTTATCACTCTCTATTCCTCGCAAATTAAAATTACAATGTGCTATTTCAAAATCTAGATTTACATTAGCACATAAATGAGCCAAAACAATACTATCTATTCCACCACTACAGGCAAGTAGGAACTTAGTTTTTTTTAATTCCGGAAACTTATTTTCTATATGTTTATAAAACAATTCTTGCACTTTACAAAGGTACTTAAAGTCTTGCCCTTTACCCAATGCCTTATTTACTTTCTAAAACTTGGCGCATAGCCTTTGCTTTTAATAAGCACTCTTCATATTCCCTTTCTGGAATAGCCTTGGCGGTAATTGCTCCCCCCACAGCATAAGAAACGTACTTTTCCGTGGCGTTATACAAAATACTACGGATGATAACATTAAAATCGAAATCTTGTTCTGGTGTTATATAACCAACCGCACCGCTATACACTCCTCTTTTAAAAGATTCTAACTCCTCTATAATTTCCATAGCAGAGACTTTTGGAGCACCCGTCATACTTCCCATCGGAAAGGTTTCTTTTAGTACATCTACCACATTCTTATCCAGTGGAATTTCAGCAGTAATTGTTGATATCATTTGGTGTACCTGCTCAAAGGAATATACTTTACACAATTCCTCTACTCTTACAGAACCCTTGGTAGCACTTTTAGATAAATCATTGCGAACCAAATCTACAATCATAATATTCTCCGCTCTTTCTTTTTCATCTTGGGATAAATATTTTTTTAACTCTTCATCCTCTTCTGTATCTTTAGATCGCTTTGCTGTTCCTTTAATAGGCTGAGAAATAAGAGTATTCCTTACTTTTTTTAAGTATCGCTCGGGAGAAGCAGATAACACATATTTATCTTGTACTTTTAAAAAAGTAGCAAAAGGGGCTTCTGAAATATTATTTAGTTTATTAAATACCTTTAACGGGTTAATCTCAGTATTTTCTGCGTAAAACTCTTGACAAAAATTAGCTTCGTAAATATCTCCTCGTTGAATATAAGCAAGCATTTTCTTTACTTTTCTAAAATATTCATCCTTAAAGATTCTCATCTTTATTTTAATATCCTTCGATTTTTTTTCGTCTTCTACTAAAGCTAATGAAGAAATAGTATCAAAATCTTCCTCAATTTCATCATCAACCATATTTAAGTAAATAAACTCAACGGTATACCCTATTATTTTTATAATTTTTTTAGGCTGATAAAAATAAAGCTCTGGAAAATGCAGATTATCTAAATTAGAAGAAGAAAGGCGTTCTACATCATTTTTTAAATCATAAGACAAATAGCCAAACAACCAATCTTTGGTTGTTTTCTGGTATTCTTTAAAATCATGAAAGGCGTTTTTTGTATCGGTAACAAAAGCGGTTAAACCATCTACTGCCAAAAGGGCATCGAAAGAACTGTATTTAGATGTATGGTTGTTACTATCTAACCAAGTAACCTCATCAAACTGTTGCGACCATTGCAACGCAGCTTTTTTAAATTGGGTAATATTAGCGATAGAATACGCTATGGTTTTTCTCAAATTTTAAGCTATTTTATCAATAAGTAAATTTAAAACCTTTTGGTGCTTTTTAGCTAATTCTTCATTTACAATTCCTTCCTCTTCCTTATAATTTAAATGGAATTCTGGCAAGGAAAAAGTAGTAACTATTTCTGCACCCATTCTTGGGAGCATCCCTTCTATCATAGCAAGTGCTCCGACGCCTCCTCTTTTTCCTGGAGAAGTAGCCATTAGTATTACTTTTTTACCTTCAAAACAGTTCCTTTCTAAACGAGAAAGCCAATCTAATACATTTTTAAAATAGGCCGATAAACCTCCGTTATGCTCATTTACAGAGATAATAATACCATCCGCTTTTTGTATATCTTCTTTAAATTCTACAAGGGAATTAGAAAAACCTTTTTCTTTTTCATAATCCTCACTATACATTGGAAAAGGATAATTTGCAAGGTTTAAGGTTTGAACTGTATGTTCTTTAGCCAAAGCAGCAGTATACTTTATTAATTTATAATTTATGGATGTAGATGAATTACTACCTGCAAAAGCCAATATAGATGCCATATTTTTATCTAAAATGATTATTTAACGAAAATAAAGCAATTACGCCTTATTTGCGACTTTTTTACATAATTTTGCGACAATAAAAAACCTAAATAATTGTTATTCAATACAATATCTTAAAAAGAGGTGATGAATATAGATAAAAAACGTCTTTATTTTATTGATGCAATAAGAGCTTGGGCTATCCTTATGATGCTTCAAGGACATTTTATTGATGGTTTGTTAGACCCAATTTTTAGAGATGACACTAATCTATTTTATAGTGTTTGGAAATACTTTAGAGGAATAACTGCTCCTGTATTTTTTACAGTTTCAGGGTTTATTTTTACTTTTCTTTTAATAAAAAATCCAATTAAAGGGTTAAATAATCCTAGAGTTAAAAAAGGTATTACTCGTGGATTACAATTAATTGGTATTGGTTATTTGTTACGAATAAATTTATTAGGTCTTTTGCATGGCGAAATATACGATGCTTTTTATTTGGTAGATGTACTACATTGTATTGGTGTTTCTCTCCTTGGGATTATTACCATATACATACTTACCTGTAAACAAAAAAACTATGTATTTCCAACAGTTTTAGGTTTAATAGGAGTTACTCTTTTTATTTTTGAGCCCTTATACGAAAAATCTTCTTTTAGTTTTCTACCGCAAGCAATGGCCAATTATTTTGCAAAATCTAGCGGCTCTGTTTTTACTATAATACCTTGGTTTGGTTATACCGCTCTTGGTGGAACAATTTCCTTTTTGTTTAAAAAGTATAAAGAAAAGGACTTTTTTTATCCCGTAAGTATAATAGGGAGTCTTGCTATTGGATTGGTGTTAATTTTCTTTTCTTCTGATCTATTTATGAGCTTGTCTAAAACCTCAAATATTTCTCTCTTTGCTTCTATATACTATAACAACTACCTCTTTATACGTTTTGGAGACGTATTGGTTGTTTTCGCTGTTTTTATGACTATTCGTCAATTGTTAACCAATAAGACTATTATAAAACTAGGACAAAGCACTTTGTCTATTTATATTATTCACTTTATAATTTTATATGGTAGCTTCACTGGAGTAGGATTATATCGATTTTTAAATCATTCCTTGTCTCCTACTCTAGTTATAGTGGGAGCGGCAGTATTTATGGTTGTTTGCTCTACTCTCGCCTTGTTCTATGAGAAACACAAACAAGTTATTATAAGGAAAATCACAGAAGTTATTGCAGAAAAAATCCGAGCTATAGAACCCGGATTATTACTACTATTGAAAGTCATTAAATCTTTTAGTAACAAAATACTTAAATTTTTAGGTGCGGTAAAGAACTAAGAGTTGGCATTTATTATTTTCTTTTCCTCTTCAGAAAACACTAAATTATCTAAAGCCTTTACATTTTCTATTAATTGTTTTGCAGAACTAGCACCAACCAATACAGATGTAATAGCTGGTCTATTCAAAAGCCATGCAATAGCCATTTGCGATAGTTTCTGTCCTCGCTTTTCCGCAACAGCTGCTAAGTTTTTAATCTTATGTAAATTATTCTCTACTTGTTCCCTATCTAAATAGGTTAAATTCTTTGCTGCTCTAGAATCTTCTGGAATACCATTAACATATTTATTAGTAAGCATACCTTGGGCAAGAGGAGAAAAAGCAATACATCCTACTCCATTATTTTCTAATGTATTTAAAAGTCCGTCTTCTACCCATCTATCAAAAATAGAATATCTTGCTTGGTGTAATACAAAAGGAACACGCAATTCTTTTAAAAGGGCTGCCGCTTCCGCCGTTTCTTTGGGCTGGTAGTTAGATATCCCTACATAAAGCGCTTTGCCTTGACGAACTATATCCGCTAGCGCAACCATAGTTTCTTCTAAAGGTGTGTCGGGGTCTGGTCTATGGTGGTAAAAAATATCTACATAATCTAAGCCCATTCTTTTGAGACTCTGATCTATACTTGCCATTATATACTTTCTAGAACCTAAATTACCATAAGGTCCTGGCCACATATCATAACCTGCCTTAGATGCTATAAATAATTCATCTCTATAGGGTTTAAAATCTTTTTTATACAGCATACCAAAATTCTCCTCAGCAGAACCATATGGTGGGCCATAATTATTTGCTAAATCAAAATGCGTAATTCCTAAATCGAAAGCGGTTCTTAAAATTTCTCTTGCATTATTTTGATTATCGACAAAACCAAAGTTATGCCATAAGCCCAAAGAAATTGCTGGCAACAAAACACCACTCTTTCCACAGCGATTATACGTCATGGTATTATACCGTTCAGAATCAGCCACATAATTAATAACACCAGATTTATCATTTATCTTCATAAAAATACCTTTCCTTATTTTACTCGATATTCGAGATACAAAAGCTGCTAAGCTTGCCTCGAAATCAAAATTAGTTTCCTATAAATTCCTCGCAGGCTTACCCCGAGGTAATTTACTATTTTTAAAAACCTAAAGTTACATAGAAAAATAATATTTACGAGTCCAGATTTAAGAACAAACGTATTCGCCTTAAAAGCATTAATTAATTATTCGATAATGGAGTTTTAAATACTTCAATCCCTATCCTGGAGTAGTTTCCTTTGATATTTTTATTTGGATTGATTTCAAATTAAAGCCTAAAGGGAGTGTATATGCCAGATTCTTTTATTTTTAACCCTTTCAACTATAAATAAAAGCAACTACATGAGTGATAAAAAATTTGCCCCCGTTAAATTAGCATTAGAAAAAGATAAGAGATACGCATGGTGTACTTGCGGACATTCCGAAACCAATGTTTTTTGTGATGGTTCCCATAAACAACACGAAAAACCAGGCTCTTTGGTTTTCCAGGTAGAAGAAGACAAAACAGCTGGTATATGTACTTGTAAACTAACAAGCAATCCACCATTCTGCGATGGTTCGCATAAAAACTAAAACAAAAAAATCCCGTCTAAAAATAGACGGGATTTTTTATAAACGCTGTTTTTTTACATATGTATCGAACGGTCTTCTGTAGCTCCTAACGCTGCTTCTTTTACCGCTTCTGCGTATGTTGGGTGCGCATGACTCATACGAGCTATATCCTCTGCAGATGCACGGAATTCCATGGCTACAACGGCTTCAGATATTAAATCTGCCACACGTGCTCCTACCATATGTACTCCTAAAACCTCATCAGTCTTTTTGTCTGCTATAATTTTAACAAATCCGTCAATGTCCATACTTGCTCTTGCTCTACCTAAGGCGCGCATAGGGAATTGACCAACTTTATAATCAACACCTGCTTCCTTCAACTGCTCCTCCGTTTTACCTACAGCAGCAACTTCTGGCCAAGTATACACTACACCTGGAATAAGGTTGTAATCTATATGTGGTTTTTGTCCGGCTAAAACTTCTGCCACTAAAGTTCCTTCTTCTTCCGCTTTATGAGCAAGCATAGCTCCTTTAATAACATCACCAATAGCGTATATGTTAGGGACATTGGTTTGTAAATGCTCATTAACCGCTACTCTACCTCTTTCTTCTTGTTTAACGCCTGCAGCTTCTAAATTTAAGCCATCCGTATATGCATGGCGACCAACAGCAACCAAACAATAATCGCCAGTAAAAGTAACTTCTTCTCCTTTTTTGTTATCTGCCTTAACCACTACTTCATTACCATTACGTTCTACGGACTTTACTTTGTGCGATAATGCAAATTTTATTTTTTGTTTTTTAAGAACTTTTGTCAATTCTTTAGAACATGCCCTATCCATTCCAGGAATTATGCGGTCTAAATACTCCACAACAGTAACTTCAGCGCCTAAACGCTTATATACTTGCCCCAATTCTAGACCAATTACACCTCCACCGATTACGATCATGTGCTTTGGCACTTCTTTTAATTTTAAAGCTTCGGTAGAAGTAATAACACGCTCTTTATCTATTTTAATAAAAGGTAAACTAGAAGGCTTAGAACCCGTTGCTATAATTGTATTTTTAGCCTGGATAGTCTCTACCTTACCATCTTCTTTTGTTATATTAATATTGGTTGCATCTTTAAAACTACCAATACCCTGAAAAACATCAATCTCATTCTTTTTCATTAAAAAATCAATACCTCCAATCGTTTGGTCCACAACTGCTTGCTTACGAGCTATCATTTTTTCTAAATTCACCTTAACCTCTCCAGGGATTTCTATTCCATGAGTATCAAAATGTTTTATGGCATCTTCGTAATGGTGAGAAGAATCTAATAAAGCTTTAGACGGAATACAACCCACATTAAGACAAGTACCACCAAGCGTGGCATATTTTTCTATAATTGCTGTTTTCATTCCTAATTGTGCACAACGAATTGCTGCTACATATCCTCCAGGGCCTGAACCGATAACGGCTACATCATATGAACTCATAAAATTGTATTGTTTTATTTGATAAACAAAATTAGTGTTATTTTCTGATTTTTAAATATCTATTGCTGTTGTATGCTTAACTTCATTTATAATAAATGTGCTTTGTGTACTACCAATATTAGCTATGACTGTTAGTTTAGATACCATAAATGCTCTATATGCTTCCATATCTTCTACATGAATCTTTAAAATATAGTCGTAATCTCCACTAACATGATAACATTCGGCGATTTCTTCTAATTTTAAAATTTCACGCTCAAATTGCAGCACATTATCCTTTATATGCTGTACTAATTTTACATGACATAAAACAACAAACGCCTTATTTACTTTTTTCTTATCGACCAGAGCAACATACTTGTTTATAACATGAGATTTTTCTAACCGCTTAATACGTTCGTATACGGCAGTAGTAGAAAGACCTAGCTTATTTGCATATTCTTTATTTGTCTTTTTACTATCTGCTTGCAGCATTCTTAATAGCTCTTGGTCAATTTCGTCGAACTTAAACATGTGATATTTTCTAATTAAACAATAAACATAACATATTAACTTATTATTACACTACAAAACTCGATATTTACAATTTTATTTTCTAAATAACTACTATTTGGTTGATAAAAATACATCATAATTCTATTTTTATAGCATAAAAGAAATACAATTATGTCAGATAACGCTTCTAATAATTTACAAGACTTACAATATTTTGGAGAATACGGAGGGGTTAACCCCTCTATATCCGATTCATCTACCTATACCTTTATTTCTGCAAAAACCATGTTCGATACTTTTGAAGGTAATACAGAAGGCTGTTATTTATATAGTAGGCATTCTTCCCCATCTAACCTATATTTAGGAGAGGCTCTTGCTGCTATTGAAGGGACAGAGACAGCTAATGTAACAGCCAGTGGTATGGGTGCTATAACAGCCGTAATTTTACAATTATGTGATACTGATGACCATATTGTAAGCAGCAGAACTATTTATGGTGGCACCTATGCTTTTATGAAAAACTTCTTAAGAAAATTTAGAATCGGAACTACTTTTCTGGATATTACAGATATAAAAGCCGTTGAGAACGCTATTACTCCTAAAACAAAAATGATATACTGCGAAAGTGTTAGTAATCCTTTATTAGAAGTGGCAGACATTGAGGCATTATCGAAAGTTGCAAAAAAATATGGTATTCCTCTAGTGGTCGACAATACTTTTTCTCCATTAACAATAGCACCTGCAAAATTAGGGGCAGATATTGTTATCCATAGTTTAACTAAATTCATTAATGGCACAAGCGACTGTGTTGCGGGAGTAGTTTGTGGAACAAAAGAGTTTTGTTTAGCTCTTAAAGATGTAAACTCTGGTGCCGGAATGTTACTTGGTAGTACTTTAGATAGTTTAAGAGCCGCATCCATTCTAAAAAACATGAGAACCCTTCATTTACGTATTCAGAAACACAGTGATAATGCTATGTTCCTTGCTAATAAATTTGAAGAGGACGGATTAAGAGTTGTATATCCTGGATTAGAATCGCATTCTGGACATAAAGTGCTGAAAAAGCAAATGAACACACAATTTGGTTTTGGTGGACTTTTAACTTTAGATGTTGGCTCCTTAGAAAGTGCCAATGCACTAATGGAAATGATGCAAAATGAAAAACTAGGCTATTTAGCAGTAAGTTTAGGTTTTTATAAAACACTATTTAGCGCTCCAGGTACTTCTACATCGTCTGAAATACCTATGGAAGAACAAAAACAAATGGGCTTAGGAGATGGGTTAATCCGTTTTTCAATAGGATTAGATAATGACATTGAAAGAACCTATAAAATGATGAAATCCTGTATGATCAAACTTAAAATATTGAAAAAAGAAACCACGAACGCTTAAATGTATAATTAAATAGTAGTTTGCAGAACTGTTTTCAAAGTTGTAATATTACGAGGAAACCAAGAAATTTTAAATGCAGAATAATACACTAAACCCTGAAGGACCAGAGAACGAAAATATTGTAGAAAACAAAGAACTTAATATATGGGAGGCACTAATTCCTGTCGTTCTTTTAATGACTATGCTTGCCTACAACATTTTTTATGCTGACGGGGAATGGCTTGGTGAATACTCCAATCAATTTATTTTACTTTTTGGAGGTTTTTTTGCTGCTATTGTCGGTTTTTTCAACAAAGTAAGTCTAAAAACCATGGGACAAGAAATATATGAAAATCTTAAAAGTGTCTTTGTTCCTATTATGATTTTGTTTTTAGTCGGAGCCCTTTCTGGCTCTTGGTTAGTAAGCGGCATTATTCCTGCAATGGTATATTACGGATTAAAAGTATTAAGTCCTGAAGTGTTTTTACCCGCTTCGGTATTAATATCTGCAATAATATCTATTGCTACAGGAAGCTCTTGGACTACTTCTGCTACTGTTGGTATTGCTTTAGTAGGAATAGGAACCGCGTTAGGTATACCAACAGGTATGATTGCCGGGGCTGTAATTTCTGGTGCGTATTTTGGCGATAAAATGTCTCCATTAAGTGACACAACAAACCTTGCCCCTGCAATGGCCGGAACAGATCTATTTACACACATAAAATACATGGGATATACTACGATTCCTACTGTTATAGTAACGCTTATAGTTTTTATAATTTTAAATCTAAACATTAATACTACTGGAAGCGCAGATGTGAGCGGACTCTTAAATACAATCGATAATACGTTTAATATAACCCCCTATCTTTTTATAGTTCCCATTTGTGTAATTGCACTAATCCTACTAAAAACAAAACCATTAATAGCCTTAGGAACTGGTATTGCACTTGCTGGAGGTTTTGCTATATTCTTTCAAACAGATATTTTAAGTAGCCTTTCTGATTCTAATTTAACGGCAGTTTTTAATTCTATTTTCGCGGATACCGCCATTGTAACAGATAATGAAAAGTTGAACGAGTTATTTAGCTCTGGTGGAATGAAAGGGATGCTTTGGACAATTTATCTTATTTGTTGTGCAATGGTATTTGGAGGAATCATGGATGGTATTGGCGCATTAGCTAAAATAACTAAAGGTTTATTATCTATTGCTAGCAGTGTTCTAGGTCTTTTTGCTAGTACTGTATTAAGTTGTTTAGGATTAAACGCTATAGCTAGTGACCAATACTTAGCTCTAGTTATTCCTGGTAAAATGTTTAAAAAAGCGTACCAAGATAAAGGCCTTGCTCCGGAAAATTTAAGTAGAACCCTAGAGGACTCGGGAACGGTGACATCTGTTTTAATACCCTGGAATACCTGTGGAGCATACCAGTCTAGTGTTTTAGGAGTTGGTGTTGCAGAGTATTTTATATACGCCATTTTTAATTGGTTAAGCCCTTTTACCACACTTTTATTTGCTGCGTTAAACATTAAAATCAGAAGATTAACTAGCAATAAATCTTAAAAATTTCTTATTTAAAAAAGCATTTTTCGCATTATTTTCTATACTTATTAAAAAAACACACTTCTTTACACATTGTAAATGAAGGAGTTATAAACTGCATTGGCAATTACTATAATTCAATTAGATTTTTAAATAGTTTATGTCATTTTTTACCGAGCTTAATTCTAAATTTGCAGCTGAAATTTAACAGCATAAAAAATTAAAAAATGGCTATAGTAGGAAAAAAATTCCCCAATTTAGAAGTAAACGCAATGAATGAAATGGGCGATACATTTAAATTAAATGTATTAGAAGAAGCTCAAAAAAATAAGAAGAAAGTTTTATTATTCTGGTACCCAAAAGACTTTACTTTTGTGTGTCCTACAGAATTACATGCTTTCCAAGCTGCTTTAGGCGAGTTCGAAAAAAGAAACACTCTTGTTATTGGCGCTTCTTGCGATACTGCTGAGGTTCACTTTGCATGGTTAAACACTGCAAAAGACAACGGCGGAATAGAAGGTGTTACGTATCCTTTATTAGCAGATAGCAATAGAAACTTAGCTGCTACATTAGGAATTTTAGATGTTACCAACGAAGAGTACAACGAAGAAACAGGTATTGTTACTGTAGAGGGAGACAATGTTACCTATAGAGCTACCTACTTAATTGATGAAGAAGGTACTGTTTTTCATGAAGGAGTAAACCACATGCCAGTTGGAAGGAATGTAAATGAATTTTTACGTTTAGTAGATGCTTATACGCACGTACAAGAAAAAGGTGAAGTTTGTCCTGCAAACTGGGAAGAAGGTAAAGATGCTATGCAAGCAAATTCTAAAGGTACTGCAGAATATTTAGCGGCTCACGTAAACTAACAGCCTTATGTTACTAGAATTAGAAAAGGATAATTTAGCTGAAATTATTGCAGAGAATAACAAAGTAGTTGTTCAGTATTCTGCAACATGGTGCGGTAACTGTAGAATAATGAAGCCAAAATTCAAAAAGGAATCTTCTTCCAATGAAGATGTTACATTTATTCTTGCGGATGCAGAAAAATTTCCGGAATCCAGAAAGTTAGCTAATGTAGATAATTTACCTACGTTTGCTGCTTTTGAAAATGGAACTTTAAAAAATCAAGTGCAGACTAATAAATATGATGTTTTAAAAGAACTTGTAAATGAAATTACCAGTAATTAAACACTTAACGGGTTTTATTAAAGAGAACGATGAAGATTATGTATTGGAGACTATAGAAACTCTAGAAGCTCTAACAGAATTATCCTCAATAAAGGATGATGAAATGGATGTTATTGGAGAGTTAATTTCTAATATGTACGGTGCAATTGAAGTTCAGAAATCTATTAAAAAAGGAATTCCTGAAAAAGAAGCGCTAAACCAGTTTATGCAAAGAGTTCTTGGCTCTATTGATAAGTAACATTTTCTTAGAAACTAGAAGTATTAAAAAAGTTGTAATTCTACATATAGAATTACAACTTTTTTTATTTATGACTATTAAGAAAGTAATGCTACCAAATGATCAAAACCTTGCATTTTAGCATGATTTAAGGCAGTATTTCCTCGCTGATCTTTTATATTCTTATCTGCGTTTTGCGCTAATAATATTTTTACAATGGACTCTTTATTAAATGTACTAGCATATATTAATGGTGTTGCCCCGGAACTATTTACCACATTTACATCTGCCCCTTTTTTTATTAAATATACAGCGATGTGGTAAAACCCTTTAAAACAAACCCCCATTAAAGGTGTATTTCCTGAGCTATCCTTTTCATTTACGTCCGCATTATTTTTCAACAAAAGTTCAACAACCTCTATATTGCCATAATATGTAGCCAAAACTAATGGAGTTGAGCCTCTTTCATCTCTACTAGATACAAGTTCGGGTTGCGCTTTAATACTATTCTCTACTTCCTTTATATTATTGGAACGTATAGCTTCAAAAAAAGAGGTAATATTTTCTTTCATATTATTATAAAACTAAAAAAGAGGCAAGGTGTTCTTGCCTCCTTATATTAACTATAAAATCTTTACTAAAGTATTACACCAAATCGAACCTATCTAAATGCATTACTTTAGTCCATGCTGCCACAAAGTCTTTTACAAATTTCTCCCTAGCATCATCAGCAGCATAAAATTCGGCTACTGCTCTTAACTCCGTATTAGAACCAAAAATAAGGTCGGCACGAGTTCCTGTAAATTTAACTTCTCCTGTTTTTCTATCTCTTCCTTCGAAAATACTATCATCGGTAGATGCAGCTTTCCATGTGTATGCAAAATCTAAAATATGAACAAAGAAATCATTACTTAACTCCCCTTCCTTATCCGTAAAAACACCATGTTTACTTGCCATATAATTTATTCCTAACCCTCGCAAACCTGCTACTAAAACAGACATTTCGGGAATAGTTAAAGTTAACAGATTAGCTTTGTCAATCAACATTTCCTCACCAGATAGAGTTACATCCGTTTTTAGGTAATTTCTAAATCCGTCAGCAACAGGCTCTAAATACCCCATAGATTCTATATCTGTTTGTTCTTGCGTAGCATCTCCTCTACCACCTACAAAAGGAACATCCACAGATAAACCTGTCTTTTTTATAGCTTGCTCTATAGCAACTGTTCCTCCTAAGACTATTAAATCTGCAATGGAAATAGTTCCAGCAAAACTGTCTTGTATTTTCTCTAATACGGATAATACTTTATGTAATTCTTTAGGGTTGTTTACTTCCCAATTTCTTTGCGGTTCCAAGCGAATATGAGCACCATTAGCACCACCTCTTTTATCTGAATTTCTGTATGTTGAAGCAGAAGCCCAAGCTGTACTAACTAATTGAGGAATAGTCAATTCAGATTCTAAAATAGATTTTTTAAGATTTTTAATTTCTTCTGTAGTAAGTTTATAATCTACTTTTGGAATAGGATCTTGCCAAATTAAGTCTTCTTTTGGCACTTCTGGTCCTAAATATAAAGAACTAGGCCCCATATCTCGGTGTGTTAATTTAAACCAAGCACGGGCAAAAGCATCTTCAAAAGCTTCTGGGTTTTCCTGAAAATGTTTGGATATTTTTAAATAATCTGGATCTTTTTTTAATGCCATGTCCGCATCTGTCATCATTAATGCTTGCTTTTTAGATGCGTCACCAGCTTTCGGAGCCATCCTAGCTTTAGATGCTTCCGTTGGTGTCCATTGACTAGCACCCGCTGGGCTTTTTGTTAACTCCCAATCATAATTCAATAAAACATCAAAAAAATCGTGATCCCATTGTGTTGGGTTTGGTGTCCAGGCACCTTCAATACCACTAGTAATAGTATCATCTAAAACTCCAGTACCAAAACTATTTTTCCACCCTGTACTCATCTCTTCTATTGAAGCCCCAGCAGGTTCTCTACCAACATATTCATCCGGATTTGCAGCTCCATGAGCTTTACCAAAAGTATGTCCTCCCGCAGTAAGTGCAACAGTTTCCTCATCATTCATGGCCATACGCCCAAAGGTTTCTTTCATAAGTTGCGCCGTTTCCAATGGATTAGAAACACCATTTGGACCTTCAGGGTTTACATAAATTAACCCCATATGAGATGCTCCTAATTGCCCTTCTAATGTTTCCTCTGAAAAACGATCTTCATTTCCCATCCACTCTGTCTCTGAACCCCAGTAAACATCTTGTTCTGGTTCCCAAACGTCTTCTCTTCCTCCTGCATATCCAAAAGTTTTAAAACCCATAGACTCTAAAGCTGCATTACCCGCTAAGATGAGTAAATCTGCCCAAGATAATTTATTGCCATATTTCTTTTTTATTGGCCATAAAAGTAATCGAGCCTTATCTAAATTACCATTGTCGGGCCAACTATTTAAAGGTGCAAAGCGCTGATTACCAGTAGAAGCTCCTCCTCTACCGTCTCCAACTCTATAAGTTCCTGCACTATGCCAAGCCATACGAATCATAAAAGGGCCGTAATGCCCATAATCCGCAGGCCACCAATCTTGAGAATCAGTCATTAAAGCTATTACTTCTTTCTTTAATGTTTTAAAATCTATACTATTAAAAGCATCTGCATAGATAAAATCTTTATCCATAGGATTTGATTTTTCGCTATGTTGCCTTAAAATGTTCAATTTTAACTCATTAGGCCACCAATCTCTATTGGAAGTCCCTCCTCCTGATGTTTGCTTTACTTCTCCTCCCAGAAAAGGACACTTATTAATATCGCCACCTTTATTACCATCCATGATTTATATATTTTTTTTAGGTTTGTATAAAATTACTTAAAAATATCACTCTATATTAAGTCTAAAATTGAATCCCCTTATCTTTATATCATTTTTTCTTATATCAGACAAGAAATCAATAACCATTAACTATTCTTTAAAGAAGAGAAAATAAGTCATCCGTTATTTATTTATAAAATAGTTACATATCCTCTTTATATTTTTTAATTTCACAACTTATAATAATAAACATCTTAACCATGGCATCAGTAACATTAAAAGGAAACGCATTATCAACTATAGGAAACTTACCAGCCTCTGGTACTCAAGCTCCAAATTTCACTTTAATAAAAAACGATTTATCTGCTGCAACTTTATCCGATTACAGTGGTAAAAAAGTAGTTTTAAATATATTTCCAAGTGTAGATACAGGAACTTGCGCTCAATCTGTTCGCCAGTTTAACCAAGAAGCGGCAGAATTAGAAAATACGGTTGTTTTATGTATTTCTAAAGACTTACCTTTTGCACAAGCAAGATTTTGTGGCGCTGAAGGAATAGAAAATGTAGAAATGCTGTCTGATTTTAAAGACGGTAATTTTGGAAAAGCGTATGAAGTAGATTTTTCTAACGGTCCTTTACAACCACTTCATTCACGAGCTGTTGTAGTTTTAGATACTAACGGAAAAGTTCTTTACAACGAACAAGTATCAGAAACTGTAGATGAGCCTAATTATAAAGCAGCACTAGAAGCTCTGATAAATGGCTAAAGAATCCTTTCTTGTAAATAGAATAAAAAGTGTTGGTTTTGCTCTTAAAGGCGCCTTTCTTTTAATTAAAACAGAAGCTAGTATTAAAATTCAATGTTTTATAGCTATTGTAATGACAATTGCTGGGTTTTACTATGAGATTTCTAATTTAGAATGGATTCTTCAAATCTTTGCAATAGCATTGGTTATGGGAATTGAAGGTATGAATACTGCTGTTGAAAAAATAGCAGATTTTGTTCAACCAAACTTTGATGAAAGAATAGGGTTCATTAAAGATATTGCCGCTGGAGCAGTAATGATTGTTTCTATTGCGGCAACTATTATTGGGCTAATAATATATCTACCTAAAATATTTTAAAAAATAAATTAAAACACCTTCTAGGGTAAATTTGTAATTTAGCCCTCAGAACATCCGATTTCATGGCAAAAAAAAAGGCAAAAAAAACAAAACCAAGCACTCCTAAAAAAGAGCTTAGTTTTAAATTATCTAAACAGAATAAAGTTTTATTAGGAAGTATATGTATACTTTTTAGTATTGCATTATTCTTTTCTTTTGTCTCTTTCTTTTTTACCTGGCAAGATGATCAAAGTTTGCTTTCCGAATTTACAAACAGGAATGAACAAGCCAGTAATCTCCTTAATAAATTTGGGGCAAGTGTAAGTCATTTCTTTATCTATCAAGGATTTGGCGTTTCTTCCTTCATTTTTCCTTTTTTATTATGCATAACGGGATTATATCTTTTCTTTGGCTTGGATAAGAAAAACATGTTAAAGAAATGGATATGGGGTGGAATTTTTATTATTTGGATTTCTATTGCTCTTGGATTTTTTGCTTTTAAACAACCTCTACTGGGAGGCTTAGTAGGATATGAAATGAATGACTTTCTCCAAGATTACACTGGTAAAATTGGGGTCTTGTTACTATTAATTTTTGGTTTCATTTTTATTCTAGTTCGCTTATTTAAATTTTCCCCGGACGTATTAACCTCTTATTTTAAAGACAAAAAGGAATCGCTATCAGCTGATTTTAAAAGTGATACCACGAAAGAATCTACTACTAGAAGCAAATTAGAAAAAGAAGAGGAAACCCCTATAGTTATAAATACTTATACACATAAAGAAGAAATTCCTCCTTTGAAAAAGGATATCCCTATCGTAAATGATTTAGAGGTTAGTCTTCCTGTTGAAGAACCTGAAATTAAAAATAGACCGGTAGTTGATGATGTAGCTATGGAAGTAGAAACTGTCGTTGAAGAAAAGGAAGAACCTACTAATAAAGCTGAAAAATTAGTTGCAGATTTTGGAGAGTTTGATCCAACTTTAGAATTAGGAAGTTATAAATTCCCAATTATAGATTTATTAGACCAACATGGATCTACTGGAAGTATTACCATAAACCAAGAGGAGTTAGAAGAAAACAAAAATAAAATTGTAGAGACCTTAAAAAACTATAAGATTGGTATTGCTCAAATAAAAGCTACTATTGGCCCTACAGTAACTTTATATGAAATTGTTCCCGAAGCTGGTGTTCGGATTTCTAAAATTAAAAACTTAGAAGATGACATTGCTTTATCCCTTGCTGCTTTAGGAATACGTATTATTGCTCCTATCCCAGGTAAAGGAACTATTGGTATAGAGGTCCCAAATAAAAATTCTACCATAGTTTCCATGCGTTCCGTAATTGCATCAAAAAAATTCCAAGATGCGGAAATGGAATTGCCAATTGCATTTGGAAAAACTATTAGCAACGAGACCTTTGTAGTTGATTTAGCAAAAATGCCACACTTATTAATGGCGGGTGCTACTGGACAAGGTAAATCGGTTGGTTTAAACGCCGTACTTACATCACTTTTATACAAAAAACATCCTGCCGAGGTAAAGTTTGTATTAGTAGACCCTAAAAAAGTAGAACTTACTCTTTTTAACAAAATAGAACGCCATTTCTTAGCAAAATTACCAGATACGGAAGAAGCAATACTTACAGACAACGGCAAGGTTATTAATACCTTAAATTCTCTTTGTATTGAAATGGACGACCGTTACGAACTTCTTAAAAAAGCTATGGTTCGTAATCTCAAAGAATACAATCATAAATTTAAATCTAGAAAATTAAATCCCGAAGACGGACATAAATTCTTGCCATATATTGTTTTGGTTATTGATGAATTTGCAGATTTAATTATGACTGCTGGCAAAGAAGTTGAAACCCCAATAGCCAGACTAGCACAATTAGCAAGAGCTATTGGTATTCATTTAATAATAGCAACACAAAGGCCTTCCGTAAACGTAATTACAGGTATCATAAAAGCCAATTTCCCTGCCAGAATAGCGTTTAGAGTAACTTCTAAAATAGACTCTAGGACTATATTAGATGCCGCTGGTGCGGACCAGTTAATAGGTCGCGGAGATATGCTTTACACCCAAGGAAACGATGTAACGCGTATACAATGTGCTTTTGTAGATACTCCTGAAGTGGAAAAAATAACAGAATTTATTGGCTCTCAAAGAGCTTACCCTGAAGCGCACGAACTGCCAGAATATAGTGGAGAAGAGTCTGGCACAAGTCTTGATAATAACATATCTGAAAGAGATTCTATGTTCCGCGATGCAGCAGAAGTTATAGTAATTGCCCAACAAGGTTCTGCCTCTCTTATTCAAAGAAAATTAAAACTAGGATACAATAGAGCAGGAAGAATTATAGATCAATTAGAAGCTGCAGGAATTGTAGGCCCTTTTGAAGGAAGCAAAGCTAGACAGGTATATGTTCCAGATATGATTGCTTTGGAAGAAATATTTAATAACGAATCAAAGTAGAAGAAAATGAAGAGAGTATTTATTATATGTTTAATAGCGCTGATTGCTAATTCGGGATTGGCTCAAAATACACAAAAAGCAAAAAAACTTTTAGATGAAGTCTACACGAAAGTAAAAAGTTACGAAAATATATATGTAGATTTTAAAATAGTATTAAACAATACAGAAGCTGGTATTAACCAAGAAACCAAAGGAAACGTAACTATTAAAGGAGACCAATACTTATTTAACTATTTAGGTGCAAAACAAATTTTTGATGGCAGTAAAGTATATACTATTGTTCCAGAAAATGAAGAAGTTACCATAGAAAACAAGTCAGAAGATGAAAACACAGTTACACCTTCTAAAATGCTTACTTTTTATAAAACGGGACATACTTACGAATGGGATATTCTACAAAATGTACAAGGTCGAAAAATACAATTTGTTAAGGTTACTCCAATAGAAACCAATACAGAAATAAGTTCTATATTATTAGGGATTGATGTAGAAACAAAACATATTTACAAAGTAATTGAAACAGGAAAAAATAGCACTAAAACAACTATTACTGTTAATTCTTTTAAAACAGACCAAACATTATCAAAAACCTTATTTACTTTTGATGAGAGTAAGTACAAGAATGATGGTTACTACATTATAAGAAATTAGACATTTGAGAATTCTAGACCGGTATATATTATCAAGGTTCGTATCCAATTTTATCAGCTCGTTTATAATATTGATGTTCATATTCATATTTCAAACGATTTGGTTGTTTATTGATGATTTTGCAGGCAAAGGCTTGGATGTGGTGATTATTGGAAAATTTCTACTTTACCTAATGCCAGACCTTACAGAAAAAGTTTTACCCCTAACGGTATTGCTATCTTCTATTTTAACTTTTGGAACATTTGCAGAAAATTATGAATTTGCCGCAATGAAAGCTTCGGGCATATCTCTACAAAGAGCTATGTTAAGTTTAATCATTTTTGTAACCATTCTCGGTGGAGTAACTTTCTTTTTTGCAAATACTGTTATTCCTGCTTCTCAAAGAAAAATATATAACCTTAGAAAGAACATTGCTCAAGTAAAACCTGCCGCCATTATTGGAGAAGGAGTTTTTAGTGATTTTGAAGGAATGAGCATTAAAGTAGATGAAAAATCTGGTGAGAATGATAAATTTTTAAAAAATGTAATTATTCATAAAAAGACTCGCCTAAATTTAAATAGTACCGTAATAAAAGCAAAAAAAGGAGAATTAATCAGTAGCGAAGAATCAGAAATAATACAATTAGTACTTACTGATGGGCATTATTACGAAGATGTACAATCCAAGAAAAATGATAAAAAACTAAAGCATCCTTTTGCTAAAGCCAGTTTTGACACGTACACCATTAATATGGAAGTACCAGAAAACAATCAAGATTTAGAAGCAGACAGAGACGTAAGTACCGATAAAATGAAAAATGTTTCTCGTCTAAATAAGGATATAGATTCCTTAAAAAAAGACAATTTTAGAATTGTAAAAGCTTTTTCTAAAAATATTACCAACAGAATAGGACTCTTTAATAAATTAAAATCTAAAGATTCTACAAAAAACAAACTAAATAGAGAAAAAATAAAATTTATAGAGAAAAACAAAGCCAAAGACTCTGTATCTAATATAACTCCTATAGATATTAATGCTGAAGATTTTGAAATACTTAATTTATATGAAGATTGGCAGCATATGCAGGTATTGAACTCCGCCAAAAACAATACAACAAATATTTTAAATACTATAAGAGGAAAAAAAGAGGAATTGCAGAAGCGCTATAAAATATACAACCTCCATATTCTCTCCTTACATAAAAAATACGCCTTAGCATTCTCTTGTATCATTCTTTTCTTTGTGGGAGCTCCTTTGGGTGCCATCATTAGAAAAGGAGGTCTAGGATTACCTATGGTAATAGCTATTATACTGTTTTTAATCTACTATTTTATAGGTGTTTTTGCAGGAAATTATTCTAAAGAAGGTAATATTCATCCTATTTTAGGAGCATGGTTATCTACTCTTATAATGTTACCTTTGAGCATCTTTTTAACCAGAAGAGCAACAGCGGATAAAGGGATGCTAAATATTGGAGGAATTATTGTTGATTTTTTCAAAAAAATATTTGCAAAAAAAAATAAAACTTCGGTTTCTTAATAATGATGAAAGAAAACTCCATACAATTGAACACAATAGAAGAGGCTATTGAAGATATTAGAAAAGGAAAGGTAATAATTGTCGTTGATGATGAAAATCGGGAAAACGAAGGAGACTTTTTAGCTGCTGCAGAATTAGCAACTCCAGAAACCATTAACTTCATGGCATTGCATGGTCGAGGATTAATTTGCGCTCCTTTAACTGAAGGCCGTTGTAATGAACTTGGTTTACATATGATGGTAAACAATAACACCGACCCTATGGAAACCGCTTTTACAGTTTCTGTTGACCTACGAGGCGAAGGTGTTACTACTGGAATATCTGCTTCTGATAGAGCAAAAACTGTTTTAGCGTTAACCAAAAACGATACAAAACCGCACGATTTAGCTAGGCCTGGTCATATTTTTCCATTAGTTGCCAAAGAAGGGGGCGTTTTAAGAAGAACTGGCCATACAGAAGCGGCTATAGATTTTGCAAGATTAGCAGGATTAAAACCGGCAGGATATATTGTGGAAATAATGAATGAAGATGGTTCTATGGCTAGACTTCCGCAATTAATGAAGGTTGCAAAAAAATTCGATTTAAAAATCGTTACTATAGAAGATCTAGTCGCTTATCGCATGGAACACGATAGCCTAATTAAAAAAGTTAACGATTTTAATATTACTACTCGTTTTGGAGATTTTAGATTACGTGCTTTTAAACAAACTACAAACAACAATATTCATATTGCTTTAACTAAAGGAAGTTGGTCCAAAGACGAACAAGTATTAACAAGAATACATTCTAATCTGGTTAATAATGACATCTTAGGCACTCTAACCAACAACCCGAACAAGAAGTTAGAGCTTATGTTTAATGCTATTAACCAAGAAGAAAAAGGAGCCATTATTTTTATAAACCAAGATACGGAGTCAATGAATTTACTATCCCGACTGGTAGATTTAAAAGAGCTTCAGAAAAAAGGTATTTATGAAACCCCACATATAGAAATGGATTCCAGAGATTTCGGAATAGGTGCACAAATTCTGCATAATTTAGATATTTCTAAATTACGCTTATTAACCAATAGTGTTGCCACAAAAAGAGTGGGTATCATTGGTTACGGATTAGAAATTGTAGAACGCGTAAAGTACTAATTCCTAACTCAATACACTTTTTATAGCTTTTACCATTTTTTGTACTCTCATCTCTACCTCTTCTTCTGTCCAGGAAAGCTTTACAAGACAAGATATATTTCTGCTTACCCATTTATCCGATAAAGAGAAATCAGATTGGCTATAATCTGGTAATTGTTCTTGCACCTCTTTTGATAGTTTTCCTAAAGAAATTTTATGAGTTAAATGCTCCCATTTTTTATAGTAGTGCCAGTTATTATTAAACCAATAAAAACAAGCATCTACTCCTGCTTCGCCCAATGCTTTATGCGCTTTTTCTGCCAATTCTTGCGATGGCATAAAGAAACTTATAAAAGAATAATTTTCTACACCACCATTTGGAACTGTTCTAAAGGTTATTTCTGGTACCGCTGCTAATCCTTTTCGAATACTATTATAATATTTTTTCTGTCTCTCTAAAAACGAATCTAAACGCCTTAATTGCGCTATTCCTACTGCTGCATGCAGCTCCGATATTCGGTAGTTATATCCTAAAAATGGATGAGATTCTGCTCCCCTATCATTACCAACATGATCATGACCATGATCCGAGTAATGGTCCGCATTAGTATAATACTTTTCATTATTGGTAATTATCGCACCACCTTCACCACTAGTTATGGTTTTTACAAAATCGAAAGAGAAACACCCCAAATCACCATAACTACCTAAAGGTTTCCCCTCAAATGTTCCTCCAATGGCTTGACAAGCATCTTCTAACAATAATAAATTATGTGTATCACAAATAGCTTTTAAAGCCTTTAAATCTGCCATAGAACCGCACATATGCACAGGCATTACTACTTTAGTCCTTGGTGTTATTGCATTTTCTACAGCAGCAGGATTTAACGTTAAAGTATCATCTACATCTACAAGAATAGGAACAGCACCTAAAGCTAAAATAGATTCAAAACTTGCTACAAAAGTAAACGTTGGCATAATTACTTCATCACCAGCACCAATTCCAGCACTGGCTAGTGCTACAGTAAGTGCCGCCGTTCCACTGCTAACCATTTGTACATGCTTAGATTCCATACGAGTCGCCAATGTTTTTTCGAACTCTTTAGCTTTCCATTGCCCATTACGCATTCCATCGAAACCATAACGCATTAAAACACCGGTTTCTAAAACATCATTTACTTGTTTTTTCTCTTCTTCTCCAAATAATTCAAATCCTGGCATATTTTTTTTGTTGATGGTTGATGGTTGATGGTAAAATCAAAAAATAAACACAAATAGAAATCTCTATAAAAATTGCTTTTTGGCTTTTAAACTTACTTTTTATTTTATATCGATAACACTTTCTGAAATTTCTTTACGTACTTTTTTAAAGGAAGCAAACATATCATCTTCTGCTCTAATTCCAACGGGTAGCACTAAAACTGGTATCAAATTTAATTTTTCCAATCCTAATACTTCGCTATAACCTTCTGGAATAAATCCTTCCATAGGGCAAGAATCTATTTTCTCTATAGCACATACGGTCATTAAATTACCCAAAGCTATATATGCCTGATGCTTAGACCATATAAAAATATCTTCTTCGGATTTATTATCAAATGAAGTATGCATCATATTTCTATAAGGCTCTATAATTTCATCACTAGTTCCTCGAACGGCCTTCACTTTATCAAAATACCCATTAACACTATCCTTAATTACACTTTTCTCTACACATAAGACCAATACATGGGAAGCCTGGCCAACTTGTGCTTGGTTAAAAGAGTGTGATACTAACTTTTCTTGCACTTCTTTATTCTCTACAACTACTAGTTTTATTGGTTGTAAACCATAAGATGTTGCTGTTAAATTAAATGATTTCTTTAATTTCTCTACATTTTCCTCTCCAATGCTTTTAGATGCATCAAATTTCTTAACCGCATAGCGCCATTCTAAACTTTTTATTGTGTTACTCACTTTTTCTTGTATTAATTAAAAAACCATAGTTTAATAGACATTATAACGACCATAACTATTAAAAACATTTTTATAAATCCATCTCCCTTATTTACAGAGATTCTACTTGCAAACCATGCTCCAGTACCATTTCCAATGGCTAAAATTAAACCTATTTTCCAGTTTACCTTATCATTTAATACAAAAACTGCCAAAGCCGAAAGCATATAAATAAATACCACTGCCACTTTGGTTACGTTTGCACGTACTAAATTCATATGGTTTACGTAATGTAAAAACAATATCATTATAAAACCTAATCCTGCATTAATAAATCCGCCATAGATACCAAAAAAGAAAAAAGCTATTATTCCCACCCACAAATACTTCCCCGCAAGGCGTTCTTCTAGGTCCGCTATCTTAATCTTAGGTTTAAATATTATGATAAGTACTACGGCCATCATAACCATAGAAAGAATTTTATTAAAAGTATCCCCTTTTATATCAACAGCTATATTTGCTCCTATTATAGACCCTAAAAAAGCCGAAACACCTAAATATACATTAAACGGAAAAGTAGAAACACCTTTACTTTTAAAGCCAGCAGTAGCTATAGCTGTTTGTATTACTATTGCTACTCGGTTTGTACCATTCGCTACATTAGAAGGTAATCCCAAAAAAATAAGTACTGGCAACGAAAGTAAAGATCCACCGCCAGCTAAAGTATTTATAAAACCTACAGCAAATCCAACGATAATCAATAAGGCGTAATGATACCATTCTTCCATCTTGCTAAAATAAGTCGTTAATTTTAATCTATACGCATACCTTATTAGTTTTTAAAGCATAAAAAAACCGCAACATTGAACGAGTTGCGGTCTTAGTTGCTAGGATATACAATTAGCCTAATACACCTAGCTCTCTACCTATTTTAATAAAGGCATTTACTGCCTTGTCTATTTGTTCTTCGGTATGAGATGCTGAAATTTGCACTCTGATTCTTGCTTTTCCTTTCGGAACTACAGGATAAAAGAAAGCAATAACATAAATACCCTCGTTTAGTAATTTACCTGCAAATTCTTGTGCCAATTTCGCGTCCATAAGCATTATAGGAACAATAGGATGTACCCCTGGGGTTATTGCAAACCCTTCTTTTGTCATAGCATTTCTAAACCTCTTTGTGTTTTCTTGAGACCTATAAATCAGTGTGTTATCTTTTTTTAATTTCTCTAAAACTTTAATAGATACACCTGCAATAGCGGGTGCTAAAGTGTTAGAAAATAAATATGGTCTAGATTTTTGTCTAAGTATATCTACTATTTCTTTTCTAGCGGCAGTAAATCCGCCAGATGCTCCTCCAAGTGCTTTGCCATAGGTGCCTGTAATAATATCTACTCTACCCATCACATTTTTGTACTCATGAGTTCCTCTACCCGTTTTCCCAATAAATCCTGTAGCATGGCATTCATCTACCATTACCATGGCATCATATGTATCTGCTAGGTCGCAAATTTCATCTAGCTTTGCTATAATACCGTCCATAGAGAAAACACCATCGGTAACTATAAGTTTTCTTCTAGCACCGGAGGCTGCTTTCAATTGCTCTTCTAAGGAAACCATATCATTATTTTTATACCTATATCGAGCTGCTTTACATAGACGTATACCATCAATAATACTAGCATGATTTAACTCATCCGAAATAACGGCATCATCTGCTGTTAATAAAGGCTCAAAAACACCTCCATTGGCGTCAAAAGCAGCTGCGTAAAGAATACAATCATCGGTTCCAAGAAATTCTGCCGTCTTTTTTTCTAATTCTTTATGAATATCTTGAGTCCCGCAAATAAAACGAACCGACGAAAGGCCAAAACCATGAGAGCGCATGGCATCAATACCTGCATCGATAACATCGGGATGTGAGGATAGCCCTAAGTAGTTATTAGCGCAAAAATTAAGTACAGTTTTCCCTAATGTTGTTTGTATTTCTGTTCCCTGTTTAGTGGTGATAATTCTCTCCTTTTTATATAATCCAGAATTTTCTATTTCTTGTAACTCTATTTGGAGCTGCTCTTTTGTTTTACCGTACATACCTTATTTATAATTGCGAATGCAAATTGTATTTTTTCTTTAACTCTGTAATCATCTCATTACTAATATCATCTAATAAATAATGAGGTTGCCATTGCCAATCTTCTTGCGCTTGCGTATCTAAAATAGAAGAAGGCCAACTTTGCGCTATAGCTTCTCTATAATCCTCTTTATAAGTTACTTTAAAATTTGGATACCATTTTTTAATAGATTCTACCACTTGCGAAGGCGTAAAACTTAAAGCATTTAGGTTGTAAGATGTTCTTGTTTTTATCTTTTCGGCAGGGGCCTCCATTAGTTCTAACGTAGCCCTAACGGCATCGTTCATATATATCATAGGTAAAGTTGTATCTTCCTTTAAATAGCATATATACGGTTCCTTATTTACGGCTTTATGATAAATTTCCACAGCATAATCCGTGGTCCCTCCTCCTGGTAGAGATTGATATCCTATAATTCCAGGATAGCGTAGAGAACGAACATCTACCTTATATTTTTTAAAATAGTAGTTAGCCCATTGCTCTCCTGCCGCCTTGCTAGTACCATAAACCGTTGTTGGGTCTAAATATGCATCTTGAGGTGTGTTTTCTTTGGGGGCCGAAGCACCGAAAACAGCAATAGAACTAGGAAAAAATATTTTATCCAAATTGTATTTCCTAGCAACCTCTAAAATCGCAAATAGAGATTTAAGATTGGTATTCCATGTTAGCAAAGGGTCCTCTTCCCCTTTTGCCGATAAAATTGCTGCTAAATGATATATCTGAGTTATTTTATTTCCAAGTACCATTTCTGCTACAGCCTCTTCATTCGTAGCATCTAGGGGAAATATCAATCCTTTATCTTCCGGTTTTATATGCAAATCAGTGGCCAATACATTCTCGACACCTTTTAATTTCCTTAAGGTCTTTACCAAAACTGTACCGAGTTGTCCACCCGCCCCCGTAACCAATACCCGATCTACTTTCATACCTTTTCATTGAAAGTATAAAATTATACATATATCACTTTATACCATAAATTAAACTTCTATTTAAAATAAAATAAGTAATTTTATCTACAAAAAATCATAATTAAAGTAATTTTTATGCATATAACATAATTATTCCTTTGCAAAAACGAAAATTAACTGTTATGCCACAGATAGATGAAACAGACCTTAGAATTCTACAAATTCTACAGAAAGATGCCAAAAAAACAACTAAAGAAATCGCAGAAGAATTAAACCTTACAGCCTCTCCTATCTATGAGCGTATACGAAAATTGGAGAAAAAAGGAATTATCAAAAAATATGTTGCCCTATTAGAGAAAAGCAAATTAGAAATACCAGTTACCGCTATATGTTTAGTTTCTCAACGTTACCATAATGAAGGGTTTATTGAAAAGTTTGAGAAACAAATTAAAGGATTAAAAGAGGTACAAGAGTGCTATCATATGGCCGGAAAAGTGGACTTTTTTCTTAAAATAAATATTAAAAGTTTACCCGCTTATCATGAATTTGTACGCACGAAATTATCCAAGATTGATAATATTGGGGTACTAGAGAGCTATTTTATTTTAAAGGAAATTACCAATACCACAGAGTATTCTTTTTAAGTACTTGGTCTTAAAAAATATAATTACACCAAAAAGTGACATTAATTCTTCTAAAAAGAACATTAAAACAGTATATTAGGCCGTTATTTACTCGATAATCGAGATTTAAATGTTCTGAGGTTTGCCTTAAAACAAAAAATTAGTTTCTGATAAATTCTTTGTGGGCTTAGCCCGAGGTAACTTACTATTTTAAAAGACAAAAAAAAGAATAACATACAGCTCTATGCCCGACAAAGAACCTGGACATTATGTACTATTAACGGATGACAATACGTATTTTGTAGAATACCTATTGGGTCATTTAGAGCTAAGCCCTAGTATAGACCAAGCCATGGTCTTTGAGGATAATGAAACCGCTTTTAATTTTCAAAAGTATTTAAGAAAAGAATGTAATTTAATTACATCTGTAAATACTTTTATAGATTAATTAGACAGTAAACCACTTATATTTAGGCTATTATAACACCAAGTTTATTTTCTTTCTCAAAAAAACAAAAAAACATTTCATAGAGATAAAAAAGCTTTATATATTTGCAGCCGCATTCAGCGAATAGCTGATGAGGCACTCAGGAGAAATGGCAGAGTGGTCGAATGCGGCAGTCTTGAAAACTGTTGAGGGTCACACCTCCGGGGGTTCGAATCCCTCTTTCTCCGCATAAAGAAAAGCTCAATTTCTATCTAGAAATTGAGCTTTCTCTTTTGTATAAACTTTTGATTGTTTAAAAAATACTTTATAACTCAAACAAACCCGGAAGATACATAGATATTGCAGGGATGTAAGTAATTAAAAGTAATACTGCGACCATAATAACTAAAAACGGAATTAAAGGTCTTATAACCTGCGAAACGGATACATTTGCTATACCACTGCCTACAAAGAGAATAGTCCCCACAGGCGGCGTGCAAAGACCAATACATAAGTTAAGCACTAATACAATTCCAAAATGAACTGGATCCATTCCTAAAGCTACCACTACAGGTAAAAAGATAGGTGTAAATATCAATACCGCTGGTGTCATATCCATAAAAGTTCCTATAATTAATAACACCAAATTAATCACTAAAAATATCACAATTTTGTTACTAAACTGCTCTAATAAAAAACCGCTAATAAGTTCTGGGATACCTTCAAAAGAAAACAACCAAGACATGGCCATAGAAGTACATATTAAAAACATTACCACTGCTGTAGTTTTGGCACTTGTCAATAAAATTGAAGGAAAATCTTTAACACTTATGTTTCCATAAATTAAAGCTAAAATTGCTGCATACAGAACAGCAATAGCCGAAGCTTCTGTTGCCGTAAAAATGCCTGCAACAATACCGCCAACAACTATTACTAATAAAAGTAAACTAAAAAAAGCTTTTCTAAAATAGGTCCAAATCAAAGATAATGGAACACGGCTTCCTTTAGCCAATTTACGAGTTATAGCAACAAAGGCTATATAAGCCATAATTGCAACACCCAGTAAAATTCCTGGGAAATACCCTGCAATAAATAATGCCGCTACCGAAGCTGTACCTCCACTTGCTAAAGCATATACTATTAAAATATTACTTGGCGGAATTAATAATCCGGTAGTAGAGGATGTAATATTCACAGATGCACTAAATTCTCTTGGATACCCCTCCTCTTCCATCCTATCTGTCATAATACTTCCTATGGCCGAAGTTGCTGCAATTGCGGAACCAGATATTGCTCCAAATAACATAGACCCTAATACATTTACATACGCCAACCCCCCAGGTAAACTTGCAACCATAGATTTTGCAAAATTTATGAGTCTGTTTGCAATACCACCACGTTTCATGATTTCACCTGCCAATACAAAAAATGGTATTGCTAATAAAGCAAAACTATCAATACCCGTAGTCATTCGTTGAGCTATAGTGGTAATGCCCGGCAGGTTATCAATATTCAACAATAAACTTATGGTTGTAGAAATACCAATACTATATGCTACAGGTACTTTTAACATTAAAAAAACGAAAAAACTAACAAATAAAACAATAATACTAATTATCTCTATACTCATATCTAGCTGGTTATTTTGTTTGTATTAATTTTGGTAATATGGTAAACGGAAAAACACATAATAAGTAAACCGCTTATTGGCAAAATAGCATAAATGTAGCCTAATGGAATTCTTAGAGTTCCAGATAGTTGCCCCAAATGCAAAGTAGTATACACCAAATTAAAACCGCCAACAACCATAACAATAAGAGCAAATAGAAAAATACATATTTCTATAAACAGCAATACCTTTTTTCTAGTTCTACCTGTAAATTTTTGATATAAAAAATCCATGGACAAATGCTCTCTTTTTCCATTTAAATATGCTGCTCCAAGAATAGACAACCAAATTAGAGAGAACCTTGCCAATTCCTCTGTAAATGCAAAAGAAGTATTTAATATATATCTCGAAAATACTTGACCTAAAACATCAATAACCAATAAACCAAAAATAGAAACCAAAATAATTTCTAATATCCGACAAACTCTACGGAAAAGAATATCTGTTGTTTTCATAAATATTATTTTATTATTTTATTATTTTATTGATGATAGGATTCATTTCTGGATGTTCTTTCCTAAACGTTTCTAAAACCGATTTCGATTGCTCTTGAAATAATGCCTTGTTAGGAATAATTACCTCTACTCCTGCTTTTTTTGCAGTTGCCATAGACTGCTCTACAGATTCTTGCCAAAATCTCTTTTGCGCTTGAGATGATTCATCTGCTGACTCTTGTACCCAAACTTTCTCTTGATCCGATAAACTACTCCAATATTTTGTTCCTATTAACAATACATCCGGAACAGAAGAATGTTGATCTAATGTATAATATTTACTAACCTCATAATGGTTAGAAGACACAAAGGACGGAGCATTGTTTTCTGCACCATCTACAACACCTTGCTGTATAGCCGTATACAATTCTCCAAAAGACATTGGAGTTGCCGAACCGCCTAGTGCATTTACCATGTTTATTGCCATTTGATTGTTCATCACACGAATTTTAAGGCCTTTTAAATCCTCCGGTGTTCGTACTGCTTTATTTGATGTGTAAAAGCTTCTACTACCAGCATCATAATAACATAAACCTCGGAGCCAAAACTTCTCTCCTTTTTGTAAAATAGATTTCCCAACTTCCCCTTCCAAAACTGCAAACTGATGTTGCTTGTCTTTAAACAAATACGGAATTCCTAAAACATGATATTCTGGTACAAAATTAGATAAGGTAGCCGCACTTACTTTGGTTATAGCCACACTACCAATTTGAAGCAACTCTAAAGCCTCTCGCTCAGAACCTAATTGCCCATCTGGAAAAATTTTAACATTCATTTTTCCTCCAGACTTTTCATTTAAAGCCTTTTTAAATTCTAAAATACCTTTATGCACAGGATGGGTTTGCGGTAATGTATGTGCCAAATACATAGTTTTAACATCCTTGTTCTTTTTACACCCAAGCGTAATCAAGAAAATTAAAAAAACACAGAATATTCTATTTATCATTTATAGTTTAATTTTCAAAATTGAAATAATTAACAGCGTTTTGATAGCATATATCCGAAATCATTTTTCCAAGAAATTCCATATCATTAGGTACCAATCCATTTACAACATCATTCGCAATTAAATTACACAAAACACGCCTAAAATATTCATGTCTTGGAAAGGACAAAAAACTTCTACTATCGGTAAGCATTCCCACAAAACGACTTAACAATCCCATATTAGAGAGTGTATTTAGTTGTTTCTCCATACCATCTTTTTGATCTAAAAACCACCAACCAGAACCCCATTGCATTTTCCCCGGACAATCCGAACTTTGAAAATTACCCATCATTGTTGCGAACACTTCATTCTGAGAAGGGTTTAAATTATAGCATATAGCTTTTGCCAATTGATTAGTAGAATTGAGTGTATTAAATAATTTTGACATAAACTCTGCCATAGGATAATCTCCAATAGAATCTACACCAGCATCAGTACCTACTTGGTCTAACAATAATGTATTATTATTTCGGATAGGCCCTAAATGGTATTGTTGCACCCAATTATATTCATGATATTTTTTACCTAAATAAACAAATAGGAATGACCTATACTCATCTATTTCATTTATAGTAAGTTTATTTTCTTTTAGTTTTTTATCAAAAATTAAAGAAACCCCCTCTAGTGTATAATCGACCATACGTAAAGCTGCTCCAATTCCAAAATCGGATAAACGACATCCATTAGTATTAAAGAAATGAATACGCTTATCTATTGCTTTTAAAAAATTTGCTAGCGTATTAATTTCAAGATTAGCACTCACCCCTAATTTCTGAATGTAATTGGAAAACTCTTTTTTATTTATAAAAAACAACTCATCTGCTCTAAAAGTCGGTAATACTTTGGTATAGAAATTTCCTTTTTCTTTTATTTGCTTATGGTACTTAAGATTATCCGTTGGGTCATCCGTGGTACAAACCACCTCTACTTTCATATCCTCTAGTAACTGTGCGGGTGTTTTATTTTCTAAAACGGTATTTGCTTTTTTATAAATAGCTTTGGCTGTACTCGACTGTAGAATATCATCTACATTGAAATAACGCTTTAACTCTAACTGTGTCCAATGAAACAATGGATTTCTTACTGTATAAGGTACTGTTTCTGCCCATTTATTAAATCGTTCTTCTAAAGTTGCTGTACCTGTAATATATTTTTCCTCTACACCATTGGCACGCATTCCACGCCATTTATAATGATCCCCATCTAACCATACTTCTGTAATATTCCGGACAGGTTCATTCTCGGCAATCTTCCTTGCAGATAAATGGTTATGATAATCTATTATTGGCAAATCTTTGGCATATGTATGATACAGAGTTTCCGCTATCTCTGTTTGCAATAAAAAATTATCCGTAATAAATGTTTTAGATTTTATGAATGTCATTATCTAATGCTTTTAGATATTCCAAATTCTAACCCTCTTAGTTCTGCTAACCCTCTTAATCTACCGATTCCGGAATACCCTGGATTGGTTTTCTTACGTAAATCATCGAGCATTTGGTGTCCATGATCCGGTCTTACCGGAATGGCAAAATCTGAATATCCTTCAGTTTTACGTCTTTTTTCTTCTTCGATAATTAGTTTAACTATACTATACATATCTACATCACCCTCTAAATGATTAGCTTCATAGAAGTTTCCATGCAAATCGCGCTTTGTACTCCGCAAATGAAGAAAATGAACACGATTAGCAAAACGCTTAAAAATTTGCACTAAATCGTTATCCGCTCTTACTCCTAAAGACCCTGTGCAAAAAGTAATTCCATTTGCTCTATTGGGAATATTATCAAATAAATAAGCATAATCTTCTTCTGTACTTACTACTCTTGGCAATCCTAAAATAGGATATGGTGGATCATCTGGATGAATACACATAAGTATTTTGTATTCCGAAGCAACAGGGATGATTTCTTTTAGGAAGAATACTAAGTTTTCTCTTAAAACGGAAGCATTAACATTTTTATACGTATCTAAAATGGTTTGAAACTGCTCTAAAGTGTACCCTTCTTCTGCACCTGGCAAACCTGCAATTATATTTTTTATTAATTGTGTTTTATTTTCATCTGAAAGATTATCAACATACGTTTTAGCATCCTTTTGCTGCTCTTGCGTATACATGTTTTCAGCTCCCGGTCTTTTTAATAAAAAAAGTTCAAAGGCTGCAAAGGCAATAACATCAAACCGTAATGCTTTAGATCCATCCTCTACAGTAAAATTTAAATCAGTACGGGTCCAATCCAAAACAGGCATAAAATTATAGCACACAATACGAATGCCACATTTTGCTAAATTCTCTATACTCTGTTTATATCGCCTAATATAGATTTTATAATCACCCGACCGAGTTTTTATATTTTCATGTACCGGAATACTCTCTACTACACTCCAAACTAAACCAGAAGTTTCTATAGCATCCTTTCTTTTCTGAATTTCATCCACACTCCACACCTCTCCGTTCGGAATATGATGTAATGCCGAAACAATACCTGTTGCTCCTGCTTGTTTTATATCTAATAGAGATACAGGGTCATTTGGTCCGTACCACCTCCATGTTTGTTGCATTATATTATATTTTTAATTAAACACCACTATAAGCAGCAAAACCGCCATCAATTGGTATTACAACTCCTGTTACAAAAGAAGAAGCATCATCGCACAAATAGAGCGTTGTACTTATTAAGTCTTCTGGTTTACCATATCGCCCCATAGGAGTTTGATCTATAATTTGTTTCCCTCTTTGTGTTAAGGAACCATCTTCATTGGTTAATAAGGTTCTATTTTGCTCCGTTAAGAAAAAACCTGGTGCCAAGGCATTGACCCTAATTCCTACTTTAGAAAAATGTACTGCTAACCATTGTGTAAAATTAGATACAGCTGCTTTTGCCCCACTATAAGCAGGGATTTTTGTTAATGGCGTAAATGCGTTCATAGAGGATATATTTAAAACACTACAACCTTCTTTGCCTACCATATCCTTTGCAAACACTTGCGTAGGAAGTAAAGTGCCTATAAAATTTAAATCGAATACAAACTTAATTCCCGAAGGGTCTAAATCAAAAAATGTCTTAAAACCTTCTTCGGTATTTTCTAAATCGCCAGAAGTTAAATGTGTGTTAGAAGTTGTTCCTAAAGGATGATTACCTCCGGCTCCATTAATTAGAATATCGCATCCTCCCAATTTATTATTCACTTCTTTTTTCGCTTCATCTAAGGAGTCTCTTTCCAAAACATTGGCTTCAATACCTATAGCAATACCACCATCTGCATTAATTTCATTTGCAATTTTATCTGCAGCATATTTGTTTAAATCTAAAACTGCAATTTTGTGTCCTTTCTTTCCGAGTTCTTTTGCTAGTGTTCCACACAAAACTCCTCCTGCTCCCGTTAACACAATCACTTTTTTCATATTTAAGAAACTTATTTTTATGAATTATTAGCTACACTAGCAATATATTCGTGTGCGCACACACAAATATATTGAAAATTTGCGTACACACGTTAAAGAACATTTTTTTTATTACATTGCTAAGATTCATCTTTATGTTTCTACTATTTTTACGGTCTATAGAAACCAGCACGCATAAAAAATAATATGATTACAATAAAGGATATAGCCAAAAAAGCCAACGTCTCTGAAGGCACAGTGGATAGAGTTATACATAACCGAGGTGGCGTATCTAAAAAAACAAAAGCTAAAGTAAAAGAGATTCTTGCTTTTTATAATTTTAGAGTTAATCCTGTTGCCAGCGCCCTTGCAATGAAAAACAAACATTTTATTGCAGCGCTTATTCCTGAACACAATGACTCGGATCTATTTTGGAAATCTCCTTATTTAGGAATCTTAAAAGGAGCTAATGATGTAAAGCGGTTTGGCGTACAAGTAAATAACTTTACATTTAATCAATATGATCCTGATTCTTACTTAAAGACCTTTTTTTCTTTATTGGAGACCAAACCAACTGCGGTTATTATGGTTCCTAACTTTTTAAAAGAGACAAAAATAATTGTATCAAAATTAGAAGCTCTAGACATTCCCTATTTGTTTTTAAATATTAATATTGATGGTTTTAACAACAAAGCTTTTGTTGGCCAAGACTCCTATATGGCAGGTTATATTGCGGGGAAACTCATGAATTTAAGTGTACCTAAGCCCTCTTCTTTCTTAATAATACAGGCTAGGCATAATATCATTAAAAACAACTCCATATCGAATAGAATAAAAGGTTTTAATGAATATTTATTAAAAAACAGGATATCTTCTAAAACCCAAACATTGCAAATTGACAACTTAAACGATTCTTTGAATACTAAGGAAAAAATAAATACCTATTTAAAAGATCATCCAGAAGTTGAAGGTATTTTTGTGCCTTCAAGTAGAATTTACATTGTTGTTAATTGTATAGAAGCTAGTTATTTAAAAAATATTAAATTTATTGGCTTTGATAATACACCCCAAAATATTGAATGTTTAAAAAATGATTCTGTTTCTTTCCTAATATCTCAAAAACCATTTGAACAAGGTTATGAATCGGTTCGTTTAATGACCAACTGTTTAACATTGAAAAAAGACTATTTAAATAATAAAATACATTTGCCAATTGACATTTTAACCAAGGAAAATGTAGACTATAATGAAAGAAACGAGATTGTTTTTGAAAGTGAAGTACAGAAAAACAATTCTTAAAATACACCATTGTTTTACAGGAATAATTGTACCCCTGAGGTTTTTAAAACAATTATACTTCCCCTATAACAGTCCTTTAATATTAACAAATAACAAGCAACAAAAAATCTTATCTGTTAATTTAGAATATAAAATTACCTATTTCTACTACTTTCTGCTTTATAAATGGGAATCTTTTAAATACTTTAAATAATTTTTAAGATTTAAAAGCGTTAAAAATGATTCCTGTGTATTAGCTTCGCAGGTTCTAATACTATGACAATTTGATTTTAGATTTTATCATATCATTTTTATGGAGCATATCTCCTTTTGGTGAAGCAAAAGTTGGTATTCCATACGGTTTAATTAATGGCTTAAACAAATACGTTGTATTTGTTGTTTGCTTTGCCGCTAACGTATTAGTTTTTCCTTTAATGCTTTTCTTTCTTGAAAAAATTAATAAGTATTTACTACGCATGCACTTGTACAAAAAGGCTGCTCTATATATTGCTAGAAAAGCAAAAAAAGGTTCTGGAGATAAAATTCATAAATACGGCTTCTGGGGCTTAATCTTTTTTGTAATGCTACCAGTACCTGGAACTGGTGTTTACGCCGGAAGCATAGCTAGCTACTTGTTTAAGATAGAAAAGAAAAAAGCATTTATAGCAAATACAATTGGTATTTATATATCATCGGTTATTATATGGGTTACCACAGTACTAACTATGAAAGGAGTTTAACTTCTTTTAAAAGTTTTACTGTCTTTATACTTCATAAACATATTTATCCAAATATTTCTTGATATTCTTAATATTATTGGTAACGATATTATCATTACTATAACTATTACAACATAAGAGGCTACCAAATCTAAATGAAATAAATAATACGAAATTACCAAAGCAAACGCTCCAAAAGCTATACCCACGGGATAACTAACATACATAGCTCCATAAAAAAAAGAAGGCTCTATTTTATATTTAGTATTGCAAGAAGAGCACCTTTCTATCATCTTTAAAGTACTGCCTAACTTATAAGGGCTAGACTCTAAATACATACTTTCATTTTGACAAACAGGACATTTACCACTTAATATACTATATATTTTTGTTCCTTTTAGAGATTTCATAATACCATTTTAACTTTAAACACAACCCTAACTAACTTAATAATAGCGCTTTATTCAAAACACAAAAGTATTTAATTACAATAACAAAAACATCAAATAAAACACTCATTTTTTTGTACTTTTAAGACATTTACAATCTTATATGAAAGTAATTCCTACTCTTAATATTGAACAATTCGAAGAAGAAGCATCTTTATCTGAATTCTATAGCAACCATTTAGATACTCATTTAACAAAAAATAAAAATATTATTCATAAACCGCATAGGCATGATTTTTTTCTTTGTGTTATTTTTAAAAAGGGATCTGGGGTTCATGAAATCGATTTTGATTCTTATCCTATTACCAATGGAAGCGTTTTTTTCTTGAAACCTGGGCAAACCCATAGTTGGACTTTCGACAACTCTCCTGAAGGGTATATCTTTTTTCATACCCAAGAGTTCTACTCTTTATTTTTCTCTAACAAATCTCTAGCACAATTTCCTTTTTATTATTCCTATAAAAACCCGCCTAATCTAATTTTAAAAGTAACCGAGTTAAAAAAAGCAATTTCTCTTTTTAAAGAAATAAATACAGAGTTTTACCAAAAATTAAGTTATCAAAAACAAAAAATTGCAAATCTCGTAAACCTCCTATACATAGATTTAAGTAGGTCATATGCACCCTCAGAACCTTCTATTATTATTTCATCTAATTACATATCTACGCTAGAAACTTTAGAACAGGCCATTGAAGAATTCTTTAAAACTCAAAAATCTGTAGCTTTTTATGCCAGCCATTTACATATTACTACTAAACACCTGAATAGGATTACCAAAACCACTTTAAACAAAACCCCTACGGAATTAATTACAGAACGTATTTTACTTGAAGCTAAACGTTTAATGGTGCATACAGATAATACATTAAACAAAATTTCAGAAATTTTAGGATATACAGATTATGCTTATTTTTCTAGATTGTTTAAACAAAAAACAGGTATTACTCCTTTACAATTTAAAAAAAGGTATTAGTTCTTAACCAAAAAAACCTAAAGAGCTTCTATTTAAACTCACGGTATACTAGCCACAGGCAACTCTATTAAGTACCTATTGAAAAAAACATTTGGAGCCAAACCTAGGAGGCTTTGCATATCTATTATCAAGTAAATTTTTAAAAACCTATGAATTTTTACTAACAATCTATTGAAAATGTTTCTGCAACTTTGAGGAGTAATATTAAAACCCCCATAATCATGAAGCACAAATTAACCTACATTAAAGCGTTAGCATGTATTTTTCTCTTATGTTGTTTTACAAAGATTAACGCTCAGGAAACTGGCGACCAAATAGGTCCAAAAAAATTAAAATATCGCACTAATATTAAAGCAGAACAATATGCTCAGTTAAAAGAATTAGGATATAGCGATGTAGAAATTTATCAAGATTTAGGTAATGCTAATTTTTTATCTAACAATTATGAAAACGCTTTGTTTTGGTATAGCAAGCTACAAAAAATAAAAGGCTTGTCCCCTACGTACCAAGAACGTTTTACGCATGCCCTTTCCCAAACTAGCATGCCAACTATAGCTGCTACCAATTCTAACAAAGATTGGTTAGCCCAAATTAAAAGAGATTACGAGCTAGATAAAAATCCCAGAAATAAACGGTTTAAAAAGTTAAATTTTTTAAACAATAATACTTCAAGCTTAAATTTAACACTAGAAAAAAAGTCTCCAGAGATTACTAAAAACATAATCGATAAGAGCATAGAATATAAGAATGCGTACGAAACCCCCATATCGGTAACTGCAGATGGCAAAACTGCCTATTTTAGTAAACCCACAGCTATAAAACCTTCTACCGGAGTTTTTTCTAAAATGCAAATAGTGCACAAAACATACTCTGCCAAAAAAGTAAATGGAAAATGGACAGAAATAAAAGAAATAGTCCTTTGCCCCAAGCGGTACTCTTCTGTACACCCAACAGTTTCTGCAGATGGAAGACGTTTATTCTTTGCTTCTAATATGCCCGGCACTTTTGGTAAGTATGACATTTATGTGTCTGACATGCAATCAGATGGCTCTTTTGGAATTGCCAAAAACTTAGGAACTAAAGTAAACACTAAGAAAAATGATTTATACCCTAAACTTGTAAACGGAACTTCCCTGTTATTTGCCTCTGACGGTCGTAAAGGTTTTGGTGGACTAGATGTTTATATGGTACAGGTACAAAAGAAAAAAGTAGGATGGGCTACCAATTTAGGAACATCAATAAATAGTAACAAAGATGATTTTGCCATCGCATTAAATGGAAACGGCCAAGGTTATGTGGTTAGCAACCGAGGAAATTCCACTGGAGAATTACAACACATTGCATTTTCACTAAAACCAAAAAGAAAAGACAAACAAGATAATCTTCAATTTAATCCTATTGACGTGCTTACTACACATGCTACAAATACAGATTATACAAGTTCCATTTTTGAAGATGAACAGCCCTAGAATAAGGTAACCCCAGACCTTACATCTTTTCCTCAACTCCAAGTTTTAGCACAATTAACTATGGTGTTGCTGTAGATTTTTACATAGAAGAACCCAAATTTAAGTGTTATGAAACATTCTAATCCCCTCATTGTTAAGAGTAGTTTTGTTATTATTTTTTTATTATGCTTTTCTCCATTTTCGAAAGCACAAGAAGTTAGCGGCACTAACTCTAGCAATAACTATCACAACCAGCTGTTTTTTAATAGATACCTTATAAACCCAACCTTTTCTCTGGTTAGAGAAAATAAATCTTATTTAAATATTCTACATAGAAATCAATATTCTACATTCGAAGATAATAGCCAGAACTATTTTCTTGGATTTAGTAATTTAATTAATGAAAAAACTGCCCTAGGTATAGGTGTATATAGCCAATGGTCCGGCGTTGTTCAGCAATTTGGTTTTAATGCAAACTATGCTACATCTGTACAATTGGGAGCCAAAAGTAAACTAACATTTGGAACCAATATTACCTATTACAATGAAGGAGTAGATAAAAACCGTATTGTTGCAACGCAAAATGACGGACAAATAAATAATGCCAAAAAAGAAAGTAAGCTAGCAATACAACCTGGAATGGCTCTTTCTATCGGTAAGTTTGATATTGGTATATATGCTACAGATTTATTAAAATATAATCAAAGTTCCAATGAGTTTAGCACCAACTTAAACACAAAGACACTCCAAACCTCTTTACAATATACACATACCTTTAATGCCGGCAGAGGACTTTTTAAGGACGCTAGATTATTACCATTAGTACAAATAGGGCAAAACGCAGACAATTCTTTTAATTATATGGGGTCTTTTCTATTAGATATGCCCAGCTACGGCTGGATACAATCTACTTACGATGCTGCTCATGGTATTTCTGCAGGAGTTGGCTTTAATTTGAGCAAAAAAATGTCATTAGGATATTTATTAGAAAAAAATGTGGTTACAGAAGAAGCGAACCTTGGATGGAATCATGAACTTTCTTTGGCATATACTTTTAAAGATAACACTGCCTACGGAGGTGCCTTTACAGAAAACTCTAACGACCAAAAAATAGATGGCATTATTCGTAATTACGAAGAACAAATACTACAGCTCATTGCCGATAAAAATGAAATGCTTGCTGAAAACCAAGCGATTCAAAAGAATAATTCTTTTCAAGAACAGAAAACAATAAAAGTAAAAAAGACAGATACTATTAAAAAAAATACGCTCCAGGAAACAACTATTAAGGACTTAGCTTATGAAAATAGACAACTATTAGATGCTCTAATTCTTAGGCAAGATTCTATCGAGGCTGCAAGGAACGCTGATTTAGAGAAACGTTTTAAGACCTTAGCGCGTCTGGTAAAATCTGAAATAAAAAGAAACAGCACTCCAACACCTACTAACATTACAAAGAAAAGCAATAGCAATTTGGCTAGTGTAAAATCGACCACAGTTAAAGAAACAAAACCTATTGCTGTTAAAACGGAAAGAGCATTTGCTAATCATGAAACCAAGGATTATGTTAAACTCCCTATAAAAGTTCTTGATCAAGATAATATTGTTGGTGTTAAATCTGGCTACTACGTTATTGCCAATGTTTATAAAACAAAAAAATACTTAGACGCCTTTATTCATACTTTGAAAGACCAAGGACTAAACGCAAAACAATTTTACAATAAAGAAAATGGATTGTATTACGTATATCTAGCCGATTACAACTATAAAAAAGATGCAGAAACCGCTTTTGTATCAAACTTAAACGGAAAGTACAATGATGAAAAATGGATTATGCAGGTAGATAATAGAATGGCAACCGTATCTAACACTTATAATGATTAAAACCAATTTCAACTTCTAAGATATTTTGTGCTGATAAAAGGAGGGGTCTCCGGGGGGAGTAACACTTCCCTCCTTTTTATTATCATCCACAGAAAGCTTTCCTTAACAATTCATTCCTATACATATTAAAAAAATAGATTCTTAAACTCTTTCCAATAGCAATCTAAGTACAAAGGCTTACACTTCATCGACAAAAACAGACTTCCTACTATAGAAATAGTGCATTTTAACGAATATTCATGCAATTTACCCTAAGTTATGTAATATATAACTATATTTAAGTAAGCGAATACGTATTTTATGTTTAACCCCAAATCCCCCCAAAAAACATGGAATTAAATCTTTACTCTAACAAATCTAGTGTTTTTAAAACACTACAATTTTACCATAACCAACTCTACAATTGGTTATTTCTAAGAAAAAATATCAGCACAAAGAGAGAGTATATTTTTCCTCTTTTGTTTGATAAAAATCCTAAAGTCTCCTGACAGTTATAATCATTTTGTTTTTTTCTATAATACGTAATAGTCGTATCGACTTATTATCCATATTCCTATAGAAAAAATACGCCCTTAATTGTGTTTAAAGTAGAAACTCAACTACTTTGAAAAGGGTTTGCTATGTCCATTTTTAAAATGGTTTTAACTAATTAACTCATTTTATAATAATGCTTGCATTTTTAGTTCCCCCCGATAAAAATGCAAGCCTTTAAAACAAAAATTATGAACTCAGAATTACACAAAATAATAGTTTTAGAAAAAGACCCAAGTTATCAAGCTATATACAAAGAGTATTTTAAACAATATGATGAATTTCATTTAGCAGCTATCTACCCGTCTGCCATAGAAGCCTTACAGCAATATGACAAAATACAACCAGATATTATAGTCTCAGAAATAGATTTATTATACGCCAATGGTATTGATAGTATTACCCTGTTTAAAAAGAAAAATACAGATATAAAAATTATCATGGTTAGCAAAAACCCATCTTTCGATACCATAAAAAAAGCCTTTAAAAATGGTGCCAATGGTTATTTAACAAAACCTCTAAGCAACAAAAGACTCTACAATGCTTTGCAAGCTATAAAGATAGAAGGAGCCGCAATGGGTCATGATATTATAAAACAAATAATTCAAAATTTTAGAAAAAAAACCTATGCCTTTTTCTCTAGCAGAGAAAATCAAATAATAGATTATTTATGCAAAGGAGCTACGTATAAGGACATTGCTAATAAGTTATTTGTAACTACCAGCACTGTAAATTTTCATATTCAAAATATTTACGAAAAATTGAATGTTAACAGTAAATCTGAAGCTTTATATAAGCTACAACACATGTAAAATTGACTGAGTGCCAAGGAACCCTTATTCTTTTATTTAGAACGGGGTTCCTTTTTATATCTCTTTTAAATAAATAACCTCAGGTAAACCTATAAGATATTAACTGTTTTTTTTGCTGTGGACAAACCACAAAGTATTTAGATATTTATTCTTCAGAAAAACTTTTATCCCAATCTTTCCAAACCACTTCATATCCTTGTGATTTTATCATGGTAGCAATTTCTTCCGTAGAACGCTCATCAGATATTTCAAACTGCTCTAAAGATTGTGGTTCTACGCTATACCCACCAGGATTTGTTTTAGATTCTGCGCTTATAGAAGTAATTCCTAATTTTATAATATTATTTCTAAACACTTCGCTTTCTCGAGTAGACATAGACAATTCCACGTCTTCATCTAACAACCTATACGCACAGATTAGTTGCACCAAATCAGAATCGGTCATTTCCACTTTTGGTTGCACTTCTCCTTGGTGCGGACGTAATCTTGGAAAAGAAATAGAATACTTTGTTTTCCAATACGTTTTTTGTAAATATTTTAGGTGCAAAGCGGTATAAAAACTATCTACACGCCAATCTTCTAATCCAAATAAGGCCCCTATTCCTATTTTATGAACACCCGCTTTACCTAACCTATCTGGAGTATCTAAACGATAATCAAAATTAGATTTTTTCCCTTTTGGGTGATGTTGTTTATAAGTTGCTTTATGATACGTTTCTTGATAAACCAAAACTGCGTACAAACCTTCCGCAACTAATTCTTCGTATTCTGTTTGATGTAATGGCTGTACTTCTATACTAATATTAGAAAAATGTTCTTTAATTAAACCAATAGCATGTTTTAAATAAGAAACTCCAACCGTTCTATTCGCTTCTCCTGTTACTAATAAAATATGGTCATACCCCAATTTTTTAATATGAGAAACCTCTTTTAGTATCTCTGTATCGGTAAGTGTTTTTCTAGGGATTTTATTGGTCATGCTAAATCCACAATATGTGCAAATATTCTGGCATTCGTTAGATAAATACATAGGCACATACATTTGCATTGTATTCCCAAATCTTTTTTTAGTAATTGCACTACTACGTTGCGCCATCTCTTCCAAAAATGGTATGGCTGCTGGTGAAATAAGAACCTTAAAATCTTCTAAATCTATTTTTTCTTTTAGTAAAACTCTACTAACATCTTCTCTAGAAAAAGAATAAATTTCTTTTTCCAGTGCATTCCAATTATAAGTATCAAAAGTATTTTTAAAAGACATTTATTTTTTCTTTTGGTCTTTAGCTATTTGCCTCTGACTATTTACTTTAGCTAATTGCTATTTTAATTTAAAAAAGAAGTTAGCGGACTACTTGCTTCAGCATGTTTTTGCTTTGGTGCTAGTTTTGCATTATATGCCATACGCCCTGCTTCTACTGCCATTTTAAAAGCTTTTCCCATACCAATAGGGTTTTCAGAAACTGCAATTGCAGTGTTTACTAATACTGCATCTGCACCTAATTCCATAGCATAAGCCGCATGCGATGGTGCTCCAATACCTGCATCTACAATCACAGGAACATTACTTTGTTCTATAATAATTTCTAGAAAATCTTGTGTTTTAAGACCTTTATTACTACCAATTGGAGCTCCTAAAGGCATTACACACTGTGTTCCTACTTCTTCTAAACGTTTACATAAAACAGGATCTGCATGTATATATGGCATAACAACAAAACCTAATTTTACCAATTCTTCTGCTGCTTTTAAAGTTTCTATGGGATCCGGTAGTAAATATTTAGGATCTGGATGAATTTCTAATTTAACCCAATTAGTTTCTAAAGCTTCTCTTGCTAATTGTGCTGCAAAAACAGCCTCTTTAGAGGTACGTACACCTGATGTATTTGGTAGTAAATTTATATGATTTTCTTTTAAATGTACAAGTATATCATCACTTTCATTTTTTACATCTACTCGTTTTAAAGCCACTGTAACCAACTCACTTTCAGAAGCCAATATGGCTTCTTGCATTTTTAACGAACTACTAAATTTACCCGTTCCAGTAAATAATCTAGAGTTAAATGTTTTATCTGTTATTTTTAATATATCACTCATTTTCCTTTCTGTTATTTTTCAAAACTGTGGCGCTGCTCTAAAGCACTTCCTGTATTTAATAATTTATGGAACTCCCCTATTTTATTAAAATCTTGTGTAATCTCTCCTGATATTGCAATACCAGAAATTCCTGTTTCCAAAATTTCTTTTACATCATCAACTAAAATACCTCCAATTGCAATAATTGGTGTATTTGTTTTTAGCACATCTAAAATTCCTTGATATCCTAAAATTCCTAGTACAGGACTCAAATTTTTCTTTGTTGTTGTAAATCTATACGGTCCCAAACCTATATAATCTACTTCTTTTTCTATTAAAGCTTCGCAATCTTGTAAAGTGTTTGCTGTACCTCCAATAATCTGCCAAGAATACAAATGTTTTCTTGCTTCTTTAGGGCAAGTATCTTCTTTACCTAAATGCACCCCATCTGCTTTTACTTTTTTAGCAATTTTATAATGGTCGTTTATTATTAAACGTGTTTGAAAATGCGACGTTATTTCTCTTGCCTGTTCTGCCGCTTTTAATATTTTTTTTTCTGAAACATTTTTTAGGCGTAATTGTACTAACTCTGCTCCAGATTGACACGCTTTTTGTATGTTTTCTAGATGCTCTTTAACTGTAGCGCCTTGTGATATATAATGGAGTTTTGGTATAATCATGGTTATTTGAATATGAGAATTATGGGAGTTAAGAATTTGAATAGTTAAAACTGTTTTTGTAATTATGAACTCCTAACAAAGACTTATTACTATTTAAAAACGTTTCGGTATAGTATTTAGAGTTTTTTGAAGCATCCTCTAAGCTTTGCTTTAATAAAATATTACTTGCTAAAGCAGAAGATAAAACGCAACCGCTACCGTGTTTTTCCGAAATTTTTTCGGTTGTTGGCGGTATGTTTATCATTACAATTTTATTATAGTACAGTACATCCCATCCTTTTTTATCGATTCTATGTCCTCCTTTTAGATAAATATTGGTAAAACTACTGATGTGTTCAATAGTTTCTTCGATATCTTTTTCTGGATATAACTGTTGAATTTCATCATAATTTGGCGTGATTAAAAAACATTGTTCCCAAATATTATCTAATAACTCTTGACTTTCGGTGGTATGAAAATCAAAACCAGCACTTGCTTTTATAATAGGATCTAAAACAATTTTTACTTCGGAATTTAAAGCGTGTAATTTATTGATTACGATTGATAATACATCCCAAGATTGAATGATGCCAATTTTAACTACTGAAATTTCAAAACGGTCAAACAGGGTTTCAATTTGCGATAGAATCACTTCTACATCAGTCCAAATACATGCTTTAAAATCAATATCATTCTGAACGGTTATTGCGCTACAAACGGACAAACCATACACACCATGTGCTTCAAAAGTTTTAATATCTGAAGTTAAACCAGCTCCTCCCGAAGGATCGTGACCTGCTATAGTTAATATGTATTTGTTGTTATTCAAAATAACGCTTCATTTTTTTAAACTCCTTTAAAGGCTCGCTACTATTCCATATGCCTCCTAAAACACCAACGCCTTTAAAACCTAGTTTATTAAATTCTACAAGGTTTTCAGTGGTAACTCCGCCCATACCAACAATCCTTTTATCGATGTGATTTACATCAAAACCGCGACCTTCATAACCTTGTTTTGAGATAGACGAAAACACCGGACTTAACAGATGATAATCGAATTCAAAATAACAGGTTTCTAAACCTTCAGGTTCGTGAAAGGAAGAACTTATGGATTTACCAAACATGTTTAAATTTTTAAAGTACTGCCCAGGATTATCAATGTTATCCCTTCTTTTTTGCTCCTGAAAATGAATACCTTTTAAATTGAAATCGTTAATCAATTCATGAAAATAATGCACTACAATTCTATGGTGATATTTTTTATCTATTTGATTTAAATAAGCGCAATGTTCTTCGTAATTTTTATTTGGTTTCCTTAAGTGATAGTACTGCAAACCTTCTTGAAATAACTGATGTAGTATTTCAATTTCGTTTGGAACGTCTTTTTCCGGTGCTATTAAAACTATCATAATCTTAGCTCTTGGCTTTTAGCCCTTTACTATTCGCTCTCTTTTTTATTCAAAAGCAAATAGCTAAAGGCTAACAACTATAAATATACCTCTGAACCTTTCTCTTTAAATTCTTTAGATTTTTCTTCCATTCCTTTTTGCAACACTTCGTTATCATCCGATATTTTATTTTCTGCAGCAAAATCACGTACTTCTTGAGAAATTTTCATTGAACAGAATTTTGGTCCACACATAGAACAGAAATGTGCAATTTTTGCACCTGCCGCTGGTAGCGTTTCATCATGATACTCACGAGCACGTTCTGGGTCTAATCCTAAATTAAATTGATCTTCCCAACGGAACTCAAAACGAGCCATACTTAAGGCATTGTCTCTGTGCTGAGAGCCTGGGTGCCCTTTAGCTAAATCTGCAGCATGTGCAGCTAATTTGTATGTAACAACACCTACACGTACATCTTCTTTATTAGGCAATCCTAAATGTTCTTTTGGTGTTACGTAACATAACATGGCGCAACCGTACCAACCAATCATGGCAGCACCAATACCAGAAGTAATGTGGTCGTAACCAGGAGCAATATCAGTAGTTAAAGGTCCTAATGTATAAAAAGGCGCTTCGTCACAAACTTCAATTTGCTTTTCCATGTTTTCCTTAATCATGTGCATTGGTACGTGACCTGGTCCTTCTATAAAGCATTGCACTTCGTGCTTACGCGCAATTTGTGTTAGCTCACCTAAAGTTTCTAATTCTGCAAATTGCGCCTCGTCATTAGCATCGGCAACAGAACCTGGACGTAAACCATCTCCTAAAGAAAAGGCAACATCGTAAGATTTTAAGATTTCACAAATCTCCTCAAAATGCGTGTACAAGAAACTTTCTTTGTGGTGCGCTAAACACCATTTTGCCATAATAGAACCACCACGAGATACAATACCTGTTACACGTTTAGCTGTCATGGGTACATAACGTAATAATACCCCAGCGTGAATGGTAAAGTAATCTACGCCTTGTTCTGCTTGTTCAATTAAAGTGTCACGGAAAATTTCCCAAGTTAAATCTTCGGCAACACCGTTTACTTTTTCTAAGGCTTGATAAATGGGTACGGTACCAACTGGTACTGGAGAATTACGTACAATCCACTCGCGCGTTTCGTGAATGTTTTGCCCTGTTGATAAATCCATGATATTATCTGCTCCCCAACGGCAAGCCCAAACTGCTTTTTCTACTTCTTCTTCTATTGATGATGTCGTGGCAGAATTACCAATATTTGCGTTTATTTTTACTAAGAAGTTACGACCTAAAATCATAGGTTCTGCTTCTGGGTGGTTAATGTTAGATGGTATTACTGCACGTCCTCTAGCAACCTCTTCACGTACAAACTCCGGAGTAATTTTAGCTGGAATTGATGCTCCAAAATGTTCTCCTGGGTGTTGCTTTCTAATTTCGGTCATTTCATCTATTCGTTGGTTTTCACGAATAGCAATATATTCCATCTCTGGAGTAATAATACCTTTTTTTGCGTAGTGTAGCTGTGTTACGTTTTGTCCTTTTTTGGCACGTTTTGGTTTATGCTTTAAGTCAAAACGCATGTGATCTAAACTTTTATCGTTTAAACGCTCATTACAATATTTAGAGGTAAAAGAGTTCAATTCTTCTACATCACCACGATCTAAAATCCACTGCTCTCTAATTCTTTCAATACCATTGTGTACATTGATTTCTTTGTTAGGATCTGTATAGGGCCCGGAAGTATCATAAACAGTAACTGGTTCGTTTGGCGTTTTCTTTTTCGTCATAGAATCAACCGTATCACTCAGTTCAATTTCACGCATGGCCACCTTAATTTGTGGATGTATTTTTCCTTGTATGTAAATCTTTTTAGAATTAGGAAATGGCTTCCTTGTAATTTGCCCTTCTTTTGGTGCTGTGTCTTTACTTTTCATTTTGTCTAAGCTATTAGAAGTTGGCTTTTGGCCGTTAGTAATTAGATATTTGGTTTTATAGTATTGCTAATGGCTAACAGCCAAAAGCTAATGGCTATCTTATCCGCCTTGTGCGGCCTGAATTATTAAAATTTTATTGTTAGGATTTAAAAGATGGGTTTCCCAAGAGGAATTAGGAACCACAGTATCGTCTATTGCTACAGCAACGCCTTGTGTTGGAGATTTTAACTCGTTTAAAAGGTCTAAAACATTGCTATTTTCTCGCATTTTTAACGGAGAATCATTTACATAAATAGTAATCATATACAGTATATTTAAATATGCTGTAAATAATAAAGGCTTAAGATATCTTTGAAAAAAAACACAAAAAGAACAAATGTGTTTTATGAAAAGGTTGTAAATGTATATTGCAATACACTTTTCAACTTTTCCCTTCGGCGGTACTAACCGCATCAGGTTCAAAGGGTATGTCTCAGTTCCAAAAAGTAGGAACACCCCTAAAGTTTACAGTTGTAAATATATAAAATATTTAAATAAGATTAGAAACGAGTATTTTTTTCTTTTAATTACCTTGCGCTCATGCAAAACTCATTAGTAAGTATTCTTATTCCTGTGAAAAACACGGAAGATTTTTTAGAAGAATGTTTAGATTCTATACTACAACAAGAATACAAAAACTGGGAAGTTTTAGCTATTGACGATACATCAACCGATTCTAGTTTAGCTATTTTAAAGAGCTTTTCAGAGAAAGACACTAGAATAAAGGTGTACTCTAATTCTGGCACAGGGATCATAGATGCCTTACGTTTAGCTTACGCAAAAAGTAATGGAAAATTCATAACAAGAATGGATTCTGATGATATAATGCCAACTAATAAATTAGCTGTTCTAGTAAATAATTTAAAAGAAAATGGCAAGGGGCATGTAGCAACAGGAAAAGTAAACTACTTTTCAAAGGAAGGTATTAGCAATGGTTATGCACGTTATGAGAAATGGCTAAACGGGCTGACCGAAAATGGAACTAATTTTAAAGAGATTTACAAAGAATGTGTTATTCCTTCTCCTTGCTGGATGGTTTATAAAGAGGATTTTGAGGATTGCGGTGCTTTTTTTTCTAATAGATATCCAGAAGATTACGACCTAACATTCCGATTTTATGAAAAAGGGTTAAAAGTTATTCCTTGTTCAGAAATGCTTCATTATTGGAGAGATTATACTACACGTACCTCTAGAACTAGTGAACATTATGCGGCCAATTATTTTATAGACTTAAAAATGCATTATTTTCTAGAGTTAGATTTTAACCCAAACAGACCATTAGCCCTATGGGGAGCGGGCAATAAAGGAAAAGAAATTGCAAAAATCTTAGATAAAAAAGGTGTTGCCTTTACTTGGCATTGCGATAATTCTAAAAAAATTGGAAAAACGATTTATAAAAATATTATGCAACATTTTAATACAATTAACGATCTAAAAAATCCGCAATGTATAATTACTGTTGCCAACCAAGAGGAACAATTAGAAATAATAAATTTCTTTAAAGAAAGTAATAAAAAGCAAGGCAAAGATTACTTCCTCTTTTGTTAGAAATATTTTTTTTTAAATATTGTTACGTAATTCCTAAATAAACCAATAAACAGGTGCACATTTTTTAAGTATCTTTGGGAAATTAATTTGATGAATGCAATTTAAATATCCGGAAATTCTTTGGGGGCTTTTTCTACTAATAATCCCTATAATTATTCATCTTTTTCAACTTCGAAAATTTAAAAAAACTCCTTTTACAAATGTTAAACTATTAAAAGAAGTTGTTTCTAAATCTAGAAAAAGTAGTCAACTTAAAAAATGGTTGCTTTTAGTCACTCGATTAGGAATTATAGCCGCTTTAGTACTTGCTTTTGCTCAACCATTTTTTGCAAACAAAACAGCGTTAACGGAAAAAGAAACGGTTATCTATTTAGATAACTCCTTTAGCATGCAAGCGATTAAAGAAAATGGTTCCTTACTTTCTAATGCCGTACAGGAGTTAATAAAAGAAACTCCGAAAGACCAAAAAATAAGCCTATTTACAAACGATAAGGTGTATAGAAATGTAGATATTAAAGAAATACAAAATGATTTATTATCTATTGAAAATAGCAATACGCAATTACCCCTAAATGCTATATTGTTAAAGGCCAAAACACTATTTTCTAAAAATACCGCTTCCATTAAAAATACTATTGTTATTTCTGATTTTCAAAGGAATATGATTTCTTCAGAATTAGATTCTTTAGAAAACACAGACACTCATTTTGTTATAAAAAGGCCCGATAATAATCTAAATGTAAGCATTGATAGTTTGTATATAGATACTGTTATTAATGAAAATATAAATATAGTAGCTAAATTAACCAGCACTTCCGAGTTAGAAAGCACCCCTGTATCTCTGTATAATGGAAAAAAACTAATTGCAAAAACATCTGCTTCTTTTAATACCAACAAAAAGGCAGAAGTAACTTTTACTATACCAAAAAATAACACCCTAAAAGGATTAGTAACCCTTACAGATAAGGGGCTAAAATATGATAACAATTTTTACTTTAACCTAGACAAAAGACCAAAAATTAAAATTCTTGCAATTGGAGAAAACAATTCATTTTTAAAAAGAATATACACCAAAGAAGATTTTGCTTTTTCGGAGTACCAATTAAAAAATCTTAATTATAGCTTACTTCAAAAACAAAATACAATAGTACTTAATGAACTTACTAATATCCCTAATGCCCTTACCACGGCTTTACATTCGTTTACAAAAGAAGGTGGAACCTTAGTGGTAATTCCTAGCAAACAAATAAATTTGGATTCGTATAATACGTTAACTTCGGTATATTTCTCAACAAAACTAAATAAAGAAATTCCAAAAGAACAAGCTATTTCAAACATACATTTTTCGCACCCGATTTACGCTCAAGTGTTCGAAAAAAAAGTTACTAATTTTCAGTACCCTAAAGCACAATCTACCTACGAACTACAAACAAAGGCATCTGTTGCTTTATCTTATACCAACCGAACCCCTTTTTTAGTAGGGCAGGGTTCTTTTTATCTTTTCTGCGCCCCTTTATCCAAGGAAAATTCTAATTTTAAGAATTCGCCCTTAATAGTACCTACTTTTTATAATATGGGAGAGCAAAGCTTAAAGTCGCCACAACTATATGCAACATTAGGAGAGGAACTCAAAGTAGATATAGCAATGGAAACGAATAAAGACCATATTTTGTCCGTAGAGAAAGAAGAATACCAGTTTATACCAAGACAAGAATCGCATGCCAACAAAACTAGTTTGCACTTTGTTGAAAATCCTATTTATGATGGGGTTTACAAAATAACAAATAAGAAAAACCATATTCAAAATATCAGTTTTAATTATTCTAGAAACGAGAGCGATTTAAATTATATCTCTTTGGAAAATCTTAATTCTAAAACTATAGAAAACAGCCTAGAAACGTTATTTAGCAAAATGCAAAAAGATAATTCTATAAATGCGCTTTGGAAATGGTTTGTTACTTTTGCATTACTTTTTATGATTCTAGAAATGTTATTTCAAAAATTTTTAAAATGAGTAGATTAAATAATGTGTTTTTTCTAATAAAATAGCCAACGCAACACTATGAATGTACTTTTAAAATCTGCGACAATAGTAAATAGCTCTGACAAAAAATATCATTTAAAAAAAAGAGATATTTTAATAAAAAATGGAGTTATTGCTTCTATTGGCACTAAAATAGATTCTCCATCGAATACTAAAGAAATAAAATTAAAGAATCTACATATCTCTATTGGCTGGTTTGATAGTAGTGTAAACTTCGGTGAACCCGGTTATGAAGAAAGAGAAACTATTGCTAACGGCTTGTTAACCGCCTCTAAAAGTGGATTTACAGATATTATCTTAAACCCAAGTTCTACCCCTGTTCCCGATAGTAGTTCAGACATAGTTTTTTTAAAGAATGCAGCACAAAATAAAGGAGTTAATTTACACCCATTAGGATGCTTAACCAACTCAGCAAAAGGAGACTCATTAGCAGAATTGTTTGATATGCAAAATTCTGGCGCCGTAGGGTTTTATGATAACAAAAAAGCAATTACAAATCCTAATCTTTTAAAAATTGCGTTACAATATACAGACAGTTTTGAAGGACTTGTTTACTCTTTTCCTTTAGACACCAGAATTGCAGGAAAAGGGCAAGTAAACGAAGGGGCAGTAAGTACTAGACTAGGTCTAAAAGGTATTCCAGCGCTAGCGGAAGAACTTCAAATTGTAAGAGATCTATTGGTTTTGGAATATGCAGGTGGAAAACTACATATACCCACTATATCGACTGCCAATTCTGTAAAATTAATTGCTGAAGCAAAGAAAAAAGGTCTCAATGTTACTTGCAGCGTAGCCATACATAATCTTATATTTAGTGATGATGTTTTACAAGATTTTAATACAAACTACAAGGTATTACCACCTTTGAGAACCTCAAAGGATATAAGAGCATTAATAAAAGGCGTTAAAGATGGTGTTATAGACTTTATAACATCGGACCATACCCCCATAAATATTGAAAACAAAAAAGTAGAGTTTGATAATGCCGATTACGGAACTATTGGCTTAGAAAATGCCTTTGGAATTTTAAACCAAATGTTTGGGCTTGAAAAAACAATTATACTTTTAACTAAAGGAAGAGATCGATACGGTATTACAACACCTCTTTTAAAAGAAGGAGAAAAGGCATGCTTTACTCTTTTTAACCCCGATGAGACATTTAAAGCAAAAATAGAAGATAGTATCTCTACTAGTAAAAACTCTGCGTATATAGAAAAAGAGCACAAAGGAAAAGTATATGGCGTTATAGTTAATAACAACATATTATTTTAGCTATCTTTAACTTTTATAACCAACTAATAAAACCTAATACAATTATGGATCAAAGCACGAAAGAACAAGGAAAAACAATGGCTATTGTTAGCTACATTACAGTTATTGGATTATTAATAGCTTACTTTTCTACTAGAGGAGATAAAGAAAATGAATTCGTAACTTTTCATATAGGGCAATCTTTTAGAATTTTTATTCTGGGAATCGTAATATCAATATCTGTAGGAGTTCTTGTTTCTATTACAGGTCTATCTATATTAAGCTACCTATCTTATGCCCCATTAGTACTTATGATATTAGGAGCTATGAATGCTAATAATTTAAAAGAAGAGAAATTACCAATTATAGGTAATATTGGTTAAAATTGCTTTAACTGTATAGAAAACACAAAAGAGGTGCAATTAGCACCTCTTTTTTTGTATCAAAATTTATACCTTGCCAAAAATTTAAAGAATGCCAGAAGGAAAAACTACCGCCATAACCGCATATTTTACAATTGTTGGTGCTTTAATTGCCCTAAGTATGAATATGGAACCTAAACACGAATTTGCAAGATTCCATACCAGACAGGCTTTTGGGCTGCATTTAACATTTTTAGGATTTGCTTTATTTTTAAGCCAATGGTTTAATGAATATGCTTGGTATGGTCTTTACGTATTTTATGTTGTTTTATGGGGGTATGGCTTTATTGGTGCTATTACCGATAAAAAACAATCTGTTCCTGTATTAGGTCCTTATTTTCAAAAATGGTTCACTTTTATCCAATAATATATGACAACTGCCCCACTTTCTTTAGAACATATAATTAAACCGTCTACAATAACAGAAGGTAAAATTCCTGTTCTTTTTATGTTTCATGGTTACGGTAGCAATGAAGAAGATTTATTTTCTTTTGCTCCCGAATTGCCTACCGAACTTTGCATTATCTCTGTTAGAGCCCCCTACCCTATGCCTCCTCAAGGAAATGCTTGGTATGCCATTAATTTTGATGCCGACAATGGAAAATGGAGTGATGATGAGCAAGCCAAAGAATCTAGAGAAAAAATAGCTTATTTTATTGATGAAGCGTGTGAGGCATATCATTTAGACTCAGATAACGTAACTCTTTTAGGTTTTAGCCAAGGTACTGTTCTTAGTTATTCTGTTGCTTTATCATACCCAGAAAAGGTGAAAAATGTAATTGCTTTAAGTGGCTATATTAATGAAGCTATTCTTAAAGAAAACTATGCCGATAAAAAACATACCTCATTAAACATATATGCTTCACATGGGTCTGTAGATCAGGTAATTCCTGTACAATGGGCACAAAAAATTCCGACGTTTTTAAATAAAATAGGAGTTCCACATATTTTTGAAGAATTTCCTGTTGGGCATGGAGTTGCTCCGCAAAATTTTTATTCTTTTAAAAACTGGTTAGCAGATAAAATTTAATTACTACGAGTATATAAAAGATGATCCACTAGGGAAAAATCAACCCCCAAATCATCTTTTAGTTCGTATTTTACTAATATTTCACCCCAATATTTTCCATCGGAAAAATCTGCTATAATCCATTTATGGTTTAAGATTTTAATTTTGTTTATTTTAAAATCATTTTCCATACCTTCATAAGGAACCAACGGGTTACTTCCCTTTGATTCATTCGTTTCTAACAATTTATCAGCAATATAATTAGAAGAATCTTCTATATTTAAATGGTCATAATACGCTAAAGCATCATCATTATTTTCTAATGAAAAATACTGCATTTCTAAAGCCTTTAAAGTGGTAGTTTGCAGAGAATCTTTTAACTGCTCTACAACAATTTCTTGCTTTTTAATTCTGGCTTCATAAGAATCTACCATTTTACCGCTACTAACAAAAAAGTATAAGGCTATTAGGGCTGAAAAAATAAAAAGATAAAGAAAGAGTCTGTTTTTCATATACTAGTTTTATTGGTAATCAAGATTTAAATGTTTCTAGGTAATTTACTAAATACTTATTACAAGGTTATCGTAGGCCAAATGTACATTTTTTGGTAATTTTTTTTCCACTTCTTCATGAAAACCTAAGAGATGACTAATATGAGTAAAATAAGCTTTTTCTGGTTTTACTTTGTCCACAAAAGCTAAAGCCTCATCTAAATTAAAATGTGAATGGTGCTCCTCTTTACGTAAGGCATTAACCACAAGAACCTTAGAACCCCTTATTTTTTCTATTTCTTCTTCTGCTACCGTTTTTACATCGGTTAAATAAGTAAAATCTCCAAACCTATAACCAAAAACTTGTAAATTGCTATGATAAACCTCCACAGGAATAACGTGTATTCCTCCCACAACAAAAGGGGTATTATTTTCTACGCTATTTATATTTACTGACGGAGCACCTGGATATCTATTTTCTTTCGTAAAAACGTAATAAAACCTTTGTTTTAATGATTCTACTACTCTTTTGTGTGCATATATAGGAATATCTCCTTGTCTAAAAACAAATGGTCTTATATCATCTAAACCTGCAACATGATCAGAATGTTCGTGGGTAAACAATAATGCGTCTAATTTTGGAATAGGGTTGGCTAGCATTTGCTGCCTAAAATCCGGTCCACAGTCTATTACAACATTATATTCTCCCCAAGATACTAGTACAGAAACCCGTAATCTTTTGTCTTTAGGATTATCACTTAAGCATACAGGATGTGTACTCCCAATTACAGGGATTCCCTGCGACGTACCCGTTCCTAAAAAAGTAATTTTCAATCTATATGGTATTTATTTCAAATTTATAACATATTTATTTAATAGATTACCCAATCTTTCTAACTTTGCTAAAACTAAAACAACAAGATGGCTTCAGTTCTTAAAAGGGATAATGCTTTTGAAAATATTCCTTCTATCAAAGCAAAAACTTTGCGTATAAACCTTAATCCAGATATTTACGGAACCTTTGCAGAAATTGGTGCTGGCCAGGAAACTGCTAGGCATTTCTTTAGATCAGGTGGTGCTTCTGGTACTATTGCTAAAGCAATGAGTGCCTATGATAAGGATTTTAGTGATGCCATTTATGGTGTAGAACAAGATGGACGATACGTTTCCCAAGCTAGGTTAAAAACCATGCTTAATAGTGAAATGCATTTAATGGAAGAACGTATTAGTAGAGAAAACCACCCGGAGCGCTTGTTTTTCTCTTATGCAAATACTGTTGCCACAATAGATTTTTCTAAACGTTATAAAGGGCATGGCTGGGTCGGAATCCGTTTTCAACTAGATCCAAAACAAAAAGAATTCGATGAAATTATTTTACATGTTCGCTTTAAGCAAAATGAAGCTCGCTTACAACAAGAAACATTAGGAACTTTAGGTGTTAACTTAATATATGGTGCTTTTTATAAGTACCATAAGCCTAAAAAAATATTAAAATACCTATATGACCATATAGATAAGGATACGATAGAAATTGATATGATTAATTTCTCTGGACCCAACTTTAAAAATGTAGATAACCGTTTAATGAGTTTGCAGCTTATTAAAAATGATATGACAGATGCGGTTATGTTTGGTCCTGATGGAAATAACTTATTACCAGCAGCGATTCTTTATAAAAAGAACATTCTTGCTCTTAGAGGTAGTTTTAGACCTGTGACGAAGGTTAATGAAGATATGTTTAAAAAATCGTATGATATTTTTGTACGAGATAAAATGGTCAACGAAGAAAAGACCATTGTAATTTTTGAAATTACGCTATCCAATCTAAAGGCTTCTGGAGAGATTGATGAACAAGATTTTATGGATAGAGCGCAATTACTTTGCTCTTTAGGACATACAGTAATGATATCTAAGTTCCAAGAATACTATAGACTCGTAGAGTATTTTAATAATTATACTAAATCAAGAATTGGCCTTACTATGGGAGTAAATAACCTAGTAGACATTTTTGATGAAAAATACTACAGACACTTAAGTGGTGGAATATTAGAAGCCTTTGGTAAATTATTCTTTAAGGATTTACAAGTATATCTATACCCAATGAAAAACGCAGAAACTGGACAAATTATGACCAGTAATAATGTTAAAGTACATCCTAGAATGAAAGAGCTCTATAAGTTCTTTAAGTATAATGGAAAAGTAATGGATATTTTTGATTACGACCCAGAAATTATGGATATTTTCTCTAGAGATGCTCTTAAAAAGATAATAAATAATGAGGAAGGCTGGGAAGAAATGTTACCCGATGGCCTACCAGAAATGATTAAAGAAAAGCAGCTTTTTATTAGAAAAGAAAATATAGAAGAGTAAAAATGAAATACATAATTAAAAAAGCATCAGATTTATCTGATGCTTTTTTTAGTTTTATACATCTAAAAGTTGAGCAGCATGATCTTTAGTCTTTACCTTGTCAATAACTAAAGTTACTTCTCCCTTTTCATTTATTTTAAAGGTCTTTCGATGTATACCGTCATACTCGCGACCCATAAATTTTTTAAGACCCCAAACTCCAAAAGCATTAATAACTGTATGGTCTTCATCTGCCAACAACGGAAAAGGAAAGTCATATTTTTCTTTGAATTTGGCTTGTCTTTTTTCGGAATCAGCACTTACCCCTAACAACTCATAACCTTGCTCTTGCAGTTCCGCATAATTATCTCTTAAATTACAAGCTTCTGCGGTACAACCTGGAGTACTTGCTTTAGGATAGAAAAAGATAATTAACTTTTTTCCCAAATAATCCGATAAATTTATCGTATTTCCATCTTGGTCTTTAGACGAAAAATTTGGAACTTTATCTCCTACTTTTAATGTTTTCATACACAATTTTAATTAGTTTTATCTCCATAGATATTTGCATAAAAATAAACCAATTATGACAATTAAGGAAAAGGTTCCATTTGTAATTAATACATTAAAAGAATTATACCCCACTATTCCTATACCATTAGATCACAAAGATCCATATACATTATTAATTGCAGTACTCATGTCTGCTCAAAGTACAGATGTACGAGTAAACCAAATAACACCTCTACTTTTTAAAAGAGCTGATAATCCTTATGATATGATAAAACTATCCATAGAGGAAATTAGAGAAATTATAAAACCTGTCGGCCTCTCCCCCATGAAAGCAAAAGGAATTTTTGGTCTTTCTAAAATGTTGGTAGAAAACCATAACGGAATTGTACCACAAGAAATGGTAGTCCTAGAAACTTTCCCTGCAGTTGGCCACAAAACGGCTAGTGTTGTTGTTTCCCAAGCTTTCGGAATTCCTGCTTTTCCTGTAGACACTCACATTCACAGACTTATGTATCGTTGGGGATTAACTAACGGAAAAAATGTAGTGCAAACAGAAAAAGATGCCAAAAGACTATTCCCTAAAGAACTATGGAACGATTTACATCTACAAATTATTTGGTATGGCCGGGAATATAGCCCAGCAAGAGGATGGAATTTAGAAAAAGATATAATTACTAAAACTATTGGAAGAAAAACAGTACTAAACGAGTATTCTAAAACCAAAAAAGCCCGTAAATAACGGGCTTTATATTTTAATTTAAGATGACATTAAACTTTAAATCATCATGCTTTACCGTATAAAGTGCTCTAGAATAACTTATTAGAAATTCTATAGTTTCTGTACTTGCCTTTACCGGACTGAATTTTTTTTGGTACTCAAAGTAAATTTTTTCCATATTTCTAATATTGTTATACAGGGATAACGCTACTAAATTAGAAATATTGTTTATCTACTTTTACAAATCTTATGCAGTAAGTACTATATTATTTTTCTCGATTATTTTTCTAAGGTTAATTAAAGCATAACGCATTCTTCCTAAAGCAGTGTTTATACTTACTCCGGTGTTTTCCGAAATTTCCTTAAAGCTCATATCTTTATAAATACGCATTAATAAAACTTCTTTTTGATCATCTGGTAATTCTTCTACTAAAATTCTTAAATCAGAATTAATTTGATCCTTAATAATTTGTTTTTCGGCATTTAACTTGTCATCCCCTATAACAGAAAAGATATTAAAATCATCACTCCCTTCAAACATTGGCATTCTTTTGTTTTTTCTGAAGTGATCAATTATTAAGTTATGAGAAATACGCATAACCCATGGCAAAAATTTACCCTCTTCGCTATAAGTACCCTTTTTTAAGGTTTTAATTACTTTAATAAAGGTGTCCTGAAAAATATCTTCAGTAATATCTCTATCTAATACTTTAGAATAAATAAAACTAGTAATACGTTGATTGTGTCTGTTGATTAATACTTCTAGTGCTTTTTCATCACCGCTAATATAATCTCTTACTAATTCTGAATCTTCAATTTGTACTGACATATTAATTTTTTGTTTTTAAGATCAGGGGGCTTTTCTTAGTTAATGGTTTGTATTTAATGGTTACTAAAAAATCTAAGTGATTTCTTAATTATGGTCTAAAACTATATAAAACATGGGCCGTGGTAAAAAGTATGTTGTAAAACCCCTACTTTTTGATGTGAAACAAGGGTTTTCTATTTTTTGTACAATATTGAAGTATTAATCTAGTTGCAAAAACAAATAACATTATACATGTAAATCGTTGTTCTATAGAATAATCTGCTCTTACAATTAAAAATTGCACACCCTTTTATTTACACATTACAGATTGTTTTTAATTTCGGCGTATAAAAAAACCCTTAAGACATATATCTTAAGGGTTATATATTATGTAGCGAAAAGCTTAGTTTAAATTACTCTCGAATTTTATTCCTTTAGCTTCTGTAATTTTTAACGATTTAGAGAAATTCAATAAAAATTGAATTGTTTCTGGTTGCGCTTTAACAAGCTCACATTCTTTTTGACTCTTAGTGTAAATTTTCTCCATAGTACCTTTGATGTTGTTTCATATGGATAACGCCATCAATGCACAATGTAATAAAACTAGTCGACCTTTTACCAATTAAATCGTTAAAACTATATTATACTCTTCAATAATCTTTCTAAGGTTAATTAATGCATAACGCATTCTCCCCAGTGCTGTATTAATACTTACACCCGTATTATCAGATATTTCTTTAAAACTCATATCCTTATATATACGCATTTCTAAAACTTCTTGTTGATCTTTGGGAAGCTCTTTTATTAACAAGGACAAATCTGTATCTATTTGCTCTTTTATTAATTGCTTTTCTATATTTAATCTTTCATCTCCAATTATAGAAAAAATGCTAAAAGTATCCGATCCGTCAAATTTCGGCATTCTATTCGTTTTTCTAAAGTGGTCAATTATAAGATTATGAGCAATACGCATTACCCAGGGCAAAAATTTACCTTCTTCATTATATGCTCCTCTTTTTAGAGTTCTAATAACTTTCATAAAAGTATCCTGAAAAATATCTTCGGTTACTTCGCGATCACCAACTTTAGAATATATAAAACCGTTAATACGTTTGTTGTGTTTATCTATAAGAGATGCTAACGCTCTTTCATCTCCATTTATATACTGTTTTACCAGTACTGCATCGTCAATTTGTAGTGCCATAGTTGTTTACTTTTTAGGGTTAAAATTGAGGGCCTTTTCTTATGAAAAGGTCTTGTGGGTACTATCTTAACTTAAAAAAGTAAATATGTTTCTATAGGCTTATTAACGTTTAGTGTTTATCAAATATAGGCAAAATTAAATGTTATTAACAAATGAGTTTACATTTTTTTTAACTTTTAAGCTCCGTATTAAATACTTTGCACATAAATTAAAGGCATATTGTATCTTTGTTTTTCTAAACAATATCATGTCTGTACTACTAGAAGTTAACCCGAAAGAAAATATTATAATTAAAGGTGCAAAACTGCATAATTTAAAAAATATAGATGTTGTAATACCAAGAAATAAGCTCGTAGTAGTTACTGGTTTATCTGGTTCGGGAAAATCTAGTTTAGCTTTTGACACCTTATATGCGGAAGGTCAAAGAAGATATGTAGAAAGCTTATCTTCTTATGCTAGGCAATTTCTTGGAAAACTTAACAAGCCTAAGGTAGATTATATAAAAGGTATTGCTCCTGCAATTGCTATTGAGCAAAAAGTGAACTCTACCAACCCAAGATCCACTGTTGGAACCACTACTGAAATATATGATTACTTAAAACTTTTATTTGCTCGTATAGGAAAAACCTATTCTCCTGTTTCTGGTAAGCAAGTAAAAAAACATACCGTTACAGATGTTGTAAATCATATTAAAACTTATAAAGAGAATTCAAAATTACTATTACTAGCACCTATTTCGATTGCCGAAGACCGAGACTCTTTAAAATCTTTAGAGCTTTTTTCAAAACAAGGCTACGCCAGAATAAAATATAATGGAAAAGTTTTACGAATAGATCAAGCTCCGGAAAATATTGGTAAAGAATTTGATCTAGTTATTGATCGTATTATAACAAAAGATGACGAAGATTTTTACAATCGACTCGCCAATGCTGTAGATACCGCCTTTTTCGAGGGAAAAGGAAATTGTATTGTTGAGGACCTAGAGACTAAAAATGAAACTCCGTTTAGTAATAAGTTTGAATTGGATGGAATACAATTTTTAGAACCAAATGTACATCTATTCAGTTTTAACAACCCTTATGGTGCCTGTCCAAAATGTGAAGGTTACGGAGATGTTATAGGTATTGACCAAGATTTAGTTATACCTAACACTGCTCTATCCGTATACGAGAACGCCATATTTGCCTGGAGAGGAGAAAGTATGAGCGCTTATAGAGATGAGTTGGTAAACTCTGCTTATAAATTTGACTTTCCCATACACAAGCCTTGGTTTCAACTAACGGAAGAGCAAAAACAATTAGTTTGGGACGGAAACTCTTACTTTACTGGCCTATATGACTTTTTCGGTATGCTAGAAGAGAAAAGTTATAAAATACAGAATAGAGTTATGCTTTCTCGTTACCGAGGAAAAACAAAATGTTCCAGCTGTAAAGGTAGAAGACTAAGAGAAGAAACTAATCATGTAAAAGTTGGCGATACTTCTATTACAGATTTAGTTAATTTATCTATTAAAAAATTAATTCCATTTTTTAATGACTTAACTTTAAATGAGCACGACGCTAAAGTAGCTTATAGATTGTTACAAGAAATAAACACTAGGCTAGAATTTTTAAATAACGTAGGGCTTAGCTATTTAACCTTAAATAGAAAATCGAACACTCTTTCTGGGGGTGAAAGCCAACGTATAAATTTAGCAACCTCTTTAGGTAGTAGTTTAGTTGGATCTATGTATATATTAGATGAACCTAGTATTGGCTTACATCCCAAAGACACCGAAAACTTAATCGTTGTATTAAAATCTTTAAGAGATTTAGGAAATACAGTCATTGTAGTAGAACATGATGAAGATATTATGAAAGCTGCAGATCAAGTAATAGATATTGGCCCCAAAGCGGGCACACATGGTGGAGAAGTTGTGGCCAACGGCACTCTAAAAGAAGTATTACAAAGCGATTCATTAACCGCTAGTTATCTAAATGGCTCCATGACTATTGAGACGCCTAAAAAAAGAAGGACTTTTTCAAATTTCATTGAAATTAAAGGAGCCAGAGAAAATAATCTTAAAAATATAGATGCTCTCTTTCCTTTAAATGTATTAACCGTGGTTACTGGAGTTTCTGGAAGTGGAAAAAGCACTTTAGTTAAAAAATTGCTATATCCAATACTTTTAAAAGAAGTTGGCGGATATGGTGAAAAAGCTGGGCAATTTACTTCTGTTGAAGGAAAATACAAGGATATAAAGCATGTAGAATTTGTGGACCAGAACCCTATTGGACGATCATCGCGATCTAACCCAGTAACTTATATAAAAGCTTATGATGATATTCGAAGCCTATTTGCCGGACAAAAATTAAGTAAAATAAGAGGGTACCAAGCAAAACATTTTTCTTTTAATGTAGATGGTGGTCGTTGCGAAAAATGTAAAGGTGATGGAGAAATAACCGTAGAAATGCAGTTTATGGCAGATGTACACTTAGAGTGCGATGCCTGTAATGGTAAACGTTTTAAGAAAGAAGTTCTAGAGGTAAAGTTTGAAAATGCAAGTATTGATGATGTCTTAACCATGACAATAGATAATGCAATTGCCTTTTTTAAACAAAACGAGCAAACCAAAATAGTAACTAAATTGCAACCATTACAGGATGTAGGCTTGGGTTATGTTACTTTAGGACAATCCTCTTCTACTCTTTCTGGTGGAGAAGCACAACGTATTAAACTAGCTTCTTTTCTTGTCAAAGGAAAAACAAAAGACAAAGCCTTATTTATTTTTGATGAACCAACTACAGGTTTACACTTTCATGATATTAAAAAACTTTTAAAGTCTTTTACCGCTCTTATAGAAAAAGGACATTCTATTGTTGTTATTGAACACAATATTGAACTTATAAAATGTGCCGATTATATTATTGATTTAGGATTAGAAGGTGGTGACAATGGTGGTCAGTTAATTTCTCAAGGTACCCCTGAAGTGGTTTCAAAGAATAAGACTTCTGTTACCGCTCCTTATTTAAAAGAAAAATTAGGATGATAATGTGTTTTTAAATTCATCCAATTGTATTTGGGAATACGTAACACTCGCTTCAACACTAAATCAAAATATCGTAAAGCGCTTTAAAACAGTAATATAAGAGGTGTTCGTGTTTTTTGGCACGCTGTTTGGTATGTACTAAGGGAATACAAATATTTGTATTTAAAATTTAAACCTTATATCATGAGAAAATTAGTACTCCTTTTTACAGCGATTGTTTTAGGTACTTTAAGTATCCACGCTAGTACCACTGATGGTAAGGTTGCAACACGCAATGCTTATCTAAACAATAACTCTTTTATTTTTGTTGAAAATGGCATTACGTTTTCCGTATTTTCAGATGGCGAATTCGATTTTTACATTAGCAACAGATTAAGAAATCCTAACAGCAATATAACTTTTAATTCTGGTTACGATTATAGTCCATATGCTCAATACGATGATTACGGAGCTGTAATTCAAGTAGAAAATGTTCCTATATATTATGACTATTATGGAAGAGTATCTAATATTGGTAATATAGATATTGGATATAGAAATGGAAGAGTTTTTAGAGTAGGTGGAATGTACGTTTATTATAACCGTCGCGGATTTTATGATTACCATACTGGGTATATTAATAGATACAATAGACATTATGTTTATAGACCATTTCACAGGTTCTTTTTAAGACCATCTATTAATCTATGTTTAGTTTTCAATAAACCATATAGAAGGTACTATAGACCAACACGCTATACTTACTATAATCCGTATAGATTTAATACTCGAAGAAGTTATGCTAAACTAGGTCGTGTACACAGATACAATAAAATTCGTTCATCTAGATCTAAAATCTATAGAAATGATAAAAGAGTTGCTAGACGATCTAATGCAATAAGAAGCAATAGAAATGTTAATAGAAACACAAAATCTAGATCTACGAGAAATAATGCAAGTACCTATAACAGAAATAGTACCATTAGAAGAAGTACTGTTCAAAGAGGGAATACAAAAACTAATAGAAGTAATACCGGTAGAATTTCTTCTACCAAAAGAGAAGTTACAAGAACCCCTAGAAGTACTACGGTAAAACGTACTACTAGCACTTACAGAAAACCTGTAAGTAGAACAGCTGGAAGATCAGTTGCTCAGAGAAGTAATAGTACATCAAGGAAAGTAACACAAAGACCAATACAAAGATCTTCTAGAAGCACTAGTATGTCATCAAGAAGTTCTAGCAACAAGAGGTCTATTAGTAAAACACCTTCTAGAAACCGTAATACTGTTTCTAGAAGCTCAAGCTCAAGAAGAGTTGCAAGTTCACCTTCTAGAAGCTCAAGAAGTAACACAAGGTCTGCTTCTCCTAGAAGTAGCAGAAGACAATAATAAAAATAGTTTTTAGGTTGGTTAGTTATAAACCCTGTAGCAGATTTATTTGCTACGGGGTTTTTCTCTTTCTACGCTTTTTTCCACAAAGCATTAACTGTCTTTAAATCTTTTTTCATTGCATCATAAACCACTTTTTTATCTACAGAAATAGTGCGTTTACCTTTCTCTGCACCACCTAAGTTATACTCTAAATGTAATGATACTGGTGGCTTTAATCCATATTGTTTTAGCAACTTAAAATAAGTGTCAAAATCTACCATTCCCTCCCCTATGGGAACATTAATGAGTTTCCACCTACCATTTACCATTCCCCATTTAAAATCTTTTAATACGATTGTTTTAATATGAGATTTTAAAAGTTTTAAACCATTTTCCCAAGAAACTCCACCTTCTACTGTGGCATGGCGAATATCATATTGAACTCCAAAATAGTTTGCATCAACAGTTTCTAAAATTTTTTCTACTTCCCAATAAGAACCTCCTATTCGCAATCCCGAATGATTTTGATAACAACCTACAATACCAAATTCTTTATTAACAAGTCCTAACTTCTTAACACTATCAGCGCATAAAGATAATGACTCCTGCATTGAAACCCCTTTCATAAAGGAAAACCAATTACTCCTATAAAAAGATACCCCCTCATTTGCTGCTGTTTTTATAACGTCAACATCTACAGAACTTAATGCATTTTCTACTGTTGTTGTAATCATCGTACAAGACGAGCCACCTTTTTTAATTGCAGTAATTGCTTTTGGCAAAGTAGTTAATACATTATTTGGCTCTACATGCCCTTTTGGTCTAACAGTTAAATCAACTCCCGAAAAACCCATTTCCGCGGCTACAGTACCTGTAGATTCATAATCCAAGAATTGTAAATGCTTGGAAAAAATAGAAACTTCTAAATCGGTTTGTAACTCCAATGAATTTTTAATTATTGGATTAGATATACCATTAAATGGTATAGTTCCCATAACTCCTAAAGCGGTAAGTTTAACAAAATCTCTCCTTGTTTTCACAATACTTATTCTTTTTCTACAAGCAAAAGTTTTTCCCCATGCCACGGGCAGAATTTCCAACTACCACTTAACAGCTCATTATCCGTTGGACATTTCTTTTTAGGAACCAAAGACCCCAAAGGCAAACGCCAATTAAAGCTTTCTCCGTTATAAAAAACAGAAAAATTAGAGCTTGATGTTGGGTCCAAAATTTTACTTCCTTTTTCATCAATCCCCGGGAAAACGTAAAATTCCATATTCTTGCCCATTTGTCCAATAATATTGCTCAGTGTAGGTTTTAGAATATTCAATAAATTTTTAGTTTCATCTGGTAGCTCCTCTTGGTTCAATGGCTTATAAACCATACTTTTATCTGTAATTATTTTAATAGATTCTAATTCATTGTACGAAAAACCTAAAGCACCAACTTTACCATCTAAAGCGGCAATTATAGTATAATTTTCTACACTACGAATAATGTCCTGCTTAGCTTCTTCCGTTACGTTCGGATTTCCTTTTAAAGCTACCTCCCAATACATGGTAGGAATCCACCATATAAGCTTCATATTCTCCCCTGTCTTCTTCCATTGCTGTACTTCTTTAATAAATACTATCATATCTACATCTTCAGTCTGACTGAAAGCCTGTCCATACGATGCCAAAACCAATATTAGTGTTGCTATATACTTTTTCATTTAAAATTTCTTAAAAATTGATTTATTAAAAGATTAATGTCTTCTGATATTTTGAATTTATATAAAATACTCAAATAGATACTTATAATTAAAATACTCTTTAAAAGTATCGCCAAAATAGGATGTATAGCAAAAGGAATAAAATAAAACAAAGTTCCTAAAAGTAAAAGAATAAAAAGAACAAAAAATGTCTCTTTAGATAGTGGGCTCATATTAAATTTCCTCTTTACAAAACCTAACTTTATAGAATTATAAATAAAGAATGCTAAAAAACTTGCTATTGCGGCCCCGTTTAAACCATACTTAGGGATTAACCATAAATTAAATAAAATAGTAAGTATGGCCAATAGAACTCCTAAAAGTAAAACGGCTCTATAAAAATCAGAATTAAATAAGATAGAGTTATTATTACCCAAAAGAGCATCATATACTTTTGCCATTCCTATCCAAGCTACAATTACAAACCCGGCTGTATATGTTTCCGGAAGAAAAGAATATAAATCTTTTAAATTAACCAATAACAAAAGAAACAATAACCCAGAAATACTAAATAGAGTTAAGGAACTCTTTTTATACAATTTTTTAAGTTCCTTATATTTTTTTTTATTCAATAATTCTGCTGTTAATGGATATGTAATTTGATGCATAGCTCTAGAAGGCACTGCGATTGTAGAAGCCATAAAGCCTGCCACACTGTAATATGCAACATTCTCTATCTTTATAAATTGGTTAATCATTACTTTATCAACTTCTAACAGAACTATAGCCGTTGATCCGCCTAAAATAATCAAGGCACTATAAATAATTATATCTCCAATATCATCTGGTATCTCAATTTTTAATGAAGGCATGCGTAAACGATAAGCATATATTTTCATTATGAGCATCCGCATAATATATACCGCAGCCAAAAGAACTAAAAAAGTTTCTACCGTAATAACTTTAAAATGAATAAGCCCTAATAATATTGTTACTCCTAGTCTGCAAAAAATTTCTTTTAAAAAATTTCCAAAAAAAGACTTCATATGAACTTTCCCCCAAGCATAAAAAACTTCAAAATATGCCATAGCCAAGCCTATAACAAAGACATACCAAACATAATCCCTTACAATTTCATTTTTTTGAGATAAAAAAGTGGCAATTGTGTCATTAGCAATATAAGACAGAGCTCCAATAGGAAGAATTAATACTAAAGGAAGTAAAAGCATTAAGCTTAAAAAACTATCTTTCTTTTCCTTTTCTTTAAAAGTACTATAAAACTTAATTATAGTATTCGGAACTCCGAAAGCCATTAAAGGCATTATTACAGCCGAAGCGGATAAAATTACTTGCACTAAACCAAAATACGCATCCGTTAAAAAATTGGTATATAAAAACAAAACATTAATAGCTCCTAAGGCAAAGCCTAAATAGGTAACTATAGTATTACTAATTGCTTGTTTTCTAACTATTCCCATTACAGATGTTTCGCTAATTGTTCTGTCAATGCCTTTCTACTGTATTTTTCTATACTTTCCGAAGTATTTTTCAAATTCCTTTCCAGATAAAGATTAAACCACTTTAGTATAGCCCCTTTTAATGCTTCTTTATTAGAATACAAAAATGCCTTGCCTGTGTTCGTTTCTTCTATTAATTGCGCTACCTCCCAATTCTTTGGGCCAATCCCTAGTATAGGTCTCCCTGCTGCCATATACTCAAATAACTTACCCGGAATGATACCTTTAGTTTCATCCGAATCTATCTCTATTAAAAGTAATATTTGTGATTTTCTTTGAAAAGAAACTGCTTTTTCATGCGTTAAATAACCTACAATTTCAGTGTTAGGAATAAGACCGTGCTTTGTAATATTCTTTAAAACATCATCACTTACAACTCCAACTAACTGCAACTTAAAATGAATTTTAAATTGCTCATTTTCCTCCACTAACTCCGATAATGATTGCCATAAGCCGCTAGGGTCGCGACCTGTTAACAAGGATCCTATATGGGCTAAGGTGAAATCTTTATCTAAATCTTCAGCATTAGAAATAGAAGTATCATATCCGTTTGTAATTACCTCTATAGGTTGTTTTGTGATTAAGCCAAATTCTTCTTTTGTAGTTGCGCTGGTAACAATTATTTTATCCGCTGCATTTAATACTTCTCTTTCTAATTGCTTATGCTTCCTTTTAGATCCTGTTGTGAGTTTTAATTTTTTATGATAACCAATACTAGTCCAGGGGTCTCTAAAATCAGATACCCAGCTTATATCCAATTTTTTCTTTAAACCTAAACCTATTAAATGAACACTATGCGGTGGACCTGTGGTAATTATAGTTTTTATATTTTCCTTTTCAAGTACTCCCTCTAAAAATTTTATGGAAGGTTTTACCCAAAATTTACGAGCATCCGGAATGAATAAATTTCCTCTTATCCATAGAAACATTTTTTCTACTACAGATTGTTTTTTGGTCCGAATAAGCCCTGAACTTATCCTTTTGGTTTTTTTCGATGAAAGCATACTTGCCAGAGCATAAGGTTCAAAAATAGATTGCCTATAAATAGTAATTCCTTCCGGAACTTCTTTTAAAAGCGATGTGTCTTGAATAGGATAATGCGGATTCTTAGGAATATACAAAATAGGTTCCACATTAAAGTCCCTTAAATATGTAATGAATTTTAGCCAACGTTGCACTCCCGGACCTCCTGCTGGAGGCCAATAATATGCGATAATTAGCACTTTTTTCATTACTCCGTTTCTTTTCTTCGAGATCTCCAAAAAGTAAAACCTAAACCTGCCAATATTAGCACCCCTAATAATGAAGAACTAGCTAAGGCTATGGTACTACCTTCTTGCACTACTTTTGGTTCAAACTTAAATTCAATAGTATGTTTTCCTGCCGGAATTTTTAACGCACGTAAAACATAATTTACTTTAAAATGATCTGTTAGCTTACCATCGATATAGGCGTTCCATCCATTACCATAATGCATTTCTGAAAATACAGCAACACCAGCATTTTTATTATTTGATGTATATGTTAGTTGATTTAACTTATAATTTATTAATCTAATAACGGTAGTAGAATCTGTTTGAAAATTAAACCTATTGATTGTGGGAAAAGCTGCGGTATTTACAATAGCTTCATTTTTATTATCTAAAGTATCTAACTTTCGAATCTCTTCATTAGCAGAAGAAACAGGGATTAGTTTTTTAATAAACCAAGCATTACCATTAGCTTCCGGATTGGTTGCTGGATAGCTTCTGCCCTCTTCATCTTGCTGTACTACATACTTTACGTTTAGCATATTTAAAACACCAACATTGCCTTTATACAGATGAAATTCGAATAAATCTTGAATACCTGCTGGTTTTGCAGCATGATAACCTCCTATAGATTTATGAAAATAAGACGTACGCGCTCCATTTAAGCCCTCCTGAGGATCATACACTCTAAAATTGCCCTTATCCTTTGCTATTTGTAAGTCTACAGAAGTTTGTTTAAAAGGTTCATTCATTTGCCTTTTGCTAACAAAATCATTCTTATTCACATATCTTTTATCAACTCCAACTAAATCTACCAGTATTAAGATTCCAAGGCCTAAAACTAGAATATTCTCTTTTATTTTCCCTTTAATATAAAGCCATAAAACTACCGCAGCCAGAACTACAAACAATAAAGAACGTAAGGTATCACTGGTATAAACTGCTTCTCTATCTAACTGAATTAATGACATTAACTCATCTCCGTAATTTTGTTTAATAAAAGCATCATCACTACCAGAAAAATTAAACATTCCTTTAAATAGCAACAAAGCTATTAATAAGCCTACGACCGCCACAAAAGCTATTTTTAGTGCATTTATCTTTTTAATTACCGTAGTAGAATCTTTAAATAAAGCATGCACAGCCAAAATACCCAATACCGGAGCACAAAGTTCTAATATAACTTGTATAGAAGAAACCGCTCTAAATTTATCATACAACGGAAAATAATCAATCATAAAATCCGTAAGTAGACTAAAGTTCTTTCCCCAAGATAAAACCAAAGAAACAAGAGTACCACCTAATAACCACCATTTTGCCTTACTTTGTACCAAAAACAGACCCAAAACAAATAAGAAAAAAATTACCGCTCCAATATATGCTGGCGCTGCTACTCCTGGTTGATTTCCCCAATACAAAGGTAACCTACTAGAAAAATTAACGGCTTGCGTTCTAGAAATTCCTTGATCGGTTAAGAAATTAAATGTTTTAGAATTTTCTCCTAAATCTTCCCCATTGGAACCTCCAAACAGCCGAGGAACAAAAATATTTAAAGATTCTACAATTCCATAACTGTATTGTGTAATATATGCTTTACTAAGACCTCCTTTATTTTCTTTTGGAGAACCATCTGGGTTAATTGTTAATTCAGATTTTCCACGTGTACTCCAGTCCGCATATTCCTTGGTAGCCATTAGTCCTGTTGCATTTGTTGCTATTCCTAGAACTACCGCTAATAATAATATACCTATAGAAATTGCAAAATGCTTTAATTTCTTTTTTAGTATCGCATCTACGAGATACACCCCACCTAAAACCAAAATAAGAAGCATACAGTAGTAAGTCATTTGGTAATGATTTGCGCCTACTTCTAAAGCCATTGCTATGGCAGTTAGTACAAATCCCCAAATATATTTTTTCCTAAAAACAAGAATTATCCCTCCTAGCAACATAGGTAAATACCCTATAGCATGTGCTTTAGCATTATGCCCTACTCCTAAAATAATTATTAGATAGGTAGAAAACCCAAAAGCCAATGCTCCTAAAGCAGCTAATCTATAATCCACCTTTAAGCAACATAATAGAATATAAAATCCTAGAAAATAAACAAATAGGTAATCCGCAGGTCGCGGTAAAAAACGAATTAAATTATCCAGTTTTTTTACATAGTTATGAGGATAATAGGCCCCCAATTGAAAAGTTGGCATCCCGCCAAAAGCACTATTCGTCCAATAAGGCTCTTCCCCCGTTACTTTTCTAAAGTTATTTTGCTCCTTGGCCATACCTGTATATTGAACAATATCGGATTGTTGTATAACTTTACCCTGCAATACAGGATTAAAGTATAGCAAAGCTGCTATTACGAAAAATACAAGAACAAAAAAATGTGTAAGAAGTGATTTAAAACCTAATTTCATTGGAATACTATAGTCATTGATTAATCCAAAGATAGTTACTCTATCTCTTCAAAATCAATATACTCCCCAACTTTTTTATTATTACTCCGTTTTGGTGCCGTTTTTTTATCTATAATAACATCACCCACTTGCTCCTCTCGAGTAGAATTTTGCGAAGAGAATCCTCCCATTTTTTCTTTAAAATGCGCCTCCGTTTTCTTGGCAGCATAACTAAGTACTCTTGGTGCAAACCATTTTGCCACAGTTTTCAGCAAATAATAAACCAAAAGAATAACTAAAATTGTCTTTAAAAATGCCATTTTATTTTAAATGATTTATATCAAAAATACAATTCTACCGTTGTAATAGCAGAGCAAAAGTCATAAAATAATACTAAAATGATATTCATGGGGCATCCATTTGGAATGAATAAAACAAAAAAAACACTCTTTATATTGCTGTTTGCTATCCCAATTCTGGGAATTTCGCAATATACCGATGTCATAAATTCTAATAGACCTGGGCAATCTGTTAGCGCCTATGCTATAGGAAAAAATGTGATACAAGCAGAAATGGGTTTACTTTATGAACAACAAGACCATAGCTTACTAAACACACAATCTAACATTTGGGGTACTGAAATAGCTTTAAGATATGGACTACTTTTTGAGCGGTTAGAAATTAATTGGGAAGGTATTTTTCAAAATCAAAAAACTACGTTTTTAAATACTAATACAGAAGTATCAAATACGGATTTTAATAGAAACAGAATTGGTTTAAAATTTTTAGTCTACGACCCTTTCAAAAACCCTGAGTATAATAAACCAAATTTGTATAGCTGGAAAGCCAACCATAAATTTCAATGGCGTAACTTATTACCAGCAGTTTCTGTTTACGGTGGTGCTAATTTCCTAATTGGTGACAACCCTTTTTATCTAGGAGACCCAACCATTTCTTATAGAGCAATGGTAGCAACACAAAGTAGATTAACCCCCCGTTTTGTTATGATTACTAATTTCGCTTATGACCGAATTTCTACTGATTTTCCAGAAATGAGTTATTTGGTTTCTATATCTCATGCATTTAGGAATCCTAAATGGAGCGTGTTTGTAGAAAATCAAGGAATTAAAAGCGACCGATATGCCGATAATCTTCTTAGAGGTGGGGTTGCGCACCTATGGAGTGAAAACTTACAAGCTGATATAAATTTAGGGGCTAGTTTTAAAAATACACCATCCAGAGTATTCATCTCTATGGGAGCTTCATATAGGTTCGATATGCATAAAGATAAATTAATACCTATTGATGATCAAAATGCCGGAGAAAATGGAGGGCCTATAAAAAAGAACTCCATGAAAAAGAAGAAGAAAAAGAAAGAAAAAGATGGAGGTTCTGGCGCTGAAGACATAGATTTAGCTCCTTCTAAAAAACAAATGAAAAAATTAAAAAAGGCAGAAAAGAAAAAGAAAAAAGCCAAAAAGAAGGAAAAAGAAAAAGACGATGGTGTAATAGAGTTTTAAATTATAGAACTTAAACATCCTTAATAGATTTCTTAGAAGAACACTGGTAGTTATACATTTGAACTATCTTTGTTCTTCTGTCTTTTTACTTAGACAGGTAATTTTATAAACATCATAAAAAATGCCTTTTAAAAAGTTACATCCTTCTCTTAAAGAAGCTCTAGAAAGATTACTTATAGAATCTGCTACCCCTTTTCAAAAAAAAGTAATTCCTAAAATTAAAAGTGGAGCAAATGTTTTTGGCATTGCTCCTAAAGAGAGCGGCAGAACAACTGCAATGATAATAAACACATTGCATAAATTACAATGCCAATCACAAGGAGATGCACCAAGAGCAATAATTATAGTAGAAAACAAAAAAGAAGCTCATGAATTATATGACAAATTTTTTGCTTTTACGAAATACACAGATTTAAGGGTATATAAAGGGTATGAAGAATTGCATATAGACATTCAGAAATCCGAAATTTATATGGGAATTGATATTCTTATTACTACACCCAAAAATATTCAAAAGCTTTTCCTTACCAATGGCGTAAGTGTTTCCCAATTAAAAATATTTTTTGTAGATGATGCTGATTTTCTTATACAACGTAAAGAAGTAACTATTTTAACGACAACATCTGAAAGTATTAAAAAATGTCAGTATGTAGTATTAGCTAAAAAACTAAGCCCAAGATTAGAAAAACTTAGAGATTATTTTATGGAGAATTCCGTTGTCGTTAAAATCTAAAAACATATAATTTCTTAAACCTACGATTACTATTCTTACCTTGTACCTTATTCCCCTAGTTATTCTAAAAATTTAGTATGATACTTTTAAAAGAAGCCATTACAAAAAGTGATTTAAAGAAATTCGTTAAGTTTCCTTTTAGTCTTTATAAAGATTGTAAATTTTGGGTTCCTCCTATAATTAATGATGAGTTAGCCACATTTAACAAAGATAAAAACCCTGTTTTTAAAGATGCTGAGGCACGCTTTTTTCTTGCGTATAAGAATAATACAATTGTCGGCCGTATTGCTGCTATTGTAAACTGGGTAGAAATAAATCAGCAAAAAGTAAAAAAAATGCGTTTTGGTTGGTTCGATTTTATTGATGATACGGAAGTTTCTGAAAAACTTTTAAATAAAGTAAAAGAAATTGGACAAAATTACAAGCTAGAATATATGGAAGGCCCTGTCGGTTTTTCGAATTTAGATAAGGTTGGTGTTCTTGTTGAAGGGTTTAATGAAATGGGAACTATGATAACGTGGTACAACCATGAATACTATGCTAGCCATTATGAATACTCAGGTTTTGTAAAGGAAAAGCAATATGAAGAAAACCGCTTTCCATTCGCCAACGCGGATCCCAAATTTTTTGCTAAAGTGGACAAAATGGTACAAACTAGATACAAAGTTAAACCACTTTCTTTTACAAAAACTGAAGAAGTTATGCCTATGGCAGACAAAATGTTCGATTTATTCAACGAAAGCTATGCTAGCCTCTCTTCCTTTGTTCCTATAAATGATATTCAAAAAGCCTATTTCAAAAAAAAATACATAAGTTTTATTAATCCGGAATACATAAAATTCATTTTAGATAAGGATGATAAATTAATTGCATTTGGTGTTGTAATGCCCTCATTTACAGAAGCATTACAAAAAGCAAAAGGGAAACTTTTTCCATTTGGTTTCTACCACTTGTTAAAGGCTAAAAAACATAGCAAAGATGTGATCTTTTATCTAATTGGGGTGCATCCCGAATATCAAAACAAAGGAGTAACCGCTGTAATGTTTAATCAATACCATAAAACATTTTCTTCCTTAGGAATACAAAACTGCATTCGTACTCCAGAATTAGAAGATAATATTGCTATTAAACAAATTTGGAAACATTTTAATCCAGAAGTCTATAAAAGAAGAAGAACGTATAAAAAAAATCTTTAAAATAATCATACATTATTCGTATTCCGCCAGTATAGCATATTTAATCAGAAATAAAATATAAATATCGTCATAGGAAAGATTGTCTAAAAAACCATTTAATAATACATTTTATTATTTGGAATAATCCATATATATGGTTCTTTTTTGTAAATACTCATCTATACCATAGATTCCGTCTTCTCCACCCAAACCAGATGTTTTATGCCCAGAATGATATCCTTGAATATACCCAACAATACCTCTATTTATAAAAATAGTTCCTACTTGTAAAGAATCTATTGCTTTTTCATGAATTCTATAATCATTAGTATACAAATACGCTGACAAGCCTTCTTCCCTTTCATTATTCATAGACATAGCCTCCTCAAAACCAGAAACTTTTATTATTGGCAAAACTGGCGCAAACAATTCATTCTTTGTAGTTGCCTGTCCATTTTTAACGTTCGTTAGTATTGTTGGCTCATACCAATTTCCCTTTTCAAATTCTTTTCCATCTGGTCTACCTCCTCCTAATACTAATTCTGCACCTTGCGTAATATTTTCTTTAACCAAACCATCTACACGCTCCAAGCCTAATTTACTTACATTTGGTCCCATCTGAACATTAGAATCAAACGGATTTCCTACTCTTATCTCCTTTACTCTTTTTATTAATTTATCTGTAAACTCATCCGCCACCTTCTCATCTACCATTACCATTTCATTACAAATACAAACTTGTCCGCAATTAGCATATCTAGATATTGCTGCAGCTTCTACTGCCTTATCAATATCCGCATCATGACAAACAATAAAAGGTGCCTTACCTCCTAATTCCAAAATCATCCCCGTAATATTGTCTGCCGCAGCACGATACATTGCTCTACCTGCATTAGTACTTCCTGTTAAACTTATTAACTTAGTTATAGGACTCTCTACCAATAAAGACGCGGCTTTAGCACTCTTTGTAGAAACCATATTTACAATACCTTTAGGAACTCCGGCATCGTGTACTAAACGACAAAATTCAGATGCTGTTACAGGTGTTAGTTCATGAGGTTTTAACACAATACTATTACCAGTGACTAAGGCTGGCCCTAATTTTCTTCCAATTAAAGCTAAAGGATAATTAAAAGCACATAATGCTACTGTTACTCCATAAGGAACTTTATAAATAGTTAAACGCTCTTCTGGGTTCTCAGAAGGAAAAACAGCCCCTTGAATACGTCTTCCTGCTTCTGCTGAGTATATTAAATACCTAACCGTGTCATCCACTTCACCTAAAGCTTCTGGCCAAGTTTTCCCTTGTTCCATTACTAATAATTTAGCAAAATGCTCGCGCTCTAACTTTAATCTATCTACAATAGCATAAATGTAATTAGCTCTTGTTTGCGCAGGCAACAACCCCCAACTTAATTGGGCTTTTTCCGAAGTTTCTAAAGCATATTGAACATCTTCTATATTACAAGCTGTAACTGTTGCAAAAACCTGATTACTAGCAGGATTCTCCACCTCAATGGATTCTCTTGTAGAAGATTTAAGCCACTCTCCATTAATATAACATGGGTAATGCGTAACTGCTTGTTTCATAATTCTAATTTTAAATATTTAATTAAATTTTGGTTTTCGTTTTTCTACAAACGCTAAAAAACCTTCCTTAGCATCTGCTGTATCGTAAAGAAAATTCACCGCTTCTGTCTCCAATTGCAAAGACGCTTCTGCACTTAATCCTTTATGATTCTGAACATATTTTTTAATAGCAGACATAGCTTTTCCTGCTCCTTGGGCAAGATTATTAACATATGTATTTACTTCTTTATTAAAAGCATCTTTAGTATATATATGATTGAATAAGCCATATTGATACGCTTTATCCGGAGATATAGAATTTCCAGTAACTAATAATTCCATTGCTCTACTTACCCCTATTAAATCAATTAATCTAGGAGTTCCGCCATTACCTGGCATTAAACCAAGTTTTACTTCAGGCAGACCAATCAAATAGTTTCCTTCACTCGCCAAACGAATATCGCAAGCCATTATCATTTCTAAGCCCCCACCCAAAACATGTCCTCTAATAGCTGCTACTACAATCTTATCGCTAGATGTTATTTCTCTGCTAACTTCTTTTGCTGCCAAGACCATATCTGCATTTTGTTCTGAAGTGTTAGTGCTAAATATTTTAATATCTGCTCCAGCGCAAAAAAACTTTTCCGAGGTACTATTAAGCAAAATCACCTTTACCTCTTTATCTTGGCTTGCTTTACGAATAGCACCACTCAACAATTTTAAATAATCCAAATAATAACTATTTGCAGGAGCCCTGTTTAAACTAATTGTTACCACCGCATTAGATTTATTTACTAATAGCTGAGATGTTATATCATCCATTCCTTTTATATTTTAAAACAATACTTTAGCTTCTTCAAATTTAGAATAACTATAATCTCCGAACTTAAAAATAAACTAATCTAAAATATTTTTAAAGAAGTAATATCCTTATTTCTAATATCCTATTGCTCTAGGTCTTTGCGTTCCACTGTCATACTTTTTTCCTCGCTGTCCCGTTAATTCTTCAAAAAAATGATAGTACGAACCATAACCTCCATGTTTATTCTCTTGTTCTAACCTTTCTTGCTTCCATTTATTAAATCTCTGAGTTGCGGTTTTTTGATCCCCAATCAAGAAAAAATAATCATTTTTAGAAATTACCTTTCCTTTTTTATCTGTAAGCTCTAAATAAACATAAAATTTCTCTTTTACGTTTTTAAGAACCTTTTCTTCTATTCTAAAGAAAGATTGAGCACTATTTTCTTTAATACTTGCAACATCAAAACTCTTTTGAGATAAAACTTTCCCTGAATCGTCCTTTATTTGAAATTTAACATTGCAGTCTTTATAGGACTTATAGTAATCATTTATCACCCAAATATTCCCTACAAATGGTTCTTTAGTACTCCATCTTCGTTTTTTAAATTCGAAATTTACTAACAAAGGCTGATACGCTTTTTGAACAAAATTATAAGACCTTTTTGGTTTCTGATAGTTATCTACAATGCCCCATTTCATATCTGGACCATAAGTAATATAATGGCACAGAGCTATACCGCTTAAACTAGGTTTATCCCTTCTAAAATGCTCAATACCATTCTGGAAAATAATACCTTGAGAATCTTGTGTGGCATTAACAAATTCTTCCAATGAGCTTTTCATTTCACTTCCGAATACATCCCAATTCTGCATACGTAACCTTATTAAATCTGCCCAATGGTGGCCCCAACTTAATCCGGGAGGCCATAATTCTTCTTCAGGAATAAATTTCTTTAAACTCTCTACGGATGGTACAGATGTTATTGCGAACTCGGGCACAATGGGATATCCATCAGCTTTTGTTTGATACCAATCTTCATGTAACCACTCCCCCATATCATAAAAGTAACGCAATGCATGTACCGCTTCTTTTGGCTTAAATCCTGCTTTTTGAGCAACATGATCTGTCATTGGAGAATCAGGAACGTATGGTAATTTTGCATACGCCTGAAGAGAATCTCCTAGGCGCTCTAAGAATTTACGCCCAAATTTTGGATCTCTAGTGCGAAACATCATTTCTTCTCCTCCTTCCATCATAATAAGAGAAGGATGGTTACGCCTTTCTTTAATTACCCGAACGCCTTCATTGAATATTTCTGCAAGATTTTTTTCATCTGTCGGTATATTACCGGTACCTAAAGGAATCATGTCTTGCCATATAGTCATTCCCATCTCGTCCGCATACCGATAGAATTCTGGTATCTCTGGAGGATGCCAACCAAAAATTCGAATATTATTCATATTCATTTCTTTAGCCAAACGAATTAACTCTTTATATTCTTCAACAGAAGTTCTTCCTGTGAAAATATCTGGTGGGCCACCCCAACATGCAGAGCGGATAAAGTGAAATTTGCCGTTTATATAAGTGGATCTAGGAAAAGTAAGATCTACATTTTTTACAAATCCAGGATTCCATTTAGAAGTAACTTCTCTAATACCAAATACGGTCTCATTAACATCATGATTAATATCTCCTTCTTTTAAAGAAATTTTTGCTTTGTATAAATTTGGTTTTCCCAAATCCCAAGGATACCATAATTGTGCATCCTTTACTTTAATATTTTCTTCTATTTTATGGGTCCCGGGAGGTATGGTTTTAGAAAATTCAACTTTTATATATTTCATTTTAAAATTCTTCCCTTCCAAAGATGCAATAAAAGACATTTCTTTTGCTGCATTTGTTGTATTCTCCACAGTCATTTCTAAATTTACATCCGCAGAACCATCTTTATTTATAGTATTATTAGCATAAACATCTTTAAAACGTACCTTCCCTGTTGTCACTAATTTAACTGGACGCCAAATTCCTATTGGCGTTAAATCTCTCCAATAATCTCCGAACCATGGTGTTTTTTTACCAGCTACAAATGCGTTCACTTGTGGTGGTGCATCTAACTTTATTACCAACATATTCTTGCTCTTAAGAACATCATCCTTACTTATTCTAAGAAACTCATTTACATTAAAAGAGAATTTAGAAAACACACCTTCATGCTTCCCTAAATAATGCCCGTTCAACCATACTTCGCATGCATAATCCACTCCTTCAAAAAGAACATCAACCACTTGATTTTCAATATCTTCTGTAACTCTAAATTGTAAAGCATACCACCATTCGTATTGTTGTACCCATTGAGCTTTAACACTATTACGTCCAAAATAAGGATCCTCTATTACCCCGGCCTTCCATAAATCTGTATAAACATCACCCGGTACAGAGGCATTATTCCAAACTAAAGTCTCTATATCTTCTGATGGAAGCTTATGTAAACCTTTTTTTACTCCTTCTCCTGGAAGCATCATTTTAAACCGCCATCGCATTCCACTAAGATCACGAACAGATAGGCTATTTTCATCGTGAGAAAGGGTTGTGTTTGGCTGACCATAAACCAATGAAACCAAACAAAATATTACGGCCATAGTCAAAATAATTCTTTTGTTCATTTTAAAGTAACTCAGCATAATAAATATTTTATACACAAATATACTCAACAAAACAATTATTTCAAATACAAAATATAAATTTATATTTGAAGTATACTGAATTTACAATCGAACATCTTACAGCAATGTAAGTATGGGAACAAACTATATGTATGGCATAAAAAAAGTCCTAAACAATTACATTATTTAGGACTTACTATATTTACAAAGTAAAACTTACTCACCCATTGCAGCAGAAACAGCCGCAGATAGCCTTTTGTACGTTCCATTTTCTAATCTTTCCCTAATTGCTGAGAAAGCTGTTAATGTCTCTTCTACATCTTGTAAAGTATGTGTGGCAGTAGGTATTAAACGCAATAAAATTAACCCTTTTGGAATTACTGGATATACCACAATAGAACAGAAAATTCCATGATTTTCTCTTAAATCTTTTACCAAGGCCATTGCCTCTGGAATACTTCCGTTTAAATATACTGGAGTTACACAGCTAGTGGTTGTACCAATATCAAAACCTTTTTCTTTAAGGCCCGACTGTAATGCATTTACGTTTTCCCATAATTTAGCTTTAAGCTCTGGTTGCGTACGCATCATATCTAAACGCTTTAATGCCCCCTTTACATATACCATTGGTAATGATTTAGCAAACATTTGTGAACGTAGATTATATTTTAAGTAATCTATAATCTCTTGATCAGCAGATACAAATGCTCCAATACCAGCCATAGATTTTGCAAAAGTAGCTAAATACACATCTATATCATCTTGCACACCTTGTTCTTCACCTGCTCCAGCTCCAGTTTCCCCTAAGGTTCCAAAACCATGAGCATCATCTACCAATAGTCTAAAGTTAAACTTTTTCTTAAGAGCTACAATTTCTTTAAGAATTCCTTGCTCTCCTCGCATTCCAAAAACTCCTTCGGAAATAACTAAAATACCTCCGCCAGTTTGTTCCGCCATTTTTGTGGCACGCTGTAAGTTTTTTTCTAAACTTTCTGGATTGTTATGAATAAATGTAAAACGCTTACCCATATGTAAACGCACTCCATCAATTATACAAGCATGACAATCTACATCATAAACTATTATATCATCTTTGGTTACCAAGGCATCGATTACAGACATAAATCCCTGGTATCCAAAATTCAGTAAGTACGACGCTTCTTTTTTCGAAAACGCAGCTAGTTCATTTTCTAACTGCTCATGATATTCTGTATGACCACTCATCATTCTTGCTCCCATCGGGTATGCCGCGCCATACTCTAATGCTGCCTCTCCATCTACCTTTTTAATTTCTGGTAAATTAGCAAGCCCTAAATAATCATTAATACTCCAAGTTATAACATCGCGTCCTTGGAATTTCATTCTATTAGATATTGGTCCTTCTATTTTAGGAAAAACAAAATATCCTTCAGCTTGGGAAGCCCATTTTCCAAGGGGGCCTTTATTTTCTATAATTCTTTCAAATAAGTCTCTCATCGCATTACTTTGGTTCTGCCTGCAAAAATAGATATTTTTACTAAGGTTTCATAAAATATTAATGCACAAAAAAGCAGCTACTTTTTTAGTAGCTGCTTTTCTATAAGTTATATAACTTAAATCTTATTTTACAATTTCTACTTCTGGTTTCTCTTCTACTGTGGTAGTATTTAAAAAACCCTGATTTTCCATCCAAGTATCACTATACACCTTACTCATATATCTAGACCCATGGTCAGGGAAAATAACTATTACATTACTATCCTTAGTAAATTCTCCTTGCTCACTTAATTGTTTAATTGCTTGTACTACCGCTCCACTAGTATAACCTACAAATAGTCCTTCAGATTTAGCTATAGCTCTTGCCATATGGGCACTTTCTTCATCTGTTACTTTTACAAATTTATCTATTACACTAAAATCTGTAGCAGTGGGGATTAAATTTTTCCCTAATCCTTCTATTCTATAAGGATAAATTTCTTCTTGGTCTACTTTGCCTGTCTCATGATAACTTTTTAAAACTGAGCCAAAAGCATCCACACCTATAACTTTAACATTTGGATTTTTCTCCTTAATGTATTTTCCTGTTCCAGAAATTGTTCCTCCTGTACCACTACAAACTACCAAATGGGTTAAATTTCCGTTTGTTTGTTTCCAAATTTCGGGACCAGTTGATTTATAATGCGCCTCTAGGTTTAATTTATTAAAGTACTGATTTATGTATACAGAACCCTTTGTTTCACTATGTAACCTCTTTGCTACTTCATAATACGACCTAGGATCATCTGCGCTCACATGTGCAGGACAAACATAAACCTTGGCTCCCATTGCACGTAACATATCTATTTTATCCGCAGAAGATTTATCACTTACTGCTAAAATACATTTATATCCTTTAAGAATACTTACCATAGCAATACTAAAACCAGTATTACCGGAGGTGGTTTCTATTATAGTGCTACCTTTAGTTAGTATACCTTTACGCTCTGCTTCTTCAATTATATGTGTAGCTATACGATCCTTAGACGAGTGTCCTGGATTAAAAGCCTCTACCTTCGCGTAAAAATTACCAGTAAAACTAGAAGCTATTTTATTAAGCTTAATTAGGGGGGTATCTCCTATTAATTCTAGGACATTATTATAAGCATTTATCTTATTTTCCATAAAATGGTATCTAAGTTAAGAAGATTATCAATTATACAATTGACAAAAATTCAGCTACAAAATTACTATTTTTTTTGACTTAATGGTGTTTTTCCCTCTAAATCTAATATAAAGGCATATTCCTTAGCCACTTCTTTTAAGGACTCGAACCTACCTGAAGCCCCTCCATGACCAGCATCCATATTAATATTCAACACTAAAATATTAGTATCCTTTTTATACTCTCTTAATTTTGCCACCCACTTTGCTGGCTCAAAATATTGCACTTGAGAATCATGCAAACCTGTAGTAACTAACATATTTGGATACTTCTGCTTTTTAACCATATCGTAAGGAGAATAAGATTTCATATACTCATAAAATACTTTTTCATTAGGATTTCCCCATTCATCATACTCGCCCGTTGTCAATGGAATAGAATCGTCTAACATTGTTGTTACTACATCTACAAAAGGTACAGAAGCTATAACACCATTATACAATTCCGGAGCAATATTTATAACAACACCCATTAATAAACCTCCTGCAGAACCTCCCATTGCATACAAGTGCTCGGCACTTGTATAATTGTTTTCGATTAAAAACTTAGAACAATCTACAAAATCCGTAAATGTATTCTTCTTTTTTAGAAGCTTACCATCCTCATACCATTGTCTACCTAAATACTCTCCGCCACGAATATGAGCTATTGCAAAAATAAAACCTCGATCTAATAAACTTAAACGAATAGTAGAAAAATATGGGTCAATCGTGGAGCCATAAGACCCATAAGCATATTGCAATACAGGAGTTTCCTCATTAATATTTGTGTTTTTATGATACACTATAGACATTGGCACTTTAACACCATCTCTGGCTGTTGCCCAAATTCTTTCGGACTTATAATTATCTTTATTAAAAGTACCACCTAATACTTCTTGTTCTTTTTTTATAGTTTTTTCTTTTGTGTCCATATTAAAATCTATAACTGAACTTGGTGTTGTCATTGAATTATATCCGTATCGCAAAATATTAGTATCATAATCCGGATTAGTACCTACATAAGCGGTATAGGTTTCATTTCCAAAAGGCAAGTAATAACTACTGGCATTATCCCATCTAACTATTTTTAACTTATTTAACCCATTTTCCCTTTCAGAGAGAACATAGTAATTTTTAAAAATATCAATATCCTCTAACAAAACATTTTTTCTATGCGGTATAAAATCTTTCCAATTTTCAGAAGTTGTAGCCTCTTCGCTAACTTTCATTAGTTTAAAATTGGTTGCTTCATCTTTGTTGGTAAGAACATAAAAAGAATTTTCATAGTGCGAAATAGAATACTCCACTCCTCTTACTCGTGGTGAAAACATAGAAAATTCCCCATCAGGGTTATCGGCATTTAAAATTTGAACTTCAGAAGTTAAGGTACTATAGGATAATATTGCAATATATTTTTTAGACTTAGTTTTATATACTGCAGTGCCAAAGGTATCATCTTTTTCATGAAAAATAAGTAAATCGTTCTCTGCTAACTCCCCAAATTTGTACTTATAAATTTTATCAGAGCGTAAGGTTACACTATCTTTCTTTGTATAATAAATAGTCTTATTATCATTTGCCCATACTGCTCCACCTGTAGTATCTTCTATTCTATCTGAATAAATCTCCCCAGTCTTTAAGTTTTTAATTTGAAGTATATATTGTCTTCTTGAAACAGTATCCACACCAAAAACCGCTAAATTGTTATCTGGGCTAATTGAAATTCCTCCAATTTTAAAATAGTCATGACCTTCGGCCATTTCGTTTCCATTGAACATAATTTCTTCAGGTGCTTCTAATGTATCTTTATGCCGAGAATAAATTGGATACTCCTTACCAGTTTCATAGCGAGTAACATACCAATAACCATTTTGCTTATACGGTACAGAAGAATCATCCTCCTTTATTCTAGATTTCATTTCAAAAAACAAATCATTCTGAAACCCCTTTGTATGTTCCGTTACCTTAGAATAAAACTCATTTTCCTTATTTAAGTATTCTATTACTTCTTGATTTTCTCTGTCATTTAACCAGTAATAATTATCTACCCTAACATCCTCATGTTTTATTAATTCTTTTGCTATTTTCTTTGCAACTGGAGCAATAGGTTTTGTCATATCTTTTTTATCATTTTGGCAAGAATATGCAAAAGTAATACTAATTAGAAAAACTATGCCTTTCATATATACATGTAGAAGCTTAATTTAAATTAAACATTTTGTAATTTTGAAAGTATAAATTTTAAATATAAAAAATATGTTCGGAGACATGATGGGTATGATGGGAAAACTCAAAGAAACCCAAGCTAAAGTAGAAGCTACAAAAGTAAGACTAAATACAGTTACTTTACAAGAGAACTCAGCTGACCAATTGTTGAACGTTACAATAACAGCCAATAGAGAAATTAAAGAAATAAAAATTGACGATAGTTTATTACGAGACAAAGAACAATTAGAAGATTACCTAATACTAACAATAAACAAAGCCATAAACAAAGCAACTGAGGTAAATGAAACAGAACTTGCAGCAGTAGCGAAGGACGGTATGCCCAATATTCCGGGAATGGATTCGTTATTTAAATAAATGGCAAGTTATTTGCTGTATAGCATATATAAAATATATATTATGAAACGTTTTTTGATATTACTATTATTTCCAGTTCTTCTTAGCGCACAAGGTGACCTACACGGAACTGATGATGTTAAATGGTTAACGAATTATGATAAAGCCCTAAAAAAGGCGAAAAAGGAACATAAAAATGTTTTAGTATATTTTACAGGAAGTGATTGGTGCCCCCCTTGCAAAAAACTTAAAAAAGATTTATTTGAAACGACTGAATTTTCAGAAATTTCTAAAGATTACATTCTTCTTTATGTAGACATTCCCAGGAATAAAGATTTATTAACTAAGGAGCAGTTAAAACATAATTATGAGTTAGCATCTAAGTACAATGAAAAGAACACTGTACCCTTGCTTAAAATACTAGATTCTAAAGGAAGTTCTCTTGATGAATATTCTGGATATAGTATGACGGGAGAAACGCAATACCATATTGAGCTTTTAAAAAAGCATCAGTAAAAACATATCCTAAATCAAAAAAGGGACATCTAAAATAGATGCCCCTTTTTTTTGGTTGGTAATTAAATTTAGTTGTTTATCAATCTAAATTCAGTTCTTCTATTAACAGCATGCTCTCTTTCTGTACAAGAAACACCTTCTCTACATCTGTTTTTTACTTTATTTTCACCATAACCATTAGCTACTAATAAGCTAGAGTTAATTCCTTTCGTAATAAGGTAATCCGCTACTGCTTTTGCTCTTCTTTCTGATAAATCTTGATTAGAACTAGAATTACCTCTAACATCTGTATGAGAAGCAATTTCTAACTTAACACCAGGATTCTTTGCAAGAACAGGCATTAATCTACTATCTATAATACTCTTAGCAGCAGAAGTTAATGTAGCACTTCCTAAGTTCCAGTTAATAGGTAAAGCTTGGTATTCAACTAATGAACACTCTACTTCTTTCCAAGTAGTTAAACCTCCTTTTTGCTTTAAAACCTCTTTAGATATAGTTTTAGTAACCGCAGGTACAGTTTCTTCAGTCGTAAAAGCATCTTTATCCAAAACGGTTTTAGTAATTGTTTTATATTCTGCAGAAATTACAGTCTCTACAACCTTAGCTGGCTCTAAAAGAACTCTTTTAGTATAGCTAGCATTCTTAGAACCAATTGGTGTTTTTGCTACAGAGGCATCAGCTCCTAATACTTGTGTATCTATAGTAGTAAACTCAGCTGGGTAACCTTTATAACACCAGTATCTACAATCATCTGGATTACCAGAAGCACAGTCAGGCGCAGAAGCTCCTAATTCCCATTGCGCATATGCTGGCTTAATTTCAATAGTTTCTGAAGATGGTCTAAAACTAGCTGGAGTAATTCTTAATGTGTTACCTCCTTCTTTAGAAACATAAGAAACAGTTTCTGTTCCCCATTTTTCTGGAACAACAGTTAATTTTTTTCCAGCAGCCTTTACTTCTACTCTTTCTGTTACTGTTTTAAAAGTTGCTGGAACCGTTTTTAAAACTTTATAAGCTGGCTTTACAGTTAAAGTAACTGTTTCATTCACATATACATCCGGTGTAGTACAACGAACATAACATTTTCCTGGTTCTGGATTAGCCGGCAAATCCTGAGCCAATGTTACTGATGCAGTCATTACTGCAAAAAGAAATAAAATTTTTTTCATAATGGTAATAGTGTTAATTAATGTTAAATAATTATAGTCAAGCGAATTTACCTCTAACAGGAAAAAATTGCATTAACTAAGGGCTAAAATACCATAATAATCGATAAAACGCATAAAATGCCCGACAAAATACATCTTTTATTTAGAAAAAGTTAACATTTTGAAACGTTACAGATGTTTTGTTTCTATGAAAAATAATTTAACTTTAAAAGAACTAATCCTCTCTACTATGGTACTTATAAAGAAAGACAATGAAAACGAATATCGCTTTAAATTAAAAGCTCAAAATGGAAAAGTTTTATTAACTAGCATTTCTTTTTCTAATAAAAAAGAAGCTTCTAATACTATAGAATATTTAAAATCTAGTCCTTCAAAAGAGTTATCTTTCGAAAGAAAGACAAATTTCGAAGGGAAGTTTCTTTACAATCTCAAAAATGAACATGGCTCCTTAATAGGTCATAGTCAATTATATTCTTCTGAAGCGGGTTTAGAAAATGGTATTTCTAATTTAAAAAGAAGAATTAACTCTTTATCTGAAGCGGACTTACTTTAAACTTAACAAAATCGACAAAAATGCTTCATGTTGTTCTTTGGTATAATCTAAATGCGTAACTATCCTTAATTTACCTTGCCCCATTCCAATTAACAATACCCCATGTTTTGAAAGCTGATTTATAAATTCCGTTTCAGATTTATAATTTTCATCTATTTCAAAAATTACAATATTGGTTTCAATAGGTTCCACTTTTTTAATAAAAGATAAGGTAGATAGTATTTTACCAATTTCCTTTGCTTTATCGTGGTCCTTTTTTAATCTTTCTATGTTGTTATCCAAAGCATAAATTCCTGCTGCCGCCAAGTAACCCGACTGACGCATACCTCCTCCAAAAATCTTACGAATTCGCAAAGCCTTATTCATTGCATCTTTACTTCCGACCAAAACGGATCCTACAGGACATCCTAAACCTTTACTTAAACAAACACTGATAGTATCAAAACAAGCCCCATATTGCTTTGGCGTTTCCCCTTTAGATACTAGAGCGTTCCATAATCGAGCACCATCCAAATGATACCTCAAATTATTAGTCTTACATACGTTTTTAATTTTTTCCAATTCCGAAAATTCCCAACAAGCACCACCGCCTTTGTTTGCAGTATTTTCAATACTTACCAATGTTGTTAATGGACTATGATAAAAATCTGGAGGATTAATCGCTTCTTCTACTTGGACAGCGGTTACCATTCCCCTATCCCCATCTAACAATTTACAACATACTCCACTATTAAAACTAACGCCACCTCCTTCATAATTATAGATATGAGAGTATTTATCGCAAATTAATTGATCCCCAGGATTGGTATGTAATTTTATAGCAGTTTGATTTGCCATTGTTCCACTTGGAAAAAATAATGCTGCTTCTTTACCGAACATATTCGCTACTTTATTTTCTAAAGTATTTACAGTAGGATCTTCCTTAAACACATCATCCCCCACTTCTGCCTGCATCATAGCTTCTAACATTGCTTTAGATGGTTTAGCAACTGTATCGCTTATTAAATTTATCTTCAAAATAGTACTGTTTATTATAATTAAATTTAATGCATACAATTCATTCCTATTGGTGACCCGTCAGGAATTTTAGGGGAGTTTATTATTGCAAAATTTCTCGGATTCTCTTTAAAATCAACAATTCTTCTATACATTTCTAAAGAATTCATATCACTTTTACTTGCAAGAACTCCTTGAAGCTCATTTAACTTTAAATAAGCTAGTGCATTTACTTGAGCGTGCACTTTTTCATTATTTGCAAGCTGCATTAGATAATATAAAACCCTATAGTTTATAGTATTTTGTACTTGCTGAAAATAAATATCTTTATGCGTTTTTTTTATAGTATTATCAATTAAAGAGACTAACACTTTATTTAACCCTAAATTATTATTATCTAAGGCTTTTTGTTGAATTAATCTAGATGCTCTCTCAGGGTGTAATAAAAACCTAAGGGTCATATCTGCTACTGTTTCTGCCGCAGAAAGAGCATCAAACGAGACTCCAGTTCTCCCCATTAAAGATTCTCTAGATTTTCCATAACCAATGGCGCGTGGAGGAAACAAAGCCAATTTGTTTTTAGGAATAGCAACTACACTAGCATCCAAAGTTTTAAGGATACTATTTAAAGCTTTTGTTTGTTCGTTTTCAGGAATGACTTTTACCGTAAATTGCCCGTCTCCTTTTGTTGTATAATTATAATCCAAACCTCCAACTATCTTTGTAGCCGCTTCGGTTTGATACCTATGAAAAAAGTATACTGGAGCAAAAACATCCTCTAAAACTGCGTAGGCCTCACCCTTTTTTATGTTGTCTTCCGAAAAATTTTCTATAGCCAGTTTTCTTACTTTTAACACTTCCTCCAACGCATCGGTTATGCTTTTGCCATTATCCCACAAATGAGCAAGTGCATGAGCACCACCTGCAGGCCTTGCATCTTGGTCAGAAATATAACGTAGTCCTTGATTTTGAGCTCTTTTTAATATTTCATTTAATCCTTTTTTTTCCTCATTCTTACTTGAAAATTCGGAATATGAATATGCTACTGTAACCTTATCCCATTCCCCTATTCCCGATGCATAAGCATTAGAAAAATCTATCTCATTTTCCTTAATAGAAAATTGAGGGTGCGGATAATCCATAACAGATGCTCTATTTACGGCACTAGCAGCAAAATTATGAGCAAAACCTAATGTGTGTCCTATTTCATGGGCTGAAAGCTGGCGGATTCTAGCAATAGCCAAATCTAACATCGTTTGGTAATTATCGTCTCTTTCTGCAAAAGGCTTATTCATTAATGCTTGAGCTATTAAAAAATCTTGTCTAATACGTAAACTCCCTAAACTTACATGCCCTTTTATAATTTCTCCGGTTCGCGGATCTGTAATACTACTGCCATAGCTCCACCCCCTAGTAGAACGGTGTACCCATTGAATAACATTATATCTAACATCTAACGGATCTGCATCATCTGGTAGTATTTTTAGCTGAAACGCGTTTTTATACCCTATTGCTTCAAAAGCCTGGTTCCACCATCTTCCTCCTTCTAACAAAGCAGAACGAACGGGCTCTGGCGTACCATTATCCAAGTAATACACAATAGGTTCCACTGCTTCACTAATTACTGCGTCCTTATTCTTTTTTTCTAGTCTATGTCTAGTTACATACCTCTTTGTAATAGACTCTTGTACTGGAGTAGCATAGTCATAATAAGAAAAGGGGTAAGATCCACATCGCGGGTCGAAAACACGTTTTTTATATCCATTATCGGGCAAAGCAATAAAAGAATGGTGTTGCGCTACCGTAATTCTACTACTATTTGGTGCAACTGATTTTATGTGTCTTCCTTGTGCTTCTCCTGTAAAAGTTAAAAGAACATCAAACTCTACATTTTTAGGAAATGCTTTAGTTCTTTCTAAATCAAAGGCACTCTTAGAAAGATCTAAACTATAATTCCCTTGTTTTAGTTGTTTTAATCTTTTGGAAACTCCATGCGTGTCTTGCATTAAGAAATTGGATATATCAATAATATACTTTCCATTTTTCTCTTCTTCAATTTTAAAACCATATAGTACAGATGTAGCAAAAGCTTGCTCTACTGACTTTTTCTCTAAAGTGTTATTAGTTAATGCTCTATACTTAAGGTTTGGCTGTACCAACAATAATTTATTTCCTGCTTTCTTAAAATAAACAACCTGCTCATTTCCTAATTGCCCCCTGTCTAAACCAATATCATTACTTCCTATACCACTACTTAAAGAATACACATATAAAAACTCCTTATTAAGTTCTGAAACCTCTAAATAAACCTTATCCTTCTTATCATCATAAAAAAAACTGTATAACCCAGTATACTTACTATATTCTTTCCTGTTTTCTGTAAATTGTGCTTTAATATTTACGGATATAAATAGAATAAGCCCAAAGACATAAAATTGTTTCATAATACAAGTAATTGATTTTCTAAATTTATAGAAAATAGATTGCACAACCATACTTATATTCTATTTTTGCTAAAAATGAAATTACAATGATAACTACAGACCATTACACAGGTCTATTTGATCGCCTTGGTGCGTTAAGGAGGTATCTTTGACGTTGATGCCAAACTTATTGAAATAGAAAACGAACAAGAAAAAACCTTGGCTCCAGATTTTTGGGATAATGCTCAAAAAGCCCAAGAACATATGAAATTTATCCAATCGAAAAAGAAATGGGTAGACGATTATACAGCAGCAGAAAATCTAGTTAATGATTTTGAGGTTCTCCTTGAATTTTTAAAGGAAGGAGATGTTTCCGAAGAAGAGGTTGAAGCTCATTATAAAAAGACTTTAGATTCCATTGAGGATTTAGAGTTTAAAAATATGCTCTCTGACGAAGGTGACGAACTTACTGCTGTTCTTCAAATTACTGCAGGTGCTGGAGGTACGGAAAGTTGCGATTGGGCAGCAATGCTCATGCGTATGTATATGATGTGGAGCGAAAAAAACGGTTACAAAGTAAAAGAGCTTAACTACCAAGAAGGAGATGTAGCTGGTATTAAAACTGTTACTTTAGAAATTGATGGAGAATTTGCTTTTGGTTGGTTAAAAGGTGAAAATGGGGTGCATCGTTTGGTACGTATTTCCCCTTTTGACAGTAACGCTAAAAGGCATACATCTTTTGCTTCTGTTTACGTATACCCACTTGTAGATGACAGTATCGAGATTGCTATTAACCCCGCTGATATTGAAATAACTACAGCTCGTTCTAGTGGAGCTGGCGGACAAAATGTAAACAAAGTAGAAACCAAAGTTCAGCTTACCCACAAGCCAAGTGGTATTCAAATTTCTTGTTCCGACTCTAGAAGTCAACATGACAATAGAGCTACAGCATTAAAAATGCTCAAATCGCAATTATACGAGATTGAATTACGAAAAAAAATGGAAGCCAGACAAGAAATAGAATCTAGTAAGATGAAAATTGAATGGGGCTCTCAAATTCGTAATTATGTTATGCATCCTTACAAATTGGTTAAAGATGTTAGAACTGCCAAAGAAACAGGAAATGTAGATGCAGTGATGGATGGCGAAATTGGACAGTTTTTAAAAGCCTATCTAATGATGATGGGTCAAAAAGAAGAATAAAAACTAATTATGATAAAAATATACCATAACCCAAGATGCAGTAAATCTAGACAAGGATTACAAATTCTTGAAGATTCCGGAAAAGAATTTAAAGTAATTAAATATTTAGAAGAAGTACCTTCTAAAGAAGAACTACAAGAAGTCATTACACGTTTGGGAATTACTCCTATACAATTAATTCGAAAAAATGAAGCCATCTGGAAAGAATTGTTCAAAGGAAAAACACTTTCTGATGATGAAATAATTGAAGCTATGCTAACTTATCCTAAATTAATTGAAAGACCCATCGTGGTTAAAGATAATAAAGCTACTATAGGAAGACCTCCTGAAAATATAAAATTATTAATGGAGTAGTTTTATCCTTTTTTATAAATTTCTAAAATTATTGGTACATTTATTGAATATCAAATTGTTATAATAGAAAACTATTAGACTATAAATTTATAATTTAAAAGCAATGAAATTAAATATAAAATGTTTTTTGACTCTGGCTACCATACTTTTATTGGGCGGTGAATTACAAGCACAATACGGTTATGGAGGTGGTGGCTATGGTTATGGTGGCGGAGGTTATGGCAGAGGAGGCTATGGTAGGCAACGTAATTCTATACCGCAAGTTGAGACTACTCCTAAAAAGGAAGAACCAAAAACTGCAGCTCAAATAGTGGATAACGAAATGCCAAATATTACAGAAGCATTAAATCTTAATGAATTTGAAACCGCCGTATTAAGCTCAGTTTTAAAGAAATATCTACAACAAAGGATAGAAATGCAAATTTTGGAACTCAGCCCAGAACAAATGAGAGCTGGGATGGAAAAAATAACTAAGAACCAAGATGCAGAACTTAAAGCTGGTCTACCAATAGAAAAGTACGATGCTTTTGTTGCCATGCAAAAGAAAGGTATTGCCAAAACAAAAAAGGAAAACAAGAAAAAGAAAAAAAAGAAGAAGAAAAAGAACTCCAAAGATTAGAGACAAACAAAACCAATAATAAAAAAGGGATGAAATTTGAATTTCATCCCTTTTTTATTATGCTTCTCCACGAGCAGCTCGTTTAGCCTCCCGTCTTTCTTTTAATAATTCTTTAATATTACCGAATAACCAATAAGGCACTACAAAAGTTAACAAGAAAATCATTAACCAAAACCCTATGGTTAAAATGGTTAAAAATGATAAAAATCCTAAATATTGGTCAAAGTCAAACATGGTATATAATATTAACGATGCAAAGATACTTTTAAAAACATTAAAACTGCAAATCAAATTAAAAAAAAATAGACAATTGATTTTCTTAATTTTTAAACTTAGCCTTTACTTAGATAATAAACATGTACTAATTAAGAAAAACATGATCAAAATCATTGCACATTCTAAGTCCAATTATGACAGAACAACTATAGCTTAAAAAGCTACTTTTATAACAATAATAGCCGTAATTACAGCATAAAATAGATGGATATAAATACGTAATACCCTACCTTTGATACAAACAAAATCTTTTTAACAATGAGCTTTAGAATAGAAAAAGACACTATGGGAGAAGTTAAGGTCCCAAGTGATAAATATTGGGGAGCACAAACAGAACGCTCCAGAAATAATTTTAAAATAGGTCCATCTGCATCCATGCCGTTGGATATTGTTTATGGCTTTGCATATTTAAAAAAGGCTGCCGCTTACGCTAATTACGATTTAGGTGTTTTGGCTGTTGAAAAAAGAGACTTAATAGCAAAAGTTTGCGATGAAATTTTAACTGGAATGCACGATAATCAATTTCCCTTGGTTATTTGGCAAACTGGTTCTGGTACGCAAAGCAATATGAATGTAAACGAGGTTATTGCAAACCGTGCGCATGAAATTGCAGGAAAAAAAATAGGAGAAGGAGAAAAAACTATTCAACCAAATGACGATGTAAACAAATCTCAATCTTCCAATGACACCTTTCCGACAGGAATGCACATTGCTGCTTACAAAAAGATATTAGAAACTACTATTCCTGGTGTAAGCCAACTAAGAGACACTTTCGCTAAAAAAGCAAAAGAATTTAACAATGTAGTAAAAATTGGTAGAACCCATTTAATGGATGCTACCCCCCTAACCTTAGGACAAGAGTTCTCTGGCTATGTATCTCAGCTAGATCATGGATTAAAGGCGTTAGAAAATACTTTAAGTCATTTAAGTGAATTAGCTTTAGGAGGTACTGCTGTAGGAACAGGGTTAAATACTCCGAAAGGGTATGATGTTTTAGTTGCTAAATATATCGCTGAATTTTCTGGTTTTCCTTTCATTACGGCTGAAAATAAATTTGAAGCACTTGCTGCTCATGATGCAATTGTAGAAAGCCATGGTGCCCTAAAACAATTAGCAGTTTCTTTAAACAAAATAGCTAATGATATAAGAATGATGGCCTCGGGACCTCGCTCAGGAATTGGAGAAATTATTATCCCTGCTAATGAACCTGGAAGTTCTATTATGCCGGGAAAAGTAAACCCAACACAATGCGAAGCACTTACCATGGTTTGCGCACAAGTAATGGGTAACGACGTAGCCATATCCATAGGAGGAACACAAGGACATTATGAACTAAATGTTTTTAAACCACTAATGGCTGCCAATATATTGCAATCTGCCCAATTAATTGGAGATGCTTGTATTAGTTTTGATATTCATTGTGCTGCGGGAATAGAACCAAACCATAGCGTTATTAAAGAATTACTAAACAACTCTTTAATGCTTGTAACTGCTTTAAATACTAAAATTGGATATTATAAAGCTGCTGAAATTGCAAATACTGCCCACAAAAATGGAACTACATTAAAAGAAGAAGCAGTTAACTTAGGTTACGTTACGGCGGAAGATTACGATGACTGGGTTAAACCAGAAGAAATGGTTGGTAGTCTTAACTAAGAATTACAAAATAATACGTAAAAAAAAGAGCCAATCAAAAATGATTGGCTCTTTTATATTAATGGATAGTGTGTGTACTATTTTAATGTGAACTTAGAAGTTCCAAGTAATTTTAATTTATCATCATAAACGTTTACCATATAGTTACCTTTTTGGAAATCTCCAGAAGGCTTACCTATATAATCACAAACATCTAAAGACTTGTTCTCATAATAGAAACTAGTCCCTTTACTATATGTAACAGAAGCACCAGAGTCATTAGTTTTAGAATAACTTTCTCCTAAAACATTTCCTTGAGGATCTAACACCTCTATAAAGAATTCTCTATCGCCAGCGCCTGCTATAACATTATCCGCTACAGTAAAACAGATTTTAAATTTGTCTGTTCTACCCGCTCTAGAAGTTGATACTAATTTTCCACTGTTACGCTCTTTAACTGCATCTACAGAGAATTTAGATAAGTTTAAGGCAGATCCTTTTTCAACTACATCAGCTAACTGTGTATTTTGCACTACTAAAGAATCATTAAAAACTGTTTGTTTTTCCAATTCTACATACGTACTATCTCTTTGCATTGCGATAAGTGTATTAGATTTGGTAAGAGAATCTACTTGTTTTAATAACTGCTCTCTTTCTGCCTTTAATACTCTAACTTGTCTTCTATATCTAGATAAAGACGCAATATCTCCTTTCATAGCTTTAACAGAATCAATATATTTTGCAATGTTATCTCTTGCAGAAACTAATTCTTCATTAGTTGCATTACTTTCCAAAATTGCTTTGTCGTATTCAGATTTTAAGCTGTTTAAATCTTCTACTACTAATTCTTTCTCTTTGGTAAGAACAGTTTCTGTCTTTTTCTTTTCTTGATAAAGACTAACAGTATAGATTATAACACCTAATAAAATTACCCCTAAAAGTCCTGCTAGAACTTTTAAACCATTGTTATTTTTCGATTCACTCATAATGTAAAAAATTAATTAATCTTGTTTAACTTTTATAAAATTGGTTGTTTGTTCTCTTATATACGCAGCAAAGCGCGATTTAGATTTTTGAAGGTAAGAAATAATTCTATTTATCGTTCTTATTATTTCACACTTATTTTCTTTTATCCTAAATTAGATTAATTCCGCCTTTATCACCACAACTTCTATAAAAGTAAAACACACAAAAACTTTCACATTTAAAACTATCGCTAAACAATTACATTCTTTTAATAGGTAAGAAAATAATATCCCGATTAAAACTAAAAAAGCCTCTAACTTGTCCGTTAGAGGCTTTTTTTATTTTAATAAGAAAGAAACTAATTATCGAATTAGTTTCTTATACTTAATTCGTTTAGGCATTAAATCTCCTCCCAAACGGGCTTTTTTATTTTCTTCATAATCAGAGAAAGAACCTTCAAAGAAATATACTTGCGAATCCCCTTCAAAAGCTAAAATATGAGTACAGATACGATCTAAGAACCAACGGTCGTGAGAAATAACTACTGCACATCCTGCAAAATTTTCCAAACCTTCTTCTAATGCCCTTAATGTATTCACATCCAAATCGTTGGTAGGCTCATCTAAAAGCAAAACATTACCCTCCTCTTTTAATGTCATCGCCAAATGCAAACGGTTACGTTCTCCACCAGAAAGCATACTTACCTTCTTGTTTTGTTCACTACCAGAGAAATTAAATCGACTTAGATAGGCTCTAGAATTTACTTGCCTTCCTCCCATCATAATCAACTCTTGCTCATCACTAAAATTTTGCCAAATAGTTTTTTCAGGATCAATATTAGAATGACTTTGATCTACATAGGCAATTTTAGCTGTTTCTCCAACCACAAATTCTCCTTTGTCAGGAGTTTCCTCCCCCATTATCATCCTAAAAATAGTAGTTTTACCAGCTCCATTTGGACCAATAATACCAACAATACCCGCTTGCGGCAAATTAAATTTTAAATCCTCATAAAGTAATTTATCGTCATAAGCTTTACTTACTCCCGTGGCCTCTATAACATTGGTACCTAACCTAGGACCATTAGGAATGTAAATTTCTAATTTTTCATCTAGTTGTTTTTGGTCTTGACTCATTAACTTGTCATAATTCTTAAGACGTGCTTTCTGTTTCGTTTGCCTACCTTTAGCTCCTTGACGAACCCACTCTAACTCTCGCTCTAATGTTTTTTGTCTTTTAGATGCCGTTTTACTTTCTTGAGCTAAACGTTTAGATTTTTGATCTAACCAAGAAGAATAATTCCCTTTCCACGGAATACCTTCCCCTCTATCCAATTCTAAAATCCAACCAGCAACATTGTCTAAGAAATATCTATCATGCGTAACTGCTATAACAGTACCTTTATATTGTGCCAAGTGGTGCTCTAACCAATGTACCGATTCTGCATCTAAATGGTTCGTAGGCTCATCTAACAATAAAATTTCTGGTTCCTGAAGAAGTAACCTACACAATGCAACGCGCCTTCTTTCTCCTCCAGAAAGTACACTTATTTTTTTATCTGGCTCTGGTGTGCGTAAGGCATCCATTGCAATTTCTAACTTTGTATCTAATTCCCATGCATTAGAAGCATCTATTTGGTCTTGTAAAACAGCTTGCCGAGCCATTAACTTTTCCATTTTATCTGCATCAGAATATACTTCTTCTAACCCAAACTGGTCATTAATACTATTGTATTCTTCTAATATTGCTACTGTCTCAGCAGCTCCTTCTTTTACTATTTCTAGCACTGTTTTTTCCTCATCTAACTTAGGCTCTTGCTCCAAGTAGCCTACTTTATACCCAGGAGAAAAAACAACATCTCCTTGGAAATTTTTATCTACTCCCGCTATTATTTTTAACAAGGTAGATTTTCCAGAACCATTAAGTCCCAAAATTCCAATTTTTGCTCCGTAAAAAAAGCTTAAGTGTATGTTTTTTAAAACTGGTGTATTTGCTGTTTTAAATGTCTTGGTAACCCCAGACATAGAGAAGATTACTTTCTTATCGTCGGACATAGTATGTTTTTAATATGAAAAAGTGTGAAATTTGTATTATACTCTACCTTTTAGGGCGTTAAAAACCCAAGCAATGGCAAAAAAACCGATTCCTACTGAGGCAAAACCTATACCAGACACTTCTCTATATTTAAAAGCGCCTAGTGCTATTAAAGCCACCCCCACGAATATCATAATAAACGTTGCCCACGCCAGTACGGTATTTTTATTCATTCCCATAGTATTTTTTGGTTTAGTTTTTTGGTAATTCCAAATATCGTAAAAATTCCAACATTTATATGCGAAACGCTTACTTTATTCTTCAAAAGGAAAAACAACACCAATTTTTGCACGAATAGAATCTAATAATTCCGCAAGTTCAATACTATTTACATGTGTCCATAAATTACTTTCCATCTTGTTATCTATAATACAATGTTGCACTTCTTCTATTTCATGAGAAAAACCAATTCCTTTTGTAGGCAAAGAAACTGTTTCTAAATTTTCCTCTATTTGCATTGTATAGCCTTGAGCCGCATGCCACCTTTCCGGAATTACAATAGACCCAACAGAACCGGAAAACTCAGCAATAGTTTGAGAATTAGAAGTTAATCCGGAATATAACATTGCCTGCGCATTTTCATATTTAAATATCATTGACGTTTGCACCTCCACTCCCGTTTCATAAAAATTAGAGGTTGCCAAAATTGATTGTGGCTTCCCCAAAAACAAATAAGCAAGAAAAACAGGATAAATACCTATATCTAACAAAGAACCTCCTGCCAAATCCGGATTTAATAACCGGCTATCTTTTTCTCTTTCTGTGCCATAAAAAGCAAAATTTGCATACAAATAACTAAGTTTCCCTATCTCCCCATTGTCCACAAGCTGTTTAACTTTTTTAATAGCCGGATTAAATCTACTCCACAAACCCTCCATTAAAAAAACGTTATTCTTTTTAGACGCTGCCACCATAGCCTTTACCTCCTTTGCATTAACTCCTAATGGTTTTTCGCACAAAACATGCTTACCATGATTCATTGCTTTTACACTTAAATCCACATGTTTATTGTGAGGTGTTGCGATATAAATCACCTGAACTTCTTTATCATCAAAAAGTTCTTGATAACTTCCATAAGCCCTCTCTGCACTATACTCTCTAGCAAAATTTTCTGCTTTATCTAAATCTCTAGAAGCAACTGCGGACAGCAGTGCATTAGGCACTAAACGTAAATCAGAAGCAAACTTTTTAGCAATATTTCCTGGTCCAAGAATCCCCCATTTTATCATAATTCTCTTTTTGATTTTTCAATTTTATCAAATGTAATCAATTTTACTCCTTATCTTTATCCAGACTATTAAAGAAAAAACAGGAATGGATTTAAGCTTCAACAAAAACGAAGACCACAATAAATTACTTTTATCAGAATTAAGAAAAAAACTAGCTCAAATAAAATTGGGTGGAGGTAAATCTAGAATAGAAAAACAACATTCTCTAGGAAAAATGACTGCAAGAGAACGTATTGACTATTTATTAGATGACAAAAAAAACAGTATAGAAATTGGGGCCGTAGTAGGAGATGGCATGTATAAAGATCATGGTGGTTGCCCGTCAGGAGGTGTCATTATTAAAATGGGGTACGTTTCTGGAAAACAATGCCTTGTGGTAGCTAACGATGCCACTGTTAAAGCTGGCGCATGGTTTCCTATTACCGCTAAAAAGAATTTAAGAGCACAAGAAATTGCGATGGAAAACAGATTACCCATTATATATTTAGTAGATAGTGCTGGGGTTTATTTACCATTACAAGATGAGATTTTTCCTGATAAAGAACACTTTGGACGCATATTTAGAAATAATGCAAAAATGAGCAGCATGGGAATTACCCAAATATCTGCTGTTATGGGAAGTTGTGTCGCTGGTGGAGCATATTTACCTATTATGAGCGATGAAGCACTTATTGTAGATAAAACTGGAAGTATATTCCTTGCTGGAAGCTACCTTGTTAAAGCCGCAATTGGAGAACAAATTGATAATGAAACTTTAGGAGGCGCTTCAACCCATTGCGAAATTAGTGGCGTTACCGATTATAAAGAAAAAAATGATTCTTCTGCCTTAGATACCATAAAAGGAATCATGGGGAAAATCGGAGAATTTGAAAAAGCCGGATATAATCGCGATAAAGCTCTTAAACCAAAAGAGAACCCAGAGGATATATACGGTCTACTACCTGCTCTTAGGCATGAACAATACGATATGTTGGAAATTATAAAAAGAATAGTAGATAATTCTGACTTTGACCAATACAAAGAAGGCTATGGTAAAACCATTTTAACAGGTTACGCCAGAATAGATGGGTGGGCGGTAGGTATTGTTGCCAACCAAAGAAAAGTAGTAAAAACTACTAAAGGGGAAATGCAATTCGGAGGTGTAATTTATTCCGATTCTGCGGATAAAGCTACTCGATTTATTGCTAATTGTAACCAAAAGAAAATTCCTCTTGTTTTTCTTCAAGATGTTACTGGTTTTATGGTTGGTAGCAAAAGTGAACACGGCGGAATTATAAAAGACGGTGCAAAAATGGTAAATGCTGTTAGTAACTCTGTGGTTCCAAAATTTACCATTGTAATAGGAAATAGTTATGGCGCCGGTAATTATGCTATGTGCGGAAAAGCATATGATCCCAGGTTAATTGCAGCTTGGCCTAGTGCAGAACTTGCAGTAATGAGTGGTAACTCTGCTGCTAAAGTGCTTTTACAAATTGAAAAAGCTTCTCTAAAAAAGAAAGGAGAAACAATAACTCCAGAAAAAGAAGCAGAATTGTTTTCACAAATTAAGCAAAGGTATGACAATCAAGTATCCCCTTATTATGCAGCAGCTAGACTTTGGACTGATGCTATTATTGACCCTCTAGATACTAGAAAATGGATATCCATGGGAATAGAAGCAGCAAACCATGCTCCTATTGAAAAGCCCTTTAATTTAGGGGTTTTACAGGTTTAGACTCTCCAAAGTAGCCTTCCTATTTATTTTTCCGTTTGGGGTATATACAAAACAAGGTACAGAATGTGCCTCCTTGGGTATTTGGTATTTTCCAATATTGGGCAATTGTTTTATTTTACCAACAACTTCTAGCGTATCTATTTCTCCTTCGATAAGAAGTACCAATTTTTGACCTAAAATTTCATCAGGAATCCCCGCTACAAAAAAGCGATTTTTTATAATGCTCGATAGTTTTTCTTCTATTTGCTCTGGTATTAACTTTACACCTCCAGAATTTATAATAGAATCGTACCTACCTAGCCAAGTAAACTCTGTTTCTGAAAGTAGCTCTACTAAATCATTAGTAACCACTGGTATATTTGATATTTGCGGTGCATTAATTACTAAACACCCTCTATTGTCTTTAGATAATATTACTTCAGGAAGAGCTATAAATGTATTCTCCGAATTCTTGCTTATTTTTTTTAAAGCAATATGCGTAATGGTCTCGGTCATTCCATAAGTTTCAAAAACTCTGGTTTTTATGTCTTTTATTTTCTCTATTAACGTTAAAGACATTGGTGCTCCACCAATAATAACTGTTTTTATACTTTTAATTTTATCTAAAGAATTCTGTAGCTGCATAGGAACCATAGCCGAGAAATCAAAAGCTCTAGATATTCCTTCTAAAGGATTAGATTTTGCTGAAATAGCAGTTAAATGCAATCCTAAAACCATTGCCCTAACTAACATCATTTTACCTGCAATGTAACTTACCGACATGCATAGCAATGCCGAATCTTTAGGTTTTAGATGAAAGAAAGCCCCAGTAGCTCTAGCAGAATTAACCATATGTTTTTTCTGCAGTTCTATAGATTTAGGAACTCCTGTAGAACCCGATGTTTGCACTACGACAGTTTCAGTTGCATTGATCCATTGTTGCAGAAATTCTCCTATTTCTTTTTCAAAAGTTACTCCTTCTTTTATTAAATAACACGATAATTCAGTTATTCCTTTTTTAGAAACAACCACTCCATTTAGTTGAAAATCCGAATGTATGTTATTCCAATCCAATTTCTGAAATATTTTCCTCTAAAAAATCTTCTTTAGACTGTATTGAACCTGTCAATTTTTCTTTCCAATTAATCCAATTATACCTTTTAGAAAAGATATAAAGTAAAATTGGGAAAATCACAAAAATAGGAATAAACACATCTAAACCCAACTCAGGATCAGAAATGTCTCTATAGATAGAATCTGTTTGGAAAGCTGTCCAATCTGCGGTAACCAATAAAGCAGTTATTAAGTTATTAGCCGCATGAAACCCCAAAGCAAGTTCCAACCCCTCATCCATTAAAGTTAAAATTCCTAGAAAAAACCCTGTTCCTATATAAAACACCATGATACCGTACCCCAATTTTTCAACCTCCGGATTTGCTATATGCAGCAGGCCAAAAATCAAAGAAGTAATTACTAACGGAACCCATCTGTTTTTTGCCAAAATTCCTATCCCCTGCATTAAATAGCCCCTTAAAAAATATTCTTCGAAACTAGTTTGAATAGGTATAAACAAAATTGCCACTATTGCCAAAATAAGAAATGGTTCTAACTTAAAATTAAGTACATAATTTTCCGGAGATAGAAATACATCTATACCCAATAAAACTGCTGAAATAATCCCCCAAAGCAAAAAAGAGAAACTTACTCTTTTCCAATCTATTTTATTCCTAGAAGTTGTTAGTGCTATTATTTTTTGCTGATGTAATACAGATGCTGAAAAAAAAGTGGCAACCAAACCAAATGCAAAAGACAAAAGCATAAAAAAGAGAAAAAGATTAGAACCCAAAAGAGAACTCATGCCACCAATATCCTTCGGCATAGTAATTAAACTTTCTGATTTGGATACTAAAGCAATCATTAATGGAATCATGCCTATAATCTGCCATCCGACAAAAATAATTACAAGACCAACTATATATCTCCAAAAATCTTCCTTAGCTTTATAACCCTGTTCTATATACATAAATCTTTAATTAAATTTTCTTTCCAATTAGTTCTATTACCATATAATAATCTCCCTTCTTTAACCTCTAAGGGGCTAATAAAATTATTAGTAAATAAGGCTCCTGTACCTAATCCTTGAGGTATTTTATTACCCAATGTATAGGTCCATTGTGCAATTGCATTTAAACCAACATTACTTTCTAATGCACTTGTTACCCACCAGCCAACATTATACTTTTCTGCTAAAGAAATCCATTCTTCGCTTCCCTTATACCCCCCTACTAAACTTGGTTTTAATATAATGTATTGAGGTTTTATTATTTGTAGTAATTTTTCCTTTTCTGTTACAGCAGACACTCCAATTAACTCCTCATCCAACGCAATGGGCAAAGGTGTATTTTTACATAATTCCTGCATGGCTTCTACATTCCCTTGTTTTATAGGCTGCTCGATAGAGTGAATATCATAAACTGCTAGTTTTTTCAATTTTTCTAAAGCTATATCTTTGGAGAATGCTCCATTTGCATCTACTCGCAATTCTATTTGTTCTTTCGTATATTTTCTTCTTATTGCCGCTAAGAGAGAGAGCTCTGTTTTAAAATCTATAGCTCCAATTTTAAGTTTTATACATCGGAAACCTCGTTTTAATTTTTCTTCAATTTGCTCCAACATAAAATTCTCGTCTCCCATCCAAATTAGGCCATTTATATCAATAGAAGCCTCTTTTCTTGTAAAATTAGACGGATATAATAAAAAACTGTCTTCTGAATTTAAAGATAAAAAAGCCTGTTCTAGCCCAAATTGAATACTTGGAAAAGCCTCTAGAGTACTAAGTAATTTTTCTAATCCTATATGAATATTAGACACTACCCAATTTAATTTCTCCTCATATTCAGGCACATCATCTACACTAAGCCCTCTAAAAATACCACATTCTCCTATTCCCTTCTTACCGGCCTCTTCTAAAATAATAAACCAAGTTTCTTTGGTTGTTAAAATTCCCCTAGAAGTTCCACTTGGGCGTTTAAAGTTTAAATGATATTGCTTTACTATTGCTCTCATATACAGTCTTCGAATTTAGTAATATTTTATATCCTCTAAATAAAAAATCCTAAATAATAGAGAAGAATTAAAATTGTAATGCAAGCACAAAAAACAAACTGCGCTTTTATTTTTAAAAATAAAAGCGCAGTTTGTTTTTAAATTAGTAAACAACTTCGGGGCAAGCCCACGAGGCATTAGAAGAATAACTAGCATTGATTTCTACGCAAGCGTCGGAGCATTTAAATCTCGATTATCGAGTAAAAACTATGGTCTTTAAAAAGTTACTTAAAATTAAACCAAAAACGAACTCCTTCCGTAGTTCTATCTGTATTTAGACTTGTTTGCAACTGATTCGCCAAACGATTCATTAAACGAATACCCATAGAAGCTTCTGCTCTTTCTTCTGTATCTTCAGGCAAGCCTATTCCATTGTCGGTATATTCAAAAAAACCTTCTTGACCGTGATTTTTTCTAAGATGTATGTAAATTTTACCGTCAGTACCATCATCCGGAAAGGCGTATTTAAAAGAATTAGAAACTAACTCATTTAACATTAACCCAAAAGGTATTGCTCTATCAATATCTAATTCCACACCTTCTGCATCTATGGTAATATTAATATTATGACCACCTTTTTTATATACAGACTGCACACTATTAATTAAACTTTCAATATACCCCTGCATTTCGATAACCGAAAGATCTTCATTCTGATACAATTTTTGATGTATTAAAGCCATAGCTTTAACCCTACTCTTCCCCTCTTCTAAAGCGGCTATTGCAGCTTTGCTTCTTGTATTCTTGGTTTGCAAACTTAGCAAACTAGATACCATTTGCAGATTATTTTTAACCCTATGATGAATCTCTTTTAGGTGAGAATCTTTTTCTACCAATGCTTTTTCTATAATATGTTTTTGCTCTACAATAAGTCTTTGGCTTTTTATAATTCTTAAATAGGCATACACCAAACCAGCAAAACCAAGTAATAAGAAAACAAGAGAAACATAAACTATACTAATACGAGCATCTTTCGCTATCATTTCATTTCTAGAATCTTCTAAAGCTTGTTTTTGTTGCTCCATCATCTTTTTAGAATATTCTAAATCTTGGCCAACAACAGCTGCTAATTGCTGTTTTTTAAGAGAAGATTGATTTATACTAATTGAATCTTTCATTCTAATAACCCTACTTAAGTATGAAGCAGAGTTCTTGTAGTCTCCCGTCTTATTATAGTAAGAAGCAAACAGCTTATTTTTTTTAAGAATATTTTCAATTTTAATAGGAATGGTAGTATTACTAAGAATATCCGTAGTTTTCTCTAAGTCTCCCAATTGCATATGACATTCAGCCATTTCTAATGTATTTTCTACTTCAGCTGATGAGAACTTACCTTTATTAAATTCCTGAATGGTTTGCACACTTTTTTCCAGATAAGGCAAGGCATCTTCGTATTGCTTTAAAAGGACATAACATTTTCCTATGTTACCTTCAATAATACCTTTTAAATGGTTCGCTTCGGTTAATTGCTTCTCTGTTTTTACCTTAGTAACATCATTTAAAAATACATCTACAAAACCCTTGGCCTTTTTATAGGTACTTAGAGCGGTTGGCGTAGATTTATCTAGTCTTAGATAAGTACCAACATTATTATAAAATACTGCTTGTCCGTAAAAATCATCCTCGGCAATGAACTTTTTTTCTTCCTTAAAATAGTCATCCATAGCTTTTCTATGTAATCCTAAATTGGAATAAATATCATAAAAAGCCACATTTTCTGTTATTCCTAGCTCTTTCTTTTCTTTCCTAATTTCTATTTGCTTTGCGTACAACTCTAGCCTAGAGTAATTTTTATCTAATAAATTAAGAACTAAAGAATTAGATTTTTCTTCAAGACTCTCCTTTTTTTCATAAAGTTCTTTGGCTATAGCTAAACTCTTATCGTAGTCTCCTAAATCGTAATGTATTTGGGATTGCACAATTGCATACTTATTTATTGCAAGAGTATCGCCACTATGTTCAGATTCGTTAATATATAAATTGACAGAATCTAACCAATCATAAGCCGAGTTTTGAATATAACGGTTGGGAGTATTAAAAAAGAAACCGAATCTTACATCAGCATTTTCTAAGCTTTTAAATTTTTTAAATAAATTTTCCTTTTCAGGAAGCGCATCTTGTGCTAGAGAAAAAGTAATTGTAAAAAGACCCAGAAAAATGGTATAGACAAATTGTTTCCGTAAATTTTTCATATTAGTTATAAAGCAACAATTTCAAACATTCTACTATTTCTTTTTTTAATCAATTTAAACAATAAATAACCTAAAGAAATAATGGTTATTCTAGTGTTTTTTTACATAATTCAAAAATATTCCATCTCATTATAAATTAGGAAATATTGTTGTGTAAGTACTCTATTTTGTTGTGAAAAGAATAAAACATTAAAAACAATGCATTTCATCGATGAAATATGCATTTTACGGAGTGTTACAGATATGCAAAAACAAAAAAAGGATACCAAAAGCATCCTTTTCTTATATACATTATTCCTTTTTTATGAATTCATTGCTGATATTATAAACTCTTTAAAATCTTTGGAAATTGGAATCAAATTATTGTTAATCATTATATCCTTAGAGTTAATAGCATCTATGTGGTCTACATTCACTATATATGACTTATGGGCTCTGTAAAATTTGTTTTTAGGTAGTTTTTCTAAATAATCCTTTAACGGAGAACGTACTAAAAACTTTTTATCCACTGTATTTACTTCTAAATATACATTATCCGCCTTTATGAATTGGATATCTCCAAATTGAATACGATAATATAAATGTTGTTTTTTAACAAATATAGAATCTTTAAGTATAGAATTTGACATTGGAGAATCGTCCGACGCATCTGCATTTTCAGATGTTTTTCCTCCCGCTCCATACGTGAAATTAGAAAGAGCTATTTCTATAGATGTATACAAATCTTGTTGTTCAAACGGCTTTACTAAATCTCCATTAGGTTTCACTGTTTTTGCATTTTCAACAGTGGCTCTGTCCGAGTTAGAAGTTACAAAAATAAACGGAATATCATAATTATCACGAATATGCTTTCCTAGGTCAATTCCTGTTTTATCAGAAGCTAATATTATATCTATTAAAACTAAATCTACCTGTTGCGTTTTAAGAACTTCTACCGCTTGTTCATAAACAATTACATTATCAACAATCTCGTAACCAATTTCTTCTAACATAGATTGCATATCATCTGCAATTATGACATTATCCTCTACTATCAGTATTTTAATTGGTTGTTCCAAGGTTATTTTATTTTAGTGGTTAGTATTCAAAATTACAAAAAATAATTGTAACAAATATAAAAGAGTATTGCCATTAAAAAGGTAGTCAATGCCAATTTCTTCAACTCCGGATCCAAAGATATGGGCTCTTTAGCCACAACAACATTTTTAAAATGTATTGCTAAAGGCAAAAAAGCAATTAAAGGTAAAAAACTCCATAATTCTATGTAATTTAAAATTGCAAAAACGCTCATCCCAAGCATAGCAATAAACAAAAGTAAGTAATGGTATATTTTACCTTTCTGATACCCTAATTTAACAACTACTGTGTTTTTAGAAGCTTTTTTATCCGAAATACAATCGCGCAAGTTATTTAAATTAAGAACCCCTGTACTCAAAGCTCCAATGGATATTGCCGGTAAAACGGATTGAAGAGTTACAAATTTAGCATACAAAAAAAGTGTTCCTAAAACACTTAAAAGCCCAAAAAAGAGAAATACAAAAATATCGCCCAAACCTCTATAACCATATGCCGATTGCCCAACTGTATATTTTATTGCCGCCCAAATGCTTAGTCCTCCTAAAAATAAAAACAGAAGAATAAAATGCCAATTTTCTACTCCAAAGGCGTAAAAAACCAAACTTAATACTAGAACTATATTAATAAAAATGGAAATATAAATCCCTTTTTTTAACTCATTTCTGGTAAGCAAGCCGCTTTGTAAAACTCGTTTAGGACCTATTCTTTCTTCATTGTCAGTCCCCTTTACTCCATCTCCGTAATCATTGGCAAAATTAGATGTAATTTGAAAACCTACAGTGGTAAACAGAGATAATAGGAATATAATAGAATCCTTATACCCATAAAAATTAGCCAAACCAGTACCAACAATAATACCAGATATAGACAAAGGTAAGGTTCTTAACCTGGCGGCATTTAACCAGATTTTTAATTTACTCAAAACTAATTAGGAGATTCTATTTTTAAACGTTTACCTTCTTTATAAGATGCTACGAAAGCATCTTGAAAACCTAAATCCACTAGCTGTTTTCTAAATTTCTGAGCCTCGCTTAATGTCTGGAAATTACCTAGAGAATAAGAGTAATACGGGTTTGTTTTTACAAACAAGGTATTTGTAAGAGCTTCTGAAGCCAAGGTAACATTGTTCTCCACAAAGGATTTAACTTGAACAGAATATATTTTTTCTTTTTCCAAAAACTCCTTCGCTAAATAAAACTCTTTTACCAAGCTCAATTCTTCGTTCTGAATTTTTAAATTATCAATCCTACTCTTAATAGCATCTAAACTATCTATGGATACTAATAAATTATTGCTGTTATTTTGTTTGTCAAAAGAATTAGAACTACTTAAACCTGCTGTAAAAGAAGTTACCGCTAAAGTTCCTATTAAAAAAAGAGCAGTAACACCTGCAAATACATTACGTTGTATTTTACTTTTTTTTAATTCTTTATTCTTAAATTTTATTTGATCTAATAAACGCTCATTAATTATTTGAGCCTTATCTATGTCTTTATGTAACTCTAGTAAATCACTTTCTTCTATAAATGGCATGCAGTGTTAAATTTAGGGGTCTCAACGCGTTAAATTTACACAAAATAGCTGAATCTCTATAACTTTTTTAAAAGAATTACTGCAAAAAAACAAATTAACCCTAGTTGATTTTTTTCATTTCCAAAAAAACAAACATATCTAACTGATTACCAACACAGTAATTAGCCTTATTTAATTTTTAGACTTAGCATGAATTCCATCAGATTCTATTGTAATTTTTCTTTCTTTATAAAGAGTTCCTATACCTTTTTTAAAGGTCTTTTTACTCATCTGAAACATAACCTTTATTTCTTCTGGATCCGATTTATCATGCAAAGGAATATACCCCCCTTTTTGTTCTAAAATTTCGAATATCTTATTTGCTGCTGGTTCTAGAACTCTAGCACCTAACGGCTGTAAAGAAATATCTAATTTGTTATCTTTTCTAATTGTTTTAATACAGCCAGGCATAGTATCTCCTATAGATATTTTTTTAAACACCTCATTAGAATAAACTAAACCTTTATGCTTATTATTTACTATTACCTCCCAACCTAAATCTGTTTGCCGTGTAACTACTAATTGCACCTTATCCCATACTCGTAAATCTATATTGTCATTACTTAAAAAACGATCAATTTTATTAGACCCTACCAAACGATTAGAACGCTCGTCCAAATAACAATGAACAACATACCATTGCCCTTCTTGCATTTTCTCTCGCTGCTCTCTAAATGGAACGAGTAAGTGTTTCTCTAAACCCCATTGCATAAAAGCCCCAAACTCGTTTACCTCAACCACTTGTAATAATTGAAACTCATTTGCCATGATATAAGGCTCCAAAGTTGTAGCAATAGGCCTCTCTTCATAATCTAGATAGCAAAACACAGATATCTTTCCTCCTATTTCGTAAGATTCTGGCACGTACTTATTTGGTAAAAGAACATCATTCCCTTCCTCATCTCCTAAAAAAAGACCAACACTCGTTGTTCTTAATATTTCCAAACTATTTAATTTTCCAAGCTCTATCATAAAGCAAAATTACATTTAAAAAAAAGAAACTTCTACTAGCTTTCGTTAATATTATTCCCCCATCCGTATTTCAATAGAAAAATATAAAAGTTATTAAACAAAAAAAAGACCACTTAAGAAAAGTGGTCTTTTGCATATTTTAATGGTATACTACTAATATACAGACTGCTTACCAAAATGCTTACAAAGCATATAATAAACAACAGCTCTATGCTTATTTCTATTAGCTGAACCATATTTATCCATTACGGTTTTAATACCTTCATCTAATTTAGCAGAATCAGCCATACCTAATTTTTTAATAAGGTAGTTATTCTTAACAGTAGCTAACTCTTTCTCATCTGTACCAGATACTTTAGAAGCATCTATATTGTAAATAGATGGGCCTAAACCAATAGTTACTTTTGTTAATAAATCCATATCTGCACTCTCACCAAATTTATCTTTAATGTCAGCAGCATACTTTGTGATTAAATCGTCTCTTTTACTCATAATGTTTAGTGTTGTATAAATAATTAATGGTTTACAAAGAACTAAGATATAAAATCAAAATAACCGAGCAAAATTTTATCATTTAATAATCTAGGAGTTTTTACCTCTAACAGTTTTGGTTTTTCTGACATTTTGTAGAAATTTTTTAAATTTGTCTCTAATTCTACCTCGTTATCAGCACATAAGTATTCTAACCCATGCATATTGCAAAGATTATTCGCCGTTAAATTGTGTGTAGTTTCAAAAAATGTATTAAAATTTTCGGACTCTTCCTTACCCGGTAAAATCCTAAAAATACCTCCTCCATCATTATTAATTACAATTATTCTAAAATTCTTTTTTATGTAAGAGTTCCATAAACCATTAGAATCATAGAAAAAACTTAAATCTCCCGTGATTAACAAGGTAGGACTTTCATTATATATAGATGCACCAATTGCTGTAGAGGTACTACCATCTATTCCGCTTGTTCCTCGATTACAAAATACCGGTACCGAAGCATTGTTACTAAATAATTGCGTGTAACGAATGGTAGAACTATTAGAAAGTTGAAGCAGATAATTATCTGGAATACTTTTTAAAATTTTCCTGAAAACCAAAAAATCTGAGAATACTACTCCATTACTATATTCTTCCCTTTTTTTAATATACTGCTCTCTTCTTTTTTTCCAGAAGTCAAAATAAGACCCTATGCTATTATTAGTACAATTTATAAGTTCTATTAAAAAGGTATTGGGGTTTTCCTTGATATGCTTCGTTAACGAAAAATAAGTATCAAAAGCTTTTTTACTATCTATATGCCAATGATTACTAGGTTTATACGACCTAAGAAAAGCTTTAATTTTTTTAGAAACAACTAGGCCTCCAAATGTCAATAAAACATCTGGCTGTAATTTCTTAAATAATTCTTTCTTATTTTCTGACTTCTCTATTGGAACAAGAATACTATCTATACTTGGAAAGAAATTGGGATGATGTAAATTAGATGTAGTCTCTGTTAAAACCATTACTCTAGGGTCCTCTCCCAACATTTCTAAAACACTTTGGTCTATGCTATTTGGAGCATTAACTCCTACCAAAACCATAATTCTTTCGGCTTTAGACCATATCTCATTAAAATCCTCTATTACAAAATTTGAAGCTGCCTCCCGACCTATAGCTTTAAAAACATTAGCCACTACACTTAAATCTTTTGTTTTTTCATATAAGGGCTCTTCAAAGGGAACATTTATATGTATTGGGCTATTTTCATCTTTTGCTATTCGAAAAGCTTTATTTAACTCTTCATCATTAAAAGACTGAATATCTTTTTGCTCCACTGGATCATCAAAAATATCTTGTTTTAAATTAGCAGAATACCCAATATGATTTGCAAAAACATTTGGCTGTCGAATCGTTTGCCCATCTCCTATATCTATTTTATAAGACGGTCTATCTGCAGATATAACAACTAATGGAATATCACTATAAAAAGCTTCAGCAATAGCCGGATAATAGTTCAGTAATGCACTTCCCGAAGTACAAACTATAGCTACTGGTTCTTTTAACTGTTGTGCCATTCCCAAAGCAAAAAAAGCTGCGCAACGTTCATCTACAATACTAAAACATGTAAAAAATGGATTTTCGGTAAAAGAAATAGTCAGTGGTGCATTTCTAGAACCAGGAGAAAGAATAATATTCTTTACTCCTTTCGCCTGGCAATGTTGTATTATAGTTTGTGCGGATGGAATATTTGAGTACATCATGTATTACAAAAATACAACGATACAAGAACTAAAACCAATACTCTATGAAATATTAAAGAGGCTTTAAAATAGACAACATAGTTTTACTTTTATTTACAGTTTCTTGCCATTCTTTTTCCGGATTAGAATCCTTAGTTATACCACCACCAACATAAATTAAAGCACTCTCTTTTACTATTTGCATACAACGCAAATTCACATATAAATTAGATACTGTTTTCACAGTTTTATAAGCTCTATTTTCTGTATTTTTTCTACGTGTTGTGCGTAAATTTTCTTTCTGCATATTTAACTCCCCCAAATACCCAGTATAATAAAGCCTGTCATAATTTTCTTCTTTCTGAATGAAAGATTGGGTTACTTTTTTGGGCATTCCACATACCGCCGGAGTTGGATGAAGGGCCTTTACAATACTCCGTAAAGATTCATTTTTAACATCCGCCGTTAGCTTTGTTCTTAAATGCCATAAACTGCCCGCCTTAATAGATTCTACCTTAGAAAACATTAATTTTTCTACCCTATCTCTTAATGCTTTGACTATATACTCCGTAACCAATTCTTGTTCCTCTAACTCTTTTGCTTCCCATTTAACCTCTTCTTTTTCTACATATGGTTTTGTACCTGCTAAAGACATTGTGGTTAGCCTTTTATTCTCTAACCTCATCAATATTTCTGGTGTAGCTCCTAACCACATTCCTACTTTAGGATGATACCACAAATAGCAAAAAGCGGAACTATATTTCTGCAATAAGACCCTAAAAAGAGAAAAAGGATTGGTAATGCCATCTACCTCTATTTTTCTTGAAAGAACTACTTTTTTAAAAACTCCCTTCTTTATTTCCGCTATTCCTTTTTTCACTAGTTGTATATGAAAATCTTTATCGGACTCTAAAATATTTGCAGCCTTACTTTCAAAAGATTCTTCTTTTACAACAGGAATATCTGATTTAACCAACTCATCTAACTGCATTAAAACAATAGGTAATTCAGAATTGAAAGGTGCAAAAACAAATCCTCTTTCTTCAAAAGTTTTTGCATAATATAGTTCCGAAGTATTCTGAAACCCTGCATTTACCTGCATACTCTTTGGCTTTCTATACAGTACAAATGGCAAATTCTGAGCTAACTGCTCTTCAGATTTCTCTATAAGTTGAGCAAACATATTATTTTTTTGGTAAGGCTATAGTACTTAATTTACAGACAGAAATTAAATTTCCATCATCATCTGTAACTTTAATTTCCCATAATTGAGTAGTTCTTCCTTTATGAACAATCCCTGCTCTAGCATATACAAAACCTTCTTTAACACTCTTTACATGGTTGGCGGAAATTTCTATACCCCGAACAAAGAAATTTTGTCCATCTAAAAACACATAAGATGCCGTACTACCTACACTTTCTGCTAAAGCAGCAGTTGCTCCTCCATGTAAAACACCATCTGGCTGATGCACTTTAGAAGTAACAGGCATTTTAGCAATTAAAAAATCTTCTCCTACATCTATGTATTCAATTTCCAAAGTCTCCATCAACGTGTTTTTGGAACTTTCATTGCATATTTTTAGAATCTTATTTTTATAATCGTTCATTCTATTATTTTTTGTAAAATTAAGCATTCCCACAAGAATAAATATATATTAAAAAGGCTCTATATTGCATTTAGGTATTGGTTCGCTATCTTTACTCTAAATCCTTTACTCGATAGTCGAGAATTAATACTTCGAGGCTTGCCGCGAAATAAAAATAGTTTATAATTAATGCCTTACGGACATATCCCAAGGTAACTTACCAGAATACCAACAGATGAGTACAGCCAAAAAACAAGCCACATACACCACTACAAATAGCTATGAAACACTAAATACTATAACCCCAAACACAAAAAATATTTGGATTGTATTACATGGCATTGGATATTTAAGTCGCTATTTTATTCGTTATTTTGAAACTTTACCCACGGATAAAAATTATATTATTGCTCCTCAAGCTCCTTCTAAATATTATTTAAAAGACAACTATAAACGTGTTGGGGCTAGCTGGTTAACTAAAGAAGATACAAATATCGAAATACAAAATACTCTAAACTACTTGGACCAGATTTATCAACAAGAAGGCATAAGCTCCAAACATAATATTATTATTTTTGGATATTCTCAAGGTGTTTCCATTGCTAGCCGCTGGGTAGGTCTTCGCAAAATTCTCTGCGACCATTTAGTGCTATATTCTGGAGGAATTCCTAATGAGTTAAAACAAAAAGATTTTCAGTATTTATTGGATCAAAATTCTAAAATCACCTGTATTGTTGGGGATAAAGATGAATATATTTCCGAAACAAATAGAAAAAAAGAATTTGCTAAGATTAATCACTTATTCCAAGAAAAGGCTTCTCAAGTTTTATTTGATGGCGGGCACGAAGTAAAAAAAGAAATAATTGCTTCTATTCTAGATTAATCAACAAACATAACTTACCAATTAATGAATCACCAAATAGCCCATATTAACCTACTTGTAAAAGATTATAATGAGGCTATTAACTACTATACTAACAAATTAAATTTCATTGTAATAGGAGACGTTGCATTAAGCGAAACTAAGCGCTGGGTACGTATAAAGCCTCAAGGTAATAGCAATTTTGCATTATTGCTGGCCAAGGCAGATGGAGAAAAACAAATAGGAAGTATTGGCAACCAAACTGGTGGACGCGTTTTTCTTTTCTTAACTACAGATAATTTCTACAGAGACTATCCTAAAATGAAGGCTAATGGAATACAGTTTAAAGAAGAACCAAGAGAGGAAGTTTATGGAACTGTAGCTGTATTTTCAGATATTTACGGAAACTTATGGGATTTTATTGAACCCTAACCCTAACCTAATAATAACTTATTTCTCTAGTGGTATATGTATTATCTGGCGTAACTATTTCTTTTACCCAGTTGCCTGTTTCTCCATTATCGAACTGATAGATATATGATTTTGTTATAGTTTCTTTTCCTATTGTAGTTTCTGTTTTAGAAAGGATATTCTTTTCATCATAATAAAAACGCTTCACCTGCTGTACTTCGAACTGCTTGCTTTGAGTACTATGTTCAAAAGTAGTTTCTGAAATTAAACCTCCCTCCATATCACATACTTCTTCTACTGCAGATACTGGTTTCCCTTTCAAATAGGTCTTAGTTAATACTATTTTTAACCCTTTATTTTTTCCTTTACCATTAGATGTTCTTATAGATTTTAATATTTCCCCATTCAGCAAATATGTTTTTGTGTCCTCTCCTTTGTAATGGTCATACGTAATATCTGTTTTATCTATACCATTATCGTTGGTACGTATTATCTTTTGTAATACATTTTCTTCATTATAAACATACTCATACTGTTCTAAGAACTCTTTAGTATAACTAATAATTTTTTCTGTGATTTTTTTGTTTGATATAGAATCTATAGTATAAAAATTAGCTATTGACGTATTTGCGTCGAAAGTATTTTCTCTATAATTTTCAAATCTCTTCTCTATTAAATATGGACCATCATATTTGTAATAGGTAATACTATAGTCTGTGTCATTATATTTTGTTTTAGATTTAGCCAAACGACCGTCTGGATTAAAGTTGTATTCTTCCTTTCCATACTTAGTAACCACTAAATTTGTTTTTACACTATCTATTAAATCAAAATCATGAAGAGTAAATATTTTAATTTCCTGTGCTTGAAAATTAAAACACCCACCAAAGGTCAGCAATAAACATAAATACATGCAGTTACTTTTCATTTATTTAATCTATTTAGTGAAATGTAAAATTAAGGGTTATTCCTTTGCTATAAAAACAAAACATATGCCAATAAAAAAAGGGACTGCATAACAGTCCCTTTTCTATTAAATAACAATGTATTTCTTACTTAACTTCCTCAAAATCAACATCCTCTACATTATCTCCTTCTTCTGTACCCGCAGATGCAGCATCACCTTCAGGAGCAGCTCCTCCTTGTTGTGCTTCTGCCTGTGCTTTGTACATTTCTTCAGAGGCACCTTTCCAAGCTTCATTTATCTTTTCTAAAGCAGGTGTAATAACCGCTAAATCTTTAGATTCATACGCTTTCTTAAGTTCTTCTAAAGCTTCTTCTACAGGCTTCTTGTTAGCATCAGAAATTTTGTCTCCAAATTCAGATAATTGTTTTTCTGTTTGGAAAATCATTCCGTCTGCTTCATTTAACTTATCAGCAGTTTCCTTAGCAGCTTTATCCGCTTCAGCATTTGCCTCAGCTTCTGCTTTCATTTTTTCAATTTCTTCTTCTGTTAAACCAGAGGAAGCTTCTATACGGATATCTTGCGTTTTATTTGTTGCTTTATCTGTTGCAGATACTTTAATTATACCATTAGCATCAATATCAAAAGTAACTTCAATTTGTGGCGTTCCTCTTTGTGCTGGTGGAATACCATCTAAATGAAAACGACCTATTGTCTTGTTATCTCCTGCCATTGGACGCTCTCCTTGTAAAACATGAATTTCCACAGAAGGCTGGTTATCCGCAGCAGTTGAGAATACTTGCGACTTTTTAGTAGGGATAGTTGTGTTTGCATCAATTAATTTAGTCATTACACTTCCCATAGTCTCTATCCCTAGAGATAGTGGCGTAACGTCTAATAATAATACATCTTTAACATCACCGGTTAAAACACCACCTTGTATAGCTGCACCTACAGCAACAACCTCATCCGGGTTCACCCCTTTTGAAGGTTTTTTACCAAAGAATTTTTCAACAGCTTCAACAACCGCAGGGATTCTTGTAGAACCACCAACTAAAATAATTTCATCAATATCACTCTTAGAAAGTCCAGCATTTTTCAAAGCAGTCTGGCAAGGCTCAATAGTTCTTTTTACTAAATCATCTATTAACTGATTAAATTTAGCTAAAGTAAGCGTACGTACTAAGTGCTTAGGCCCTGAAGCAGTTGCAGTAACATAAGGCAAATTAATCTCTGTCTGAGCAGAAGAAGATAATTCTATTTTTGCTTTTTCAGCAGCTTCACGTAAACGTTGTAATGCCATAGCATCCTCACGTAAATCCATGTTTTCTTCCGCCTTAAACTCTTCTGCTAACCAATCGATAATCTTTTGATCTACATCATCACCACCTAAGTGTGTATCTCCGTCTGTTGCTAACACTTCAAAAACACCATCTCCTAATTCTAGAATAGAAACATCATGCGTACCTCCACCAAAATCAAAAACTACAATTTTTTGATCTGTATCTTTCTTATCCATACCATAAGCCAACGAAGCAGAGGTTGGCTCATTTATAATACGTTCTACAGTTAAACCTGCTATTTCACCAGCTTCTTTCGTAGCTTGTCTTTGCGCATCATTAAAATATGCAGGAACCGTAATAACCGCTCTAGAAACATCTTGACCTAAATAGTCTTCTGCTGTTTTCTTCATTTTTTGAAGAATCATTGCAGAAAGTTCTTGCGGAGAGTACAAACGACCATTAATATCTACTCTTGGAGTATCATTATCTCCTTTTACAACTTTATAAGGCACTCTATCCGCTTCTTTGCTAGATTCAGAGTATTTGTTCCCCATAAAACGTTTTATAGAGTATATAGTGTTATGAGGATTAGTAACAGCTTGTCTTTTTGCTGGATCACCTACTTTAATCTCACCACCTTCAACAAAAGCTATTACAGATGGTGTTGTTCTTTTTCCTTCGGCATTTGGGATTACAACAGGCTCATTACCTTCCATTACAGAAACACAAGAATTGGTTGTTCCTAAATCTATACCTATAATTTTGCTCATTATATATATTTTAAATTATTAGTGCATTTTTTATATTCGGTTATGTGAATGACAAACAATATGCCAAGCAAAAAAAACTGACAGGTTGTCATTTTTGTGTTCAAAAATAGAATTATACGCCATGTAATCCTTGTTATTGTTGTCATTATGCTATTTTTCTGCTATAAAAACAATTTTAATTTATGACAGTCTAGTAAATCTTTTCTCGTAAATATTTATGTAGAGATCCCCTAAAAATAAACTGGAAAGAAATTAACAGACCACTAAGTTCAAATTTGTACTCTCAACATTCCGTTTCCTACTATCCACAACTAAATAAATTATGATAATTGTGAAATAAGAATGTATATTTACCCAATAAGTTGCATTTGTAACAATTAATTATGGAATCAATTAGTACTTTTGATATGCTTAAAATAGGTATTGGCCCATCTAGCTCGCATACTCTAGGCCCATGGCGCGCAGCAGAAGCATGGATAAAAGAATTAAAAGATCAACGTCTTTTTAATAACATAATCTCTATTAAAATACACGTTTACGGTTCTCTTTCTTTAACTGGAAAAGGGCATGCCACGGATTTTGCCATAATGTTAGGTTTATCCGGACAAGATCCAGAATACATTCCTATTGAAAATATTCATACCATTGTTACTCGAATAAAAAAAGAAAAACAAATTGAATTAAACGGTGAACTAACCCTTCCTTTTTCTTCTGATACAACCATTATTTTTGAAAAAAAATTTCTTCCGTTCCACGCCAACGGCATAACCTTTAAGGCGCAGTTAGATTCCAGCGAAAAAATAGAAACTACATATTATTCTATTGGTGGCGGATTTGTTATTAAAGAAGAACAGCCAGAATCGCAAAAAAACATTGCCCTTTTCAAAACATTTCCTTTCCCAATAACTACAGGAATAGAATTACTAGCTTTCTGCAAAAAAGAAAACCTATCTATTTCCCAAATTGTTTTAGAAAACGAACGCTCTTTACGTACCAATAAAGAAATTGATTATGAGCTTCACCGTATATGGGATACTATGTTAGAGTGTATGTATATTGGATGCCATACAGAAGGTAGATTACCTGGAGGGCTAAATGTTACCCGTAGAGCTTTTGAAATGCACCATAGCCTAAAAGGTGAATTACCCTACAACACTCCTCAAGAATGGTTAGAAACCATAAGGAAAACCGAAGTGAAATTTAGACAAATTCTTAAATGGGTAAGTTGTTTTGCTTTAGCGGTAAATGAAGTAAACGCTTCCTTAGGTAGAGTAGTCACAGCTCCAACTAATGGCAGCGCTGGGGTAATTCCGGCTGTTTTAATGTATTATTTAGTAATAGAAAACCATGAAGCCGATTTTTCTCAAGTTAAAAAATTCCTTCTTGTAGCAGGTGAAATTGGCAGTATCTTTAAAAAAGGCGCCACCATCTCAGCTGCTATGGGTGGATGCCAAGCAGAAATTGGTGTTTCATCTGCTATGGCAGCAGGAGCACTAACTGAATTATTAGGTGGTTCTCCTGACCAAGTACTTATGGCGGCAGAGATAGCTATGGAACATCATTTAGGACTTACTTGCGACCCTATAGGAGGATTGGTACAGATACCGTGTATTGAACGGAATTCCATGGGAGCAATAAAAGCCATAAACGCAGCAGAATTAGCCCTTGGTTCTAATCCCGAGGATGCAAAAGTTCCGTTAGACAAAGTAGTAAAAACCATGTGGGAAACAGCAAAAGACATGAGCTCCAAATACAAAGAAACTTCTGAAGGAGGACTAGCAGTCGGAGTGTTCCTTAGTGATTGTTAACACAAAACTTATTTTTTGCATTCATTTTTTCTCCGAGTATCTATTAAATAAATAATTTCCCATCGATCCTTCTTTTTTAAAAGTTGAAATGAATTTACTCCGCAATGATGAAACGTATTGTTTAACCAAAACTCATAAGGAACCCAAACATTTGCCATAGCTCCGTCTACATTAACCCTAAAAGAAAGTAACTTTTCTTCAAATTGTAATGTATCTGGTACATTTACGATAGATGTTATTAAGTCGTGAAATTTTTCGGTTTTCACCATAATCTCTCCTGTCCTATTCTTCCCAATAGATTGCAATATTACCTTAGGTGATACTACTTTTTTCATTTTTATTGAATCTTGAGCATGGAAAGCCTCAAAAAAGTCTAAAACAGTTTGTTTTGCCTTATCCCCTTCTGTTTCTTGAGCAAAAGCATTAAGAAAAAATAGAAAGACTATCCAAAAGCTTATTTTTTTCATAATTTTTCTGTTAAATAGTTCAGAATAAAAATAAGCTAAATATTTCAACCTCATTATGTCCTTTAGAATTGAACAAATCTCCTTACTTTTATATTTCTTAAAACACGAACAATGTCTACAGCAAAAAAAGAATACAAAAGAGTAACCGTAAAATCTCTTGTAGAGATGAAAAAGAATGGAGAGAAAATCTCTATGCTTACAGCCTATGATTATTCCATGGCTAAAATTGTAGATTCTGCAAAGGTAGATATTATACTAGTGGGTGATTCTGCTAGTAATGTTATGGCAGGCCATGAAACTACGCTACCAATTACTTTAGACCAAATGATTTATCATGCCTCCTCAGTAATACGAGCTATTGACAGAGCATTGGTTGTTGTTGATTTACCCTTTGGAACCTACCAGAGCGACCCAAAAAAAGCACTACATTCTGCCATAAGAATCATGAAAGAAAGTGGAGCGCATGCTGTTAAACTAGAAGGCGGCGAAGAAATTAAAGATTCTATCAAAAAAATATTAAATGCCGGTATTCCGGTTATGGGGCACCTAGGCTTAACCCCACAATCCATATACAAATTTGGTACTTATACCGTAAGAGCCAAAGAGGAAGAGGAAGCAGAAAAACTTATGAATGATGCTAAAATATTAGAAAAAATGGGGTGCTTTGGTATTGTTTTAGAAAAAATACCTGCTCAATTGACAAAGAAAGTATCAGAGAGTCTTTCCATTCCCACTGTTGGTATAGGAGGCGGAAAACATGCAGACGGGCAAGTTCTTGTCATTCATGATTTATTAGGAATGACACACGAATTTAACCCAAGATTCCTAAGAAGATACATGAACCTATATGAAGAAATGGGCAATGCTATCTCTAACTATGTAAAAGACGTAAAAAATAGAGATTTTCCTAATGACGATGAACAATATTAAAAGATGCTTGCAAATAAAATAACCAAGCGAGTTTTAATAATTCTTATAGTTTTATTGAATATCGGGTGTGATCAAATCTCAAAAATTACAGTACGTAAAACTGTTTCGCCTAATGATTATATTCAACTAATCTCTGATAATTTTATATTAACTAATGTGGAGAATACAGGGGCAATGCTTGGTTTTGGAGAAAACCTCCCTCCTATACTAAAAATCATTTTACTACAAGGTATACCTGTACTGGTGTTACTGACTTTACTTTATAGAATCTTACTAAAAACACACCTAAACAAAATACTAATAACGGCTTTTGCTTTTGTTATTGGTGGCGGTATTGGTAATCTTATAGACCGTATTCTTTATGGTTCCGTAACAGATTTCTTTTTAATAAAAGCAGGAATATTTAAAACCGGTATCTTTAATATGGCAGACGTATCTGTCACTTTAGGAGCTGTATTAATTTTATATATTTCTATACGTTACAAAAACATTAAAATATAGTGGGGGTAAAAGTAATTTCTAATGCTGATAATTTACAGGTTCTCTATGAAGACAACCACATTATTGCAATTAACAAAAGACCCGGAGATATTGTCCAAGGGGATAAAACAGGAGATATTCCTTTAAGTGAAGTTGTAAAAAAATACATTAAAGTAAAATACAATAAACCTGGTAATGTATACCTAGGTGTCCCACACAGATTAGACAGGCCTACTTCTGGAATTGTTATTTTTGCTAAAACATCGAAAGTTCTTCCCAGATTAAATAAATTATTTGCTGAAAAAGAAGCAAAAAAAACCTATTGGGCTATTGTAAAAAATGCTCCTCCAAAAAAAAATGATATCCTAACCCATTGGCTTAAAAGAAATACAAAGCAAAATAAATCTTATGCTCATAAAAAAGAGGTCACAGATAGCAAAAAAGCGATTTTAGAGTATCGTATTTTAAAAAAACTAGATAACTTTTACCTTTTAGAGGTTGATTTAAAAACAGGAAGACACCACCAAATACGTTCACAATTAACTGCTATTAACTCTCCTATAAAAGGAGACCTGAAATACGGTTTTAACAGAAGCAATAAAGATGGTAGTATTCATTTACACGCTAGAAAACTTTCTTTTACGCACCCGGTAAAAAAAGAGCCTATTAATATAGTTGCACCTCCGCCTAATGACCCTGTATGGAACGCTTCTTGTTAATTTTAGTACATTTAGTACTATAATTAAACACTATAACCATGATTAAGAATATTCTTTTTAGCTTAAGTATGCTTTTTATTGCATCTTGCAGTAGCTATAATTCCATTGATACTTTTTATAATGCCCATAAAAATGACAACCACGTTACCGCCGTTCGTGTACCTAACTTTATGCTATCACTAATTAGTAACATATCTCCAGAGATGAATTCTCTGATAGGAAACACTAGAGATTTACGATACATGCAGTTCCCCAGTAAAACAGCCAAAAAAACCACTTTCTTAAATAAACAAATGAATAGTATTACTGGAAATTCATTTATAGAAGTTTATCGTAAAAATGAAAACTTAAAGCGCAATATAGTCTCCATTAGAGAAAAGAAAAATACAGTAAAGGAAATATTAATTTATAATAACAATAATGAAAAGGGTTCATTCTTATATTTTAACGGAAATTTTGACCCTGTTAAAGTTCGCGAAATGGCAAAAAATAACCAATTTGAAAATCTTGGGAATAACCTTATAAATCAAATAAATTACTCCACACCTCGAATTAAACAAGAACAACAATAATTTTAACGGATAATCCAGGTTTAATTTTCCCAAAACTTGTCTAGAAAATAAAATTTAGTTTTTAATGAATGACTTGGGAGCTTGCCCCTTGGTAATTTATTCTTTCTTAAAAGAGCGAATACTTTCAATAACTACGGAACTTAATATAAGGGTTCCACCTACTACGGTTCGCCATGTAGGAATTTCATCTAAAAACAAAACACCCAAAACAATACCATAGATTGGCTGTACACTACCTAAAATACTAACGGTAGTAATACTAAAATTCTTAAAGCTTTTCAAAAATAAAGTATGCCCAATAGCAGTAGTTAATAAAGCTAAAGCCATTAAAGGCATCCACTGTTCAATAACAAGGTTTATTTTCACAAAAAATAATGTAGGTATTAACAATGCCCCAGTAATAGCAACCTGATAAAACATAAGACTAGAGCCATTATACGCTCCTCCTTTTTTCTTTAAAAGTAAATTACGTAAGGCAAAAAATAATGCCGAAAATACACCCAAACCAATTGCTTTAGTATAATCGCTTTCCATATCTAAATCGGGCGCCAAATAATAAATTCCCAACAACACCAAAAAAGCTAAAATAATATGTACTTTTTGAAATTTTGTTTTTAAAACAAAAGGCTCTAAAAAAGCAGTTATCACAGGATACGTAAATAGAGACAACATTCCTATAGCAACATTAGATAATTGCAAAGAATAAAAATAGGTAACCCAATGGATACATAGAAAAACTCCACTTACAATAAGTAATAATCTATCTTTTACATCAATATAAAAAGACACTTTTTTATATCTACAATAGAAGTACAACAACCCACAAGCCAATAAAGCTCTAACACAAATAGTAACTATCGCGGGTAATTGAACGTATCTTCCAAGTACTCCTGAAGTACTTATCAAAAGCATTGCTAAATTAATCTCTAATAAATGAACTAGATGCGGATTCTTACTATCTGTATTATTCATTATCTTTTTAATGCCAATGCTTTTTCTCTGATAATCTGAGAAACAGGTTTATCCTCCAAATGACTCTCCAACCAAGAAATGATATCTAAATACAAAAATGCTCTTTTTTCGTACGGATGGTCTTCATATTTCTTAAGCTCTTTATACAGTTTTAAAAACTCATCTCTTAACTCATGCGGATATATATTCCCAAGGTTTCTTAAAAACTTTATCATCTCTTTTTGTACTGCATGCATATCATTCATTTTCAACAAAAACTTGTACGTACTCTTTAATTGCACTTCTAAATGATAATCCATACCAGCTTCATAATGAGCAACTAAACTTAATACACGAGCAAAACACATTAGGTCTTCTCGCATTTTTAAATTTTTGTTTTCAATTATTTTTTTTAAATATTGAATACAGGATTTATTATCTCCAATACCAAAATACAAACAAGCTATTTTATAGTATAGTACCATTACATGATGCGCATCTATACGATCTTTATGCTTGTTAATTCCGTATTCTACAATTTTTACTAAATACAGCCCTTTTTCAAAAGTACCTTCTAAAAAATGAAGATTTAAACGGTTGGCATTTATATATAAAAATGCGAGAGAATTAATATTATCATTCTTAGGGAATGCTTTAGACTCTACAATAGTTACCAATTTGTCTAGTGTTTGCTTAAATTGAGAGCTATACTTTACGTAAAACAAAGACTCTAATAGATAATGATTTCCTTTTAAGAAAAAAACTGGATTTAAATAAATCATTTCTTTCTGTTCATAAAACAGAGCCACCCACTTATTGGCATATTTATAACAAGAAAGAAAATCTTGCATTAAAAAACTGTGCCATAAATGCGCTTTATACAACCACAGTTTTTCTCTAAAACCTAAGTCTTCTATTTTATATTTAGGTAAATGTTTTTCAAAATACTCTTCAACCATTTGGTGACTTTCGTCATTTTTAACGTATCCAACCTTTAGCATCATACTATATAATTGCATAGATAAATTGGAAAGCTTACTGGTAATAACATTTTGCTCCGACAATCGTTTTGCCTGCACTGCTAATTCATTTGCCCGATCCGGAATACTACGAGTTATATACTGGGTTTCAATAATTTTTTCTAACTCTACAATCTCGTAAGCAATATTTTTCTCTTCATTATCTATTGCCGTTGTCTTTACTTTATCTAATATCTTTAAACTTTGCTTATAAAGTCCTTTTTGATATAAAATTGTAGCAAAATCTAACTGCTCTCTAATTTGAACACGAATATTTTGATTTACAGGATTTAATCTTAAACTCACTAAAATCTGCTTATAAAGATGTGCTTTTAAATTAGATAATTGCTCCTTTTTTACAATTCCACTATCTAAAATAATTTTTTCTTTATAGACCTTAATTTTGTCTAATAGGTTAAATAATGCTAAAAATTTCGCATCAGAATTCACTCCTAAGCGCCCTACATATAATTTAAATTGGCGTTTCTCGGACTTAGATAGTGATTTCACTAAAACGAACAAAGCATCTTTATGCACATTTGTCATCGTAAAAAAAATAGTTTATATATTTGTATATCAATTACTTACAAGAACTAAAAACTATATTAACGTTGTAAATATTTATTCTGTATTTAGTTCTTTCCTTCTATTGTCATATATTCGTTATGACCAGTTAAAACTACGTAAATATAATGAGCAAAGATAAAGTACAAATTTTTGACACCACACTAAGAGATGGAGAACAAGTTCCTGGATGTAAATTAGACACGGAACAAAAATTAGTTATTGCCGAAAGACTAGAACTTTTAGGCGTGGATATTATTGAAGCTGGCTTCCCCATATCTAGTCCTGGAGATTTTAAATCGGTTACTGAGATTTCTAAATTAGTTAAAGACGTTACCGTCTGTGGACTAACTAGAGCAGTAAAAAAAGATATTGAAGTTGCTGCTGATGCATTAAAACATGCAAAAAGACCTAGAATCCATACTGGCATAGGTACTTCTGCCTCACATATTAAGTATAAATTCAACTCTAATAAAGACGCTATAATTGAAAAAGCTGTAGCTGCTGTGAAATATGCAAAAACTTTTGTTGAAGATGTAGAATTTTTTGCCGAAGATGCTGGTAGAACTGATAATGAATTTTTAGCTAGAATTTGTGAAGAACTAATTAAAGCAGGAGTTACCGTATTAAATATCCCAGATACTACAGGGTATTGTTTACCCGAAGAATATGGCGCAAAAATTAAGTACTTAAAAGAAAATGTTACAGGTATTCACAAAGCTACGCTTTCTTGTCATTGTCATAATGATTTGGGCCTAGCTACGGCGAACTCCATTGCGGGTGTGGTTAACGGAGCAAGACAAATTGAGTGTACCATAAACGGTATAGGTGAACGCGCAGGAAATACAGCTTTAGAAGAAGTTGTAATGATTTTAAGACAACACCCTACACTAGGTTTAGACACTAGAATTAATAGTAAATTATTAAATGACACCAGTTTAATGGTTTCGCAAAAAATGGGTATGATTGTACAGCCCAACAAAGCAATTGTTGGTGCAAATGCTTTTGCCCATAGTTCTGGTATTCACCAGGACGGTGTTATTAAAAACAGGGAAACATATGAAATTATTGACCCTGCTGATGTAGGTGTTAATGAATCTTCTATTATACTAACTGCAAGAAGTGGCCGTGCTGCATTAGCATACAGAGCTAAAATAGTTGGGTACGAACTAACGAAAATTCAGTTAGATACTGTGTATCAAGAATTCTTGAAATATGCCGATACTAGAAAAGAAGTTGTAGATAATGACATACATGAAATTATTGAAACCAGCGGTATTAACATCAAAGCGACAAGTTAATGTATTTGAATATTGCTCTTTTAGGTGGTGATGGTATTGGGCCAGAAGTATTAGCCCAATCTGTAAAATGCCTACAGGCGATAGAACATAATTTTGGACACACATTCTCTATTACTAAAGCAGATATAGGAGCAATTGCAATGAAAAAAACAGGTAATCCGCTACCTGAAAAAACATTAAAAATTTGCAAAAATTCTGACGCTATTCTATTTGGAGCTATTGGCACTCTTGAATATGACCAAAACCCTAAATCTAAAGTTTGGCCAGAACAAGGATTGTTTCAATTACGAAAAGAACTAGACCTGTTCGCTAACATTAGACCAGTAAAAGTTTTCCCCGCATTAGCTAAGTTATCCCCATTAAATAAAGCTAATATTTTGGATACTGATCTAGTAATTTATAGAGAACTTACCAGTGGCATCTATTTTGGAAAAAAAGAAATTAGCGAAAATGGTACTGCTGCCCTAGATTCCTGTGAGTATACTGAAAAAGAAATTAGCAGAATTACCCACTTAGCATTTAAAGCTGCTAAAAGCAGAAGAAAAAAAATAACCTTGGTAGATAAAGCTAATGTCCTAGAGACCTCTAGACTTTGGCGTAGAGTTGTTATGGATATAGCTTCAAGTTACCCAGAAGTAAGTCTTAATTGCATGTTTATGGACCATGCTGCAATAGAAATGATACTAAACCCAAATCAGTTCGATGTTATACTGACAAGTAATATGTTTGGAGATATATTGTCCGACCAAGGAAGCGCTATTTCCGGATCTATAGGTCTACTACCTTCTTCTTCCGTAGGTATTGGGCACGCAATGTTTGAACCTATACATGGTTCATTCCCCCAAGCTAAAGGTAAAAACATAGCAAATCCTGTTGCCTCAATCTTAAGTGTTGCTATGTTGTTACAGCATTTTGATTTAGAAGAAGAAGCAAATGCCGTAATTACTGCAGTTCTTAAATCTTTCGCAAAAAAAATTGTTACTCCTGATGTACTTGGAAGCAGTAAATACGGAACAGATTATGTTGGAGACTTTATCGCTAATAATATAAGTGATGATTCTGACGATGATTTAAACATTAATGATGAAAACATTGGATTAGGAAAATCTACTATAATTTAAGACTTTCTTCTTTCGGTATTACTCATTAACTAATTTTTCTACAAAAGAATTAAATTCTTTCTTAAAAGAAATATACTTACTCCCTGTAGCTGGACCATTAAATCCTGTATGGATTTTACGAACCCCTCCCTTTTTATCGATAAAAATAGATGTCGGATAAGACAATACATGGTTCAGCATGGGTAATTTTTTTTGTGCTTTTACTTTATCCGATGTTCCATATTGAGCCAACAATACTGGATACTTAATCCCAATTCTACTTTTTAAACGTTTAATACTTTCATATGCTTTTTCTTTGGTTTTAGCATATTCAAAAGCCAAAGCTACCACTTCGAGTTCTTTAGATGAATTTCCTTTTAAATAGTCCACTAAAAATTTAGATTCATCTAAGCAATTAGGACACCAAGTTCCCATTATTTGTACAATAACAACTTTATCCGTAAATCTTTTATCAGATAAGGACACCATTTTCCCTGTCTCATCAGGAAAAGAAAAATCGAAAGAATCATAACCGTCTTTTAAAAAAGTTAAATCATTCGCGTCTGGCAGCTCAAAAGATTCGTTTCTTTTCGCAACAAATGGCTCTTTAAAATGGTTTCCAGAATAAAACGTTCCATGCATTGTAGAGTCGGTTATTTTGGCTTTAAATAAAAATGCGTGTGCTCCATCGAAAGCCGAAAAACTAACCACATTGCCATTAACCACCCCTTCTAGATACCTATAGTCGCCAGTGGTAGTTCTAAAAGTTCCAGTAACATTACTCCCTTCTTGTGCAAATATACCCTTAGACATATAACCATCCTCAGTACCCCCACTAAACTCTGTTTCCCATACACCAGAAATATTAAACACAGCTTTTTTGGTTATTGAAAACCTCTCTTTTTTACCATAAACTGCATTGAATGGAACTACCCTATCTAAGCTCCGTTTAATGAACTGTCCTGTAATAGTTGTATCCGTATATTTCCCTACAATAAACCCCTCAAAAATCGGTAATTTAATAAATACAGAATCCTTCTTAAATTCAATTTCGTCAACTTTAATAACTTCTTCTGCATTATATACCTCCATAACAGTTTTATTCTTTTCAGAAGACATAATTCTAAAATTAAAAGGTAATTTTTCCTGGTCCAGGACTGTTAAATTTGCAAGCCAATCTCCTTTTTTAAGACCTGTAGAATCTTCTTTTTTACAAGAAAAAAAAAACAATTACCACTAAAAAAATTAAAACCGTATTCCCTTTTTTCATAAATATTATATTTAAATACAAAGAACAATTATTTAAACAAGAATAAAAAACAAAGAATTCAGCGTATTCCCTATTGAATGTCTTAACGCATTGTTTTATCTTTACAGGCTTTAAATCCAACTAATGAAAATTTCTTTCAACTGGCTTAAGCAGTTTATAAATATCGATTGGGATTCCCAAAAAACATCAGAACTACTAACTGACCTTGGCTTAGAGGTAGAAGGTGTTACCTCTTTTGAATCCGTAAAAGGAGGCTTAAAAGGTGTTGTAGTAGGCCATGTTTTATCATGCGAAAAACATAGCAATGCCGATAAATTAAAAGTAACCTTAGTAGATATTGGAAACGAAAATCCAATTCAAATTGTTTGTGGTGCTCCAAATGTAGCAGTAGGTCAAAAGGTTCCTGTAGCAACAATAGGAACAACACTTTACACCAAAGAAGGAGAAAGTTGGACCATAAAAAAAGGAAAAATAAGAGGAGAAGAGAGCCATGGTATGATTTGCGCCGAAGATGAATTAGGTCTAGGACAAAGTCATGATGGTATTATGGTGTTGGCAGAAAATTTAACTCCTGGAACGTTATGCTCGGAAATCTTTGAAATCGAAAATGACGAAATTTTTGAGATTGGACTTACCCCTAACAGAGCAGATGCTATGAGTCATTTTGGGGTGGCAAGAGATTTAAAAGCAGGACTTAAGCAAAAAGAAGTTGAAATAGAACTAATTACCCCACCCGTTACCAATTTTAATGTTAACGCTAGGTCGCTAAAATTTGACGTATCGGTAGAAAATAATGAATTAGCTCCTAGATATGCAGGTGTAACATTAAGCAATTTAATTGTACAACCTTCTCCAGATTGGTTACAAAATAGATTAAATGCTATTGGCATAACTCCAAAAAACAATCTAGTAGATGCTACAAATTATGTTTTACATGAATTAGGGCAACCCCTACATGCATTTGATGCTGCTAAAATTAAAGGCAATAAGGTAGTTGTAAAAACATTACCCAAAGGAACTAAATTTACAACACTAGACGGTATAGAGAGAGAACTTCACGAAGAAGATTTAATGATTTGCGATGCGGAAAAACCTATGTGTATTGCCGGAGTATTCGGAGGCATGCATTCGGGAGTTTCTGAAAATACTACATCTATCTTTCTAGAAAGTGCCTACTTTAATGCAGTTTCTGTTAGAAAAACTGCAAAAAGACATGCTCTAAATACGGATGCTTCTTTTCGATTTGAAAGGGGTATAGATATAGAAAATGTAGAATATAGCCTAAAAAGAGCCGCTCTTTTAATAAACGAAATTGCAGGAGGAGAAATCACTTCGGACATTATTGACCTGTACCCAAATAAAGCTAAAGCATTTGAAGTTTTTGTTCCTTTTGACAAAATACATAGTCTTATTGGTCAAGAAGTACCACGAGACACTATTAAATCAATACTAACATCCTTAGACATAAAAGTAAAAAGTGTTACGGAAGCTGGTCTAGGTCTTGAAGTTCCTACTTATAGAGTAGATGTACAAAGACCAGTAGATGTTATTGAAGAAATTTTACGAGTTTATGGGTACAATAACATTGATTTCACCCAAAAATTAAATGCTTCCATTGCAGGCACAAGTAAATTTGACGATCATAAAATACAGAATACTATTGGTAACACTCTTGCCTCTAAAGGTTTTTATGAAATTATGACCAACAGCCTAACCTCGCCAGAATACACCAACCTCTCCGAGCATTTAAAACAAGAGGATTCTGTTGAGATAATAAACCCACTTAGTGGTGATTTATCTGTAATGAGACAATCTTCCTTATTTTCTTCGCTAGAAGTTGCTTCTTACAATATTAACCGAAAAAAATCCAATCTTCAGCTATTTGAATTTGGCAAAACGTATTGCGTTGAAAATAAAGAAAGAAAAGAATCTAAATACTTAAGTATTCTAATTAGCGGTAATAGAAACAACCAAAATTGGGCTGGAGATTCTAAAAAATCTGATTTCTTTTATACCAAAGCTATTGTAGAACTTGTTCTAGAAAGGTTAGGTATACAAAATACCAAAAGTGTGCCTATAAGTAACACGGATTATTCAGAAGGCTTATCATACGAAGTAAAAGGAAGAAGTATTGTTGATTTTGGAATAATTAAACCATCAATTTGCAAAAAACTAGAGGTTAAACAAGATGTAATGTTTGCTCATTTTAATTGGGACATGGCTTTACAACTTGCCAGTGCAAATAGTATTGTTTTTAAGGAAATTCCAAAATATCCAGAGGTAAAAAGAGACTTTGCATTGTTGCTAGACAATCATGTTAGTTTTAAAGAAATCCATGATATTGCATTACAGACAGAAAAAAAATTACTCAAAAAAGTAACTCTTTTTGATGTTTATACTGGAAAAAAATTAGCTGCAGGAAAAAAATCTTATGCAGTTAGTTTTACACTTCAGGATAACAAAAGCACCCTGACGGATAAACAAATTGATAAAATCATGAACAAATTAAAGTATAGATTTGAAAATGATTTAGCAGCAGAATTAAGATAATAGTTATATTTTCTTTGGAACGAAGACGCTATCAATTTCATGGATAACACCATTACATTGGGTGGCATCTGCTTTTATTATTTTTGCAGTATTTCCAAACTCATCAGTTAACACTATATCTGTTCCATCCATAGTAGCTATTAACTCATCTCCTAAAACCGTAGTAAAAGAAGCCGTACCTTTACCTTGACACATTTGTCTTAATATATTAGAAGCACTTATATTCCCCGCAACAATATGATGGGTTAACAAAGAATACACTTCTTTTTTATTATCCGGTTTTAAGAAATTACTTATATCAAACTCAGATAATTTATCAAAAGCAACATTAGAAGGCGCAAAAACGGTGAAAGGACCATCAGAGCTAAGAATATCTTCTAAATCTGCAACTTTGATTGCGGCCATCAAAGTAGAATGATTTTCAGAAATACCGGCATTAGTACTAATAGATAGCTCTGGGTTCATTTTAAAGGATTCTAAATTTTCTTGAGAAATAGCAGATTGAGCAACACCAATAGCTGAAAAAAACAGCATAAGCGCTGATAATGATAATGTAAAGCGATTCATAGGTTCTAGGTACGGGGGTTAATATTTTTTCCGCTATCGATAAACGGTCTAAATTCTCCGTCAAGATACAATTTTACTCCAGTTAGAAGAAACTGAAACTAGTACCATTATCGATATTAACAAAAAATTAACATATAACTTATACCAAACAAAACTCATTAAGAACCTTTAACCAATATCCATTTTTTTTTACGAAACTCGTTTACAACAAAAGAACAAAAATTAATCCCCAAAACAACTTTCTTAAGAAGCTAGTTAATCCACAAAAATATTATATGGAACTCCATTTAAGTCTATATTATCTATAAATGCTCCATCTGGTGCTGGTTTTACTCGCAATAAACCACCTAACTCATTAGAACCTGTTTTCTTGTATCCAATAAGCATAAGTCCATTGCGGTCATCAAAAGCAACTACGGTAGTTTCTTTTATTTGATATTCTACATTTATTTGTTCTTCCCTTAAAAAATTCTCATAATAATATAGAGTAGCCAAATTAGTTTCCATATTATAAATTACAGGAATACTAGAAATAGTATCGTCATCTATAGATTTATTATAATATAGATTACCTACTGCATCATAATTATATTGGTTTGCCTCGTAGAAATTTGGTTCTTTATTATCTTCATAACGCACATATTTTAAAGAAAGACTAGAAACATCTACTATAGAATGTAATTCAGCATAACTTATAACTACATCACCACCTTGCTTTTTAAACATGTTTTTTACATTATAACCCATACCTTGGTTACTTATAATTTCGAAAGTATTATCATCAAAAACTAAAAGGTTATTTTCATTTGTAACCTCCGTATCTATTGTTAAAACAAACAATCTATTATTAGAGAATACCATTCGCAAAGGCTTCTGAGTTAATTGAAATTCTTCAAAACTAATCTCAGAACCAGAACTGTTAATTCTGCGTAACACATATTTTTTTTGAGTAACTGTTATAGGTTCCTCATACGCTACGTAAAAAAAAGAGCCATGCCTAGCTACAGCATTCACTTGTACAGAGCAATCTAATAAGTCCGTAAAAACATCAATTCTTTTCTCTAGTTTTTCCTTAAAATCATAGGAAATAATTTCCCCTTTACAGTCGGAAGTTCGCCGATAAAAAGTTTGGATATTCGCCTCTAAATAATCAATTTCTGGTTCAAGAATAGGAGAAAAAGTACTATTCTCATTATTTAAGCTTACCGAGGAATAATCTGCATTGAGCAACTGAGCTTTTACTTTATTTTCTTGTTTTAATAATACAGTATAGTCAGCATCTACACTATTAATCTTTTTTTCTTGTTCTTCTTCGTTAGTGGATTTTGTACAGCCCATAATTACCAATACAAAAAACACCCATACGTAATTATAGGTTTTCATGACAATAAAATTTGGGATCAAATAAAGCAAGAACTATTTCTCGTACATTTTTAGTCGTTGTTCTTTTATAGCTTTATCAGACATATATTCATCAAACGTTAAATAACGGTCAATGTTGCCTTTTGGAGTCAATTCTATGACCCTATCTGCAACTGTTTGCGCAAATTCATGATCATGAGTAGTAAAAAGAACGGTTCCTTTAAAATTCTTTAAGGAATTGTTAAAAGCGGTAATACTTTCTAAATCTAAATGATTTGTAGGTTCATCTAACATGACCACATTAGCTCTTAACATCATCATTCTACTTAACATACAGCGCACTTTTTCACCACCGGAAAGAACGGTACATTTTTTCAAAGCCTCTTCTCCACTGAAAAGCATTTTTCCTAAGAAACCTCTAATAAAAACCTCTTCTCTTTCTTCTTCCGTTTTTGCCCACTGGCGTAACCAATCTACTAAGCTTACATTTTGATTAAAGAAAGAAGAGTTATCTGCTGGTAAATAAGATTGATTTGTTGTTACACCCCACTGAAATTCTCCGGCGTCCGCTTTCTTGTTTCCATTTATAATTTCGTAAAAAGCGGTCGTAGCTCTAGAATCCTTAGAAAAAATAGCCACTTTATCACCTTTAGCTAGATTTATATTAACATCTTTAAAAAGCACGTCTCCATCTTCAGATGTTGCAGACAAACCAGATATATTTAAGATTTGATCCCCTGCTTCTCTCTCCCTTTCGAATATAATTGCAGGGTACCTTCTACTAGATGGCTTTATATCTTCTACTTTTAACTTAGATAACATTTTTTTTCTAGAAGTTGCTTGTTTGCTTTTTGCAACGTTAGCACTAAAACGCATAATAAACTCTTGCAATTCTTTTGCTTTTTCTTCAGACTTTTTATTTTGCTGCGCTCTTTGTCTTGCTGCTAGTTGACTACTTTCGTACCAAAATGTATAGTTACCTGAATAAAGGTTCATTTTTCCAAAATCAATATCTCCAATATGAGTACAAACCGTATCTAAAAAGTGCCTATCGTGAGAAACAACTATTACTGTATTTTCGTAATCCGCTAAAAAGTTTTCTAACCAATTTATAGTTTCAAAATCCAAATCGTTAGTTGGCTCATCCATTATCAGAACATCCGGAGAGCCAAATAATGCCTGAGCTAATAAAACCCTAACTTTTAATTTGGGGTCCATTTCTGCCATTAGAGTAAAATGCAAATCTGCTTGAATCCCTAAATTAGAAAGTAACGCCGCAGCACTACTATCTGCATTCCAACCATTCATTTCTTCAAATTGCACTTGTAACTCCCCTATTCTATCTGCATTTTCATCGGTATAATCAGCATAAAGAGCATCTATTTCTTTTTTAATCTTAAACAAAGGCTTATTACCCATTACCACAGATTCTAAAACCGTATGCTCATCAGATGCATTATGGTTTTGTTCCAAAATAGACATACGTTTTCCCGGCTCTAAATGCACATGACCAGAGGTAGGGTCTATTTGACCAGCAAGGATTTTAAGAAACGTAGACTTTCCTGCGCCATTCGCCCCTATTACCCCATAACAGTTGCCTTGCGTAAACGAAACATTTACTTCATCAAACAACACTCTTTTTCCAAACTGCACAGACAAATTAGATACCGATAACATACTTCTTTCTTTTAAATTTCGTGCAAAAATAGAGAATTTTATCCCCTGAACCAATATTCTTACACTCCATATTAAATAATACCTTAACGTAACTTTGCTTTTTTTAACTCGCTATTAACAGCGTAGACTCGCAAGGTTCCTTATTTTTGAATGTTACATAGTAACTATTTGCATATGAATAGAATTTTACTTTTTTGTTTTCTTTTAATATTAGCAAGTTGTAATACAGTAGAAAAAGTTTCCCCAAGCGTTTTTTTTGCAGGTGAAATCGTAAATCCCACTAGTAAATACCTAGTACTACACAAGGGGGAAAAAGCTATAGATTCTGTTTTACTTGATGCAAACAATCGATTTTCTTTTACTTTCGATTCTATACCCCGCGGTTTGTATAGTTTTAACCATGCTCCCGAACATCAATACGTATATCTAGAACCAGGAGATAGTTTAATGATTAGATTAAACACAGTGGATTTTGATGAATCTCTAGTATTCTCTGGTAAAGGTGAAAGTATTAATAATTTTCTAATAGATTTATTCCTAGGCAATGAAAAGGAAGAGTTACTTGTTCGCAGAACTTATAACGCTCTAGAAGCCGATGATTTTAGAAATAAGATTAACTCGCTCAGAGAAAAAAGACTTGAAGAATTGCAAAACATTAAAATGGAAGGTAATTTGTCTGATGAAGCATACAATATAGGAGTTGCTAGCGTTAATTACACCTATTATAACTACAAAGAGCGTTATCCATTTGATCATAGAAAATTTAATAAAGAAAAAAAAATTGCTAAACTACCTGAAGATTTTTACAACTACAGAAAGAATATAAATTTTAATAACCATCAGCTAAATTACTTAAGACCATATTATAATTTTATGCGGTCGCATTTTGGAAATTTATCCTACATGACCTGCTCTCATAAATGCATTATTAAAAACAACGAAGTAAAAAACAAACTACACTACAACAAACACAAACTTAAATTAATAGATAGTCTTGTAATCGAAAAAGAACTTAAAGACAATCTATTCCGAAATGTAGCCATTGATTATCTTTTAAAGACTAACGATTTGTCGAAGAACAACGAGTCATTTATAAAGGAGTTTCATAAACTATCTAAAAACAACAGACATATTAAAGAGATTGATAATCTTTATACTGGCATTAAAAACATACAACCGGGAAACAAAATCCCTAACATTGTTGTAACAAATTCTTCTGGCAGTTCTGTTGCATTGCAAGATATTACAAAAGACAAAAAAGTAATATTCTATTTTTGGTCAGAGACGAATAAAAAACACTATCTAAGTACTTTTAAAAGAATTTCACAATTAAAAGCTCGTAAAAAAGGATATACTTTTATTGGAATAAATTTCAAAACTCAGGAAGATAACTGGAAAACAATTATTAATAGTAATAATCTAAACGACAAATTTCAATACAGAGCCGATAGTTTCGATGAACTATCCGAAAATTTAATCGTTTACCCATTAAATAAATGTATTATAGCCAAAAATGGAATAATTGTAAATGCCTTTTCTAATATCTATGATAGGTTTTAGTTAAAGCTTAGAATGATTCAAAAGTATTTTCTCGTAAATTTTACTTGGTAAAATCTTTTTTAAAGTAACAGAAAATTTCTGCAAAAAAGACCCTACTTTATAATGAACTTTAGGCTTGTCTGTATTTATTATTTTTAACACCATTTGTGCAACCATAATTGGATCTTCTCCCCCATCAACATCTGCATCAATAGCCTCTAAGGTTTTTTTGTACGGTATTTCATAAGGAGAATCTTTTAACACAGGAGAATGATAGCGACCAGCAGCTATATTTGTAACAAAATCGCCAGGGGCTAAAGTGGTTATTTTAATACCAAAATCTTTAGTCTCCATCCGTAAAGACTCTGTAATTACCCCCAAAGCTCCTTTAGTGGCAGAATAAATACCTCTATATGGTAATCCCATATAACCCGCTATTGAAGTTATATTAATAATAAGTCCGCTATTTTGCTTTCTCATGATAGGCAATACACCTTTTATTACATTTATTGGTCCATTAAAATTAGTATCAAATACATTTAAAATTTCATCATTGGGAGTTTCTTCAATAGGACCTGTAATACCAACTCCTGCATTGTTTATTAAAATATCAACTCTACCTTCTTTTAATAGCAACTCTTTAAAAGCAGAAGAAATACTTTCTATATTTCTGACATCCATTTGTAACAATGAAAATTCTTCGAAATTCGGATATTTATCAATATTTCTTGTAGTTCCGTAAACAGTGTATCCTTTTTTAGATAAATATGTTCCTATTGACTTACCTATTCCCGAAGAACCACCTGTAATTAATACTATTTTACTATCCATAAGATTACAAATAAACAAATAAATTAAAAGATTATAATAGGGATAACTTAATAATAAAGAGGAAAATATAGGGTATAAAAAAAGGCAAGCTACCTACATCGCACCGCTACAACCTAATACCCTTGCTGCGTTCCCACCCTGGGGGATTCAAAGGGAGCTGGTCGTGTAGGACTTGCCAGCGGCAAATATACAACCTTTTAAAACTTTTGCAATCCTTTTAGTTTCTAATTTTTATGAATTAACTTGCTCCAATAATTTTTTTCACTAACCATTCCATTAAGAGGGCTCTAAATAAAAAACGCTATCCTTTTTCACACAAAATGTAACCCTATGAATATCACTAAGTTATTTACATCATTTTCTTTACTAACTCTTTTATTTAACTGCGGCGGAAGTAATCCTGCTGCTAATTCTTTATTTGAAATTAGCTTAGAAGGAAATCAAAAAAAATTCGTTCAAAACCAAAATATTGCCATTACCTTACTAAATAAGAAAGAGAAAACTATAAATAATGTTACCTATTCCCTAGATGGAAAAACCGTAAATGTATCGAATAATAAAATAAAACTTGATGTAGCTACCCTAGGAAACAAAAGTATAAAAGCAAAAATTTCTTATGAGGATACTACTGTTGAGATAAAAAAAAAAATAACCGTACTTTCCTCTAAGTCTCCTGAAATTTATACTTATGAAATTATTAATGAGTATCCCCATGACATTCAAGCCTATACTCAGGGGCTGGAATTTTATAAGGATACACTATATGAAAGCACTGGTAGAAGAGGACAATCTTCCTTGCGTAAAATAGACTACGAAACAGGAAAAGTACTGCAGCAAATTGATTTAGATAAAGCGTATTTTGGAGAAGGCATCACTATTTTAAATGACAAATTATACCAATTAACTTGGCAAAGCAAAACTGGTTTTATTTATGATTTAAATTCCTTTAAAAAAACAGGAAACTTTCAGTATGGCAATAGTAAAGAAGGATGGGGACTTTGTAATGACGGCGAAAAACTATTTAAAAGTGACGGGACTGAAAAAATATGGTTTTTAAACCCTAGTACGTTGATTGAAGAAGAACACATTGAAACCGTATCTAACAAATCGGTTTTTAATAAAGCAAATGAACTAGAGTATGTAAATGGTAAAATTTATGCCAATGTATACCAAAAACCTAGTATTATGATTATTGATGCTACTAACGGGGCTATTGAAGGAGTAGTTAACTTTAGCGGTTTAAAAGACAAAGTAACAAAGCACAAAGATATTGATGTACTAAACGGAATTGCCTACCATCCTACTCGAAAAACTTTTTTTGTCACTGGAAAAAACTGGGATAAACTTTTTGAAGTAAACATACTTAAAAAGTAAAACCATGCCTTTTGAAAAGATAATTACCGTAGTAACTGATGACTTAGATGAGCTAAAACATGTAAACAATGTACGCTATGTACAATGGATACAAGATATCTCTAAAGAACATTGGAAAGCTAGAGCTCCAAAAGAATTACAGGAAAGCACTATCTGGGTAGTACTAACACACCATATTACCTATAAAAAACCTGCACAATTAGGAGACTCTATTTTAATTAAAACTTTTATAAAAGAAAGCAAAGGGGCTATTTCTGTGCGCGTTGTAGAAATGTTTAACGCTAAAACAAATTCTCTTTTATTACGTTCCAGTACAGAGTGGTGTTTATTAAACGCCGCAACACAAAGACCAATGCGAATTTCAGAAGACCTAAAAAATGTTTTTATAAAACCTAACTAAACTAAGGATAAATAAATTTTAGAATGCGGGCCTATTTAACATTAATCCCAATAATATTTCTTGTCATTTTTGGTTCTTCTTGCCGAAAAAATTTTGAATATGCTCCAAGTTCTGGAAATTTATCTTTCTCTAAAGACACTGTATATTTAGATACTGTTTTTACCAACATAGGAAGTAGCACTTATAGCCTTAAAGTATATAATGAAACTAGAGATGATATACTAATACCTAGCATTACCTTGGCAAATGGAGAAAATAGTGGTTACCGTCTAAATGTTGATGGGGCAGCAGGAAAATCCTTTAAAAATATTCCTCTTTTTGCAAAAGATAGCCTCTTTATTTTTATAGAGGTTACACAAAATATAACGGCACAACAAAATTCACTGTTATATACCGACGCTATTTTATTTGATTCTGGTATAGACTTACAAGAAATACCCTTAATAACCCTAATTAAGGATGCTGTTTTTATTTTCCCTACTACCCTAGCGAATAACGCCAAGGAACAAGTCTCTATAGGCTTAGACGATTCTGGAAATGCTATTTTTGTTAATGGAACCTCATTAAAAGAAGAGCAATTACACTTTACCAACGAAAAACCTTATGTAATATATGGTTATGCTTCTGTTCCTAGCAATAAAGAGCTTATTATAGATGCAGGTGCTAGAGTTCATTTTCATAAAAATGCCGGACTTATAGTCCAAAACAAAGCATCATTAAAGATTAATGGAGTTTTAAGCCAAGATGAAGAATTACTAGAAGGAGAAGTTATTTTCGAAGGAGACCGACTAGAATCAGAGTTCGAGAATATTCCTGGACAATGGGGGTCTATACGATTTAAAAAAGGCAGTACTAACAATCTAGTTAATTACACCACAATAAAAAATGCTACTAATGGAATTTATGTGGAGGGGGAATTAGAGAGTTTAAATAACCAATTACAAATAAATAACACTCATATTTACAACAGTAGCAATATAAACTTATGGAGCAAAACCGCTACAATATCTTCAAAAAATATTGTTTTAGGTAATGCAGGAAACACCAGCCTTTTGTGTAGTTTCGGAGGAAAATATACATTTATACATGGTACTATTGCTAATTATTGGACGCAAGGTTTTAGAGAAGGATACGCTCTTAAAATAACAAATGAAAAAGATTTAATTTCTTCGGAATTTAGTAATTGTATTATTGACGGCAATAAAAACAATGAAATTACAATAGAGCACCGCGAAGATACTTCTTTTCAAATTTCGTTTACCAATTGCATTATTAGAACAAACATAACAAACGCAGAAAACCCATTCCTAGACTTTTCTAATGAAGATTATTACACCAATATTTATAAAAATGAAGATGCTAATTTTACGGAACCTAGCAAAAATATTTTCACCCTAAAAAACACCTCTTTTGCTATTGATAAAGGCAACGTAGAAAAAGCTAATTTAGCTCCTTTAGATATAAAAGGAACAAATAGATTATCTCTACCTGAAATAGGAGCTTTTGAGTTTTTTGAAATAGAATAACATTTTTTGTAAGTTTTTTCCTTCTTTTTTAATGATTTTTCTTAACTTAGAGAACTAACCTTTTTTTTTATAAGGTTTTAGTTGGGTCTATTCTTAATAGCATTCCCTAATTTGCATATAAACAATAACATTTGCACTATAAATACACTATAATAGACTCCAATACATCTTCCAATGTGCAGTTGCAACATTATATGGAAGATTATGGTGATTTTACATGTGTTAACATTTCAAAAAACAAAAAAGAGGGGCTCCATGGTATACTTAAATTTTTACCAGAGGTGGTTATTATAAATTTAAATAAGAATTCAGAAGAGTATTTTAACATGATTACTGAATTACACCAGTATTTAGAAAAACTACCTATTTTCATAGGAGTAGCAAAAAGCAAAGAATATGCTTACCATGCAATAAAGAATGATTTTTTTGATTATTGGTTGCAACCTTATAATGAATATGAGATCCTAAAATCTCTTCTTAAATTAAAAAAAACACTTCCAAAACAAGAAACACCGCATACTTTATGCCTAAAGTCGTATAGCGATTTTCAATATCTGAACACTGACAATATTCTTTATTTGCGAGCGGATAATAATGCCACTGACTTTTATATGAAAGACGGTACTATTAACAATGCTTATAAGACACTAAAAACTTTTGAAAACCAATTACCTCCCAATTTTGTTCGCATTCACCAAAGTTATATTGTAAACACAAACTACGTTTCCAGAATAAATTATGGCAAATCTATTTGTGCATTACGTTTAGTAAAAGTCCAATTGCCCTTTTCTAAGTCCTACAAAATCAATGTAGACCAATTAAAGCAATCACTCTCTAGCAAAGCAATTTCCTCGCTTAACTAAAAACATTATCCATTTCTTTGGCCCATCACAGTTTCTTCAACACTATCTAAAGTAAGCCTAAGAATACTTAAAAATTACATTTTCTACTATTTTCAGTACAAGTGTTTATACTCTAGATATACAGACGCGAATAATACAAAAAAGGGACATACGTAACACTCTGATTTTACGTTATATATAGCATAATTCTTAAGAAATTTCCTACACAAAAATAAAGTATACACTATACTATTTTCAAAATACTCATAAAAACAATGTAAATACTCACAGAAAAGCATCGAATACTAGTAACTTTTTCAATCCAATTTTTCCTGCTTACTCTTTTCTAGATTTACTGTAGAAATTAAGTATAACCCGAAAATAAATTTAGAAGATGAAAAAAGTAGCAAGTATTTTAGCAGTAGTATTGTTTGCAGTTGGTATGTTCGCAACAGCAATTAACGCAATAGACACGGACAATTCTGATTCTGTAACAGAAGTAGCGTGCGATAGTTGCGCTAATACTAAAACTAGAGGTAATAGTTAAAAATCTATACACATTTAAAAGGCCTTAAATTTTTAGTTTAAGGCTTTTTTTATACCTTTATTTTAATGAAGGCTTCCATATATATATTTAAAAATAAAATAGTCCAAAATATTTTATTTAGCTTCCTCTTTATATTCTTTTGTGCCTGCACTAATAATAAAGAATCTACCCATAAAAAAACAAATTCTACTCCTACCCAGGATAGTATTAGCTCATGGATTACCAGTGCTAAAAACAAAAAAATATCTAAACAAGAACGCTTGGCATTTTTAGAAAAAGCCTATCTAAAAAACAAAAGACAACCTAAAGATTCTATAGCTTCACAAACACTTTCCGAAATATCCTTAAGATATTCTCTATTAAAAGATACGTTATGGTTTAGAAAAACTAATCAAGAAACTATTGTTCTTGCTAAAAAAGTTCAAGACTCTACTACCATTGCTAACTCCTATTGGGATTTAGCAAATTTCTTAGATGATGTAAATGTAAAGGACAGTGCTTTTTTTTATTACCACCAAGCTCAAAAAATTTTTAGTGCCAAAAAAAATAACTACGGCGCAGGGAGAATGTTAAAGGAAATGGCATGGATACAACTAAGTATAAATGATAATACCGGAGCCGAAATAAATTGTACAAAAGCAATAGAATTAATAAAACCATTAAAAAACTACGATGCCCTTGCATCTTTTTATAGTACAATGGGAGTTATTGCAAGTAATTTAGGAGAACAAGAAAAATCTATATCTTACTACGAAGAAGCTTTAAAATACGATAATAATAAACCTAAGAACCAAAGTCCTAATTACAATATATTAAATAATCTGGGGATAGCTTATACCAGAGATAAGCAATATTCTAAAACCATTCCTTACTTTACACAACTAATACAAATAGATAGTTTTTATAGTAAAAATCCAGGGCTTTATTCTACTGCATTAAATAATTTAGCTTACTCCAATTTAAAATTAAATAGACTAGATAGCGTAGAAATTAATTTAAAAAAAGCGCTGAAAATTAGGGAAAATCTTAATGAAACTGCACATATTTCTGCTAGTCATTGCAATTTAGGGGAGTATTATTTAACTAAAAAAGATACTATAAAAGCACTGCAAGAACTAAAGTTATCTGAGGTCTATGCTAAACAAAGCTTGAATAATGACCGCTTGCTACAGGTCTTAGAACTTCTAGCATTGGCTAATCCAAAAAAAGCGGCAGATTATCGTTTAGAGCATATACAATTAACTGATAGTTTGCAAAAAGAAGAACGTAAAATACGAAACAAATTCGCTCGTATTCGTTTCGAGACAGATGAATTTATTGCCGAAAACCTCTTGTTAGAAAGACAAAAACAACTTTGGACTGGTATTGCCATTGGCTCAATTTTATTACTTATTTCTATTTATATTATAGTTTCTCAAAGAGCAAAAAACCAAAAACTTAGATTCAATCAACAACAACAAGCCAAAAACCAAGAAGTTTTTGATTTAATGCTTGCGCAAAAACAAAAAGTAGAACAAGCAAAAAGGCAAGAACAAAAAAGAATTTCAGAAGAATTACACGATGGCGTATTAGGAAAAATGCTCGGAGCCAGAATGATTTTAACCGGGTTAAACAAAAAAATAGATGACGAATCTATAGCCGAAAAAGCAAAAGCCATAGTAGCCTTAAAGAATGTAGAAGGTGAAGTAAGATCAATTTCTCACGAATTAAACCACTCTGCTTATCAGAAAATTCCTAACTTTATAAACTCCATAACGGAACTATTACAATCTCACGCCAAAAATGCAAAAATTGAACAAGAGTTTAATTTTGACAATACAATGGACTGGGATACGTTATCAGGAGACATAAAGATTAATGTTTATAGAATGATACAAGAATGTATTCACAACTCTATAAAGCATGCCAACTGTAATAAAGTATACGTGATTTTTGAAATTCATAAATCAAATTTTGAAGTTACTGTTGGCGATGACGGTCAAGGTTATGTACTAAATAAAGAGAAAAAAGGAATTGGATTACGCAATATTAAATCTAGAATGGAAAAACTTAATGGTCACTTTACTGTGGACACAGCGCCTGGACGTGGTACTTCTTTTTTCTTTAATATTCCCGTTTCTGATGTATCTAAATACGAAGAAAGCGAAATTCCAGCTTAATAAAACATCCCTAAATAAATATACTTACTAAATGGAAACAATCCGAATTTTAGCTATTGACGATCACGAAATGACCCCTCTAGGATATAAATATATATTAGAAGGTACTGAATTTTCTAACTTCGAGGTAAAAGTAGACGTAGCTAGAGGCTTTGAATTAGGAAAAACAAAAATAGAATCTTCTGGACGCTCTACAATACATTACGATATAATATTATTAGATATACAACTTTTCCCGACCCACGCTCATGACGAACGCAGCGGAGAAGATTTAGGAAAATTAGCAAGGGAAGTATCTCCTAAATCTAAAGTTGTATTTATGTCGTCCTTTAGTGATAGTTACAAAATTAACAGCGTTTTTAAAACCGTAGACCCAGATGGATATATGGTAAAATCAGAGATTGATGAGCAATCTCTCATTGCCATGGTAGAAACTGTGGTTTCTAATCCTCCGTACTACACCGCCGGAGCTTTAGCCGCTGTTAGAAGAAAAATGGCAAATGATATTGTCATTGATGATATGGATAAAAAAATACTATTTAACTTATCTGTAGGTGTACGTACCAAAGATATTGCCCCACTAATTTCTGCTGCTATTACTACAGTGGAATCGAGAAAGCGTCAACTAAAAACTCTTTTTGGTATTGACAATGGTAATGATTTAGCACTTATAGAAGAGGCAAGAAGAAGAGGTTTTCTTTAAAAAACGAAAAAAGACAAAATTTAATATTCCTAACATATTAAATTACAGCAATTTATATATTACAAACAAAAATAAAGGATAAACCTCTTTTTTTCCGAGGTTTTCGTGTGTTCTAAAACGAAGGTTAAAATATATATTTGTTTACATAGTAATTAATTGTAAACAAGCATATGTCCCAATACAAAGACAACTCTCATAAAAGTGATGCTTGGAGGTTCCCCCAGACCCTTCAAAACGACTCTATTTATTCTTTTATAAGAAATATAGAAAAACATTTTTTTGCAGAAGTAACAGTTCAAAATTGTACTTATTCAGAATCCGCAGTTGATTTAGCTATACAATTAGAGTGCAACCTAACACTTTTTGAAGTGCTAAACCATGCTAACATGGGTACTTGGGGTAATTTTAAACAAAATCAGAATAGCCCGCTACCTAAAGCCTTAAAAGAATTAAAAAACGAAAATAACATAGAAATACGAATTGATGAGTTTTCTATATTTTTAAAAGATACATCTGTAATTATTAAAAGAACCAACCATCTAAATATATCAGAACAACTAGAGAGTATTTTAAGAGAAATAAGTGCTCATTATATTTATTTTACCAAAGGGCTTTCGCAAAAACCCTATGAAATTTATATCCCGGTGTTAGAAGAAGAAGAATTCAATCTAAACACGAATACCAACACCCAAAGTACCACAAAAAATTACTCAGAATATTGGGGAATTTATTTTGAATCTGAAGATGATGCTATAATTTACGATGTAAAACAATCCTCTTATTTACCAGCAGAATTACGACTTTGTATGGCGGATGTTTAAAAAAGATAAAATAAAGTAAAAAAGCCAGTTTAAAATATTTTAAACTGGCTTTTTTACTTTATATAATTGTCGTTTTATGCATTAAATAATGCCCTACCTTTCATTAAAGCATTTACTTTTTCTTTAACAGAAGCTAATACAGATTCGTCCTCCGGATTAGAAATTACTTCATCAATAAAATCAACAATCGTAGCCATATCTTTTTCTACTAAACCTCTTGTTGTAATCGCTGCCGTACCAAAACGAACACCAGAGGTTACAAAAGGCGATTTATCATCAAACGGCACCATATTTTTATTAGCCGTAATATCTGCCAATACAAGAGCTTTTTCTGCATCTTTACCTGAAATATCTTTATTTCTTAAATCAATCAACATCATATGATTATCTGTTCCTCCAGATATAATATGATAATCTTTTGCTACAAATGCCTTAGCCATAGCTTCAGCATTCTTCTTTACTTGCACCATATAGTGTAAGTAATTATCGGAAAGCGCCTCCCCAAAAGCAATTGCCTTAGCAGCTATAATATGCTCCAAAGGTCCTCCTTGATTTCCTGGAAAAACAGCTAAATTTAACAAAGCAGACATTTTTCTTAATTTTCCATTTTTAAGAGTAATTCCAAAAGGATTGTCAAAATCCTCTCCCATAAGAATTAAACCACCTCTAGGTCCACGTAATGTTTTATGTGTGGTTGTTGTTACTATATGACAATGAGGAATAGGATCATTTAAAATTCCCTTTGCAATTAAACCTGCTGGGTGACTAATATCAGCTAATAATAAAGCATCTACACTATCTGCTATTTCTCTAAACTTCTTAAAATCTATATCTCTAGAATAAGCAGAAGCACCAGCAATAATCATTTTTGGCTTTTTTTTAGTCGCTATTTCCTGGATTGCATCGTAATCTAATCTTCCTGTTTCTTTATCAACCCCATAAAAAACTGGATTGTACAAACGTCCAGAAAAATTCACTGGCGACCCGTGAGTTAAATGCCCACCATGAGAAAGGTCAAAACCTAAAATAGTATCTCCTGGTTTTAAACAAGCATGATATACGGATGCATTAGCCTGTGAACCTGAATGTGGCTGTACATTTGCATATTCCGCTCCAAACAACTCTTTTGCCCTATCAATAGCTAATTGTTCTATTTTATCTACAACTTCACACCCTCCGTAATATCTTTTCCCCGGATATCCTTCGGCATACTTGTTCGTAAGTACAGATCCGGCTGCCTCCATTACTTGTGGGCTTGTAAAATTTTCAGAAGCAATTAACTCAACACCATTAATTTGGCGTTCTCTTTCTTCTTCTATTAAGTCAAAAATTAGGTTGTCGCGTTGCATATCTTAATTATTCAATTATTTTGATGTGCAAAAGTACGAATTGGATAGTATAATAAATACTATAATACCTATTTTGAAACAGATTTTATTAAAATTCAATTAACAATTAACAAAGTAGCTTTTTTTAGGGCATTTGGTAAATCTACAAGGTGCTATAAAAGATATTACTCTTTGTCGTTTAAAGGGTATAAACAAAGTGGTAAACTAAAAAAAAATCCTTATAGAGCTTTTTTTATACATATTCTTGCAAGACAATATCATTAATCCCTCCATGAGAAGCATGAACAATAGTCTTACCTTCCTTTAATACCAACAATTGGGGGGACTGGTGTATTACTTGAAATTTAATACCTACCTCATTAGAAACAGACCTAAAACTATGTAAATCTAAATAGTACAAATCCGCCTGTTCTTTATCTAAGGAATAAGTTTCTTGAAAAGTATTCATTACCATTCTACTGATTCCACAAGTGGTAGAATGTTTAAAAATAATTTGTGCCCTAGTCTTAGATTTTTCTTCTATTTCATTCAATTGGTCTAAAGAACTTAAAGGAATCCATGGTATTACTTTTTTTTCTTTCTTTTCTTCGTTACCGCTTTTTCCAAATAAACCGTCAAAAATTCCCATATTCTTTTTTTATTATAAGTCGAACAACAGACATTTACTTACAGCTGACTAAATGTCTGTATTTTCTTGTTTAAACAAGACATTTTGTCTCTTCATTTCTATTGGTAAGGTTGTTGACATTAACATTTCAAAACTAAGAAATAACATTAAATTATAAGAGCTATGAACTTTAATAATTTCACGATAAAATCTCAGGAGGCGATACAACAAGCCCAAACCCTTGCTCAATCTATGGGGCACCAACAAATAGAAAATGAACACTTATTTAAAGGAATTTCTGAGGTAGATGAAAACGTACTCCCCTTTCTTCTAAAAAAACTTCAGGTAAACTTCAAAATGATTTCTCAAATTCTAGATAAAGAATTAGAAAGTTTCTCAAAAGTAAGCGGAGGACAAATTATGGCTTCTCCCGAAACAGGAAAAACACTAACTGAAGCGAATATCTTGGCAAAAAAAATGAAAGATGAGTTTGTTTCAATGGAACATTTATTACTTGCTATTTTTAAATCTAAAAGTAAAATATCTAAGGTTTTAAAAGACCAAGGAGTAACTCTTAAGGGCTTAGAGGCTGCTATTGACGAATTAAGAAAAGGAGGAAATGTCACCTCCCAAAGCGCAGAAGAAACCTATAACTCTTTAGATAAATATGCTAAAAACCTTAATCAACTTGCTGATAGCGCAAAATTAGATCCTGTAATCGGACGTGATGAAGAGATAAGAAGAATATTGCAAATCTTATCCAGAAGAACCAAAAACAACCCCATGTTGGTTGGCGAACCAGGAGTTGGAAAAACTGCTATAGCAGAAGGGTTAGCTCATAGAATTGTCTTAGGCGACGTTCCTGAAAATCTAAAAGAAAAAATTGTTTATTCTCTAGATATGGGTGCACTCATTGCAGGAGCTAAATACAAAGGAGAATTTGAAGAAAGACTAAAAGCTGTAATAAAAGAAGTTACTGAATCGGATGGAGATATTGTTCTTTTCATAGATGAAATTCACACTTTAGTTGGCGCGGGTGGCGGTCAAGGAGCCATGGATGCTGCAAATATTCTTAAACCTGCCTTAGCAAGAGGAGAATTAAGAGCTATTGGAGCCACAACATTAGATGAATATCAAAAATATTTTGAAAAGGACAAAGCCCTAGAGCGAAGGTTTCAAAAGGTTATTGTAGATGAACCAGATACAGAAAGTGCTATATCCATTTTAAGAGGTATAAAAGAAAAATATGAAGCACACCATAAAGTGCGAATTAAAGATGAGGCAGTAATTGCAGCGGTAGAATTATCTCAACGCTATATTACTAATCGTTTTTTACCAGATAAAGCTATTGATTTAATGGATGAGGCAGCCTCTAAACTGCGGATGGAAATTAACTCCAAACCAGAAGAATTAGATGTTCTAGATCGGAAAATTATGCAGTTAGAGATTGAAATTGAAGCCATTAAACGTGAAAATGATACTCAAAAAGTAAAATTTTTGAATGTAGAATTAGCCAACTTAAAAGAAGAACGGATAGAAATATTTGCGAAATGGGAAAGTGAAAAAACGGTTGTAGACAATATTCAGAAAACAAAACAAGATATTGAAAACTACAAATTAGAAGCTGAAAGAGCTGAAAGAAACGGGGACTACGGAAAAGTAGCAGAACTGAGATATGGAAAAATTAAAGATTCCCAAGAAAACTTAGAAAGACTACAAGTAGAACTTAAAGAGCAACAAAACGGAGATACGCTAATAAAAGAAGAAGTAACCAATGAAGATATTGCCGATGTTGTTGCTAAATGGACAGGTATACCCGTAACTAAAATGCTACAAAGTGAAAGAGAAAAATTATTACAACTAGAAGATGTATTACACAAACGCGTTGTCGGCCAAGAAGAAGCTATAACAGCTGTTTCAGATGCTATTAGACGCAGCAGAGCTGGTTTACAAGACACTAAAAAACCTATTGGCTCCTTCCTTTTTTTAGGAACTACAGGAGTTGGCAAAACAGAGCTAGCTAAAACCTTAGCTTCTTATTTGTTCGATGATGAAAACGCAATAACTAGAATAGACATGAGTGAATACCAAGAACGCCATGCTGTAAGTCGTTTAGTTGGTGCTCCTCCCGGTTATGTAGGCTACGAAGAAGGCGGGCAATTAACAGAAGCTGTTAGAAGACGCCCCTACTCCGTAGTTCTATTGGATGAAATAGAAAAAGCGCATCCGGATACTTTTAATATACTATTACAAGTTTTAGATGAAGGTAGACTAACAGATAATAAAGGACGAGTTGCCGATTTTAAAAACGCAATTATAATAATGACAAGTAATATGGGCAGTCACATTATTCAAGAAAAGTTTGAAAATACTGATGATGTTCAACGTGCTTCGGAAGCTGCTAGATTTGAAGTTTTGAGCTTACTCCGAAAAACAATTAGACCTGAGTTTTTGAACAGAATAGATGACATAGTAATGTTTACACCACTAAGTAAAAATGATATTAAACATATTGTAGAGCTGCAATTAGAACAGTTAAAAAAAGTACTTAGTAAACAAAATATTACATTGGATGCTACTCCTGAAGCTATTGCTTTTTTAACAGAAAAAGGATACGACCCTCAATATGGAGCAAGACCTGTAAAGAGAGTAATACAAAGAGAAGTATTAAACAACCTATCTAAAGAGTTACTTAAAGGTTCCATAAAAACAGACAGCATAGTACTTATAGATTCTTTTGATGATTCCTTGGTTTTTAGAAACCAGAATGAGTTTGTTTCTTAAAAAAAGAAATATTATTTAATCGATATCTGTGTAAATTTATACAGGTATCGATTTTTTTTATTTAAATTTATACCACACAGTATATAGTTTTTCTATATTCGTAAAAAAGAACCACCATAATGTCTGGTAAAGCAAAAAAAACTACTGCCTTTATTATTGCAACTGTAGCTCCTGTTTTTAACAAGCATGGCTATATTGGCACAAGTATGAGCGACCTAACAGATGCTACTGGATTAACTAAAGGAGCTCTTTACGGAAATTTTGAAAACAAAGAAGCATTAGCTTTAGCGGCTTTCGAATATAATAGCAAACTACTTTTAAAAGCCATTGATGAGGAACTAAATATAGAAGGTAACACTTTAGATAAGATTTTTAATCTATTAAAGTTCTATCAGCGTTATGACATTTTTACTCTAAATATGGGAGGTTGTCCAATTGTAAATGTTGGTATCGATGCTCAAAATAACAATAGACTCCTAGCCGCTGCTGCTAAAGAAACCATTAAGGAAATTGAAGGAAAAATTGCCTTAGTTTTAGAAAACGGAGTAAATGGTCAAGAAATTTATTTACCCGTTACTCCTTTACAGTTTGCAAAACAAATGTTCACAATGATTCAAGGGGCTATAACCATGTCTTCTATTACAAAAGACAGAAAGTATTTATACAATACCGTTGCTTACCTTGAGGTATTAATTAAAAAAGAGATTAAAAAATAATTTTTTAATCTCTTTTTTCTTAATAATATATATTCAAATACACCTTACTGCATTTTACTCTCCCGTTACTCTAAATATCCAAGTTTTAGAGGTATACTTTCCATTTAATTTACTATCCCTTGCTGCTCTAGCCTCACTAATAGTCTTATACTTTCCTAAGTATACATAACTAAACCTATTTTTACTTCTATAAAAATAAGCCGGATTAAGACCTTTCTTTTTCATATCCTTCATAAAAAGTTCTAGATACTTTTTCGTTCCAAAAACATTAGCTATTAAATAATAACCTGGCTCTAAATTCCCTTCTTTTGTAACTTCTTCATACTTTTCACCCTTTTGAACTACTACTACCTCTTTATTGGCTTTTATATTAGCTTCTTTATTAATTATTCCTAAAGCCAGCTCTTTTTTTGCTACAGAATCTTTCTTTCTTTTCTCTCTTAGCCTTCTAGAAAAAGCCAAAGCTTCTTCTAACTTAGCTCTATCAATAGAATCTTTTTTCTTTATTCGCACGGCTTCTGCACTCGCAATCTTTGTTTCATTAAGACGATTCTTTTCCTCTAATAATTTTTGCTGACGTTTAGAAGCTCTAGTAGAATCTTTAACTCGTTGGCGTTCCTCTTTTTTATTTGCCATCAGCAGAGTTTCCTCTTTTTTAACCATCAACAATGAATCTCTTTGATGTTTTGCTTTTAGCTTCTTTAGTTCAACTTTATGTTTTTCAGTTTTTTTTGCAGCTAACGCCTCTGATTTAGATAATTGCTTCGCTAATTTTTCTTCCTTTTCTACATCCTCTTCTTCCTTCGTTTTTTCTTTTCTAACCTTTTGCTTTCCGAAATTATATGTAGTTACCAATTCAAACGTGGGATCTACATTTACTCCTTTTAAATCAGAACTAGTCCCAAATTCCACCAAGGCACCTATAGATAAACGTTTAAAGAAATTTCCTCCAATTCCTCCCGAAACACCATAAAAATCATTATAACCAGCTTGCACCCAAAATTTACTTGTATTTAAAATCGTTGTAACTCCAAATTGAGAATCTTGATTAGGTACCGTTTTATAATAAACTACTGGTCTTACAAAAGTATTTTCATTAAAACCAAAAATAGAAATTGGAAACTCGTAAGAAGCCAAACCTAAAAAAACACGATCTCCGGATACGGAAGACCTTTCTTTATTCGTAAAATTATAATCATATAAATTTTCTGCTACAACTCCAATACTAAATCTATTCATTTTTAAATTCAACCCTGGAGCAACTTGCAGTATAAAATTGTTGCTATTTGCCAATTGCGGTAGTTGAATTTGAGGGTCTACCTGAAAACGCGTATCTGCCAATTCTTGAGTATATCCCATTACATTAACCCCAACTCCCAAAAATACATTAGAACCTAAATCAAAAGTATGTGCATAATTTACCACCCCTCCTGTATTGATAAATACTCCAGTATTATTTTGTAAAAAACCTACCCCAACAGATGAAGTTTCTCCTATTTTTCTATTGTAATTTAAAAAAAGAGAAGTAGGATCTGCATCCACAGTTTGCCATTGCCATCGCGTCCATAAACCAATAGATTGCGAAGTATTAGTGTTTAGGGAATAAGCAGGGTTTAATAAACTAGTATTAAAATTAGTTATATTATGTTGCCTTATATCACTAGGCAAATCTATATTTTGCGCATTCGTTGCTAAGAACATTAACAACACTAGAGCTATTATATTATTTTTAAGCATATGCAAAAAAACAAAAAATTGCCATGCAACATACTATTTTCTGGTATTTTTAGTTAGATTAATAGTTAATTTTTGAGTTTATAAACTAACTAATTATGAAAGTACTTAAGAGCATATTCCTTATTTTATTGGTTGTAGGTTTATCTTCCTGTAAGGATAAATCCGCTGAGTCGCAGGAAACAACAGTAATACAAGAAGTTTCTACATACTATTTTATTAGGCATGCTGAAAAAGATAGGAGCGATTCTCAAAATAGTGACCCAGAACTTATTCAAAAAGGTTTAGGCAGAGCTATGCATTGGGCAGAAATATTTACTGATATAGATTTAGACGCAATTTATTCCACAGATTATTCCAGAACATCTATGACCGCAGCCCCTACATCTGTTAAAAAGAATCTAGACGTTCAATATTATAATTTGGAGGATATTAAAATAGAACAATTTAAAACGGACCACGCAAACCAAAACACACTAATTGTTGGTCATAGTAACACTACTCCCGAATTTGTAAACCAAATGATTGGTGAAGACAAATATAGTCATATGGATGATTATGATTACGGCAGTCTTTTTATTGTACAAATAATAAATGGCAAAGCAACTTCACAGCGCTTACATATTAATTGTAATTGCCCTGAGTAACTTCAATTTCTTTTAATTCAATTGTAGATAGTAAATCTAACTCTTTTTTAGCATAAAGAACATCTAAATTCTTAGCAGGATATTTAGCATTCTTGGGTTTATAATTTTTATAATCTACAAAACGAATTCCATTTATATACCTTTCATTAAAAGCCACTCTAAATCTCCTTCCACCACCATTCGTGGTAAATGAATAGGCCAAAAAATCGGGTAAATATGTTTTTGCATTTATCCAATAAACATACACATCTTCAAAATCATCTCCTCCTCCATCTTCCTGGAATGTAATTTCTACTTTGTAATATTCGCTACCATTTAAAAAAACATTTTCTAAACTTTTTTTACGCACAGCCGCATCGTTTAAACCAAAAGGAAGCTTAGAAAAATAATGTACAGAATTAATAGAATTTGCATAAGCTTTTGATAAAGTATCATGTAACCTCATTACAGATCCACCAGCAGAACGTTTTACCATATCTCCGTATTTTACATCCTCAATTTCCATGGAATCTTGAATATAAATCCGACTCAACCTAAACCCATCCTTTTTAGGTTCAGAAACATATTTCCTTCCTCTAAAAACAAATGATGTTCTATTTTTAATATGTAAATTTCCTCCACTCGCTTCTATACTTTTGTCAATTATAGATTGTGCTTTTATAGATTCTTTTTCATTCGTCTTACAGGACATAAAAAAAACTACCAATAAAGAAGTGACTACTATTTTCATAAAAAAATTATTATCTGTTCGCAAAGAAACCTCTTAATTACAGTTTCACACCTTTTTTTCTAAATTATTAAAAAGAGTTATAACATTATTGTGCTTATTTTTGCTATACTATGCAAAAGAACATCAACATTAAAAATAAAAAAGCGCGTTTTGAATACGAACTTTTAGATAAATATACCGCTGGTATTGTTTTGTCTGGAACAGAAATAAAATCTATCCGTTATGGAAGAGCATCTATAACAGAAAGCTTTTGTGAGTTTAATGAAAGAGGAGAACTTTTCGTTATTAATATGCAAGTAGATGAATATTCTCATGGGTCTCATTACAACCATAAACCAAAAGCTGCCCGTAAATTACTTTTAAACAAAAGAGAACTAAAGAAGCTAGAACGCGAAGTAAAAAATTCCGGACTTACCATTGTTCCCCTTAATCTTTTTATAAATGAAAAAGGTTTTGCTAAAATGAATATTGCACTGGCAAAAGGCAAAAAGCTCTACGATAAAAGAGAAACCATAAAAGACCGAGATAACAAGAGAGACTTAGCTCGCGTTAAAAAGAGTTTTAATTCTTAATTTTTATTCTCTAATAACGGAACAAATCGGAAAGAACCTAATTCTGTCTTTTGAAATTCTTTCTCTGATTTACGAATAAATAGAGTCATTATTTGGTCATCTATTCCAACAGGAATAACTAATCTCCCCCCTACTTTTAGCTGTGCCAATAGTGCTTTAGGTACTTCTGGCGCTCCCGCAGTAACAATTATCCCATCGAAAGGGGCTTCTTCTGGCATTCCTTTATACCCATCTCCAAAAATCATTTTCTTAGGTCTATACCCCATTTTTTTAAAAAAAATATTCGTCTTTTTAAAAAGTTCTAATTGTCTTTCTATTGAATATACCTTAGCGTGTAAAGCCAACAATACAGCTGTTTGATAACCACTACCAGTACCTATCTCTAATATTTTATCATTAGCCGACACTTGTAAAAGCTCTGTTTGAAAAGCAACCGTATATGGCTGAGAAATAGTTTGAGATGCAGCAATAGGGAAAGCTTTGTCTTGGTAGGCATGCCCTTCAAAACTACTATCTATAAATAAATGTCTTGGAATTTTCCGAATGGCATTTAAAACATTATTATCCACTATGCCTTTTTCTATTAGCGTTTCCGCCAATTTATTACGCATTCCGCTATGCTTAAGAGTATCTTTCAATCGGTTGGTTTTGGTTTTCCAAAGTTAGGAAAGTTAATTAAATATGTAAATGGTAAATAGTATTTCTTAAATATTTTTTTCTACTTATAATAACAATAAACTTTTAATCTACCAACGTCATAAACTTCTAAAGTATGCTTATTTTTGAAAAAACAAAACTCATGCTGAAAGTTGGAGTATTAGGAGCTGGTCATTTAGGAAAAATCCACCTCCGCTTACTAAACGAATCTAAAAAATATTCACTAATAGGATTTTATGACCCAGATGCCATACAAGGTAAAAAAGTCGCCGATGAATTTGGGTATACCTATTATGATAATATCAACAACCTTATTAATGCTGTAGATGTAATAGATATTGTTACCCCCACCCTATCTCATTTTGATTGTGCGAAAAAAGCAATTGAAAAAGGAAAGCACGTATTTATAGAAAAACCAATTACCAACACTTTAGAAGAAGCAGTAGAATTAATTTCTTTAGCTGAACAATACAATGTAAAAGGACAAGTGGGTCATGTAGAGCGTTTTAATCCTGCTTTTTCCGCTGTTAAGAACAGCATAGAATCTCCTATGTTTATAGAAACACATAGACTAGCAGAATTTAACCCAAGAGGAACAGATGTTCCTGTAGTACTAGATTTAATGATTCATGATATCGATGCTATACTAAGCGTAGTTAAATCTAAAGTCAAAAAAATTAATGCAAGTGGCGTTTCTGTTATTAGCAAATCCCCAGATATTGCCAATGCCCGTTTAGAGTTCGAGAATGGTTGCGTTGCCAACTTAACAGCAAGTAGAATCTCTTTAAAAAATATGCGTAAATCGCGATTTTTTCAACAAGACGCTTATATTTCTGTAGATTTCTTAGAGAAAAAAGTTGAAGTGGTAAAAATGAAAGATGCTCCAGAAAAAGCTGGTGATTTTGATATGATTTTACAAAATGCTGAAGGAGAAAAAAAACAAATTTATTTCGAAAACCCGGAGATAGAAGTAAATAATGCTATTTTGGATGAATTAGAAACTTTTGCAGACGCCATAAACACTAATACTTCTCCAGTAGTTACACTACAAGATGGCACACAAGCTCTAAAAGTAGCTCTAGAAATTATTAATTCTTTTAACAACAAGTAAGATGAAAAACGTAGCAGTTATAGGAGCTGGCACCATGGGAAATGGAATTACTCATGTTTTTGCCCAAAATGGTTTTAAAGTAAACCTGATAGATATTTCCGAAGCTTCTTTAGAAAAAGGAATAACTACTATTGCAAAAAACCTAGATCGCCTTATTACAAAAGAAAAAATAACGGAGAGTGTTAAAACAAATACACTAAACAATATCTCTACATACACTTCCATTGCTGACGGTGTTAAAAATGTGGACTTAGTAGTCGAAGCCGCAACAGAACGATTAGATTTAAAATTAAAAATATTCAAAGAGCTAGATGAAGTATGCCAAAGCAATACTATTTTAGCCACCAATACCTCCTCTATCTCTATAACGCAAATAGCTGCCGTTACCAATAGAGCAGAGAAAGTAATTGGGATGCATTTTATGAATCCGGTTCCCATTATGAAATTGGTAGAAATTATTAGAGGCTACAATACTTCAGATGAGACCACTAAAATCATAATGGATTTATCTCTTCAATTAGGAAAAACACCTACAGAAGTAAACGACTACCCTGGTTTTGTTGCTAACCGCATTTTAATGCCAATGTTAAACGAAGCTATCGAAACTCTATATAATGGAGTAGCTGGAGTAAACGAAATTGATACCGTCATGAAACTTGGCATGGCCCACCCTATGGGACCATTGCAATTAGCTGACTTTATAGGTCTAGATGTTTGCTTATCTATACTTAATGTTCTCTACGACGGATTTAAAAACCCAAAATACGCACCTTGCCCATTGCTGATTAACATGGTTATGGCAGGTAAATTAGGAGTTAAATCAGGAGAAGGTTTTTATGATTATTCAAATAATCGTAAAGCTGAAAAAGTTGCTAAACAATTTATTTAAATAAAGTAATGATACCCCATGTCTATAAAGGAGAACTTACTGAGAATTAAAGAATCCCTCCCACAAGATGTACATTTGGTGGCCGTTTCTAAAACCAAACCAATACCCGATTTACAAGAGGCTTATGAAGCAGGGCAACGTATTTTTGGAGAGAATAAAATTCAGGAAATGTCTCAAAAGTGGGAATCACTTCCCAAAGACATCGAATGGCATATGATTGGTCATGTACAAAGGAATAAGGTAAAATATATGGCAGAATTTGTCTCTTTAATACACGGAGTAGACAGCTTAAAGTTACTAATTGAAATTAATAAACAAGCCATAAAACACAATCGCATCATTGCTTGCCTTTTACAAATACATATAGGCCAAGAAGATTCTAAATTTGGCTTAGATAAAAAAGGATTAATAGAACTCCTTAATAATCCCATATTTATAACTTTAAAAAATATTCAAATTAAAGGCTTAATGGGCATGGCTTCATTTACTAATAATAAAGAACAAGTTAAAGAAGAATTTAAAACATTAAAAAACACTTTCTTACTCACCAAAAAAATACTTCCCAATATAGATGTTTTATCCATGGGAATGAGTGGAGACTACCCTATTGCTATTGCAGAAGGAAGCACCATGGTGCGTATTGGAAGTAGTATATTTGGCAATAGAAATTATACTTAATTAAACCTTTTGGGAAGACTCCCAAAAAACACTTATAAATGTACGCAATACTAGATATAGAAACTACTGGAGGAAAATACAACGAAGAGGGCATTACAGAAATTGCAATTCATAAGTTTGATGGACACCAAGTAGTGGATACATTTATTAGCCTTGTAAACCCCGAAAAGGAGATTCAGCCTTTTGTTGTGAAGCTAACCGGAATAAACAACAAAATGCTACGTACTGCCCCGAAGTTTCATGAAGTAGCCAAGCGTATAATAGAAATTACAGAAAACACAGTTATTGTTGCCCACAACGCACAATTCGATTATAGAATACTGCGAACAGAATACAAGAGACTAGGCTATAATTTTGAACGAAAAACACTTTGCACAGTTGACCTTTCCAAAACCTTATTACCAGATGCGGAATCCTACAGTTTAGGTAAATTAGTCCGTTCTTTAGGCATACCTGTTAGTGACAGACATAGAGCAAACGGAGACGCTTTAGCTACCATTAAATTATTTAAACTTTTACTTGCTAAAGACACAGACAAAACGATTATTAAAAGTGTTATACGAAAAGAAACTCATGGCGAACTATCGGAAAAACAACTAGATATTATACAACAAATTCCTTCTGAAACGGGAGTATATTATATGCACAATAAAGATGGAGAAATTCTGTTTTTAGGCCATAGTAAGAACATAAAAAAAAGAGTAAACGACCATTTTATAAAGAGAGGTGATCGTGCCAGAAAACTTCAAAAAGAAACAAAAAAAGTAACCTTTGAAAAAACTGGTAGTGAATTAATATCTCTATTAAAAGAACACGAAGAACTTTTAAAAAATAAACCTAGATATAATAGGAAAGTTAAACCAATATTATATTCCCATGCCCTTTACAAAGGACACACTAAAGATGGTTACACTACTCTTAATGCCAGCCACATTAACGGAAATAGAGAAAACATAACTACCTTTAACAGTATTCATAGCGCCAAGAATCTCATTTATAAAATTAATGAAGAGTTTAGTTTATGCGATAAGCTAAATGGTATCTCTGAAGCAAAAACTAATTGTTCTAAATTTAATGAAGAAAAGTGCAATGGAGCTTGTATTCAAAAAGAATCTGTTGAAGAATACAACGCTAGAGCTTCTCAAGCAATTAAAAAATACAGCTTAGCCAATAAAAGTATTATTATTGTAGACAAAGGCCGTGAGATTGGAGAATACAGTGCTATCTTAATAAAAAAAGGTGTATTTATCGGTCTTGGGTATTATGATTTAAACTATCAAATAAATAATATTACTATATTAGAATCTATTATTACCCCAATGAAGGGAGGTAAAAATGCAATTCACATTATAGAATCATATTTAAGAAAAAAAAGAGTCGTAAAAATTATAGAACTGAATACATAAATTTTGAACCAACGAAAAATCACCACTAAATGGAAAGAGAAACTTCATGAAATAATTTATGAAGCCGACACTCCTATGGGTAAATGGTTTGATATTATTCTTTTTATCCTCATTATAGTAAGTGTCATTCTTGTAATGCTAGAAAGCGTAAAAGAAATAGACAATGCCTACCATAAAATTTTACTCACTTGGGAATGGATTATTACTATATTTTTTACCATAGAATACATTGCTAGGATTATAAGCATTAAAAAGCCATTTAAATATATTTTTAGTTTTTATGGAATTATAGATTTTATTTCTACAATCCCACTTTATCTTTCCTATATATTTGCCGGTTCCCAAGTATTGCTAGCCGTTAGAGCTTTACGTTTGTTACGAGTTTTTAGAATATTAAAATTAGTACAGTTTTTAGGAGAAGCTTCTCAACTTACAAGAGCTTTAAAGGCCAGTAGAACTAAAATTGCAGTTTTTATATACGCAGTATTAATACTATCTGTTATTATGGGCACGGTAATGTATCTTGTAGAAGATGATAGTGCTGGCTTTACTAGTATTCCCAGAAGTATTTATTGGGCAATTGTTACTCTAACTACCGTGGGATACGGGGATATAGCACCACAAACACCTCTGGGGCAGTTAATTGCAACTATTGTTATGATTTTGGGTTATGGAATAATCGCTGTTCCTACTGGTATTGTAACTTCCGAGTTTACTAAACAGGGGAAAACAGAAAACGAAAAAATACATTTAAATACGCAGTCATGCCCGAGTTGTTCCTCTGAAGGACACAGAGATGAAGCTACTCATTGTTTTAATTGCGGAAGCCCTCTATAATGGAAAAAATAGTAATCTCTGTTGTTGGACCTACCGCTATTGGGAAAACGAAATTAGCCATTCAAATTGCGCAACATTATAATGCAGAAATAGTTTCCGCGGACTCCAGGCAATTTTTTAAAGAAATGTGTATAGGCACTGCTGTCCCTGAAAAGGAAGAACTGAAAGCTGCGACACATCATTTTATACAAAACAAAAGCATCCTAGATTCCTATTCTGTAGGTGACTTTGAAAAAGAAGCCTTAGATACTATTCATAAATTACATAAAGAAAATTCCATAGTTGTATTAGTAGGAGGCAGTGGCCTATATGTTGACGCTGTAACTAAAGGATTAGATAAATTCCCAAAAATAGACCAAAGTATTAGAGAAAATCTTAATATACTTTTAAAAAATAAAGGAATAAAAGAACTCCAAGAACAACTTAAAGAATTAGACCCGCAATACTATGCTAAAGTAGATGTAGAGAATCCGCATAGAATAATAAGAGCTTTAGAAGTTTGTATTGGTTCAGGAAAGCCCTACTCTTCTTTTATAACGAACAAAAAAAACAACAGGCCATTTAAAACAATTACTATTGGTATTACTGCGGATAGAGAAATTATTTACGACAGAATCAATAAACGCGTAGATATTATGATAAAAAACGGCTTGGTAGAAGAAGTAAAATCTTTAGAACGTTACAAACATTTAAATGCGCTCCAAACTGTTGGCTACAAAGAATTATTTCTTTTCTTGAACAAGGAATGGACACTGGATTTTGCTATATCTGAAATTAAGAAAAACACACGAAGATTTGCCAAAAGGCAACAAACTTGGTTTAAAAAGAATAAGGAAACTATCTGGGTAAAATACGATTACAATCCAGAAGACTTATTTCCAATTATTGATTACGAATTAAATACAAAACAAAATGTCTGAAACTTCAATTTTCTACATTATGGGAGTTTCCGGATGTGGAAAATCCACGATTGGCGAATTACTAGCTCAGGAATTGAAAATCCCTTTTTTTGATGGAGATGATTTTCATCCGGCTAATAATATTGAAAAAATGAAAAAAGGTATTCCATTAAATGATGAAGACAGACAAGGATGGCTAGAAACCCTGAATAATTTAGCAAAAAAGCATAAAAAAGCTGTTATTGCCTGCTCTTCTCTTAAAGAAAAGTATAGACAAATTTTAGAAAAGGATATAGAAAAAGAAACCACTTTTGTATACCTAAAAGGTACGCTTCAAGAAATCACAGAAAGGTTAACACATAGATCTAATCATTTTATGCCTAAAGAGTTACTACAGTCTCAATTTGATACTCTTGAGGAGCCTACTAATGCAATTATAGCTCCTATACGACTTTCTCCATCTGAGGTTATTTCGGAAATAAAAAAACATATATAAACAAAAGACACGCCTAAAATTTAGGCGTGTCTTTTTTATTGAAAACTTTTATTAAGAATACTATTCTGTCTTTATCACCAAACGGAACCCTTCTCCATGAATATTTAGAATCTCTACATTTTCATCTCGCTTTAAATACTTACGTAATTTTGCGATGTACACATCCATACTACGAGAAGTAAAGTAATTATCATCTCTCCAAATCTTAGTCAATGCCAATTCTCTAGGCATTAAATCATTCTCATGTAAAGCCAAAAGACGTAACAATTCATTTTCTTTTGGAGATAATTTGATAGCTTCCTCTTCTCCAAATTTTAAAAATCTAAGTTTAGAGTTTAAATGAAATCCTCCTATTACAAATTCAAACTTTCTACTATCTGCCAATGTATTAGATGCTTTCCTTTGAAGTATTGCCTTAAGTTTCATAAGAAGAACCTCTGAATCAAAAGGTTTATTTAAATAATCATCCGCTCCGGCTTTATACCCTTTTAAGACATCTTCTTTCATGGTCTTAGCAGTAAGAAATACTATAGGAACATTTTCATTCTTTTCTCGTATTTCTTTGGCTAAAGTAAATCCATCTTTATAAGGCATCATAACATCCAAAATACAGATATCATAATTATCCTTTTTAAATTTCTCAAAGCCTTCCATACCATTTTTTGCAAGAACTACGTCAAAATTATTCATCGCTAAATAATCTTTTAAAACGATACCAAAATTTGGGTCATCCTCAACTAAAAGTATTTTCTTATTTACTGTTTCCATATTACATTATATTAATGGCAATTTTACATAAAAAGTACTTCCTTTTCCTTTTTCACTTTCTACATAAACATCACCTTGGTGATCATCTATTATTTTCTTCACATATGAAAGTCCCAATCCATGGCCTTTTACATTATGTATATTTCCGGTGTGTTCCCTATAAAATTTCTCGAACACTTTTTTCAATACCGCTTTGCTCATTCCTAAGCCTTGGTCTCGTACTTTTATTATTATATTATTCTTAGCAATCTCTGTATAGATATCAATTTTTGGAGATTCTTCTGAATACTTAATGGCATTATCTAAAATATTGACAATAACATTGGTAAAATGCATTTCGTTTGCAAGTACTTCTGTTCTTGTTGCATCTAAATGTCTTTCTATATAACCTCCTCTATCCTCTACTATTAAAGAAACATGAGCAATAGCGTCCTCAACTATGTCATGAACATCTACTCTATCCTTACTTATATCTAATTGGTTCTTCTCTAGTTTCGAAATTCTTAGTACATTTTCTACTTGCGCATGCATACGTTTATTTTCATCTCGTATCATTTTCAAATAACGCATAACCTTCTCTTTATCTTCTATTATTTGCGGATTTTTTATTGCTTCTACAGCTAAATTAATAGTTGCTATAGGTGTTTTAAACTCATGCGTCATATTGTTTATAAAATCCGTCTTAATTTCAGAAATCTGCTTTTGCTGAATTAATTGATAAATAGCTCCAGCATACGCCACTACGATAATTAAAGTAAACAAAAGAGACAAGCCAGCCATACCCAAAATCGACTGAATTAAAAATCTTTTCTTTTTAGGAAAACTAATAAGCAAAGAAAAGTTTGAATTCCCCTCTAAATCTTTGAATATGGGGGATTTATAAATATTCTTCTTATTGTATTTAAATCGCTTAGACTTTACCTTAGTAGGTAGTCCCTTGCTATAAACACCATACTCAAAAGGCACATTTATTTCTCTATTTTCAAGTTCTCGATTTAATAAAAGCTCTATTTCTTGGGTAGATACCCTTTGGTGAATAGGTACTTTCTTTGCATACTCACTAAAAACATCTTCCATTTGAGCTTTAACAATCTCTGTTAAACCTCCAATTTTTTCAAACTTTTGCAATGCATTAAGTTCGTATTGCTTTCCATCCAAACCCACATTCTCTTTAAAAATAGTGGTAGAGCGCTTACTCGTATAGTTTTTAATTGTAGTAAGGTCATTATCCTCATTACCATTGTCAAAGAACGTAGATGCTATATTATAATCTTCTTCTAAAATACCATGAGAATACATCCGTATTTCATTAGAATTAAGATCCCTATCTATAAAGAAAAAATTTCTTAAACTAGAATTCTTCAGCTCACCGATACTATCTTTTAGATTCATATATCTATCAAAATAGTTTCTAGTTTCTCTACTAGCTATCTTATTGGCTACATTATTTAAAGCATCAGACACTGTATGGGAAAATTGCTCTTCTTTATCTTCTACCGATTGTTTAATCCAAAAGATTTGAACAAAGATTATTCCAACAAGTGAGAGGCTCATCAATACTACCATTACAACAAACAACCTCTTATTCATTCTCTGTAAAATTAAGATTTAACATATAGAAAATTGCACGTTTAACCAAACCTTAACAAAAATGTTAAAATGGAGCTACACTAACTATATTCAAGCAGAGACCTATTTAGGCTTTCTACTTTTTCTTTTGTTTCTTCCAACTTAATATTCTCAATAATGAAATCTGCTTTTGGAATTTTAACCGAATCACTTAGCTGATTATGAATTCTTGCTAATATTGCCTCTCTAGTATTCTTATCTCTTACCAATACACGTTCTACACGAATCTCTTCAGGAGCGGTAACTAGAATAATTTTGTCGTATAGTTTTTCCGCTTTATTTTCGAACAACAAAGCTGTTTCTTGAATGACGTATGCATGTTTTTGATTAGAAACCCAAAGCAAAAAGTCTTCTCGCACCGCGGGGTGTACTATAGCATTAAGCTTATGCAACAACTCTTTATCCCTAAAAACTTTCTGCGCTATAAAAGACCTGTTTAGTCTTTTATCTACATAAGACTCCTCCCCTAGTAATGATTTTATTTTTTTTATTAAATGCTTTGAATTTTGCATTAGCTCTTTCGCCTGCTGGTCTGAATTATAAACAGGAACACCTAATGTCTGAAACAACTTCCCTACCGTTGTTTTTCCACTGCCAATACCGCCTGTTAAACCAACTATTATCATTTTGAGCTTATAATGTAAGTTACTTTTTTTTCGGTTAATGTAGCACCATATACATTACTAGGTATAGTAAGCATTTCTAAAGCAACTTTCTCCTCCCCCTCTTTCATGGCATTATAATCCGCAACAACTTTAAAATCACTTTGCGAAATGTTTTTTAACACCCCTAACTTCGCCTTACATAACACCTTAACTTTATCCGGAAAAGTTTTTACAATAGTATCCCTTGGAAGATTTATAATAGTAATAGGTATATCTTCTACCATCTTTTCTGAAAAACGAGAAACTCCACCTGTAACTAAAACTTCATTACTATTAAAAGTAGTATTAACTAAATTTTTAGGCTCTACAATTACAGTGGTTGTTGAAAAATTTTTATCTATATTTTTTAATTCAACTAATTCCGTTTTTACGCTTTGCAGTGTATCTATTTCATTTATTGGCCCAGTTACTTCTATAATCTCTGGACTTAGTTTAATTACACCATCTAGCATACAGTTTTTCTGAAGGCTTAATTTAATATCCGCATTTACTCGAACATTTTTAGTTATAATTTTAACCCATTCAAAAACAATATCTTCTCTATCTAAATCTTTTAAAGACATAGAATTAGGAAGACTCTTTTCTATCTGCTTTTGAATTTGTTTAGATGTTAAAAAGAATTTAGAATTACTTTCACTTGCATCAGACACATCTATAGCTATACTTTTAGAATTTACTCCAAAACCTAAGAATTGAAACCCAACTGCCTCTAATTTTACATCTATATTTTCTTTAGATGCAGATTTTAATAAATAACCTTCCGGAACATTAAAGTAATTTAATTTAAATGTTGCTCTACTTGTATAAGATTCTGACAATTTATTGATAAACCAAGCCATACTAGAAACTAGTAAAAAAATTAAGAATATTTTTACTTTTCTCTTTTTTAAATGTTTACCTATCTTCTCTATCAAAGTATGTTATTAGTTTTAAAAAATAATTTAGGAAATATTTCTCTTGGCTTCTTTTTACTAAAGTTAATCCAAAAAGCAGATTTTAAAAAACCATATCCGTACCCCGCAAATTGAATTACAACTGCAATTATTGAGAGCCCTGCCACAGCAACATTTTTATTTTCCATTAAAGAATGTACAAATAGTAATAAAAAGTAAGTTGCATAAAAAGCCATTGGAAACCAAATTCCAAACAACAATAAAAAAAACGCCCCTACAAAACCAATACAAAACAAAGAAGGAAACCAATATGTAATTTTAGCTGTTTCCGGATGCCACTTATTCAAAATAGGCCTAACCATTCCGAATTTATTAACTTGTATATAAAACTTATTCCAATCTATTCTTCGTTTATGATACACGTATGCCTCTGGAATCAATTTAGTATCATACCCCTTATTCCATATACGAATAGTTAAATCCGGATCTTCTCCTGGATGAATATTTCCGTAACCTCCTACATCCTCAAAAACTTCTTTAGAAATACCCATATTAAAACTACGGGGCTGAAACTTATCTACGGCATTTTTATTACCTCGAATTCCTCCAGTTGTAAACAAAGAAGTCATTGTATAGTTTATTGCTTTTTGGACGGTAGTAAACGAATCGTGTGCTGCATCTGGTCCTCCGTAACAATGAACAAAACTCTTTTGTAATGATTTTTCTACCACCTTTAAATATTGCGAAGGAATTATACAATCCGAATCTAAAACTATAAAATAATTCCCCTTTGCTCTACGCATTCCATAGTTTCTAGAATCCCCAGGGCCCGAATTAAATTTTTTATAATAAGATATATTTAATTTAGATTTAAAACTCTCTACCACATTTTCTGAAGAAATAGTAGATCCATCTTCAATAATTACTATTTCAAAGGGTTTTTCAAAGGTCTGTTTAGATAGACTTTCTAATAGCTCTAACACCTCATTAGGTCTGTTATATACAGGAACAATAAATGAAAAAGATAAATCCATAAGACCTTAATTACTTAGGTTTATATAAAAAAAGAAGTCAACTTTTGAAAAACTATTTCTCAAAAGTCAACCCAAAAATTGTTATTTTACTTAATAAGTTTTACTCGATAATCGAGATTTAAACTCTCTATGGCTTCCCTAAAATTAAAAAATAGTAACCTTAATTAATTCTTCGTGAGCTTGCCCTGAGTAGTTATTCAAACTTATCCATAACCTCTCTACTTACACCCGTATTCGAGAATCCTCCATCATGAAACAAATTTTGCATGGTAACCTTACGAGTAAGGTCAGAGAACAACGTTAAAGTATAATCCGCACAATCTTGTGCACTTGCATTACCTAACGGAGACATTTTCTCTGCAAAATTAATAAACCCATTAAATCCTTTTATTCCTTGACCTGCAGTTGTTGCTGTTGGAGATTGCGATATGGTATTTACTCTTACCTTTTTATCTTTACCAAAGAAATATCCAAAACTACGAGCCACAGATTCTAAATATGCTTTATTATCCGCCATATCATTATAATCTGGAAAGCTCCTTTGCGCTGCCATATAGGTTAGAGCCACAATACTCCCCCATTCATTCATAGCATCATTCTTATATAGAGTTTGCATTACTTTATGAAAAGAAAGTGCCGAAATATCCCATCCTTTTGCCGTAAAATCATAATTCTCATCCATATAAGACCTGCCCTTTCTTACATTCACAGACATTCCTATAGAGTGAAGTACAAAATCTATTTTACCGCCTAGAATTTCCATAGATTTAGTGATTAGATTATTTAAATCCTCTTCACTAGTTGCATCTGCAGGAATAATTTCCGAACCAGTCTTTTCTCCAAGTTCTTTTAATTGACCCATACGTAAAGCAATTGGGGCATTTGTAAGCACAAAAGTACCGCCTTCTTCATGAACACTAAGTGCTGTTTTCCACGCAATAGAATTTTCGTCTAATGCTCCAAATATAATTCCTCTTTTGCCTTTCAATAAATTGTATGCCATGTTCCTGTTCTTAGGTTTTTTATAAAAATCAAAGATATTTAAAATATGTTAAAAAAAAAGAAGTAAAGCCTCTATAAAAGTTTAAGCTCCATTTAATAATTCTTTTGCATGCACCATAGCCGAATCTGAGCGTTCTTTTCCTCCCAACATTTCTGCAAGTTCTATTACCCTTTCTTCATCAGATAACTTATACAAACTAGTGGTTGTACCTTTATTATCTTCCGTTTTTTTAACTTTATAATGTTGTTTTCCTTTAGATGCAACTTGTGGTAAATGTGTAATAGAAAAAACTTGCATATCTAGGCTCATATTTTTCATAATAACCCCCATTTGACTAGATATTTCTCCGGAAACACCACTATCTATTTCATCGAACATTATAGTTGGCAGGTTCTCATATTTAGCCAAAATTGCCTTTATTACTAACATAATTCTAGAAAGTTCCCCTCCTGAAGCTACTTTCTTAAGCTCTCCGTAATTCCCCCCTTTGTTTGCAGAAAACAAGAAAATTAAATCATCTTTCCCCGTTACCCTATAATCCTTAGCTGGTTTTATCTCTATTTTAAAAGAAGCACTTGGCATTCCTAAAGGAATCAAAGCACTCTCTAATTGTTTTTTTAAACTGGGAATTACTTTTTCTCTTCTTTTCCTTATATCTAAAGCTAATTTCTCTAATATCTCTCTTCCATTTAAAAGTCTCTCTTCTTTTTCTTTTATAGCTGCTTCTATATTTTCTGTTGTAGAAACCTTTTCACTTAAACCTTCGCGTACCGTTATTAATTCTGATATCGTTAAGACGCTGTGCTTCTTTTGTAAATCATACAACAACTGTAACTTACCATTAACCTCTTCTAATAATTTAGGGTTTACCTCTGTATTCTCTATATAATTTTCAAGTTCAGAGCTTATATCGTCTAATTCTATAAAAACAGATTGCACTCTTTCATTTAATGAAGTATACTGCGTTCCATAACCAGACAATTTAGAGGTTATCTGTTTTAACTGAGAAAGAGCTTCCACTACCCCTACTTGTTCATCATTCAGCACCTGATTCCCAGCTGCCAATTGCTCCATAATTGACTCTACATTGTTCAACTGCTCATACTGCTGCTCCAACTCCTCTATGACTCCCTCCTTTAAAGGAGCAGACTCTAGCTCTTTTAACAAGAAACTATTATAATCTTGTTCTTTGGAAGCATTATCCCTGAATTCTATTAATTCTTGTAATTCTTTAACTAAAGATTGATACAATTTTAATGCTTCTCTATATTTTTGAAGTTTCGCATTATTATCCGCTAAAGCATCTACTACTTTTAATTGAAAATCATTATCTGTTAATTGCAAGGTTTGATGCTGAGAATGTACATCAATTAACCTATCTCCTAACTTTGAAAGAATATCTAAAGTCACCGGACTATCATTAATAAAAGCTCTAGATTTACCACTTGGCTTTATTTCTCTTCTAATTATAGTTGTGTCTTCATAATCTAAATCGTTCTTTTCAAAAAAGCGTTTTAAATTATACTTATCTATTAAAAATTCTGCTTCAATTATACACTTTACAGTTTTATCTCTTAACGAAGATAAATCCGCTCGTTTGCCCAATACTAAAGATAAGCCTCCAAGTAAAATAGATTTACCTGCTCCTGTTTCTCCCGTTATTACTGTAAAACCATTTGTAAATGCAACATTCAAATGATCTATAAGCGCATAGTTCTTAATGGAAATATTTGTTAGCAATGTAGATGTTTTTATTGCTACAAATGTAATCTATATTCTATCGTAAAAAAATAGTGTTAATACTTTATATCATTCCAAGTGCTGGAATATAATGGTGCTACCCTGTTCAAGGTTTCTTTAAGCTTGATAATATCCACTTTAGGGCCACCTGAAAAGACATTTAAAATTTCTTCGGACTTTGCATCAAAAAAAGTTTGAATAAGAAAAGCATTAGGCCGTCTTTTCATCATGGTATCAAACAAATTCATTGTACCAGATATTATTTGCTTACCAGTGCTATTATTATCTCCAAGAATATCTAATCCTTTTCTGTGGTAATTATACATAGCCACTCTATACTCCTTATAAGTATTAGACATTAGATTATCTACCAACTCAAACCTACTACGATCTGTAGATTGACTCCAACCAGAAGAATTACTTCCTTGTGCTTGCGTAACAATACTTTGTGCTTTTCTAAAAAATTCATTACCTCCTTCTAACTCAAATGTATCTGCATCTAACCCCAACACTACATACACATAATAAGCTATTACACTTACTAAATTAGATTCATATACATTTTCATTAAAAACTAAAGGTTGAAACTCTATGTACTCAAAATTAAATTGATTATCCTTATAATTAAATACTGGCGTTTCGTATGAGGTATTAAATACGGGGCGTGAAGATTGAATCTGCAGATTTCCTTTAAACCTATTAGACTCGTAATCTGTAATCGTTATGAAAATTTGCGCATTTACACGCTCATTTTCTTTGTATACTTTATTTGTCCACTTATTTTTATTCACAAAATCATTCAAGGAACGCTCTAAAGTTTTAAAAACCTGTTGATTGGTTTGCGAAACTTGATCTGAATTTATAGTAATATTACAGTTTAACTCCTGCGCTTCTGCAAACAAGATAAAACCTAAAAAAAATATAGCGACAATTAAATTACGCATCTAGTCTTTGAATTATTTCATTTAAAATATCTAATGCAACATCTGCCTTAGTTTTTAATTCAAACGTTTTTATCTGCAACTTGGTATCTATAAATGTAATTTTATTAGTTGCCTTACCAAAACCAGCTCCATTATCATTTAACGAATTAAGAACAATAGCGTCTAGATTTTTCTTTTTCAATTTTCCTTTTGCATTTTCCACCTCATTCTCGGTCTCCAAAGCAAAACCAACCAAAAATTGTTTTTTCTTCTGCTCTCCTAAAGAAAATAAAATATCTTTATTCTTAACAAGTTCAATAGAAAACTCCTCTTCTTTTTTCTTTATTTTTTGAGTTGCTTTTGTTTTTGGCTTATAATCTGCAACTGCTGCCGCGCAAATTGCTATATCTGTTTCTTTATAATACTTATGTACCTCATTATACATATCATCAGCAGAAATCACTTTTATTAAATTAATTAAAGGATGATCTGTAGTGTATTTAGATGGTCCTGAAACCAATAGTACCTCTGCTCCAAGATTTGCTGCACTTTTAGCCAATTCAAAACCCATAAGACCGGAAGAATGATTCCCAATAAAACGCACAGGATCTATTGCTTCATAAGTCGGCCCAGCCGTAATTAAAACTTTTTTCCCCCGTAATGGAAGATTTTTAGCTAAGTCGTTTTCCAGAAATGCAACTATATCTTCTGGCTCCGCCATTCTTCCTTCACCATGTAAACCACTTGCTAATTCTCCTGAGGTTGCGGGTATAATTATATTATCAAAAGATTGTAATTTTTCTATAGATGCTTTTGTAGAGGGGTGTTTATACATATCCAAATCCATAGCAGGAGCTACATAAACCGGGCATTTTGCAGATAAATAAACGGTTAGCAATAAATTATCGCTAGCCCCACTCGCCATTTTAGACATAGTATTTGCAGTAGCAGGAGCTACGATCATTATATCGGCCCATAAACCTAACTCTACATGATTATTCCAATCTACCTGATTATCTTCCGTAGAAACGAAAGAAATTGGTACAGGATTTTTAGATAATGTTGCTAATGTTAATGGAGAAACAAAAGAGCTGGCGCTTTCTGTTAAAATTACTTTAACATTGGCGCCAGCTTTAATAAGTAAACGAACAAGAAATGTAGTTTTATAAGCTGCAATCCCTCCGGTAATTCCTAAAAGGATGTTCTTATTAGCTAACATACATTACGCGTCTTTTTCTGTATTTCTGTAATAAATTTTTTCGTTTAACCACTCTTCTACGGCTAGCGCATGTGGCTTAGGAAGTTTTTCATAAAACTTAGAAACCTCAATTTGTTCTTTATTTTCAAAAACTTCTTCTAAACTATCGCTATATGTAGCAAACTCCTCTAGTTTCTCTAAAAGTTCTTTTTTTATGTCAGAGTTAATTTGCACTGCTCTTTTTGCTGCTATAGAAATAGCCTCATAAATATTTTCAGTTTCTTTATCGAACTGATTTTTATTAATGGTCGTTGTTGAAACAGGAGCTTGCGAGTTTTTTAAATCGTTCATGTTCATAATAACAAGTATTTATTTTGCTTCTTCAGGAAGTCTTTTTAATTCTTTATCTATTTTCTTAAGTAGGTTATCAGCCTCTTTACTGAATTTTGACTCAGGAAATTTTTTCTTTAAAACGTCATAAGCAAGCTTAGCATTGCCCAATCGGTTCGTTTTTAATGATTCAAAGCTATTTAAAGCCATATGCGTTAAAGCATCTAATTTTACATAAAGAGCTTCTTCTTTAAATATTGAACCCGGATAATCTGATATAAAATTATCGCTAGCAGCTACAGCAGATTTTAATAACTCAAAATTAAATTCTCCAAGTTTATTATACTGCTTTACAATAGCAAAAGCTTTTTTCTCTTTTTTTGTTGTAAGCTCTTTAGCCATAACATTAGCCTCTGCAAAAAATTCCGAATCTTGATATTCGTTTATAAAATTCTGAAGTTTTAAAAGTGCTTTATCTGTATCTGTTTGATCTAGAGAATAATTTGGAGAAAGCATGTAATAACTTTTAGCTCCTAAAAAACTAGCTTCTTGTATTTTATCACTTTTAGAATAAGACTTGATAAATCTTTCGAATTGATACCCGGCCATATTATAATCTTTTCTTTGAAAAAATGTATTAGCAAAGAAAAACATTACGCGCTCTCCTTGAGGCTTACCAATGTATTTAGGAGCAATTTGCTCAAACAAACGATTAGATCGTTTAAAGTCTTTCTCGTTATAAAACTTTTCTGCCATATCATACTTTGCTTTAACATCATCATTCTTAAGTACTTTTTGGTACTCACTACAAGATGTAAAAGTTAATGCGATAATAGCAAATGAAAAAAGGTGCCTCTTCTTTAAAAACATTTTGCAAAATTAGGGATTATCAATGGATATAAAAAACATTTTTATTATGCTAAAATAAAAGCATCCATCATATACCACAATGCTTTTGGGGAAGTTTTAACGTTCTAACAAAAATATTTATGCTACAACCTTAATAAATGGCTTTACAAACGCCTCTATTTTTTGCTTTAATTCTGTTGTAGCTTCGACTAAAGGCAATCGAACCTTAGCTTTAGACAAACCTGCTATTTCTAAAATAGTTTTAATCCCAGCTGGGTTTCCTTCTTCAAAAATTAGTTGCATGCCTTCTTGCAAGTCATAGTGCAAAGCAAAAGCTTTTTCTACTTGTTTTTCTAAACCAAACCTAATCATAGATGAAAATTCATTTGGTAAACCTTGACCGATAACAGAAATTACTCCTGAGCCACCAGCTAAAACACTAGATAAAGCTGTAATATCATCTCCTGAAATAACATGAAAATCCGCGGGTGTCTTTTTTACCAATTCTAGCACTTGTACGATATCTCCAGATGCTTCCTTAACAGCAACAATATTCTTAAAATCCTCCGCTAAACGAGCAACTGTTTCTGGCAATACATTACTTCCCGTCCTACCAGGTACATTATACAAAATTACAGGAATGGGTGAAGCTAAAGAAACAGCCTTAAAATGCTGATAAATTCCTTCTTGTGTTGGTTTGTTGTAATACGGAGACACAGATAATATTGCTACAAAAGCACTCAGGTTTGCAGTTAACAACTCCTCTGTCACCATTGCAGTGTTATTGCCACCTACGCCCAAAACTAATGGTAAACGACCTGCATTAGCAGCTATAACAGTATCTATTATAAGTTGTTTCTCTTCTTTGGATAAAGTCACAGATTCCCCTGTGGTACCTAAAACCACTAAATACTCTACACCACCAGAAACATTATACTCCACTATATTTGCTAAAGCAGCAACATCCACATTTCCATCTTCATTAAAAGGGGTGATTAAAGCAACACCTGTACCCAACAATTCTTTCATTATTCTATTTCGTTTAATACTCGTAAATATTTTTTAAGCTCTGTTTTAAAAACTTTAAAATTATTTATTGGAGTATCCAATATTAAATCATTATAAATTTTATCTACCTCAATAAATCCTACATTAACCCTTGCTCTTGTTTTCACTGTCATTAATTCTAACAATAAATTTTCTTCATTGTAATAATTAATCAACATATCGTACTCTCTACTTAAAAACTCTAAAGCGTAGCTATTTTCAATATTACCATTCCACCCCAAATCTTTATCTGAAAAAACTGGTATAGCATACGGCGAATTTTTATCATAAAAATTCTTGTAACCAATTATTTTAACAGCATTTGGTCGCAATGAAAATTCTTCGATAAACTCATAAAAAAGATTAGCATTTTCAAACTTATCTAAATCTACGATACAGCCTATAGAAGTAATTCCTTTTTTGCGTTGCACTTCGGTTAATGACTTACTTAATTCCGCCTTTAAAAATTTAACCCCAGATTTACGCTTTAATTTATCTTTTATTCCGTTAAACATGTATTTTTACATTTCTACAAATGTAAAGAATCTCCATTTGTTTAGACACTGCTAAATTAAAACAATCATGATTTTAAAAATAACACATTTTGTTTTATTTGTAACAATTAGCTTGATAACCTCTTGCTCGAAATCTCCTAAAAAGCTATCCAAAATAGAAGGAAAACAAATACCAATTGAATCTAATTATTCCGAACCAGATTCTATTAATAATTATATAAAACCATATCGCAATCGCATCAACAATGTTCTAGATAGCACTCTTGCCTATGCCACACATAAAATTTCTAAACAAGATGGCACCCATAACACCTCCGCAGGCAACTTAATGGCAGATATTATCTACTTACAAGCCAACCCTATATTTAAATCTAGAACTAAAAAAAATATTGATTTTGTTCTTTTAAATCATGGTGGTATACGCTCTATAATTTCTAAAGGCCCCGTTACTGCAAGAACTGCGTATGAGGTAATGCCTTTTGAAAATACGGTTGTTGTTGCGGAATTAAACGGAAAATCAATATTAGATTTAATTCAATATTTAATAAATAGCAAAAGAGCACATCCTCTCTCAGGTGCGCAAATAATTCTAGATAAAAACAATCAATTAAAAACTTTAAATATTCAAGGAAAACCATTTAACCCTAACAGAACATACTTTGTAGCCACATCTAACTATCTAGTAAATGGCGGCGACAATATGGGCTTTTTTAAAGACGGTATAAGCATTACGGAAACCGATTATAAAATAAGAAATGCGATAATTGATTATTTTAAAAAAGTAGACACCCTTTCGCCTAAAGTTGATAATCGTTATTATAAAACAAAGTAATTATGAACAGAAGAAAATTCATAACAAATACCTCCGCTACTTCTACTTTTGTTGGCTTAGGAGGACTAACCCTAGATTCTTGCATCCAAAATAAACCAACAAAAATTACTATCCTACACACTAATGATGTGCATAGCCACATAGACCCGTTTCCATTAGACCATTCCGATTTTCCAAGTTTAGGAGGAGTAGCTCGCCGTGCTAGCTTGATTGATTCTATTAGAAAAGAAAACCCTTATACTTTATTATTGGATGCTGGTGATATTTTTCAAGGGACTCCTTATTTCAACTTTTTTGGAGGAGAACTAGAGTTTAAACTTATGAATATGCTTAAATATGATGCAGCCACTATAGGCAATCATGACTTTGACAATGGCATAGAAGGACTATTAGCGCAAATTCCGAATGCTCAATTCGACTTGCTATCTGCTAATTACGATTTTACAAATACTGCTTTAAACGGACATACAAAACCATTCAAAACCTTCATGTTAAACAACATTAAAATTGGCGTTTATGGTATTGGTATTGAACTAAAAGGTTTAGTAACCAAAAAACTATACAAAGAGACAGAATACCTAAATCCGTTTGAAATTGCTACAGATATTGAAAGACAATTAAAAGAAGATGAAAAATGCGATTTAATAGTTTGCCTTTCGCATTTAGGGTATAAATATGAAAACGAACATAAACCAGATGATCTTACTCTAGCAGCTAAAACCAAACACACAGATTTAATAATTGGTGGTCATACGCATACTTTTCTAGAAAAACCGACCATAGTGAAAAATACCCTAGACAAAGATATCCTCGTAAACCAAGTAGGATGTTTTGGTATTAACTTAGGTCGAGTAGATTTTTATTTTGATGGCACAACAAACACACAATCGCAAGGAATTTCTATAAAAGTATAGTATTATGGAATTTATTAGAACCGATTCTAAAAACATAGATTTTATTGCTCTTGTAAAGGAACTAGATGCGTATTTAGCAGTAACGGACGGTGATGAACACGATTTTTACAATCAATTTAATTCCATTCAAAACTTAAAATATGTCATCGTAGTTTATTTAAATAATATTCCTGTCGGATGTGGTTCTATAAAACCAATGAATACATCTTCCACAGAAATAAAAAGAATGTATGTCTCCCCGAAAGCAAGAGGCAATGGTATTGCAACTAAAATACTAAAAGAGCTAGAATCGTGGACTTCCGAATTAGGTTTCACCTCCTGTATACTAGAAACAGGAACAAGACAAACAGAAGCGGTTGCTCTTTACAAAAAGAACCACTATAAAGTAATTACCAATTATGGACAATATATTGGAGTAGAAAATAGTGTTTGCTTTAAGAAAGAAGTTTAACTCCTTATGCAATAACCGCTTCCACGATACTTTGCAGTTCTTCTTTTAATGCAACCTCAGGAAAAGTTTTCCCTGCTTGTCTGTACCAATAACCAGCATTAAAGTCATCCCCTTCTGCCCTATGCAAATAGGCGTGTATCCAACTTCCCATTGTGTTATGCATATCCTGAGCTATATCATGAGACGCTTCCCAATTATCATTAGCTGCAAACCAAAGTGCTTTTAATGCAAGAGAATAATTTGCTGGAGGACAATCTTCTTTTAAGCTCTTTTTAAAGTCTATAATTTCCATGAAACCGTTATTAAATACTCGCACAAGCAAATAAACTACACCATAGCTAAGAATTCTTGTTCCGAAATAATTTCTATTCCCAATTTTTCCGCTTTTGCCAATTTACTAGGCCCCATTTTATCTCCCGCAACCAAAAAAGAGGTTTTGGAAGAAATAGAAGAACCAACCTTTCCTCCGTTATCTTCTATTAGCTTTTTTAAATCGTTTCTACTTATTACTTCAAAAACACCAGAAACAACGAAAGTCTGTCCTTTTAATTTCTCTGTCTGATTTAATAATTTATCCGCAGATATTTCGAACTGAATTCCGTATGTCTTAAGTTTATTAATAATTTCTATATTCTCTATATTACCAAAAAATTCCACTACACTTTCGGCAATACGTTGACCTATTTCATCTACCGCAATTAACTCCTCTACTGTTGCCACACTAATGGCATCTATATTCTTATATGCTTTAGCCAATTTCTTAGCAACAGTTTCCCCTACAAAACGAATGCCCAGAGCAAACATAACCCGTTCAAAAGGAATTTCTTTGGAGGCAGCAACTCCATTAACTAAATTCTCCGCTGATTTTTCAGCCATTCTCTCTAACGGTAACACATCTTCTTTAGTAAGTTTATACAAATCTGCATAATTGGTAATTAAACCTTCTTTAAAAAGAAGTTCTACAGTTTCACCTCCCAAGCCTTCAATGTCCATTGCTTTTCTGGAAATATAATGTTGAATTCTACCTGTAATCTGTGGTGGGCAACCATAGTAGTTTACACAATAATGCTTTGCATCTCCTTCTGTTCTTACCAATTCTTCATGACACTCTGGACAATGGGTAATATACTTTGTAACTGTAGAATCTTGCGGTCTCTTTTCTAAATTTACTTTTATAATTTTAGGTATAATCTCCCCTCCTTTTTCTACAAAAACAGTATCTCTTTCCCTAATATCCAATTTTTCTATTTGATCTGCATTATGCAAAGAAGCTCTTTTTACCGTGGTTCCTGCCAATAAAACTGGCTCTAAATTAGCCACAGGCGTTATTGCTCCTGTTCTACCCACCTGGTAGGTAATTTCATTTAAAACCGTTGAAACTTGCTCCGCTTTAAACTTATATGCCATTGCCCAACGTGGCGCTTTAGAGGTATACCCTAACTCTTCTTGATGCTGTAAGTTATTCACTTTAATAACCACCCCATCTGTTTCATAAGGTAACTCATGTCTATGGGTATCCCAATATTCTACAAATTCCATTACTTCTGTTGTAGTTTTACATAGGGCTGCTATAGTGGGCACTTTAAATCCCCAATCCCGAGCTTTATCTAACATTTGAAATTGCGAAGTAACTCCCGTATTTTCACCAACAATACCATACAACAAACAGTCCAATGGACGTTGCGCCACAACAGCACTATCCTGAAGTTTTAAACTCCCGGAGGCTGTATTTCTAGGATTCATATAAGGGTCTTCCCCTGCCGCTATACGCTCCTCATTCATTTTTTTAAATCCTTCAAAGGGCAAAACAATTTCTCCACGAATATCAAACTTTGGCGGATAATCTCCTTTTAATTGCAAGGGAACCGATTTTATAGTTTTTACATTCGTAGTTGCCTCATCTCCCTGAAAACCATCCCCACGAGTAACCGCTTGCATTAATCTACCATCTTCATAAGTTAAACTTATAGAAGCGCCATCATATTTTAACTCACATGTAAATTCCACTTCTACATCTCCTAATACTCTCTGTATTCTTTTTTCCCAATCCTCTACATCTTCTTTAGAATAAGAATTATCTAAAGAATACATACGATGCTCATGTACAATGGTTGCAAAATTTTTGGTCACTGCACCACCAACTCTAAGCGTCGGGGAAGAAGCATCGTAAAACTCTGGATGCTTTTCTTCTAAACCTTGTAATTCTTTAAGTTTTATATCAAAATCGTAATCCGATATTGTAGCATTATCTAATACATAATAATTGTAATTATGTTCTCTTAACTCTCTTCGTAATGCTTCTATTTGCTCTTGAACGTTCATTTATTTTTTATTCTTTCTCACTATTTTTTTGCTCCTTTCAACATCCTATCATTCCCAAACATATCTTTTCGAAGCTCAATTTCTGAAAAATTTTCATTTTGCAAAAGCTCCTTTGTTTCTTTTCCTAAATATTGATTAATCTCAAAATACAAAGTCCCGCCTGAAATCAGATTCTCTTTAGCAAAAACACTTATTTTTTCATAAAACATAAGCGCCTTATCATCTGGCACATACAAAGCCATGTCTGGCTCATATTTCTTTACATTATCTGCCATTTCTATTTTCTCTAACTGCCTAACATAAGGTGGGTTAGAAACTATTATATCAAAATCTAAATCAAGCGACTGCAACTCTAAAATATCTGCTTTTAAAAAAGTAATGTCCACCCCATTTAGAACTGCATTTTCTTTAGCTACATCTATGGCTTCTCCGGAAACATCTATGGCAAATACTTCCGCTTGTGATACATGCTTAGCCAAAGAAATAGGTATACATCCGCTACCCGTGCCTATATCTAAAATACGAATCTGCTGATTGGTTTTCTTTTCTACATCTTCCAAGATCCAACATACCAATTCTTCTGTCTCCGGTCTTGGGATTAATACATTTGAATTGACTTTAAAATCTAAATCCATAAAATGAGCGCAACCCAAGATATATTGCAAAGGCTCTTGCAATTTTAATCTAGATAATACTATAAATATCGGCTCCTCCTCCTCCTTAGTCAAAGTTAAATTAGGCTCTATAGCCAAAACAAACCTTTGCAAGTGCAAATAATGCTCAATAGTTCTATAAAAGAAACTTTGCACCTCAGTTAAAGGGTAAATTTCTATTAATTCCTCTTCAAAAATATTCTTAATATCTCTTAACAACATCTACTACAAATCTTTTATCATCCAAACAGGGCAAGAATAATGCCCCGTATCCCCCATTTTATCATCTAAATAAGTAAATCCAGTTTTTAGATACAATTTTTGAGCTGCTTTCATATAAGGCATAGTTTCTAAATAACATTTATCAAAACCGTAAATTTTCGCTTTTTCCAAACAAGCTCTTATCATCATAGATCCAATTCCTTTACCCCTTGCCTCTTCTAAAAAATACATTTTTTGTAGCTCACAAACATTTCCATCATAATTTTCCAATTTTGCAATTCCTGCACAACCTACAATAGCATTATTTAATTCTACCACAAAATAAGTAGCTTTAGGTACATTGTAATTCTCGAACATAGAATCTAAGGCTTTATCCGCATAAGCCGTACCAACTTTAGGAACCCCCATATCTATTAAGACTTTACGAATAACAATTGCCACTTTCTCATTATCCCTTTGCTCAATTTCTCTTATAAAAGCTTCATTCATACCTAATAGTTTTATTATATATAAACCTACTTTCTATTTCTCTAATAATTTTTGAAATAGAAGAAGTTTATATTCCTATTTTTGTGAAGTGAAGATACATGAAAAATACATGTTACGTTGTATTGAATTAGGCAAAAATGGTCTTGGCAATACAGCTCCCAATCCGATGGTTGGTAGTGTTATTGTCTACAATAACAAAATAATTGGAGAAGGATATACTAGTCCGTACGGGGGGTCCCATGCAGAAGTAAGCGCAATAAACTCAATTACAGATATTTCTCTTTTAAAAGAAGCCACTCTATACGTTACTTTGGAACCATGCTCTCATTATGGAAAGACTCCTCCTTGCGCAGATTTAATTATAAAACATCAAATTAAAACTGTTGTTATTGGCACATTAGACCCTAATGAAAAAGTAGCTGGCAAAGGCATTAAAAAATTGAAAGAAGCCGGTTGTAATGTAATTACCCCAATATTGGAAAAAGAATGTAAGGAACACCACAAACGCTTCTTAACTTTCTTTACAAAAAAACGCCCTTATATAATTTTAAAATGGGCAGAAACAAAAGACGGATTTATAGCTCCTAACTCCTCTAAGCGCAAAGTAACCCCAGAGCCATTTTGGATTACAAACACTTTTTCCAGACAAATAGTTCACAAATGGCGTGCAGAAGAACAAGCTATACTTGTAGGTACTAATACCGCTATACAAGACAACCCCAAATTAGATACAAGAAAGTGGAAAGGCAAAAATCCTACTAGGATAGTTTTAGACAAAAACCTAAAAGTAAAGCAAGATTTTCATCTTTTAGACAACAAAACAAATACCATTGTTTTCACAGAAAATAAGCTCGTAAAAAACATAATTCCCAACATAAATTACGAAATTGTTTCATTTGATGCATCTTTAGCTAAACACATTTGCAATTCTCTTCACCGCAGAAATATTAATAGTGTAATTATAGAAGGCGGCACTAAAACCATACAAACCTTTATTGATAGTAAACTTTGGGATGAAGCTCGTATTTTCATTGGAAACACTTCTTTTAAAGAAGGCATTAAAGCCCCCATTATTAATAACGAAAAAGGCCACACCAAACAACTATTAAAAGACCAATTATACATAATAAAAAATGACTAAAAATATTATTTTTGATTTTGGCGATATATTCATCAATCTAGACAAACAAGCTGTTTTTAAGGAATTAGCAAAATATGGCTTTACATCTTTAACTCCCGAATTAGATTCTGTAGCAAAAAAATACGAGCAAGGATTAATATCATCTGAAAACTTTATACAAAGTTTAATTACAATTTTTCCCAAAGCAGATGCCTCAAAAATAAAGACAGCGTGGAATTCCATTTTATTAGATTTCCCACTACGTCGTTTGGAGTTTCTAGAAAACCTAGCTAAAGAAAAAAAATATCGCCTTTTCTTATTAAGCAATACAAATGAAATACATATTTCCTATGTAATAGAATCCATGGGTAAGGAGAATTATAAGCGTTTTAAAGATTGTTTTGAAAAATTCTACTTATCGCATGAAATACAATTACGAAAACCAAATGCGGATATTTATGAATATGTACTACAACAAAACAACTTAATTGCAGAAGAAACCTTTTTTATTGACGACACAAAAGAAAATACAGATGCCGCAGAAAAATTAGGCATTCCATGCTGGAATTTACAAGTTGGATTTGAAGATGTTACTGATTTAAAAAACAAAATACAATAATGCTGAATCTTGTCTTAAGCATCTTGTTTTCTAGCTTAATATTTGTAATTTTTAAACTGTTTAGTATTTATAAAATACAAACCTTATACGCTATTATTACAAATTACGTAGTTGCATGTACCGTAGGGTTATTTCTTTACCAAGGTCCTATTGCAATTTCTTCTGTCCCACAAAAACCTTGGTTCTTTGGTACATTAGCATTAGGGTTGTTGTTTATTCTAGTTTTTAATTTAATGGCTGCTACAGCTCAAAAAGTGGGAGTATCTGTAGCTTCTGTAGCTACTAAAATGTCGTTTGTAATACCTGTAATTATAGGCGTAATAGCATATCAAGAACATTTAAGTATTTTAAAAATTGTTGGAATTCTTTTGGCTATAGCGGCAGTTTATTTTGCCTCTATGAAAGAAAGTAAAGCTTCTTTTAACATAAAAATATTACTATTACCTATCCTTGTTTTTCTTGGATCCGGAAGTATAGACGCTACTATTAAATACTTTCAAGAAAAACATGTTAACCCAACAGAATTCTCTCTTTTTTCGTCAGTAGTTTTTGGTTCTGCAGCAATAATTGGTATTCTTTTTATTGTATTACAATCTAAAAAGAAACCATTAAAAATAAATTTCAGAAATATTATTGGCGGAGTTGTACTAGGAGTTCCTAATTTTTTCTCTATTTATTTTCTTTTAAAAGCTCTTAACAACCCTAACTTTAATAGCGCTTCTATTTTTACCATCAATAATGTTGCGATTGTTATGTTTTCCACCCTATTAGGTATTCTACTTTTTAAAGAAAAAATAAGTACTAAAAATTGGTTTGGTATTGCTTTAGCAATTATCAGCATATCTCTTGTAGCATTAACGTAATGCAAAATAATAACGATACATATAAAACGGTATTAAAACCCTCTAAAGAAATTCTTTTAAAGGAAAAGAAGAGCAAGTTTATTGGTTACGTGTTTCCCATTACAACCGAAAAAGACATTAAGCCCATAATAGAAAATTTACGCAAAAAACATCATACAGCCAATCACGTATGTTATGCATGGCAATTAGGAGTAACACAACCTATTTATAGAGCTAATGACGATGGAGAGCCGAACAATTCAGCAGGAATGCCAATATATGGCCAGATAAAATCTTTTAATATCACAAATGTATTAGTAGCAATTGTAAGAATATTTGGCGGAACAAAACTGGGTGTAGGTGGCTTAATAAGTGCTTATCGCAATTCGGCAGAAATCGCCTTAAAAGAAGCCACAATTGTGGAGAAAATAATTTTGGATACTTACAAAGTCTCTTTTAACTACAAAGAGATAGATAAAGTAATGCGCATAATAAAACAACACCAGTTAAAAATTAATGCTCAAAAAATGGAAATGAAATGTTCTATACAATTTTCCGTAAGACAAAAAGATTCCGAAAAAGTGGAAAGCATATTTAAAACGCATCACGAAATTACTATCAGAAAAATGAATTCATGATTTTTCTACCCCTCTAAATGTAACTTTTTAAGAATGTAATCGGGACACTTTATAGGTCGTCTTTTTTCCATATCCATAAAAACTAACTCCACATTTGCTTCCGCTAAAATTTCTCTCGCTTCATTATAAATAACAAAGTCAAATTCAATCCTAACAGACGGTGTTTTTTTTAAAATAGTCCTAACAATAATTAAATCATCATAAAAAGCAGATTTCTTGTATTTAGTCTGTAAAGAAATAACTGGGAGCATAACCCCATTCTCCTCCATGCTTTTGTAAGAAACACCTTTATTTCTAAGCCATTCAACTCTTCCCATTTCTAAATACTGTGCATAGTTACCATGGTAAATAACCCCCATCTGATCTGTTTCGCTATACCTAGCTCGAAAAGAAATTTCGTTAAAATCCATATTAATTCAGGTAATTATTATATATTTAAATGGTTCTCAATTTAGCCATACGAACATGAGAAAAAAATATCTAAAATTCAAAGGATTTTCATTTTTTTATTACATATTTTGTTCACATATTTGCTAAACTATAAGCACACTATTTACGACTTATTAAACACAAGTCTTTAAAACGAAATCACTAACCAAAAAAAAGAGGAAAATATTATAATGAGTGTTACTGCAAATTCTGTTTGGGATAATTGTCTGGCTTTTATCAAAGATAATATCCAACCGCAGGCATTTAAAACTTGGTTTGAACCAATTAAACCAATTAAGCTTTCTGAAAAAGCCTTAAGCATTCAAGTTCCTAGTAAATTCTTCTACGAGTGGCTAGAAGAGCATTATGTAAAACTTCTTAAAGTAGCTTTAACTAAAGAGTTAGGAGAAACTGCTAAGTTAGTTTACATTATTCGTATGGAAAATACATACGGCAATAAAGAACCCTTTACCGAAAAAATTCCTAGTACCAATCGTGGTAGTTTAGCATCTCAAGAATTAGATGTTCCTATTAAATCTAAAAATCCAGAATTAAGAAATCCTTTTGTTATTCCTGGCATTAGAAATATAAAAATAGAATCTCAGTTAAATCCAAATTATAATTTTGATAATTTTCTTGAAGGAGACTCCAATCGTTTAGCTCGTTCTGCTGGTATGGCTGTTGCCAATAAACCTGGAGGTACATCCTTTAATCCATTATTAGTTTTTGGTGGAGTAGGCTTAGGAAAAACGCATTTAGCTCATGCTATCGGTGTTGAAATAAAAGACAAATACCCTGAAAGAACTGTTTTATATATTTCTGCTGAAAAATTTACACAGCAATATATAGAATCTGTTAAAAAGAACACCAGAAATGATTTTATTCATTTTTATCAATTAATAGATGTTCTTATAATTGATGATGTACAATTCCTTTCTGGAAAATCTGGAACCCAAGATGTATTTTTTCATATTTTTAATCACTTACATCAAAATGGAAAGCAAGTTATCCTAACATCAGACAAAGCTCCTGTAGATATGCAAGACATAGAACAGAGATTATTGTCACGTTTTAAATGGGGATTATCTGCAGAATTACAGAATCCGGATTACGAAACACGTATTTCCATATTAAAGAATAAATTATATAGAGATGGTGTAGAAATGCCTAATGATATTATTGAGTATGTTGCAAAACATATAAAATCAAATATCAGAGAATTAGAAGGCGCTATTATTTCTCTTATTGCTCAATCTTCATTCAATAAAAAAGAAGTTACTATAGACCTTGCTCAGCAAGTAGTGGAGAAATTTGTTAAAAATACCAAAAGAGAGGTTTCCATAGACTATATTCAAAAGGTAGTTTCTGATTACTTCGAAATGGATGTTGCAACCCTACAAAGTAAAACTAGAAAACGCCATATTGTACAAGCAAGACAATTAGCTATGTTTTTCGCCAAAAAATTCACCAAAGCTTCCCTAGCTAGCATTGGATCCCAAATAGGAAAACGTGATCACGCAACGGTATTACACGCTTGCAAGACGGTAGATAACCTTGCTGAAACGGATAAACAGTTCCGTAAATATATAGATGATTTAACAAAGAAATTTTCATAATACCTTTTTTAAATGAAAACCAAAATATTAATGGTATGCCTCGGAAACATCTGCAGGTCACCATTAGCTGAAGGTATTTTAAAAAGTAAAGTTAACTCTGAACAAATTTTTGTTGACTCTGCGGGTACTGCTGGCTATCATATTGGAAATATGCCAGATATTCGCTCTATTGCTGTCGCTCAGAAGTACGGAATAGATATTCATCAGCAAAAATGCAGAAAATTTTCTTTTAAAGATTTCCAGGAATTTGATATTATTTACGCAATGGACAAAAGCAATTACAAAAATATAATTGCGCTAACATCTAACAAAAAAGACATTGCTAAAGTAAAATTATTACTTTCTGAAAGTAATACAGAAATTACTGAAGTACCTGACCCTTACTACGACAAAGACGAAGGCTTTGAACATGTTTTTCAATTAATCGATAAAGCCTGTAATGCGATTGCTAAAAAAATACAATAATGGAAACCACAACCACTAAAGGAAAACTTTATTTAATACCAACAACTCTTGGCGATAATGAACCTTTAGAAGTTTTACCTATTTCTATTAAGCAAACCATAGAAAGTGTTAATCATTATATTGTAGAAAACGAAAAAACAGCTCGTCGTTTTATTAAAAAAATAAACCCTAGAAAATCGCAACAAAATCTAAAAATAAATTTACTTAATAAATTCACAGAGCCTCATGAGATTCCCAATTTTTTAGAACCTTGCCTAAATGGAATAAACATTGGAGTTCTATCAGAAGCAGGGTGCCCTGGAATCGCCGACCCCGGAGCAGATGTTGTGAAAATTGCTCACGAAAAAAACATACAAGTAGTACCTTTAGTTGGACCTTCTTCTATATTACTAGCTCTTATGGCTAGCGGGTTTAATGGGCAAAATTTTGCTTTTAATGGCTACTTACCTATTGATAATTCCGAAAGAAAAAAAACTCTTAAAGGACTAGAAAAGAAATCAAGAGAATTAAAGCAATCTCAAATTTTTATTGAAACACCTTACCGAAATGATAAAATGTTTCAGGAACTTACCAAAACTTTAACAGAAAACGCTTATTTATGTATTGCTTGCGATATTACTTTACCAACGGAATATATTGCCACAAAGAAGATTGCTGACTGGAAAAGAACAAAGCTAGATCTACACAAAAGACCAACTATTTTTATAATTCAGGCATAAAAAAAGCCTTGACGGTTCTATTGCCAAGGCTTACCATTTTCATATTAAACTTACTCTTCTATACTTTTGGGTTTCTTTTTGGTGCAACATAAGATATGTCGTATCCCGAAAACTTTTTTAAATACTTAGATACTGTTGTTCCATAAGCATCCATAACATTATCCTTACCATAAGAACGCAAATACTTTTGTACATTTCCAGGTCCCGCCAAATGTGCCGCGGCCAACATCCCAGATTCTGTTACAACTATTCCTCCAATTTTTTTGCCAACAAAACGCTGAATATCTCTTCTAAGAATCCATTTGTTTCTTGCAATGTTGGTCCTAAAAACTTTTTCTTGCAAAATTGGGTCGTTTAAAAAACGAGTTGTATTGTACACACCCATCAATTGCAATGTTCCTACACCAAATTGATACTTACCCAAATACCCTAAGGTATTTGTTGTAAAATAATTCCCTTGGGATTCTTTAAATGCCAAGGCTTCTTTAAAACCAATGTAAGTACTTCCTAAAAAAGGAGGCGCCACAATTACATTGTTAAAATAAGTTTTGCTTTTGGGAAACAAAACTTCAGTAGGTTCATTTACTTTTAAAGTTTCTGGTACTTTAACCTCTTGGGCCTTAAAACCAAAACCTGAAAAAATAAAGGTCACGATAAGAGGACAACTTACGTATATCCATCTTCTCATATAATTAATTTCTTAAGACTTACAGCAAAAAATCAGCTCGCTTAAATTTCAGTTGGCAAAGTTAGATCGATTTTGCTATCCTTTTTTAGAAGAATTTGTTAAAACTATACAATTTTAGTCAACAAGTACAAAAATAAGGATGAGAGACTATCTATTTATCTTTTTCTCGTTTATCCAACGGACATACTGCACCTTATTTCGGTTATGTTGCGCCAGTGTTTTCGCAAATTTATGGTACCCAAAATTTTCTACATTGGCTACAAAATAAATATAATCATGTTTCTCTGAATTAAGAACAGCATCTATTGCTGTTATATCTGGCATAGCAATAGGCCCAGGAGGTAAGCCTGCATATTTATAGGTATTATAAGGAGAATCTAACTCCAAATCCTTATAAAGAACTCTTTTTATTACTTTGGTAAAATCTCCACTTTCTTTTTTTATAGCATAAATTACCGTAGGGTCTGCTTGCAGCAAAATTCCCTTGCGTAATCTATTTAAGTATACTCCAGCAACCCTTGGGCGTTCATCTACTTTCGCCGTTTCCTTATGCACAACGGAAGCCAAAGTAATTACTTCTTTTGGCGAAAATCCAATTTTTTTAGCTTTAGCTAACCTTTCGTCATTCCAGAATCTGCCATACTCCTTTAACATTTTATTCCTAAATCCTTCTGCAGATACATTCCAAAAAAACTCGTAACTATTAGGAACATACATAGACAACATATCCTCCTTATTAAAACCGTTTTTTTCTAAAAACTCCGAATCATTAAAAGCTTTCAAAAGACTAACACTATCCGCTTCTATTTGCTTAGATATTCTTCCTGCTAAATCTTTTACAGTTTCTTGATTATTAAAAGCTACTTTTACCGGAAGATTACCACTTCTTAATACACCAATAATCTCATTATTATTCATCCCTTTTTTCAAAGCGTATTTACCTGCCTTGATATTAGTAGAATACTTTTTTCTATCTGCAGCAGACAAGAAAGAAGAAAAATCTATTAGAAGAGGCTCCAAAAGCTCCTTTACATCATTAATATTAGAGTTTGTTGGTATAAACACATAAGCCTTATCGTTATTGAATTTAGTATTTGGCGTAAAAAAAGCATCATAAACAGTATAAGCCAACACTCCACCTCCAATTAACCCCAATAAAACTATAGTTAATAGTATTTTCTTTATGTACATATATTAATTTTTTGAAATAAAATTTCGTTCTTATAATCCCCATTGGAATAAATCCAATCTTTTTTAACTCCTATTTGTTCAAACCCAAGCTTTTTAAACAAATGTATACTCGCCAAATTATCTTCCAAAACATTAGCGTAAAGCTGATGTAAGTCTAACACTCTAAATGCATAATTACATAAGACAGTAATAGCATCGGCTCCTATACCTACATTTCTTCTCTCTTTTTGTAAGACAACAACACCAATACCTGCCTTTTTATTCTTAGGATCAAAATCAAACAAATCAATTAACCCTATAACCTCTTCCTCTTTAGTACATATACACAAACGTAGTTGTTTAACATCATAAATATCTCTATGCGCATTATCTAAATAAAGTTGTAATACTTTTTTTGAATATGGTGTTATTGTTCCACTAATTTCCCATAAATCAGTAGTATTCTCCAAAGCATATAAAAAATCTAAATCACTCATTTCCAGAGCTCTTAAATATATTTTATTGCCTTCTAAATTTAACATGAGATATTACCTTTAAATACTTGCTTTGCCTCACCTATTAAAAACACATCTCTATAAATTCCGTTTTCATAATTAAACGCAACCTCCAATTTACCCCCCAAAACATCAATAAAAACATGTTTTTCTTTTACCTTTCCTGTTTTATGCATTGCAATTGCCACTGCCGTTACTCCCGTTCCACAAGATAAAGTTTCATCCTCAACCCCTCGCTCATATGTCCTAACAGCAAATTTATTATCCTTAATAGCTTCTACAAAGTTTATATTACTACCAGTCTCGCCATACAAACCATATCTTAGCTTCTCACCCTCTTTCTTGACTTTAAATTCTGATAGATTTTCTACCATTTGCACGTGATGTGGAGAACCTGTATTTAAAAACAAAGCTTGTGGTTTTTCTTTAATCTCAGTAACATCTATCATTTGCAAACTAACAACATCTCCCTTCATTGTAGCATTATGCAAACCATCAATAGCTACAAAAGATGTTTTCTCTTTAATTACATTTAAAAATTGAGCAAAAGCAACAAGACACCTTCCTCCATTTCCGCACATAGTACTTTCATTACCATCGGAATTATAATACACCATCTTAAAATCGCTCTTTGGATCATTTTCCAACAAAATAAGACCATCTGCACCTACCCCGAGTCTCCTATCGCACAGAAAAGCAACCAATTTTGTATTCTCCTTTGGGAATTGCAAATTCCTATTATCAATCATTACAAAATCGTTTCCTGTCCCTTGGTATTTATAAAACGTAATATTCATTTTCTTCATAATAGTTACAAAGATAGAACTTATTAAGATTTTTTTAGCAGTTAAAAAGTCGTTAAAGACAATCCAATACTAACAAAATCTATTAATTTTACCATACCTATTTTAAAAACACAGACAAATGAAAAAAATTAGCAGTTTACTATTTGTAGCCGTTGTTGCTGGAGCAATTACCTTAGGCGCCTACAAGCTTTTTTTTGAAAACACAAACTATACTGTTATTTCACCAGAAAATGAAGCCAGTACTTTTAAAACAAGCTACACTCCTACTTCCCCTAAAGGAGCAGGAATAAATGAATTAGATTTTACGACTGCAGCAGAAACTACAGTAAATGCAGTAGTACATGTGAAAAATGTAACCTTAAGCTCTGGTCCTACGAATATTATGGAGTTTTTCTATGGCTCCAAATCTAGCAGCCAACCTCAGGTAGGTACAGGGTCCGGTGTCATAATTTCTTCTGACGGATATATTGTTACAAATAATCATGTAATAGACAAAGCAAATAAACTACAAGTTACTTTAAACAATAACAAAACCTACGATGCCGAATTAGTTGGTACTGACCCTAATTCTGATATAGCTTTACTAAAGATTGATGCAAAAAAACAGCTTCCGTACTTGGCTTTCGGAGACTCTGATAACATAAAAATTGGAGAATGGGTTTTAGCCGTTGGAAATCCGTTTAACCTTACTTCTACAGTAACAGCAGGTATTGTTAGCGCAAAAGCAAGAGCTCTTGGGCAAATAGACCAATCCTTTATACAAACTGATGCTGCTGTAAACCCAGGAAATAGCGGAGGAGCCTTAGTAAACACCAATGGCGATTTGGTTGGAATTAACACTGCTATTACATCGCAAACGGGCTCTTATGTAGGCTATTCTTTTGCCGTTCCAAGTAATATTGCTAAAAAAGTAGTCGAAGATATTATGGAATATGGCAATGTTCTAAAAGGCATAATAGGAATCACTACCCCTCCTATTAACTCTCCTTATGCAATTGAAAATGGGATAAATGAAATCGAAGGTGTGTACGTTGGCGGTGTTGAACCAGAATCAGGCGCTGAGGATGCAAAAATTCAATCTGGAGATATCATTAAAAAAATTGACGAAATTACGGTTCGAAGATTTGCTGACCTAACAGGTTATATTTCTGCTAAACGACCTGGAGATGAAGTTGAACTAACCATATTTCGGTCAGACGAAACCATTGTAGTACCCGTTACACTTAAGGAAAGACAAACTTTATTTGTTCCTGTAATGGGAATTGAAGTTAAAAATTTAACAGAAGAAGATAAGGATAAATTTGAAACAGAAACTGGAGTAAAAATCATTGGAGTACCTGAAACCTATAGAGGGTATGGTCTTCAAGGGAAAATATTACTTTCTGTCGACGGTGAAAAAATAAACAATATTCAAGAGGCAAAAACATTGTTTGGGCGAATTTCCAGATATGGAAAAACAAGCATTACTATGCTAAATAACAAAGGAGAAAGAGAAAGACTAATTTTTCAGTAAACACATAATAAATTAAATAAAAAAACGCTCTATTAATAGAGCGTTTTTTATGCAGTATTTATTTTACGAAAACGTTTGAAATAAGTACTTTTGCAAACCAATTTTTAACTATAAAGTCAGAATGGCAAAAAATAAAATGTACGAAAAAGAGCTTGCTTTCCAAGCAGACAGAAGGAAAGCAACTACCGAATTCATTAAGCTAACAAGCGATTTATGGTATGACAAATCTATAGAAATAGTCTTATTCAAAAACCAAGTAATTGATAAAAATGTAAGCGACATTATTAACTTACATGAATATGCAGGTGAATTTGTTCAAAAACCAATATCTATTTTCGATTCTGTTGAGATATTACGAGCAATTAACGATCTAAAACTACCTCCTTCAAAATTAGATATTGGTAAGCTTACTTATGAGTACCATTCCGATGACAACGACGCTATCAATGTAAAATCCTTTGTAATCAATAAACTTAAAGGAGCTAACAACTCCGATGAAATAAAACCTAAAGATGTAGTTTTATATGGCTTTGGTAGAATTGGAAGACTTCTTGCCAGAGAGCTCATGGCCAAAACAGGTAAAGGAAACCAAATGCGATTAAGAGCAATCGTTACTCGTGGCGCAACGAATGAAGAAATATTAGAAAAAAGAGCCAATCTATTAAGAACAGATTCTGTTCATGGAAAATTTAGCGGAACTGTAGATATAGATGTAAAAAATAATGCACTTATTATTAACGGCACAACGGTACACCTTATTAATGCAGCCCAACCAGAAGATATTAATTATACCACTTATGGCATCAAAGATGCCTTAATTATTGATAATACTGGAGCATATAGAAATAAAAAGGAACTGAGCAGACATTTAAAATCAAAAGGAGCTTCGAGAGTACTTTTAACCGCTCCCGGGAAAGAAATTCCTAATATTGTTCATGGTGTAAATCATAAAGAATACAATCCAGATACTACTAAGATATTTTCTGCTGCTTCCTGCACCACTAATGCTATTACTCCAATCTTAAAAGTAATTGATGATTCTTTAGGAATAAAAAAAGGACATTTAGAAACCATACATGCCTACACTAATGACCAAAACTTAGTAGACAATATGCATGGTAAATATAGAAGAGGAAGAGCTGCCGCTTTAAATATGGTAATCACCGAAACGGGTGCTGGCGAGGCTGTTGCCAAAGCTTTACCCGCACTAGAAAACAAATTAACCTCCAATGCTATAAGGGTTCCTGTTCCTAATGGCTCTTTAGCAATATTAAATTTAGAAATAAACAACAAAACATCCATAAATGGTATCAATACTATTCTAAAAAAATATGCTCTGGAAGGAGATTTAGTGGAACAAATAAAATACTCTGTAAGCAAAGAAATGGTTTCTTCAGATATTATAGGAACATCTGCTCCATCTATTTATGATAGCAAAGCCACGATAGTGGAAAAATCCGGAAAGAATATAATTCTATATATATGGTATGATAATGAGTATGGTTATTCTCACCAAGTTATACGCCTGGCAAAATATATATCTAAGGTAAGAAGGTATACTTACTACTAGAAAATAGATTAAAAAAAGGGTTTTGTTTTGGCACGATTCTACTTAAAACAAAACCTTTTTTCTTTTTTTTTTCTTTATTGACATTAATGAAGTATTTTAGTCCCCCTCTAAATCACTATTTAATTAATTTACAAACCATTAACAAATGAAAGGTTTAAGAATACTATGTACAGTAATCACCTTGTTCACAATTAACCTACAATTTGGGCAAGAAGAGAAAAAAGAACAACAAGAGTTATCTCTAGACAAAGGAAACATCAATAGCCAGTTTGAATTTATATACAAAAAATCTGGAAATTACAGGGCTGATGGAAAAAAATACGAAGTTGTAAGAGTTATTTCCTTAGACAAGCTAAAACAAAATGTGCTAGATTCGCTAAACGTTTATAGCAAAAAGGAAGATGGACTTAAAGCAACTATAAAAGGGCACGAGACTACAATAGCATCTTTAGAAAAAAAATTAGCAGAAACAAGTAACAATTTATCTGCTGTAACCGAAGAAAAAGACAGCATGTCTTTTTTAGGCATTTTAGTTTCTAAAGGAACCTATAATGTTATTCTTTGGACTATTATAGCTTGTCTTTTACTTTTATTAATTGGGTTTATTTACAAATTCAGAAGAAGTAATGTTTTAACACAAGAAGCTAAAACGGCTTTATCTGAAGTGGAAACGGAATATGAAGACCATAGAAGAAGAGCTTTAGAAAGAGAACAAAAAATAAGTAGGCAGCTACAAGACGAAATTAATAAATATAAAAAGTCTAAATAATCTAAAAGCTCCTAATGGAGCTTTTTTTTATAAAACTTCTTTAACAAGCGTTTTTTATGCGTATAGACATTATAACGGTACTTCCTGAACTTTTAAAAAGTCCTTTTGAGGCCTCTATATTAAAGAGGGCTATTGAAAAAGAACTCGTAGAGGTACATTTTCACAATATAAGAGATTATACAGACAAAAGTTACAACCAAGTAGATGACTACCAATTTGGCGGTGGAGCTGGAATGGTTTTAATGATTGAACCTATAGATAAGTGCATATCTAAACTCAAAAAAGAAAGAGATTATGACGAGGTTATTTATATGACACCAGATGGCGAAACCTTAAACCAAAAACTAGCAAACAGACTTTCTCTTACAGGAAATATTATTATACTATGCGGCCATTACAAAGGTGTAGATCAACGTGTAAGAGACCTTTTTATAACTAAAGAAATATCCGTAGGAGATTATGTATTATCGGGAGGAGAACTTGGAGCTGCAATTTTATGCGATGCGGTAATAAGATTAATTCCAGGTGTTTTAAGTAACGAAACCTCTGCACTAACCGATACTTTTCAAGACAACCTCTTAGCCCCTCCTATATACACAAGACCTGCAGAATATAAAGGACACAAAGTTCCTGAGATACTCCTAAGCGGTAATTTTCCTAAAATAGAAGAATGGAGAGAAAACAAAGCATTAGAAAGAACGGAAAAACTAAGGCCTGATTTGTTAAAATAAACAGATCACAAAACATTAATTAGAGATTGTTTTTTTAATTTTTAAAGTAAGCTCCATACTTTTAAAAATTCTTTATCAAATAAAACAATTCCAGCAAAACCAAAATAACAACTAAAATTTCTTGTTACTTTTAATAAATACTGTATTTTTGCAGACTGTTAAAATAACCTCTGACGAAAATCGTGAATGTTGTTTAAATATAATATCAAAAAATAAAGATGGAATCACTTATTAAGTTTGTAGAAAACGAATTCGTTCCTAAAAAAGATTTCCCTGAATTCTCTGCTGGAGATACTATTACAGTATACTATGAGATAAAAGAAGGTGAAAAAACACGTACACAGTTCTTTAAAGGAGTTGTTATTCAAAGAAGAGGTTCTGGAGCAACAGAAACATTTACTATTCGTAAAATGTCTGGTACTGTTGGTGTAGAGCGTATTTTCCCTATTAACTTACCTGCTTTACAAAAAGTAGAAGTTAATAAACGAGGAAAAGTGCGTAGAGCTAGAATATTCTACTTTAGAGAATTAACTGGTAAGAAAGCTAGAATTAAAGAAATTCGTAAGTAAACTTACTAATTAGAATCATAAAAAAGCACTACTAATATTAGTAGTGCTTTTTTTGTTATAAACAATTGTGAACAAAATAAGTTAACAAACTGTTGATTACTAATAAGATACAAAAATATAACTTTAAAATATTTTTATTATCTTTAAGTATGATTTTAAAGGAGATATGTCTCGGGAAGCCTTGAGAACCATCAAATTAAATCATTGTAAAGTTTACGTTCTTTATATTATTGTATAATCTTAAAATGAGTTTCTTGCGTAAAAACAAGTAAACATCAACAAAGATGAGTATTCCTCCAAGGCTGTCGCTTTGGTTATGGTAATATGAATATGTATTAATTTGAAAGTACGCTTTTTAGTGGATATTCAAAATAAACGTATTACTACAATAAGAAGAAATAATTAAGTTGCTTGCTTCAATAGTGAAGAACTTATTATTTTAAACGTTGAAATAGTTATACAAATGCAATCAATGGTTGCCTTTCTATTGTAAATATAGAAAAACATGTTTGAAAACTATTTCTAAAAAGCCATATCCTGTACTTGTATAGGATATGGCTTTTGTTATTTATAAATTTCACAAAAATCCAAGAGTTTAGCACAGTTACCACATTTACTAAATCGTTTTATATTGTATATTTGCTGCGCTTAAATAAAATGAAACTCATACTACATGCCTAAAATTTTCTACACAAAGACAGATGAAGCTCCAGCTCTAGCTACACAATCCTTTCTTCCTATAGTAAAAGCTTTTACTAAAACCTCAGGAATAACAATCGAAACTAAAGATATTTCTTTAGCAGGAAGAATAAGAGCTACATTCCCTGAATTTCTTAATGAAGATCAAAGAATAACTGATGATTTAGCCGAATTAGGGCAAATGGCCAAAATGCCCGAAGCTAACATTATTAAACTTCCCAACATTAGCGCTTCTATCCCTCAATTAAAAGAAGCTATTGAAGAGTTGCAAAGCAAAGGTTACAATGTACCTAGCTACCCTGATGAAGTATCTACAGATGCTGACAAGGATATAAAATCTAGATACGATAAAATTAAAGGTAGTGCAGTAAACCCAGTATTAAGAGAAGGAAATTCGGATCGTAGAGCCCCTAAAGCCGTAAAGAACTACGCTAAACAGAATCCACATTCTATGGGTGCTTGGAGCGCAGATTCTAAAACGCATGTTGCCACTATGGGAGAAGGAGATTTCCAAGCAAATGAAAAATCTACAACAATACCATCTGCCACTAAGGTAAAAATAGAATTAGTTGCCGAAAACGGAAATACAACAACACTAAAAAAAGAAGTAGCGCTTTTAGATGGCGAAATTATAGATGCTACGGTAATGAATAAAAAAGCTCTTATTGCTTTTTTAAAGGAACAAGTTGCAGATGCTAAGAAACAAGGAATATTATTTTCTTTGCACATGAAAGCCACTATGATGAAAGTATCTGACCCTATTATCTTTGGGCATGCAGTAGAAGCTTTCTTCGAAAATGTTTTTACAAAACACAAAGCTACATTCAATGAAATTGGAATTAGTGCAAGTAACGGATTAGATAGTTTATACCACAAATTAAACGATCTTCCTGCTGCAAAGAAGGCCGAAATAGAAGCCCATATTGCTTTAGAGATTGCTAACGGGCCCGATTTAGCCATGGTAAATTCTGACAAAGGAATTACCAATCTCCATGTTCCTAGTGATATTATTATAGATGCATCCATGCCAGCAATGATTCGTAATTCTGGTCAAATGTGGAATGCCGAAGGAAAAGCGCAAGACACTAAGGCCGTTATTCCAGATAGCAGCTATGCGGGTATTTATACCGCTACAATTGATTTTTGTAAAAAACACGGCGCTTTTGACCCTACCACAATGGGTACGGTCCCGAACGTAGGATTAATGGCTCAAAAAGCAGAAGAATATGGTTCTCATGATAAAACTTTTAAAATAGAATCTAAGGGCTCTGTAAAGGTTATTGATACAACTACAGGAAACACTTTAATAGAACATGCCGTTGAAGAAGGAGACATTTGGAGAATGTGCCAAGTTAAAGACGCCCCTATTCAAGACTGGGTTAAATTGGCAGTTTCTAGAGCGCAAGCGACCAAAGTTCCTGCTATTTTCTGGTTAGACGAAAATAGAGCGCATGATGCCGAAATTATTAAAAAAGTAAACGCATACTTACCTAATCATGATACTGATGGATTAGATATTCGAATTTTATCACCTATTAAAGCTACCGAATTTACGCTAGAAAGGATAATAAAAGGAGAAGACACTATTTCTGTATCAGGGAATGTACTAAGGGATTATTTAACAGATTTATTCCCAATACTAGAAGTTGGTACAAGTGCAAAAATGCTATCTATTGTTCCTCTAATGAATGGTGGCGGCTTATTTGAAACCGGTGCAGGTGGTTCTGCCCCTAAACACGTACAACAATTTACAGAAGAAGGCCACTTACGTTGGGACTCTTTAGGTGAATTCCTTGCCTTAGGTGTCTCCTTAGAATTTTTCGGAGAAAAAAACAACAATGTCAAAGCTAAAGTTTTGGGAGAAACTCTAGACGCTGCTACGGAGAAATTTTTAATCAATGATAAATCACCTTCTAGAAAAGTAAATCAAATAGATACAAGAGGTAGTCATTTTTATCTTTCCCTATACTGGGCAGAAGCGTTGTCTAACCAAAATCAGGATTCGGAATTAAAAAATATCTTTAGCACTGTATTCCAAGAAATGGCAGCCAATGAAAATACCATTGCTCAAGAGTTATTAGATGCACAAGGAAGCTCCAATGATATTGGTGGCTACTATATTCCAAATGCAGAATTAGCATCCAAGGCAATGCAACCTAGTAAAACCTTAAATGGCATACTAGAAAAGATATAATTACATAATATCTAATTACGAAAAAAGCCCTTGGTTATATTAAACAAGGGCTTTTTCTTTGCTAAATAATTGTTAAGCGTAAGATTTTCATCTATTTCCTGACTATTTTTATAAAAATATATTTTAATGAAACTTTTTGCTCGAGTTACACTCTTACTACTTCTTCTCTACTCTATACCATCTATTGGCCAGCAAAAATATACTTTAAGCGGAACCATAACTCAAGCAAACAGCAATGAAACTTTAATTGGAGTTACCATTGCTATTCCCGAACTTAAAACTGGAGCTACAACAAACGAATATGGCTTCTATTCTATTACACTACCCAAAGGTTCTTATAAGCTTGAAGTTAGCTATTTAGGCTTTAAAGAAATAAAGAAGAATATAATTCTTAATAAGAATCAAAAAATAAATTTTCAATTAATAGAAGCTGCTGAACAATTACAGGAAGTTATTGTTACAGAAAATAAAGAAAAACTTAATATTCGCAAACCACAAATGAGTGTAAATACATTAAAAGTGGAGACTATAAAAAAAATACCAGTTATTCTGGGAGAAGCGGATATCATTAAATCTATTTTACTTCTACCGGGTGTTACCAATGCCGGAGAAGGCGCCTCTGGCTTTAACGTAAGAGGTGGTTCTGTAGATCAAAATTTGATTTTATTAGACGAAGCTACAATTTTTAATTCTTCGCACCTTTTCGGTTTTTTCTCCGTTTTTAATCCAGATGCCATTAAAGATATTAAACTTTACAAAGGGGGTATTCCTGCACGTTATGGAGGCAGAGTTTCTTCTGTTCTAGATATTTTTCAAAAAGAAGGGAATAGCAAAGAAGTTAAAGTAAATGGAGGACTTGGGCTTGTGGCTAGTAGGCTTTTAGTAGAAGGCCCTATTATAAAGGATAAAGCGGCATTTTTGATTGGAGGTAGAGGCTCTTATGCTCATCTTTTTCTTCCATTATTTGATCTTGATAATACTGCTTATTTTTATGATTTAAATACGAAACTTAACTACAAAATTAACGAAAGAAACAACCTATACCTCTCTGGTTATTTTGGAAGAGATGTTTTTGGCATTAGCGAGAGTTTCGTAAATACCTACGGGAATTCTGTTGGAAACTTTAGATGGAATCATTTATTCTCCGATAAGTTATTCTCTAACCTATCCTTAATATATTCTGACTACTATTACGGCCTTAAATTAGATTTTGTTGGTTTTAACTGGAACTCTGGAATTCAAAATTTTAATATCAAATACGACTTAAAACACTATCTAAATGATAACTTACAAGTTAATTATGGTATCAACAATATTTATTATCAATTTAATCCTGGAAAAATTGAGCCCAGTAATGCTGAATCCGGAATTATTGAAGAGCAATTGACTCAAAAGTACGCCAATGAATTTGCCGCCTACATAGATATAGAACATAATATTACCAAAAGTTTAAGTCTACAATACGGTGTACGACTTAGTATTTTTAATAGACTAGGACAGAATGAGTTAAATACGTATCTCAACGAACAACCTGTATCATTTAACCCTACCCTATTAATATATCAAGAAGCCACTCCTATTGAAACTACAAATCCTGGAAGAAAAGGCTCCATAGCAGATTTTACAAATTTAGAACCAAGAATAGGTTTGGCATATAGTTTTAAAAACAGTAGCTCTATTAAAGCGAGTTATACCCGCCTTTCTCAGTATCTACATTTACTATCCAATACCAGCTCCCCCACTCCTTTGGATGTATGGACCCCAAGTGGTCCTTACATTAAACCACAATTACTGGACCAATTTGCCATTGGTTACTTTAAAAATATTAAAGAACAAAAATATTCATTGGAATCTGAAGTATTTTACAAGAAAACCAAAAATAGAATCGATTATATTGACGGTGCAAATTTAATAGCAAACAATGCTATTGAACGAGTAATACTAAATGGAGAAGCGAGGTCTTACGGCGCGGAATTTTTGTTTAGAAAAAATGAAGGCAAACTTACTGGTTGGTTAGCATATACGTTGTCAAAATCCGAACAAAGGACACCCGCCCGAAAACCCATTAGTAATACGGAACTACCAAGTTTAGAAACTGGAATAAATTTTGGAGAATGGTACAATACCCCTTATGACAAAACACACGATATATCCTTATATGCTAGTTACGATTGGAATAAGAAATGGAGTTTTAACACCAACATGGTTTTCCAAACTGGGCAGCCCACCAATTATCCTATAGGTCAATTTGAATTTCAAGGGCTTACCGTACCATATTATGGGCTAAGAAATAAAGAGCGCCTCCCAAATTACCACAGAATAGATTTATCTGCCACCCTAAAACCCCAAAGAATAAATAAAAAAATGAAAACAGAATGGGTCTTCAGTATCTACAACCTCTACAATAGAAGAAATGCCACTTCTATTAACTTTAGCCGTAATTCAGAAACAGGTACAAATGAAGCGGTAAGAACTTCTATTTTTGGCATAGTCCCTGCAATCACTTATAATTTCAAATTTTAAAGACATGAGACATTACTTACTATATATTGTAATTTTTAGTTTCTTAGTTTCTTGCGAAGATGTTATAGAAGTAGAAACTCCATCTGAAGCTCCTAGATTATCCGTAGATGCATTACTAAGAATTAATGAAGAAGAACCTATTACCAAGGCAATAATTAAAGTTAGTGAGACAAGTTCTTTTTTTAAGGAAAATACTCCTATAAAAGTATCAGAAATGACTATTACCAATTTAGACCAACAAAATACTACGACTAATCCTAATCAAATTATTTTTACTTTAATAGAACCAGGAGTATACGAAGCCATAAAAAGAACTACTTTTTTCACTGAAGGCAGATTACAATTATCCATAAAATACAATAACCAAACCTACACAGCAAATACTTCTTACGTTCCTGCTGTTCCAATAACCAATCTAGAACAAGGAAATGGTACCTTATTTGAGGGTAATGAGACAGAAATAATACTAACCTTTGTAGATGAAGACAATAGAGATGATTTTTATTTATTTGATTTTGATTTTAATGAATACCTAGTTTCGGAAGACGAATTTTACCAAGGGCAACCTTTTAAATTCTCTTACTTTTATAATGACGATGTAAAAGCAGGAATGCATGTAAACGTAAGTATTCTTGGGGTAAATGAAGATTTTTTTAATTATATGAATCTGTTAATAATTCAAAGTGGTGGAGCACAAGGACCTTTTCAGACTCCTGTGGCTACGGTAAAAGGAAATATTATTAACACCAATAATAATGGAAGCTTGGATACTACAGAAAATACTAATAATTTTGCTTTAGGTTATTTTGCTGTATGCCAAACATATAGCTCCTCTTTAACTATTGAGTAACAAACATAAAAAATGCAAAGGAGAACAGATAAAGAATTAATGATGAAAGGCATTAAGTATATGGGAATTACCTTTACGCTTATGTTTGCGGCTCCATTTGCTCTATACCAAGCTTTTAAAAATGAAGGACATCCTTTTTTCTGGCCAGTACTTATTGTTGGGTTCGCTCTAGCCATAGGAGCTATTGCTATGTGCTTTTACAGCATTAAAATAATAATTGATAGTTTGTTTGGTCAAAAACCAAAATCGTAATTATTTTTTCTTAGAAGAAGGTTTCCATTTGTTAATTAAAGCACCGTACTCATAATCTAAAACAGATTCTTGCCTATCTAATTTCCCAGAAGCAAACGCCCGTTGTAAAATATCTTCAATAAGATAATCTTCATGTACATTTTTTGGGTCGTACTCTGCTTTAATACTAATATTAAAAAAACCTGCTGTAGTATTGTACCAAAAGGCTCGCCATCCACTACGAAGCTCTTTCACTAAATCAAAACTTGTATTTCCGGTTTGTCTGTGCACAAGTTTCACTAGAATTTGCCCTTCGGTTCTTGTTAACTTTTTAAGTTTTTCAGAAAACTCTTCTTCAATATATTTTTGAACTTTTTTAGTATATTTTTTACGTTTCCCTTTTCTCTTTATGGTAGCAAGAGTATCGTTTAACTCCACCAAGCGTTCTGCTGCCAACTTTGCATAAGGATACACTTTAAGTGTTTTTCTTCTTAAAATATAATATTTAAGTTTCGCATCGTAATTATCAAACTTTAATTTCCCAAAAACATAAGCTTCATGTAATGCAATAGAACTCTGAAAAACGGAATCTCCTTCTACTTTAATAAGAGTTTCCCCAATAGAATCTAACTGTTGTTCCTCTATTTGACCGGAAACAACAATAGTAATATTTACTACAATAAAAAATAAGATTATCTTTTTCATCTTTCTTAATAAAGCAAAAGCCTTGCCAAAATTAACGATAAAAACTGTTTCTTATTACTAAAAATTACCTAATATTATTAAGTTTGTATATAAAACAAAAGTTTATGGCTTCAAAGAAAATACTTACTAAAAAATCATTAGATTTTTTTGAAAAATATTTAAACAACGCCGCTCCAACTGGTTATGAGTGGGAAGGGCAAAAAATATGGATGGAATACTTAAAACCGTATGTAGATACATTTATCACGGATACCTACGGAACCGCAGTTGGTGTAATAAATCCAGATGCTAAATACAAGGTAGTTATCGAAGGGCATTCCGACGAGATTTCTTGGTATGTGAATTATATCACAGATAACGGCCTTATTCATGTAATTCGTAATGGTGGTAGTGATCACCAAATTGCTCCTTCTAAATGGGTAAATATTCACACAAAAAAAGGATTTGTAAAAGGTATTTTTGGCTGGCCTGCAATACACACAAGAAATAGAGCTAAAGAAGAGCCGCCAAAAATTGAAAACATTACGGTAGATGTTGGCGCAACCACCAAAGAAGAAGTAGAAAAAATGGGAGTTCATGTTGGGTGTGTAATTACCTATCCGGATGAATTTCAAATTTTAAATAAAAATAAATTCGTTTGTAGAGCTATAGATAATAGAGCTGGTGGTTTTATGATTGCGGAAGTTGCTCGTCTTTTACATGAAAACAAACAAAAGTTACCTTTTGGCCTATATATAACCAATGCCGTACAAGAGGAAATAGGGTTACGTGGCGCAGAAATGATTACCCATACAATAAAACCAGATGTTGCTATTGTAACAGATGTATGCCATGATACCACCACCCCTATGATCAAAAAAGTAACACAAGGACATACCGAAATTGGAGCAGGACCAGTTATTTCTTATGCTCCCGCTGTACAAAACAAGTTAAGAGAGCGTATTATAGAAACAGCCGAAGAGAAGAAAATTCCTTTCCAAAGAATGGCAGCCTCTAGATCCACTGGAACAGACACTGATGCTTTTGCATACAGTAATGGTGGTGTAGCTTCTGCTTTAATTTCATTACCATTACGTTACATGCATACCACGGTAGAAACTGTACACCAAGATGATGTAGAGAATGTAATAAAACTTATATACGAAACATTATTAACTATAAAAGAAGGAGAAACTTTTAGTTATTTTGATTAACTATCTTCTAAGGCAAGCTTAGGAGCTTTTAAACCTCGATTATCGAGTAAAACTTTAATCCCTCCTTTATTGGAGGGATTTTTTATTTATATATTAAATGGATGAATTAATTGATATACTAGATTCCGAAGGTAAATTAACCGGAAAAACAGCAATGAAGTCTGTTGCCCATAAAGAAGGGCTTTTTCACCAAACGGTCCATATTTGGTTTTATACTCAAAATGGAGAAATACTAATACAACAAAGAGGAAAAAACAAAGCTACCTTTCCCCTACTTTGGGATGTTTCTGTTGCTGGTCATATTGGAGCCGGAGAATCTATAGAAGTTTCTGCTCTTAGAGAAATAGAAGAAGAAATAGGCTTACAGATTTCTGCACAGGAATTACAGAAAATAGGTGTTTTTAAATCCATCCAAAAACATAATGATACACTTATAGACTGTGAATTTCATCATACATTTCTTTGTGAACTAAAAGTTCCTATAGAACAACTCACCAAACAAGAAAGCGAAGTTGAAGCACTAGATTTCATTTTATTAGATAATCTAAACAAAGCTTTAACTAAGAGTGTATTATCAAAGAAATATGTTCCGCACGACGAACTATATTACGAAACAGTAACTAAAGCCATTCAAAATAGATTATAATATAGCCACAAAATCAGAAACTGCATTTATACTATAAGTTTCTTGTGTTCCGGCTTTCATATTTTTAACTACAAAAGATTTATTTTCCAATTCGGTATCCCCTAATAAAATTACATAAGGAACTTTTCTATTATTGGCGTATTTAAACTGTTTTTGCATTTTTACTTTAGAAGGATATACATCTGCCTTAACTCCAGAATTCCTTAGTTCCGTAACCAACTTTAAAGCTACTAAAGCCTCTTTATCTCCAAAATTTAATGCTAAAACATCTAAAGATTGATCTATGGCTTCTGGAAAAAGATTTAATTCTTCTAACACCAAATAGATGCGATCTAATCCAAAAGAAATTCCAACACCACTAACATCTTTTAACCCAAAAACTCCGGTTAAGTCATCATAACGACCTCCACCACCTATAGAACCCATATTAACACCTTCTGGCGCGCCAACTTCAAAAATAGCTCCGGTATAATAGTTAAGACCACGAGCCAAGGTTACATCAATGGAAAGTTGTGCTGATTGCAATCCTAATGCAGAGATAGATTCTATTATAAAAACAAGTTCCTCTACTCCTTTTGTACCTTCTTCAGAATTTGCTAATAAATCTCTTAAACTCTCTAGTTGCTCTAAATTTGTACCAGATAATGTAAACAATGGAGCTGCTTTTTCTATAGAAGTTTCGGATATTCCTTTAGAAAGCATTTCTTTTTTAACACCTTCTTCCCCTATTTTATCTAACTTATCTAAGGCTACCGTAAAATCTATAAGCAAATGTTTAGCTCCGATAACTTCTGCTATTCCTGCTAATATTTTTCTATTATTTAATTTAATGTTTACCCCATTTAGACCTAATTCTGTAAAAACAGCATCATATAATTGAATAAATTCTACTTCTTGCAATAAAGAATTTGCTCCAACCACATCAGCGTCACACTGAAAGAACTCTCTAAACCTACCTTTTTGCGGACGGTCTGCCCTCCAAACGGGTTGAATCTGATAACGTTTAAAAGGAAAATCTATATCATTCTGATGCATTACTACATATCTAGCAAAAGGCACCGTTAAATCATAACGCAACGCTTTTTCGGATATCTTAGGTGTTAGCGATTTTGATTCTTTAGAACTATACGTAACATCATCTACCTTACTAATAAAATCGCCAGAATTTAAAATCTTAAATATAAGACGATCTCCTTCCTCTCCATATTTACCCATTAAGGTGTTTGAGTTTTCAAAAGATGGGGTTTCTATGGGTTGAAAACCAAAAGTTTTAAAATGTTTTTTTACCGTATCAAAAATAAAGTTGCGCTTTGCAACTTCAGATGGTGAAAAATCTCTTGTTCCTTTTGGTATAGATGGTTTCTGTGCCATATAATGCTCTATAGTAGTCTAATTAATAAAATTTTTATTCTTATTTGACGAAAGATAACAAATAGGAATTTATTGAATAATCTTATCGAACCAATTATACAAATCGCCTTTTGTAATTACAGCTCCTTGTTGTATTAACTGAAATTTATCCAAGTTTTTATCCTCTGTATAAGCCTTGGATGCTGTTAGATAATCCACAAAATCGGATTGCCAATTCTTTTTAAACCAAGAAAAACCTTGTTGGGTAGTGAGATCAATTTCTGGGTTCCTAACCTTTACAGATATTAATTTCATTTCTTTCTCTTCTAAAGAGAACAAATGCATTTGTTGCGCCGATATATTTTCTAAATGAGTAACTTTTGTTAAAACGCCTTCCCAAACTAAATCGCTAAAAACATCTACTTCATCTTCTGCTACCTCTGGGTTATCTTCTTTAAGTGCTTTCCACTCCTCACCTGTTATAGATTGCGTTGCCAAAAAATTAATAAATTCTGGATGCAACTCTTCTAATTGTTCTTTAGTAAGTCTTGTATATTTCAATGTATTTACTTTTTAATTCTGCAAAAATAAAAAGACCGTACGATAAGTACGGCCTTTATAGTGTAAAATAAAGTATTTAAAGCTAGAAAATGTATCTAACTCCAAATTGTCCTTGCCATCTAGACAATAAACTAGCATCATATCCAAAAGTTTCTGTCAACTCTGGATTAAAAGTATACGTCGGTATATTTGTGGTAGCGTCTACAGAAACCTCTAAAGGGTTTAAATTATTTGGTTGTTGAATAACTCCCCAGTCAGAATTAAGTAAGTTCCCGAAGTTCAACACATCAAAACTTAGCTGAATAGTATGTTTCTTACCTGCAACATCAAAATTGTAATCTTGTAAAATTTTAATATCCCATTTTCCTCTCCAAGGTGCTAGAGCGCCATAGCGCTCAGAATAAGAACCTCTATTATCACTTAAATAAGAATCTTGCTGAATATAAGATTCAAAAGCTTCTGCCTGCCCAGCTCCAGAAAATTGCATTTGTTGTACTTCTGCAGCAGTAGGTATATATAATAAATCGTTATTCTGAAAAGAACTATCATTATTTATATTCCCTGCGTAGGTATAATTAAATCTTCCTCCTTGAGCATACTCAAAGAATGTAGAAATAGTTGTTGCCCATTTATCATTAGTACCATAAACAAATTGCTTAGAACCAACACCAATAAAACGATGCGTATCTCCATACTTAGAAAAAGATAACACATCCGCATTAGCATCCCCAAGGTTTGGATTAAAATCGAAAGCATCCCCAGTTATTTCAGCTTCCACTGAGTTTATATCTTTAGCATTTAAATAGCTATACGCTAAACTAGCATATAAGCCGTTATCAAAATTTTTCTGTGCTTTTAAAGATGCATTCCAAATTCTTCCTTTGTCAGAATTTGTAAAAACATAAGCACTTGTTGGTCCACCAAAAGCATTTGTAGAAATATCACTTGCTTGGTATCTTGGGCGGTTATCTCCAGGGGCATTTAAATTTCCCGTTGGGTCGCTATATGCCCAGTTTTGTACGTGAGCAGCATTTAAATCCTTGGTATAAGATACATCACCCGTAAGTACTAAACCATTCTCAAAAGCATGATCTACACCTATATTAGTTCTCCATACTTGCGGCCATTCAAATTCAGGGTCAACTGCTTGGTAAAAGAAGAAATCCACGCCTTGCACTTGGTTCCCTAACCATACAAAAGGAAGCTTCCCTGTGAAAACACCTGTACCACCGCGTAATTGAGTTGTATTATCTCCTTTAACGTCCCAGTTAAAACCAACTCTTGGCGAAATCAACCAATCATTACTTGGTAATTGCTCCGAGTCAATAGTTGTAGGCTCTCCGGTATTTGGATTAAAATATTGATTATCTGCTTGGTACGTTCCTTTTCTCTCTATATTATCTCTAATCTTATCTTGAGTATCAAAATATAAAGGTTTATCAAAACGAACGCCGTAAGTTAGCTTAAAGTTATCCGTAGCACTCCACTCATCTTGCAAGTAGAAAGAAAGTTGACCTACATTAGTTTCTGCTAGAGACCATTTTCCAGGTTCTCCATCAGGAAAGTTATTATTATCATCAAAGGTTGCTTGAGCACCTGAAAAAGCACCTGCATAACTATTAGCGTCAAAATCTGCAATATCTACACTACCAAATAAGTCAAACCCATAATTTGTTAAGTTAAACGAATTATCAAATTGAAATTTTTCAAAAGAAAAACCTACCGTATAGGTATGATTTCCTTTAAAAATATTCATATTATTAGTTACCTGAAAAACCTTTTGATCTAATCTATTGTGAACAGAAAAAGGTTCATGACCAGCAATAATATAATTAATACCATCCTTTGTGATATTAATAGACGGAGCCGGCGCAGATAGAGGGTTTCTAAAATCATCAAAATGGGTATACCCTACTTGTAATTTATTAGTCACTTCATCAGATAAAGTAGAATTTAATTCTAGTTGAACAGAATTTAATTTGTTATTAATCTGATATCCAGAATTTTGAAATTGTAAGGTTGTAAAATTAGGTCCTCGTGCAGTTATTGCGGTTGGGTGAGCAGGTTTTTCTTGAGAAGCATTTAAAAAATTGTAAATTACTGCTAATCTATTCTTATCATTAATATTCCAATCTAATTTAAATATACCTTTTGTAGATTCAGACGCGTACGTAAAACCTTCATAAGCGCCCGTATCATAACCTAAACCAGCTAAGCCGGCCTGTACCGCTTGCAAATCACTTTCCAATACTCTTGTCTCATTGATTGCTCCAGATCCTGTGTTAGGAATCCAACCATTAGAACCTAAATCATCTCTTTCATCTTTTTCAAAATTAGCAAAGAAAAATAATTTGTCTTTTACTATTGGTCCACCAATACTAATACCATATTGACTTTGGTTAAGATCCGGCTTGGTAACATCTTCTCCTTTTATTTTACCACCAGTCAAACTTTCGCTTCTTGTAAAACCATACACAGTACCATGAAATTCATTTGTACCACTCTTCGTTACTGCATTTACAGATGCCCCGGTAAATCCAGATTGTGTAACATCGTAAGGAGCTGTTGATACTTGTATTTGCTCAATAGCGTCTAAAGAAATTGGTTGTGATCCTGTTTGCCCTCCCGGTGTTGGAGAATCTAATCCAAAAGGATTATTAAAAATTGCGCCGTCTAAAGAAAAATTATTATACTGATCATTACGACCGCCAAAAGAATTTCCACTTGCCGTAGGCTCTAATCTTGTAAAATCCTGAGCAGAACGAGAAATAGTAGGTAGTCGTGTTAATTCCCTACGACCAATACTTGTTTCTGCACCGGTACGATCACTACCAAAAGTACCACTACGATCAGAAACAACCACAACCTCATCTAAAGATTGAGCCGCACTAGACAATTTTACATCTAAATTAAAAGTTTTCCCTAAACTTAAATATATATCATTCTGTTTATGTTCTTGAAATCCTACATAAGAAATAGTAACTTCATAAGGCCCACCTACTCTAAGGTTCAGTAAGTTATAACGACCATCTTCATTACTAATTGAACCATATTTGGTTCCTGTAGGCCCATGCACAGCCACAATATTTGCTCCAAATAAAGGAAGCCCTTCGTTATCTAAAACACTACCTCTAATATTAGAAGTTGTTACTTGTGCTATTACAGAAGTAAAAGCAAACAGCAGCAACAAGGCTGTAAACATCAGTTTTTTCATAAGTATTTATATTTTTGAGTCAGGCAAATTTACCCAAAAAAAAAGAGAGCTATGCATGCATAGCTCTCTAAGTTATTAACGTTTTGTTAATACTATTTTTTCTCAGCAACAACTTCAAAAGAAAAATCAACAATAACTTCTCTATGTAATCTTATCTGAGCGTTATATGGTCCGGTTCTTTTAACAGCACCACCATTAATACTAATGTATTTCTTGTCAATTGACTGGCCTTCTTTTTCTAAAGCAGCAGCTAAATCAATAGTAGTAACAGATCCAAATAATTTGTCTCCAGCACCAGTTTTAGCAGCTATTTTTAATTCCAATCCTTTAAGAGCCTCTGCTGTTTTATTTGCAGCATCAACAATTTTCTTTTCTTTATGTGCTCTTTGCTTTAAATTTTCAGCCAATACCTTCCTTGCAGATGGTGTTGCTAAAGAAGCTAAACCCTGAGGAATAAGGAAATTTCTTCCATATCCATTTTTCACATCAACTATGTCGTCTTTAAAACCTAAGTTTTGTACGTCTTCTTTCAATATAAGTTCCATGGTCCTTTTTCTTTATTATTTTAATAAATCACCAACATAAGGCATTAATGCTATATGACGTGCTCTTTTAACAGCTTGGGCCACTTTTCTTTGATACTTTAAGGAAGTTCCTGTAAGTCTTCTCGGAAGCAATTTACCTTGTTCGTTTACTAATTTCATTAAGAAATCTGCATCTTTATAATCTATATACTTGATACCTGATTTCTTAAAACGACAATACTTCTTACGAGTATTGGTTTCAATATTAAGAGGAGTTAAATATCTAATTTCTCCGTCTTTTTTTCCTTTTGCCTGTTGTTCTATAGATGCCATAGTCCTTACGCTTTAGTAGTTTTGTTTCTTGTTCTTCTTTTTTCTGCCCATGCAATTGCGTGCTTATCTAACTTAACAGTTAAAAAACGCATAACACGTTCGTCACGTCTAAATTCTTGCTCATAAGGAGTAACTATATCTCCTTCACCAGAAAATTCGAACAAATGGTAAAAACCACTTTTCTTGTGTTGAATAGGGTAAGCTAATTTTTTTAGCCCCCAATTTTCTTTGGCTACCATTTTGGCACCATTCTTAATTAAGAAATCCTCAAATTTCTTAACTGTTTCCTCTATCTGAACATCAGATAGAACGGGATTCAAAATGAAAACAGTTTCGTAATGATTCATAATACTTTATTTTTTAGGACTGCAAAAATAATAATATTATTTAACATATCACATTTATTAATAATATTTACGTTTTATTACACGAAAACAGAAAATCTTGCGTTATTACTAGGAATCATAAAAATAAAACTTAACCAAATCTTTAATATATGGTCATTGTAAAATATACAATAAACAATGCATTGTTTACATCTTTTGTTGCAATTCATTTTGTTTTTTCTGTTATTTGTCGATGATTTAACCCCACAAATCAGCCGTTTTATGAAATTAAGAAGTATTATTGTAGACGATTCCTCTATGCAGAGGATGGCCGTTGCCAAATTGGTAAACAACCATCCGAACCTTGCATTAGTGGCCGAATACAGCAACGCAATTGAGGCAAAGAATGGTATTAAGAACAACGAGATTGATTTAATTTTTCTTGATGTTGAAATGCCAATAATAACTGGGTTCGACCTACTAGAGTCCCTAGAAAACAGTCCTCAGGTAATATTGATTACCGGAAAACCAGATTACGCTCTTAAAGCTTTTGACTACGACGTAACAGATTATTTACACAAGCCAATTACTATGGCTCGTTTTGATGCTTCTGTAAAAAGAGCCGTAGCAAAATTTGAACAAGCGAACAGAGTTCATGAAGATGAAGAGCATATCTTTGTTAAAAGTAATCTTAAAAAGAGAAAAGTTATACTTAACGACATTAAGTGGATAGAAGCTCTTGGTGACTACATAAAATTAGTTACAGATGAAGCTAATATCGTAATCTTATCAACAATGAAATCTTTTGAAAAGCAATTGCCAGAAGATAAATTTCTTAGAATTCACAAATCCTACATTGTGAATTTAGAAAAAGTTGAAAAGTTTAATAGTAAAAATGTTGAAGTTAGCGGTAGATCTATACCTTTAAGTAGAAACAAGAAAACAGAACTAGCAGAAGCGCTTAGTAACGTATAAAACTATATGTGATCTACATTGTAGATTACCCTTACACTTCTAAAGTGTGCAATAGCATTAAAAGATTTTTCAATTCTTTTAATGCTATTTTTTGTTTTACCCAATGAAGCTTCTTTACCTATTTTTACAGTAACATGTTTTATATACTGATTACGTATTCTTGCTACTGCCGGATACTCCGGTCCCAGGACATTTTCTCCAAAAATATTACGCAGCCCTTTTCCAAACCATTCTGCAGCTTCATTAAGCTTATTATAATCCTTGTGCTTAAAAGTTATTTTTAATATTCTATTTAAAGGCGGATATTTAAATTGCCTGCGCTCGTATAACTGTTCTTTGTACATTCCATCATAATCATGCACGGAAACTTGTTTTAGTATTTGATGATATGGATTATACGTCTGAATAAGAACTTCTCCTCTTTTCTTTGTTCGCCCCGCCCTACCTGCGACCTGCGTTAACAATTGAAAAGTACGTTCGTGTGCCCTATAATCTGGAAAATTTAATAAAGAATCCGCATTCATAATACCAACTAGGCTTACATTCCTAAAATCTAATCCCTTCGTCAGCATTTGAGTGCCCACTAAAATATCTATTTCTTGTTGCTCAAAAGAAGTTATTATTTTTTGATACCCATACTTTCCTCTAGTAGTATCTAAATCCATTCTTCCAACTTTAGTTTCCGGAAATAATGTATTTAGTTCTTTTTCTACCTGTTCCGTACCAAAACCTTTTGTATCTAACTCAGAACTACCACAGGCCTGACAACTTTCTTGTAAAGGAATATAATGTCCACAATAATGGCAACGCAATTGTTTTCTATGCTGATGATAGGTTAAACTAACATCGCAGTTAGGACATTGCGGTGTGTGGCCACAACTATTACACTCCATTATAGGAGCATAACCTCTTCTATTTTGAAATAATATTACCTGTTCCCCTAAATCTAAAGTTTCTGTTATTTTCTCTAGCATGCGCTCGGAGAAATGGCCTTTCATTTTTCGTTTGCGACTCTCTTCCTTAATATCAACCAATTCAATTTCTGGCATTAAAACATTACCGAAACGTTTATTTATTTCTGCATAGCCATACTTTCCTATTTGCACGTTATAATAACTCTCTATACTTGGAGTTGCAGAACCTAATAGAATATGGGCTTTATGTAACTTTCCTAAAACAATAGCAGCATCTCTGGCATGATATCTTGGAGCCGGGTCAAATTGCTTAAAGGAGCTTTCATGTTCCTCATCTATTAAAACCAAACCTAAGTTAGAAAATGGTAAAAACAAAGAAGACCTTGCTCCGATTACCACTTGCGCTTTCGATTTATTTTCCAAAACATTATTCCATACTTCTACCCTCTCATGTATACTATATTTGGAGTGATACACGGAAACCTGTTCTCCAAAATAATTTTGCAGTCTACTTATGAGCTGTGTCGTTAATGCAATTTCTGGCAACAGGTACAATGCTTGTTCCCCTTTTTCTAAACATTTTTGAATTAACTCTACATATACCTCTGTCTTTCCCGAAGAGGTTACCCCCTTCAACAAAGTGACTTTGTTTTCTTTAAAAGATGTAGTTATACTATCTAAGGCCGTTTTTTGATATTGGTTTAGTTCTTTTAAATTAGAAAGAGGAGCATCCTTATCAAAAGAAACCCTATCGGTTTGTATTTTATAATCCTTAAGTATTCCTTTTTTTATTAGCGATTTAATTATAGCTGTAGAACTTCCGCTACGCTCTACCAAATCGGATACTTTTACTGGTTTTTTAGTAACTGCTTGTAATTGAAATAAAGACAATACTACCTGACTTTGCTTTGGTGCCCTTGTTAAAGAGCCCAACAAAGCTTCTAACTCCTTTTCTGTACTATAAGCATCTCCCAAGGCTACATATGCAATTAATTTTGGCTTGTACTGAGCGTATATTTCTTCCTTTAATAATATTACTTCTTTAGCAAGTAGTCTATTTAAAATAGGGAGCACATTTTTACGGTCCACTATAGCCGCAACTTCATGCACCTTTAATATAGGCTGATGTTGTAAAGCCTCAAAAACCAAAAAATCTTCATCTTTTAATTCTGAATCTTTAATTTCTACATTTTCATTTTTTAAAATGAGTGTTTCACTTTCCAACAAAAAAGCACTAGGAACGGCGCTACGAAATACCTCTCCTATAGTACACATATAATAGTCCGCTAACCACATCCAATGTTTAATTTGATATGGGGTTACCAAAGGGGTATCATCTAAAATTTGATGAATCTCTTTAGCCTCATAAACTTCCGGTGCTTTAGTATGTACCGCATGCACTAATCCTGTATATATTTTAGATTTTCCAAACGGAACTGCTACGCGTATTCCTGGTTGCAGAATTTGTGCTTCATCCTTAGAAATACTGTAAGTAAATAGTTTTTCTAAAGGTATTGGTAGAATTACATTAATAAAATACTCCATACCATCATCCTTCCACTCTAATCCATGTTTGCGTACGATATATAAAAGCTAAATACCCTCTAACTTTTAATTCATTACTATTTTCAGGATTTAACCATATTTTACATCGAAAAGTCATTGCCTGTTCTGGGTCAAAAAGCTTTTTACCTTTCCAATACCCGTTATCCTGTTTCTCCGCCGCTTCAATTATTGTCATACCTAAAACTGGCTTATCTTTTAAATCTCCTTCGCACTTACTGCAAACGGAATCTTCCTTTCCCGGTTCTAGAATCTTTATCACGTTTCCATACATTAAACCATCTTTTTCATAAATATCTATAACAGCTTTTGGTAAACCTGTTCTATCATCTATCGTCTTCCATTTACCAAAAATGTTTTGAGATTGACTCAAATTAACCATTAACAGAAACACAACAAGCACCAACTCTTTATTCAATTTCAACATTCTTTTTAGATATTTTTCGTAAGGAGTTTAAGGAAGCGTTTAGTTCAAACCCGAGCAACAATATATTAGAATTTAACCATATATACACCATTAATATAAGTAAACCTCCTAAGGCACCATATAATTCGTTATAACGAGCAAATTTTTCCACATAAACACCAAATAAATAGGAGGTTACCATAAACAACAAAGTTGTCATTAACGCACCTAGAGAAAAGAAACGCGCTTTTTTACCTTCTGCAGTACCAAAATAATACAGGATAGCTGTTGTAAAGTATGATAGAATTATAAAAAATAATATTTTACCTATTCGCGCTCCAACAATATCATTCTCCGACAAATCATATCCTCTTGTTTTAGCTGCCCATTCACTTAAGTAATCTATAATATAAAACTCAAAATACACGTAAGCCACAGCACCAATAATCAATAATACCGAGAGTAATAAACCAACCAATAAGGCATAGGCATATTGTCTAAAAAAATTACGTGTTAAACTTACATGATACGAATTTTCAAAGCCTCCAAAAATAGCATTCACCCCGTTTGCCATTAAAAAAATAGAAACTAAAAAAGCAGAAGAACGGATCCCCCCTTGCTTTTGATCTTTTATTTGCTGATAAATATCCCCAAAATAATCACTTGTTGCGGATGGCAAAAAGGATTCTAAAAACATTAAAAATTGAGCATCAAAATTTTCGTTTCCCACACTAGCATAGGGTATAATCCAAGGCACAAGAGTCAATAAAAATATCAATAACGGAAATAATGCCATAAATAAACTAAAGGCAATTGAACTAGCTCTTGTAGAAAGGGCTCCCTGTCCAATGCCTACGATATACATTTCTATTAAATCATAGATAGACAAACCTTCAAAACCAGGTAGTTTAATTTTTTTCAATAGAGAAACCAACCAATTAATAATGGGGATTTTATGTAGTTTTTCCTCTATCTCTATAGACATTTATACCGCTTTAAGACTCAAGTCCATATTATAAACAGAATGTGTTAATGCTCCTGATGAAATGCAATTTACACCACATTCCGCATACAACCTTATAGTCTCTTCATTTATCCCTCCGGATGACTCTGTAAAACATGTATCTCCGATTAACTTAACGGCGGTACGGGTATCTTCATAGTTAAAATTATCAATTAAAATTCGATAGACACCTTCCGTTTTTAGAATTTCTTTAATTTCATCTAAATTACGGGCTTCCACGATAATTTTTAAGTCTTTATTATTTTCTTTTAAATATTGTTTTGTTTTCTCAATAGCCTGTGTAAGACCTCCACAAAAATCTATATGATTATCTTTAAGCATAATCATATCATACAAAGCAAATCTATGATTTACACCACCACCAATTTTTACCGCCCACTTTTCTAAAGCTCTAATTCCAGGTGTTGTTTTTCTGGTATCCAAAATTTCGGTTCCTGTTCCTTTTAAAAGTTGTACAAAATAATTAGTTTTTGTGGCTATTGCACTCATACGTTGCATGGCATTTAGCACTAATCTTTCTGATTTAAGGATACTCTGAGAACTTCCTTCAACATAAAAAACAATATCTCCGTACTTTACGTTTGCTCCATCTTCTATAAGAGTTTCTACTTTTAAGTTAGAATCTACATAATTAAAAACCTGCTTTGCAAATTCTACTCCGGCAATTATACCATCATCTTTCACCAAAAGTTTAGCTTTACCTGTTGCCGCTTCTGGAATACAAGCCAAAGAACTATGGTCACCGTCTCCTACATCCTCTCTAATGGCATTTTCTATAATACTATCTATCTCTAAATTAAATTGTGCTTCTGAAATCATTTAAATAATATTGCTTTATGCTAAATTACTAAAAAACATATACCATTCAATCCCCCCTCGTAGGTTTAATTCCAAGATACTTCGATTGAATTGATTTTTTTATATTCTTTTTTCTGTCTTTATACCATATCATGGTTATTTACTAAAATAATTTAACTTTGAAACATGACAATAAAACTAATAACAATTGGAAAAACGGATAGCGAACAACTCCAAGAGCTAATCACCAATTACACCACACGTTTAAAACACTATGTTAAGTTTGATTTAGACATTATTCCGGATATAAAAAATGCAAAAAACTTATCTGAAAAACAACAAAAAGAAAAAGAAGGAGAGCTTATACTAAAAAAAATAGTTCCTACTGATGTATTAGTTTTATTAGACGAAAACGGGAAACAATTATCGTCTGTAGACTTTTCTTCGTATTTACAGAAAAAAATGAATGCAGGTAACAAGCAATTAGTATTTGTTATCGGAGGGCCTTATGGTTTTAGTGATTCTGTATATAAAAAAGCGAATGACAAAATAAGTCTTTCCAAAATGACTTTTTCGCACCAGATGGTACGTTTATTTATAGTGGAACAAATCTACAGAGGTTTCACTATTTTAAAAAATGAGCCTTATCACCATAAATAAGGTATTTCCGATGGCCTTGTAGACAATAGTAAAAATAGACTTTAGCATATTTTATGGAACAATTAAACCAATTAGCGAGAGAAAATTATGCCTTCTTTAAAGCTTTTACCATAAATTGAGAAACCTCCTCTACCCCATCCAATTCTTCTACCACAAATTTTATTATTTCTTTTTGTCTTTCTGTATCCTTTTCTACCTTTAATACGTATTGATGGTCTTTAATATTTTTAACATGATTAGCAAAAGCATGTGATTGGTGCCAAGCTATTTCTTCTAACTTTTTATTTTGCTTAACTATTCTATTTATTATTGGGTTTACTATAAAAACAATTTCGATTAAAACTACTATCACGGACAATATGGCTAAATATTTTTCTAAAATCATCATATTTTTAATATCCTTTTCTGACTCTTTTTGAAATTGCCAAACTATCTCATCCATCACTTTAATGAAATTTTCTTCATTATATTTTAAATCACTAATGGAAACATCATCAAAATTCTTCTCATTATTTAATGCCTCATATATCCCATTCAAATACGGTTTTAATAAAACAAAATTTATTTTAATATCATCATTTCTCAAAGGAAGAATCCCTATGTTTTCATTACCATTTTGCAAATCATCATCTATTCTCTTTAAAGATGTCAATGCGGATTTTAAATCTCCGTACTCACATTTATCCCCATATTTACAATTATAAAATTCTTTTACCACTTTTTGACACAACATACGCTGCCTACCCGCAATATTAACCACTACCGTATCGGAACTTTGTTTAGCCAAAGAGTATTGAACAATAGATTGTGTTCCTATTGTTAAAAGAATTATAGTTAACACTAACAAGTAATACGCGTTAAATCCCTTTTTATAATTCCTTTTAAAAAACTTTTTTATTATGCTAATTATAATGTTCATTCTTATTAAATCAGATTTTTCGTACAATTTACAGGGATAATTTCCTAGAGACAAGAAAATGTTGTGTAATTCTACTTTTTCAATGTGTACCGATTAAAGAGCATAAAAAAAAGCTAGATTACGAATTACGTTATCTAGCTTTTAATTTTAATTACAATTAAACTATTAGTACAGAACCCTAAATTTAATTGTGTTGTCTACTTTTTTAAGTGCTTTAAGAACTTCTTTATCATATTCTTTATCTAAGTCAGAAATTACATAACCAACTTCATTATCCGTCGAAAGATACTGTGCCGATATATTCATTTCATACTTCGCTAACACTTCATTTATTTTAGCCATAATGCCAGGCACATTTTTATGAATATGTAAGAACCTATGTGCCTTATTTTGCTTTGGCAGTCTTATATTAGGGAAATTCACCGCATCCACTGTGTTTCCCGAATTTATATAATCCATTATTTTATTAGGAACAAAATCAGCTATATCTCGCTGCGCCTCTTCTGTACTACCACCAACATGAGGAGTTAATATAACATTTGGTAACCCTTGTAATTCTGTAAGAAAGTCTCCATTACTTCTAGGTTCTTCAGGATAAACATCTACAGCGGCTCCTCCTAGTTTTCCGCTTTTAAGAGATGCCACCAAAGCTTTAATATCTACTACAAACCCTCTAGAAAGATTAATTAACATTGCACCCTTTTTCATTTGGTTAATTTCCCTTTCTCCAATGAAATTTTTATTCGCTTTATTATCATCAATATGAAGAGTAACTACATCTGATATAGACAACAAATCTTCTAGAGTATTGCATTTTGTAGCATTACCTAGTGCTAGCTTATCATCCACATCATAATAATAAACACGCATACCAAGAGCTTCAGCTAAAACAGAAAGTTGTTTTCCTATATTTCCGTAGCCAACAATTCCAAGGTTTTTTCCTCTTACCTCTCTAGAATTAGCAGCTGTTTTATTCCATTGACCAGAATGAATTTCTGAACTTCTTTGAAAAACAGAGCGCATTAACATAATTATTTGCCCAATTGCTAACTCCACAACAGATCGCGTATTACTATAAGGAGCATTAAAGACAACTACACCTTTATTCTTACAATGCAACAAATCTATTTGGGTTGTTCCTATACAAAAGGCACCAACAACTAATAGCTTATCCGCAGCATCTAACACTTTCTTTGTTACCTGTGTTTTAGAACGTATTCCTAACACATGTACTCCTTTAATTTTCTCTATTAATTCTTCTTCAGGAATACTATGCTTTACCAATTCTACCGAAAAACCTTCTTCAGAAAGGTTTTTAAAAGCATCTGGGTGCACATTTTCTAACAATAAAATCTTAATTCTATTCTTTGGGTATGAGATATTTCTTGGCAAATCGTTCACAAATAAAAATTCATCTAGGTTAGGTGTAATATAATCAGCATTATTTGCTGCTTTTTCTCTATGCACATTTTCGGTATAAGCAAAAAATTTATCTGCTATTCCTGCTTCGCGCATTACATAATCGCTATAGCCGTCTCCAATCACCTGAACTTCTCCTTCCAGGTTCATTTGTTTTAGACAATCTATTTTTCCATTGTGTTGTGATAATACATTATCATTATCAAAACCAATTATTTTTCCTTCCGCATTAAATTTAAATGTATTAGCATAAACTCTATCAGCAGGGATATTATACTCTGCCACGATGGGATCTATAAATTCTTTAAACCCACAAGAAATTACATAGATATCTTTCGAAAATTTTTCAAAAAATTCTTTATTAGATTCAATAGATTTCGAGATCTTTTGCTTTAACTCTTCTACTAAAGGCGCTAAATCATCCTTGTGCGCATTTAAAAGTTTTATTCGTCTTTCTAACGACTCTGTAAATGAAATATCCCCATCTATTCCTAAGTTGGTTATTTTCTGAATCTCATCTATTACCTCTTCACGATTAGATTGTCCTTCTAGAGTCATTTCAGCTAAAACATCTAAAGCTTCTACCCTTGTTAAAGTACTATCAAAATCGAAAACGTATTTTCTTTCCAAAGCAGTATTCATTTAAAAAAAATTAAGCTGTAAAAATAAAAATAAAATCTGTCCGATGTTAATCGAAAAGGTAAATAAAACAAAATGATTACAATTTGATGTAATTTATTTAAAAAAGCTCCTTAAAGGTTAATAATTAAAACCAATTCCGCGGGTAAGCAACTCGTTATATTTTTCTTTGTTAAAGCTATACAAATATGGCGCTTTATTTGCAGCTCCTGTTAGTTGTTTTTCTTCTCTTTTAAAAATATCTAATTTCAACATTTTACGCTGAAAATTACTACGCTCTAAAGGCTTTTGTAAAATAGCCTCATATAGCTTTTGAACATCTTGCATGGTAAATTTTTCTGGTAATAAGGATATGCCAATTGGCATGTAGTTTAACTGAATGCGCAATTGATGCAATGCTCTTTCTATTATTTTATTATGATCCAAAAGCAGTTCTGGTAAATTATGTACATTAACCCACGCATACTTTTCACTAAAAACATCTGGATTTACAAGAGTTTTCTCAATATTTGCAAGTGCCAAATAACCTGTAGTTATAAATCTTTTATCTATCCATTCTACAAAGTTATTTTTGCCAAATAAATCTTGCTGTGTATAATTACTAAATCTTGCAGAAATAATCTTAGAATTCATTTTGGACCTTTCTTTTTCTCCGAATGTATAGAACTGATCTAAAAACATAGAAGTTACCCCCGTTCTTTCCTTTAAAACACGCACAGCTGCAGCGTCTAAATCTTCATCCAAATAAATAAAGCCGCCAGGCAATGACCACAAATCTTCTTGTTTCCATTTTAAAAGCAATGTTTTTAACTGATAATTCTCATACCCAAAAACTACACAATCTATTGAGTTTCCAGGCAAACACTTAGATATTACGGCATTCATACTTTTAAAAAACTCATCTTTCATAAAAACAAATATAAATATTTTATTGTGTCATAATGATACATTGAAATAATTTTCGTAATGTTGTATCAATATAACACATTGTATTTTGCAATAAGGATTTTCCACATTAATAAAAATTATCTAGCCAAGACAAATGGAAATATCCTTTATTATTTCGACGCAATCGTTAAGAAAATAAAACCTAATGAACTATCGCCCTAGCGAATAAATAGACATAAAATTATATTCAGATGTGCATCCTGAATATACTACGAAGTTAGTTAGAGAAGGCCTATTAAGTTATTTTACTACCTAGTAAAGCATACTTTTAGGCCTTAGCTTATGCATCAATATGACTAGCCTATCTTTAATAATCCTATAAAAAATCAAGGATTTCTGTTGCAAAATTTAATGTTTTTACAGTGTCGTTATGCCCTCCGTTTACAATTTTTATAGCACTCTTAGGTATTTCTTTTTGCAAGTCTAACGGACTGCCATTATCTGTATCTAAATCCCCCGCTATAATTAAAACTTTAGCTTTTATTTTTGAAAGTTCCTCTAAGCTAGTGCATGGCTGGTGCTTTTGTTGCAAATGGAGAGATTGTAAATCTGCATTAATAGATTTTGCATAATCTACTGCACCTTTTGTTTCTGAGTTTGTATCCCCTCTAAAAGCATTAGCAAACAATATACGTCTTGACCAATCTTTGTTCGTAAAATCTAATCCCATTCCCCCAATAACAGCTTTCTTAATTCGCTTATCTTGAGTCAACAATTCCGCCAGTATTATACTTCCCCTAGAATAACCAACAGCTTTATATTTTTTAATATTTAGCTTATTTATCAGTAATACTAAATCTCTTACTTCGGCATCATTTATATACCCTGAATCTTTCTGAGGCTTATCGGACGAACCTGTTCCTCTCAAATCTGGTACAATAACGCGGTAACCTTCTTTTAAAAGCATTGGTTTTAAAAGTGTTTTTTCCCAAGAAGCGCCAGAATTGATAAATCCGTGAATTAACAAAACTACTTTTCCTTTCCCTTCATCTGTATAAGCAATTTGGGTACCATCAAACGATTCTAGATACTGTGTTTGACAATAGCCAACGTAAGTCATAAAAAAGATTATAATAATTATTATTTTACCCCTCATTACCTATTACTTTATGTGTAAATAAGCTAATCCTGTTAAAATAGCAAGTCCAAAACTTATTAGTGTTCCTATTAAAATGTACTCTGTAAGTTTTCTATTGTTACTTTCTTTTAAATCATTAAAACGAAAGACCGATTTAGCTGTTATTAATAAACCTATAACTTCCCATCTACCCAAAATAATAAACAACAATACAAATAGCCGTTCTATAATACCAATGTACTTTCCCGCGTTGGGAAGGGATTTATGATCTACGGGTATTTGGTTAGACATACTCTCCAACAATTTAGACATAATTATTGCCGCCGGAAAACTAACAAATACTATAGCTGTTATCAACCCCCAATCTAAGTTTTGAAAAAAGCTCCATGTTTGTCCATACAAATCATCATAAAAAACACAAACGTAAAGAACTAACAAATGAAAAAATTGGTCCACAAAAAAGGGAATACTATTATTCTTAAATCTTGGTGCTATATATAACTTAGTTGCATCTATTATTAAGTGAGAAAAAGCTATAATTAATGCTATGTACCATTTACTAATATCCCATAAAAGGAGCATTGTAACTACAAAATGTACCAATGTATGAGTGTACAAAAATTTAGAAGCTATTTTATTAGCCTCCTTATGTATTACCCACTTAGATGGCTGTATAATAAAATCTCCTATTAAATGCGCTAAGAATAATTTAATCCAAAGTATCATACTTTATTTCTTTACTAATTTTTGTGTAATAGTTAAGCAGATTCAAAACCAAATCTAACCTAGCCCTTTTTAATCTTTGACTAACAGCGGATTGCCGTATATCTAATTGTTTTGCTATTTCTTTCTGTGATGTTGTTTTATTATTTAGAACTATACTAACGATTTCAGCAGAAACAACACTCCAATCATCCATAAAATCTAATGCTAGTTTTAGCATTAAATTTAATGTCTCGTCAATTCCTGTATTCCCTGTAGCAACCGCTATATTAGTTTTTGCCTGCTTTAACAGATTTAATGTTCTTCCGGAGCGTTGATAAGCTAATCCATTAGACTCTGTAACCCCATTACCTACATAAGTTTCATCACCAAAACCTATCCCCATGCGTACATCTAAATTCTTAACACATTTAAGTAATGCTTTTAGATGAATAGCTTCTTTTAATGCATTTTCCACAGGAAGTTTAACCTGAAATTCATCTCCGCGGTAAACCTCCCAATCTACAGGTGTATTACCTATTGTACTCAAGTGACTCTTTAGTATAGGTATCCATTCTTCAGAGTTATAATCCCCTGAATTTATTATGTCTCCTGTTATAATTGCTATCATAATTATAAGTTAAAATGCTAATATATAAAAATATAAGCAAAATTGCTAATAAAGCAAAAATATAAGCTTTCTAAAACCATCTTCTTACTCTAGAGCAGTACAATGCATATTCCTTTCCAAATTTTTTACGAAGAGCTCTCTCTTCCGGAAAAATCTGAAAACGGTTCATATAACGCACAAAAATTACTGCAAGAATATAGTTAAACGCATTTCCTAAAATAATACACCATCCAAAAAGAATTAACAACAAAGCTAAATACATAGGATTACGAGAATACCTATACAAACCAGAAACAACTAAACTAGACACTTTATCTGGATTCCTTGGATCTATAGTAGTTTTATTCACAAAAAATTGAATTATGGCAAAAAGTCCAATCAAAAAAGCAATCGTAAATAAAAAATACACCATATACATTCTTCCAAAAAAATGAAAATATCCAAAAGGCAAGAATTTAGCAAGAAGATACATTAGTAATCCAAAAACAAAAAGGACAACTACTGGAGGAATTTTTAATTTCATTTCATAAAATTACTATTTTTGATTCTAGAACAAGAACATCTAACCCAAATTTTGCTCTCCATATTTTATCCTTATGAAACTTGTATTTGCTACTAATAATTTAAATAAACTAAAAGAAGTACAACTTTTAGTTCCAGAAGATATAACCCTACTCTCCTTAAAAGATATAGGTTGCATAGAAGACATACCAGAAACAGCAAACACTTTAGAAGGCAATGCCCAACTAAAAGCAGATTATATTACAAAAAAATACAATCTACCTTGCTTTGCTGACGATACAGGTTTATTAGTACATAGTTTAAACGGAGAGCCCGGTGTATATTCTGCAAGATACGCAGGAGAACAAAAGTCTTCTGAAGACAATATGAATTTACTTCTAAAAAAACTAAAAGAAAAAACAAATCGCTCTGCATATTTTAAAACTGTAATTGCTCTAAACATAAACAATACCCAAACTCTTTTTCAGGGAATAGCAAAAGGAGAAATAACAAAAACCAAAGATGGTTTAGAAGGTTTTGGTTACGACCCTATTTTTAAACCCGAAGGTTATAACAAAACTTTTGCTGAACTTCCTTTAACAACTAAAAACCAAATAAGTCACAGAGGAAAAGCTATAGCACAATTAATAGAACACTTAAACAAGGCTCTTTATTAATACAAAAAAAGCAGCAAAACCCAGTGTTTATAGCTCTTTCATAGCTCTCTAACTTAATTTAAAAGTAGTATTTTCTCAATCTAATTAATTACAGTACATTTGCACCTTTATTAAACGCCGCTGGTATAGCATGTGTTGCGCTGAGTCTAAATGGGTTACAATGGTAAATCGCTCTATGCAACATTCATATTTGCGATTAACATATATTCATTATGACAAAATTTACAGATTTAGGACTAGATCAGTCCTTATTAGACGCTGTTTCAGATTTAGGTTTTGAGAAACCTTCTGAAGTTCAAGAAAAAGCAATTCCAATTCTATTAGAAGATGAAACCGATTTAGTTGCCTTAGCGCAAACTGGAACAGGAAAAACAGCTGCTTTTGGTTTTCCACTTATTCAAAAAATAGATAGCAACAGTAGAACTACGCAAGGATTAATTTTATCTCCGACGAGAGAATTGTGCTTGCAAATAACTAACGAATTAAAACTATATTCTAAATACGAAAAAAATGTAAATGTAGTAGCCATATATGGAGGAGCTAGCATTACAGACCAAGCCAGACAAATAAAAAGAGGCGCTCAAATTGTTGTAGCTACTCCTGGTCGTATGAAAGATATGATTAATCGTGGTTTGGTAAACATTACCAAAATAGATTATTGTGTTTTAGATGAAGCAGATGAAATGCTTAATATGGGATTCTTTGAAGATATTAAAGACATCTTATCTAATACTCCTGACGAAAAATCTACATGGTTGTTTTCTGCAACTATGCCTAGAGAAGTATCTATTATTGCCAAAAAATTTATGCATTCTCCTAAAGAAATTACGGTTGGTGCAAAAAATTCTGGAGCATCTACAGTGCAACATGAGTATTACCAAGTTAGCGGAAGAGACCGCTACCCTGCTTTAAAAAGATTAGCAGATACAAATCCGGGTATATTTTCTGTTGTTTTTTGCAGAACTAAAAGAGATACGCAACGCGTTGCAGAAATGCTTATTGAAGATGGTTATAACGCCGGAGCTTTACACGGAGATTTAAGTCAAAACCAGAGAGATTTGGTAATGAACTCTTTCCGTAAAAAGCAAATACAAATGCTTGTTGCTACAGATGTAGCCGCTCGTGGTATTGATGTAGACGATGTTACCCACGTAATTAATTACCAATTACCGGATGAAATAGAAACCTATACCCACCGTAGTGGTCGTACAGGTAGAGCAGGCAAATCTGGTATCTCCATGGTTCTTGTTACCAGAAGTGAAACTAGGAAAATTAGAGCAATTGAAAATAAGATAAATCAAAAATTTATCCTTAAAACTATTCCTACTGGAATGGAAATTTGTGAAATTCAACTGTACCACTTAGCTAATAAAATAAAAGATGCAGAAATTAATGAAGAAATAGAAAGCTATCTTCCTGCTATAAATGATGTTTTCGCTGGTATAGAAAGAGAAGAACTTATTAAAAAGATTGTCTCTGCAGAATTTACCAGATTCTATAACTACTACAACAAAGCTAAAGACTTAAACTCAAGTTCTAGCGACCGAGGAGAAAGAGGTGAACGTCGCGAAAGAGGACAACGCGGTGGAGAAGTACCAACAAGTGGTTCTGTACGTTACTTTATCAACGTAGGAGAAAAAGACGATTACGATTGGATGTCTTTAAAAGATTTTATTAGAGAAACAGCTAATTTAGGAAAAGAAGATGTTTTTAAAGTAGATGTTAAAGAGAGCTTTTCATTCTTTAATACAGATGCATCTGTAACAGAACAAGTACTTTCTACTTTTACAGAATTTAAGGTAGATGGCCGTTTTGTAAATGTGGAAGTTTCTAAAAATCCTGGTGGCGGAAGAAGAGGCGGCGGAGGAAGAAGATTCGGCGGTGGCGGCGGTCGTGATCGTGGAAGAGATAGAGACCGTAGCGGAGGAAGAAACAAAAGAAGAGATGGTGGTTCTTCGCAAGGCGGAGGAGGAACATTCTCTGGAAAAAGAAGAAGCAAAAAGAGAAATACCGACTTCTTTTAGTTAAACCTATATTAAAAAATACGCTTCGGCGTATTTTTTTTTTGTTTGCGTGTATATTGCCGTATTTTAGAACTATGGGAAAAAAGTTGCTTATTATTTTTTGTTTTATTTCTTGCATCGCTTATAGCCAAGAAGAAACAAATACCGAAACTGAAATTAAAGCCATTGTTATTAATGCCCAAACAGATGCCGCTATGGAAAGTGTGCATATTGTAAACCTAAATAAAGTAAAAGGAACCATCACAAACAATAAAGGAGAGTTTACTATTGCCGCTACAGTAAATGACACCTTGTATTTTTCTTTCTTAGGTTTTAAATCTCAAAAAATTAGAGTAACAAATGATATGTTTAAGTTCAAGAATACCAAAGTTTCTCTTACAGAACTAGCATACGCTTTAGAAGAAGTAATTGTAACACCATACCAACTTACAGGATATTTAGAAATAGACATAAAAAACTTACCCATTAACAATGCATACCAATATAGCATCTCTGGTTTATCTGTTGGATATGAAGCCGGAAATAAAAATCCTAGTGCCGTTACAAAAGTACTTGGGGCGATCTTAAACCCGGCTGACTTACTTCGTAATTTATTTGGAAAAAAACCAAACCAAATGAAGAAACTTAGACAAATGAAAGAAGACGACGAGATTAGAAACCTCCTCGCATCTAAATTTGATAGAGAAACGTTAATGGAGTTATTACAAATTGAAAAAGTAGATATACAAGACATATTAAACAACTGCAATTATTCTAAATCTTTTATAACTACTGCTAATGATTTGCAAATTTTAGATGCCATAAGCGGATGCTATGAGGATTTTAAAGTCCTTAATAGAGGTAAAAAAAGAAAATAATCTACAAGTCTTTTGTAAGTTTAAAACCCACTAATAGGTTTCTTAAATGCCGTATAGCTTGCTCTAATGATTTGTCTTCTACTATTCTAAACAATACGCAAAAAACATTATCCTGTACTATGAAAAATTTCTTTATTGCATTCTTTTTATTATCTGTTTACGCAAAATGTTCAAGTCAAACTAAAGCAGAGGCGCTCCTATCTTTAAGTAAAAAAATAGACATACATAAGCTATATGATATCAAAAAAAATTACAACTACTTACTGGAAGAGGTAGACTTTAATAATAAGAAAACAATTAAATTGATACAATTCTGTACAGCAGGCGAACTTTGTTCAACAGCATGTTATTTGACCGCGAAAGAGTATTCAAGAATAACAATCAAACAAACAGATAAAAGTAAATACTTTCAAATATTTTTCCCGAACAATTCTATTGAAACGAAAAAAATTAACATAAAAACTGGAGAACATTTTAGTGGAGAAGCCGCATCTAGTATAACAATTTTTCTGGAAAAGAATTCACCACAGACTGAAGTGAATAAAATAAAAAAAGGATTTATTGGTTTATTAGAAATGTATAATATTCATAAAAAGGATATTTTAAACTAATCGTCTATTGTTAATTATATCTTGCGAAACTGTCGTATAAATAGACTTTACTCCTAGAAAAAAAAGGAACCTAACAGTACTTACTCCAACGTGTTACTACGGCACAAAACATCGTATCTAAAACAAAGCTACTACGTGTTAACTAAAAAAGTTTTGTATATTTAGTAACGGCTTGATTTCGGTTACTATACACTGCGATTTATCTTCTGGCCGTAACGAATTGGGTAAAGGTTTTTACCCTGACAAAGGGGAATTCCTACTTTCAAACAAGTTCTCCGGAACATATTTCGGAACGTATGTTGTTTTATGTAAAATCGTATAAACAAGAATGGTTTTTCGGTTTAGTCCTATTAAATTTTTATATTCCGAACTCAATACAAGCTTTAGTATATTTACAGCATTGGGCGAATTAGTATTTATGCTTTGGCTTCTGATTAAAGGTTCAAGAATATAAGAATTACAAACAGATAAATAAACGCGCAACAACAAAATCTATGCGTAATGAGGATTATATGGAGTTAAAAAAAGTTAATCAAAGTGATATTTTCGAGTTGCAAGAAGTATGTAAAAGTTCGTATTCTCACATATTTGCAGACCATTGGACTGAAAATGGATTAGAACTTTATCTAGAACAAGAGTTTGGTGAAAGACGACTAAAAGCCGAATTAAATAATACAAATTATGAATATTTCTTTATTTGCAAGCATTCAAAAAACATTGGTTTTGCAAAGGTTAATAATAAATCATCATTAAAATTATCTGAATTAGCTAATAGCGAATTGGAAAAAATATATATCCTTCCAAAATATAGCGGAATGGGTATCGGGAAAATAGCGTTAACCGAAATAATAAATCGAATTCAGAAAAAAGGAAAGAGGTTGATTTTTCTTTGTGTAATAGACTCCAATAAAAACGCGATTGCTTTCTATCAAAAACTAGGATTCGAATTTCACAGCAAAACACGATTAGAAATACCACTTTTCAAAGAAGAATTAAAAGGAATGGAACGCATGTGTCTTACGTTGAACCAAGAAAAAACAGCTTAAAACTTCTTCATAAAATACAATTAATCCGCACTAACACTACTATTTATTTTATACTTATGCTATACACAAATAGACTTACATAGTTAAGGAAATCTCCTAATTTAATAACTCATATATTTCCAGCCAGACCATAGTCCATTTATTTTCTCCCTGTACTTGCCGTCACGTATTTCCTCAACAAGAATGCCATTGGAATCGTAAAAGTATTTACCATTCCTCCACTTATCTTCCGTTTCCCCAGGTTTCTTGTCAAAATCTTTATAATTAATTATTGATTTCGTGTGAAATTCCCCTTTAAACGTTGAAAAAAATATTTGCTTCACCCGCTTATCACCTTCATATATGTTATCCGTTGTATTTATAGAATTATAGGGCTGTTCATTGTTACTTACTCTTCTCATTTTTCCATCTGGTCTATAAATAAAGCTTTTAACACGTGTACTCCCAGACTTTCCAAAATTCGTAGTGATTTGTAGCTCACTATCAGAAACCACATTATATGTCATAGTTAAACTGCTCACTTCATTTTTAGTTTCCCGAGCCTTTCCCCTTTTATATACTGTTGTATTTACCTCAATAGCATCTTCGTTATATTTAAATATTTTGGCTGTACTAACGTAATTTTTAAACATACCTTGCGTATTTCTAACACTTTCTGTTATTTTTCCATCGATATAGGTTATATCAAAATTACTTGGTATATCATTATTACTTGCCTGGTGACCTTCTAAGTAAATTGGGTTATTATCCATGTCGTAACGAATAGTGAAATCAAAATTTTGAAAGCTATCAATTCTTACTCCTGCTAATTGATTGTTTTTCCAGAATAAATCAATCCTATATGTATCTACAAGTGCATGTGCTAAGAAATTACCATCCCAAACAAAAGTAATATACTTATAGGCCTGATCATTAGTAGGTACTATGAATTTTTGCCCTGTTACTTTCCCTGATGCAGCATCGGTAATAATTTCTGCTTCAATTGGATAATATCCCAAATAACTACCTTCACCTGCAAATACATTCTTTAACGTTCGTAAAATGGAAATAGACATTTTATTATCTTCTTCCAAGGAACCTGTTGATTCATATGCGGTTTCAAACTCTTTAACAATAGGTAATGCTTCAATAACAGTTTCTGTTTCTACTACAGTATCATCGAATGTGCTATCCGCCGTGTTTACCTCAAAATGCCTTGAAGTAACGTTATTCACAATAAATTTTTCTTTTAAATTTTCGGCCATTTCCGCTAATTGTTTACCGTCAGATTTGTCGTACCCGTTCTCAATAAGCTTATTAGCATACTTTGAGGTTTCGTCTGGCATATCCAAATAATAATACATTTTTGCCAAGTTATAGTAACTGGCATATCTCATTTTTTTATGCTTATTTTTTTTGGGGTCGGTATATTTAGGAATAACACTTTTAAAATATACCATTACGGGTTCTAATTTTTCTTTTAACCCACTAATAGACTGATTATATTTACTTGTAGCAAAAATTTCCTGGGCTTGTTTTAAAGCCTTTTTATGTGCAGTATATTCGGGATGTTTTTTTGAATCTAGTATCCATAAATTAGTTCCAACCTGTTCTTGTGCATGATAACCAAATTGGTTGTTAAGTTCATAGTTTACGGAGGAAGGAATATTTCTTGCAAATTTCTTTATAAATTGGCTTTTAAGGGATTCTATATTAGTGGACACGTAATTTTCTCCTTCTTTTTTTGTTTTATATTTAGATGCCTTAAAATTCCCTTTATCAGAAATAGTATATTCATCACGTTTGCCATTCTGATCTTTCACATAATAAGAAGCTGTTGTTCTATAATGAATAATAGGTTGGTAATACTTCTGACTGCTAATTACCTTACCTTCTTTATTTTTCTTTATATCCTCAGTCTCGTAATACTTTACTCCTTCAATAATTATATCGTTTACCTGAATTTGAACATCAATAGTACCGTTCCTATTGATTTTCTCAAACCCTTCTATAATTATGCTCTCATTTATTACTTTACTAGGGTAGGCACTTTCTGCAGTAGGTACACTATTTGTGTTTACAGAATAGGTTCGTAAGTTTTTATCTTTTACAGGGTTTGTTGGTAATTTAACATAAGAAACTTTTATAGTTTCTCGGTCTAAATCGGTACTTTGAGCTTTCACAGCTTTTGAAAATACCAACAGTAATACTAGAATAACTATTTTTTTCATATTCGGGAATTAAAGGAAACAAAACTTTAAGTATAACTTTAAAATTTCGATAAAATTGCGGTTTTAAATTTTATACCACGAGCAAAAGGTTTGTTACTCTTAATAGAGTTGCTGAATCTTATAGCTAATCTTCATATCAAAAAAAAAGCAATATTATAGTAATCTTTAACCTCATCTGGATAAGAAAATTACAATTACTTCGGCTATTAAAGTTTTAAACCTAAACTATATATGCCTATTCTTCCTCCAATTGCTCTTTTAAAGCTCTTAAACCGTCTTCAAAATCTTTACCAACAGCCTTATCCATATTCATAAATAGCATCATAATACTCATTGGAAACTTATTTTTTCCTGAAAATCCCCATGTAACCTTTGTACTTCCTTGACCAGCATCTGCCACATCAAAATAACAATCTGAAGTAGACTTCCAAGGTTTTAGAAAACGAAGCTCACCTTCTATTCTCTCCCCTTCAATAATTTTAGTAATTTCTTGTTCCCCTTCCCCTACTTCTTTATTACCATTCCAATAACTAATAGCGCCAACTTCGCCATCCTTTCCTGTTAGTTTCTTCTCCATATTTGAGTCTTTTTTTGCCCATGGCGACCATTCTTGCTGCTTTTGCAAGTATTTAAGATTCTCAAAAACGTCAGATTTAGGCTTGTTAATTTCAATGCTTCTAAAAACATTATACCTTTTTGGTGCTATTAAACTTAAAATTAGCAACAGTACTACAATCCCTACGATGATATAAACTAGTGTATTCATTTTTGTGTTGGTTTTAGTGGTTTCCTTTAAAAGTAATAAAAATTTAACCTTTTTCAGAATAACGCTTTAAAATAGCATCAATACTTTTAATGGATTTTTTACTCCAATCTAACCGTTTTTCTAATTTTTCTTCTTCAGTTAGCTTCCAATCTAAGTTGCTATTTTTAAGCTTATTAGTTAAACTTTGTAATACTATAGCAGCAGAAACAGATATATTTAAGCTCTCCGTAAAACCAACCATAGGTACTTTTAAATAGCCATCTGCACTCTCAATGACTTCTTGACTCAACCCGTCTTTTTCAGTCCCAAAAAAGAGAGCTGTTTTACTGTCTAATTCAAAATCATCCAAATAACAAGAATCATTATGTGGCGTTGTCGCTATTATTTTATATCCATTTTTACGTAAACTATCAATACAACTAGAAGTATCTTTATACTCGTGAATATCTACCCAATTTTGGGCTCCCATAGAAATTTCTTCATCCAAACATTTTGCATTTCTATTCTCTATAACATGCGCATCTTGAATTCCAAAAACTTCACAACTACGTATTACAGCGCTCATATTGTGTCTTTGAAAAACATCTTCAATAGCTACCGTTATATACTTTGTTCGTTCCTCTAATATTACTTTAAAACGCTCTACGCGTTCCGGAGTTACAATTTCCTCTAAATAAGCCAAGAGTTTTTCATCTATCATACATCTAAGGTATAAAAAAGTTCTTTTAAGAAAACGGAACATTTATTACTTTTTATAGAACATATGAGAAAAACTAATCTCTTTTAGTTATATTACTTTACAATTTAATTAAAGCTCTCTTCCAATGTTTAAAAATAATTTTTCGCAAATTTTACTGACGCTTTTATTTATATCTAGTATCTCTTGTAGTAATGATGAAAAAGAAGAAGAGCAAAAAGACGCTATAGCTCCTTCTATAACATGTTTAGACCCCATAAATGTAAATATAGATACTACAGCTAAAGATGCTATGGTAACTTATACTACTCCAGAAGGAACAGATAATATTGCTGGTGCAGTAACAAGACAAACCTCTGGTTTAGCGTCGGGAGAATCATTTCCTGTAGGAACAACTACAAATACTTTTGTTGTTACTGATGCAGCCGGAAACACTACTTCTTGTAGTTTTGATGTAATAGTAGCAAGAAATAATCCTTCAGAAAACATGCCTTATTTTATAGGAGATGATCCAACGCCAACAGGAAAAAAATGGACTTCTGTAGCAGAATTGTCAGATGAATTTAATACGGATATTTTCGATGATTCTAAGTGGTTTAGAGACCCTTCTCAAGATCAATTTGGGTGGTATGGTAGAGAACCAGCACTTTTTCAACCTGATAATGTTTCTGTAGGAGGTGGATCCTTAAATGTAATGGTAAAAAAATTACAAACACCAATAACTAGTAATAGTCGTAATTGGACTCATGGAGGTGCAATTTTACGTTCCAAAACTAAAGCTATATCTGGTTATTACTATGAGGCTAGGATGAAAGCTAATGAAACAGTAATGTCTTCAACATTTTGGATAGCTTTTCCTCAAAATTGTAATTCAGGACCTTTCAGAAAACTTGAACTAGATATTCAAGAATGTGTAGGAAGAACACATAGTGGAACAGATTCATGGGCAAAAGAATGGGATAATATATATCACTCTAATACCTGGAGACACGCAAGAACTTGTGATATTAATAGCTCCGTGCAAAGACCAGGAAAAAAAGATTTAGAGGATAAAAATCATTCCAGATATTTTGTATATGGATGTTGGTGGAAATCGCCTACAGAAATATTATTTTACTTAGATGGAGAGTATGTTTATACGATTAAGCCTTCAACAGATTTTGATTTAGAAGGTCACATAACCATGGCAATGGAAACTTATGATTGGAACCCTATTGAGCCAGAGAACGATTTAACTGCTACTGGAACTGAAGAGCAAAGAACTACAAAGTATGATTGGGTAAGAACTTGGAAATTAGAAGACTTGTAAAGTATTTAATCCGTATTACTATAAAAGTTAGGTTTTATTATCATTTTTTTTGTAATTCTGTAATAGATAAATTATTGAATTAAAAAGTGCTTCTTTATGAAGAAAAATATAGTTGTTCTTACTGGTGCCGGAATAAGTGCCGAAAGTGGTATAAAAACTTTTAGAGATGCAGATGGCTTATGGGAAGGCCATGATATTATGGAGGTAGCCACCCCAGAAGGCTTTAAGAATAACCCGTCTCTTGTATTAGAATTTTATAATCAAAGAAGAAAACAATTATTGCAAGTACTACCGAATACTGCACATTATGCATTAGCTTCTTTACAAGATTATTTTCATGTACATATTATAACTCAAAATGTAGATGACTTACATGAACGTGCTGGAAGTAAACATGTTACCCATTTACATGGAGAACTATTAAAAGTAAGGAGTACCATAGATAAAAACGTAATACTTCCTTGGAAAGAAAATGTTGAGATAGGAGATTTTTGTAGTAAAGGCTCCCAATTAAGACCACATATTGTATGGTTTGGAGAAGATGTTCCCAAGATGGAAGATGCAATAGAAATTACTGCAAATGCCGATATTTTAATCATTATAGGCACTTCTATGCAAGTATATCCTGCCGCTGGGTTAATAAATTACATTCCCGGAAAAACTCCGATTTATTTTGTAGACCCAAAACCTAGCATTACAGAAAATGACTTTCCTTTGCTTACAATTATAAAAGATTCTGCAACAAAAGGAGTTCCTACTATTGTAAATTCTCTAATTGATACAATGCTCTAGAACGAAGCACCCATTCTTTTATCAACTTTTTTTGCTCTTCAGAAAGTTTGGCTTGCTCATGTGTCCAAATATATTCTTTTAGAGGCATTTCACTAGTATCTATAGTTTCTAAAACCTCTTCTAATTTATGGTCTTTTTTCTTATTAGAATAGTTCTCCCATTCTGAAAAATTTAAATGTTTTTTACCATCTTTAATATGGTTGGATAACCAATAAGAGACAGGAGCAACATTATTATACCAGGGATAATTGGTATTATCGCTATGACAGTCATAACACGTTTGTTCTAAAATAACCTTCACTTCTTTTGAAGGGTTAGTCTCAACAAGAAATTGTTTGGTATGATCACCATGTGATATGTTCTGAGTTGGTCTAAAAAACTGGATAGCAACAAAAGCAACCAGTAGGATAATTGCAGTTTTTTTTAGTATTTTCATTTGGGGAAACAAATTTCCCTTAAAAATACAATTTTTTATGAATAAAGAAGCTCTTTTTAAATCCTTAGATTATGTTAACCACTCTAGAGAAAAAAGACAAGAAATGGCTACTTTAATTCTTACTAACCCACATTTAATACCCCATCTACTCTCTATTGCCCTTACAATAGACAATCCTATTTCCTGTAGAGCATGTTGGGTACTAGAATTTACCGCCAAAAAACAACTAGATTATCTTTTTCCTTATTTAGATTCTTTTACCGCTTCTTTGCATAAAGTACATTTTGATTCTGCCGTTCGTCCTATGGCCAAAATTTGCGAGTACTTAATAACATCTTATTTCTCGCAAAAAAAAACAGCAACTAAAAAGCACCTAACTAATGAACATTTAGAACGCATTACGGCCAATTGTTTCGATTGGCTTATTGGAGACCACAAAGTAGCTGCACAAGCCTATTCAATGACTTGCTTATTATTATTGGGTCGTAAGTACGATTGGATTTACCCAGAACTGCGCATAGTGCTAGAACAAAATTACGCCAATGGAAGTGCTGCCTATAAAGCAAGAGCAAGAATGACATTAGAAAAAATAAAGTAAGCTTTTCTTATAACAGATACTCAAAAAACAACATCAGATTAAACTTTTATAGACTTTTAAACTCCTTAACTTATAAGTATATTTGCGCCTTGTAATTTACTAATCAATTCATAAGCAAATGTCACTTACGCAACTAAATGCAATTTCCCCTATAGACGGAAGGTATAGTAGTAAAACTAATTCTTTATCTCCATTCTTTTCCGAAGAAGCACTAATTAAATATAGAGTACGAGTAGAAATTGAATACTTTATTGCTTTATGTGAAATTCCATTACCGCAATTAGATGGTTTTGATACTTCTAAATTTGATGCTTTAAGAGATATTTATAAAAAGTTCAATGCCAAAGACGCACAAGAAATAAAAGACATAGAGAAAGTAACCAACCACGATGTTAAAGCGGTAGAGTACTTTATTAAAAAGGCCTTTGATACTTTAGGCTTAAGTGAACATAAAGAATTTATTCATTTTGGATTAACTTCTCAAGATATAAACAACACAGCAATACCACTTTCTATAAAAGAGGCTATGAATGATGTTTATGTTCCTCTATACCTAGAGGTTATAGCAAAGCTTGAAGCATTAGTTAAAGAGTGGGATGCTATTCCTCTATTAGCAAGAACACATGGACAACCTGCTTCCCCTACTCGTCTAGGAAAAGAAATTAATGTTTTTGTTACTCGTTTAAAAGAACAGTTTAACTTGTTAAATGATATTCCAAGTGCTGCAAAATTTGGTGGCGCTACCGGTAACTACAATGCCCACTTAGTTGCCTACCCTTCTATTGATTGGAAAGCTTTTGGAGAAAAATTTGTACAAGAAAAATTAGGATTACACCATTCTTTTCCTACCACGCAAATAGAACACTATGATCATATGGCTGCCTTGTTTGATGGATTGAAGAGAATTAACACAATTATCCTAGATTTAGATAGAGATTTTTGGACTTATGTTTCTATGGATTATTTTAAACAAAAAATTAAAAAAGGAGAAGTTGGTTCTTCCGCAATGCCCCATAAAGTAAACCCTATTGATTTTGAAAATTCGGAAGGAAATTTAGGTATAGCAAATGCTATTTTTGAGCATTTATCCGCCAAACTACCCGTTTCTAGACTACAGAGAGATTTAACAGATAGCACCGTTCTTAGAAACGTTGGTGTACCTTTTGCGCATACTTTAATTGCTTTTCAATCTACCTTAAAAGGATTAAACAAATTACTTTTAAACAAAGAAAAATTTGAACAAGATTTAGAAAATAATTGGGCCGTTGTTGCAGAAGCAATACAAACCATTTTAAGGAGAGAGGCTTACCCTAATCCTTACGAAGCTTTAAAAGGCTTAACCAGAACCAATGAGAAAATAACTAAAAATTCTATGGCAAACTTTATAGATTCTCTAGAAGTTTCCGATGCTATTAAAACAGAATTAAAAGCAATTACTCCTAGTAACTATACTGGTATTTAACATGAAAGCTGGGCATTATTTAGTAGTAATTGCTTTAGCATTTTATCTTATAGGACGTACTGTTAGAATTTTACATTGGGTGTTCCTAAATTTTATAACAGGAAATCTTTTAATGAATATAGCCTATGTTATATTTTTTATAGCTATAATTACTTTACTTCTTGAATCAAAAAAGAAAAACTAAAAAAGACCGCAATTTGCGGTCTTTTTAATTATAAAAATAAATTAATATTACTTATTAATTTGTACTTCGTGCGGGTAAGGAATTTCAATACCTGCATTATCTAATGCAATTTTACAATTCTCTAAAGTTCCAAAATAAACATCCCAGTAATCATCCGGAGTAGAATAAGGGCGCACTGCAAAATTCACAGAGCTATCAGCCAATTCTGAAACATTTACAGACGGAGCTGGATCTTTTAACACTTTAGGATCCGACGTTAAAACATTCATTAAAACTTCTTTTGCTTTTTTAATATCTTCTCCGTAACCAACTCCAATAGTAAGATCTACACGCATTTTACCTTCTGCCGTATAGTTTATAATGTTACCATTAGCCATTGCTCCATTAGGCACTATTGCTAATTTATTATCTGGTGTTACTAATTTCGTAGTAAAAATTTCTATCTCTTTAACTACTCCTAAAGTTCCTTGCGCCTCAACCAAATCTCCAATTTTATAAGGTTTAAAAATCATTAAAAGAACTCCTCCTGCAAAATTAGATAAAGACCCCTGTAAAGCTAAACCTATAGCCAAACCAGCTGCTGCAATAATAGCTGCAAAACTTGTTGTTTCCACTCCAAGTTTAGATATTACCATGATAATTAAAAATATTTTTAATCCCCAGCCAATAAGGTTCAATAAGAACTTTTGTAAAGATTCCTCGTAATTACTTTTATTCATTGCCTTACGGGCAATTTTAACAATTTTACCTATAACCCAGGAACCAATAATATAAATAATAATAGCTCCTATAACTTTAGGGCCATATTCCATAACAAATTCCATTCCTTTACTCATCCAAGAGCTAACGTCTGTGTTCTCCATAATAATTCAAAAATTTTTAGTGTTTAGTATTTTAGACACGAATATATACAGAAGGTCACTAAAATATAAAATTTTACATATTAAATTTATCATTATTTAATAGTAAACCTTTTCGAAATGAGCTATCGAAAAATTAAAGCTACTAATGGAAATAAAAAAAACCTGTTGTAATTTACATCACAACAGGTTTTTTAATTATGCTATACATAATAGCTATTCCAAAAGTTCCTTAAGCTTTCCTAAGCCTTCTCCTTTATAATTAGATTTTTCCATGGCTTTTATTAACTCCACCAAATGTGCTGGGTTCATATTATTCCCTAAAACCCTAATTAAAGCAAATCCTTTTTCTTTGTTATCTCCATAAACTATAACCTCGTCAATAGCATCATCATCTCCCAAATAGGTAATAGTACCTTTTCCAAAACTAGTATTTACTTTCATTAACTCTGTATACTTTTTATTCTTTAAAATAGCTTTAACTTTTAGCTTTTCAGCAGTGTAATCCTCCACATTTTTAGGTGTTTTTTTAAAAGCTAAAATATTTAACTTCTTCAAGGAGCTTACTGCTTCTTTCTGAGTAGCTGATAAATCTACCTCCTCCAAATTCAAAACACTTGCTGGTACATCAAAAGAAATAAAATTAGGATTTTCATAATTATCTACGTAGTACTCTTGAAGGCTCTGGGTTGAGGAGCACGCACCCAGTACTAAAAAAAATCCTAGAACTAATGCTTTTTTTATTATTGTTATCATTTTTTTGGTTGATTTAAAAATTGCAATTATCCATTTAAAAGGAATAACTGCAATTTAATTTTTATTATTTTTTTCCTGCTTTGTTTAGTTCTTTTGGTAGATTCATCTTATTGGTAATTGCACCAATTTTATTTAAATCTATATCTCCTGTCATGGAAACCAAAACAGTTTCGAACTTTCTACCATCGACATCGACATTTCTCATACCGGAAACGAACATTAAAAGTTCTTTTACATGATCTTTGTCTTTTCCATTTTTAATATAAAATTTTACATTAACATCTTTGTCCTTAACACGCATCAACTCTTCCATAGAGGATGACCTTAAATATTTTTTAACTGTAGAAGCCATATTTGCAGAAACACCTTTATCTTCAGTAATAAATACTTTAATACCTTTAATACCTTTTGCTACATCGGCAAAATCTTTTGCTTCTTGGTCATCAGTCATACTACCAACTTTGCTGACCAAATCAATCATTCCTTTATTAACGACTACGGTTCCTACATTATCCATATCCTCATATTTGTCGAAGATAGATTGTGAAAATCCAAATACTGGTAATAATGCAATTGCTACAATTAAACTAAATTTTTTCATGACTGTTTTGTTTTTTTAATCCTAACCCCTTTGATTAATAAGGGGCTTTTATTAGGATAGATTATTAAATAGATTGATGATATTTGTTATTCCTGATTATTCAGGCTTTTCATTACTGTTTTTTTCCTGCCTTATTTAATTCTTGTGGTAAGTTCATTTTATTTGTTAGTGAACCTATTTTATTTAAATCTATATCACCTGTAAGGGATAAAAGTACCGTTTCAAATTTTCTTCCGTTTACGTCTACATCTACGTTTTTCATACCAGTTACGAACATAAGAAGTTCACTCACATGGTCCGCGTCTTTACCTTCTTTTATATAGAATTTTATGTTAGCGTCTTTATCCTTTACCCGCATTAACTCTTCTAACTTTGCTGTCTTTAAATATGCATTCATAGATTTAAGCATATCTGCAGATACTGCTTTATCTTCTGTAACAAATACTTTTAAATTATTAAGACTCTTTGCTATATCCATAAAGTCTTTTGCTTCGGGATCATCTACCTCTACATCTATTTTACTTAATAGATTAAACATACTTTTGTTTACTACTACAGCACTTACGTTATCTAAATCTTCGTATTTATCAAACAAAGACTGAGAGAAACCTGTTAAAGGTATTAGTGCTATTACTGCTATTATTAGGAACTTTTTCATGATTTTTAATTATTTGTGATTGTAAATTTTTTGTTTTGTTGCTTCAAATTCATTTAAGTAAGCTACCTTTTGTGTACCCTTACTAAAGTTTTGAGCTAAAAGGTCTAATGCTTTTTTTGTTTCATTATATGCATACTCTGCCTCTTTTTGCTCTGCTAATTTTTGTTCATGGTATGTATTACCAAAATATAGGCCAAAAGCAATAACCGCCACTGCTGCAACGCTAATCCATTTATTATAATTATATCTTGGTTTTAATGGTAGCTTCTTTGTAAACCGTTCTTCTTTAGCCGTAGAAAAATAAGTAAACATAGACCTGTATTGCTCTAGATGTGTAGCTACACTTTCTTGAGAGAAATACGTTCGTAACGTTTCTTCTTCTGCAACCGTGGTGGTAGCATCAAAATACTTTTCTAATAATTCTTCTATGTTATTTAATTCCATAGTTATGCTTTTGTGTTAATTTTTCTCTAACCGTTTTTCTTGCTCTAGATAATGCCACTCGTATTGCCGTTGGTTTCATATCTAATAATTTTTCTATTTCTTCAAAAGTATATTGCTCCACATCCCTTAATTGCAATACCATTTTTTGTTGTTCAGGTAATTCATCCATTATCTTTTCTACCCAGTTGACACTGTCTTTCGCCTCTATTTTTTTTTGAAGCGAATTATTATCATCGCCGTAATTACTATGCACTAACTTTAAATTAGATGCCTGTTTCGATTTTAATCTATCCAAACAGAAATTCTTAGTCATGGTCATCGCAAATGCTTCAACATTATTATAGTTATCCATTTTATTATTCTTAGACCAAAGCTTTAATAACACCTCTTGAGTAGCATCCTCTGCCTCCTCTGTAGATACTAGTAAACGCTTTGCAAGTCTAAAAAGCTTGTCTTTAAATGGCATTACCAGATTAGTAAATTCTGACTGTTTCATTTTAGTTGGTTGTTTATAAACCTATTTATTGGTCTACATAAGGAAGACGAAGTACAACGAATTTTGTTACAAAAAATTTTTTATTTCTATTTATGTCCCTATTTTCGGAGTACTATTTACTTACAATACATGCGTAAGTATAAACTTATAAATATTCTTTATCCTTTAAAATTATTTTATTGGAATAATATTTGATGTTATTAACAAAACAAAACCTATGAAAAAGTACTTTTTACTATTCTTTGCAATTGGAATCTTATTTAACTCGTGTAACAATGATGATAACGCTACCCCAATTGAAGAAAATAAAAAGAAACCGGAAGAAATACCTGTAGTTAAATTAGCTACAGACTATCCGGTTCAAAATTTTATGTGGAAAGCAATGAATAGTTTTTATTTTTGGCAGGGGGATGTTAGTGATTTAGCGGATAATCGCTTTGCTTCTGAAAATGATTATATTGATTATTTATCTAAAAACTCTAATCCAGAAGAATTTTTCTATAAAATATGTAATAACCATGCTCAAATTGTTGGTAATGCAGCAGCTACAGATCGTTTTAGTTTTGTTAGTGAAGATTATGAAGATTTAGTGTCTCGTTTTGCAGGTATTTTTAAAAGTAATGGTTTGGAATTTGGGTTATTGAGATTCAGCGATAGTGAAAATGTTTTTGGGTATGTAACCTATATAATTCCTAATTCTAATGCTGCTACTAAGGATATTAAACGTGGTGATTTATTCACAGGAGTAAATGGAACAACGATAACAACAAGTAATTATAGAGATTTACTTTTTGGTACTAATGACAGTTACACCCTAAATATGGCAGATATTAACGACAATGTTATTAGTAGTAATAATAAATCTGTAGACTTAACTAAAGAAGAAAATTTACAAGAAGATCCTATTTTAGTAAAAAAAGTGATTGAACATAATGGACTTAAAATTGGCTATTTAATGTACAACTCCTTTATCGCTAATTATGATGAACAATTAAATGACGTGTTTGGTGACTTTAAAGCAGAAAATATTGATGACCTTATTTTGGATTTTAGGTATAATGGAGGTGGTAGAGTCTCTTCTGCAATTCAAATCGCCAGTTCTGTATATGGAACAAAAACGGAAGATCTTTTTCTAAAGGCAAGATATAATGATAAAATCCAAGCTTCATTTAATCCAGGACAAGGGGAAAATAATTTTATAGATAAAACCTTAGGAGGAAGCCAAGTAAATACCCTAAACTTAAATCGGGTGTATATAATAACCTCTGGATCTACAGCTTCTTCTAGTGAGTTAGTTATTAATGGCTTAGAACCATATATTGATGTAATCCAAATTGGCACAAATACAGTTGGAAAAAATGAATTCTCCAATACATTTGTAGACGATATAGAAAATAATTACTTCTACTCCCCAGAACGTGAAGATAAAATTAATCCGGACAATCAATGGGCAATACAACCACTTTTAGGAAGAAATGAAAATGCGGATGGTTTTTCTGATTACACAAGTGGTTTAATTCCTGATTATGAATTATTTGAAGATATAGCTAACTTAGGAGTCTTAGGAGAAACCAATGAACCTTTATTAGAACTAGCATTAAATACTATTTCAGGAACTTCCTCTAAAATAGATTTTACTCCAAAATATCCTGCAAAACTAATGGGTAGTTCTATAGAAGCAAAACCTATGAATAATCTTATGTTAATGGATGGTTTATTAAAACCTATTGCATCTGAATAGAGAATAAATAATTTCCTCTAAACTTAATGTTCTGTTTCCTAATTAAAAAACAACTAACCTATGGATGATCTAAAAAGCTTGTCTTTAAATGGCATTCATAAGCAACAAATTTTGCTTAGTGCATTTTAATTGGGAACAGGCTAAACTATTGAATACCTAAAAAGAAAAAGTTCCCACGGTTATTTTTCTTTTCGCAATTTTTACGTTTCTATTTATCTTCCAAATATTAGACGTCTATTTACGTTATTTTATACGTAAGTATACAAATTAAATAATACCTTGAATTTCTTAATTTAGTTATTGGAGTAATATTTGATTGTATTTTTATGATAAAACAAAACCTATGAAAAAGTATTTTGTACTATTCCTTGCTATGGGAATCTTATTTAACTCCTGCAATAAAGATGATGATGCCCTAACTATGAAAAGAGGCATAAAAATTGAGTCCGATGATCTTATCGTTCAAGATTTTATGTGGAAAACAATGAATTTTTGGTATTTTTGGCAGGAAGACGTTGCCGATTTAGCGGATGACAAATTCCCAAATACAGAAGTAGGAATACAGGCCTATAATGACTTTTTAGCTAAAGAAGAAAATCCTGGAGATTTCTTTGACAAACATCTTCTACATTCGGATGATCGTTTTAGTTTTTATGCCGAAGATTATACGGAACTTACGCAAGTACTTTCTGGAATATCAAAAAGTAATGGACTAGAATTTGGTTTAGTTCTTTATGATACTGATAAGGTTTTGGGCTATGTTCGTTACATAATTCCTAATTCAGATGCTGCTACAAAAGACATTAGCAGAGGAGAGCTATTCACAGGGGTAAACGGCAATATTCTTACCCTTGATAATTATATAGATTTACTTTTTGGTGATGCGGATACTTATACCCTAAATATGGCCACCATAACTAACAATGAAATAAACCCTATAGATAAAGAAGTTAGTTTAACTAAAATAGAAGGGCTTTCTGAAAACCCAGTATTCTTATCTAAGACTTTCGAAGTTAATGGTGAAAAAATAGGATACCTTGTATATAATGGATTCACCAATGAATTTGATGAAGACTTAAACAATGCTTTTGGAGATTTTAAATCAGCTGGAATTACAAATTTGATTTTAGATCTACGTTACAACCCAGGAGGCTCTGTTAATTCGGCTCGTTTACTTTCTAGTATGATATCTGGAGATAACACTACAGATATCTTTCTAAGACAACGTTGGAACAGTAGATGGCAATCCGAATTTTCCGAAGATCAATTAGTAGACAAATTCGCCGACAAAACTACCGCTGGAACAGACTTAAACAGGTTAAACTTATCCAAAGTATACGTATTAGCAACAAACAGTTCTGCTTCTTCTAGTGAATTACTAATAAATGGGCTTGCTCCATATATAGATGTGGTACATATTGGAGAAACCACCACGGGTAAAAATGAATTTTCTATTACCATGGTGGATGATTTTGATAATAATAATATTTATCATAAATCAAGAGAAAATAAAATTAATCCAAAAAATAAATGGGCAATTCAACCATTAGTGGGAAGAAACGAAAATGCAGATGGTTTTTATGATTATACCTCTGGCTTAGTTCCTGATATTGAATTAGAAGAAGACTTAGAAAACTTAGGTGTGTTAGGAGAGCAAAACGAACCTTTATTAGCAAGGGCAATTCAAGAGATTACTGGTATATCTAGTAAAAGAGATTTTACGGTGAAAACGCCTGCCACCATTATGACTAGTTCTAAAATGTTTACTCCAATTAAAGACAATATGTTTTTAGATAAACCTTTAAATATTGACATTAATATGCGATAGAAAAAGGATAAATACACAAAAGAGGGCTCTATATCGGTAGAGCCCTCTTTATTTTTATAACATTATATCTAAAGACACCACCTATCTTTCCGCGGAACCATTATAATAAATTCCTCCAGGAATAATAGATACTTCTTTAGAAGCTAACAAAGAATTATCTGTAAGGTCATATACCTCTAAAGAACCATTACTAACAAAATCTTTAGCATCTACACCATAGAGTTTCCCATTAATAACTGCCATATCATAAAAGCTAAGTCCTGTAATTTCTGAAGCAGTTGGTAGTGTTGTACTAGTAACTTCCATTTCATAAACAGAACCAGACATATAATAATAAAGATTAGCCCCATCTACCTCTAAATTTCCTGGGTGCTCTGTTACGGCAAAGTTTAATGTGCTTGTAACGGTATTATCAGTTGTATTAATTTTATCCATTTGCCCAGCTGTCTCATTTCCTGTCCAAGAAGGGTTTCCTCCTGAAATAACCCAAAGATTATTATCAGCATCTAACCGTAAAGAATTTGGTCTATCACCAACTGTAATTGTTGTCTCCACTGTATTTGTAGTGGCATCTATAACTGTAACAACATTGTTTTCTCCCCAACCTCCTTGTTGAGCAACATAAACTGTACTATTGTAAGCAACAATTTTTTCTGGTCCCTCTACCACAGAAATTGTAGATTCAACAGTATTAGTTTCTAAATTAATTACTGCAACATAATCATCTTCTGTACTAGAACCATCTCCCCAGTTTGTTACATAACCTTTCCCATTAGCAATAGCCATATAACGCGGGTTTAAGAAATCAGATTCACTTGGACCTCCAATAGTTGCTACCGATTCAAAAGTATAACGATTAACCACTTCTATTTTTTGAGAACCGTTCATAATCACGTAGGCCATATCACCATTGAAAGCTATACTTTGAGCATTATCTCCCCAGGCATCGACTCCATTAACAGATTTATAAATACCGTTTTCTATATTTTCTAAATCGCTGGATACAAAAGAAATAGATGCATTTCCTTGTCCAAAATTACCCTCATGACTAACCAATATACCATTCTCAAAAGGATAAGAATCATTATCCGTAATTGTTAAAGTTACTGTATTATTAGTTCCGATAATACCTTGTAAGCTACTTGTAGATGTAATTGTTAAAATAAGGTCTTCTGATGGCTCTACATCTTCATCATCTATAAGAACTAAACTTTCCTCTACACTTGTTTCTCCTGCAACCAAAATAGCTGTACCAGACAAAGCAGTAAAATCTTCATTAGACGTAGCTGTACCAGAGACTTCATAATTAATGGTTACATCCTCATCATAAACATCCGAAGCTGTAATGACTACTGCAACAGTACCAGCTCCTTCTTCATAAGAATCTTGTGCAGTAGTTATTCCTATTGTTCCTGGCATTTGCTCATCGTCTTCACTACAAGATGAAAGTACTAATGAGGCTAAAGCCGCTGTTAACATAAAGTGTTTGATTTTCATTTTTAAAAATTTAAAATTAATTGTGTTTGAATGTTTCTGTTTGGCATTGGACGTAATGCTATATTTTCGTAATACGTATTATAAATATTATTTATAGTAACTCCCAAAGTATAGGTTAAAGCCTTATTAACCCGCTTATTTGAATATGTTACTCCAATATTTGCTATTTGATATTCATCTAATTTTCCTCCAATAATAGAGACACCGCCAGTATACAAATGTTGATAAAACAAGTTTATACCAGCTATTTTATATGTAACAGAGGCATTTCCTCTATGAAAAGGCACATAAATTAATTGTTGCTTTGTTTCTTTATCCTCAGAAACTGTATATGAATAATGAGCTTTAAAATCTATTTGGTGCTTTCTTTGAATAGGATAAGTAGCTGAAATTTCCCCTTCTACCCCATAAATTTGTACATCGTCAATATTTATTGGTGTCCAAAATCCTTCATTACTAGGAAGCCATTTAATCATATCTTTCGTGGCAATGTAATAACCGTTAACATTCATTGACACTCTTCGTAAATCTAATCGATTCCCAATATCTATCTGGTAAGATTTTTCAGGAATCAAATTTAAATTACCTCCTGGTTGCCAATAAAGATCATTAAATGTTGGTGTTCTATAATTTTTGGAGGCATTCAATTGCAGTTTATAATGAGGGCTTACATCATACCTACCATCTAAAGAAAAAACCAATGGACTAGAAAAATCCGAAGAAAAATCTTGTCTTAAACTAAAATTATAAGAAGACTTTGGAGAAATAGTATGTTTTATAAGTGCTGTAGCCGAAAAGTCATTTCGTTTGGGATTCCCAAAACTTCCTCCTTTACCCAGAAAATTATTGTACTCTAAAAATCCATTTAACCTAAAAGCTCTTGAAAAATTTACATCTAAGGAATACCTTGCTAAAAAATTAGATACTTTCCCAAAAGAATAAATATCCGAATCTTTGTTTTCAAAAAACTTAAATTCCTCTTGTAGATAAGCCAATTTAAATTTTGAAATGGTTTTTTTTTCAAACCGCCCCCATTCTAGTTGTGTACGATAGTGATTATCCTTATACTTACTCCTTCCTAAGACAAAAATATTTCCTGATAAATTTCTATCCCCTATAAAACTTTGGTGGTACAGTTTTACAACCTGTTTTTCTGTAAGCACATAGCCTGCATTTAAATTTACATTAAGATTTTCAAATTCCCCATTTTTGTTTATTTCATCAGTCTTTATATACCTGTAATTATTATTTGATCTATTATAATTAATTCCAAAACTATATGATGCTTTTTTGTTTCCAAAACTTTGATTGAAGTTTACTTTTTTAGTTTCAAAACTACCATAACCAACAGAAACTTGATTCTCAAAGTGTTTTTCAAATTTTAAATCATTATTTAAATGAACACTGCCGCCTATTGCACCAGAACCATATTGTACACTTCCTCCACCACTTCGAATGCCTAAAGAATTATAATTAAAAGGATTTATTGTATTAAAATCTACTTGTCCGTTTAATTGAGAGTTTATATTAATTCCATTCCAAATGACAGCTGTATGCGAGGCATTGGTTCCTCTAAAAGCAGGGGAAGAAACCATTCCAAAACCATTTTCTTTAAAATAAATATTAGAGTTAAAGGTCAACAATGAAGTTAAAAACACATTATCGCGTTGTATAATACTGTCCTTAATAACTGTTACTTTATGCCCATCGGCATAACGTTTTACTCGAACATCAGACACTACAACTTCATCCAGAGTAATAATGGAATCTTTCTGCGCCGTTACTATAGCTAGACTGAATAGTACTAAAATTGAAAATATATTTTTCATCACACCAACGACCTTTTACCCGAAAGTCAATCGAATCTTTATTAGGAATTTGGCAGGTCTCCTGACTTGCGTACTACTATTCACCTTCCCGTTATTTACTAACAGTGGTATTGAAGAAATAGTAGCCATTTTACACTTGCATATTCAATACAATAGCAAAACTAAGCTTACAGTTGCGGGAACAGTTCCGGAATTTAACCGGATTCCCTTTTAATTTAATCACCGTGAAAGCGATAAAACCAAATTCTTTGCAAAAATAGCATTAATAAATTATTTATCCTCTTTTTTCTTGTTGAGTTTATAAACCAACCAAATAAAACCCGCCGAAAAATGCAGTATTATTATCCCTGCAATTATGTAGAATAGTATATTAGATTCTCCCCTCAAAAGAATAATTTTTATCAAAATTATAATGTTTAACCATATAAAAAACTGACATTTGTCACATATCGCAACAAAAGGATAATCTAATTTTGGCTCCTTATTATTTCAAATTTTATGAAAAATTACATATTAATTACATTGTTTTTAATTACTTTTTCCTGTAAGCGGCAAGTAGACAAAACAACCAATGTAGAGCTCACAGAAACAAAATCAACACTACGTTATGCAAATGGATTTACCATAAAAAAACAAGATTCTGGGCATACAATACTCGAAGTTACCTCTCCATGGCCAAATGCCGAAAATGGGTTTAAATATGCTCTTGTTCCAAAAGAAAAAATGGCCTCCGTCTCCTTAAATAAAGAAGAATTCGATGCCATTATTCCTACTCCAATAAAAAAAATTATTGTTACCTCTACCACCCATATTCCGATATTAGAATCCTTAGGTGTAGAATCTACCTTAGTAGGTTTCCCTAATACCGATTATGTATCTTCTTTATCTACTAGAAAAAGAATAGATAGTAAAAAAGTTAAAGAGTTAGGAAAAAACGAATCTATGAATACAGAAATAGCGTTAGAGTTACAACCAGATGTAGTCATTGGCTTTGGAATAGATAACCAAAATAAAGCATATAAAACCTTAGAAACAGCCAATATACCTATTGTTTACAATGGAGATTGGACAGAGCAAACACCTTTGGGAAAGGCAGAATGGATTAAATTTTTTGCTCCTTTCTTTCATCAAGAAAAAAAAGCAGATAGTATTTTTAACACTATTGAAAAAGAATATCTTAAGGTAAAATCTTTAGCATCTAAAGCGGATAAAAAAAGTACCGTTTTAAGTGGTGCCATGTTTAAAGATATATGGTATTTACCGGGAGGAAAAAGTTGGGCTGCGCAATACTTAAAAGATGCAAACACGAATTACTTATGGAAAGACAATCAAGAGACTGGCAGCCTCTCTTTGAGTTGGGAAAAAGTACTAGCTATTGGGCAAAACGCTGACTATTGGGTTTCTCCTTCTCAATTTACATCCTACAAGCAAATGGAAGAAAGTAGCCCTCATTACTCCCAATTTAAAGCTTATAAGAATAAAAACATATATACTTTTGGAAATACCAAAGGCCAAACTGGAGGCTTATTATTTTTTGAACTAGCCCCTAGCCGACCGGATATTGTCCTAAAAGATTTAATTTCTATATTTCACCCAGAAATTTTACCAAACTATAAACCGTTTTTTTATCAACCTTTGCAATAAGTGAAACCAAACAAAACATACATAAGTGCTTTCTTAGTATTGTCTTTGCTATTAGTAGTATTCTTTGGAATAAATATTAGCTTAGGTTCTGTTTCTATTCCTTTTTCCGATACTATAAATTCTGTTTTCGGTGGTACTACAACCAACAATTCTTGGAATTATATAATCTGGAATTACAGAATTCCTAAAGCGTTTACTGCAATTATAGTGGGTAGCGGACTGGCTTTAAGCGGATTGCTTATGCAAACTCTTTTTAGAAATCCTTTAGCTGGTCCTTTTGTATTAGGTATAAGCTCCGGAGCAAGTTTAGGGGTTGCTTTTTTAATAATGGGGTCTTCTTTATTCACTAGTTTATTTTCTTTTAGTATAATCTCTAACCTTTCTTTAGCCATTACTTCTAGTATTGGTAGCTTTATGGTATTACTTTCTGTACTAATTGTAGCTTCTAGAGTAAAGGATTCTATGACTCTACTAATTATAGGGCTTATGTTTGGAAGTATTACGGCAGCAATTGTAAGTGTTTTGTCTTATTTTACTAATGCTGAAAAATTACAACAATATGTATATTGGTCGTTTGGTAGTATTGGTAATTTAACATGGGAACAACTCGGCATTCTGTTATGCTTATGCCTTTTGGGAATAATTTTAAGTATTGTCTCTATTAAAACACTAAACGCCTTGTTACTTGGAGAAAACTATGCCCGTAGTTTGGGGATAAACATAAAAAAAATGAGATATTTAATAATCCTTGCTACGGGATTATTAGCCGGTGGTATAACCGCATTTGCAGGCCCTATAGCTTTTATAGGTTTAGCAGTACCGCATTTAACAAGACAAATTTTTGACACTACAAACCACAAAATATTAGTGCCTGCTGTTTTACTTTATGGGGCAATTTTAATGTTGCTTTGCGATACCGTTGCTCAATTACCGAGTTCGGCTAGTGTATTACCTATAAATGCTATTACCTCTATTATTGGAGCTCCAGTAGTTATTTGGTTATTAGTACGTAAACGAAAAATGATTTTTTAATCTATAAAAAATAAACTTATAAATAATCCTGATCAACATAGCGTCCTTTCTGCTCAAAACCTTAAAATTGGGTATACCGCAAAAAAGCAGCATACACAAATTGGATCTTCTATTAGTTTTACTGCTAATACAGGAGAACTTATTGCAATTATTGGTGTTAATGGCGCAGGAAAATCTACCCTTTTAAGAACTATTGGGAACGTTCAAAAAGCATTAGCAGGAGAACTTCATATACGTAACAAAAACATAAGTAAGCATACGCCGCAAGAACTAGCCTTGGAAATTAGTTTAGTCCTTACGGAGAAAATTGCTTCTAAAAATTTAACAGTATTAGAACTAATAGCTCTGGGAAGACAACCTTACACTAATTGGATAGGTAGTTTAAGCGATAAAGATACAAACGCAATACAAGACGCTATAACAAAAGTAGGTTTACAAGACCTTAAACATAAAAAATGCTACGAGCTCAGCGACGGCCAAATGCAACGTGTAATGATTGCACGAGCTCTTTCGCAAGACACCTCTATTATGTTGTTAGATGAACCTACAACACATTTAGACCTCTACCACAAGGCAAACATATTAAAGCTTTTAAAATCAATTGCATACACCACTCAAAAAACCATTCTTTTTACTACACACGAAATCGAATTAGCCATTCAACTGTGCGATAAAATGCTTCTTATAAATGGCAAGGATAATCCCTTTGGACAGCCGTGCGAATTAATAGAACAAAAACACTTTGACAGTCTATTTCCACAAGACACTGTTATGTTTGATGCTTCTACGGGTACATTTAGAGTTAAAAAGTAACCCTATTTGGTTCTTATAATTAAAAGACAAACCTTTATCTTTACTAGCATATTTTAAATTTTACATGAACACATATTTTATTTTTATAATTATTGGATTAGTAGGTATTGCCATAGGTTACTTTTTGGGCAACTATATACAAACTCTTAAAACTAAATCTAGCCAGAGTACTCTGGAAGAAAGAGAAAAACAACTACAAAACAATTTATCTGCTATGGAAGCTAAGTTAGTAGATGAAGTAGAACATAAAAGACATTTGCAACAAGAAAAAGAACAAATGAGTAATCAGATTGTTCGCTATCAGTCCGATATAGAGAATTTACAAGAGAAAAACACAGTACAAAAAGAAGAAGTTGAAAAGCTTCAGGAAAAATTCACTAAAGAGTTTGAAAACTTAGCAAACAAAATTTTAGATGAAAAAAGTTTAAAATTTACGGAACAAAATCAAAAAAATATAAAGAATATTCTTTCTCCTTTACAAGATAAAATTCAATTATTCGAGAAAAAAGTCGAAGACAGTCAAAAAGAGAATATTAGTATTCATTCGGCACTAAAAGAACAACTTTTAAATCTTCAAAGTCAAAATTTAAAAATAACCCAAGAAGCAGAAAATTTAACCAAAGCCCTAAAAGGAGATAGTAAAATGCAAGGTAATTGGGGGGAATTGGTTTTAGAACGCGTTTTAGAAAAATCTGGATTAGAAAAAGACAGAGAATATACCGTACAACAAAGTTTTACTAGAGAAGACGGCTCCAGAGTGCTACCAGATGTTATTATTAACCTTCCGGACAGTAAAAAAATGATAGTTGACTCTAAAGTTTCTTTAACCGACTATGAACGCTATATCAATGCTGAAGAAGAGAACAAAGAAAAATTCTTAAAAGATCATATAAATTCTTTAAAAAGGCATGTAGACCAATTATCTGCAAAGAAATATGAAGACTTATACGCAATGGAAAGCCCTGACTTTGTACTAATGTTTGTACCTATTGAACCTGCCTTCGCCATTGCTGTAAATTCTGATAATGCGTTATACAATAAAGCTTTTGAGCAAAATATTGTTATTGTTACTCCTTCTACCCTATTAGCCACCTTACGTACAATTGATAGTATGTGGAATAACGAAAAACAACAACGAAATGCCATTGAAATTGCTAGACAAGCAGGGGCTTTATATGATAAATTCGAAGGTTTTACAAATGATTTGCTTAAAGTAGGTAAAAAGATTGATGAAGCTAAAGGGGAATATAAAGGCGCCATGAATAAACTGGTGGAAGGAAGAGGAAATATTATTACTAGTATAGAAAAGCTTAAAAAAATGGGTGCTAAAGCCAAAAAATCTATTCCAGAACCTTTATTAAAAAGAGCACAAGAAGATGATTTTAAATAACCACGAATTAAATACTACACAAACGAGAAATTACCTACAAATGAAAAAGATTATTAGCCTTATTATCCTAAGTATTGTTGTTGTATTAGCTGCCTATTACGCTTTTATTTATTTTGTTCCTTACAGCGAAGGTGTTCGTTCGGGAGAACTCATAAAAATAAGTAGAAAAGGAGTAATGGCAAAAACATGGGAAGGAGAAATTAGCCAAGGAATTTCTGGCGCTCAAATTTTCTCTTTTTCTGTATTAGACAAAGACAAAGAAGTAATTAGAAAGCTAAAAGAATACCAAGGAAAGTATGTAAAATTGGTATATGTTGAGCGTTATGCTACTTTCTTTTGGCTAGGAGATACGAAGTATTTTATTACGGAAGTAGAATCCGAAAAATCACCACATTTTGGTAATTAAAAGCCATAACATTCTTCACAAAAATAATTACATGAAAAAGTATAAAAACACTAAAGACTCTAGAGTTTCTATAACAGAGTTAATGTTACCATCACATTCTAATTTTAGTGGAAAAGTGCATGGAGGACATATTTTAAATTTAATGGATCAAATAGCTTTTGCATGTGCCTCCAAGCATTCGCAACACTATTGCGTAACAGCATCTGTAAACAAAGTAGATTTTTTAAACCCTATTGAAGTAGGTGAATTAGTTACGCTAAAAGCCTCTGTAAATTATACCGGAAAAACTTCTATGGTTGTTGGCGTTAGAGTAGAATCTGAAAACATTACTACGGGGGTTAAAAAACACTGCAATTCTTCCTACTTTACTATGGTAGCCAAAGGGCCTAAGGGAGAAAATGTAGACATTCCTGGATTAATAATTGATTCTGAGCAAGGAATACGTCGTTTTTCCAGAAGCTTAAAGCGCAAAGAACAGGCTATTAAAAGAAAAAGCAGCTTTAAAGCTTCTCAATTTAAAATAGAAGAGCATTTAGAGCTGCTAGATAATGAAAATGTAAAATTAGATTTAAACTAATTTACACATCTATTTTTTGAGCGGCATCAACATCTAAAAACCATATTAATTTTTCTGATTTTGGTGCCACCAAACTCGCTGGATAATCTGTATATGAGCCGTTTTTATTTAAAATTTCGGTTACTTTATCCTTTTTATTTTCTCCTGTTACCAAAAAAACTACTTCTTTGGCATTATTTATTACCTTACCGGTAATAGTAATTCTTTTTTGCCCAGAATCTGGATGAACGGCGACTTCACAGTTATTCTCTGAATTCCATAAATGTATCTCATGTGGAAATATCGATGCTGTATGCCCGTCATCTCCCATGCCTAAAACAACCAAATCGAACTTAGGAAAATTGTTTTCTCTAGGCAAAAGAGCATCTAATAAATTACTGTATCTTACTGCTTCTTTCAGGGGTTCATTTTCTCCAAGAACACGATGTATATTTTCTTCTGGTATATTTATTTTAGAAATTAAATGAGAAACAGTCATCTTGTAATTGCTTTCATTATCCGAGGGGGATACACAGCGTTCATCTCCCCAATATAAATGAACTCCACTCCAATCTATTTCTAAAAAGTTAGTTGCCAATTCATCAAAAACAATTTTTGGTGTACTGCCACCAGATAACGCAATATGTAAATTCTTTTTTTTTCCTATCAAATTAGAAAAATATGTGGAAAACCGTATTGCAACCTCTTCCTTTGTATTATATATATTTAATTTCATTCTTAACTCTATTCTTTATTCTTTTTTTCAATATAAAACATTTAACAAATAACGCAATAGCTAGGATCGTCTACTAAATTAGCTCCCGGGTTTCTCCAAATTCCTGTGCCATCTATAAGGTCATCCGCATTTTCCGGACCCCAAGCACCTGCAGAGTAACCATACATTCGAACATCCTTTCCGTTCTTCCAGTAGTTTAAAATTGGGTCTACAAATTTCCAAGCAGCTTCCACTTCATCGGCTCTTGCATAAAGGGTAGCATCGCCCTGCATGGCATCTAACAACAACCGCTCATAAGCTTCCATAACATTGGTCTCTTCTAAATCGGAATAATAGAAATCTAAATTAGCACGTTCTACTTTAAAACCTTGACCCGGCACTTTAACTCCAAACTTAACCAAAATACCTTCATCTGGCTGAATACGGATAATTAGTTTATTATCTTTATTCAATGCATCAGAATCTTGAAAAATTTGATGATGAGGAGCTTTAAAATGAATAACTACTTCTGTTACTTTGGTTGGCATTCTTTTTGCCGTTCGCACATAAAAAGGAACATCTTTCCAACGCCAATTATCCACAAAAAATTTAATCGCGGCATATGTTTCTGTTGTAGATTCAGGATTTACACCCTCTTCTTCTCTATATCCATTTATCGTTTTACCTCCTACATTAGAGCTTATATATTGCGCTCTAATAGTATTTTGCTTTATGGTTTCTTCGTCTCGCATTATTCGTAAAGACCGTAATGCCTTTACTTTTTCATTGCGTATTTCCCTAGAATTTGCCGCTATTGGTGGTTCCATTACAATTAAAGAAACTATTTGTAATAAATGATTTTGAAACATATCTCGCAAAGCTCCAGAATTATCATAATAACCTCCCCGTACACCTACTCCTACTTTTTCTGCATTGGTAATCTCAATATAATCTATATAATTTCTATTCCATAGAGGTTCAAAGATGCTATTAGCAAAACGAGTAACTAGTAAATTTTGTACTGTTTCCTTTCCTAAATAATGATCTATTCGATATATCTGAGATTCCTTAAAATAATTTTGAATTCCTTTATTTAACTTTTGCGCACTTTCTAAATTATAACCAAAAGGCTTTTCCACAATTAAGCGTTTAAAACCTTGAGTTTCATCATTAAGGTTCTGATTTGCCAAATTCTTAGAAATAGCTTCAAATAAATTAGGCGGAGTAGACAAATAAAAGATATAGTTTTCCTCTGTATTATACGCTGAATTAAGGTCTGATATTTTTTTAGCCAATTTCTCGTAATTTGTATCATAATTTTCCCCTAGATCCTCGTAGTAAATCTTTTTAGAAAATGTATCAATTAGCCCATAATCTTTAACCGTAACTTTTTCTTTCAGGTATTCACTCTCTAAAACAACTTTTTCTCTAAATTCTATGTCTGTTAAATTACTTCTACTAACTCCTAACACAACGAAATTTTCTGGCACATGACTATCTCTAAAAAGATTAAAAAGTGCAGGCACTAATTTTCTTGCCGTTAAGTCTCCAGAAGCTCCAAAAATAATGAGCATTTGATTTTTTGTATCATTCATAATCTAAATTCAGACTATTTTTTATGGTTCATAAATAGCCAAAACTACTCCTTAAGGCTACTATTATATTTGATTGCGAAAAATAAACATTATTCCGTAATAAGGCATAATGCTTATTAAAATAGATGCAATAAATACCTATTTAAAACAACTTTCTCCATATAGTTTCAAAAATGTAAATAATTCTAAAACTAATTTTTTTCTCTTACTTTTGATTTGCTTTTCATCTGAAGAGTGAACACCATTAAATAAAAATTACAAGCCTTAGAATAGAATAAAATGGAAAAAGCATACGATTTTGGATTAGTAGGACTAGGAGTTATGGGACGCAATTTTATACTAAACGTGGCGGATAACGGCTTTTCTGCTTTTGGCCATGACTTAGATACTGAAAAAGTATTAGCGCTTAAGGAAGAAGGTGCAGTTAACCCTAATACAATAATAGACGCTTCTTCGGATGCCGCTACCTTCATTAAAGCTCTATCAAAGCCAAGAAAAGTTATGTTACTGGTTCCTGCCGGAAAAATTGTAGATGCTGTTATAGATGGCTTACTACCTCTTTTAGATAAAGAAGACATTATCATTGATGGCGGAAATTCTTTTTTTACAGATACTGATCGTAGGGAAGCATATTTAGCGGAAAAAGGAATACACTTTTTTGGCTCTGGAGTTTCGGGCGGCGCAAAAGGAGCTCGTTTAGGGCCAAGTATTATGCCTGGCGGTAACAGAGAAGCTTACCAACATGTAAAACCTATTTTCGAGGCTGTTTCTGCAAAATACCAGGGGGAGCCGTGCGTGGCATATTTAGGTCCAAAATCCGCAGGTAATTACGTAAAAATGGTGCATAATGGTATTGAATATGGACTAATGCAACTTACTTCTGAAATATATGATTTATTAAAAAAAGGCGGCGATTTTAATAATAAAGAATTGCACCAAACCTATAGCTCGTGGAATACTGGTAGGTTACAATCATTTTTAGTAGAAATAACTTCAGAAATTTTTAAACAAAAAGATGAAATTACAGATGGTGATCTTGTAGATAAAATATTGGATAAAGCCAAGCAAAAAGGAACTGGGAAATGGACTAGCCAAAATGCCATGGATTTAGGCATTCCTGTACCTTCTATTGACATTGCCGTTAGTATGCGAGAAATTTCTGCTTTAAAAGAAGAGCGCGTACATGCAGATAATCTCTATAGCCGTCCTGCTATAACTCATATGAACAAAAAGGAACTGGAAAAGCTAGCGGAAGAAGCTCTGTACTTTGCATTTATTATTACCTATGCGCAAGGACTACATCAACTTGCAGATGCTTCGAAAGAGTATGGCTATAATTTAAACATTGCGGAAATAGCTAAAATATGGCGTGCAGGTTGCATTATTAGAGCGGGGTTGTTAGCAGATATTACGGAAGCTTTTAATGAAGATAGCCAATTACCTAATTTATTACTTTCTCCCTCTTTTATTACTAAGGTACAAGAAACTGTAGGCTCAGCAAGAAAATTAGTGGCTTACGCCGCTACGAATGGAATTCCAGTTCCTGGTCTTTCTAATTCTTTAACTTATTTTGATGCGTATACCTCTAACCGTTTACCTTTAAATTTAATACAAGCGCAAAGAGATCATTTTGGGTCGCATACCTACGAGAGAGTAGATAAGCCAGGAATATTCCATACGGATTGGTAGTAAAAATACCTCCCCCTTTATTTACATTATGACTCCAAAATGCCAACATTTTTTATGTATTATCCTTATAAGTCTATTGACTAGTTCCGTTACTAGTCAGGACACTATTCAGCAAAAAATAAATTATTACATATCGCAGGTAAAATTAGACTCCGCTAAAACATATATTAAAGCTAATTTAGCTGATAAAAACCATATAAATTATAAGAATAAACTTAACTATCAACTAGTAAAAGTTCTATTTATGCAATCTTCCTATGAAGAAGCTTTACAGCATGCTTTTAGTTCTATAGATAACATAGAAAACGAAAATGAAAAAGTTAATTTTAATTTTTTAATAGGTTGTATTTACTCCGCGATAAAAGATTATAAGAAATCTATAGAATACTTTAATCTAGTTGTTAATTATGGTGATTCTCCTTCTTTAAAAGTTCAAACATACCTATTGCTATCAGAACTTCATGTGGATTTAAACGATTCTATCTCTGCAGAAAAGCAACTTACTAAGGCGTATAAAATTACGAAGAACAATAATCTAAATAGTAAGATAACGGATCACGTTTCTATGGTTTATAGTTTTTTTAAAAAGAACTATGAAATATGTAAACAACAAAATATTAAAACCATTAAGGATACCACTAGTTTTTTAAACACCAGAAGTTATGCCTATTCTATGATAGGAGACTGTTTAATAAAACAAGACTCGCTTAATGAAGCAAGTATATATTTCGAAAAATTTTTAAAACTTACTTTTGAAACAAAAGATCCTGAACAAATTAAGGTCGCAGCAAAAAAACTTATTGTAGTTTACGAAAAATTAGGCAAGCAAGAAAAAGCCAATACCTATCATAAAATATATAATGAGGCCAAAGATGATTCTTTAAGCTTTTCTGTAGAGAAATATAGAGATATGTATACTATTGAAAAAGATAGAGAACTGGCAAATGCCAAATCTGCTAGAATCAAAAAGAATTATATTATCGGTGGTCTTTCAGTAATTTTTATATTTATAGCTTTTTATTTTAATACTAAACGTAAAAACTCTAAAAAATCACCAACCAAGAAGATTGTCATAAATAACAGTGAAATCGAAAAAATAGATAGTGCCATTGAAACGCTAAAATCTAAACAACAATTTTTAAAGGCCAATATTAGCAGAAAATCTTTTTGTACAAAATATGATATAAAATCTGAGCGCTATTTAAGTGAATATATTAATGATAAATACAAAAAGTCCTTTACCGTTTTTTTGAATGACTTAAGAATTGAATTTGCTCATGATCGTCTTTTAAATGACCACCAATTTAGAAATTATAAGATTGAAGAGATTGCTAAAGAGTGCGGTTTTGGTTCCAAAAAGAGTTTTGAAAGAGCTTTCATAACAAAATATAACCAAACACCATTTAAATTCATTACCACCTTAAGCAACTAGTTATCGGTTAATTACAAAAGGTCAATTCGAGAAATGACGCAACATCATGCAAAAACAACTCTCTCCGTTACACTAGGTTCGCTACATTTTATAATAGTTTTGCGCAAAACAAATTAATTCATGAAGTCCGCACTACTATTACCTATTTTACTATTCTCATTTATTTCTTGTAGCACAAACAATGATGATCAATCGGAAAAAGAGATTGAATCTGAAGATTATTACAATTGTACTAATTTTTTTGACCAAGGAAATTATACTAATTATTGCACTATTGATACGGAGTTAGTAAATATATTTGACTCCACCATTGATGGCAATGGAACTGTTTGTAACTATATAATACCACCTTTAAATGAAATTACGGAAGTTGCAACCGCTGTAGGTTTTTTATCCTATGAATCTACTAGTATTACTATAGGTAATTTTGATTTTAGAAATGAAAAAGCCCAAAGTGATGCAGATGCAGATGATCTAATTTTTTATTCTGAAATTAATATTGGAGACCATAACGGTTATATCATTGAAGGAAATTACGCCAACTACAGAAAATCAATAGTAATACAATATAAAAACGTTATTGTAAGCGTTACTGTAATATATTTTAAAGATCATTTCCTTACAGAACCATGTAATTACAGTACAGAGGAGATGACTAAACTCATGACGAAGGTTCTCGAGAATATGTAATTATATAAAAACTAAATCATCTATGAAGATTATTTTTTCAATTATTTTATCCTTAGCAACATTTTTAGGCTTTTCACAAGAACGTTCCATCTGCCCAGATGTAGAAGGAGCAATAAACCATCCTCTTATAGAGAAGTACAATAACAGCTGTATAGTAGTATATACAGAATCGAAATTTAATTCCGTTACTTTTCCTATTTCAAAAATAAATTCTAACCAAGGAGCACCAAAAGAAATAACAGAGGAAGGTAAGGTAGTTAATATCATTTACGGTATTGAAAATTCTTCTAGAGCTACTACTCTTGAAGTGCAAAAAAACTATGAATTAGCCTTAAAACATGGGGGTTTTGAAATAATATATTCTGCTTTTGGCAGAAAGAATATTTCTGGTTCGTATAGAATTCAAAATGCCTATAAATCCTTAGCCGATGTGTCCTATATTACAGAATACCAATACCAAAAACCTAAAAGCTATTTTAAGTTTGCAATGACTCATCATAATAGTAATATAGATAGCGATGATGCGTTTTTTGTAGCTAAAGGTAAAAAAGATGGAAAAATGTACACTTTAGCATTATTCATACATTACAATAGATCTTCTTGGGAGGGATTAAAGGATAATATTTTTGTAATGACCCAGATTGTAGAACAAGAAGATATGGAAACAGGACAAGTTTCTGCAGCATCAATTGAAGAAAAAATAAAGAATGAAGGAAAAGAAGTCTTTCATAATATTTTGTTTGATTTTGGAAGCGCCGATTTAACACTTGAATCCTATGCAATTATAGAAACACTCTCTACCTATTTAAAAGGAAATCCTAATCAGAAATATTATATAGTTGGTCATACAGACAATGTAGGGGCATTACCAACAAACCAAACTCTTTCCGAAAAAAGAGCTTTAGCAGTTTTAGAAACATTGACTTCAAAATATGGCGTAAAAAAAGACCAAATATCTGCTCATGGCGTAGGTCAGCTTTCGCCACTCGCAATTAATAGTACAGAAGAAGGCAGAGCACTAAACCGCCGCGTTGAAGTTGTTTTAAAATAAGTTTAAAAAACCAATTTCATCATGCTAAACCATCTCAAAACATTAAAATGAAACAATTATATACTCGTAAAACCAAATCAATTTTAACCGCAGTACTTTCTGTTCTCCTACTGTCACTTTTAACGCAGTGTTCAAAAAATCCGCTTAAATGTGCTACTGGAAGTTGGGCTCGCGATATAACTGATGATTTAGAGGCGTTTTCTAATGCTTCTCAAAATTATAATAAAAACCCGACAGTAGAAAATTGTAACACCTACAAATCGGCTTTAAGTAATTATTTAAATTCTTTAGAAGACCTAGATAATTGTTATGCAGGAATATCTGATTTTGATAGTGAACTTAAATCCGCTAGAGAAGAACGAGATGAAATAGATTGTTCGGAAAACTAGATGTTTATTATTTTTTGCTTTAAAGTGCAGTAAAGAATATTTTTACATCCTAATCTTTCTAAGATTTAGGATTATGCCAAAAACTATATATCATGTTTATGTTATAGAACTTTCTAAAAAGGTCTTCACTGAAAACCGAAAGTTTCGAGAAGCAAACCCACAGTTTAATGGGGTTTTAGAATGTTTGTATGTAGGCATAACAAGTAAAACACCAAAAGAGCGTTTTGAGCAACACAAAACCGGATACGTTAATAAAAAAGGATATAAACTTTCTGCAAACATTGTACAGAAATACGGACTATATCTCCGTGGTAGCTTGTTTCAGCACATCGACCCGGTAATAACGCGAAAAGAAGCTCTAATAATAGAAGAAAATTTAGCTTTAGAACTAAGGCGACAAGGCTACGCCGTATGGTTTAATTGATAAAAAAAATCCAAGTTTCAAAATTGAAACTTGGATTTTTTGATTTAAATCTACTTTATTTATTTTGACAAGTACATCTTTCTTCTAGAATAAAGGTTGTAAAACTCATCATCTTTTAAACTATCAATAAACAAGATGCTTTCTCCAGTACTCTTCATTTCTGGCCCTAAGTTCTTATTTACATTCGGGAATTTATTAAAAGAGAATACAGGTTGTTTAATTGCATACCCTTCTAATTGAGGATTAAAGTTAAAATCTTTCAATTTCTTATCCCCTATCATCACCTTAGTAGCAAAATTAACATAAGGTTCTTTATATGCTTTTGCAATAAAAGGAACTGTCCTAGATGCTCTTGGGTTAGCCTCTATTATATAAACTGTATCATCTTTAATAGCAAACTGAATATTAATAAGCCCTACTGTATTCAATGCCAAAGCAATTTTTTTAGTATGGTCTTTTATTTGCTGCATTACAAACTCTCCTAAATTAAAGGGAGGTAATGTAGAGTTACTATCCCCGGAATGCACACCACAAGGCTCTATATGCTCCATTATACCAATAATATAAACATCTTCCCCATCGCAAATAGCATCTGCTTCTGCCTCTATCGCTCCATCTAAATAATGATCTAATAGCAGTTTATTTCCTGGAATAGATTTTAATAAATTAACAACATGCTCCTCTAACTCTTCTTTGTTAATTACAATTTTCATTCCTTGCCCACCTAATACATAAGATGGCCTAATTAATAACGGAAAATCTAAATCATCTGCTAAGGTAGAAGCTTCATCAGCTGTTTCTGCAATTCCGAATTTAGGGAATGGTATTTTTAAATCGGTTAGCAAATCAGAGAAACGCCCTCTGTCCTCTGCTAAATCTAAAGCATTAAAGCTAGTTCCAATAATTTTTACACCGTATTTCTCTAATTTCTCAGCTAATTTTAAAGCGGTTTGCCCACCTAACTGAACTATAACACCTTCTGGTTTCTCATGACGAATTATATCATAAATATGCTCCCAAAATACCGGCTCAAAATACAACTTATCTGCAGTATCAAAATCGGTAGAAACTGTTTCTGGATTACAGTTAATCATAATAGTTTCATAACCACATTCTGCAGCAGCTAAAACGCCGTGAACACAACAATAGTCGAACTCTATCCCTTGTCCAATTCTATTTGGTCCTGAACCAAGTACTACAATTTTCTTTTTATCCGTAACCTCACTATCATTAGCTACATAGCGCTCCCCTAATGGCGTTTCTATTTCTGCTTCAAATGTAGAGTAATAATAAGGAGTCATAGCTTTAAACTCAGCCGCACAGGTATCTACAAGTTTGTAAACCCTATTAATATTCATTTCTACTCTCTTATTATACACTTCACTTTCATAGCAATCTAGCATATGTGCTATTTGTCTGTCTGCAAAACCTTTTTGTTTTGCCTCCAACATTAAATCTTTGGTTAAAGATGCTATAGTATATGTAGATATTTCTTTTTCTAAAAAGTGCAGCTCTTCATATTGCTTTAAGAACCACATATCTATCTTTGTGATTTCATGGATTCTACTTAATGGAATTCCAATCTGAATAGCATCGTAAATAACAAATACCCTGTCCCAACTAGGAATAGTTAGTTTACTTATTATCTTTTCGTAATCTCTATAACCTTTACCATCTGCCCCTAAACCATTTCTTTTAATTTCTAAAGACTGAGTTGCTTTATGTAATGCTTCTTGGAAAGAGCGCCCAATACCCATAACTTCTCCAACAGATTTCATCTGCAAGCCTAAAGTACGGTCAGAACCTTCAAATTTATCAAAATTCCAACGAGGTATTTTTACAATAACATAATCTAAAGTAGGCTCAAATAAAGCAGAAGTAGATTTTGTTATTTGATTATCCAATTCATTTAAATTATATCCTATAGCTAATTTAGTTGCTATTTTAGCAATAGGATAACCTGTTGCTTTTGATGCTAAAGCAGAAGAACGCGATACTCTTGGATTAATTTCTATAGCTATAATATCTTCATTTTCGTCTGGACTTACCGCAAATTGCACATTACAACCTCCTGCAAAATCTCCAATACTACGCATCATATGTATAGCCATATCACGCATTTTTTGATAAGTCTTATCCGATAGTGTCATAGCCGGAGCCACTGTAATAGAATCTCCTGTATGAATTCCCATTGGATCCATATTCTCTATAGCGCAAATAATAACTACGTTATCATTTTTATCTCTCAATAATTCTAACTCGTACTCCTTCCACCCCATCAGGGCTTTATCTATCATTACCTCATGAATTGGCGATACTTCTAAACCAACACTAAGCAACTCATCAAAATCCTCTGGCTTATATACAATAGAAGCTCCTGCTCCACCTAGGGTATAAGAAGCTCTAATTACTAAAGGAAAACCAAATTCTTGTGCTATTTCTTTTCCTTTTAAAAAAGAAGTTGCCGTTGCTTGCGGAGCCATACCAACCCCTATTTTAAGCATTAATTCGCGAAATTGCTCTCTATCTTCCGTTATATTAATAGCGTCTATATCTACTCCAATAAGCTCTACATTGAAATCTTCCCATATTCCTTTTTCATCCGCCTCGATACATAAATTTAAAGCCGTTTGCCCTCCCATTGTAGGTAAAACTGCATCAATATTGGGATGCTTCTTTAAAATTTCGATAATAGACTTTGTAGTAAGTGGTTTTAAATAAACATGATCTGCCATAGACGGATCTGTCATAATTGTTGCTGGGTTACTATTAATTAAAACAGTTTCAATTCCATCGTCACGAAGTGAACGTAAGGACTGGGAACCAGCATAATCGAACTCACAGGCCTGCCCTATAACTATTGGGCCAGAACCAATTAATAAAATGCATTTTAAATCTTCTCTTTTTGGCATGGTACTACTTTATATGTATATCTAAAATTTGGTCAAAAAAAAGGTGCTACTCTTAAAAAAGTAACACCTTAATATTTTTAAAATAATAAAATCATTATTTCTTATGTCTTGTCTCAGATGAAACAGTCAACTTCTTTCTTCCTTTAGCTCTTCTTCGAGCAAGAACTTTTCTTCCATTTACAGAAGCCATACGCTCTCTGAAACCATGTTTATTCTTTCTCTTACGCTTTGATGGCTGATATGTTCTTTTTTGTCCCGGCATTTTTTAATCCTTTTTGTTATTTTCAAAATCACGGTCCTAACCGTAAAATATGGGCGCAAATATACAAAGAGTTTTTGCTTTGACAAATCTAATTAAAAAAATATTTAGGATTGTTTTTATTACTTTTGCCAGAATAATTTTTTTCAAAAGCATTTTATAATGAAACACCTTGCCCTGCTCCTCACTTTATCGCTGTTTAGTACTAGTTTACTAGGGCAAAATAAATTAGGGTACCACCTTGAAAAAAATTACGTATTTACTATAAAACAAGACGCCCAACAAATAATAACACAAGAATTGGATGGTGCATCGCATGTTTTAACCAATGAGATTAGTGGTATTTTAGAATTTACTGTGGAAAACATGGTAGGTAATAACTATGAATTATCTATGGTTTTTAAAGATTTAAATTTAAAAATATCTTCAAGCATTCAAGGAGAATTAATGAATGTACAAGCTAAAGAGATAAAAGAAGGTGATATGCAATCTAAAATATTTCATAGTCTTTTAAACACCCCAGTTAAAATGATTTTAGCCAAAACCGGAGATATCTTGGAAGTTACCGGAGGAGATAGTCTAGTAACTAGAATGACGAAGGCATCTGGGCTAGAAGATGATTTTTCTAAAAATATGATGAAAAAATCATTAGAAAAAGAATTCGGTTCCGATGCTCTTTCAAAAAGTTACGAGCAAATGACTTTTATTTACCCTACAGTAGAAACAAATATTGGCGATTCTTGGGAAAATAAATATGAAGGAAAACTTAGTACCACCAACACTTGGACTTTAAAAAACCTCACTAAGGACACAACCACTATAACTGGGACCGCAGATGTTGTAATGAACATTACCGAACCAGCAACCACTATGAACCTTACAGGTACGCAAAGTACACTTATTACCGCTAATCCAAACAATGGAGTGCTCATAAAAATGACTGTTGAAGGAGATACCAAAGGAGTTTCTACCATGGTTCAAATGTCTGATCAAGAAATACCTACCACAATAAAATCTACAATAACCTACGAATTAATACAATAAAAAATGTTCAACAAAAATCTTAAACTTGTAATTGCCGCTTTAATAATAGCTTACGCTGTTTACCAATTTATTGAAGGAAATATAGGGAACGGAATTTCCCTTATTTTACTTTCCTCTATTTTCATTTTTCTATATTTTAGAAATGAAATTATACTATTGTCTTTTTTAAGAATGCGAAAACAAGATTTAGCTGGGACCGAAAAATGGCTTTCTAAAATTAAAAATCCTGAAGCAGCTCTTACAGTAAAACAACAAGGTTACTTTAACTATTTACATGGAATAATAAATTCGCAAACCAACTTAACTAAAGCGGAAAAGTTCTTTAAAAAAGCAATAAAATTAGGTTTAACCATGGATTATGATTTAGCAATGGCTAAACTAAGCCTCGCTGGTATTGCAATGCAAAAAAGAAGAAAAAGAGAAGCTACTATGTTATTGAGTGAAGCAAAAAAATTAGATAAGAATAGTATGCTAAAAGATCAGATAAAAATGATGCAGCAGCAAATGAAAAAAATCTAGTTTAGTTTCCTTTTATATAAAACAATAAAGGCTCCCACTGGGAGCCTTTATTGTTTTGTACCTGCTTAAACACATCTACTTGGTCTTATAATATCCTTTATTAGGAATCTCCAAAACATACTTTTTACGAGAAGCATTATTTAAATGAGCTTCCCTTAACCAAGGATTATGACGTTTTAAAATCTTATAATTAATTTCGTACTTGGCTGCAAAATTTGCGAAGTTAGTTACTGGCTCCTCTAACTCTACTTTAAAAGTAGGTATAGCCTTGTACATGTCTTCCTTTTTAATATCAAACCCGTATTTATCAGGATTAGATAATATTTCTTTAATAGCCATTATTCTAAATACATATCTACCAGTTTCCTGCCCCAATAACAAATCATAATAACCATCTACCTTTTGGATACCTAAATATTTATTAATTGCACCAGGTCCTGCATTATAAGCAGCAGCTGTAAGCGTCCAACTACCATATTTCTTATACCATCTATTTAAATAGTTACAAGCTACTTGTGTAGATTTCTCTAGATGATACCTTTCATCTACATTAGAGTTAATTTCCAAACCATATTCCTTACCTGTTCCCTTCATAATCTGCCAAAAACCAGTAGCCCCTGCATGAGAAACTACATTAGTAAGCGCACTTTCTGCAACCGCTAAGTATTTAAAATCATCCGGAATTCCATTTTTAGCTAAAATAGGTTCAATTACTGGAAAATATTTGTTCGCTCTTTTCATTAATAGCAAAGCATTAGATTGCCAATAGGTATTTACCAAAAACTCGCGATCTACGCGTTCTAAAATTTCAGGATCTTCTTGCGGAACAGGTTCTCCTGCAAAATTTAAATCCGCAGGTATATCAATAGCCTTTATTCTATATTCAGATGCAACATGAGTCTCTGGCTCTTCACTAATGATTTTTTTAGTCTCTTCTATTTTACTTTCGTCTTGTACCGCAAAAATTAATGTGCTAACAACAAAAACTACTCCTAAAAACATTAATATATTCTTTATAATCTTCATAACCTATCATATATATTTATTACCCAAAGGTATTAATAGAACTTTCTTATTCCAAAATAATTGCAGGCAGTCGCTCATTAAACCATTTTGCTCTATGTATTATCATAGTATGCGTTCCATTTTTTACGGGAATACATTTTTTTATATAGTGTATAGGAAAAACAGGGTCCTTATCTCCATGAATATGTATTAAACCTTCAGGACTCTTTATTGGATTCCAATTTACAATTTGGTCAATTGCCCAATCTATATAACGTTTATCCCTAACAGAAAGGTATTCTTCATATAAAGCCACGCGTTTAGTCGCTGTTTCTCCAAAGGCATACTTTGCTAACAATTCTACATTATTAACCAAACCCGTAGGCAGTACCTTATGCACCTTGGTATATTTTGCAAACAACATTCTTTTCGGTAACTCTGCTTTACTTTTTACGCTAGAAACCACGATAACTTTTCTACAAACTATATGTTTAGCCATCTCCTGCACAAGCATACCTCCAAAAGAAACTCCCAATAAAACAGGGTTTGCATGTGTTACCTTAGAACACATAGCAAGAGCATAGTCTTCTAAACTCATTCCCTTTTCAGGAATAAACCATTCTAACCAATACACCTCGAAGTGAGTTTTAGGTAAATCAATATTTTTAAATATACTTGGATTTGCTGCCATTCCTGGCATTAAATAAACAGGAATTAAAGATTCTTTCATATACCGCAGAGTATCCTATAAACTAGGTTATTAGCTTTTTTTTCACTATTTTTGAGTCTTGTGTTATTTTTTTCCTCCGTAAAATAGCATTTCGTTTTGTAAATGTATTGAAAATTACAATTTGAGAGCATTGTAACTTTCTGATTTAATATTAAAATCTAATCTATATGAATGAAGTAGAAATTAATGATAATAGTTTTTTACGTCAGTTTGAAACTACCATTGAAGGACATTTAGCAAAAATTGAGTACTCTTCTCAAGAACGAAAAGTGTTTTTAACTAAATTAATTATCCCAGAAGAAGTTACTAAAGAAGGTTTTAAAGAGGATTTCATAAAATCTGTTTTACACCTTATTCAAGAAAAAAACTTAAGAGTTGTCCCTACTAGCCCCCAAATAGCAGGTTTCTTAAGAAAAAATAGACAGTACAAAGAAATGCTTCCTGTAGGAATCAGAATCTAATCCTCGTCTTTTAAAAAAAGTAATCCCAATAGAAATTTCATCTATTGGGATTTTTTATGCTGTATATTTTTCAGACGTAAAATTAAAACGAACTAGCCCATCCACATCAATCTCTGTTAAAGTAACAGTTTGCAAGGTATTTACTAATTCCGGATTCCAAGGAGCCTTTACTTTTACGTAATTCTCTGTAAAGCCATGAATATACCCTTCTTTATTCTCTCCTTCAAATAACACCGTCAGACTCTCTCCTATTTGACTCTCATAAAAAGCTCTACGCTTTTTTACAGATAACCCTCTTAGCATTTTACTTCTTTTATGCCTTACTTCCTTAGAAACAACCCCTGGCATTATTGCAGCCTCGGTATTTTCTCTTTCAGAATAAGTAAATACGTGCAAATAAGAAATATCCAGGTTTGCTAAAAAATTATACGTTTCTAAAAACAACTCTTCTGTTTCCCCAGGAAAACCGACTATTACATCCACACCAATACAAGCGTGAGGCATCATCGATTTTATTTTAGAAATTCTGTCGATATAAAGATTGGTGAGGTAACGTCGCTTCATTAATTTCAACAAAGCATCACTCCCACTCTGTAATGGAATATGAAAATGAGGTACAAAAGAATTACTACGAGACACAAAATCAATAGTTTCATTTTTAAGAAGATTAGGTTCAATTGACGAGATTCGAAGCCTATGAATTCCTTCTACTTTATCGAGTGCCTGTACTAAATCAAAAAAAGTATGTTCATGTTTTTTATTCCCAAACTCTCCTTTTCCATAATCCCCTATATTAACACCTGTAAGCACTATTTCTTTTATTCCTTTTGCCGATATTTCTGTAGCATTTTTTAACACATTAGCCACAGAATCACTTCTTGATATTCCTCTAGCTAAAGGAATAGTACAATAAGTACATTTATAATCACAACCGTCTTGCACCTTTAAAAATGCCCTTGTTCTATCTCCTATAGCATAACTTCCTACATAAAAATCTGCATCCTCTATTTCACAGGAGTGCACCTCTCCATAATCATTTTTAGTAAGGTCATTTATATAGTCCGTTATTTTAAATTTCTCAGTAGCCCCTAAAACTAAATCTACTCCATCCACGGCAACCAACTCCTCAGGTTTTAATTGCGCATAACAACCTACAGCAGCAACAAAAGCATTAGGGTTTGCTTTTTGCGCTTGTTTTACTATCGTTTTAAATTTTTTATCAGCATTCTCCGTAACAGAACATGTATTTATAACGTACATATCTGCTTCCTCTTTAAAATCAACACGATCAAATCCTTCTTTCTCAAAATCTCTAGCAATAGTAGAAGTTTCAGAAAAATTTAATTTACAGCCCAAAGTGTAGAATGCTACCTTTTTTTTCATCTATAACTATTTACGCCATTTTTTAGTAAGCTCAAATACCGCTGTTAAAATATCGGCTTCAACATCATTAAACTCAACACTCCTCCTATCCATAACTACTTTAGCTACCTCAAAGGCTTTTTTTGTAGCATAGGTAGTGAACCCAGTTGCACCTCCCCAACTAAAGCTTGGGACAAAATTTCTTGGAAATCCAGGAACATAAACATTTGTATTTACACCTATTACAGTTCCCGTGTTAAACATGGTATTTATAGCTGTTTTACTATGATCCCCCATCATTAAACCGCAAAACTGCAAGCCCGTTTCCTGAAATTTTTCTTGCTCATAACTCCAAAGTTTTACTTTGGCATAATTATTTTTAAGATTAGAATTATTGGTATCTGCTCCTAAATTACACCATTCTCCTAACACAGAATTACCTAAAAAACCGTCATGACCTTTACTAGAGTACCCAAATATAACCGAATTACTAACCTCTCCACCCACTTTACTATATGGACCAACAGTAGTGCCACCATAAATTTTGGCCCCTAATTTAACAGTTGCATTATTGCATAAAGCTAAAGGTCCACGAACTAAACTTCCTTCCCATATTTGCGCATCTTTCCCAATATAAATTGGTCCATCGGTAGCATTTAGTATGCTATACTCTACCTGAGCACCTTCTTCTAAAAAAATATTCTCTGAGCAAATAAGATTATTGGTCTTTGATATGGGCTGACTTTTTCTTCCTTCCGTTAAAAATTTAAAATCGGCAATTATGGCCGCTTCATTTTTAGAAAAAATATCCCACGTATTTTCTATCCTCAGTAATTCTCCTTGAAAATCTATGGGTTTATAAGATGACAAATCTACCTTTTCTTGAGAATCCGTAGTAAAAAAGGCAACTACTTCTTCTCCATAAAAAATAGCTTCATTTTCTTTTAAGTCTTCTATTAACAAAACCAATTCTTTGGTTGGAAGAAAAGAACTATTCAAAAGAATATTCTCCTCCATTTCTACCATAGGATATTTAACACTTAAATAATCTTCTGTAATTGTAGTGGTGGTTGTTCTTAAATACTTTTCCCACTTTTCTCTAATAGTAAGAATTCCGACTCTAATATCTGCCACTGGCCTAGTAAACGTAAAAGGCAATAATGCATTTCTTACTGTACCATCAAAAAGAATATAATTCATTTAAACCTTATTTTAATAAAATTAAAAAATAAACGCCCTCGATAAAGTTATTATCGAGGGCGTTAGTATATTATTAAAGTGAAATATGCTATTCCTCTTTCTTCTCTTCTTTATTAAATTTCTTATACTTATTCTTAAACTTATCAATACGACCAGCCGTATCTAATAACTTAGCTTTACCAGTATAGAATGGATGAGACGTTCTTGAAATTTCCAATTTAATCAAAGGATATTCAACGCCATCTACCTCTAAAGTTTCTTTTGTATCTGCAGTAGATTTTGTTAAAAACACTTCATCATTAGACATGTCTTTGAACGCTACTAATCTATAATTTTCTGGGTGTATACCTTTTCTCATCACTTATAACTTTAAATACTTTTCTCTTAAAGAGCTGCAAATTTAGTTATTTTTCGGAAAATGACAATCTTAAAACTTAAAAAAATAGAAATAAATTATTATACCTTTATTTGTAACAAAAAATTAAAGAAGGCTACTAATACAAATAACAACCAAAAAAACAGAATAAAATGGAAGAAAACAAAATTAAAACTAGCTCCTTTGCTTTAACATATGGCCTTATTCTTGGTGCTGTTAGCGTTATTTTCGCCTTAATGCTATACTCAGCTGACTTACACTATAAAGGAGGTATGATGGTCGGTATTATAAGCATGGTTTTAACATTAGCTGCAATTATTATTGGTATGCTTCAATTTAAAAAAGCTAACAATACTTATATGACTTTTGGACAGGGTCTAAAGGTTGGGGTTGGTATCGCTTTAATCGGGGGTATTATTGGGATACTATTTAATTTATTAATGGTTTCTGTTATTGATCCAGATATGATGGACAAGGCTCTTGAGTTTCAAAAGTCGGAATTAATGGCGAATACAAAATTAACTTCGGAGCAAATAGATTCGCAGTTAGAAATGGGTAAAAAATTCAGTACTCCCACTATGCAAATCCTATTTGGATTATTATTTAGTATTGTAATAGGCTTTGTTTTTTCATTAATTCCTGCATTAGCGATGAAAAAAGAAGAAATTCTGAACTAAGTTCGTATTTTTGAATAGATTTTTAAAATAGCGAATGCAATTATCTATTATAATACCACTACTTAACGAAGAAGAATCGCTAAAAGAACTTCATGATTGGATTGTTACTGTTATGCAATCCAATCATTTTTTATATGAAATCATTTTTGTAGATGATGGTAGTACAGATACATCATGGGATATCATAAAAAGTATTTCTGACGCCAATTCGAATGTTAAAGGAATTCGTTTCTTTAAAAATTACGGAAAATCTCAGGCTCTTCATGCAGGGTTCAAAGCTGCAAATGGCGAAGTTATTATTACTATGGACGCCGATTTACAAGATAGCCCTGAAGAGATACCTGAATTATTTCAACTTATTAAAACAGAAGGATACGACCTTATTTCTGGTTGGAAGAAAAAAAGGTACGATTCTGTCATCGCAAAAAACATACCATCTAAATTGTTTAATTGGGCTGCTAGAAGAACTTCTGGTGTAAAACTACACGATTTTAATTGCGGCTTAAAAGCTTATAAAAACCAAGTCATAAAAAACATAAAAGTTTCTGGCGAAATGCATCGGTACATTCCTGTTTTAGCCAAAAATGCAGGTTTTTCTAATATTGGAGAAAAGATTGTTACTCACCAAGCAAGAAAGTATGGTAAAACAAAATTTGGTATGGAACGATTTATCAATGGCTTTTTAGACTTAATTACTATCTGGTTTGTTTCCAAATTTGGAAAAAGACCCATGCATCTTTTTGGTGCTCTAGGCGTGCTTATGTTCATAATAGGTTTTAGCTTTGCCATGTACTTAGGAATAGATAAACTATTTATAAATACAACAGGAAGATTAATTACAGATAGACCACAGTTCTATATATCCTTAACGGCAATGATACTTGGAACGCAACTATTTTTAGCAGGTTTTCTTGGCGAAATAATGGTACAATCTAGAACAAACGAAACAAGATACAACATCTCGGAAAGAGTAAATCTTTAAAAAAAGACAATAAATAACAAAAAATAAAGTTTTTGAAGTAAAATTCTTACAAAATTATGGAAACATATATAGACACAGTAAACACCTGGAAATCAGATTTTTTTGACACTGATACTAAAAAAGAAATAGAACAATTACAAGAAACAAATACAGAAGAACTTAAAGATAGGTTCTATAAAAACTTAGAATTTGGTACTGGTGGTATGCGCGGTGTTATGGGAGTAGGCACTAACAGAATTAACAAATATACCTTAGGAAAAAATACGCAAGGTTTATCTAACTACCTAAAGAAAGTATATGCTGGTGAAGAATTAAAAGTAGTTATTGCTTATGATTGTAGACATAATAGCGATACTCTTGCAAAAACGGTTGCCGAAGTATTTTCTGCAAATGGGATTAAAGTTTTTCTTTTTTCTGAATTAAGAACTACTCCTGCTTTATCTTTTGCTGTAAGAGACCTTAATTGTCATGTAGGTATTGTTTTAACTGCCTCTCACAACCCCCCAGAATATAATGGTTATAAAGTGTATTGGACCGATGGCGGACAAATTGTTCCTCCACAAGACGGTGCTATAATTTCCGAAATAAATAACTTAAATTTTGAGGATATTAAGTTTGATGCTAATCCAAGTTTAATTGAGTTAATTGATAAAGAAGCAGATGAATCTTTCATTTCTGCCTCTGTAACTAATGGAAACTTTAATGCGAAAGGAAAAGATGATTTTAAAATTGTTTTTACTTCGTTACACGGTACTTCAATTACTGCAATTCCAGAAGTTTTAAAAAGAGCTGGCTACAATAACGTAACTATTATTGAAGAACAAGCAAAACCAGATGGTAATTTCCCAACGGTAGTTTCTCCTAATCCGGAAGAGCCAGAGGCTTTATCTATGGCTATTGCAAAAGCAGAAGAAATTGGGGCAGACATGGTTGTTGGTACCGACCCAGATAGCGACCGTTTAGGTATTGCCGTTCGTAATTTAGACGGGAAAATGGAAATTTTAAATGGAAACCAAACCATGATTTTAATGACCAAATTTCTTTTAGACCAACGCAAAGCTAAAGGAATGAATGGTACTGAGTTTATTGGTTCTACTATTGTTTCTACACCAATGATGGGAAAACTAGCAGAAGGTTATGGCGTAGAATATAAAGTTGGTTTAACTGGCTTTAAATGGATTGCCAAAATGATAAAAGATTTCCCTAATCAAGACTTTGTTGGTGGTGGAGAAGAAAGCTTTGGCTTTATGGTTGGTGATTTTGTTCGTGATAAAGATGCCGTTACCTCTACCCTACTTGCTTGTGAAATTGCTTCTAATGCAAAAGCAAACGGAAGTTCATTCTTTAAAGATTTAATTGATTGTTATGTAGATTTTGGATTCTATAAAGAAAAATTAATTTCTTTAACTAAAAAAGGAATTTCCGGTGCAGAAGAGATTAAACAAATGATGATAGACTTTAAGGAAAATCCTGTAGCCGCAATAGATGGTTCTAAAGTAGTAACTGTAGAAGATTACAATACTGCTACCTCTACTAACCTTGAAACTGGAAAAGTTACACCTATAGATATTCCTACTTCCAATGTATTAATATATATTACGGAAGATGGCACCAAAATGGCTGCGAGACCTAGTGGAACAGAGCCTAAAATAAAATTCTATTTTAGTATTAATACTTCTCTAAATAAAGCAGAAGATTTTAAGACTGTAGATGCAGAATTAGATGCAAAAATTAACCGCATTGTAAGTGAACTTAAATTAGGTTAATGGAGTATTTTAAAAAGATACTCCGCTTTGCTAAACCTTATAGGAGTTATGCAATACTAAATATTATATCTAATATTTTTTATGCGCTATTTGCCACTTTGGCAATGGTTTCCTTATTTCCAATGTTATCTGTTATATTTAAACAAACAGAAGCTATACACACAAAACCACATTGGAAAGGCCTATTTAATGCAAAGGAGTATCTTTTTGATTATCTAAGTTATTTTGTTACCCAAAAAGCTGGTCAAGGAGAAAATGACGCTTTAATTTTTATGGTTGCCTTAGTAATTTCTATGTTTTTTTTAAAAAACTTATTTAATTACTTAGCCATGTATTTTATTACCTTCTTAAGAAATGGCGTATTAAAAGACATCCGAAATGAGTTGTACAAAAAAACAGTAGAATTACCATTATCCTTTTATTCTGAAAAAAGAAAAGGAGATACAATTGCTAGAATAACCACAGATGTTTTAGAAATTCAACACTCGTTTCTTTCCATATTAGAATTAATCATTAGAGAACCTTTAACTATATTATTTACTATTATAGCAATGGTTTCCATTAGTGTAAAGCTTACCATTTTTGTATTTATCTTTTTACCAATTTCTGGTTTTTTAATTTCATTATTAGGAAAATCTTTAAAAAGAAAATCAGATAAAGTACAACAAGAACAAGGAGCTTTTTTATCTATTCTAGAAGAAACTTTGGGTGGTTTACGCGTAATTAAAGCTTTTAATGCTGAAGAAAAATTCTCTAGTATATTTCAACGTTCTACAAAACGTTTTTTTAACTTTTCAAATACATTATTAAACAGACAAAATTTAGCTTCCCCAACAAGCGAGTTTTTTGGAATAGCAGCAATTGGTGTCATCCTCTGGTTTGGTGGTCAAATGGTTTTGGTTGAAAAAACCCTAAAACCTGAATTATTTATTGCCTATATGGGATTAGCATATAATATTCTTACTCCTGCAAAAGCAATTAGTAAAGCTTCTTATGGCGTTAAAAAAGGAAATGCAGCAGCAGAAAGAGTATTAGAAATATTAGAGACAGAAAATCCTATTTCAGAAATTACAAATGCTATAAATAAACAAGACTTTACTACTGGAATAAAATTAGAAAACATTTCTTTTAAATATGAAGAGGAATATGTTCTTAAAGATTTTAATCTTACCGTAAATAAAGGAGAAACAGTTGCCTTAGTTGGGCAATCCGGCAGTGGAAAAAGTACCATTGCAAATCTAGTTACACGTTTTTATGATGTTAACCAAGGTGCTATTACTATTGATAATGAAAATATAAAAAACCTAACTAAAAAATCGCTTCGCGGATTATTAGGTTTAGTTACGCAAGACTCTATTTTATTTAATGATACGGTTAAAAATAATATTGGGCTAGGAAAAGAAAATGCTAGCGAAGAAGAAATTATAGCAGCCGCTAAAATTGCAAATGCGCATGATTTTATTTCAGAGCTTCCTAATGGATATGATACTAATATTGGAGACAGCGGAAATAAATTAAGTGGCGGACAAAAACAACGTTTATCTATTGCAAGAGCGGTTTTAAAAAACCCTCCTATTATGATTTTGGATGAAGCAACATCTGCCTTAGATACCGAAAGTGAACGTTTAGTGCAAGATGCATTAGACAAAATGATGCAAAACCGCACTTCTATAGTTATTGCGCACCGTCTTTCTACAATACAAAAGGCAAATACAATAGTGGTTTTACAAAAAGGAGAAATTGTAGAACAAGGAACACACCAAGAGCTTTTAGCTGCTAATGGTGTGTACAAAAAATTAGTAGACATGCAGTCGCTAGGGTAGGAAATTATAATTTTCAATAATGCACTACATACTTAAAATTAATTTTTCCTTTTTAAAAATAATGTGATATAATATTTTATTGCAACAACTATTGTTAAAAACATTTCAATAACTTTATTTAGAATCATTTTAAATAAAATATTTAATAACTATCTTTGTGCTAATAAAACCATCCAAAAAAAATAAATTTTGGTATAGTTAAACTCTATAAGATATAAATGGTATCAAAAAGTATAACCTCTTCTACTGAAAAAAGAATGGTTGAAATAATGCGTTTAATTAGCAAAAAAGGACATTATATTCCTGAAAAAGATATTGAAAAATATTATGCCATTAATTTACTCTATACATTCAAAATAATTGATTATTCATATTATATAAAAGAAAAAAATAGAATTCAAGTCATAATTCAAGGTTGTAATTTTACAGAAGCATATTGCAAGAAACCAAAGAAATTCATTCATGATCAAGAGTGGAAACTTAATCCTCCCCTCTGGCTTAAATCTTCGAAATTTATAAATTCTCAAAAATTTACTATAACCTCTATTATAAATGTTGTTTTTTGGATATTTTTTCTATTAAAAAAATCTTAACTATCTAATAAATGAATATTCAAAGCAGTTAAACCTTTTACTACCTTTATAGTCTAAGCATTAAACGTAAGTAAAAACTATTGATAGAAGAACAAACATTAATAGACGATTTAAAGCAAACCGAAACCCAAGCCAGGGCTTTCGAAAAACTTGTTAACACCTATAAAGAAAGGTTATATTGGCACATAAGGCGTATTGTATTAAATCATGATGACGCCGATGATGTCTTACAAAATACATTTATTAAAGTCTATAGAAACATTGACAACTTTAAAGGAGATAGCAAACTTTACTCTTGGATGTATAGAATTGCGACGAATGAATCTTTGTCTTTTTTAAAGTCGAAATCTAAAAAAATGGGAATAGATAGTGTAGAATTACAAGAAACGTTATTAAATAATTTAGAATCGGACGTTTATTTCGAAGGAGATAAAATTCAATTAAAATTACAAAAAGCAATTGCTACATTACCAGAAAAACAAAAGTTAGTTTTTAATATGAAGTATTTTGATGAAATGAAATACGACGAAATATCCGAAGTATTAGAAACTTCTGTTGGCGGCCTTAAGGCATCCTATCATTTAGCTACGAAAAAGATTGAAGCCTATTTAAAAGAAAATTAAACTATTTTAGAAAAAACAAGTCTAATAAATACCATGAAAGCAACTAATAAAAATAGCGGATTTAAATTACCAGAAAATTATCTGGAAAATTTTAACAACTCCCTGTTAGATAAAATTGCTTCTCAGGAAGAAATGGAAAAAGATAAACTTCCTACTAAAGAAGGTTTTAATGTACCCAATGATTATTTTAATAACCTTCATAAAAACATTGTAGAGAAATTAAATGAAACACCAATAAAGGTAATTTCCATAAAATCTTATAAAAAATATTATTATTTCGCAATTGCAACTGCCGCAATCCTTCTTTTATTAATCGGTATAAATCTAAATAAAACGGAGACATACAATATGAGTGATTTAGCAAATGCCGATATCGACGCATATTTAGAATACGCGGATTTAGACCTTTCTGCTTATGAAATTGCAGAAGTTATGCCTATAGATAATTTAGATATTATCGATGTTCTTGAAGTAGGTATAAAAGAAGAAAACATATTGGACTACTTAGATAGCAATATGGACGATTTTAACGAATTAAATATAGAGAATAATGAGTATTAAAAAAATTATATACGTTTTAGTGTTCTTGGTTACTACGGGTATGTATTGCCAACATAAACCGGGTTATGAAAAAATAAAAGCCCTTAAAATTGCCTATATTACGGAGAAGCTAAACCTAAACAGTAAAGAAGCACAAGAATTTTGGCCTATTTATAACGCGCATGAAGAACAAATTGATAAAATAAGGCGACAAGAAAGACAAGATATTTTTGAGAAGTTAAGAGAAATAGATCAACTATCTGAAAATGATTTAGAAAAACTTCTTGAATTGGATATTTCTTTAAAAGAGCAAAAACATAAATTAGAAACGAAATTTATATCCGATGTTCGGAAAGTAATCTCTGCAAAAAAAACCTTTATTTTATTACAGACAGAAAATGGTTTTAAAAGAAGGTTAATACGCCAGTATAGACAAAAACACAAATCAAATAATCGATAAAACACTAAAAAAAGAGCTTAATAGCTCTTTTTTTAATTAAACCAAACAGAATAAACATAGTCTAAACAGTATAGAAATTCATAAAAAAACAAGGCTATGAAAAATTTAAAATTATTTGCTGTTAGTATAGCAATACTAGGAATTACTTTTTCCGCTAATGCACAAAGAAAGACTGTAAAAATATATCCAAAACATGGTTTGGTAGTCACCAAAATTAAAAAACCAAAAGTAATCACCTACAAAAGTTCTAAATATTATTTTGCTGATGGTGTATGGTATAAAAACAATAGAAGAAAATATATTGTTTGTGCCCCTCCTGTTGGTATTGTTGTTAGAAATCTCCCCAGAGGAAATAAAGTAGTTAAAATCAATGGAAGAAAATTATACAAATACAAAGGTATTTGGTACAAAAAACAAGGAAGAGGATATATTATAGTTAATGTGTAATACATAAGGAGGTTATATAACCTCCTTTATTTTTTAAAATTTAATCTTGCAATTCTATTTTTCCCTGCAGCATAAGCTGTAGTATCGTTCGCAAAACGAAGTGTATAAAAAGATTCCTTAGAAAGTTGCCTCCAGCTTTCTCCCCTATCACTAGAATAAGAAATCCCTGTAAAACCTATAGCAACAATTTCATTCCCATTAGAATTGGGAACAAATTGTACACAACTTTTATAGCCAGGGTCTTTATCATTGGCTATTAATTTCCATGTGCTGCCACTATCTGTTGTTATTGCTTTATTCCTAGTATTAGACTCTGGGTTGGTGTAATCTCCTCCAATAGAAACTCCTATTTTAGCATCATAAAAATCTAAAGAATAAATGCCTTGTGTAGATTCTTCTCCTAAAATAGGAGTTCCTAAAACACGCCAACTAACTCCTTTATTTTCAGAATAATAAATCCTGCTATTTGTGGTAGCTATCCAAACTTTATCTCCTTGCACTTCAATGTTAGTATTACTCGCAGCAAAAGCCCCTTCTTCTCCTACTCCTTCTGGCAAATTTTCACAAGGAATTTTAGACCAACTTTTACCGCCATCTCTTGTAATTAATATGGAAAGGCAACCATTATTACTATCGCCAACGGCTATTCCTTCCTTAGAATTCCAAAAAGTCATTGCATCATAAAAAACATTTTCTCCTTCTTCTTTATATACTAATTCCATTTTACCTGCTTCTCCGGTTTTATATAACAAAGCCGGACTTCCTATAGAAAGCATAAAAAAATCTGTATCCGTATGTGCTACAGACCTAAAATGAGGCTTCTTACCTTCAAAATCTATAGCATTTAGTCGTACTTTATTTGTTGCTAAATCTACAGAACCAAAAACACCTTTGTCCGCAGCAAAAGCTAAACTATTTCCCATAATCTCAATAGCTCTTATACTAACAGAATCCTCATATATAATAGCTACTTGTACAGAAGAAAAAGGTGTTTTTTTCTTTTCTAGATTGCAACCAAATAAAAGCAAAACAAATAATAAAATTGGGAAAGAAAATTTCATGAAGATTAATTTTATCAAAAATAAGTCTATTCACTTCTAATACAATACCTTTGCAGCCTTATTTTTTAAGTGATGAAATTACACAGAAATCTAGTTTTTGCAGTTATAGACGCATTAAATTTAATTTTTAATGAGGACCAATATGCGGATAAAGTAGTACAAAAAGTTTTAAAGTTTGATAAACGTTGGGGCTCTCGTGACCGTGGCTTTATTGCAGAAACTACCTATGATATTGTTCGTTGGAAACGCTTGTACTCTGAAATTGCAGAAGTAAAAGCCCCATATTCCAGACCTAATTTATTCCGTTTGTTTGCTGTTTGGGCTATTCTTAAAGGCATAAAACTACCCGATTGGAAACAATTAGAACCAACTCCAGAAAGAAGAATTAAAGGAAAATTCGATGAGCTTTCTAAAATCAGAAAATTTAAAGAATCTATTCCAGATTGGATGGATGAGCTTTGTGAAAGGTCTTTAGGAGAAAAATTGTGGAATAAAGAAGCTACTGCATTAAACCAACAGGCAGATGTAATTTTAAGAGCAAACACCTTAAAAACATCTAAAGAAAAATTGCGCAAAACACTTATAGAAGCTGGTATCGATGTAGATACTATAAAAGGATATTCTAATGCCCTAAAGTTAGTAGAACGTAGTAACGTTTTTACCTCAGAAGCATTCAAAAAAGGTTTTTTTGAAGTACAGGATGCCTCTTCGCAATTAGTATCAGAATTTTTAGAAGTAAAACCTGGAATGCGTGTTGTAGATACATGTGCCGGAGCTGGTGGAAAAGCATTGCATTTAGCTGCTCTTATGGAAAATAAAGGACAGTTAATTGCTCTAGACATTTATGCTAATAAATTAAAAGAACTTAAACGCAGAGCGAAACGTGCTGGCGCGCACAATATTGAGCCCAGACACATTGACTCTACCAAAGTAATTAAAAAACTACATGGTAAAGCAGATAGGGTTTTAATCGATGCTCCATGTACTGGTTTAGGAATTCTAAGAAGAAATCCAGATGCCAAGTGGAAATTACAGCCAGAATTTGTTGACAAAATAATTACAACACAAAAAGAAATTATCCGTAGTTATAGTAAAATAGTAAAACCAGGCGGACAAATGGTATACGCTACTTGTTCTATTTTACCACAAGAAAACATAGACCAAGTAAAGTCCTTTTTAGGATCAGAAGAAGGTAAAGATTTTGAATTTGTAAAGGACAAAAAAATATTTGCTTCTACTAGCGGTTATGATGGTTTTTACATGGCGTTATTATCTAAAAAAACAGAATAACTCTAATTCTATTTTTAAAATGTATAAACCAAGACTATTTAAAATCTTGGTTTTTTTCTTTTAACTCCGTCTTAACCATTTTTCCAGAAGTAGTTATTTCATCATTGGACCAATTACCAGTTCCAGAAGCTCCAGGATAAAGAGCAGCAGAAGCTTCTTCTTTATCTGCTATAGACCAATTACACCATGAAATTTTATTTTCATCAAGAAAATCCCACCAAATATTAGCCTCAGAAACATCTATAACACCATCGCCAGATGCTTCAGAAACTCCAAACTCTGTTACAAACAAGGCTATATCTGCATTAATAGCTAATGTTGCAATAGCTCTTAATTCCTGTTTATGGGTAGAGGAATAATAATGTAATGTATATGCTATATTATCTTGTTGGATAGGATTAGAAATTACCTCATCTACACGTTGCGACCATAATCTTGTGCCACATACTATAATGTTATTAGCATCATATTTTCGTATCTCTTCAATAACAGCTTCATGATAAGGTTTTAAAACAGTATCCCAAGATACATCTAAGGGCTCATTATAAATTTCATAAATAATATTGGGTTGATTGCCATACTTTTGGGCCACCTCAGAAAAAAAAGTTTTGGCTTCTTCTACATAATCTTCTGCATGATGACTATGCCAATCTACAATTACATACACTCCCGCCTCTATAGCTCCATTAATTACTCTAAAAACTTTTTCCTTTTCAATTTCGGGTCTATAAATATAACTTTCCTCCCCCTCGTCTACTCCCATTGCTGCTCTAACCACAGTAACCTCCCAATCTTCTTTAAGCCAGCTTACTGTTTCTTTGGTGTAATATTGTCCCATCCATTGACTCCAGAACAAAGACATTCCTCTTAATTGTATTGGCTCATTATTTTTATTTACAATTTTATTACCACGAACACTTAATTGTCCGTAGGTACCTACTGCAGAATTAGAATCTACATTCTCTATATCATCATTCTCCATAGCAGAAGAATTATTCTTTTTACAAGAAATGAATATCAAAAACACTACTAATACTACCTGTAAACACCTTTTCATCTCTTTTTTTATTAAAAATACTGTTTTTACAATTAATCTTTATCTCAAAAAATTGTCAAAATCTAGTGCAACAAGCTAAAAGTAATCAACATTTTTTTGCTAATTGTTGATTAATAGGATTGATTTCTTAGATTAAAAAAATGTAAATTTGTGCTTTCTTAAAACTAAACAACAAGAAGCGCAATGATTCATTTTTTCGGGAATGCGACAAACAAAGTTTTTGCAGTACAAACTACCGCTGAACTTTCGGAAGAAACTACAAATAAATTAATATGGTTATTTGGTAACCAACCAAAAATAAACGCGGCGTCTCTAGACGCCTTTTTTATTGGTCCAAGAGCAGCAATGATTACGCCTTGGAGTACTAATGCTACTGAAATAACTCAGAATATGGGAATTACAGGAGTAATTCGTATTGAGGAATTTTATAATGTAGCCGAAGATTTTACAGATTTTGACCCAATGCTTTCTCATAAGTTTGAGAGCTTGAATCAAGAAATGTTTACTATAAATATTAAACCAGAACCAATTCTAGAGATAGAAGATATTGCTGCATATAATGCTCAAGAAGGTCTTGCTCTTAGTGAGGAGGAAGTAACCTATTTAGATAGTGTAGCAAAGAAAATAGGTAGAAAACTAACCGATTCGGAAGTTTTTGGTTTTAGTCAAGTAAACTCAGAACACTGCCGCCATAAAATATTTAATGGTGATTTTGTGATTGATGGCGAACAAATGCCAACTTCTCTTTTTAAATTAATTAAAAAGACATCGCAAGAAAATCATAACGACATTGTTTCTGCTTATAAAGATAATGTTGCCTTTGTAAAAGGCCCAGAAGTAATACAATTTGCACCAAAAACAGCAAATAAGCCAGATTTTTATCAAGAAGAAAAATTCGATTCTGTTATCTCATTAAAAGCAGAAACACACAATTTCCCAACCACAGTAGAACCTTTTAACGGTGCTGCTACGGGTTCAGGCGGTGAAATTAGAGACCGTTTAGCTGGTGGACAAGGTTCATTACCATTAGCAGGAACAGCGGTTTATATGACAGCTTATTCTAGATTAGAAAAAGACAGAAAATGGGAAAATGGATTAGCAGAACGTAAATGGCTATACCAAACTCCAATGGATATTTTAATAAAAGCATCTAACGGAGCATCAGACTTTGGTAATAAATTTGGACAGCCTTTAATTAATGGTTCTGTACTTACGTTTGAACATAAAGAAGAAGAGACTTCTAGTGATAATCCTCGCCGTTTAGGGTTTGATAAAGTTATTATGCAAGCTGGTGGTATTGGTTATGGAAAAGCATCGCAAGCTATAAAAGCAAAACCAGAAGAAGGAGATAAAATTGTTATCCTTGGTGGTGACAATTACCGTATTGGTATGGGTGGCGCAGCTGTTTCTAGTGCAGATACTGGTGAATTTAGTTCTGCCATAGAACTTAATGCCGTACAACGTTCTAATCCAGAAATGCAAAAACGTGCGGCCAATGCAATTCGAGGAATGGTAGAGAGTGATGCCAACCCTATTGTATCTATTCATGATCATGGTGCTGGTGGACATTTAAATTGTTTATCAGAATTGGTAGAAGAAACTGGTGGGAAAATAGATCTAGACAAACTTCCTGTTGGTGACCCTACCCTATCTGCTAAAGAAATTATAGGTAATGAGTCTCAAGAACGTATGGGATTAGTTATTGGTAAAGAAGATACTAGCTTACTTAAAGAGATTGCAGAACGTGAGCGTTCTCCAATGTATGAAGTTGGTGATGTTACTACAGATGACCGTTTTACGTTTGAGTCTAGTACCACAGGGGAAAAACCTATGGATGTAGCTTTATCTGATATTTTTGGAAGCTCTCCTAAAACAGTTTTAACAGATAACACAGTAACTCGTACTTACGATGCACCAGAATATAAATTAGAAAATTTTCATGATTATTTAGAGCAAGTATTACAGTTAGAGGCTGTTGCTTCTAAAGATTGGTTAACAAATAAAGTAGACCGTTGTGTTGGTGGTCGTGTTGCCAAACAACAATGTGCAGGACCATTACAGTTACCACTAAATAACTGTGGTGTTATGGCACTAGATTTTAAAGGAAAAGAAGGTATTGCTACTTCTATTGGGCACTCACCTATTTCTGCTTTAATAGACCCTGCTGCTGGAAGTAAAAATAGTATTACAGAAGCGTTAACAAATATAGTTTGGGCTCCTTTAAAAGACGGATTACAATCTGTTTCCCTATCTGCCAACTGGATGTGGCCTTGTAAAAATAATGGTGAAGATGCACGTTTATACAAAGCTGTTGAAGCGGTGTCTGAGTTTTCTATCGCTTTAGGCATCAACGTACCAACCGGAAAGGATTCGCTTTCTATGAAGCAAAAGTATACCGATGGCGATGTTATTTCTCCAGGTACGGTTATTATTTCTGCTGCTGGTAACTGTAACGATATTACTAAAGTAGTAGAGCCTGTTTTACAAAAAGATGGTGGAGACATATACTACATCAACCTATCACAAGATACCTTTAAACTAGGTGGATCTTCCTTTGCACAAGTATTAAATACCATTGGTAATGAAGCGCCAAATGTAAAAGATGCTGGGTATGTAAAAACGGTATTTAATACGATTCAAACTTTAATTAAAGAAGGACAAGTACTTGCAGGTCATGATGTTGCCTCTGGTGGTTTAATTACCACTTTATTAGAATTATGTTTTGCAGATGTTAATCTAGGAGCCAATTTAGACCTTAGTTCTTTAAACGAACAAGACACTATAAAACTTCTTTTTGCTGAAAACTCTGGTATTGTGTTACAAGCCAAGGATGCATCCATTGAGACTGTTTTAAGTAATGCTAATATCGATTTCAAAAAAATAGGAACGGTTTCTTCTGAAGCTACGCTTACGATTAAAAACGGTGGTATGGAAATGGGCTTAAATGTAAGTTCATTACGAGATACTTGGTTTAAAACATCTTATTTATTAGATGACAAACAAACGGCAAACAACTTAGCAAAAGACCGTTATGACAATTATAAAAACCAAGCATTACAATATACATTCCCTAAGAATTTTACTGGGAAACTAAACCCAAGACCTACAAAACGCCCAAAAGCTGCTATTTTAAGAGAAAAAGGAAGTAATTCTGAGCGCGAAATGGCAAATGCAATGTATTTAGCTGGTTTTGATGTAAAAGATGTACATATGACCGATTTAATTTCTGGTCGTGAAACTCTAGAAGACATTCAATTTTTAGGTGCTGTTGGTGGATTCTCTAATTCGGACGTTTTAGGAAGCGCAAAAGGATGGGCCGGAGCCATAAAATATAATGAAAAAGCAAATGCCGTAATTAAGAATTTCTTTGCAAGACCAGATACACTTTCTGTTGGTATTTGTAACGGTTGTCAATTATTTATGGAGTTAGATTTAATTAACCCAGACCATGAAACACATGGTAGAATGGTACATAATGATTCTAACAAACACGAGAGTAACTTTACATCGGTTAAAATTCAGGAGAACAACTCCATTATGTTATCTTCTTTAGCGGGTAATACTCTAGGCGTTTGGATATCGCATGGAGAAGGTAAATTTAACTTACCATACGGTGAAGACAAATATCAAATTGTTGCAAAATATGGGTATGAAGGTTACCCTTCTAATCCTAATGGAAGCGATTTTAATACGGCAATGATGTGCGATGCTACAGGTCGTCATTTAGTAACTATGCCACACTTTGAGCGTTCTACATTCCCATGGAACTGGGCGCACTACCCTAGTAATAGACAAGATGAAGTTTCACCGTGGTTAGAGGCTTTTGAGAATGCTTATAGTTGGATTATCTCTCATAAATAATAAAAATGGGTTTTAATTCTTTGAAAAAAGAATTAAAACCCATAAATCTATTAACCATTCCGTTTTTATTTAATCACCATTTTTCCACTCCAAGTTTTATCAGAAGTACTACTTAGTTTGTACAAGTAAATCCCGGATGGCAAATTGTTTCTTTGTACTGTTATCTCATTCTGGCCAATAATTGTATTGCCCTTATTTGTTTGTGAGGATAACAAATGCCCTCCTAATGTATATACCTCTAGTGTATATTCTGAAACTTTATCATCATAGAAATATAAAGTAGCTTCAGAAGTTATAGGATTTGGCATTAATACCGATTTCTTAGTATTATTAAGTACAAATTCATATTTCATTTCTTCACTATTAAAATCTAGATTAGAAAGATTTAGCTTTTTGTCTTGTAAACTTCCGTCTTTAGATTTAAGATTAAATGAAATAACTTTTAAACTAGAGAAATTAGTAGTGGCCCCTGTATTATTCTTAAAAACTTCGTCAGGGATAGAAAATTTTGTAACCTCATCTGATAATGACACTTCTGTGGTAAACTCCTCCCCATTTCCTTTTAAAAGTTTAATTTCTAGTTCTCCTGTCCCGGAAGCTTCGAAAGATAAGTTATGGTACTCTGATAAATCTACAGGCAAAAATCTTGGACTAAAGGCTCTGTAAACCCCAATATAATCTTTGGTTGTTCCTTGTAAATTAACATTACGCTCTACTCTATAACCACTTCCTGTATAAGAATCCTGATTCTGACTTACGTTGTAGTTTTGCATAGTTGTTTCCAATCCTGAATCATCTAACCCCCAAGGAGCATCTGCCACAAACAAATCGTCTGGAGTTCCTGCCTTATCCGCACTTATTCTAAAACCAAAATCGAATAAAGAACCTGTATCTACGGAAACAGAATCTATGTACCCATCTAAGTCTGTTTCTAAAGTCATCATATCAGAATCGCTAGTTTCCGTTCGCTTTAAACCTCCTTCTACGTAAATTTCACTAGATCGATTATTATTAACTACTTGCATATTAATTTTGCCATTTCTATAACTGGCAGATTTTACGAATACAGGAGGTGGTGTTGATCCAGTGTAATCTATAATTTCTGTGTTAGCTTCTAATAAGTCTAATATTTCTTCGCCTAAAGAAACTAAATCGTCTATAGAATTAGACCATATTTGAAAGTTGTAATACATGGTATTATCCTTGTAAGCATCTATATTCCAATGCGATTCTATCACAAACTTATCATTCTCGTCTAATCTTGCAGAAAAAGTCAATGCAAACTCAATATTACCATCGTCTTGCTTTATTCTAGACTTAATAAAATCATTCTCTCTAATTTGAATATTAGATACCGACAACAACTCAGCTCCTAGAAAACGGTCGCAAATAAACTTGCTATGTTCATAGACTTTATTCTCTGTTTTAATTACCATTAATGCACTAACAGTTTCTGTATTTTTTAAATAATCTACAGAGTAAATATCCGAGGCATTCGTTAATGCCAATAAATCTGCTGGAGAAGACTCAATAGTACTAGTCTCCCCAATAACATTCAATGGTACTAAAGAATTTAAAGGAATTTGAGAAGGAGAGTATTTTCCACTCTTTTTATAACTAAGACCCTTTTTAATTACTTTAGCCGAAAATTTATCAAATTTATAATTGCTTTTTGCTCTATTATAATTACGCTTACTAATTAAATTTGCTAATCTATCATTACTTTCTAATCCGCCTGAATTTCCTCCTGAAGTGGTCGTAATTACTGGACAAGCGCTAACACCTGAACAAGAAGGATCATCACAATCTACCAAACCATCGCCGTCATCATCTAATCCATTAATACAATCTTCTTGCGGCACTGGTGCTGTTGGACAGCGCGCTCCATCATTCAATGAGCTAGAAGGGCCAAAAGCAAAAATATTAGAAGTCATTGCTCCATTAGCTACAATATTATTTACATTATTAATCTTATATACAGAACCTGTTTGATTTGCTGATATATAAAAATTCCCATCTACATCAAAATAAACTGCTCCATAGGTATAATCAAATCCTGATAGAATAGGTACTTCTCCTAAATCTTCTACATTACCAGTTTCTGCTGTAATTCTATACAGATGATTCGTTTTTTTCTCTACAGTATATAACTTTCCATCTGTAGCGTTAAATGCCCAATCATGAATACTTATACTTTTATTTAATGTGTGTTCACCAACATATTCTAATAAATTATTAGATTCTGGATTTAAATCTATAGAATGGTACGCAGAAGAACCAGAGCGTATATAATAAATTCCGTCAATGCTAATATCCCCAACATATCTATTACCGGTATTCGGTAAATTTGGTATGTTATATATATCCGTAGAAAAGTCATTACCTATACGTACAATAGAAATAGAAGGGGTTGATAAATAGCCCCATAGATAACCATCTGCCGAATTGTATGCAGCTGCATTAATATTTCCCTCGACTATGTCTTCTGCTACCAGATAGGAGCTTCCTGATGCTAAATCTAGAGCATAAATATCGTTTCGTTGAAATAAGTATGCGTTAAAATCGCATTGAAAAGGCTCCGATTGAGCAAAAATAAATGGACTAACAGAAAAAGCAATGAGGAATAAGGTTAGTGCTTTTAAATAAAATTGTTTAATGTAGTTGTGTTTCATTTCTTCTAAGATTTGGGATTCTGTAGATTAAATTCAAATGTAAAAAACAAATAATAAGATTTTTCCTACAATTAGTTGATCGAATGTATATAACTAGATAAAAGTCATTTTATTGTAGACGAATGGAATAATCCGTTCCTAATACCTAACCCCCTCTTTGTTAGATGTCTATTTTAAATAGATGTATGTATTATAAATATGGCAAGATACCATAACTAGATTCTAACATTCCTACAGCAAGCATAGCTACAATACAAATAATTAATATACCCAAAGGAATAACCCATCGATCAACCATGGACAAATTTTTTGGCCGTGTTTTATCACCAATTAACCCATTATTGTCTAAAAACATAGCTAATGCCCATGCCAATACTGGATTTGTTACCATAGCCGCAAAAATGCAAATCCCAGCAGCTTGAGCACATGAACTCTCTTTAACCATTTGAATACCTGCTTCAATCATAGGCAAAAATACCCCAACTAATAATGCTATAGCTCTTACTGGTGGCCACACCGCTACATCCATAGGTGTTCCTAAAATAGCCACTACCATAACCATTATACCCAAAAGAATAGCTCCCCCAGGGATGGGTCTTTTTGCTATAGCCGCAGGTATCATATATGTACCCCAAGAAGATGTAATGTTTCCTCCTCCCACAGCAGTTCCTACCATTTGTCTTATAGAACACATAGTCATGGTATCATCTACATCCATTAGCACTTTTTCAGTTTTTTTAGGATAATTCATTTCCTGAAAAATACGGTGTCCTAAAAAGTCTGGAGACCACATGGCTACCGCTAAAATTGCAAAAGGTAAAGAAGCTATAAAATGTTGTAAATTCGGAAGCCCAAGCATCCAACCTTTATCTGTACTTCCCCACCAATATAAAGGGTTTAGATTTGGCAAACCCATTTCAGTGGTAAACTGAAGATCAAAACTAGCTCCACCAATTAATGCTACAACTAAGGCCGTAATTGCACAGGAAGGAATAGCTAACCAACGCTTTTTAATTCTAGCGAGGTAACTGTACAAAACCACGGTAACGCCTAAAATAGTTAAGCCAAGATACCCCATTGAACCCGCTTCTACAGTTGTTGAGCTAAGTCCCATACTCCATGTCTGGATAGTCTTAATTTGAGTCAAGGCCCCTGAAAATCCCAAAAAAATTAATAATCCGCCAGCAACCCCTTTACTTGTTAAGTTTACCAAACGAGACCCTCCTTTAAAAAGGCTAAGCAAAAGCCCAAAAACACCTATTAATATTGCCAAAGCCAGAGGATGAGCTCCTGCTAAAGCTATACTAGCAATAAGAGGAATCATAGGACCATGGTTTCCTGCTAAATTTGCCCGTGGATTAAAAAATCCAGAAGCCAAAATAACAAACAACAGAGCTGGGATTAGCATCTCTACTCGAGAAACCTCAATGGCAAATTCTTTTCCTAATGTAATATGGTCCCACGCCTCTGTTAATCCATCTGCCCAAGCCATCATTACAGAAGAATACATAGCTATAATACCAAGTGTCCCTGCTAGCGCTGGTACTAAATCTTCCCATTCAAATTTAAAATCTCTTCCTGGAAGGTTTAGTCTATATCTTCTAGGTTTCATTATTTGCAACTCGTGGTCTAAATATTCGGATCGACTAGCAAACTCTGACGCTGGCTTATGCTCTTCTTTATAACTTTTCATCTGTAATTTTATCCCTGTAAATTGACTTTTTTAAAGCTCTTTCCTTCAATGGAAAACTCTAACGTTTTTGTATAAGGGGTATATTAATTAATTTTTACTTCTCTAAAATATTTATCTAAAATTACCGACGCAGCTTCTAGCTCTTCTTTTGTATTTTCTCGTGTATCTTTAAGTTTATAATCCCATCCTAAAGCGTCCCATTTATGTACTCCTAACTTATGGTAAGGCTGTAATTCTATTTTTTCAATGGTTTTATAATTTTTAAAATGCTCTCCTAAGGCGTGTAATAATTCAGGTTTATTTGTAATACCTGGAATTAATACATACCGCAACCACATTTTTTTTCCTGAGTCTTCTCTATATTTAGCCAGACTAAAAGAAATTTCTTTATTTGGTTTTCCTGTTATGAATTGATAGCCATCTTCGGTCATATGCTTAATATCTAGCATAATTAAATCTGCATAATCATCTAATAAATCTTTAGAAAAATGATTCAGTATTCTACCATTAGTATCAATATTTGTATGAATCCCCTCTTCCTTTAATCTTTTAAAAAATGTAATTAACTCTTTGGATTGCAATAAAGGCTCCCCTCCGGAAACAGTAACTCCTCCTTTTTTTCCAAAATATGACTTTAATTTTATGGCCTTTTGTACCAAATCCTCAATAGGATACTCTATACCTCCAGAGGTTTCAATAGAATCTGGGTTATGACAATACAGGCATTTTAACTTGCACCCTTGTAAAAAAACAACCATACGAATTCCTGGACCATCATGAGTTCCGAAAGATTCTATGGAGTGCACTCTTAATATGTTTTCTTTTGTTTTGATTGGAGTAAGTTTTTTTTTAAATAAGCATCCAAAAAAGAAGTATGGATACTCCTCTTTTAGATGCTCTCAAAATATTAATAAAACTACATGGATTCGTGGAAAGAACGTGTAATAACTTCTAATTGCTGTTCTCTTGTTAGCCTAACAAAATTAACAGCATAACCAGAAACACGAATAGTTAATTGAGGGTACTCTTCTGGGTGCTCCATTGCATCCATTAATGTTTCTTTATTTAAAACATTTACATTTACATGCTGCGCATTTCTAGAGAAATAACCATCCAAAATTGTTGCTAAGTTATCTATCCTATCCTCTTCATTAGATCCTAAAGATTTTGGAACAATAGAAAATGTATTAGAAATACCATCTTGAGAATCTTTATACTGAATTTTAGCTACTGAATTTAAGGAAGCTATTGCTCCTTCAGAATCTCTTCCGTGCATTGGATTTGCCCCTGGAGCAAATGGTATTCCACTAGCTCTACCGTCTGGAGTAGCCCCTGTTTTTTTACCATAAGCGACATTAGATGTAATGGTTAATACTGACATTGTTGGTTTTGCATTCTTGTAAACAGATAACTTTTTTAATTCGCTATTAAAATCAGCAACCGCATCAACTGCTAACGTATCTACTCTATCATCGTCATTACCATATTTAGGAAATTCTCCTTCTATTTTAAAATCTACCGTTAAACCTTCTTCATTTCTTATTGGTTTTACTTTTGCATACTTAATTGCAGAAAGTGAATCTGCTACAATAGATAGCCCAGCAATACCATAAGCAATATCAATACTTGGATTTGTATCTATTAAAGCCATTTGAGCTTTTTCATAATAATACTTATCATGCATATAATGAATAATATTCATAGAATCATTATAAACACGTGCTACTTCTTTCATAGCTATTTTATAATTCGCTATTACTTTATCATAATTTAGATACTCGCCATCTAAAGTATCAATACCACTAACCATTAATTTTCCAGTATTCTCACAGCGCCCACCATTAATAGCAAGTAATAGTGTTTTGGCTAAATTAGTTCTTGCTCCAAAAAATTGGATAGATTTGCCTAACTCTTGATACGATACACAACAAGCAATACCATAATCGTCAGAACCGCGATTGGTTCTCATTAAAGTATCATTTTCAAATTGAATAGAAGACGTATCTATGGACACTTTAGCACAATAGTCCTTAAAGCTTTGCGGTAAATTTTCGGACCAAAGAATAGTCATATTTGGCTCCGGCGATGGACCCAAATTGTATAATGTATTTAAAAATCTAAAAGAGGTTTTAGTAACTTTAGTTCTACCATCATCGAACATGCCTCCAATAGCCTCTGTAACCCATGTAGGGTCACCAGCAAATATTTCATCATAGGCGCCCATTCTTAAATGACGAACCATTCTTAACTTCATTACAAACTGGTCAACATATTCTTGCGCCTCTTCTTCGGTAATTATGCCATCATTTAAATCATTTTCAATATAAATATCTAAAAAAGTAGAGACATTGCCTAGAGACATTGCCGCTCCATCTTGTTCTTTTACAGCAGCTAAATAAGCCATATAAGTCCATTGCACAGCTTCTTGCGCATTTTCTGCTGGACGACTTAAATCTAGACCATATTTAGCCCCCAACTCTATCATTTCATTTAGGGACCTTATTTGTTCAGAAACTTCTTCTCTTAAGCGAATAACAGACTCTGTCATTGGGCCTGTTATTTTCTCTAAATCGGCCTGTTTAACTTCTATTAAAAATTTAATTCCGTATAAAGCTACTCGACGATAATCTCCTATTATTCTACCACGAGCATAATTGTCTGGTAAGCCTGTTAAAAAACCTAGTGAGCGAAATTTTTTAATTTCCGAAGTATAAGCATCAAAAACACCATCATTATGTGTTTTTACATACTTAGAGAACAATTCCGTCAGTTCAGCATTAGGTTTCACCCCTTGTTCAGCTAGTGCTTTCTGCACTACTTTAAAACCTCCAAAAGGTTTCATTGTTCTTTTTAATAACTCATCGGTTTGTAACCCTACAATGACTTCGTTTTCTTTATCTATATAACCAGCATTAAATGCACTTACTGTTGAAATTGTTTCTGTATCAACACACCTAACGCCATTGTTTTTTCTTTCTTCTTTAGTGGCTTTTTTACAAACTTCCCAAAGTTTTTTAGTTTTTTCACTAGGACCTACCAAGAATTTATGAGTTCCATGGTAAGGTGTAATGTTACTAATGACAAAATTTCTAACATTGACTTCTTCTGTCCATATTCCGTAATTAAACTGCTTTATTTCCATTATTTAGCTTTATTAATATTATGTAATAATCTATGTATATTTTGATTCAACAAAGGTAAACAAGAGCCATTTTTAGAAACCTGACATTTATCAGTTAACGCAATAAAAATTAAGGATTTAAGTTTCTGCTTTAATGAAAACGTTTGCGGAAATAACATTAAAAAGGAGAGCAACTGTACTACTCTCTTACAGAAACAACCTTCTTAACTATTTAATGAATTTAAAATCTTTATAAAATGTGTTAATTTTCAATAATTACTAAAAAAAAGTATAGAATTTTAACAATCTCATTTTAAAATCCCATTCCCTTTTCTTACTTTGCAATTACTTATCAGAAACTTAGTATGCAAAAAATAACCCGTCTCTTTGACTTCCCTTATTATCAATTAGAAAAATTTAATTTAGAAAAATCCCTCGTTTCTAAACAAAATGGAGAATGGATTTATACTTCAACAAAAGAGTACCTAAGCAAAGCAAACGCTATTAGTAGAGGGCTTTTAAAACTTGGTGTACAACCTAATGATAAAGTTGCAATAATCTCTTTAACTAATAGAACGGAATGGAATATAATGGACGTTGGTGTTTTACAATTGGGAGCACAAAATGTACCTATATACCCAACAATATCCGAAGAAGATTATACCTATGTGCTAAATCATTCGGAAGCGAAGTATTGTTTTGTATCCTGTGACGAGGTATTCAAAAAAGTAAAAGCGGTTAAAAGCAAAACCCCTCATTTAAAAGAAGTATATTCTTTTGATAACTTATCGGATTGTAAAAATTGGAATGAAGTTATAGAATTAGGTGCGGATACTAGTAATCAGGAAGAAGTTGAAAAATTAAAGAATAATGTAAAAGCTGAAGATTTAGCTACGCTTATATATACCTCTGGTACAACTGGTAAACCCAAAGGTGTTATGCTGTCTCATGAAAATGTAGTGAGTAATGCCATAGAAAGCTCCGCAAGATTCCCTATAGAAGATGGAAAAACTAGATCCTTAAGCTTTTTACCTTTATGCCATATCTACGAACGTATGTTAATTTATTTATACCAATATAGAGGTGTATCTATTTACTATGCGGAAGCTATGGATAAGATTAGTGACAATCTTAAAGAAGTACAACCACATGTAATGACTGCTGTTCCTAGACTTTTAGAAAAGGTCTATGATAGTATTATTGCTAAAGGTGCTGCCTTAAAAGGAATTAAAAAAATGATTTTCTTTTGGGCTGTAGAGGTTGGGTTAAAATATGAACCTTACGGACAGAATGGTTGGTGGTACGAGAAAAAACTCGCCCTTGCCCGTAAATTAATTTTTAGCAAATGGAAAGAAGCCCTAGGAGGCCATTTAAATCTTATTGCTTCTGGTAGCGCTGCACTACAACCTAGATTAGCAAGAATTTACAATGCCGCTGAATTTGGAGTTATGGAAGGTTACGGACTTACGGAAACATCTCCTGTAATTTCTGTAAATGATATGCGAAAAAATGGATTCAAAATTACCAGCGTTGGTAAATTAATTGGTCGTACAGAAGTTAAAATAGCCGATGATGGTGAAATATGCGTAAAGGGACCGCAAGTTATGATGGGGTATTACAAAGATCCTGAAAAAACCGCCACAGTAATTATTGATGGGTATTTTCATACAGGTGACATTGGGGAGATTGATGAAAATGGATTCCTAAAAATTACGGATCGTAAAAAAGAGATGTTTAAAACATCTGGCGGAAAATATGTGGCACCTCAATTATTAGAAAACAGATTCAAGCAATCTAGATTCATTGAACAACTAATGGTAGTTGGTGAAGGTGAAAAAATGCCCGCTGCTTTAATTCAGCCAAATTTCGAATTCATTCGAGAATGGGCAAAATTACACCACTTAGCATTGGAGAGTAATGAAGAAATTATTTCGAATCAAAAACTTATAGACCGTATTCAAGAAGAAATTGATTTAGCAAACGAAGACTTTGCAAAATGGGAGAAAGTAAAACAATTTAGACTAACCCCTGATGTTTGGAGTATTGAAGAAGGACATGTAACCCCTACCCTTAAACTTAAAAGAAAAATAATAAAAGAAAAGTATAAAGCCCTGTACAATGATATTTATGGGCATTAATTTATTGTAATACAACAACCTAATACACATTTACATCTATTTTTTTGAAAATTTATTATGCATGCATAATAAATTTTCTTTATATTTGGTTTCCTATACAATTTATATGAAGGAAATAACCATAGATTATGCACTACGTGCCACTTGGCAAGCTGTGACCAAAATGTACAATGAAGAGGCTAAAGAATTTGGCACTACTATGGCAGTCGGTTTTACTCTTTTAAGTATAGATCCAAAAACAGGAACTCCCTCTACTGCTCTAGGCCCTAAAATGGGTATGGAAGCGACAAGTCTTTCTAGAATACTAAAAAGTATGGAAGAAAAAGGACTAATTAAACGTAAACCTAATCCAAACGACGGAAGAGGTGTTTTAATACATTTAACTGATTTTGGTCTGGAAAAAAGAGAAGATTCTAAAAGTGTGGTTTTACGTTTCAATGAAGCCGTTAAAAATAATGTTACCGAAGAACAATTAAAAAACTTTTTTGAAGTAACCGAAACTATTAACAAGCTTATAGCAGACAAAAAAGTCTACACAAAAGATAATAACATTAATAAATAATAGTAATTTAATGAACAAGCATATTAATAAAGTTGCCGTCATTGGTTCTGGTATAATGGGAAGCGGAATAGCATGCCATTTTGCCAATATTGGAGTAGAAGTTTTGTTATTAGATATTGTTCCTAGAGAACTAAATGATAAAGAAAAAGCAAAAGGGCTTACTTTAGAAGACAAAGTAGTAAGAAACCGTTTGGTAAATAACTCGCTTACTGCATCATTAAAATCGAAACCTTCACCTATATATAATCAGAAATTTGCTAGTAGAATTACTACTGGTAACTTAGAAGATGATATTGCTAAAATTGCTAAGGTAGATTGGATTATAGAAGTTGTTGTTGAACGCTTAGATATTAAAAAAATGGTTTTCGAGAATATCGAAAAGCATAGAACCCCCGGAACCTTAATATCTTCAAATACTTCAGGTATTCCAATTAAGTTTATGAGTGAAGGGCGTAGTGATGATTTTCAAAAACATTTCTGCGGAACTCACTTTTTTAATCCTGCTCGTTACTTAAAATTATTTGAAATAATTCCAGGACCTAAAACTTCCCCAGAGGTATTAGAATTCTTAAATAGTTATGGCGAACAGTTTTTAGGAAAAACATCTGTAATAGCAAAAGACACTCCAGCATTCATTGGTAACCGTATTGGTATTTTTAGTATCCAAAGTTTATTCCACTCTGTTAAAGATATGGGAATGACTGTAGAAGAGGTAGATAAATTAACTGGTCCTGTAATAGGAAGACCAAAATCTGCCACTTTTAGAACTGTAGATGTTGTTGGTTTAGATACACTTGTTCACGTTGCTAATGGTATACACGAAAATTGTAAAGAAGATGAACGCTTAGATTTATTTAAACTTCCAGATTTCATCGATACTATGATGGAAAACAAATGGTTAGGGAGCAAATCTGGTCAAGGCTTTTACAAAAAAGTAAAAGGAGATAATGGGAAAAGTGAAATTTTGACTTTAGACTTAGATACGATGGATTATCGTGCTAAAAAAAGAGCAAAATTCGCTACACTTGAGCTTACTAAAACTATTGACAAAGTAGTAGACAGATTTTCTGTTCTTACTGCAGGAAAAGATAAAGCTGGTGAGTTTTACCGTAAAAGTTTTGGAGCCTTATTTGCTTATGTATCGCATAGAATTCCAGAAATTACTGATGAGCTTTACAAGATTGATGATGCTATGAAAGCTGGTTTTGGTTGGGAACATGGTCCTTTCCAAATCTGGGATGCCGTTGGTTTGGATAAGGGAATAGAATTTGCTAAAACAGAAGGCTTAGAAGTTGCTTCTTGGGTAACAGATATGAAATCTGTAGGAATATCCAATTTTTATTCCGTTACCGATGGCGCTACTTTTTTCTATGATATTCCATCGAAATCTATGAAAAAAGTTCCTGGGCAAGATGCTTTTATCCTATTAGATAATATTAGAAAAACTAAAGAAGTATTTAAAAATAGTGGTGTTGTAATTGAAGATTTAGGAGATGGTATTCTAAATGTAGAATTCCAATCTAAAATGAACACCATTGGTGGTGATGTTTTAGCCGGACTTAATAAAGGTATAGATTTAGCCGAAAAAGATTTTCAAGGTTTAGTAGTTGGTAACCAAGCCGCAAATTTCTCTGTTGGAGCCAATATTGGAATGATTTTCATGATGGCGGTAGAGCAAGAGTATGATGAGCTAAATATGGCTATTAAAATGTTTCAAGATACTATGATGCGTATGCGCTACTCCTCTATCCCAACTATATCTGCTCCTCATGGTATGACACTTGGTGGTGGTTGCGAACTTTCACTTCATGCAGACAAAGTTGTTGCCGCAGCAGAAACGTACATTGGACTAGTAGAATTTGGTGTTGGCGTTATTCCTGGTGGTGGTGGTTCTAAAGAATTTGCAGTTAGAGCTTCTGATTTATTTAGTAAAGGAGATGTAGAACTTAACGTTCTTCAAGAGTATTTTTTAACTATTGGTATGGCAAAAGTATCTACCTCAGCTTATGAAGCGTATGATTTAGGTATTCTTGAAAAAGGAAAAGATATTGTTGTAGTAAACAAAGACCGCCAAATAGCAACTGCTAAGGCTCATGCTAAACTAATGGCAGAATCTGGTTACACAAGGCCAGTAAAGCGTAAAGACATAAAAGTTTTAGGAAAACAAGCTCTTGGGATGTTCTTAGTAGGAACAGACTCCATGGAAGCTAGTCACTATATCAGTGAACACGACAAGAAAATTGCTAATAAGTTAGCTTATGTAATGGCTGGTGGAGATTTATCGGAACCTACTAGAGTAAACGAACAGTATTTATTAGACTTAGAAAGAGAAGCTTTCTTATCTCTATGTACCGAACGTAAAACTTTAGAGCGTATACAACATATGTTAAAGACAGGAAAACCTCTACGTAATTAAAATTATGAAGCTATTTGCCATTAGCTATTAGCTGTTGGCACATTTTAAAAAACAACATATTGCTAATAGCCAAAAGCTAGTAGCCAAAAGCAAAAAAAATGAAACAAGCATATATAGTTAAAGCATATAGAACCGCAGTAGGTAAAGCTCCTAAAGGTGTGTTCCGTTTTAAAAGAACAGATGAGCTAGCAGCAGAAACCATTGAGTACATGATGAAGGAGTTGCCAGGTTTTGATAAAAAACGTATTGATGATGTTATTGTTGGAAATGCAATGCCAGAAGGTTCTCAGGGGCTAAACATGGCAAGACTTATTTCTTTAATGGGTTTAGATATTGTAGATGTTCCAGGAGTAACAGTGAATCGTTTTTGTTCTTCAGGAATAGAAACCATTGGTATTGCGACGGCAAAAATCCAAGCTGGCATGGCAGATTGTATTATTGCTGGTGGTGCAGAAAGCATGAGTTCTGTTCCTATGACAGGTAATAAACCAGAACTAAATTACGATTTAGTAAAAGCTGGTCATGAAGATTATTATTGGGGAATGGGAAACACTGCTGAGGCTGTAGCAAATCAATTTAATGTTTCTCGTGAAGACCAAGATGAATTTGCCTACAATTCGCACATGAAAGCGCTAAAAGCGCAAGCCGAAGACCGTTTCCAAGACCAAATTGTTCCTATTGATGTAGAACAAATTTATATTGATGCAAACGGAAAAAAAGCGTCCAAAAAATACACTGTAACAAAAGATGAAGGCCCTAGAAAAGGAACTTCTAAAGAAGTTTTAGGAAAGCTAAGAGCTGTTTTTGCTGCTGGTGGTAGTGTTACCGCAGGTAACTCTTCACAAATGAGTGATGGTGCTGCCTTTGTAATGGTAATGAGTGAAGATATGGTGAAAGAACTAAACCTAGAGCCTATTGCTCGTTTAGTAAACTATGCAGCTGCTGGTGTAGAGCCGCGCATTATGGGAATTGGTCCTGTAAAAGCTATTCCAAAAGCACTAAAACAAGCAGGTTTAAAACAAGAAGATATTGAGCTAATTGAGCTTAACGAAGCCTTTGCTTCACAATCCCTAGCTGTAATGCGAGAGTTAAACCTTAACCAAGATATTGTAAATGTTAATGGTGGCGCAATTGCCTTAGGGCATCCGCTTGGTTGTACAGGTGCTAAACTATCAGTGCAGTTGTTTGATGAAATGCGTAAACGTAACATGCAAGGAAAATATGGGATGGTTACCATGTGCGTTGGAACAGGACAAGGCGCTGCAGGAATTTTTGAGTTTTTAAAATAGGACGAAAATTTAGTAGACAATCAGTTTCTTTACCTTCTAATGTTTCTGACGGTACTAGCAAAAGTTCTGATAAACATTTTACTAATTATTTAGAACATAGTTTAGGCTTTGCCTTTGAAAGGGAAGTACAATTAAAAGTTACTTAAAATAAAAAGCATCTACCTAAAGAAAAGTTCATTGCATTAGAACAAAGAATAAAAGGAAAACAAAAAAATGATATTGAGTTTCAAATCTAGATCACAATAAAATCTTAATTCTTGACTCTTTAATCTAAAAATCTAAATAAAAATGGCAACAGAAGAAAAAGACATACTAAGAGGAGGACAGTTCCTTGTTAAAGAAACACATTGCGATGATATTTTTACGCTTGAGGATTTAACCGAAGAGCATAAAATGATGCGCGATAGTACCAAAGAATTTGTTGATAGAGAACTTTGGGCACATTGGGAGCGTTTTGAGAAAAAAGACTATGCCTATACCGAAGAAACTATGCGTAAAGCTGGAGAACTTGGTCTATTAAGTATTGCTGTACCACAAGCCTATGGCGGAATGGGAATGGGTTTTGTTTCTACTATGTTAGTTTGTGATTATATTTCTGGAGCTACAGGTTCTTTTAGTACTGCTTTTGGAGCACATACAGGAATTGGTACTATGCCTATTACCCTTTATGGTACTGAGGAACAAAAACAAAAGTATGTTCCAAAATTAGCTTCTGGTGAATGGTTTGGAGCATATTGTTTAACAGAGCCTGGTGCAGGTTCTGATGCTAACTCAGGAAAAACAAAAGCAGTTTTATCTGAAGACGGCAAACATTATAGTATTTCTGGTCAAAAAATGTGGATATCTAATGCAGGTTTTTGTAGCGTATTTATTGTTTTTGCAAGAATAGAAGATGATAAAAATATTACTGGCTTTATTGTAGAAAACGACCCTAGTAATGGAATTACGTTAGGAGACGAAGAGAAGAAATTAGGAATACACTCCTCCTCTACTCGTCAGGTATTTTTTAGTGATACTAAAGTTCCTGTAGAAAATATGCTTTCTGCCAGAGGAAACGGATTTAAAATAGCAATGAATGCTCTTAATGTTGGGCGTATTAAATTAGCTGCTGCTTGTTTAGATGCACAACGAAGAGTAATTAGTGAAGCTACCAAATACGCTAACGAGCGTATGCAATTTAAAACACCAATTATAAACTTTGGTGCTATAAAAGCTAAAATAGCAAATATGGCTACTAATTGCTATGCAGGAGAATCTGCTAGTTATAGAGCGGCTAAGAATATAGAAGACAGAATTGCTTTAAGAGAAGCTGCTGGTAACTCGCACCAAGAAGCAGAACTTAAAGGTGTTGAAGAATATGCTATAGAATGTTCTATTCTTAAAGTAGCGGTTTCTGAAGATGTACAAAATTGTACCGACGAAGGAATTCAGATATTTGGCGGAATGGGATTCTCAGCGGATACTCCAATGGAATCCGCTTGGAGAGATGCCAGAATAGCGCGTATTTATGAAGGTACAAATGAAATTAACAGAATGCTTGCTGTTGGCATGTTAGTTAAAAAGGCGATGAAAGGTCATGTAGACTTATTAGGTCCTGCAACTGCGGTTGGTGAAGAGTTAATGGGAATTCCTTCTTTTGACACTCCTGATTTTTCGGAACTTTTTGCTGAAGAAAAAGATATCGTAAAAAGATTGAAAAAGGTCTTTTTAATGGTTGCTGGTTCCGCTGTACAAAAATATGGACCAGAGTTAGAAAATCGTCAACAATTAATGCTATCCGCTTCTGATATATTAATTGAAATTTACATGGCAGAATCTACCATATTAAGAACAGAAAAAAATGCAAAACGTTTTGGTGAAGATGCACAAGCTACCCAAATAGCAATGTCTAAATTATATTTATACACCGCTGTAGATACAATTGTTCAAAAAGGAAAAGAAGCTATTGTTTCTTTTGCGGAAGGAGATGAACAACGTATGATGCTAATGGGACTTAAACGTTTTACAAAATATACAAATCAACCTAACGTAGTAGCTTTACGCACACAAATTGCTACTAAAGTAGCTGCCGATAATGGTTATACCTTTGACTAATTCAAATAAGAAACAACTGTTTTTCTTATAGAAGGAAAAACCGCTCCAAATTGGAGCGGTTTTTTTGTTTTAAAGGCACTCTTATCTTTCCACTAATTTTTATCTTTAGATATTGTGTTAATTTCTATCATTAGTATAGAATCGTTAAAAAATTAAAAAGAGATGCAGACAGCGATTTATCTATAGTACCATCCAAAAATGCAAAAAAGACTATTTGATGCCTAAAACAAATAATATGATACCTTCTTTAAATAAAGATTAAAATAATTTAGTGCTATAAAATTTATAACATGAATACATTTATAAAATTAACTGCCTTATTCTTATGCTTTTCGGCTTATTCAAAAGATATTTATGTGTCAAAAGATGGCAATGATTCCAATTCTGGCACCATAGAATCTCCTTACTTAACAATATCAAAAGCGGCAAGTGAAGCGGTTGCAGGTGATAATGTATTTATAAGAGAAGGTACCTATGAAGAGACCTTATTGCCCGCAAACTCCGGAGAAAATGGAAACCCTATTACTTTTCAGGCCTATCAAAATGAAAAAGTCATTATCACAGCAATGCAAATTTTAAACGATTGGATAGAAGAAGGTGGCGGAATATATAAAACAACCGTGGACTGGGATTTAAAACAAAGAAACTTTGTAATGAACGGAACAGAAGCTTTAGACTTGGCACGTTGGCCAAATAATACCGATGGAGACAGGTTTACATTAAACTCTTTACGAAATGACGGTGGAAGCCAAGACGAAGTTTCTACAAATGCATATTTAACTGATAGTGACATTCCAAACTGGGACTGGGCAAAAGATGGCTCTCTTGTATTTTATGGGGATAGACCAGGTTCTGGTTGGACAACTTGGAGAGCATGGATTAAAAGTAGCGCAAATGGAAGAATAAACTTTGATGCCGTAAAAAATCAATCTTGGATTATATCTGCTCATCCTCCCGGAGATTTAGGAGATTATTATTTAGAAGGGATAAAAGAGGCATTAGATTATCAAAACGAATGGTACTTTGATACTGCTACTAAAGAATTATTTATTCAACTTCCCAATGGAGTTGCCCCCCATAATAATGAAGTAAAAATGGCAAGAAGGGAAAGAACAATAGATTTATCCAATAAAAATTATATTTATATTAAAAACTTAGCTGTATTTGGAGGTACTATAGAAATTTCGGGAACTGGTAATAATTTAAATGGTATCTCCAGTTTTTATGGGAGTATGACAAGAGGTATAAATCCAAATTTTAATTCTGGTGTAAATGCTATTAATGTAGCTTGGAATTCTGTAGATACTTCAATTGAACAATGTGAAGTTGGTTTTGGTGATGGAACAGGTATTTGGGATTCTGGATTAGGTACAACTATAAAAAATTGTTACGTACATAATTTTGATTTTTTAGGTTCCTATGATGCTCCCTTAATGGTAAGAGGTAGAGACAATGCCAAAGTTTTAAATAATACTGTGACAAGAGGTGGTAGAGATGCTTTACAAATAATATCCCAAGGCTCTGAAGTAGCATGGAATGATTTCTCTCATAGTAACTTAATTGCTGATGATTGCGCTTTGTTATACACTATCGGGGAGAATTTAAACATGGATATACACCATAATTGGTTTCATGACGCGCAAAGTCGAGGTAATTTAAAAAAGGCAGCCGGAATTTATTTAGACAATAGTGCTGGTGATGTTCGTGTTTCGAGAAATGTAGTATGGAATGTAGAATGGACGGCTATACAAATAAATTGGAACGGAAAGAATTTAGATATTTTCAATAACACCCTAGTTAAGGCAGAAGGAGGAACAATGGGTGCTTGGCATAAAGAAGGTACTGAGTTTACTAACGTAAAAGTATGGAATAATGTTACCGATAAATTTGCGGTTAATAGTCAAGGAAACCAAGAAACAGAAGCAACTTGGGAACCACAATCCGACAAACAAAACAATTTAGTTAGTAATCTACTATTTAGCGATTTCGAAAACAACGATTTTACATTAAAAGAAAATTCAGAAGCCATAGATTTTGGAAAAGAAATTCCGGGTTACACCGATAATTTTATTGGGGCCAATCCAGATGCTGGCGCATACGAATTTGGAGAACCTGCATGGAAACCCGGTGTCGATTGGAATATAAACCAAGGCCCCACAAACAAATGTTACGGTCTGCCTGGTGAAGGGTGCGTTAGAAATATAATTGCAAATGATAATTTTAAAGTCCTAATTACAGGAGAAACATGTAGTAAAAATAATGATGGTAGTATTCTAATAACGGCTACAAAAAATTTAAACTATGTAGCTACCATTACTGGAGATACACCACTATCGCAAAATTTTACCAACTCTACTTCCTTTGAAAATTTAAAAGCAGGAAATTATGAAGTCTGCCTAACAGTGGATTCTAATCCAGATTTTAGACAGTGTTTTAATCTGGTAGTTGATGAACCAGACGCTTTCGAATTCAATGCAAAAGTATCTCCCAACAACAAACAGGTTAACCTAGAACTTCAAGGCGGAGAACTTTTTAGAATTAATTTAAACGATGTAATTACCGTAACTGACGAAAAAAATATAACTCTAAATCTTAAGAATGGCGAGAATAATTTAGTTATAAAAACCGATAAAGACTGCCAAGGAATTCACGAACAAAAGATTTTTATAAGAGAAAATAATTTCACTATCTATCCCAATCCTATAGAAGATTTATTGAATATTGAAACTAATATTGAATCCGAAAAAATAAATGTTTCCATATACAATCTTTCGGGAAAATTAATGCTAAATAAAAGTTTTGCAAAAAATAGTTCCGCGCCAATTTCCTTAAACATATCTAACCTTTCGGCTGGTATGTATTTAGTAAAATACAACTACAATGGGGAGAGTAAAATAGTGAACCTGATTAAAAAATAAGAAGATGAAAAAAATAGCAGTTATTGGCATAGGATTGTTCAGTATACTAATAATAATGAGTTGCGGAGGCAGCAAAAATGAAACTAATGAAGCTGAATCAGCTATTAAACCACCAGAATCTTCTGTTTTAATATTTCCTTTTAAGGATGAAATTTGCACTACTGGAGAATTTATATCGGATACTGAGAGCGACGTAGAGTTTGAATGGAATTCCTCAGAAAACACAGATTCTTATGAGGTTATCCTAAAAGATTTAAGTACAAATAATGAAGCAACTATTGCCACTAGTAATACAAAAATTAAAATAACTCTAAAGCAGAATAATCCGTATACTTGGAAAGTAATCTCTAAATCTAATAAAACCAATGATAATGCTATTAGCGAGGAGTGGCGCTTATATAATGCTTCTCAAGGAATAAAAAACTATGCCCCTTTCCCTGCTACATTAGTACACCCAGAAGATGAAAATACTATTATTGGTAAAAGCACAAATTTAGAATGGCAAGGAATGGATGTTGACGGATTTGAAGATATAGAATTATATGATATTCTTTTAGGGACTGAAAATCCTCCAACAACACTTTTGAATACCACTACCGAATCAGAAATCGCTAGCGGCACCTTAAACTCAGGAACCTATTATTGGCGTATTACAACTACCGATAAATCTGGAAATAAAACAACATCGCAAATAAATAGTTTTATAGTAGACTAAAATATCTAATAAACAAAAGAGATTCTTTTAAAATTAAAGAATCTCTTTTTCAAAATTTAACAGAATTAAAATTAACTTATTTTTTCTAAAATCTTTTGCTCATCATTTTTCTTAGAAAAAAGAATAGCACACTCTATCATTGCTAAATGCGAGTATGCTTGCGGGAAATTCCCTAATAATCTTTTTGTTTTAAAGTCTATATCTTCACTAAACAACCCAAGATGATTACTGTATCCAAGTAATTTATTAAATAGTGCTAGGGCTTTCTCCTCCTCGCCTATTTTAAACAAACTATTTATAAACCAAAAAGTACATATAGTAAAAGAAGAAGATGGTAATCCAAAATCGTCTTCATTTTTGTATCTATATAATAAACCATCATTACTAAGTTCCTTTTCTATAGCTTTTACAGTACTTACAAATTTAGGATCCTTAGCTTCTATAAAACCATAAGATTCCATCAATAAAACACTGGCATCTAAATCATTAGACCCATAAGACTGTACAAAAGATTCTACTTTAGGATTCCATGCATTTGTATGTATATCTTCTCTTATCTCTTTTTCTAAAAGTTTCCAATCTTCAATTTTATGTGTTTTCCCTAAAATACTAGCAGTCTTTATAGCTCTATCTATAGCAACCCAACAAAGCACCTTAGAAAAGGTAAAATGCCTGTCTTCTGCTCTAAATTCCCAAATACCTTTATCTGCTTCTTTCCAGTGTTTATTTACTATCCAAACAATACCCTTGGTTATTCCCCAAAGCTCTTCACCATTATCTATATCGGTACCAAACTTTACCAACTGCTCATAAATTACATCCATTAGAATGCCATAAATATCATTTTGTGTTTGTTTGTATGCAGCATTACCGATACGCACAGGCTTGGAACCTTTATAACCATCTAAATGATCTAAAGTTTCTTCTGTTAACTTTTTTTGCTTATTAATACCGTACATAATTTGAAGATTCTCATCTTTATCTGGCATTAAATCAATAATAAACTGGAGGTATCTTTTTGCTGAATTTTTATGACCCAATTCAGAAACTACTTTTATTACCATAGAGGCATCTCTAATCCAACAAAAGCGATAATCCCAGTTCCTAACCTCACCAATAGTTTCTGGTAAAGAGGTAGTTACTGCTGCAAGTACAGCTCCTGTTTTATCATATGTTAACATTTTCAATGTCAATGCACTACGTATAATTTGCGCATTAAACTTACTATAGGTAGGAGTGCGATCTACCCAATTTAACCAATAAATCTTTGTTCGTTCTAGCTCTAAGTAAACCTTATGCAAATCTGGAACAAATAATTTCTCATGGTAAGAAAACAAGAAATAACCATCTCTATTAAGCAACATTTCTTCTCCACTTAGGACTTTTTCCTTATCAAAAGAAGTATATAAGAACATTGTATCAAACTGTTCTTGGTTGGTTAAACTAACGATAAAGTTTTCTTTTATATAGGAATTTGTTATTCCTTTAGCATATTCTAATTTTGGATTATACTTTACTGAAAAAGTAGGCCTTCCAAACTTATGTTTTAAATATCGAATAACTTCTGGCGGTGCGTGGTAGTCCTCTTTATTTTTATAATATCTAGGCATAAAATCGTGAACCTCAAAAGCATCTTCTCCATTATTATATGTGGTTATTAAAATACAAGTTTGGGGCTCGTAATTTTGTGATATAGCATAAGTTTCATTTACCAAAATTTCAAAACTTCCACCTTTTTCTTCATCCAGTATTTTTGCAAAAACGGAAGACGAATCAAACTCAGGTAAGCAGCACCAATCCAACGAACCTGTGTTAGAAATTATAGCTGCACTTCTGCAATTTCCAATTATTCCGTAATTTAAGTTGTCCATAATTTCTTATTAAAGTAATTTTGATTGTACTAGAAACTCTAGTATAATATCGTTATTGTAGGAAAAATATTATATTTTCCCATTAAAATTTGTTTCATGAGTAAAACTATAATAATTTCTAATAGACTACCAGTACAATTACAAATTTCTGAAGGTGGTATTGTCGCTACACCAAGTGTCGGGGGTCTTGCTACTGGAATGAAATCTATACATAACAGCGGAAAAAGCCTATGGATAGGGTGGTCTGGATTAACTGATGAAGAAACTCCAGAGGAACTAAATGGTGCTATTGATGAAGCATTGGAAAAACATAATTGCTCCAAAATAAACCTTTCTCAGCAAGAAATGGAAGGATATTATTTTGGTTTTAGTAACAGAACTATCTGGCCACTATTTCATTATTTTATGGAATATACGGAATTTGAACTTAGTTTCTGGGAGTCCTACAAATCTGTTAATCAGAAATTTGCTGATGCAATTATTGCAAATTCTAACGATGACGATATTATTTGGGTACATGATTATCAATTAATGTTAGTTCCCCAAATGGTAAAAGAAAAAAGACCTAATGCGGCTATTGGTTTCTTTTTGCATATTCCTTTTCCTTCTTATGAAATATTTAGAACGCTACCATGGCGTGAAGAACTCTTAACAGGACTTTTAGGTGCAGACTTAATAGGTTTCCATACCTACGATTACGAACGTCATTTTTTAAGTTCAGTAAGAAGGCTTTTAGGACTAGAAGTTAGTTTTAATGATATTAATGCGGGGAATAGAGTTATTAAAGTAGACTCTTTTCCTATGGGTATAGATTATAAAAAGTTCCATAACGCAGCTATTGACCATAACGCATTGGCTCCCGAAAATCGTTCTATATTACAAAAACGTTTGGACGACCATAAAATTTCTTCCCCAGACACCAAATTAATTTTGTCTATTGACCGACTAGATTACAGTAAAGGAATTGCAAAAAGAATTTCTGCTTTTGAATATTTTTTAAACAAATATCCGGAATACAAAGAAAAGGTACGTTTAGTAATTTTAGCCGTACCGTCGAGGTCTAATGTTCCTCAATACCAGTTACTAAAAAAAGAAATTGATGAGTTAGTTGGTCGTTTAAATGGTGAATTATCTACCGTTAATTGGACCCCCATTTGGTATTTTTATCGTTCTATGCCATTTAAGAATTTAATCGATTTATACTGTTCTAGCGATATTGCCTGGTTAACCCCTTTACGAGACGGTATGAATTTAGTTGCCAAAGAGTACATTGCTACAAGAACCGATAAAACTGGAGTTCTAATTTTAAGTGAAATGGCTGGTTCTGCTTATGAAATGAACGAAGCCCTACTAATTAACCCTAATAATTTTGAACACCAAGCCGAGACCCTTAAAAAGGCTATTACCATGCCAAAAAAAGAACAAATGGCTAGGAATATGTTTTTACAAAAAAGACTAGAACGTTATAACGTAGAAGTATGGGCACAAGAATTTATGACCGCTCTTAATAATCAAATAAAAAACAATGAAGCCTTTGTTTCTAGGAAGATTGATAACAAGATTCTAAAGAATATAATTCAAGATTATAGTAAGGCTAAAAATCGTCTTATCTTCTTAGATTATGATGGTACCCTCGCTGATTTTCATGTAGATCCGCAAAAAGCATCGCCAGATGACGCACTTTACGAGGTCTTAGATAAAATACATAACCAAGAAAACACCACCCTATTTTTAATAAGCGGAAGAGATAAACAAACTTTTACCAAATGGTTCTTGCATAAAAAATATAATATGATTGTAGAACACGGGGTTTGGATTTCTAGAAATGGAGATGAATTTTCTATGCTAGAGAAAGTAAAATCGGATTGGATGCATAAAATAAAACCGGTTCTAGAATCCTTTGTAGATCGTACTCCTGGATCATTTATCGAAGAAAAAAATTACTCTTTAGCCTGGCATTATCGAAACACCGACCCTGATTTTGGCGAAAAACGTGCAACCGAATTAAATACTGTACTTACTAGTTTAACCAGTAATGATAGCCTTAGCGTGCTAAACGGCAACAAGGTTATGGAAGTAAAAAGTAGTAATGTTAATAAAGGAAGAGCTGCAGTAAGAGTACTAAGCGAATCTGATTTTGACTTTATTTTTGCCATGGGAGATGACTGGACAGATGAATATATGTTTGAAGAACTGCCGAAAAGCACCATTTCTGTGAAAGTAGGAAGGCAAAAAACCCAAGCAAAATATTTTGTTGCTAACACTAAAAAAGTAAGAGAGTTAATTCAAAAATTTGCCGAGTAACTAGTGTTTTTTTTAAGTAAGTACTTATTAATGTACACGACTACAACCTAGTTAACCATTTTTTTAATCACTTCTATTGCGTAGAAAACCATACATTTTACCTATTATCATAATAGCGCAATTCGCTTGTACTTCTTTATGGTTTGCAGGTAATGCTATTATAGAAACTTTAATAGTAAAAACAGGGCTTGGAATAGAAATAATGGGCTACGTCCTGTCTTCTGTTCAGTTTGGTTTTATTATTGGTACTCTAGTATTTTCTGTTTTTATGGTTGCCGATCGGTTTTCTCCTTCTAGGGTGTTTATGATTTCTGCCTTACTAGCATCCATCTGTAATTTTACAATATTATCAGAAACTATTTCTCCTCTTCATTTACTTTTAGCCAGATTTGGCACTGGCTTTTTCTTAGCTGGTATTTACCCTGTTGGTATGAAAATAGCATCTGATTACTATAAAAAAGGATTAGGAAAAGCTTTAGGATATTTAGTTGGCGCTTTAGTTTTAGGAACTTCTTTCCCTTATTTAATAGATAGTATTACAAACACAGAGGAGTACTCTATTATAATAAAAACCACCTCTTTAATGGCAATAATTGGAGGGCTTCTAATCGGTTTTCTTGTTCCAAATGGTCCCTTTTGCAAACCCATGAATACATTAAAAATTAAAGAAGCAAAAGATGTATTTCAACTAAAAGATTTTAAAAAAGCCGCAATAGGGTATTTTGGACACATGTGGGAACTTTATGCCTTTTGGGCTTTTACCCCTCTTGCTATTAAAACCTACAACCAAATAAACCTTTACTCCTTCCCTATTTCTTTAACAACCGGAATAGTAATTGCTTTTGGAGGGGTTTCCTGTATTATAGGCGGACTACTATCTAAAAGGCTAGGCAGCTATAGAGTTGCTTTAACAGCCTTGTTAGTTTCTGGTATTTTCTGCTTAATTTCTCCTTTGTTATTTCAACTTCCAGCTTTCGTTTTTATTATTTTATGGTGTATTTGGGGCATGGCGGTAACTGCAGATTCTCCGCAATTTTCTAATTTAGTAGCTAAAGCTGTCCCAAAAAAAATAAAAGCAACTGGTTTAACAATATCAACTTGTATTGGTTTTACAATTAGTATTTTAAGTATTGAGTTGCTATCCCTACTTTCTACTAAAATTTCTTCTCCATTTTTATTTCCTTTCTTAGTTATTGGCCCCATCTTAGGGGTATATTTCTTATACCAAAAAAGAAGTTAATTTTTGTTTTGCTTTCCGTTATATACCACCAATAGTATTGGTCTATTCGCTATTATTTCTACCACTTTATTATTCTATTTTTTGTGTCAAAAAAACTTTTATCCAATTAAATAAATAGCACTAATGCCTCTATAAACCAAGTAAAACGGTTAACTATAAACTCTGGAGTAGTACTTAATATCATCTAGAAAAATAGCCGCACAAAGGATGGCTATGCATAAAGGAAACTTTTGAACTCCTAGCCTAAGCTGTTATTTGTGAGCTCGTATCTTCATTAAACCATCAAAAGCTTCAAAACCAAAAGAGAATAGTTTATTTTTTCATAGGTTTATTATATTCCAAATCCACCAATATGTATTTTTATATATTCATTAAATTCTTTTCTTGTTTTTTTGGCAGGTAAACTAGCTGCCAAACATAATTTTCTAAGTTCTCGGCGAATCTTCAGTTGTCCCCTTAATAAAATACCGATAACAACAAAACAAGGAATTAATAATAATACTAGCAAGCCTATTATAATGAATTGATAATCAAAATTACTATCGTATGCTCCAGAGAAAATGAAAAAATTATGAAGTATAGCTATACCTGCAAAGAAAAGAAGTATACGCTGCACTACCCTTGTTTTTTTACAATAAACTATATATTGGTTAAATAAGTTATTAAGCTTATTACCAGGTATTTTTCTTAATAAAGGAAAAACATCTTTTGTATATCCTTTAAAAAGAAGTTCTTGATTCTTTAGACTCATTAAAATTAATCGGTTAAAATTTACTTATTCTGTCGTATTCCGTATTTTAAGTATTTTATATGCTCTCTTTCCTTACTTTTGAGATTCTTAACTTTAAAGAAACACCTCCTACCTTTTTAGAAGGTGCTATCTCAAAATTAGATTTATAATCTTATATTAAAAAATGGTATACACCAGCCTATTACATTTTACTAAGTAACTCTTGTTTTTTAACCTTAAACTCTTCTTCCGAGATTAGCTCATCTTCAAAAAGTTCTTTCAGTTCTTTTAATTTAGCTCTAACGTCTGTTTTGGATGGTTGGTTTTCCTGTGGTGTCATTTGCATATTACCCATAGTATTCCCCATATTCATGCCAGCAAACATTCCCATACTTGCCCCAGCCATTCCCTCATTTTTAGCCATATCTCGCATAGCTTTTAGTTTTTGAAGTTCAGCATAATCCACCCCAGCTATATTTGCTGATTTTACTTCTGCCTGAATGTCACTAATTTCCCCAATACGCTTTTCTGTCTCTGAGTCAAAAGACGTTCCTTCTATCCTAAAATCGAGTAATTTAAACCCTAACTCTTCAAAAATAGGTTTTGTTTTATTCTTTGTTTCTTCTGCAATTAATTCTATATTACTATCTATTTCTGCATATGAAAATTTAGCATTGGCTAAATAATTAGAAATAGGTTGTGTTATTCTAGAGAGAAAGACTTCTTGTAATTGGTCTACGAAATAATCTAATTTACCAATAAGAAAATTAACAAAGAAGGATTTAGCATCTGTAATTCTTATAGAATAATTACCATACCCCCTTAATTGTACGGGGAAACTATAAACAGGATCATTATATTTAATAGGCATACGAGTTCCCCAACGAACATTTAGCATATCTGCTTTTCTATAAAACCAAATTCCTGTTTTATGCTCACTCTCAAAAAAGTTCATAAACTTTTTAATAGTGGTTAAAAAAGGCTTGTTACCTGTTTTTAAATCATAAATTCCCTCTTCATCAAAAACACCTTCTACTTTTCCTTCATAGGTAAAGATACATCCTTGCCCTGGTTGCAAAATTAATTTAGAAGCATTCTTTAATTCATCTCCTTGATCTATAAACTTATAAAATAACTGATATTCTTTAGGGTTCTCCCATTGAATAACCGACCGCATTTGTTTTTTTAATTTCATATATACCTATTTTTAAGTGCAACTTTCTCCTAAAATTCTATATTTTATTAGCTTAAAAAAAATGTTGTATTTCTAAAATTATAATAGTTTAAAAATCTATATCTTCTCCCAAATCTACAGCGTCATTTTTATAATGTTCTGCCCAATAATCTTCCCATTTTTTCATAATACCAGAAATTTCTCTAAACCTTTGCTCATACTCTGGGTGATCAGTATTTAAATATTCTTGAGAATAACTAGAATAATGCATATTCAGTTGCCCCCAATGTTGCAAGTTTAAACCATACTGTTCAATGATTGCAACAGGGTCTATTCCGTGTTGTGATGCTGCGGATTGATGATTTATTATTTTCTGGTACGCATCAAAATCAGGAACTTTAACTAAAAGACTATCTAGAGCAGGAACATCCGATGCTACATTCGCAAATTTACCAACTTTAGGGTTGGTGAAGTATTCACTATAGGTAGTTGCCAAGCTCATGTCTTGGGCCATTAAATCGCCTAATTTACCACCCCATTCTTCGTTAGTTTTTTGCCATACAGGTAATTCAATTCCTAGTATTTTACATATCTCTTCAACATCCATACCTTGTGCTATGTTTCCACAAGCTGCTCCCCAATCTTCAAATGTTACTCCATTAATTGCATCCATTTTATTTAATTATTTAGTTTGTATTTCTTTATATTTTTCAAATTCTGTTTTCTTTCGCTCTAAATCTGCCTCTAACCTATCAGCAACATCTGAATTTAACTTTATTCTTTCGTTAAAATATTTTTCCCAATAAGAATAATAAGCAATTTCGTAAGCATCCCAATAGGCATCATTACGTTCCGATTTTCGGAGTTCCTGAAGCTCATCAAGCTTTATACACATATTGTTATACTCTGGCTGACAGATACTAGCTGCAATATTATCTACAATACCCCAACCAATTTTTATAAACTTAGTTTCTGGCTCTATTGTATTTACGGCATTGCAAAAACCGCAGGTAATATATTGCGCTCTAAAAATGTCTTTCTGTACTTCTATTTGTGCATTACACTGTGAGCATTTAGATTTTTTATTAGCTATTTGTATAGCATGGTTATAGAATTTTTGGGAAATTTCTCCTTCTAATTGCCTCTGGAAATTATCTAAAGCATAGATAAGTTTATGATTTAAATTGTACCCTTTATTATTTTCATCATAATGAAAATCTCCTATCGCTTCCATTTCTGGTTGTACTTTACTATCCCAAACCGTATCTATCTTCTTAATTAAATCATAAACTTGAGCTTTCATTCCGCTCCAAGAACGCATTACTGTTTCATATTCATAATCCGTTTCTACTAACTGCTCATGACAAGCTTCTGCGGCATGCAAGAGAGACTCATTAAATCGTTCTTCAATTTTATGTAAAAAAGAATCCCACCGCTGAATTAATTCTTCTTGAGTAGCCATATTATATATCTGCTTTAAAAGTTTTTACATTTTCCATGAATGGTAATCTACAATAATCGCACTTTGTTAAGTTAGAATTGTTAGGTCTAGGTGCACCACAGGAATTACATTGAACAGTACTAACTTTAGTACTAGTAGAATTTCCTCTATCATGTATTGCACTTTTAGAGTTTTCCGCGTTATTTGTTATTTTTTTAAAAGGATTTCCCATTTCTTTTTGTTATACAAAAGACTATAAATTAATCTTTAAAAAACACCCTGTATTCAGGGTAATTGATAATACTATTGAATAATATTTAAAAAACAACATAAGTAGTTTTGTTATAGTTTTTGACCTATGTAAAGAATTATCTAAACGCAATCTATATAAGAAAATTATGCAAATAGTACCAATCTACTGAATGAAACCTCTTTTTAATCGATAATCGAGATATAAATGCTCCGACGCTTGCGTCGAAATCAATGCTAATTTCCCTTCTAATGCCTCGTGGGCTTGCCCCGAGGTTGTTTACTGTTATATAATAAAAATGCAAACTTTAAATTACTTTTGGCGATTTTAAGAAAGGGGCTATACCTGCGCAGGTTTAAAAGATTATGAAAAAATCTTGTTATGTAGTAATAATGAATATAGCCAAGAAAATTAAATTAATTAACCATAGATATATTTTAAACAAAAGGAGTTAACATTTTTTTAAGAGATAAAATTAAAGTAAAACGTACTTTAGAAAAGTCTAATTAAAAAAACCATATGAGAGTATTAATTTTACTAGGATTTCTGCTCCTATCCAACATTTGTCTAGGCCAAAAAGAAGCAGATATGTATTCTATTATCCATGCCGTTTCTTCGGAAAGAATTAAAAAAGATGTAACTACGTTGGCCAATTTTGGTACAAGGCATACTTTAAGTGATACGGTCTCTAAGACCAGAGGTATAGGTGCTGCTAGACGATGGATTAAAAAAGAGTTTCAAAAAACCTCTAAGAATTGTAATAATTGTTTAGAAGTAACCTATCAAAAAAACTTGATTAAAAAAGGAGAAAACGATAGAATTACAAAAGATGTAGTGGTAGTGAATGTTTTGGCCCTTCAAAAAGGAACAAAATATCCCAATCGCTATATAATCATGAGCGGCGATATAGATTCTAGAGTAAGTGACCCTAACAATTATACTAGTAATTCTCCTGGCGCAAATGACAATGCCACTGGCATGGCAGGTACTCTAGAGGCAGCAAGAGTACTATCGCAATTTAGCTTTGAAAATAGTATACTATATGTAGGCTTATCCGGAGAGGAACAAGGCCTTTTTGGAGGTAAAGGGCTTGCCAATTTTGCCAAAGAAAAAGGCTGGGAAATTATTGGCATTTTAAATAATGATATGATTGGAAACATTACCGGAGTAGATGGTGTTATTAGTAATCGCGATTTTAGAATATTTTCCGAACCTGTTCCCCCAACAGAAACGGAAAAAGAAAGAAAATTACGTAGATTTTATGGTGGCGAAGTAGACGGTATTTCTAGACAATTAGCTCGCTTTGTTTATAAAACTACAAAAAAATATATGCCAGAAATGAATCCTATGCTGGTTTACAGACTAGACCGTTTTGGTCGTGGCGGTCATCATAAACCATTTAATGATGCTGGTTTTGCAGGAATCCGAATTATGGAAGCGCATGAAAACTACACACAACAACACCAAGACATTAGAACCGAAAATGGCATTGCTTATGGAGACGTAGTAGAACATGTAAATTTTGAATACAATAAAAAACTTACAGCTGTAAATGCAATTAGTTTAGCATCTATCGCATGGGCCCCTCCTGCTCCAAAAAAGGTAGAAATTGGAGGTATTGTAGAACCTGCTGCTAAATTTAAATGGAGTAAAGTTGATGGTGCCGTGGGATATAAAATTTATTGGAGAAATACCACCTCCCCTACTTGGGATTATAGTAAATCCGTAGGTAATGTACTAGAACATACACTAGACGGTATTGTTGTGGACAATTATTTCTTTGGTATAGCCGCTATTGGTGCTAACGGTCAAGAAAGTATAGTTACCTTTCCAAACGCTATTTTTAGATAATATTATTTCGTAAAATGAAAATACTAACTTATTTAACTCTCCTACTAGCTTTTGTTTCTGTACAATCGCAAGAGCTCCTTTCTCCTAAGAACTCTTTCACAGAGCAAGACACTTTAAGAGGGAGTATAACACCGGAAAGAGCTTGGTGGGATTTAAATTATTACCATCTTAGCGTAGATGTAAAACCAGAAGAAAAATTTATTAGCGGAAATAATTTAATTCGGTATAAGGTTTTAGAAGAAAAACAAACTCTTCAAATAGACCTACAGCCTCCTTTAAAAATAAGTAAAGTAACCCAAGAAGGAAAAGAATTAAAAGTAATATCTAATGAAAATGCACATTTTATAACCCTTCAAAAAAAACAACGAAAAGGAGATTTTAATGAAATTTTAATTACCTATTCGGGACACCCGAAAGAAGCAGTAAGAGCTCCTTGGGATGGCGGTTTTTCCTGGAAAAAAGATACTAATGGAAAACATTTTATTGCTACTAGTTGTCAAGGATTAGGAGCTAGCGTTTGGTGGCCAAACAAAGACCATATGTACGACGAAGTGGATAGTATGGCCATTAGTGTTACCATCCCTAAAGGGCTAATGGACGTATCTAACGGAAGACTTAGAAAAATAGAAAAAAATAAAACTACAAATACCTATCATTGGTTTGTAAGTAACCCTATTAATAACTACGGAGTAAATCTTAATATTGGAGATTATGTTAACTTCCATGAAGTATACCATGGAGAGAAAGGAAAATTAGATATGGATTATTATGTTTTACGAGATAATCTAGAAAAAGCTAAAGTTCATTTTACCGATGCTCCGAAAATGATGAGAGCTTTTGAATATTGGTTTGGCCCCTACCCTTTTTATGAAGACAGCTTTAAGCTAATAGAAGTTCCCTACCTCGGGATGGAACATCAAAGTTCCGTAACTTATGGTAATAAATACAAGAAGGGATATTTAGGAACCGATTTATCTGCAAGCGGATGGGGATTAAAATTCGATTTTATTATTATTCACGAAGCAGGTCATGAGTGGTTTGCTAACAATATAACTAACAAAGACATTGCCGATATGTGGATTCATGAAGGGTTCACTTGTTACTCAGAAAACCTTTTTCTAGATTATTACTATGGCACCAAAGCTTCCTCTGAATATGTCATAGGACTACGTAGAAACATAGCTAACGACAAACCCATTATAGGGCCATACCATGTAAATAAAGAAGGCTCTAAAGACATGTATTACAAAGGAGCCAATATGCTTCATACCTTACGGCAAATAGTAAATGATGATAGCTTATGGAGAACCATATTAAGAGGTTTAAATAAAGATTTTTATCATTCGATAGTAACTACCCAAGAAATAGAAGATTATTTATGCAGACATACTAAGAAGGACCTAACTTCTTTTTTTGACCAGTATTTAAGAACAGCAAAAATCCCAAAATTACAGTACACAATAAATGGCAACACTTTAAAATATAGATATACCAATGTTGTTTCTGGTTTTAACATGCCATTGCGTATTTTTATAGCCGATAAGGCTATTTGGATTTATCCTACGGAAAATTGGAACTCTAAATCTTTTAAAGAAGATATAGCTTCTTTTAAAACTGATTCCAATTTTTATATTAACAGTACTAAAACAACCGATTAATTCTCCTGAGTAAATTAATAAAATATAGAAACCGTACTATTACCGTTTTAGCAAATAGGATAAGAATTCTTTCTTACTTATTTATTACGGTAGTTTTTTCTATACTTGTTTTCTCTTGCAACCAAAAGAACAAAGAAAACCCTATTATAATTGCAACTGCGGCAAATATGCAAGAAGTAATGGAGTTTCTAATAACAGATTTCACAAAAAAGACAAATATAAAATGCCAATTGGTAGTGAGTTCATCCGGAAAACTTACAGCACAGATAAAAGCGGGTGCCCCTTACCATATTTTAGCCTCTGCAAACATGAAATATCCGGAAGAAATTTATGACTCTGGCCTTGCAATTGGCATTCCAAAAATATATGCGAATGGCAAACTAGTACTATGGACTGCTAACACCAACATAACTCCCTCTATAGCCCTATTAAAAAAGGACAATATAAAACACATTGCTATAGCCAATTCTAAAACAGCACCCTACGGAGCCGCTACAAAAGATGTTTTAGAACATTATAACTTAAATGAAATTCTAAAACATAAGTTTGTGATAGGAGAAAGTATCTCGCAAACCAACCAATTTGTTCATTCGCAAGCTGCAGAAATAGGTTTTACAGCAATGTCTACTATTCTATCCGAAAAACTAGAAAACAAAGGAAAATGGGCCGCTATAGATTCTACTACTTATTCTCCTATTAAACAAGGAATAGTAGTTATAAAACAAGATTTAGAAAGTAATAGAAAAGCGAAAGAATTTTATGCTTATATTTCTTCTAAAGAAGCGCAGCTACTATTAACTAAATTTGGTTATTCCACGCATGAATAGTTTTAAAGGAAATATTAGTAAAGTAACTACGGAAGGGCATTTCTCGGTAATTACAATAGATATTAATACAGAAATATTTCTTAAATCTATTATTTTAGAAACCCCAAAAACAGACCCTTTTTTACATAAAAATAATGCAATATCAGTGCTTTTTAAAGAAACAGAAGTTATTATTTCATTAGACAAAAACAGCAGGGATAGTATTCTGAACAGAATTCCTGGGAACATAAAACATATAGAAAAAGGAGTACTTTTAACCAAAGTAAAGGTTAGTACCTCTGCAGGGATAATTACAGCTATACTAAGTACGTATGCTGTAAATGATTTAGAGTTAACAGTAGAAAAAAAGGTCACTTGCCTCATTAAATGGAACGAAATAATGCTTTCTAAAATATGAATTGGGAACCACTATTATTAACCTTTAAACTGGCTTTTATAACAACACTCTTGTTATTGCTAATTTCCATACCATTATGCTATTGGCTTGCTTATACTAAATCTAGGGTAAAGCCTATTGTAGAAACACTGGTAAGTATGCCATTGGTATTACCGCCTACGGTCCTTGGCTTTTATTTTCTTGTCGTTTTTAGTCCAAATAATGCCCTTGGAAATTGGTTAGATACAGTCATTGGTATTAAATTACTTTTTTCTTTTCCAGGACTTGTTATAGCCTCTATTCTTTATAGTTTACCATTTATGGTACACCCTATTCAATCTGGGCTTGCTGGTATTCCGCACTCTTTAAAAGAAGCAGCTTATGTTATGGGAAAATCCAAACTAGCGACACTATTACATATACTTCTTCCCAATATTAAACCTTCTTTATTAACTGGTATAGTTCTTTCTTTTGCGCACACTATTGGAGAATTTGGCGTTGTATTAATGATTGGCGGAAACATTCCTGGAGAAACAAAAGTGGCTTCTATAGCCATTTACGACGAAGTAGAAGCCTTAAATTATAGCGCTGCCAATTTCTATTCTTTAGTACTCTTTGCTATTACCTTTTGCATCCTTCTAATGGTGTATTTAATTAATGGTGGCTATCTAAAAAAATCTGTGAAATGATTGTTCTACATATTCAAAAAAAATTACAATCTGCAGATGGCACGATGCTTCTTGATCTTAATTTAAAAATTAAAAAAGGACAATTAGTTACTCTCTATGGTGCATCTGGAGCAGGTAAAACATCTACCTTAAGAATGTTTTCTGGATTACTTCCTCCCGAAAAAGGAAATATTACTGTAAACAAGGTTACCTGGTTTAATTCAGATAAAAAAATCAATTTAAAACCTCAACTTAGAAAAATTGGTTATGTTTTTCAAGATTATGCACTTTTTCCCCATATGAGTGTTAAGCAAAATTTAGAATTTGCACTTCAAAAAAATCAACCAAAAGATATAATTCAAGAACTCCTTACCATAATGGAGTTAGATAAACTACAAAATAGAAAACCAGATACACTTTCGGGAGGACAAAAGCAAAGAGTTGCATTAGCCAGAGCTTTGGTACAAAAGCCCGAAATATTACTGCTAGACGAACCTCTCTCTGCCCTAGATACGGAAATACGTATAAAACTGCAAAACTATATTTTAAGGGTGCATAAAAAGTACCATTTAACTACCATTTTAATAAGTCATGATATTGGTGAAATCTATAAATTATCTGATTGGGTTTTTGTGTTTCAGAATGGCATTATAGCGCAAGAAGGAAAACCTTCTGAAGTTTTTACTGATAAAAAACTTAGCGGCAAATTTAAGTTTAAAGGAGAAGTTCTTGCTATAGAAAAGGACGATGTGGTATATATTGTTAGCGTGTTAATTTTTAACGAGATTGTAAAAGTAATAGCTCAAGAATCCGAGATTAAAAACCTAAGTCCAGGAGATACCGTTTTAGTGGCTTCCAAAGCTTTTAACCCCATTATTTTAAAAGTAGAATAAGCGTTTTTAAGTATAAAAATGCGTCATAATAATGCCCTAATAGCATTCTAAAAATTATCCAAGAAATTGTCTAAAATCTTGGTACACCCCATATTTATTACATTTTCTATTTACTATATCGATATCGTATTTTTTTTATTTACATGACTTCTGTCATATAACCCAGAACGGCTTACTTCTAATTTTGTAGTGTATAATATACCTAACAAGAAAACACACAAAATAGTACAATTATGAACATATCTCATATTGAACACCTAGGAATAGCAGTAGACAATTTAGAAGAGTCTATTGCATATTATGAAAAAGTATTAGGCCTTACTTGTTATTCTATTGAAGAGGTTGTTGATCAAAAAGTAAAAACAGCCTTTTTCATGGTAGGGTCTACAAAAATTGAACTTTTAGAAAGCACTTCTCCAGACGGACCTATTGGCAAATTCATAGCAAAAAAAGGGCAAGGAATTCATCATATAGCATTTGCTGTAGAAAATGCTACAAAAGCATTACAAGTAGCAGAAGAAAGAGGTGTTCAATTAATAGATAAAGTCTCTAGAAAAGGAGCCGAAGGATTAGATATAGGTTTTCTACACCCAAAATCTACCTTAGGAGTTCTTACCGAATTATGCTCAAAATCCAAACAATAACGCCTCTTTTAATAAGCAAGTAACCCATATATACTACGATGGCAAATCAAGATAAAATTAACGAACTCATTGAAAAAAGAGCTAAAGCAAAACTCGGCGGCGGTGAAAAAAGAATAGATTCTCAGCACTCTAAAGGAAAGTTAACCGCACGTGAGCGTATTAGTATTCTTTTAGATGAAGATAGTTTTGAAGAGTTTGATATGTTCGTAACTCACAGAACCAAATCTTTTGGATTAGATAAGCAAGTTTTTCTTTCCGATGGAGTGGTTACGGGGCATGGTACCATAGATGGTAGAATAGTTTATGTATTCTCTCAAGATTTCACAGTATTCGGAGGGTCATTATCAGAAACATACGCCTTAAAAATTTGTAAAATAATGGATATGGCCATGAAAGTTGGTGCCCCCGTTATTGGTCTTAATGACAGTGGAGGCGCTCGTATACAAGAAGGAGTTCGTTCTTTAGCAGGGTATGCCGAAATTTTTCAACGTAATATAATGGCTTCTGGGGTTATTCCACAAATATCTTCCATTTTAGGTCCTTGTGCTGGTGGTGCTGTTTATTCGCCAGCTTTGACCGATTTTACAATCATGACAGACCAAACAAGTTATATGTTCGTAACCGGACCAAAAGTGGTTAAATCGGTTACAGGAGAGGTTGTTACCACAGAACAACTTGGTGGTGCAAATATTCACTCTACAAAATCTGGTGTATCTCACTTTTTAGCAGAGAATGACGAAGAAAACCTTCTTCTGGTAAGAAAATTAATGAGTTACTTACCAAGTAATAACTTAGAAGAGCCACCAAGCATTACGTGTTCTGACCCTATTGATAGGTTGGATGATGTTTTGAATGAAATTATACCAGAAAACCCGAACCAACCTTATGATATTGTTGATGTTATTTCTGTTATTACAGATAATGGAGAATTCACTGAAGTACATAGAAATTATGCGCGTAATATTACTGTAGGTTTTGCTCGTTTTAATGGTCATCCTGTGGGAATTGTAGCGAACCAACCTAAATATTTCGCTGGTGTTCTAGATTGTGAAGCCTCTAGAAAAGCTGCTCGTTTTGTTCGTTTTTGCGATGCCTTTAATATTCCTCTAGTAACACTTGTAGATGTACCAGGGTTTTTACCCGGTACTGGTCAAGAATACGCAGGGATAATTCTACACGGAGCAAAACTCTTATTTGCTTATGGAGAGGCTACAGTTCCTAAAGTAACAATTACACTTCGTAAGTCTTATGGCGGGGCTCATGATGTAATGAGTTGTAAGCAACTTCGTGGAGATTTAAACTACGCATGGCCAACCGCAGAAATAGCAGTTATGGGTGCTAAAGGAGCTGTGGAAGTGCTAGAAGGTTCTGCTATTAGAAAAATAGAAGATGCCGATGAAAAACAAGAGTATATTGAGAAAAAAGAAGGAGAGTATAACACCAAATTCGCTAATCCATATGTAGCTGCTAAATACGGATTTATTGATGATGTTATTGAGCCAAGAAACACAAGATTCAGAATTGTTAGAGCTCTAGAACTACTTAGCAATAAGAAAGAAATTAACCCACCCAAAAAACACTCTAATATTCCACTATAATGGCAAACATATTACTATTTACAGACCAAATGAGCCAAGGCTATACTATACTAATTACTGGATTAGTAATTGTATTCTGTGCCCTTTTAACACTCTCTCTGTTTTTTCAGCACGGGTTGCCCGTTATGCTATATCTATATAAGATTATAACTAAAGGAAGAGAGAAAAAGATAAAAGATATTAAAGTAGAAGCAGATAAAGAGTTTACCGGTGAAATAGCCGCAGCCATATCTCTAGCACTACATATGTATTTAAATGAACAGCATGATAATGAGAATGCAGTCTTAACCATTAAACAAGCAAGAAAGTTATACTCTCCATGGAGTTCTAAAATATATGGTATTCAAAATAGAATAAAGTAAAATACCTCGCAACATTTGAATCTCGATTTTCGAGTAAACCGAGTAGCAAAAAAAAACAACTAATGAAAAACTTTGACTTTAAAATAAACCAAAACAGTTACAAGGTTAAAATTGTATCTCAAGAAAACAACAAAATTGCATTAGAAGTAAATGGAACTTCCTATACAGTAGAAATGGCCAAAGAGGTAAAAACTAAAAAAACCCCTACTCTCGTGCGTGCAGCTTCTAAAAGACCCGCAGAGCCAATTAAAGTAAACCCTACTTCTTCTAAAACTAAAATTGTAGCCCCTATTCCTGGAACAATACTTAGCCTAAATATTAAAGTAGGAGATGTTATTAAAGTGGGCGACTCTCTTCTAATTTTAGAAGCTATGAAAATGGAAAACAATATTGTCGCAGAAAAAGCTGGTACGGTAACTACTTTAAATATAGCCGTTGGGCAACAGGTATTACAAAATGAGATACTGATAGAACTAGAATAAAAAATAGAGTCCTTTTTCAATAATACATGAAGATAAAAAATGACTCTTAAAGCGTAAACAAATGAAAAAATTAATAATTCTTTTTAGTGTTCTTTCTGTTCTATTATTTGTAAGACCATTACTTTTCAGTACTACTATAAGTCCAGATTTTAATAACACTTCTGTTACAGTTACCAATACGCCGAAAGCAGACGAAGAGGCTTTTTACTCCGATGCTTTTAAAGGCATAAACCAATTTTACCATTACACAGGTTTTGCTAATGCCAAATGGGGAAATATAATTATGATTCTTATAGGAATTATCTTTATTTATCTTGGAATAAAATACGATTACGAGCCCCTATTGCTAATTCCAATAGGTGCAGGTGTTATTTTAGGTAACATTCCATTTGTTCCTGGAAATCAAACAGGTATATATGAGGCTGGTTCTGTATTTAACTATTTGTATTTTGGTGTGGTAAAAGGCATATATCCACCTTTAATATTTTTGGGTATTGGTGCCATGACCGATTTTTCTTCTCTTATCGCAAACCCTAAATTAATGCTATTAGGGGCTGCTGCTCAGATAGGTGTATTTGCTACTTTTTTAGGGGCTTTATATTTAGGGTTTAACCTACCAGAAGCAGGGGCTATTGGTATTATTGGCGGTGCAGATGGCCCTACAGCAATTTTTCTTTCTTCTAAACTTGCCAATGGCGTTAATCTCCTTCCCGATGGAACCACAGTTAAGAATCTTATTGGTCCTATTGCTATTGCAGCTTATTCCTATATGGCATTAGTTCCTGTAATTCAACCTCCATTAATGCGTTTATTAGTCAATAAAGAAGATCGTAAAATTAAAATGAAACCACCAAGAGCGGTTTCTCAGAAAGAGAAAATGATTTTCCCCGTTGTAGCGTTACTACTAACTACCTTTATATCACCAAGTGCTTTACCCCTATTAGGTATGTTATTCTTTGGTAACTTACTAAAAGAATCTGGTAGAACGGAACGTTTAGCAGATACTGCCCGGACCAAATTAATTGATATAGTTACCATATTATTGGGAGTAACTGTAGGGGCATCTACCCAAGCGGATATATTTATAACTAAAGATTCTATGCTAATCTTTGGACTAGGAGCTATATCCTTTGTTATAGCAACAATGGGAGGTTTATTATTCGCCAAGTTTATGAATCTTTTTCTAAAAGGAAATAACAAAATAAACCCATTAATAGGTGCAGCAGGGGTATCTGCAGTACCAGATAGTGCTAGAGTTGTTCATGCGGAGGCCTTAAAATCGGATCCATCTAACTATTTACTAATGCACGCCATGGCACCAAACGTATCGGGAGTTATTGGCTCTGCAATAGCAGCGGGTATCATTTTAAGTTTCTTAGGATAAAAACAACGTTCATTTTTTTTATAACAACAAAAATTTACTACCATGAAAATACCAAATGTAATGTCAGCTGATGAGGCTGTAAAATTTATAAAATCCGGGAATAGAGTGTTGATCCAAGGAGGTTCTGCTACACCACAGACTCTAATTAGAGCAATGGTAAAACGCGGCCCTCAATTAAAAGGGGTAGAAATTGTTCATTTACACACTGAGGGAGAATGCGGTTATACAGACCCTTCTTTAAAAGATAGCTTTAGAACCAGTGCTTTTTTTATTGGTGGCAATGTCAGAAAAATGGTTGGTAACACCGTAGATTATATTCCTATTTTTTTAAGTGATATTCCAAGTCTTTTCCGTCAAGGGTATATGGACTTAGATGTTGTTTTGGTAAACGTAGCGCCCCCAGACAAACATGGTTTCTGTTCTTTAGGCATTTCTGTAGATATAGTTATTTCTGCTATAGAAAGAGGGAAAAAAGTAATTGCGCAAATAAATCCAAAAATGCCAAGAACTTTTGGAGACGCCATAGTACATTTAAACAAGTTTGATGCTTGTGTTCTTGTAGACGAAGAAATTCATGAAATGAAATTCGTTGCACCTTCAGCCGAAGAAGAAGCAATTGGTAAAAACATAGCTGGTATTATAGAAGATGGTTCTACATTACAAATGGGAATTGGTGGAATTCCTAATGCCGTATTAACATATTTGCATAACCATAAAGATTTAGGAATACATACCGAAATGTTCTCTGAAGGAATTGTAGATTTAGTTGAAAAAGGAATAGTAAATGGTGCCAAAAAGAAAGTAAATCCTTATAAAATTATTTCAGGTTTTGCAATGGGGACTAGACGTTTATACGATTTTATGGATGATAATCCTGAAATTGAAATGCTAGATATTGCCTATGTAAACGATACCGCCATTATTCGCCAAAATCCAAAAGTAACGGCAATAAACTCTGCTATAGAAATAGATTTTACGGGTCAAGTATGCGCTGATTCTATAGGAACTAGAATGTTCTCTGGTGTTGGTGGGCAAATGGATTTTATGCGTGGTGCCGCCCTTTCCGAGGGAGGAAAACCAATAATCGCTGTTACCTCTACAACACATAAAGGGGTTTCTAAAATTGTACCAGCACTTAAACCAGGTGCCGGAGTTGTTACCACCCGTGCGCATGCCAGATTTGTTGCCACAGAGTATGGAGTCGCAGAATTATTTGGCAAAACTTTAAAGCAAAGAGCACTATCTTTAAGAGATATTGCACACCCCGATCATAGAGAGGAATTAGACAAAGCAATCTTCGAAAGATTTGGCAGTAGCAAAATAGTTAACTAACTTAACCATTTTTTTAAAGGATGTTATTATGAGTAATACAAATAAAAAGCTCTTTTCTGATTTTGAGCCCGTTTCCAAGGAGAAATGGATGGAGCGAGTTACCGCAGATTTAAAAGGTGCTGATTTTGATAAAAAATTAGTTTGGAAAAACTTAAACAAAATCAATATTCAGCCATTTTATAATACGGAAGACCATAAGGAATACCTAAAAAATACGGGAGAAAACTCTCCTTCTTTAGTTAATTACAGAAGCATTTATGTTTCCTCCGAAAAAAGAGGAAATGCTTTAGCTCTAGCAGCTATTAAAGAAGGGCATAATGGTATTCTTTTTATAGTAAAAGGAAATATGTCTCCTTCCCGACTTTTAAGAGATATAGATTTAAATACAATTACTATTTCCTTTACTATAAAGAAAAATGCAGCGACTTTTGTTCAGCATTTTAAAAGTTTTATTAAGAGTAGTAAAGTAGACAAAAAGAATCTTACAGGGTTTGTAGACACACAGTTAATATCTAAATACGTCACAAAAGGAGAATTTGGAAAAAAAGCTTTTACAGAAGCCGCTGAAGTATTTTCTCTAGTTGCTAAATATCCTAATTACAAAGCATTAACCATTTCTGCAAGCGAGTATTTAGATTCTGGTGCCAACCAAGTACAAGAAATTGCATATTCTTTAAATTCTTTGGTTTTCGTTATCGATAAATTATCCGAAAAAGGAATTACTCCTCAAGAAGTTTTTGAGAATCTTAATTTTAGATTTGCTATTGGTTTAGAATACTTTATCGAAATCGGAAAATTTAGGGCCTTCAATAACCTACTTCAAGAAATAGCTAAAAAATACCAAGTAACTGACTTTAAACATACTGTACTTGCCAAAACATCTATTTGGAGCAAATCTATTACAGATGCGCACACCAACTTATTAAGAGCTACTACAGAAAGTATGTCTGCCATTCTAGGTAATGTAGATGGGGTTTTAGTAGATCCTTATGATAAAGAATTTAATGAGGTATCCGACTTTTCTAGTAGAATTGCTGGCAATATAACCACTATTTTACAAGAAGAATCTTATTTCGGAAAAGTAGCAAACCCAGTAGATGGTTCTTACTATATAGAAGAAGCTACCCTTGCTATAGCAGAAAAAGCGTTACAATTGTTTCAATCCATAGAATCGGAAGGTGGTTTCTTTAGCAATTTTGAAAAAGAAAAAATACAAGAACAAATAGCAGAAATTAGAGTACATAAACTTAAGCTAATTAGCCAAAGACGGCTTCCAATGGTAGGTATAAATAAATACCCAAACCTTATGGAAAAAGTTTCCTCTGAGCTATTATCTTCTGGCAATACAGAAGGTAATTCTAAAACATTAAAACCACGTAGAGCCTCTTTAGAAATTGAAGCTATGCGTAAAAAAACAGAAGAACTGGTAGAACAAACAAAAGTTAGGCCTGTTGTAGAATTAGCAAGTTTCGGAAACTTAACAATGCGTAAGGCAAGAGCTGCATTTGCCTATGATTTTGTGGGCGTTAGCGGTTATAATGTACAACAAGAAAAAAGCTATGAAAGTGCTGAAGAAGCCGCAGAAATAAGTGCAAAGTCTAATTCTCATGTAGTAGTTCTATGCAGTTCGGACCAAGACTACGAAGAAAAAGCAGTTTCTTTTGTGCAAGCTTTTAGAATTCTAAATAAAGACAAAGTGCTACTGATTGCTGGTAACCCTACAGGTGAATTATTATCAGAATTAACTAAAGCCGGTTTAGATGGTTGCGTTAATTTACGTTCCGACGTGTTGATTACCATTGCAAGCGTTCAAAATAAAATACAGAAAACCTTAAATCCATTAGCCGTATGAGACCCGATTTTTCAGATTTAAAATTAAATACAGCACCGGAAGAAAAGGAAATCGCTTCCGGAAAAGATACTATTTGGAACACACCAGAAGGAATTCCCGTAAAGAAACATTTTGCTAAGGAAGATATTAAAAATGCCGAACATTTAAACTTTGCTGCTGGTGTACCTCCTTTTCTAAGAGGCCCATATAGCGCTATGTACGCCATGCGCCCATGGACTGTACGCCAATATGCAGGATTTTCTACCGCAGAAGAATCTAACGCATTTTACAGAAGAAACTTAGCTGCAGGGCAAAAAGGACTTTCTGTTGCTTTTGATTTAGCTACACACCGCGGTTACGATTCTGATCACCCACGCGTAACTGGTGATGTTGGTAAGGCAGGGGTAGCTATAGATTCTATTTTAGATATGCAGGTTTTATTTGACCAAATTCCGTTAGATAAAATGTCGGTATCCATGACTATGAATGGAGCTGTGCTACCTATTATGGCCTTTTATATAGCTGCAGCAAAAAAACAAGGCGTTGCTTTAGATAAACTCTCTGGTACCATCCAGAATGATATTTTAAAAGAATTTATGGTACGTAACACCTATATATACCCACCATTACCTTCTATGCGTATTATTGGAGATATTTTCGATTATACTACCAAAAACATGCCCAAATTTAACTCTATATCTATTAGTGGCTACCATATGCAAGAGGCTGGTGCCACAGCAGATATTGAATTAGCATATACCTTGGCAGACGGTATGGAATACATAAGAACCGGACTAAAATCTGGTTTAAAAATAGATGAATTTGCTCCTAGATTATCTTTCTTCTGGGCCGTAGGAATGAATCATTTTATGGAGATTGCCAAGATGCGCGCCGCTCGTATGCTTTGGGCTAAAATTATAAAACAATTTAATCCGCAAAACCCAAAATCTATGGCATTGCGTACCCATAGTCAGACTTCGGGTTGGAGTTTAAGTGAACAAGACCCTTTTAATAATGTAGCCCGTACTTGTATCGAAGCTATGGCAGCTAGTTTAGGAGGAACGCAATCCTTACATACCAATGCCTTAGATGAGGCTATTGCCTTACCCACAGATTTCTCTGCTCGTATTGCTCGTAATACGCAGATTTTTATTCAGGACGAAACGCAAATTACAAAAGCGGTAGATCCTTGGGCTGGTTCCTATTATGTAGAATACCTAACCAAAGAAATAGCAGATAAAGCTTGGAAACTTATTGAAGAAGTAGAAGAACTTGGTGGTATGGCTAAAGCCATAGAAACTGGTGTTCCTAAAATGCGTATTGAAGAAGCTTCGGCGCGTAAGCAAGCCCGTTTAGATTCTGGTCAAGATATTTTGGTAGGTGTAAATAAATTTAAAACAAATGAACCTTCGAATATAGAAATATTAGAAGTAGATAATACCGCCGTAAGAGATTCTCAGATTGCGCGGATAAATAAAATGAAAAAAGATAGAGACCAAGCAACAGTAGATGCAAATATTGCCGCTTTATCTAAATGTGCAGAAACTGGAGAAGGCAATTTATTAGAATTAGCTGTGGAAGCTGCCGAAAACTTTGCTACATTAGGGGAAATATCCGATGCTTTAGAAGTACATTTTGGAAGACATAAAGCAGATACTAAATTAATAAGCGGCGTGTATAGTAAAGAAGTAGATAACGATAGTACATTTGTAAAAGCTCAGAAACTGGCAGATCAATTTGCCGAAATAGAAGGTCGTAGACCTCGTGTAATGATTGCCAAAATGGGACAAGATGGGCACGATAGAGGAGCAAAAGTTATAGCCTCTAGTTTTGCCGATTTAGGTTTTGATGTAGATATGGGACCCTTATTCCAAACTCCAGAAGAAGTAGCAAAACAAGCCATAGAAAATGATGTTCATTTTGTTGGAGCATCTAGCTTAGCTGCTGGTCATAAAACTTTAATTCCGCAATTAATAAAAGAATTAGAAAAATTAGGAAGACCAGATATTATGGTCTTTGCCGGAGGGGTAATTCCTGCCCAAGATTATGACTATTTATTAGAACGCAAAGTAGTGGCAATTTTTGGCCCTGGCACTGTAATTTCTGAAGCTGCAATAACCATTATGGAAAAATATTTAGAGTTAGAATAAGCGCTAACCTATTTATGTAAGCCCCTAAAAACTATCGTTTTAGGGGCTTCTTTTTTTAAGATTCCTTTTACTCTCTTAAAATATTTGAAGGAATTTACTTCTTTTAAATAAATTAACTAGATTCGCCATATAAAAGATATATAGATCACTAGTGATTTATATTGAATTGTTACCTGTAATTATGACCAAAAATTTACTTAATCTATTACTTCTGACTATTTTATTAGTCTCAACATCTTGTAAAAAAGAGCTAAAGTCAATGATGGAATTGGAAGTGGATTATAAAGTTGTCGAATTAGAATACGGATTTGACAACTACATGAAAAACTTATTCAATAAATCCGAGCAAATTGTTATTAAACAAAGAAATTTGGTAGTAATAAAAGTTGAAAAAAATGGCTTTACAGAAATTGAGGGTCAGATTATCCATGACAGTCTGATAATTAATGAATTGAAAAAATTCATTATCCCAAGTCCACAAAATGAAACAATGCCCATTACAATTGAAAAAGAGTTTAAACATTCTGGAAAAGTGGACGTAAATAAAAATATCATTGTTTTAGGGATTTATGATAAAGAACTGAACTATGAAAAATATAGGGAGATAAGAAATAAAATTTACATTGCATTTAATCAAGTAAGAAATGAATTTGCATTAGCAAAATTTAACCAATCAACTCAGGAAATTATTGACTCAGACAAAGAATCGGATAATGAAAAGTGGATGGAAATAAATAAAATTTTTCCAATTAGATATACCGAAACCGTAAAAGAAAAATAACTACAGGTAACAATGGCTAAAATTCATTGCTTGCGGATTTCCTAAACGGAAATCACGCGCAAAAAGCTATCTTTAGGTTCGGCTGGATTGTCCTTCGGACGAATCACAGCAACGAACCTTAGCCCAACCGTTACTTGCAATTATGAAAATAATAACCTGCATATTCACCTTTTTTATTACTGTTTCCATTTTTGGACAAGAAATAAATTATTCTAAAGAAGTAATCTCTTTAAATAATTCAAATAAATATTTGCTGCTTATTCGTAATGAAAATCAAGTAATAATTTATAACGGGGTTTTTGATTTGTCTCAATCTTTACCTATAGGCACACATTATTATTTTGGTAACAATGGACAAATTGAACGACTAATGGAATATTCTTTTAGTAACGAATCTTTTGAAGGCGTTCCAATAGTCGTTCAAAAGAGTAGTTTTTTTAATGAGAATCAAGAGCTTGAAAAAGTAATAACAGCAGAAAGATGCACAGAATGTGAATTTTCACCTATTGGAATATGGGAATTTTATAAAAATGGAAAGATTATTGAAAAGTTAGACACCAAGAAAGTGTTAAATATAAAACACGAAGAGTATGAAATTTATTGGTCTCTATTAGAAAACTGTAAGTAACGATGTATATAAAAAATAGGCGAAGCAGTAATAAATTCAAGAATTTTGGCTCATATCAAACGTTGTGCTTAACCGAATGTTCAGTGCTTCGTAGCCGACTACTTTTCATATACTTAACGTAAGCACTAATTATGACCCGTCCTGAAATATGTATACACTAAAACAAATGTATATGTATAAAAATGATGGATATGTGAAACGTTATAGCG
>NZ_CANMDU010000001.1 GCF_947496775.1 uncultured Maribacter sp. | reverse complement strand
AAAAAATCCAGCGAAGCTAGCTTCGCTGGATTAATTTAATTATTTAATAAATTGTCAACCTATTTTAGGACGACTCAGACTATCTTTTTTATTTTGGGTAATGTTAGGACTGCCATTTAAAGTAAAAGAGCAGTCTCCTTTTTCTATAATAGACGTAATGGTGTTTTCTCCTTTAGTAACGACGGAGCTAAAATATGCGTTTGGTAGGTCTATGCTTATTTTACTATGACGCTTACTAGTATTAGGGGTTACCATGGTAATATATAATTGCCCTTTAAATGAATCCCAATTATTGTGGGGGTCATGATATTCTATAGCTTTGTTTAGTAATTGTTTACCAGTTAACTTTTGTCCTGTTACTGTAAAAGAAAAGAGGATAATACAAATATAAAAGTATCTTGTCATAGTTTTATTAATTCTATGTTTGTCAAGGTACTAATATAAATTATATCTATTCCTTATCTTCCGTAATTTCTATTTTGGCGGGTTCAACTGTACTATCATGTTTATTAAAATAGAGCTCTAAAAGATTAAATGTTGTTATTACCAAATCTTTAGTTTCTGATAGTAAAGAAAAGTAAAGTGCAGTATTTTTTGGACTGGATTCTTCTGTACGGGTTCTTTTTACTTGTTCTTGAATTTTGTCTGTAACTAAATTTAGAACCTTTTGCTTGTCCTTAAGAATAGCTCCTATTCCTTCAAAAGATTTGTTTTCAAAAACTTTATTTGTTTTTGTAAACAATTCATCCAGAACAATATCAAACTCCTTAAGTTCTTTGATTTGATTGTACTTTAGTTTTTTATGATTGTTGTTTATATGCTTATGGGTAATTTTAGATATATATTCTAGAGATTGTACTAAATCTTGTAGGTATTCTAAGATATTAATGTAAAAGTTACTGGCTCCAACACTTGCTTCATCTAAATTTTTAATAAAATAAAAAATATGATCTTTAAGTTCATCTATTTCATGAGATAATTTAACAACCCCTTTTTTATTTTTCTTTAATAAAGTTACATCTTGTTTTGCTAAACCATTAATACTGTTAGTATATATTTTATTACTTCTTTTTAATACCTGGGCAATGTTACTAGCACTTTCTTCAATAACTCCTTGAACGGAGCTACTTTCTGATTTTCTTAAGCTGTTTTCAGCTTTAATTTCTTTAGATTTTTTACTTTGTTTTTGGTAGTTTTTATAAATAAGGAAGAAAGCAAGAATCAGCAAAATTACTAAACCTATACTGCCTCCAAAATGAATACAGCAAGCAATAACAGCTGCGGCTAAAAAGGCAACAATTGCAGTAAAAAACCATCCGCCAATAACATTAAGAACTCCGGCAACTCTATAAACAGCACTTTCCACACCCCAAGCTCTATCTGCTAAAGAAGAACCCATTGCTACCATAAAAGTAACATAAGTAGTAGATAATGGTAATTTCATGGAAGTTGCTATAGAAATAAGAACACTGGCTACCATTAAATTTACAGCGGCTCTAACCATATCGAAAGCAGGTTTGTCTTGTTGCTTTACTATAACTTTAGGATTGTCAGCCTTTTCAAATTGTGTATTTATTTTTTCTTGTAAAACAGCTGGCATTATATTGGAAAAAGCTTCGGATGCTTTAATACTATATTTTACAATAACTCTGGAAAGATAATTTGGCTGAAAACGCTCTTCGCCTTCATCTTGTCTAGATAAATCTACACTAGTTTTTAGAACATTCTTTGCTTTAGTAGAAAACCAAATGGTTAAAACCATGATGAGGCCTGCAGCGAGCAATAAAAGGGTAGGAGTTTGTACTGCTTTTGACAGTCCGGCCATATTGTATTCTGTGGAAAGTATACCAGAAGCGCTCCAGTCTTGGTAAGATTGTAAAGCGGTAATTAATGGGCCAATAAAGTTGACTAAATCATTACCAGCAAAGGCCATTGCTAATGCAAACGTACCTAAAAGAATAATTAGTTTGTATATATTAGTTTTAAGGGTTGTAGTTAATACTAGAGAAATTAAAGTCCATACAATAAAATTAGCAGCAATAAATAATTCTCCTTGAGTGTTGATGAACTCAGATATAGATGGCGTTAAAATAGAAGCACTTTTTAGTCCCTTAACTATTATAAAATATATAATAGCAGTTATGGCAACACCGCCAAATATTGCACTTACCCACTTTGGTTTTTGATTAAATTTAAAAGAGATTAATATTCTAGAAATGTATTGCACAATAGCTCCAACCGTAAAGGCAATTAATACGGAGAGTAAAATACCGAGAATTATTTGGGTAGCTTTATCTGTATTTATATAATTACTTAGGGTAGTTAAGCTCTCGTCTAGATTATAAATTTTAATAATGGCTATTGCTACAGCTGCGCCTAATAATTCAAAAACAATAGAAACCGTAGTAGAGGTAGGCATTCCTAAGGTGTTAAAAAAATCGAGGAGAAGTATGTCTGTAATCATGACAGCCATGAAAATAATCATGATTTCAGAAAAGACGAAATTCTCAGGATTAAAGATGCCTTTTCGGGCAACCTCCATCATACCACTAGAAGACATTGCGCCAAAAGCAATACCAATACTCGCGACAATCATTATTGTGGTAAAGGGAACAGCTTTTGAGCCAATAGCAGAGTTTAAAAAATTTACTGCATCATTACTAACTCCAACTATTAAATCTGTAATTGCTAAGATTGCCAAAGCGACAACCATAAACACATAAATATTTTCGCCCATTAGGTATATATAAGATTGACAAAAGTCTTATTTAATTATGGGACACAAGTTAATTTAAGGTTATGAAATTACAAAATGAGATAAGATTATAGTTTTTCTTTTTTTAGTAAAAAAAGAAATCTATAGAAGGTTAATACTGAGTATTATTAACGTTGAAACACAATAAATGATTTTGTTTAGCGTTATCAATGTAAATTTAATGTTAACAAAATGTTTGTCAAAGGTAAATTATTTATTATCTTTGTTAATATATTTAATACGATTACTATGAGAAATACAATTATAACACTTGCTTTACTATTAATTTCAGTAACTGCTTTTGCTCAAAACAAAAGAGATGTTAAGCTGAATAAAGAAACAAATTTAATTGAAGCAACGTATTATCATGAAAATGGAAAGGTAAGCCAAGAAGGAACATTTAACCTTAAAGGAAAACTTCATGGGGAATGGACAAGTTATAACGAAAAGGGTGAGATTATTTCTATAGGTTCTTATATTAACGGAGCTAAAACAGGAAAATGGAAATTTTTAAATGGAGATGTTTTGAAAGAAGTTGCTTATACTAATAATGCTATAGAAAGTGTTGTAGAAGCGAAAAATACTTCTGGTGTAGTTTTAAGAAATTAGAGGTATTAAAAAAAATATAAAAGAAAAGCCTGCTTATTCATTTAGCAGGCTTTTCTTTTATATAAAAATTTAGAACTTTATTTAGTTCCTTCTTTTTTAGCACTTATATTTTCAAAGGCAATAGTTGTTTGCTCTTTATTAGCTATGTATAAATCCTCTAGGTTTAATGCAATGGCACTAAGTCCTTTATCAACTTTAGTAATCGTATTATTGACAACAACTACAGGGACTTCTATTGTTTCGTATCCAGGATAGCTAACAACAATTATATGTTCTCCTGCAGTAAGATTGTTAATTTCAAAATTTCCATGAAAATTAGTTTGCACTTTTCTTTCAGAATCTTTTAATGCAACATTTGCATATAATAAAGGTTCGTTGTTCATAGTAACATCCACTATTTTGCCTTTAACAGACCCATTGTCTTGTGAAAAGATGTGAGTTGAAACTAATAATAAACAAGCTAAAAATATGTTTTTCATTAAATAAGAAATTAGTTTTCTTTATTGCTCTGCAAAGAACAATTATCAATGTAAACATAAGGTTATCTACAGGTTAAAGTTTAGTAATACAATTGTTAAATGATTGTTTACTCGACATGCGAAATATAGATACCCCGGGGCTTAGTTCTAAACAAATATTATTTTCTAATAAATGGGCATGGGCTTGTCCCAAAGTAGTTTACTAATCTAGGTTGTATGTAGCTTAAAATATTATAATAGTAAAAGCTAAAGATGTAAATTGCAGTTTTAAATAGATGCTATGAATTGGGAACAATTACTTTCTTTGAAACGCCAAGGAGATACTTCGAAAAGATTACGAATAGATCAAGATGAAACTAGGCTTGGTTTTGAGGTAGATTACGATCGTATAATCTTTTCTTCTGCCTTTAGAAGTCTTCAGGATAAAACACAAGTAATTCCGTTATCTAAAACAGATTTTGTACATACCAGATTAACGCATAGTCTAGAGGTTTCTGTAGTAGGTAGAAGTTTGGGGAGAATCGCAGGAAAGAAAATTTTAGAAAAACATCCATACTTAAATGAAATACACGGATATAAGTTTAATGATTTTGGAGCTATAGTAGCTGCTGCAGCTTTAGCGCATGATATAGGAAACCCACCTTTTGGGCATAGTGGAGAAAAATCTATCGGGGAATATTTTAAAACAGGAAGGGGTAAAAAATACCAATCAGTTTTGTCTAGTAAAGAATATCAAGATATTATTGATTTTGAAGGAAATGCGAATGGCTTAAAATTACTTACAGAATCTAGAGAAGGAGTAGAGGGAGGGCTAAGACTTAGTTACGCTACTCTTGGTGCATTTATGAAATATCCTAAAGAATCTCTTCCCAAAAAGGCAACTAAGCAAATAGCAGACAAAAAATTTGGTTTTTTTCAGAGTGAAAAAGAGGCCTTTGTAGATATAGCTAAGGAATTAGGGCTAAAGCAGACAAGAGCTGGCGAAGATATTTCCTATGCCAGACATCCACTAACTTTTTTAGTAGAAGCGGCAGATGATATTTGTTATACAATAATAGACTTTGAAGATGGTATTAATTTAGGATTAATATCAGAAGATTATGCTTTAGAGTATTTAATAAAATTAGTTAAAGACAGTATTAATACTAAAAAATATAATTCTTTAGTATTTAAGGAAGATCGTTTGAGTTACTTAAGAGCTTTGGCAATAAATACTTTAATTACAGATGCTATAAACATTTTTGTGGCTAATGAAGAGGCTATCCTTAATGGAACTTTTCATGTATCTTTATTAGATAAAAGTGCTTATGCGGCTCAGATAAAAGATATTATTACTTTAAGTGTAAATAAGGTGTATAAGGCTCAAGAAGTAATAGAAAAGGAAATTGCTGGGTATAAAATTATTTCGGACATATTAGATGCTTATTCCTCTGCTCTTATTAATGAAAAAGAGGATAATGCATCAAATTACGATACTTTGATGATAAGTACTTTGCCCAAATTTTATCAACAAACAAAGGTTTCCACATATAATATTTTGCTAAATACGTGTTGTTATGTTGCGAGCTTATCGGATAGTGCAGCTGTTCATATTCACAATAAAATAATGGGTAAGCAATTATAGAATTTAAAAATCATAAGAAACACCAACACCTAATATTTGTTTAAACTGAATTCGAGGTACTCCAGAATCTGTAACCAACCCATTGGAATCCTTAATTTCATCAAATAAAATATCATCATCATAAATAATATGGGTGCCAATATTTGCTTTTATGTATTTATTTACTGTGAGGTCAAAATTTAGTTCCCAATCTACATCAACATTTCCAAAACTGGATAAGTAATCTGTATAAAGAGATAGTCTGTGTTTCATCTTAACATTTTTAGCAATATTGGTTTGCCAAGTATTGGTTATAAGAAAACCTAATTCTACGAATACAGTTTCTCCGGGAGTTATAATCTCTCCGTTAACATCTTTAACAGCTTTTTTAACACCAAAAGCACCATTATCCGCTAATCTTTGGTCTAATACATAAGTAGCTTTTAGAGTTACAGGAGACGTATATAAGTTAAACTTTTGATCTGGAGTTATATAGGAGGTTCCTGCACCAAAGAAGAAATAACCCGGAGCCATGAATCTAGATATAGGACTCTCTCTATTAGGGTATTTGTAACCATTAGAAAATTGGGTTCTTAAATTAGCTTTTACAGAGTAATACCAATTGGTTATAGTGTCTTTTCGGTAACCAAATGTGGAACTCATTCGTATTGCATCTCCGGATTTTCTTAGTTTACGGTCTTCTTGTGCATTTAGACCATATCTTAATTCTAGATAATTATCCCATTGTATGTACCTGAATTTATAGTTCCTTTCAAATTTTAAATCGCCTAATGCGGTGATAGAATTATTACCCCCTGCATTCCAATTAACAAAAGCGGCTTCATTTATACGTACACCAAAGTGGTTTGTTTTTATCCAAAAAGAGGGTACCCTAAACCGTTTAAATTTTTTAGATAGTGGTCTTGTTTTTTTAAAAGAAATATGAGGATTTGTAAGTTTAGCACTTCGAGGAATATGTTTTATTCTTTCTTGGGTTTTTCTAATTACTATAGTGTTTATAATAGTAGTATCTACTTCCGAAGTAGTAGCAAGGGAATCTTGAGAAATTCCATGGTACATGAAGAGTAATAGAAAGCTAAAAAATAAATTATTTTTCATTCGTTTAGGATAAGCGTAATTCATTTATGCTTTGTTTTATAGATTGTTCATCGATTTTTGCAATTTTTTGTAACTGCTTTATGGTCCCATGCTCTATAAAAGTATCTGAAATGCCCAGTATTTTTATAGTATTTTTATACCTGTTATTTATTGCAAATTCAGCAATAGCGGAACCAAAACCTCCTTTTTTACATCCATCTTCAAGCGTTATTATAGATTCATAATTTGTGAATATATTGTGAAGTCTGTCACTATCCAATGGTTTTATAAAGGGTAAATGGTAATGACCAATTTCATTTTTATACCCTAGTTCATTTATTACCTTCGACATTTTATTTCCAATTGGACCGGTTGAAACTATAGCAATTTTTGTGCCCTTTTTTAATTCTGAGGAACTTCCAATGGTAATTTTTTTAAATTCTTGCTTCCAATCTACGTTTAGTCCTCTTCCTCGGGGATAACGAATAGCAATAGGTTGTTTTATACCTAGCTGAGCAGTATACATAATATTACGTAGTTCTATCTCATTCAAAGGAGAGAAAATTAAGAGATTGGGAATACAACGTAGGTAAGCTAAATCGTAAACACCATGGTGTGTTGCTCCATCTTGTCCAACAAGTCCAGCTCTATCCAAACAAAAAATTACAGGTAAATTCTGTAAAGCAACATCATGAATTACCTGGTCATATGCTCTTTGTAAAAAAGTGGAGTATATATTACAAAATGGAATTAAACCTGCTTTTGCCATTCCTGCAGCCATAGTTACTGCATGCTGTTCTGCAATACCTACGTCAAAAGCACGATTTGGAATTTTTTCCATCATATATTTTAAGGAGCTTCCTGTTGGCATGGCAGGAGTAATACCAACGATATTTTTATTTATAAGAGCTAATTCTACTATAGTATGCCCAAATACATCTTGATATTTAGGGGCTAGAAGTGAATTGTTTTTAGGAATTAAATCCCCTGTGATTTTATTAAATTTCCCAGGCGCGTGATAGGTTACCTGGTTTTCTTCTGCCTGCTGAAGTCCTTTACCTTTGGTAGTGATTACATGTAGTAATTTGGGGCCTTTCACTTTTTGCAATCGCCCTAATTCTGTAAGTAAGACATCAAAATTATGCCCATCAATTGGTCCTGTATAATCAAAGTTTAAGCATTCGAAAATGTTTTCATCCTTTGCAGTTCCCTTTTTAACATTGGTTAAATATTTTTTTAAAGCGCCTACGCTCGGGTCTATGCCAATTGCATTATCATTTAAGATAATTAAAATATTGGCATCGGTAACACCTGCGTGATTAAGGCCTTCAAAAGCCATTCCGCTAGCAATAGATGCATCGCCAATTACCGCGATATGGTTTTTGTTCGAATCCCCTTTAAGATTTGCTCCTATAGCCATACCTAAAATAGCAGAAATTGAAGTAGAGCTATGACCCGTCCCAAAGGCGTCATATATACTTTCTTCCATTTTCGGAAAACCACTTATTCCGTTAAGTTGCCTGTTAGTTTCAAAAATACCTTTTCTTCCTGTAAGTATTTTGTGCCCATAAGCTTGGTGGCCAACATCCCAAATAAGATTGTCAATTGGACAATTAAAGATATAATGTATAGCAATGGTTAATTCTATTACACCTAAACTAGCCCCTAAATGCCCTTCTTTAGTAGAAACAATGTCAATGATAAAATTCCGTAATTCTTGAGCCAACTGAGGTAGCTGCTTTTGGGATAATTTTTTTAAATCATCCGGAGAATTAATAGAATTTAGTAGTGTGTGTGGCATTCCCATGAATATTGGAATACAAAGCTACCATTTTTAAATGTATGGAAAAACCCTGTATACTATTAATAGAATTTCTACGGAATTAAAAAAAGGATAAAACAAGTTATAGTTGAGTTTTTTCTCTATTAAAGTTGTAATAGTATTATTTATATTTACCTTATGATAGAGCCTTACGATGATACTTATTATATGAAAAAAGCTTTGCAAGAAGCAGAATCCGCATATGAGAAAGGGGAGGTGCCAGTTGGAGCTGTAGTAGTTATCAAGGATAAGATTATTGCAAGAGCGCATAACCTCACGGAGCAATTGAATGATGTTACAGCGCATGCAGAAATGCAGGCCATTACTTCTGCAGCTAATTTTTTAGGTGGAAAATATTTAAAGGACTGTACTTTGTATGTTACCTTAGAGCCTTGCCAAATGTGTGCGGGGGCTTTATATTGGAGTCAGATTTCTAGAATCGTTTTTGCAGCAACAGATTTGGAAAGGGGTTGTGGGGCATTAGGAACTAAACTACATCCAAAAACAAAAATAGAAGGAGGTTTATTGGCTGAAGAAGCCTCTGAAATCTTAAAAAGATTTTTTATAAAAAAAAGAAATTTAAATTAAAAAAACCCAGCCATAACTGGGTTTTCATTGCGTTTTCAGTAGAAAAGTTATAAAACCTGTACTTGTCCTGCGACAATACCTTTTTGGCCTTCTTCTTCTACATACTCTACTTTATCTCCTTCATTTAATTGCGTTCCGTTTAATGCTGTAGCATGAACAAAAATATCTTTTCCTGTGTCATCGTTGGTTATGAAACCATATCCTTTGGATCCATTAAAAAATTTTACTGTACCAGTCATTGCAATATAAATTAAAAATTAATACATCTAAATTTATAATATTTTGACTAGAAATTCTTTCTTTTTTAAATAAAAAACGATGGAAATTACTGATTTTCAGACTTTTTAGGTTCTTTTCCTTGCATTTTCCGTACGTTTTCTTCAGTAAGCATATAATCATTCATCTTTTTTCCTTTGCTTTCTTTATAAAGAAATAAAGGCATGGAAACTAAGAATAGAGTAGCCGTGCCAGCTCCAATGTATTTATTTGATAATACTTTTTGGGTTGTCTCTAAAGTAAAACCATAGATAATAGAAGCTATTGCGGTTAGCGTAATGAGTGTAATAATATATTTCAATTTTTTAATATTTAACAGATACAAAACATTCTAAAAATACAACTAATAATAGTATTGTAAATATGAAGAGTATAGGGTTTCTTTATTTTGTAAAATGAATTAATTTTCTTCTATATGCGGTTAGCAATTTAGATTTGGAAACAAATCCTTTGTACTTACCATCTTTAATAACAGGTAAATTCCATGCTCCGCTATCTTGGAATTTTTGCATTACTTTTTGCATACTATCTTCTCCGTAAAAAATATACTCTGGCGCTCTATGCATAAAAGTTTCTACTTTGGTGGTTTTGTACATGGAGCGGTCGAACATAAATTCTCGAATATCATCTAATAAAACAATACCAACCATAGCTTCTTTATCGTCGAGTACAGGAAAAATATTTCTGGTAGATTTTGCAACAGATTTATGTAGCATATCTCCTAAAGTCATTTCTGGATGAACTACTTTAAAGTTGTCTTCAATTACTTCATCTAATTCCATTAAAGTTAATACTGTTTGATCTTTATTATGGGTTAATAAATTTCCTTTAGCGGCCAATTCTCTTGTATATATGGAATGGTCTATGGCATTTTTAGTAATTAAGTAGGATATAGAAGCGGTAATCATTAAAGGTACAAATAGCTCGTAACCACCTGTTATTTCGGCTATTAAGAATATGGCAGTTAAAGGAGCGTGTAATACACCAGCAATTAATCCTGCCATGCCAATTAAAGTAAAGTTGCTTTCAGATACAGAAAGTCCAAGACCAATATTATTAATTACTTTGGCAACAACATTGCCTAATGCACTGCCCATTACCATAGTAGGGATGAATATTCCGCCAGATCCCCCTGCAGCAAAGGTGGTGGTCATGGCAACTGCTTTAAAAATGGTAAGTCCAAAAAGTAGTGTAATAACAATCCAAATATTATGGTTATAGGCATCAAAAGGTGTTTTTCCAATTGCTTTTAAATGTTCGCCATCTAACAAATTGTTTATAAAACCAAAACCTTCTCCGTAAAGAGGGGGGATAAAATATAACATTATTCCAATAGCTATTCCACCAACTAAAAGTTTGTATTTAGGACTTTTTAATGGCTTAAATAGGCGAAATATGTGAAAGTACATTTTTGTAAAATAGATAGATGCAAAGGCTGTTCCAACCCCTAGAATTACATAAAATATAGTGTCTTTTATTTCAAAGTTATCTGTAAGTGAAAAGTTGAATAGAGATTCATTTCCTAAAAAGAAATAGGAGGTAAGAACACCAGAGATAGATGCGAGCAGAAGAGGTAGCATAGATAACATGGTAAAGTCTAAACTAAATACTTCTACTGCAAAAATTATGGCAGCAATAGGAGATTGAAAGATAGACGCTATGGCTCCTGCAGATGCGCAGGCTATTAGTAAGGAACGCGTTTTAGTATTAACATGTAAAAGACGACCTAAATTGGAGCTTATTGCGGCACCAGAAGCTACAGCGGGCCCAAGTAAACCTACAGAACCACCAAAGCCTACTGTAAGAGGAGCAATTATTAAAGGGGTGTATATTTTTTTTAGAGTTATAATACTTTTCTTCTTAGATAGGGCAAAAAGGATAGATGAAACTGCGTGCTCTACTTTTTCTTTGTAAACGTATTTTACATAAAGATATACGAGTGTAAGGCCAATAATAGGGAGTATAAAATAGAGTTGGTTACTAGAAATGGTAATACCAGTTTCTAATAAGGATTCTATAAAATAGGTGAAGTTCTTAAGAGTTACAGATGCTAAACCGGCCAAGAGCCCAACCAAAACACTTAGAATGTGTGTAAAATTCTTATCAGAGATATGTTTGTATCTCCATTTAAGAAGTTTGGTAAGAATTGTTTTTTGTTGGGTTGGCATGTATTTGTTTGCTTCTCTAAAAATATTAAAAAATCCCGCTAATTAGCAGGATTTTTATTTTATGATTTTATGTTTAATTTTAAACTGAGCTCTTTTAGTTGCTCATCATCAATGGCCGCGGGAGCATCTATCATAACATCTCGCCCACTATTGTTTTTCGGGAAAGCTATAAAATCTCGGATAGTTTCTTGTCCTCCAAGAATAGAAACTAATCTATCTAAGCCAAAAGCAATTCCACCATGTGGCGGAGCGCCATATTGAAAAGCATCCATTAAAAAGCCAAATTGTGCCTTAGCTTCTTCTTCAGAAAAACCTAAATGCTTAAACATGGTTGCTTGTGTTTCTTTATCATGTATACGAATAGAACCTCCGCCAATTTCGTTCCCATTAAGAACTAAATCATAGGCGTTTGCTTTTACGGCTCCCGGGTTTGTATCTAATAACTCTAACTGACCAGGTTTTGGAGAAGTAAATGGGTGGTGCATGGCATGGTAGTTTCCTGTTTCCTCATCTAGTTCTAATAAAGGGAAATCTATAACCCATAATGGCGCAAATTCATCTGGATTGCGTAAACCCAAACGTTCCGCCATTTCCATACGCAAAGCACTTAATTGTGTTCTTGTAGCAAGAGTATCTCCAGAAAGTACACATATTAAATCGCCAGCTTTTGCTCCAGTGGCTTTTGCCCAATTGGCTAAATCTTCCTGGTCATAAAATTTATCAACTGAAGATTTGTAAGTACCATCTTCATTGCATTTTACATATACCATTCCTTTAGCTCCAACTTGTGGTCGACGGACCCAATCAACAAGCTTGTCTATTTCTTTTCTTGTATAACTGGCAGCACCTGGTATTGCGATACCAACTACTAATTCTGCGGTATTAAAAACGTTAAATTCTTTATTTTGAGCTACAGCGTTTAATTCGCCAAATTCCATTCCAAAACGAATATCAGGTTTGTCGTTACCATATTTTGCCATGGCATCATCGAAAGTCATTCTTGGAAACGAAGTAATGTTTATACCCTTAATTTCTTTTAATAAATATTTGGTTAAACCTTCAAAAGTATTTAAAATGTCTTCTTGTTCTACGAAGGCCATTTCACAATCTATTTGTGTAAATTCTGGTTGGCGATCAGCACGTAAATCTTCATCTCTAAAGCATTTTACAATTTGAAAGTACTTGTCCATACCACCAACCATAAGCAATTGCTTAAATGTTTGTGGCGATTGCGGAAGTGCATAAAATTGCCCTTCGTTCATTCTACTAGGTACAACAAAATCGCGAGCGCCTTCAGGAGTTGACTTAATTAAATAAGGGGTTTCTACCTCTATAAATTCGGCCTCTGCAAGATATTTACGAACTTCCATAGCTACTTTACTTCGGAAGATAAGATTGCTTTTTACTGGATTCCTTCTAATATCCAAATAACGATATTTCATACGAATATCTTCTCCACCATCTGTTTCATCTTCAATAGTAAAAGGGGGGGTTACAGACTGGTTTAATACCTTAAGTTCTTGTACTAGAACCTCAATATTTCCTGTTGGTATGTTGGTATTTTTAGAAGCTCTTTCGATTACTGTTCCTTTAACTTGAATGACAAATTCTCTCCCTAAGCTTCTGGCTTGTTCTATTAATGCTTTTGATGTACGTTCTTCATCAAAAATGAGCTGCGTTATGCCATAGCGATCTCTTATATCTATCCAAACAACAAAGCCTTTATCTCTTGTTTTTTGTACCCAACCAGATAAAGTTATTTCTTTATTTATATGAGATTCTCTTAATTCTCCGCAACTATGACTCCTGTACATTTTACTTTTTATTTTGTATGCAAATTTAAGAAGTAAACCGAACTTACAAGATATTAAAACAACGGATTTTTATGAATTTAGACGGATTCAGGTAAAATGTTTAATTTTTTCAAGAGACTTATAATCAATGACTTAAATACTTAATGTTAATTTAATGTAAATTAATAGTTATGTAAATGTTGCTTAATCAGTAATTATTTTTATCTTTAATATACTATTATCAATTCAATTTTTGATTTAAATACATAATTATGAAAAGAGTAATCCTAATTTTAGCCCTTATAGCCTCTGTTGGCATGTACGCACAAGAAACAAACCCTACATATGAAGTAGAAGGAGAAATGGTAAAAGCAACGTATTATCATGAAAATGGTAAAATTGCACAGACAGGATTCTTTGTAAACGAAAAATTACAGGGAGAGTGGAAAATGTATAATGAGGAAGGAAGGAAAATTGCAATGGGGCAATATAATAATGGTGTAAAAACTGGAAAATGGTTTTTCTGGAAAGGAGAAAAGCTTAATGAAGTAGATTTTGATCAAAATAAAATAGCACATGTAATACAATGGAGCAATGCTGAGGCTGTTGTGTTGAATAAGTAAAGTTTATAATATCTGAGAATAGACTAGAAACGAAGTATAATACTATTTTATGCAATATAGAAAAACCCTGTAGTGATATCATTACAGGGTTTTTTGAACAATCTATTTTAAATTAATTGTAAGTAATACTTAAGAAAGAGTCTTTTCCGGAATCGCTTTTGTGTATTTAGCGGCTCTATTTTTATATAACCACATTTTAAATCTGGTTACCAAATAAAACAGAATAGGGACTACCACTAAGGTTAAAAAGGTAGCTACAAAAAGTCCATAAATAACGGTCCAAGCAAGTGGCCCCCAGAATACTACATTATCACCACCCATATAGATATGAGGGTCGAATTCGCTGAAAAGCGTAAAGAAGTTAATATTAAATCCTGTTGCTAAAGGAATTAAGCCTAAAATAGTAGTAATTGCTGTTAGTAACACGGGTCTTAAGCGTGCTTTACCTCCTTTAACTATGGCTTCTAAAAGTTCTTCTGTTTCAATGTATTTATCATCTTCTAAATCGTGTTCTACTTTTTTACGGTCAATTAATAACTGCGTATAATCTAATAGTACCACCCCGTTGTTTACTACAATACCGGCAAGAGAAATAATACCCATCATGGTCATCATAATAACAAAAGAACTTCCTGTGGCTACGATACCTCCAAAAACGCCAATCAAGCTTAAAAATATAGCCAGCATTATAATACCTGGTTTAGAAACAGAGTTGAACTGGAAAATTAATATAAAAAAGATTAAACCTAAACCAGTAAAGAATGCTCCCATTAAGAAATTCATCTGTTTGGTTTGCTCTTCTATTTGTCCAGTATAATCAATTTTTACAGTATCTGGTTTTTCTGTAAAACTCAACATTTCGTTTTGAATCTTAGAAACAATTGCTCCTGCATCTGTAAATCCTGGAGCAAGTGCAGAATAAAGAATTACAACACGTTTTACGTCTCGGTGCTTTATAGCACTAAAACCAGAATTGTTTTTATATTTAGTTACCGTAGAAACTGGTACTTCCTTTATCTGGCCAGAAGCCATGTCTCTGAATGTTATTTTTTGATTAAAAATAGCACTTGTGTTATATCTATTTTCTTTATTAAAACGAACATAGATATCATAATCTTCTCCGTCTTTTTTGTAGATACCTGCTTTTGCTCCAAAAATAGAGTTACGCAATTGTTGCCCAACTTGCCCAGAGTTAATGCCTAGTTCTCCTGCTTTTTTTCTATCCACGACAACCTGCATGGAAGGTTTAGATTTATTTACATCTATCTTTAATTCATCAATACCTTGAATGTTTTTGGAGTTAATGTAATCTCTCATTTTTTCAGCAGTAAGAATAAGTTCTGAGTAATCATCACCTTCTAGCTCTAAATTTATAGGGTATCCTGCTGGAGGCCCAGCGGCATCTTTTTCTACTGAAATAGCAACACCTGGATAGATGTTTTTTAAACCTAATTGTATTTTTTCAAGAAGTTCATTGCTATCTACGCCATCTCTATATTTATACTCTCGCATGGTAGCCGTAATTTTACCACGATGTGGCATTTCAGCAGCAGAGCCCCCATCGGTTTGAGGATTACCAGCTCCTTCTCCCACTTGTGAAACAGCGCTTTCTGTTAAGAAATTAAAACCGTCTTTTATATAAATGGGATCATTTATAATTTTATAAACACGTTCTTCTATATCTTTTGTTATGGCATTGGTTTTCTTTATATCTGTACCTTCTGGATACTCTATGTATACCATGATTTGGTTGGCAGTAGTATCTGGGAAGAATTCTACTTTAGTTCGTTGACTACCAACAGAGGCTCCAAATCCCATAAAAGCTATAATAAGTAGAACGAAAGTCCCAATAGTGATTATTATTGGCTTTCTACCATTTAAAGCAAAACGAAGTAGCTTTTCATATAAGCGTTCCCATTTTGGAAGAACTTTATTCTGAAATCCATTGGCCCAACTTCTTAGGAAGAGGCGGTAAACCCACAATAAAAGAACAGTAACAATCATTAATGTTCCTAACCCTCTATAACTTCCACCAACAAGGAATATAAGAATACCAATAACACCCATTATTGCAGAAATCCGTATTATTTGCTTTAAGGGCATGTCTTTATCTTCTGTTGTCATGAACTGGGACACCATTACGGAGTTAAAAAATATAGCCACAAAGAGCGAAGAACCTAAAACTACTGAAAGTGTTATGGGAAAGTATATCATAAATTGTCCCATAACTCCAGGCCATAATCCTAGTGGTATAAATGCTGCAACTGTGGTTGCAGTAGAAATTATAATAGGAAATGCTATTTCGCCAATTCCTTTTTTCGCCGCCTGAAGTCTACTTAGACCTTCTTCTTCCATTAAACGATATACATTTTCTACAACTACAATACCATTATCTACTAACATTCCTAGTCCCATAATAAGACCAAAAAGAATCATAGTATTCATAGTATACCCTAGCATGTCTAATATCATAAGAGACATAAACATGGACATTGGTATAGCAAAACCAACAAATAATGCATTTTTAAATCCTAAGAAGAACATTAATACGGTTACAACTAGTATTATACCAAAGATGATATTGTTTACTAAATCGTCCACTTGCCCAATAGTTTTAGAAGATTGGTCATTGGCAATAGTAACTTTTAAATCTGGAGGAAATACATTTTCTATGGCATCTGCTACAATAACTTGAATTTGTTCTGCAGCTGCAACCATATTTTCACCTGCTCTCTTTTTTACATCGAGCATTACAACTTCTTGCCCAAATTCTCTAGCGTACGTTGTTTTATCTTCATCTTTAAAAGTGATAACAGCAACATCTTTTAAGTAGATTGGATTATTGTTTTCCGTTTTTACTACAAAATTTTCTAATTCATTAGGGTTTTCAATTTCGCCAAGAATTCTAATAGTTCTTCTTTGACCACTAGTGATTAAATTACCAGCAGACATAGTCATGTTTTCTCTGCTAATGGTATTTATAATATCGTCAAAACTAACTTGAGCAGCCATCATTTTGTAAATATCAACAGCCACTTCTACCTCTTTTTCCTGAGCACCACGAATGTCTACTTGCTTAATTTCGGATAAGCTTTCTATTTCATCTTCCAAATATTCGCCATACTCTTTAAGTTTATCTACTGGGTAATCTCCAGAGATATTAATATTAAGAATAGCAATTTCTTCCGACATACTTAAATCGAAGATATTTGGCTCTACTTTAGCGCCATTAAAAGTTGGCCAATCCTCACTAGATGTTTCTGTGTCTACTTCGTCTTTTACTTTTTGTTTCGCAGCCTCAACAGAGATATTTTCATCAAATTCTACAATAACAATTGAATAATCTTCTTGAGAGGTCGATGTAATTTCAATTACATTACTAACCGTTTTTAGTTTGTCCTCAATAGGATCGGTTATTAATTTTTCTATATCTTCTGCAGTATTTCCAGGGTAAACAGAGCTAATATATATTTTAGTTTCCTTAATTTCCGGAAAATTTTCTCTCGCCATGCTAAAATAAGAGCCGGCTCCAAGAAAGAGTATCAATGCAATTAACACATACATAGTTGTTTGGTTGTTAATTGCCCAAGAAGATAAGGCAAATTCCTTATCTACTTTTTTCTTTTTTAAGTCTTTTGTCATTGCTTTTTAGTCTTTAGGATTAGTTGGCATCTACTACAAGGATTTTTACATCTTGCCCATCTTTTACACTACGAGCTCCTTCGTCAATGATTTCTTCATTATTTTCAAGACCAGATAAAACTTCAATATGATCGCCTTGCGTTCTCCCAGTTTCTATTATAACACGTTTAGCTTTGGCTTTGTTTTCAGATTTATCTGCAATAGTATATACATATTGTTGCCCTTCAGCATTTTCTGAGATAATACTTTGCGGTATTAATATTGCTACATTATTAGTGTAGTCATTTATTTTTAGTTTTGCTGTAAGGTTAGGCTTAATACTATTGTCTTTATTATTAATAGCAATTTCGGCCTTAAATGTTCTGTTTGCAGGATTAATAAAATTACCTGCTTGTCTAACTTTGGCATTCATAGTTTTTCCAAGAATAGGGAATACTACTTCTACATCTTTACCTTTAGTAACATCAGAAATATAACGTTCAGGAACATCCGTTTCAATGTACATGTCTTTTAAATTTACAATTCTAAAAAGTGAAGTTTGCCCAGGGGAAACAACACTTCCTTGGTCTGTAATAACATCATCAATAGTACCAGAAAAAGGAGCTCTAACTACAGTTTTTCCTACTTGTTGTTCCATTTGACTAACCGACTGTAATTGCGCTTCATAGGTAGATTTGGTTTGTAAATACTGTATTTCACTACCTATTTTCTGGTTCCATAAACGTTCCTGGCGATCAAAAGTAGTTTTAGCTAAATCTGTTTGAATTTTTAGTTGGGCAAGTTGTTGACTTAAACCACCATCATCTATTTTTGCTAATATTTGTCCTTTACTGACTCTTTGCCCTTCTTTTACATATACTTTAGTAAGTATACCAGAATGCTCAGGGTAGATTACCAAATTTTGTTTGGTATTAACACTACCTTGTAATTCTACAAAGTGAGTAAAAACACCTTCTTTTACGGTAAAAGTGGTTATCAAAGGAATTTTTTCTTGCGGATCTAACTCCTTGATTTTTGCTTCTAGTTGTTTTAATTGACCAGATAATTCGTTAACAGTTGCGTCTAGTTCTGTTTTCTTTTTTCTTATTGTCTCTAGATTATCTGTAGCTATAATATCTTCAACAGATTTCTTACTATCCCCTCCACAAGAGGCTAAAAGGAGTGTTACGACGAATAATGAATATATTTTTTTCATTGGATTTGATTTATTGGTTGATGTTTTTTGATTATGATTCAGCATTGAGAATGATTTCTAATTCGGTTTTCGTATTAATTACTTCTATCATAGACTGTAAATACTCTTGTTGTGTAGTGTATAATTGCGTTTGTGCTTGTCTAAGTTCAAAACTAGTAGCTAGCCCTTCAAAATATTTAATCTGATTCTTTTTTTCAATACGTTCTGCAAGACCTAAATTATCTTTTGCCGTTTGGTATTGATCAATAGCTAAAATATAATTGCTTTTAGCGTTTTCTAATTGCAGGCGTATTTGTTGTTCTGCTTCTTTTAATTGTGTTTTTGCTTTTTCTAAAGCAATTTTAGCACGTTGCGTACCAGCACTTCTTTTTAAAGAACTAAAGATAGGGATGTTTAAATCAAAGCCTAGAATAGAAGACTCAAACCATTGTTGATCGCTTTTGAAAAAATTAAAATCATCAGCAAAAGCGGAAGAGCCATAGTTAACAAAAGCATTTAATGTTGGTAGCGCTTTGCTTTTGGCAAGTTTATGCTCATAAAAGCGCTGTTCATTTAAATTTGTAGCGAGTTTATAATCTACATTATTTTCAATAGTAAGACCAGATTCCAATAAATCTAATTTAATTTGTTTTTGGGTTAACTGATCTAAGTTGTCTTCTAGTTTTGTGGGTGCATCAATGGCTATTCCCATTACTAAGTTTAGCATTTGTAATGTAATACCTTTTAATCGGATTGCATTTTTTAATTGATGATCTATAGATGAGAGTGTAATTTGTAATTGTTCCACACTTTCTTCATCTCCTAATCCATTTTCGAAAATTTTAGTAGTTTCCTCTAGATTTTTTTCAAGAGTGGCTTTGTTTTTTTCAAAAATAGCAACACTCTCCTTAGCCAAGAGAACATTTCCGTAGGCTTCGGTTACAGCTTTTCTAACTTCTAACTGCGTTTTTTCTTTGTTGTTAGCGCTGTAGCTTAAAAATACTTTTGCTGCCTGTACTCCTACAATATAAGAACCATCGAAAATTTGTTGGGTTAGGGTAGCAGTAGCAGAAGCGGATTGAGGTTGCCCAAAGACAATAGGAACAAAAGTTCCCGGTTCTCCACCTGCAAATTCTCCAGGTATTAAAGAAATAGGTTGTTTTAATTGGTTTTGATAGCTAATGGCTCCATTAATTTGTGGTAACCCACTAGCAATAGTCTCCCACTTTTGTTTTTGAGCATCTATGATGTCTCTTTCTGCATTAATTGCACTGTAGTTGTTTTCTAGTGCAAAAGAAATGGCTTCGTCCAAAGTAAAACTGCTTGTTTTATCTTGGGAATAACCTATAGATATATAGGCTAATGTTAGTAATACTAATAGTTTAGTTCGCATTTAATCTTGATTTGAATTGATGATCTTGTTTAAAATTTTACGACCTTTTGGTGTTACAATACCTCTTAAATGGTATTCTAAGTATTCATCCATAAGAGTTTTAACAGGAAATAGGTCTAAAGGAAAAAGTTCTTGGTCTTTTATGGTAGTTACACCAGAAAAATATATTCTTGAAACAAATTGGATATTTAAGTTCTCTCTGTATATCCCAAGCTCTATTCCTCTTTTAATATTAATAACTACACAATCTTGCATAACTTCGAAATGTTTTTTCTTAAGAGAGTTATGTATTTTTGGGTAGTATTTTTGTAGTTGATATTGTGGAGAAGATTTTTCATCCTTTAAATGAAGTAAAACAAATTTTTTAATTTCATAAAGTTCTTCAATTGGGTCCTTTTCAAAAGAACAAATGGTATCTATTCCTTCCGAAATAGAATAGAACATATCTAATGTGGTTTCTTCAATCAACTGTGTTTTATTCTTAAAATGAGAATAAATAGTCTTTTTAGAAATGGCCATTTCATTCGCTAAATCGTCCATGGTAACACTTTTAAAACCAAGTGTTAAGAACATTTCAGTAGCCTTTTTTAATATATTTTCTTTCATAATTGGAAGCAAATATAGCTCAAGGAAACTTTAAAAACATTAAAAGTTTCCAAAGTTTTGCTTTTTTTTAACATTAGTCTTTATTTCCGTGATATGGTTTAATATTGCGGTGCTTGTGTTAAAAAGAGAAATAAAACATTATTCTTTCTCCTCAGAAGTTCTATTAATAAAGGAATTATAGGCATTTTCTCCTTCTTCTTTCCAGAATTGATCATACTGCTTCCATTTAGAAAAATCCCTGCATTCGTTTTCGTTTTTATTGGCAAATGATTTTTCCTTTTTCTTTTTTTTACTGGAACTGTCCCCACCAAAACTTCCAAATAATACTTTTGCTAGAACAAATAGACCAATAGCTTGCCAATACCCTATGGTTGTTAAACCAAATAATTCGGGCATAAGCCAATTCCATAGCCACATGATTCCGAAACCAAGGAGGAGTACAAGGGCAATTGCTGCGATGATACCAAATAATACCCAGCCTATTATTGTTCCAATGTTTTTACTTCTAATTTTATGTTTAATGTATTGTTCCATAATTTTATATTAAATGTGTTGTACGTTTTTTATGTGTTAATTTTTTTGCCAATATGGACAAGGCTCTGTGTCTTCTGGACATTAGAGTGCCTTCCGGAATTCCGGTCTCGTATGAAATTTCTTTATAACTATACCCTTCAAAATCTATAGCGATAATTATACTTTGATAATTAGGCTTTAGTTCTCGAATTGCTTTTTTTAATTCTATTTTTATATTGTCAGAATATATTTCACTAGAATTCTCATGAATTAATTCGGAGAGTTCTACTAGTTTTAATTCTGTTTTTTCTTCAAAAGAAAGGTTGTTTTTTTTGGTTCGTAGGGTATCTATTATTTTATTTTTTATAGCATTGTAAACAAAGCCAGTAACATTAGTGATCGGAGATGCATTTTTAGATCTCGAAAATATTTTTAGAGCAACTTCTTGTATTATGTCTTCTGCATCTCTATCTGCTGTATTTTTAATTTTAGAGTGTACATAGGCCTTTAGCGAAGGATATTCGCTACTAAAAAATGATTTTAGTGTTTTGTCGTTATTCGTATTGGGCATTGTATATTTTTGGTTTAATAACCAGTATGCAATTATAAAGACGAGGTTTTTTAAAACTATTGCATTTTTTTTAATTTTTAGTACTTTTTTTAAAGTACCATAAATTTGTTTAAGGGTCATTTGATAAAATGGATGTATTTTTGAAAAAAAATTGCAAGTATGCATTCTGTAGATTATTTCCGCACTCATTTTGTTTCTTATTTAGAAGAAAAGGTACTTACGAAAGAGCCTAAAAATCTTTATGAGCCTATTACATATATTTTAGGACTTGGAGGAAAGCGCTTAAGGCCAGTTTTAACACTTATGACTGCTGAAATTTTTAATGCTGAATATACCAAAGCTTTGGATGCCGCATTGGCCATTGAGGTTTTTCATAACTTCTCTTTGGTGCATGATGATATTATGGACGATGCTCCTTTACGAAGAGGGATGACTTCTGTACATGAAAAATGGAATATAAATACAGGTATACTTTCAGGGGATGCCATGCTTATAAATGCGTATCAGCTTTTTGAAAATTACGAAAGTGAAACTTTTAGATCTTTGGCGCAATTGTTTACTAAAACGGCTATTGAGGTTTGTGAAGGCCAACAGTACGATATGGATTTTGAAACCAGAGATGATGTTACTATCCCAGAGTACTTAAAAATGATAGATTATAAAACAGCTGTTTTGGTTGGGGCTGCTATGAAAATGGGAGGTATTATAGCTAAGGCATCGGAAGATGATCAAAATAGAATTTATGATTTTGGGAGGAATCTTGGTATTGCTTTTCAATTACAAGATGATTATTTAGATGCTTTTGGCGATCCAGAAACTTTTGGAAAACAAGTGGGAGGGGATATTATAGAAAACAAAAAAACATACTTATATCTAAAGGCATTAGAATTGGGGACAAAATCGCAAGTAAGAGAGTTAACAGATTTATATTCTATACAACCTAATGATGTTAGTCATAAAATAGATACTGTAAAAGAAGTGTTTTTAGATACAGGAGCTGTTTTAGATGCTAAAGAAGCAATATTGAACTATACACGAAGAGCATTTAAAGTTCTTGAAGAGCTAAATATTACTTCTGAAAACAAAAATGTTCTTAAAGAATTTGGCGAGAGCTTAATGCAAAGAGAAGTTTAAGTTGTTCTAGTATTATTTTGATGAAATTTAGTGGCCTCTTTAGCCAGACTTTCCATGTTTTTAGAGAGATTTTTACTGAAGATTTTTTTAATAACTAATGTGGTTATTATTTTCTTTAAGATGAATTTTGAATTCAGGTATGTTTCAAGATATAATTGACTCGTTGTTTTATTTATAGGAGTAATAGTATAAAATTGATAAAAAGAATCTATAACAGGAGCACTAGTAGAGTATTCTCCGTAAATATATTGTCCTTTTTTTACTTCTTTTATTACGGTAACAAAATCTAAGTGTTTTTCATTAATAACACACATATGTTCTGAGCCTAGCCTATTAACTTCATTGTGATTGTATTCTATTTTATCTACACCTTTAGCCCAGGTATGTCTATATTTAAAATTAGAAATAAACTCAAATAATATCTCTGCCGGAACGGGAATATTTATAGTACTTACCAATTCAGGAGAGTTTGGTAAATCTACTTTTTTAGGAGAAGAAAAAGGTTTTAGAGATAACTTTTCTTGGTTAATAATTGCGTATATGTATTCCGTTTCTACCTCATCATAGGTATCCAATCCTTGCCTAAATTTAAACAATTTACTATAATAATATATGGGCAATCCAATTTCAGAAGCTAACTTTTTACTTATCAAAGTATAATTATCGCTATCTACAGAATTTTTCAGCATTCTATGTGCTTCAATTACTTCTTTACCAAAAGGTTTTCTATTTCCTTGCACTTCAATAAATTGCAACTCTCCACAATGTGCAATGATTTTTAATTGTAAATTGGGAGCAGTAGCACAAGCATTACAAGGGCAAATTCTATTTTTTTCTAATAACTTTAAATGACTGTAAAAAGCAGTAAACATAGATTCTATTTGTGCCAGTAGTCTTTCTTGAGACGGTACAATCCCTTCTTTATAAAAAAATAAAGCATCACCCTCTACTTCTGCTAATTCTAAACTTTCTGTGTTAGATTCTATTAGCACCTCTAACAATTCCGCAATTACATGTTGGCTATGCTCCGCTTCTGTGGTTTGGATAAATTTTGTAAATCCAGATATATCCGGAATAAAAAGTAGAGAGTTACTCATAAAGTAAATAGTATAGCTAAAGTTACATATTATGTATTTAAGTCGTTTCGCTATAATGCAACTTACTCGATAATTGAGATTTGAAAGTTGTAATGCTTGCCTCTAGGTATTTTACTAAAGTATTAGTCTAAACGATAACGAACCCCCAAAAATCCTCTAATACCTTGGTTGGGTCCATACACGTATGTTGGATCAAAAGTTAGGGCATTGGGGTTGTTGGGCGTAGAAATAGCATCTCCATTAGAATTAAAAGTAACTTCTTTATCAAAAGGGTCATTTGCTCTTGCAATAATAAATGGATTTCCACGATTAGGAGTCCAATCTAACAAGTTCTTTATTCCAGCATATAACTCTATGTTTTTTATTCCTTTATAAGTAAACTGTATGTTTTGTATACTCCAAACAGGGGAGTATTCGCTTCTAGGGTCTAACTCTCCAAGTAGAGGTAACCGCATTGGTCCGTAAAGATTTCCTGTGTAATCTATGGTTAATTTCCATGGAGCAATAGTATACGAAGCTCCCCATGTTCCAGAGTAACTCTCTGTTAGTATTTGTCTTTCCGTAATTCCATTCTCCGTATTACTAACATTCATAAGAGTAGCTCCTAAAAGTACTTTTAAATGGTTAGGGAAAACAATGTCTAGATTGGCACTTACTCCTTTCGATACAGATTTTCCATTTAAATTATCATAAATAATTTGATTAGGATTGGTGTCGTAATCAGGTAAAATTACATTTTTAAAATGGGTGTAGAATAATGACGCATCTAGACTAGCAAAAGTTCCATTATCAAAGTAAAATTTTTGCAAGTAATTAAGATTTGTGTTATAGGATTGTTCCGGTTTTAATTCATTAGCAATAATTACTTCTCTTGCTCCAGTTAAAGAGGCATGTTCTTCCGTAAATAAGTTAACTACTCTAAATCCGGTTCCCGCATTTAATCTTAAAATACCATTGGTGGTAATTTTCCATTTATAAGCCATTCTTGGGGTAAAAATAGAACCGTGCCTTTTGTCGTAATCATACCTTGCTCCTAATAGCAGAGAGTGTTCTTTGTTTATTTTTATTTCGTCTTGAATAAATAAACTAGGGATAACAATTTCATCAGGATTATTGCCATTATTTGTTTCCGTTGCACTAGTATTATCGTCATAATAATTATACCGTAAAGAGATACCAAAAAGTAAATCGTGTTTATTTATAGGTTTATCCCACGTAAGCTGAGTAAACCCAATACGTTGGTCTGCTAAATATGGTGTATCTCCGTAAAAAGAATCTTGATGATGATCGTTATAAGAAAAGGAGAATAATACTTTTTCTTTTATTGGGAGTTGGTATTTTCCTAAAACCTCCCATCGTTTTGTTTTTATACTTTCACCGTAAATGTCCGTTCCTCCTCTATATTTTGGCGTCCATTGCATTTCTCCTCCCCAACGATTTTCATTAAAATAACGACCCGCTAAAGATAAGATGCGATTCTCTTTTCTTTTAAAATTCCATTTTTGAAAAACAGAGATACGTTCCTGTAAAGTAAGATCTGTAAAATTATCGTTGTTATTGTCTATAGGGTTATCGTAGTTAAAATAATTTACCCCTAAAAGAGCATCTGTTTTTTTTCCGACCTTTAGTTTAGTGCCAATATCTAAATTATATTCTCCCCAGCCTGTAGCAAAACCATCTGCAAAAAATATTGGAGCGTCTTCCGTACGTTTTGTAATAATATTTATTAAACCGCCAACGGCTTCACTTCCATATAGGCTAGATGCAGGGCCCTTTACTATTTCAAATTGTTCTATAAGAGAATTTGGTATTCCAGAAAGGCCGTAGACAGTTCCTAGACCACTTACAATTGGCATACCATCAATTAAAACTAATGTATAAGGGCCTTCTAAACCGTTAATATGTATATCTCCAGTGTTACATACATTGCAATTTATTTGTGGACGAACACCGTTAACGTTTTGTAGTGCTTCGAAAATACTTGCAGTTGGGTTCTTTTTTAAAAAAGTAGGGCTGTAAACTTCAACAGGTACGGGGCTATCTAATCTGTTAACCGCTTTTAATGTACCTGTCACAACAGTCTCATCTAATTGTTCAGAAGAGAATTTTAGTTGTATAGATATTGTTTTAGTTTCCTTTTTTTTAATTACTATCTTTCTAGAATAGGGCAGATAGCCCAGAACAGATACGGATAAAGTATAGTTTCCGGGGGTAAGATTTTTTATGGTAAAATTCCCATTTTCATCACTAGCAGTACCTTTTAAAGTGCCTTTTAAAATTACGTTGGCAAAGGCTACCGGATTGTTATTTTCGGTTACAGTACCATTTAATTGCGATTCTTGAGCACTTAAGATTATACAACCACATATAACTAGAATAAATGTAAGGAATGAGTTAAGAATAGGGTTCATTAATATTTTTTACTTGTAAAAATTAAAATTTAGGCAAAGCTAAAAATTTGTTTTTATTAATAAAAATGTATTTTTGTTTTAAATGAAAATTTAATGACACTTTCAGAAGAAGATTATATTAAAATCATATACCACCTGGGTAAAGGGGATTTGGGTAGTGTTTCAACAAACTCCATTGCCGAGAGAATGGAGACTAAACCATCTTCGGTTACGGATATGATTAAGAAATTGTCTGAAAAAGGTCTTGTGAATTATAAAAAGTATCAAGGTGTAACCCTCTCCGAGTATGGTCTAAAGACGGCTTTGTCTATCGTAAGAAAACATAGATTGTGGGAAGTGTTTTTGGTAGAAAAATTGGAATTTTCTTGGGATGAGGTTCATGAAGTTGCGGAACAACTGGAGCATATAAAGAGTGAGAAGCTCGTAGATATGCTAGATAAGCATTTGGGATTTCCGCAAATAGATCCACATGGAGACCCTATTCCTTCTAAAGATGGCGAATTTAAAAAATCTATAAAAAGACTGTTGAATGAAGTTCCTATTGGAAAAGAAGGTATATGTGTAGGGGTAAAAGATTCTTCACCACCCTTTTTAAAATTTTTAGACAAAAACAAAATTGCTTTGGGCGATTCTATATCTGTTATTGATAAAGAAGAGTTCGATGGCTCTTTACATATAAAAATCAGAGAGGTTGATATTCATATATCTGACCAAATAGCATCTAATTTATATTTAAGAATAATTGAATAAGAAATGGAACAAGTAGTAGCATATTTAGAATCTATAGACCCAATTTTAGCAGCTTTTTATGCAACAGTATTTACATGGGCATTAACCGCAGCAGGAGCGGCTTTAGTTTTTTTGTTTAAAACTTTAAATAGAGCAGTTTTAGACGGAATGCTTGGTTTTACTGGAGGAGTAATGGTAGCAGCTAGTTTTTGGAGTCTTTTAGCGCCAGGAATAGAAATGAGCCCTGGAGAAGGTTTTGTAAAGGTAATACCAGCCGCAGTAGGTTTTTTATTAGGTGCTTTATTTCTTTTTGGATTAGATAAAGTACTACCGCATTTACATATTAATTTTAAGGAAAGTGAAAAAGAAGGTATAAAAACACCATGGCATAGGTCTATTCTGCTAACATTGGCTATTACTTTACATAACATACCTGAAGGGTTAGCTGTAGGGGTTTTATTTGGAGGTGTTGCGGCTGGTTTTGACGGAGCCTCCATTGGTGGGGCTGTGGCTTTAGCATTAGGTATAGGACTTCAAAATTTTCCAGAAGGTTTTGCCGTAGCAATGCCTTTAAGAAGACAAGGGTTAAGTAGAACGAAGAGTTTTATGTTTGGTCAGGCGTCTGCATTAGTAGAGCCGATTGCAGCAGTTATTGGTGCTTGGGCAGTACTTACTTTTCAGCCTATTCTACCATATGCACTTTCTTTTGCCGCAGGTGCCATGATATTTGTTGTGGTAGAAGAAGTAATTCCTGAAACCCAACAAGATAAGCATACCGATATAGCAGTAATGGGATTTATTGGGGGGTTTATTGTTATGATGACTTTAGATGTTGGGTTAGGTTAAAAAACTAATATGTACATATAACTATTAAGTAGTATGGTATATAATAGATTTTTTTTCCACTTATGTTTTAACAAGATTAAGAAATGCTTTTGAGATTTTTGTATTTTAATTCTAAATAAGTCAATTATAAATAAGCATTATATTTGTCCGAGGTATATTAACTATGAATAAGATGAGTTTTATAAAATTATTTTTGTTTTTATTTTTTTTGAATACAGGCTGTGAGAATACGAATGATATAAATACAACTGAAATAGAACAAAAAAAGAATTCAATATTTGGGAATAGAGATTTTAAAGAGGATATGCGTTCTTTTGTTATCGGTTTAAGCGAGCATGCTAAGGGAATAAATCCAGAATTTGCTATTATACCCCAAAATGGAATAGAATTGGTTACCAAAACAGGTACGGCAGATGGGGCTCCAAGTAAAAAATATTTGGAAGCAATCGACGGTAACGGACAAGAAAATTTGTTCTATGGTTATAAAAGAGATAACGTTGCCACAAAAGAAGAGATCACAGATTATAATATAAATTTGTTGAAGGTTTCTCAAAATGCAGGTAATTCTATTTTTGTTATTGATTATTGTTCTTCGAAAGATAAAATTGAGGATGCGTATCAAAAAAATTATGATTTAGGCTTTATTCCTTTTGTTGCTACAAAAAGAGATTTAACATTAATACCCCCTGTACCACATACAACAAATAAATTAAGTAACAAGAGTATTGCATCTTTAGAAGATGCGGATAATTTTTTGTTTATTCTTAATTATGAAGATTACGACACTAAAAATGAGCTTATAAGCGAAATAGATAATTCTAATTATGATGTGGTTTTTTTAGATATGTTTTTCAACGATGGAACACCATTTTCAAAACTTTCAATAGAAGAATTAAAAACTAAACCTGATGGAGGGAGGAGACAAGTTATTTGCTATATGTCTATTGGAGAAGCAGAAGATTATAGGTATTATTGGGATACGAGTTGGAAGAAAAATAAACCAATTTGGCTAGATAAAGAAAACAAAAACTGGAAAGGAAACTTTAAAGTTCGCTATTGGGAAAAAGAATGGCAGAATGTTATTTTTGGAAATGATGAAGCTTATTTAGACAAAATTCTTTCTACAGGTTTTGATGGTGTATATTTAGATATTATAGATGCCTTTGAGTATTTTGAAAATTATGATGAATAATTGTCTTTTATCGATGAAGGTAATATATCTATCATTTTATAGATTAATTCCATTGCTTTAACCAATATAAACTGAGATATCTGCGTTTAGTGTTTTCTTTGAATTTGTTTTACGAAAAATAGGAAGAGGAAAAAATTACATGACACTAACCAATACTATTAATGTGCTTCTAATTACAGAAGGAACATATCCCTATAATGGAGGAGGAGTTTCTACGTGGGCTCATGATTTGTGTACTAAAACAAAAGGTATTGATTTTACATTATACTCTATTAATGCAGGTGTTGAAAGTGTTACAAAATACCCAATAGGTGAAAATGTAAAGAAGATTATTCAGGTGCCTATGTGGTCTCCAGAAGAACCTTTCGATTGTGTAGATTATAATATAAAATATTCTACAATCCTTAAAGCAAGGGAGTTTACATCCGACGATATTATAAAAAGCTCTTTCTTACCAAATTTTACATCATTTATAGAAGAAATATATTCTGAGAATCAATCTTTAGAAAATATAAATGCCAGTTTTTACAAAATGTGGCGATTTTTTCAGAAGTACGACTATAAAACCACAATGACTAGTGAAGCCGTCTGGTATACTTTCTGTGATGTTATTTCTAGAGTATTACCTCCGGAGGAGTTAAATGTTGTTCCATTGGAAGATATAACAACTGCCATGCGTTGGATTTATCGCTTTCTTATTCCCATGGCAATAGAGGTTCCTAAAATGGATATTTCTCATATTACTATTTCAGGAATAGCAGTTATTCCTGCTTTAGCATTAAAATATAAATATAACACGCCTATTTTGGTTACGGAACATGGTGTTTTTATTAGAGAGCGCTTAATTGCTATTAGTTCTGCCGATTACTCTTATTTCTTAAAAAAAATGCTTATTAATTTTTCTGAGTGCATAACAAAACTAGTGTATTCTCATGCATCAAAAATTAGTACCGTAAGTAAATTTAATATGTCTTGGGAAAAATTTTATGGTGCAGAATTATCTAAAATAGAAGTTATATATAATGGTGTCGATGAAAATGTATTTCTTCCAAGACCAAAGCCAGAACACTTAAAAGAAATTCCTACAGTTGTTGCTGCTGCAAGAATTTTTGATTTAAAAGATATTTTAACCATGATTAAATCTTGTCATGAAGTGGTAAAAACAATACCAAATGTACAGTATTTAATTTATGGTAATAAAGATGCAGTACCAGAATATACGGAAGAATGTGAAGCATTGATAAAAGAACTTAAGTTAGAGAATAACTTTTTCTTAAAAGGTTTTCATAATAAACCGGAATTTATTTATTCCGAAGGAGATATATCTATACTTACTTCTATTTCAGAAGGTTTTCCTTATACAGTTATAGAATCTATGAGTTCTGGAATACCAGTTGTAGCTACCGATGTCGGTGGGGTTACAGAGGCAATAGATGATACTTGCGGTTTGGTTTGTAAACCCAAGGACCATGAAGAAATTGCTCAAAACGTTATTAAACTTTTACAAAATGAAAGATTAAGAAAATGGATGGGTGAAAATGCTAGACAAAAAGTATTAGAAAATTTTACAATAGATACTTTTATAAATTCTTTTGAAAAAACATATAAAAATTTAAGTATTAAAACTCCAAGTTTAATAGAAAGTTAAACTATTTAGTTTTAACACAGAAGCGAAGGAAGTTCCCCTCATTGCATGAAAAACATTCAAGAAAATATTAAAAAAATAACGGAATTGGTAATCCATAAAATTGGTAATCCAGTTAGTGTTATGGTTGTTTTAGCAACCTTAGAATCTTTTGGAATCAGAGATAAAGATGTTTTAGAGGATTATGGATTTGTGTCCCTTTCCGATTTATCTAAGCATATATTTAATGATTTAAAAAGTAGAGATATAACCACACTAAAAAATGAGAGCGAATTAAAAAAATCTAAAGCTGCGTTAGTTCCAGTATCTAGTTATTTATGGATGAAAACGAAACTTTTAATACAGTTTTATCCATTAGGTATCTTCCATTTACTTCCTATTTTTTTACAAATAGCGTCTATAATTGTTTTTGGTTACTCCTTGTGGGCTTTTATAGGTTTCAATATTGTACAGTCTACTTCCGTCGTTTTTGGAGTTATAATTGGTTTAGTTGTTTCTGGAGGTTATGTACAAGTATTAGGTAGGCAAGCTTCATTTTATTGGCACCATCAAGAGTTTAAAAAAGCCAAAATGGTGGTTAATAAGTTAATTAAATCGGGAATTCATGGTTTGCTTTTAACCTTTTTAGTACTAACTGCAATAAATTTCTTTTTTAACTTATATCCCTTTTCTTTTATACTTATTACCTGTGTTTATGCCTTTTTAATAGGGTTATTGTTGTTGGTATCTGCACCTTTTCATACTATAAGACAACGCTGGGTTATTTCATTAGCAGTATTATTAGCTACTGCTATTGCATTAGTCCTTAAACTATATACTAGTCTATATATTTATGTAACGCATTGGGTGGGTATTACAGTAGCTATTTTCGTTTCTAAGTTGTTTTTAGAGTACTTTTTTAATAGAAAAAAAGGTTTTTATTCAGCAGAAAACTTAAGACCAAAAAAGTTAATGGTTATTTATAAAAACTATAGGTATTTTTTTTATGGAACCCTTATATATGTCTTTATTTTTATTGATAGACTTTTAGCTTGGTCGGCCGACATAGATTTAACGCATCAATTTATATTTCTATATGAAAAAAATTATGAAATAGGAATGGATATTGCAATTCTAATATTCTTTATGTTAGCAGGAGTTTTAGAATACGCTATAGCTTCATTTAGTAAGTTTTTAGACCTAAAACAAAGAAATACATTAGTAACTAATAGGAAGGTTTTTAATAAAAGTCTTTTTAAAATGTATTTAGGACATATTTCTGTTCTAATCCTTACCGCATTAGTCACCACGACATTTATTTATCTATTAATTACCCAACCATGGGGATATGAGGCCAATTTTGGTGAAACTTTAGATTTTATAAGTATTAAGGTTTGTGTTTTTGGTGGTGTCGGCTATTTATTACTTACTTGGGGAATGCTTAACTCTTTGTATTTATTTACACTAGATAATCCTAAAGGACCATTGCGCTCTATAATAATTGCTTGCATAGTTAATTTTGCAGTAGGTTTTATCTTGTCTAGAATAATTAGTTATGAGTATAGTGTTGTTGGTATGCTCGTTGGAGCAGGATTGTTTATGATTTTAACATTACGAGAAACTATTGTTTTCTTTAAGAAATTAGATTACCATTATTATGCGGCCTATTAATATCTTATATTTTTTATTACCCTTTCTAGGTGTCTCTCAATTACAAGAGAAAGATGCCATAGCAAACAAGTTATTTGTTTGCTATGGAAAAGTGAACCCAGAATTAATAACAGGATACGATTTAGTTATTCTAGAATCGGAACATTATACTTCATCGGAGATTGCAATTTTTAATAGAAACAATACGAAGGTAGCTGCATACATAAGTTTAACAGAAGTAAACGAATATGCGTCTTTTTATAAAGAAATGGCTCCTTATACTTTAGGGAAAAATGGTATTTGGAATAGTCGGTTTATAGATATTAAAAACAAAAAGGCGCAAGAAGTTTTATTGAAAGTAATTAATAAAATAAAACAAAAAGGAATTGAAGGATTGTTTTTGGATAACCTAGATAATGTCTCTCAGTGGGGGAATTTACGTAATCAAAAAGAAGAATTTATTGCTTTGTTAAAAAGAATTAAAGTAGAGAATAAAAATCTTTTTTTAGTTCAAAATTCAGGCTTATTTCTGGCCAAAGAACTTAAAAATATTACAAATTCTATTGTTGTAGAGTCGGTTGTTAGTGCTTATGATTTTGCTAAAAAGGAGTATGCAATACGAGACATAAACACACAAAGAGAAATAGTAAAAAATTTAAGGCAGGCAAAAAAAATAGCAAAAAAACCAATTTATATTATCGAATATGCAGAAACATCTAGAATGAAAAAAATGATTTCGCGGGAAGCAAAAAAAATAGATTTTTCAGTCTTTGTTGCGCAAATAGATTTACAATCTATTCCAAAATTTAAAATATAGTATAAATGGGATTTCTAGATAACGTACTTTTAGGACCTTTTAGGATTATCCTTATTTTTTTAGGAGCACTTATAGTCCATCAAATAGTTACAAAGCAACCAATAAAAACATACAATTTAGATTACGTTGTAAGACGTTCTGCAATATTTGGAAGCGCTATACTATTGTTAATTTTTGTGCTGGTACAGTTAAAGATGTACAATATATTTTCAATATTATTTTTATTCTTTGGCCTTTTTTTCTTTTTATATCTAGATTTAGGGAATTTTAGAAACTCGGCAGAGCAAATTCGAAAGAAAAGAAAAGCGTTTTTATTAACCTTTTTTAGGTTTATGGAAGAGAAGCCTAACTTTCTTAAGCAGTTGAAAAATGGTTTCAACTTTTTTTTACCAAAAAAGTTAAACTTCATGCTTATTACTGCCTTTTTAGTGTCCATGGCGTGTTTTGTGTCTAGGTATCTTTTTTTAAAAAATGACCTATATACGCTCTCAGGGTTATGGATTCAAAATTTAGAATTTGTAAAAAGTATTAATAATAATATTTGGTTTAGTCCAGGTTTTACATTGTTAGGCGAAAATGCTGTGATTAATTTTTACAGTAAAATTACCGGAATAAGTGAAGAGATGGCAGTGCATTCTTTTGGGCTTTTAGAAACATTTGGAATTAGTCTAGTGTTATATTGGGTGTTGGTTAAAATTACTAAATCTAATTTTTTGGCTCCAATGATTGGAGTATTGTTTTTTGGTTTTTTCTACAAGTATCTTCCAATAAATATTAATCTTTTATTGGAGCACAATGCGTTGTATATGGCCATTTGGTTTGCACTGCCTGCAATGCTTTTTACTGTTATTCCCAAATTGCTTACTAAAGATAAGCGTAAATATTTTATAGTGTTATTTATGCTTTATACGGCATTGGCTTTTGTGAGTTTTTTTGTTGCCATAATTATTATTCCGATTTTTTTAATAGCTGCTATCTTATTTTATACAAAAAAAAGTTTACCATATATTTTACGAAGCATACTAAGTTATGTTTTAGCTACCTCTTTAGTAATGACTATACACGCAATAACGTGTTGGTTATTAGGAATATCCTTTATTACGTTTATAAAACAAAGTATGATATTGGTAGATGTTTATACGTATTTTCCGCAATTGGTTATACCAATAGATAAGCTAGTTCTTGTATATGCCGGTCTTGGGGTTATAACATTTTTAGGATTAATGCCATTATTTATTAAGAATAGGAAAAAATGGACTCCAGCAATGGTTTTTTTGGTTTTTTTAAATTTTACAATCGCACTAAAATGGCTAGATTGGCCATGGATTGATATTGATTTATATTACCAAATTCTATCTATTCTAGTTGTTATATTAGTGGGTATATTTAGTGGAATAATACTTTACTATTTTAAAATTTCCGTACCTAAGGAAAGAAAAAATAGGGCTATTAGTATAGCATCTATATTCATTGTGTTAGTATTTGCTTCTTACTTTACAAATAGTTTCTCAAATTATAATTTTGATGAAACAGATGAACTTAAAACCGATATTCTTTTGGTTTATGATGATTTATCGAGTAATTATTTGCCATACTCTTATGCCGTAGTTAATCAAAATTATGGGCAGAGTATTGGGAAGAGTGAGCATCATTTTATTAATTATAATCTTTTTAATGGAGCCTATACTAAAAGAGATTCTATTTATCAAATGATCAAGGGTGATGAAGAATTAATGAAGAGTAATTCTAGTAATATATTGCCCAATAGTGTTTTCGTTTTTATAGCAAAAAACAATGCTAATTCTACGGATGAAAAATTTAAGGTTACTAAGGAAACCGTATTACAAATAGAGTCTCAAATAGATATTCTTAAAAAAAGAGGCAGAAACGTAAAAGTATATTTCGAAGATGATTTTCTTACTGTTTATGAAATAGTAAACAAAGAAAATGCTTCTAAACTAAATGATTTAATTTTTGATTTATGATCCATAGAATAAAGCTAGGTTTTCTATTCCTTATATTGGGTTTTACGATTGGATGTCAAAGAGACATATATAGATTTACCCATGAATTTAGTATTCCAGAGAAAAGTAAAGAACTGCCTCTTGTTCAATTTTTAGGGAGTAGAAATGAGTATAGCAGTAGTTTGGAGAGTAAAAACTTAAACAAAGTACTAGATTATACTAAAATACCATACAAAAATATTTTTATTAAGGATTTTAATGAAAATCAAAAAATTGCTCCAACGACCAGGGTCTTGTGTGTATACGAAACTACAGCATTGAAGGATAATGCAATAAAAGCTATTTTGAATTTTGTAGCTAAAGGAGGTACTTTATATCTAACAAAAGCAATTAAAGACGAAAGACTTGGGTTTTTAATTGGCCTTAATCCGGATGCTAATTGGGAAACAAATAAAACTGCACAAGGGTTTAGTTTTAACTCACCTATTTTTCCAGGAAAGCAAGGGTTAAAGTATAATGATGATGGTCTTCATTTGGGTTTTAACGGACGCAATTTTTCGGATAATGTTCAGGTTATGGTTAATGCTACTAATGATAACGATTACCCTGTGTTGTTAGAAAATAAAATTGGTAATGGTAGGGTAATGTTTTTTAACTCCTCTAATCTACTAAATAAGGGTATGCGTGGATTTATGTTTTCAAGTATTCTTAAAGGTCTAGAAGGAATTCCTTATCCTATTGCTAATGTAGCTACTATTTTTTTGGATGATTTTCCTTCACCGACATATAATATTTATAAAGAACCTATTAAGACAGAATTAAATATTACGGTAACAGAATACGTAAAAGATGTATGGTGGCCCGATATGAAAAAACTCGCAATAAAAGAGAATATAGAATATACTGCCTATACTACTTTTGATTACAATGCGGTTGTAATTCCGCCTTTTACTTTTAAAGAATGGGATAGAAATACTGTAAATATAGATGGGAAAGTTCAAAAATTAAGTAGCTGGATAGGTAGAGATGTTATTAAAAGTGGTCATGAGCTAGGTTTCCATGGATATAATCATGTTTCTTTATTAAAATCTGATTGGAAGAATCCGGAATATATGGTAACAGCATTAGATGCTGCAGAAAAAAAATGGAAAGTACTAGACTTTAAAAAATTACCTGTTTCTTATGTGCCTCCATCTAATTATATAGATAGTGTCGGCCTGGCCAAGCTTCACCAAGGAATGCCAAGTATTAAATATATGCAAAGTATATATTTAGGAACTTTAGAAGAAGGAGGTAATAGAGAATTTGGACCAGACCCTTATAATGATAAATTTTTCGATTTCCCTAGAATTAGTAGTGGGTATTTTCTAGAAGCCACGAATATTTGGGCTATAGAATCTATGTATTTATATACGGGAGTATGGACGCATTTTATACATCCAGATGATGTATATCAAATTCCAGATAAATCTAATGCATTAACTAGTGGTCATTTTAGTTATAGGAATAAGCATAAACTAAATTGGTATTCCAAAAACGGAAAAAAAGGAATGTACGATACTTTTCATGATCATATATCGGAATATAAGAGAGATCATCCGTTTTCAAGATTTTTGAATGCAACAAAGGCTTCTGAGAGAACTATGGATTGGCGTTATGCCTATTATAGGCATTCTAATTTCGATGGAATGTATGAGGTAGAAAGCAGCAATGCCAGAAATAAAGAAAAAAGTAATTATTGGCTAATGTATGTAGATGATGCTAATGCCTCTCTGGTAGATGATTCATTAGCGAAAGAAGAATTAGAAGTAAAGAAAACAAGGATGTTAGATGGCTTTTTATATTCCATAAAAACAAGAAACCCATCTATTGCCGTCCCAGACTTGTTTGCTAAATCAGGGGAGATTAGTAAGCCAAATAATGTAGTGGTACCAGAAGTTAATAAAGCCTATGAATTGTTTGAGATAAACAAAAAATTAATGACCCCGATGACCGATTTGGTAAATAGGTACGTAGTAGATGGTGAGTTAAATAAAGCAACCGACTTAATTGAAGAAAATTTTAAGAAAAACCCTAATGCAAGCTCCGATATTTGGCTGGAGTATGCCAAATATATGACTTGGCAAAAAAGAGAAAAAGAAGTTTGGAAACAATTAAATAGTTATTATTTAAGGTATAAGTCAAAAAATACCGCGGACATTTCGAGAAAAATTAATGAAACGATTGGTTATCCTAGTGATGCTAAGCGCAAACTGTGGCTCACCAGACAGATAGAATGGAAAACTAAGGATACAGCCGTTTTACTAGAGTATGTGGATTATTTTAACACAAAACCAAATCGTAAGCAGATTAAAGAAGTACTAAAAAAATTAGTTAGTATACAACCTAACTCTAAAAACGCTACACTTTATTTAAATCATTTAATCGATAATAATGACGAAGAATTAGTAGAAGAACTTTTAATCTTAAATCCATGTGATGAAATGTATGTAGAATTAGCAACTACAATTGCTTGGACTTTCGCTGATAACCTAAGATTTGATAAAGCTTTAGAGTGGCATAAATGTGCGCATAATATAGATCAAAAAACAATAGATTTTTGGACCTTAAGTTCTTCAAATTTTGAAAAAATGAAGGAAAAAGATTTTCCTTATTACATAGCTTTATTGCTAGCAAATAACCCTAAAAAAGTTACCGAAGAGCTTAAAGGTAAAGAAAGTTGTTCTAAAGAATTAGAGCATTTGGCAACAAAAATTGCTAAAACTTATGCAGATTATGGAAAGTATAAAAAGGCATTAGAGTGGGTAGAGTGTTCCGATGGAATTGTAATAAAAGATAAAATGTCTTGGTTTTATGAAGTAAATGATATTACTGGCCTAAAAAATGTATTTAAAAAATATATTACTAATAATCCTAAAGATTATGATATACGTTTATTCATGGCAACTTTATTGCTTTATGAGGGGAAAATAAAAGAATCTGCCAAAGTAGCATTTAGTATTCCCGATGAAAAAATTGATGAAAAATACAAAAGAGCTCTTAATAAAGAGGTTAAAGGATTAGAACTTAAAGAGCAGATCCAAATATTTAGACAATATGGAGATTTGTTAGATCCAGAAATAGGACAACTAATTGCTAAAAATATAAGGCAACAAAGGGGGTCCTCTATAAGTTTTGGTTCTTTTAGTATTAATGATAAATTAAAACCAACCGCATTATCTAATAACTTAAGTTATAGCACTCATAATGCTAGCGGAGATATGCATAGTTTCTCTGTAACCCAAAGTACTATGTTTAAATTGGAAGGCTTTCCTTCTAATAATGAAAATATTGGCCATGATTTAATGGGTCTAGAATACGGATTTACTAAGAAGTCTAGTAAAAAATATAAGTACTCTTTGAGAGGGCGTTTAGAAAGAGATAATTTTGGAGATTTCTTTTTTCAGGCTGGCGCGGGAGTTAACTATTCTAAAAAAAAGAACTTTACTGCTTTTCAATTAGAAACTTTCCCTGTAAGATCAGGACCAGGACATTCTTTAGGTATTTATAGAATTCAGTTTACAGGCTATAAAGAAATGGCGATAGGTAAACTAGTTAAGCCCGTATTATCTTTAGAGTCTAACTATTATACAGATGAAGAGAATGATCATATGTTATTAGGTAGGTTAGAATATAAACTTATTTCATTAAACAAATTTAAACTTTATCCAATGATAGAAGGAGCGGGGGGTATTGGCACAATAGATCGTAAATCGGGTTATCCTTATTGGATGGCAAAAGAAAGAATCCTTGGTGGAGCAGGAGCTTTCCTTGTTTTGGGATCCGAAAAAAGTAAATTTAATTTAGAAGCGGATTTTGGAATTTTTATGGAAAAAGACGAACCTAATTTTGAAAGGTATATTGGGAATATGTCTTACAAAATTACCGACTTTACTAAAATCAATGCTACCTACGAGTTTTATACAATAAAGAACTTCTTTTCTAATGTTATTCAGTTTGGTCTAACGTACAATTTTAAATAAATAATTGTTGGGTAGGATGTATTTGTAATATCCTTTAGTATTGGTTAAGTTTAAGGTGACTAATTAAAATACAAACCAATGCAAAAGCCCTTCTTATTATTTTTTGTGTTAAGTCAATTATGGATTAATTGTATAAGCGCACAGAAAACTTTATTCTCTTATTTAGATGTATATAATTTAGAGTATGTGTCGGACCCTCGAATTTCTCCCAACGGAGATATGGTGGTTTATAGGCGAATGGGTTTTGATATTATGAAAGACAAGTCCATTGGTCAATTGTGGGTAATTAACACCGATGGAACGAAACACGAAAAATTAACATCGAGAGAAGTCTCAGAGTCTAGTGCTAGATGGTCTCCGTCAGGAGATAGATTAGCCTTTGTTAGTAGTACAGAAGAAGGTTCCGAAATTTACATGTATTGGTTTACATCAGGAAAAATTGCAAAAATATCGCAATTACCTTTTAGCCCTAGTTCACTAACATGGTCTCCAGATGGCACACAATTAGCATTTTCAATGCATGTACCCCAAACCCCACCGGTATTGGCTAAAATGCCTGAAAAACCTAAAGGAGCTAAATGGGCTGATGCACCAAGAATTACAGACAGGTTGTATCATGAGGCAGATGGCATGGGTTATATTCCAACAGGGTTTAATCACTTGTTTGTAGTTCCCGCAATAGGGGGAGCAGTGCGACAAATTACAAAAGGAAACTATCACCATAGAGGAAGTTTAAGTTGGTCTCTAAAAGGAGATAAAATTTATTTTTCGGGGAACAGAAATGAAGATTGGGAGTACGACTTTAGAAATAGTGAGGTGTATGAAGTTGGGGTAACTAATGGAAGTATAATTGCTATAACCAATAGGAAGGGTCCAGATAGTAATCCAGTTATTTCGCCCGATGGAAAGCGAATAGCCTACATTGGTTTTGAAGATAAATTACAAGCGTTTCAAGTTCGAAAATTACATATAATGAATGTTGATGGTAGTAATTCAACGGTCATTTCTAAAGATTTAGATAGGAGTGTATCTAATATTGTTTGGGATAGTAAAAGTGCAGGGCTTTATTTTGGTTATGATGATAAAGGAAATAGTAAAATAGGGCATATTACTCTTCAAGGAAAGGTTACCAAATTAGCCGATAATAAAGGAGGAACTTCTATAGGTAGGCCATACGCGGGAGGATCTTTTACAGTCTCTAAAAGTGGAGCTATAGCCTATACGCAAACACGCCCAGAATACCCTTCGGAAATAGCTATTGTACATCCAAAATCAAAAAAAGTAAAGAAAATTACAACTTTAAATAGAGCTTTGTTCTCGTATAAGAATTTAGGAAAAGTAGAAGAGGTATGGTATACTTCTTCTATAGATCAGAGAAAAATTCAGGGTTGGGTGGTATATCCTCCAAACTATGATACAGCAAAAAAATATCCCTTTTTAGTGGAAAATCATGGTGGGCCAATACTTAACTACGGAGATCGTTTTTCTGCGGAAATGCAATTGTATGCCTCTGCGGGTTACATAGTTTTTTATCCTAACCCGAGAGGAAGTACTGGCTATGGAGAGGAATTTGCTAATTTATTATATAACAATTATCCAGGAGAAGATTATAATGATGTTATGGATGGGGTAAATTTTTGTATAAAAAAAGGAATTGCTCAAGAAGAAAAGTTATATGTTACAGGGGGTAGCGCAGGGGGCATAATGTCAGCTTGGATGATAGGAAAGAATAATAGGTTTAAAGCAGCTGTTGTTGCTAAACCAGTTATGAACTGGATTAGTAAAACTCTTGTGGCGGATAATTATTTTGGGTATGCAAATTCTAGATATCCAGGGCAGCCCTGGGAAAATTTTGAAGGCTATTGGAAATTTTCGCCACTTTCTCTCGTTGGTAATATTAAAACCCCTACTATGGTAATGGTCGGTATGAATGATTTGAGGACACCTCCTAGTGAAGCAAAACAGTTGTATCATGCATTAAAGCTAAGAAAAATAGAAACTGTTTTAGTTGAAATTCCAGGAGCTAGTCATGGTATTGCAAAAAGGCCGAGTAATTTAATAACGAAAATTGCCCATACTTTATCTTGGTTTAATAAGTATAATGAAAAGAAAGAATAAGATACATGGCAAATAAAAAGAGGCATTGGCTATGGAATTTAATACTCCTAATAACATTAACAGTATGTTTATTGGCCTTTATTGTGCATTATAAAAATTGGACTAAAATAGAGCCAAACAGTATTAAAATGGTTTCTGGAGTTTATTATAAAGAAATAAAATTCGTTGATGTAGATAGTGTGTCAATGGTACAGAGAATACCCGCTATGGAGCGTTTAAACGGCTTTTCGGCCTTGTCTAAAGGTAATGGACTGTATAGAGAGTTTAAAGATTCGTTAACCGATAAAAAAGTATATGTCTTTGTTGATAATTTTGAGCAACAGAAAATCCGATTAGTGTACCAAGATTCTCTAAAGCTATTTTTTAATTACAAAGATAGTGTAGAAACAAAAGAGCTTTTTTCTCTTTTTGAGAGTAAATTAAATGCTCTAAAAAAACAAAATTAAATTATTTGTAAAATGTTAAAAAACAGATAATTAGAAATATATTGAGTGGTTTTCCGTTAGTGAATAAAGATTAAAAAGGAAATATTACCTGTAAAATCTTACCAAATCTAACCTTTTAAACCATTCTACGATGAGAAAATGTGCATTCGTATTTTTAATTCTTTTTTTAAGTCTGTCATCCTATTTGTATTCCCAAAAAAGTGTAGATATTGATGGACGTTTACAACCACTCTTGAACGATTTTTTTGAACAGTGCGAGAAATATGGAATAGACTATCACGCAAAGCTATTTCAATTAGAAAATATAGATATAGTCAGTAGTTTACCTTTAGAAGAGAAAAATACAGTACTTGGAAAAGTGTCTAGGAATGCATCGGGAAAAGTAAATCAAATTTTAATAAGCTGGGCGGCAATGTTAGATCCAGAAATTCTTAAAATTGTTGCTTTTCATGAGTTTGCGCATCATTTTTTAGATTGTAAACATACCTGTCAGGATTGTAATGAGATAATGGCGGTAACTAATATTAGCTATTTTGCCATTGCCCAAGATTGGGAAAACCAAGTAGAAACTCTTTTTAAAACTTCTCCTATTTATTTGACTAATAATAAAGCGCAAACAGTAGTGGTAAATACATTTAATTAAAATTTTTTAACCTTACCTATTTTGGTTGATATGGCTATATTCGTTGTTAAAAATTAATCAATGATAGTTATAGCTCAATTTTTTGGGGCATTATTTGGCGCTTTAGCAATAATTCTAGGTGCCTTTGGTGCGCATGCATTAAAGAAAATACTAAATGAAGACCAATTAAAGAGTTTTGAAACAGGTGTTAAATATCAAATGTACCATGCGCTGCTATTACTAATGCTAGGGTTTAGTTTAAAACTAGAGACAGGCTTAGAACGAGCTATGGTTTATTGTATTATCATTGGAGTATTTCTATTCTCGTTTAGTATTTATGGACTTTGTATAAGTGCTGCCAAAGGTAAAAAATGGCGATTTTTAGGACCTATTACTCCTCTTGGAGGATTATTACTAGTATTGGGTTGGGGAATGTTATTATACACTGTTATTCTATAATTTCTGTATTCGAAATAAACTCACGAATAGCCTGGTTAGGTTCTATTATTTCATGTCCTTTCCAAAAATCGGGATTGTAATTTGGCATATACGTTGGTAAAATAGTATTGTTTTCTTTGAAGGAATTATATTGTGAGTTGCTTATAGTAGCTTCATCAAAAACAACAAGTTCATATCTATTTATATTCCCAAAAGCAAAATCTACTTTTAACGAAAGCTCATTTTGTTTTCTACGGCCTTTTACGTTTTTATTCTTTTCAATTATTTTTAGTGGTCTACGAAACCCAGCTTTGATTCCTTTGGATATATCATAGTAGCTCAAATGATATTTTTTATCTTCCCCTTTGCTAAAGATAATTTTACCAGCGGCTAAATATTCTTTCATCGAAACGCCAAGTAACCCAAAATCACGCAAAGGTTTTACATTTTCAAAATCCATTCTAATTAATGCAAAATCGTCAGAATTTACATAAAGTTTTCCTTGGTAATCTTCAGACCTTTTTGGTTTAAATGTAATAACATAAACGGCAGCATCTCCTAAATAAGTAAAATCTTCAAGAGCTAAATCATACCGTCCAGGTTTAAAGAGCACATTATAATCAGAGCTTTCATAAATAGGAATATTCTCGTAGAGTTTCCCCATGGTTTCTCTTTTATATTTGGCAAAAAACTTTTTTCTTTCTTCTTTGTTCTTTTTTTCGTCTGCTAATTTTTTATTTAATGCGGCAACATCTGTGGAGTCAACTTCAGACTCAAACATTTCATCAGCATCTACTTTGGTTCCAAAAAGCCCAGATTTTATTTTAAAGTAAGAGTCCGTTTTTACATTTTCTTGCATAATTTTATTGAACTTTTTCTCTAGAATTTCAAAATCTAGTTCCATACTTTTATCATATAGTTCAGATGCTTTAATAAGATTTAGCTTTTGTTCTTCACTATCTCCCGCACCATATAAATCTCCTAGAGCTTCATTGTAAACCGTATTGTTTTTAGGGATTTGACTAATAAGATCGTCTATAAATTTTTTATTAAAGGCTTTTATAGTAGATTTCTTTAATGTATAATCTGTTTTTAAAATTCTACTATTATAGGTTTCTCTTAAAAAAACTCTTTTTTTGGCAAGTCCTAGGTTATAATTCTTTAGAATACTGTCTTCTACAATTTCAAGTATTTCTTCTGGAGTGTAGTTTTTATTTGTTACAATAACTGGGTTAAGTTCTATTGCCATAGGAGCTAATGAAATAGTACTCCCGGTAATTTCTTTTATGGGTTTTCCTAATGTTGCGTATCCAATGCAGGATATAAATAGAGAATCGGTCTCTTTAATTTCTTTGTTTAAAAGAAAGCTAAAACGCCCTTCTTCATTTGTAATAACCCCTTTGTTATTTAATTTTACAGTAACGTAGGGAATCGGTTTTAGACTGGCAGAATCAATAACAGTGGCTGTTAAAGTTTGGGCCTGCGTGCTGGAGAAAATAGTTGTAATAACAATAGATAAAAGCCAAAAAGTAATTTTTTCCATACAATTTTGTGTTGATTTATATTGCAAACTAAAGCAATGAAAAATAGATTGTATACCTATTTTTATTTTCTTTAGTATAGTTTTATCTTTTTTTTAAGAACTATAATGTATCGAATAGACGATAACAAAATGGTTTTGTTACCAAGAAGATGTAATAAACTAATAAAGTGTTTAATTTAATTACAGTTACAAGATCCACTTTGTCCGCAAGGTTTTTCAAAACCTTTTTTTTGCAGCTTTACTGGTTTGGGAAGTAAAAATTTTTTCACTAGAAAACCAACTGCTATTGTAAGAGTTACATAAACCAAAATGTGTTGTAAAATATCCATTTATTTTAGTATTTGGTAAGCAGCTAAAGCAACAATATAAGCAAATATGCTCATAAATACTAATTGCCCTGCGGGCCATTTCCAAGTATTTGTTTCTCTTTTTACTATAGCTAATGTGCTCATGCATTGCATAGCAAAAGCATAAAATAATAGTAAAGAAATTCCGGATGCTAAATTAAACAATGGCTTTTTTGTTTTTGGATTTACTTCTGCGGCCATGCGATTTTTAATAGTATCTTCTTCATCACTGCCTACACTATAGATAGTAGCAAGAGTGCCAACAAATACTTCTCTGGCAGCAAAAGAAGTTAAAACGGCAATGCCAATTTTCCAATCATATCCTAGAGGTTCTACAATTGGGGTTATAGCTTTTCCTAAATACCCCATATAGGAATTTTCTAATTTAAAGCTTGCAATTTCTTGGTTTTTAGCTTGTTTTAGAAGTTGTTCTTCTTTGGAAATTAATAAATCGTTTAATACTTCTGGTTTCTTTTGGTATATAATTTTAGAAGGACTAAGTAAGAGTTCGGCTTTGTAAGTTTCTAAATCTCTGGAAATGCTCAATTTATTAAAGGAGGAAAGACCGTTTTTCTCTATTCTATTTTGAATAATAGTATCTGCATTCTTATAATTATCGGATATACCATTAGAACCTAAGAACCAAATAATAATAGAGATGGCAAGTATTATTTTACCTGCTCCGAAAACAAAACTTTTTGTTTTTTCCCATACCGTATATGCTACATTTTTAAACAAGGGTAGTTTGTAATTGGGCATTTCTACTACAAAAAAAGATCTGCTTTTAATTTTTAATATTTTATTTAAAATCATGGCAGAAATTATGGCAGCTCCAAAACCGAGTAAATACAACAGCATTAAGGTTAATGCTTGGTAATTTAAGCCTAAGAACCTTCCTTCTGGAATGACTAAGGATATTATAATTAAATAAACTGGTAAACGGGCTGAACAAGTTGTAAATGGAGTTACTAAAATAGTAATAAGTCTTTCTTTCCAGTTTTCAATAGTACGTGTGGCCATTACTGCAGGAATAGCACAAGCGGTCCCAGAAATTAAGGGAACAATACTCTTTCCACTTAAACCAAACGGACGCATTATACGGTCTGTTAAAAATACAACCCTACTCATATAACCGCTTTCTTCTAAGAGAGCAATGAATAAGAATAAAAGAGCTATTTGTGGAATAAAAAGTACAATTCCACCAATACCAGCAATAATTCCTTCCGCAATTAAATTAGTAAAGGCTCCTGCTGGAAAGGTGTTTTTAATCCATTCACTTGCGCTTGCAAAAGATTCATCAATAAAGTCCGTGGGGATACTACTCCAATCATATATAGCTTGAAAAATTAGAAGAAGAATAGCAAAGAAAATAACATAACCGAATACTTTATGTGTTAAAACTTTGTCTAGTATGGCTCTAGTGCCTGTTGCTGCATTGGTATCTATGTAATAGGATTCTTTTAAAGTTTCATTAATGAATTTATACCTTAAAATGGTCTCTTTTTGTTGTAACCTTTTAAGTTCCGATTTAGATTTAGTTACAAAAGAAGAAGCGTCTTTAGTAAGTTTTTTTTCTATGGGCATAAAATTTACGTCTTGTGTAATAACAAGCCATAATTTGTATAAATCTTCTTTCGGGAAGGTTTGTTGTAATCGACCAAAATAATCTGTATCTATTTTTGTTGCATCTACGCAGGGTTTGGCGGATAGGTTTTTGTAATCCGTAATTAACTCTTTTAGTTTTTCTATACCCGTTCCTTTTCTAGAACTTACTAAAGCAATCTTAGTATCTAGCTTTTTTTCTAAAAAATCTATATCTATTACAATACCTTTTTTTACCATTTGATCTGCCATATTTATGACTAGGAGAGTAGGTATTTTAAGATCTTTTATTTGTGTAAAAAGTAAAAGGTTTCTTTTAAGGTTTTCTACATCGGAGATTACAATAGCTAAATCCGGATGATTTTTATCGTTTTTATTTAATAAAAGCTCTACAGCAACGCTTTCGTCTAGAGATGTGGTATTAAGACTATAAGTGCCAGGAAGATCTAGAATATGTGCTTTAATTCCTCTGGGTAATTTGCAAACGCCTTCTTTTTTTTCGACAGTAATACCTGGATAATTACCAACTTTTTGATTGAGACCGGTTAATTGGTTAAAAACGGAAGTCTTTCCGGTATTTGGGTTGCCTATAAGTGCTACATTAATTTGTTTGCTCATAGGTTAAAGAGTTTCAGAAACTATATTTAACTCAATCTTTAAAGCTATGGAGCGCCTTATTGCTATATGAGAGCCATTAACATTAATGTAAAGGGGGTCATTAAGTGGAGCAATTTGCACAAGTTCTACTAAATTTCCTGGTAAACAACCAAGTTCCAATAATTTAATAGGAAGGTAATCATAAGCAAAATCTTTGATAATACCTTTTTGTCCTCTCTTTAAATTTGCAACAGTAATCACTAATCTTTATTTAGATTGATTTTAATTAAGCGCAAAAATAAGGGAAAAAGCCGAGTTTTTAGTGTCTTATATAAAATATATTCGGGAAAATACTATTCTTTATATTCTTGTTTTAAGATGGCTAAATCGGTTAATAGCTTTTTAATTTCTTCTTTTTTAGTTCCATCATAAAACCCTCTAATGCGTTTTTCTTTATCCACGAGAATAAAATTTTCAGTATGTACCATATCAAAAGGGCCGCCATCGCCATCATTTTTCACCGCTAAATATGATTTTCTGGCAAGTTTATATATTTCTTTTTTATCACCAGTTACCAAATTCCATTTAGAATCATTAACCCCCTTTTCAATGGCATATTTTTTTAATTGACTTACACTGTCTATAACTGGTGTAACCGAATGCGAAAGTAAAAGAACATCCTCATCATTTATTATTTTAGATTGAATGTCTCCCATGTTTTTTGTCATTATAGGGCAAATAGTAGGGCAGGTGGTAAAAAAGAAATCTGCTATGTAAATCTTGTTCTTGTAATCTTCTTGAGTTATGGTCTTTCCGTTTTGGTTGGTTAATGAGAAATTAGCAATGGTATGGTATTTTTTTACGTGTTGTACTGTGCTATCTACTAATTCGGTATTTACCATTGCTGGCTGATATATTTGCAGTGTTTTCTTAGGAGTTAATGCATTATAAAATAAATATATAATTGCCGCAGAAAGAATAAGCATTACTATTCCAAAAAACTTGTATTTACTAAAAAAGGAACCCATAATTTTTTTTACAAAGGTACATTAGTCTTGTATAGTCATCAAAATAAAGCATCTAGATTGTATCTAATTATTTCTTAAAATAGAGATACTCCCCATAGTTTCTTTTTTTTAAGACTTTCTAAAGATGTATTTTTGAGCCGATTTTAACTATATATAATAAAATGAATCCTATTTTAATTAAGACCATACAATTCTTTTTAAGTCTTTCTTTGCTGATTGTACTACATGAATTGGGTCACTTTATACCTGCAAAATTATTTAAAACAAGAGTAGAAAAATTTTACCTGTTCTTTGATGTAAAATTCTCCTTATTTAAAAAGAAGATAGGAGAGACTGTGTATGGAATAGGATGGTTGCCACTAGGAGGTTACGTTAAAATTTCCGGAATGATTGATGAGAGTATGGATACAGAGGCTATGCAAGAAGAGCCTAAGGAATGGGAATTTAGAAGTAAACCGGCTTGGCAGCGATTAATAATTATGTTAGGAGGAGTAACAGTGAACTTTATTCTTGCAGTAGTAATTTATATTGGTATGGCTTGGTCATATGGAGATGAGTATATACAGGCAGACAGTTTAAAAGATGGTTTTTGGGTTACAGAAAAGGCTATTGGAGATAAACTAGGAGTTAAAACTGGGGATTTAATTTTAGCTGTGGATGGGAAACAAGTAGAAAAATTTAGTTCTATCATGGGAGATATCGCTTATGGTAATACTATTACTATTAAAAGAGATGGTTCTACCATTGAACAAGAAATTCCGGAAGATTTCATAGCTACACTAATTAAAGATGAAGATAAAATGCGTTTCCTAACTCTTAGGAGGCCATTTATTGTAGCAGAGGTTCCGGAAGAATCTGCAAATAAAAATTCAGGAATTAAGGCAAATGATGAAATTGTAGGAATTGGGGATAAAAACATTTCTTATTTTGATGAGGTTAAGCCTATTTTGGAACAAAATAAAGGAAAAGAAATATCTCTTAGGGTAAAAAGAGATGGAGTAGAAAAACAAATACCAGTTGTAATAAGTGATACTGCTACTATAGGGTTTGTTCCAGGTTTACTTGGTTTAGATGACATGGAGGCAAAAGGAATTCTAAAGTTAAAAACTGTAAAATACTCTTTTGTAGAATCTATACCAGCAGGCATAAATAAAGGGATAAAAACGTTGTCTGATTATATTAAGGGAATGAAAAAAATATTCAACCCTTCAACGGGTGCATATAAAGGTGTGGGTGGTTTTGCTGCCATTGCTGGCATTTTTCCAGACGCTTGGGACTGGTCAGCATTTTGGGGGGCAACGGCTTTTATATCTATTATATTAGCCTTTATGAACATATTACCGATACCTGCATTAGATGGTGGGCATGTAATGTTTTTGTTATACGAAATGGTTACGGGAAGAAAGCCTAGTGATAAATTTATGGAGTACGCGCAGATGACAGGATTCTTTATTTTAATAGCATTATTACTCTTTGCAAATGGGAATGATTTGTACAAATGGTTAATTAAATAAAAACAATAAAAAATTGTTTGGTGAATTTGAAAAAACATTTATATTTGCACCCGCTTTAGGTTGCTAAAGCAAAAATAACACTCCTCCTTAGCTCAGTTGGTTAGAGCATCTGACTGTTAATCAGAGGGTCCTTGGTTCGAGCCCAAGAGGGGGAGCAAAATGAAAAGCCTGATATGAAAATATCAGGCTTTTTTGTTTATAAAAACGCGTAATATAACTGAAGGTTTTTAATTATTAGTTGGTTATTTTGGTTTTTCGAATTTCTTCTCGCCACCACTCAAAAGCTAATTAATGTATTTCAGTCTTTTGTATGAGCACTAACGTGTTTACAGATAAAGATAAATGTGTTAAAATGCTGATTTATCGGTTTAGTAAAGTGTGTTGAGGGAAAAACGCTGTTTGAGGTTTAAAAAGTGGTATTGGGATAAAAAAAGTGTAGCCACAGGATTCTATCAACGCTCTGTGACTACACTTTTATATGTTATTGCTAAGCTATGTAAGTTTAGATGAACTATGCTTTACATAATTAATCTTAATCATTAGTTAGGATAAATCTAATAAATTACAAGAATCAATGGCATTAATCCCATGCAGATAAACCTATAATTTCTCCGTTAGGCCCTACAAAGAATGTGTATTTATCACGTGCGTAATGCTCATTTTCTAATTCATATCCTTCTTCTTTTAACTTATCTCCAATAGTACTTATATCGTTAACTTTAAGCATAAAGTGATTGTGATTAGTGTTTCCTATTGGGCCTATTGTATCGATAAATTCAGGGGCTGTTAAGGATAAACCTATGGTTAAGTCATTTGTTTTTAATTTCATTACAAGCATTCCTTCCAGTCCGGGACCATGAAGAACTTCGGCCTTGGTCATTTTAAACCCTAGAATTTCGCGATAAAGTTTTAAGGTTTTTTCAAGTTCTAGTACATGTATACAAATGTATTTTAGTCCTGTAACCTTTGCTTCGGATTTATTTTCTTCAATTTTTACTGTAGATTTTTCGCTTTGGGAGAAACAACTGGTGTTTGTGAATATCAACGCCGCCAGAAGAGAAAATTTCCATAGGAGTCTAGGTCTAGTGTTATTTTTTTTCTTTTTTGTACTAGTAATAGTTGTCATAATATATTTTGTTTTTTGTAAATCTAATAGGATTTATTATAACTACAGCATCTACATTTCTAGATAAAAACTGAACCTTGGGTTTGTAGCCTTGTATTCTACGTAAAGGCAGCTTTATATACTTAGATAAAAACTGAACATATGATTTAAAATAAGATATTGGCACACAAAGCTTATCTTATTTTGTAATATTACTAGGCTAAAGTAACCTATAAAAATTGAATTTTTTAATTTTATAGAACCCTTTTAGGGTTATTTTTTTAATTAAAAATATACTGAATCTTTAAAATAAGCGAACTAACTAAAGCTAATATCATGAAAATGTATAAAATTATTATCCCTCTTTTTTTTCTTTTAATTTCTTGTTCTCAGAAAAAAAAAGATGTTAAACAAAACCTTGGTGAAGTTTATGAGTGGGAAGAGTTAATAGATGAGGATTTGAACAATTGGGATACTTATCTCAGTTACAAGCACCAACCTGGTTATGATGGTTCGGTACCTAAAAATGACAAAGGAGAGGATATTGAGCCAATTGGCTTAAACGATACCTTGTATAATGTTTTTACTACGTTTCAGGAAGGAGAGGATGTCTTAATTAGAAATACAGGAGAATATTATGGTTGTCTGATCACAAAAAAAGAGTATGAAAATTACCATTTTCAATTGAAATATAAGTGGGGTGATAAAAAATGGGCGTATAGAAAAAATTTACTTAAAGATTCGGGAATTTTATACCATTCTGTTGGGCCTATGGCAGTCGAGTATTGGAGGTCATGGATGCTTTCTCAGGAATTCCAGATAATGGAAGGACATACAGGAGATTTTTGGAGTCAGGCAAATTCTGCCATTGATATACGTGCCTATAAACCAGAATCGGTTTTAGATCCTATGGCACATGAATCTCAAGATTTTATTACCTTAAGTATGAACAGTCCCTATAGAAATTATTGTTTACGAAGCGGTAATTACGAAAAGCCACATGATGAATGGAATACACTAGATTTATATTGTTTCGAAGACAAAAGTTTGCATGTGGTAAATGGAGAAATCGTAATGATTCTAAAGAACTCTAGGTATATAGACGAGCAGAATCAGGATGTACCATTAACAAAGGGAAAAATTCAATTACAAAGTGAAGCTGCTGAAATATTTTTTAAGGATATAAAAATCCGAAAAATAGATTCGCTCACACAAGAGCAAAGTAAACTTTTTTAAATTAATAAAACTTAAAAATAATATATTATGAAAACTCACTCATTTCTAATTGTTGGCCTTGTAAGTATACTTATCTCGTGCTCATCTAATTCTAATGAAGAATCTGGTGGTCCAACGGCAGCAGATGATTCTCTTTCTGTTGCAGAGAATAGTAAATCTGGTGATAATAACCAAATAGATGTGTCTGTTAATGATAATATAGGACCCAATGGAGGAGATACAAATAATTATAGTTTAGCAAGCTCTCCAGTAAATGGTAATGTTACAGAAGTTAGTGACGGTATTTTTGAGTATGTACCTAATTCTAACTTTTTTGGGAGTGATAGTTTTACCTATAGAATAATAGATAAAGATGATAATGGCGATACAGCTACAGTTGCTATAGAAGTAACAGAAAATCAAGGTCCATCAGCTGAAGTTTTTGAAAATATAAACCCTGATTTTCCTTCTTTCGTATCTATAGATGATACCACTCCAAATGATAAAAAATGGGTTAAAGTAGATGCTCTTTCTGATGAATTTGATGGTCCTTTGGATATTTCGAATGATCCAAATGATACATCAAAAAAGTGGTATAATTCATTTTGGAATTATGGCGGAACTCCCGTTTTTATGAGGCCTGAGAATTCTTATACAGAAGATGGTAATCTTTGTATTAAGGCAACATTAAGGAGTGATCCAAATTGGTTTCAAACAGCAAGAGTTCATTCAACTACTAAAATAAGGTATCCTATGTATACAGAATGTAGCATGAAAACCGCTCATATCTCTGCTTTTAATACTTTTTGGATGAATAATGGTGATATTGATGATAGAGATGAAATAGATATTGTAGAAAATAATTCTAAACCAACGGAAGATTGTGTAAATACTGCCATAAATACACCAAATTTTCCATGGACTACAAATTTGTTTCCAACACAAATGAACTCACAATATTTTATAGCTAAAAACGGAGTTACGGAAAGACATGAAGATAATTATGATACAAGATGGTTATCTGATGAAAATCCGAAAAAAGACAAAACTTGGAACGAAGATTACCATATTGTAGGGTGCTGGTGGATTGATGAGCGTACAGTTCAATTTTACCTAGATGGCGAGCCTGCAGGAAAAGTTACTACAAATCAAGATTTTACTTTAGAGTTAGAGCTTATTTTTGATTTGTGGACTGCTGATGAATGTTTCTTAGGAGGGTTGGCAGATAAAAATGATTTAGCTGATAATACAATTAATACAATGAAGGTTGATTGGGTGCGTACTTGGAAACTAGAAGATGAATAGCTTTTGTATGAAGGATTACTAATAATACCTTACATTAATTATAATGATTTTTTATTGTTCAACAAATTGGTTTAACAGTGTCTGTGTTAGTACTATAAATCTGTAAAATAGGTTAGTTTTGAACTAAAGGTATGGGAAACCATACCTTTTTTTTGGTTTAATATGGAATTCAAGGTAGTCTCGTTGTTGCAAGTTTATTTCATATAAAGGTATGTTTTTTTTAAGACCCTTAAACCGTCTTATCCTTAAAAGCACTACTTTAAGTGGTCATAATAGTACTACGTAGAAGTTTCTTTTTTGATTTCGAAAGAACAAATAGAATCAGAAACTCTTATGTTGTTTTTTTGGTATATAAGGGAATTTTTAAAGGAGTATTTTGGTTATTTTCATTACTAGAACTGCAATTATTTTAGTGTCGTTTGTATTAATTAACTTTCCGTTCGCCCTGTGGATTTCAATAAAATTTGGAGTTTTATAGATTAAAAATCACTAGTGTGTTTATAGATTTATACTAAACATTTGTAAAAATCCTTTAACTTTAAGGAGTAATATCTTGTCAAGTTTTACTTTTAAAATAGGTTTAACACCATTAGTTTTGTTCAGGAGTAACTTTTTAGATGTTCAGTGTTTGAATATGAAATGTGGATAAAAGAATAGAAAATGAAGAAGATTGTAAATTTGCAAAAGGTTATTGGAACTATTGTTTTTGTGGTTTGTATTTCTGTTAGTGCGCAAAAACCTTATGTAACGAATGAGTTTCTGGATAGGGCTAATGAGTTGACTTCTAAGGATATAGATAGCGCTGTCTATTATTTAAAGAAAGGAATCGACACGTATTCTTCTAAAAGGGATACTATAAACCTTATTAATACTTTATGTCAGCTTTCTGCATTGTACGATAATGTATTGGATTATGGAAAATCGTATGATGGTTATTGGGAAGCTTTAATTCTTGCCGACTTGTCTAATGATGATATCTCTAAAAGTAGAATTTATCAAGAATTGGGGTGGCTGTATAATTCTTATAGAAGGCAAGAAGAATCGCTGTATTATTTCAACATGTCACTTAAACTCAAGAAAAAGTTACTTTCAGAAGAAAAAATAGGAAGAGATTATTTGGTTAGTAACTATTACGCAATAGTTAATTGTTATCGAATTAACAATGATCTAGAAATGACTAAGGTTTATATAGATAGTTGTCAGTTGGCTTTGAATAAAATGAAGGCTAATAATAAATCCTATTATTTAGAGTCAGAAAAGGCATATTATAATGCCATTGTAGATAAAAATTACGAACATTCTCTTAGTGCTTTATATGAGGCTAATGTTTTTTTTCAGAAAGAAAATCCGTCTTATCAAACCGTAATTTATTTTTTAATCGGTGATATATATAGAATGATGGGAAATTTTGGCGAAAGCGTAATGTATTACAAGGAGTCTCTCAAGTATTCTGAAAAGTATAATAGGCATTTAGCTTATAAACAATTTAATTATGAAGCCTTGTCTCAGTTATATTATAAAGAAGGCAATTACAAAGAAGCATTTCATTTTAAAAGTAAAGCGCAAGAGTTAAACGAGAAGATATTTGGAAGAAAAAGTAAGAACAACAAACATTTAATTGAGATAAAGGATAAGTATAGACTGCAAAAGGAAAAAGAAAAAGCGTTACTTAATGAGGCGGAAATTGAAAAACTAGAAAATCAAAAAAGAATAGGCTTTTTGCAAAATATCTTGATGGGAGTAGTAGTAGTTTTTTTAGTAATGTACGGTATTCTATTTTTTAGAAACTTAAGAAGAAAGCATAAGTTAGAAAAAGAAAAAACTAACGAGTTTATGCAGTTGAAAAATAGAGAACTTACGGCTTCTACTTTACAATTAATTGAAAAAGAGGAGTTTATTATTAAATTAAAAGAAAGTATTTCTAAAAGTGACAATATAGATTTTAAGAAAATTCATAGAATGATTAATGGTTTTCAAAATTCTCCAGGAGGAAATTGGGAAGAGTTTGAAGTTAGATTTACTTCTGTGAATGAGGGATTTTATGATAAAATTCGAAGCAAATACCCTGATCTAAGCCCTACAGATTTAAAACTTTGTGCTTTGATAAAATTGGGCTTTTCAAGTAAGGAAATGTCTTCCCTGTTGGGTATCACAATAGAAAGTGCGCATACATCGAGATATAGATTAAGAAAAAAGTTGAATTTAGAAAAGGGAGCTAACCTAGTCGAGTTTATTGCAAATATATAGGTGTGGTTGCAAAAAGGAAAGATAGTTTCTAAAACACGCTCTAAAGAGAAAATGGGGGGGTGTAGTCTACTCTATTTTGGTTGGCTTTTTTAAGTAGACAATTTGTTTAGGATAGTTTAAAAGAATCAATTTTAAATAAACGGTAAATTAAATGTCTAAATAGTTATAAACAGATTTAAGTAGTTTGTTTATAGATTTATATAGTGGAACTTAGAAAGTAACACTGCGAGGAGAAATGGGCTAGGATGTGAATTACCCTTAAATTACCAAGAAATAGTTCTATATTTTGCTTTGTAAATATGAAGATGTATACTGCGCTGCTCTCATAACTAACGTATTAAAGGGAAAGATTGGAAAATATCCTAAATACCTAATGTGTTTAACATCCAAGTTACTTTACACTCTATAAAAAGCACAACATTGGCTTTGATAAGAATAACTAAGAATTGTATACAACCAATGCAGAATTGTGACAGCTAATTTTGAATTTTCTTTTAAATGTAAAAGGGTTGACCATAAATTGGCCAACCCTTTTTCTAACTTAACTAACTCAATCTTTATGGTGTTGGTCTAACTGGTACCTCTGCTAAGAAGAAGTCATCCCAATAGAATACAAGTGCATTATCATGGAATTCATTGAATCCCCTTAAAAGCCATGTTACTTCACGATCTGGACCGCCATTAGTAAACACTTGTTTATGATAAACCCATTCTCCTGTAGCCATATCCGAAGTAAATGTGGTTGGAGCTAAATTTGGTCCACCCCAATCCGATGGATAAACTTGAATATCTGCTGATTGAGTATCTGTTGGAAGTGCAGTTAAATCACTTTCAATATACATCCAATATCCAAATTCGTAAGTTGTACCTGCTTTAAGCGTAAATGTAACTGCGCTTCCACCAGAGTTTTGTTGTACAATCATTCCTCCATTTGGTCTAAGGGAAACTTTAAGACTTTTAGCTCCTGAACGAACTTTATCAAATTCAATGGCTAAATCAAAATCGCCCCAGGGACCTTGCCAACCTAAGAATGGAAAATCTTCTACATTTCTAACTTCGAAACCATAGTCATACTCTGTTTCAGGATATATATTGGTAAGAGGGGTAAAATCTGTTAATAGTGCATCTGTAATAGCTTCAGATTCCTTTCCGTCAACCGTTGATAAAACTCCAGGAGTATAACTAATATAAACTTGATCATCATTATAAATTTGTGCACCATCTATCTCCAGAATTACAATTGTGGCTTCATCATTATCTACAGAAGCTAATGAAACTGTAGGGTTAAGTACAATAGGATTCATTTCATCTGTATTATTTTCTATCCTAACCGTAAAATTAGCAGCATTAACTGTGGCATCGTCAATTTCTCTACTAAATTCTAAATTAATTTTGCCTTCTCTTTCAGCAACTCTATCTAAAGTTACAGGAGCAGGGGATGGTATAACTTTTATTACATTTTCAAAGAAAAGTGTATCAGCGTCTGTAGGGCGAAATCTATCAGCTATGTACTGTAAATCCCAAGAACCTAGTTTATTAAATCTCATATCCACAAAATCTTCTGTATCCTTTTGATTAATTAATTTAGGCTTACCGCCTTCAGAAGACCAATTTATATTCTGAGGTTCCCCAATTGCAGTATAACTCAAACGAATGGAGTTACTTGCTTCTAGTTCATGTTCTGCATCATCTGCTAAATTTATTTCTGCGCCAATACTACCATCTGGATTAATACGATGTGCTTTTAATACTGAAGTAATTGAATCTATTACGGTTACTACAATGGTTGTATCTAACTCTCTAGTATCGCTTGGTGTTGTACTATCCTCATTACGAAAAACATTTCCCTTGAATTTTTGATTAAGTACAACATCATAAACACCTGCTTTATTAAAAACTGCCTTAATAACATTTTCAGAAGATGTTTGACCAGTTCCACCAGAAATTATACTCCCATTGATTGGAAGTGTCCATGTTCTTGATTCAACACCTCTTGAAATATCACCTAAATCAATATCACCACCAACGTTTATTGTATTAGCAAAATCTTGTTCTGATGTTACAATAACTCGATGATTTACATCCGTTAGGTTCAACTCTTCTTGCTCTTCACAAGCTACAAATAGTAGACTCATGACAAAGAGCATGCTTAAAAATTTATTTTGTTTCATATCTAGCAATTTTAATTATTAAAATTTTGATTGTTTAACACCTCTGCTGTAGGAATTGGGAAATAGTCGTGTTGATCTGATCTGTAGTTCACAGAGGACAACACAAAATCTGGTCGAACAAATCCCGATATAAATAATGGGGCTTCACCTATACCCGAAAGGTCTAGATTCGATTCGTCCTGACGCCAAACTTCATCAGCACGTAATTCATCAAAAACCTCTTTAACAATACCCCAACGAACTAAATCTTTGTAACGATGTCCTTCAAAACAAAGCTCTATTTTTCGTTCTACTTTTTGAATATGTTCCATTACTGTTTGCGCATTAGGAGCAACAAAAGTTAGGTTCCCACCATTAACTTGTGGGCTCACATGAAACGCTGGAAACATTCCACCATTCATATCCATATATTGCTGCAAAGTGTATACACCTGCACGACTTCTTACCATATCAATATATTGAATAGCTGTCATAAAATCACCATTAGCATTGATTGTTGCCTCAGCATACATTAACAGAACATCTGCATAACGAATATGTCTAAAGTTTATGCCACTACGTCCACGTAGAGGTTCTTGCGTCATATGATACCAGTTAGAATGTTTTTTTACGAATGCAGTTATTCCACCACCCCATGCAGCTGGAGATTCTGCAAACGGTTCTAAATAATAATCACCTTCTCCATTTCTAGGAGCAATGGTATAATTCATTCTACGAGATTCTAAATTACCGTCGTTAATAGGGTTGTTTGGATCTACCTCGTCATGCACTAACAACTCATGCAAGCTATACGATGTCAAAACCGTATTAAAAGCACCATGTGCGAGGGAGCCTATTTCTGTGCTAAGCGTGGTTGACTCAGCTCCTGAGCCGCCTTGTGTATCGCTATCTTCTTGAAAACCACTATTACCTGAGTTTAAATCGAAGGAGTAATTTACTTCAAAAATAGATTCTTCATTAAACTCGTTAAAGTGCGTAAAATTATCTTCAATATTACGTGTTAAATCGTAGATACCAGAATCTATTACTTCTTTGAACAAAGTTGCTGCTTGACCCCATTGCTCGTCATATAAATACACTTTACCTAACATTGATGTTGCAGCGCCCCAAGTTGCTCTTCCTGTTTCGTTGGCAGGCCATGATTCTGGCAAGTTGTTCATTGCAAATTCAAGATCAGGAATAATCATTTGCGTATTCACCTCTTCAATACTTGAAATGGGTTGGTTCAATTCAGCTATAGACTGCGCCACACCATCATGAATCATGGCACCCCCATAGGTATGAATGATTTGAAAGTAAAAGAAGGCTCTTAAAAATCTAGCTTGAGCTTCTATTTCTGCTTTAAAATCATCTCTTAAAACACCTTCCTCAACTAGTGATAGCTGATCTAGTACGGTATTTGCTCTAAAAACACCCACATACAACTCTTCCCACTTATTTACTAAGTGAATTGAAGCGTTATTATAAGTTAAATTTCTAAAGTCAGCAGGACGATACCAAGGTTGAGTACCCGCTATATCGCCTAGTACAAATTCCTGTACCAATTCAGCACCACTCACCGAGCGGTATTGTAAAGCACCATACGCAGTTGTAAGTGCGGAATTAAAATGTGCCTCTGTTTTCCAAAACCTATCTACTGTAAGCGCATTTGGATTTGACTCGTCTAAAAATGTGCTTTCATTACAGCTAGTAATAACTAGCGCAAGAAGAGCAAGACTTTTAATTATTATTTTATTCATTGCTTTCATAGTTATTTTTTTTTAAAAACTTAATTGAACTCCCATCATAAATTGACGAGCAATTGGATAATTGCCATTATCTACCCCTCTGTTAAACAGACTATCACCACCTACCTCAGGATCATAACCTGTATAATTGGTAAAAGTAAAAGGGTTTACGGAGTTTAAATAAATTCTAATTTTCTCAACTCCGTAATCTTGCGTATCTGGAATCGTGTAGCCTAAAGACATAGCTCTAATTCGTAAATAGGTACCATCTTCTAACCAAAAATCTGAAAAGGGTAATACATTATAGTGCTGGTTACCTCTGTAGGTAGGAATGTCAGAATTTGAATTTTGAGGGGTCCATTGAAATACTTGGTCTTCATGACGTCCACCTTGATAAGACAGAGCCCTATTACCATTAAATATTTCTGCACCATATGACAAATAACCTTGAACGGAAAAATCCCAATTCTTATAACCCAAATCGAGATTTAAACCAGCTTCCCATTGTGGAATACCTGAGCCAGAGAATACACGATCGGCATCATTAATGATACCATCACCATTAGCATCTTTAAACTTTGCATCTCCCAATCTAGGACTACCAAAAGCTTCTGTATCTAATAGTTGATAATCAGCCAATTCTTCTTCCGTTTTGATTACGCCATCATGTTGCAATAAATAGAATGATCCTGCTGGATCTCCTAAGCTTAAAAAAGTTGTTGCAAGATTACTCTCACTACCATCAAAATTCCTAATTCTACCTCCAGAAGCACCAAGAGTCTTACCATTTAAACTGGTAATTTTGTTATCATTTAGGGTCCAAGTTCCAGAAATTCCAAATTTAAAATCTTCGCCTATTGTACCTTTATAGTTCATAGCAACCTCAACGCCTTTATTTACCATATTTCCAGTATTGACAGGTATTGACCCATAAACACTTTGTACTCGTGGCTGCCATAAACCAGCAGAAGGAGGCGTTAACTCATTAAGCAACATATCTTTCTTGTCATTTTTATAAACATCTGCTGTAATGTTTAATTTGTTGTTAAGCAAGCCTAACTCAAAACCAATATTTGAAGAAACTTGAGTTTCCCATTGTACTTCAAGGTTTGGAAATCTACGTTGAACTAAACCGTTCTGTAAATTTTCATCAGCTCCGAACGGATAGTTTACCCCTGATTCTATTACGGGTATATAGGTGTAATCTGGAATACCGTTAAATCCTACTTGTGCCCAACTACCGCGAATTTTTAAATTGCTAATAGCATCCACATTAAACCATTCTTCATCGCTTACATTCCATCCTGCTGAAAAACCATAGAAGTTTTCGTATCTATTCTTTTTAGGAAATTTAGAAGAGCCATCACGTCTAAAACTGGCACTAAAAAGATACTTACCATCGTAATTGTACTGAATTCTACCTAATTTACCTGCCAATGTATTGGCTATTCTATTTTCACTTGGCGTTATTGGATCAGCTCCAGCATTCAATACTTGAACGTCATTTGAAGCATCCTCGGCAAAAACCGTACCTGTATTCAAGGTTCTGAATTGGTATTTTTCATAAGAGGCAACTGCTAAGAAATCTAAATTATGCTTTCCAAAAGATTTTTTATAATTTAAAATGTGTTCTATAGTCTCTCTTTTAGAAAACCATTGATTGTATTGCAAAGTGGCCTGTGGTGTGGAACCGGATACAACAGGATCTCCATTACGGTCGAAAGCTAAATACTGAGGCTGAAAGAATTTTCTAAAATTTTGACCTTCATTACGACCAATATTTAATTTGTAACTCAATCCATCTAAAATTTCGTATTCCGCATTTAAAGAAATACTATTGCTTCTATTTTCTCTATCATCAGTATTATCTAACTGACGCGCTAAAAAGCCATAAAATATTGCGTTATCCACATCCTCTAATTGTACTGAATTTTGACCATCAGTTTCAAATGCACTAAAAGGAGCGGTGTGGGGAGGGTTACCTATGGCAAATCCAAAGATATTCCAAGGTTCTTGTTTACGATTTTCTGTTGTTAAACTAGCAGATGCAAAAGCTTTAAATTTTCCTTTAGTAAATTGCCCAGTAATACGGTTTGTTAAACGATCAAAATCTGAATTGATTATAGTACCTTCTTGCTTGTAATACGTAGTATTATAGTTGTAGGTTAGGTTTTCTGAACCTCCAGACAGGTTTACATTGAAATTTCGCACTATAGCATTGTCGTTTTGTACTTCTTCAACAAAGTTGGTGTTCCAATCCAAGGCGTTAGCATTTATTCTAAATGTTTGTGGTTCAGTACCTGATGCTTGCTCAGTAGTCTCTCTAACATAAAGAAAATCGGTAGTACTTGATAATGGCGTTCCTGAAGTAATGTTTTGGATACCTGTAAACATGTTTACGTCTACTTTCATTTTACCTTTTTTACCACGTTTTGTTGTAATCAAAATTACACCACCTGCACCACGCACTCCATAAATAGAAGCTGAAGCACCATCTTTCAATACATCAATAGATTCAATTTGTTCAGGTGCTAGGTTAGGATTACCCTCTTGTGGTATATTATCTACTACATATAGTGGTTCTCCTCCGTTTAAAGAAACTAATCCACGAATTTGTACGTTAGAAGCTTCACCCGGACGCCCACTTGCAGCTTGGATGTTTACCCCAGCTACTTTACCTTGTATGGCAGCACCAATATCAGATACAGCAACTTTTACTAATTCATCAGAAGCTACTTTAGCAACAGCACCAGTTACTTCCTTTTTCTTTTGGGTTCCGTACCCAACAACAATTACCTCCTCTAAGGCTTGCGAGTCCTCTTGCATTGCAAGATTTAAGGTTTTTGTATCTGCTGTTACAACACGTTCTATGTTCTTGAAACCTAGATACGAAAATAATAGAGTTTCGCCAACCGAAGCAGAAATAGAATAATTTCCGTCAAAATCTGAGACTGCCCCATTATTGGTGCCTTTAACAATAACGGTAACTCCAGCTAGAGGAATTTTTTGATCGTCTGTAATTACACCGGAAATTGTTTCTTGGGCATGCACCCAGCCTATTCCTAGAAATAGAAACAGCAGCAAAGCATTTGCTCTAATAAGTTTTAATTTTTGTTCTTTCATAATAGTGAGTTAGGTAGTTAAAATTTTGACATCAATACTATAATAGTATAATATGATACCAAAACAGATTAAAAATTAAATTTTTGAAAATAATTAAGGCTTAAAACTATCAAATTGTTAATTACATAGAAAAAATAGTCTCTCAAGTAAAACTAGACATGTATTTTAGCGCTGTATTTATTTGAAGTATTTTGTGAGAGTGTTGGTGCTTCTTTGTGTATTTTGATCTGAATTGTTTTTTGTTGGGAGTCAATCTTAATGTTCAGTATTTTTAAATTTAAATTTAGTAGTAACAATGGTGTTTTGTTATTAAAATAGGACTTTTAGGACATGTTTTGAATATGCGTTTGGTATGATTGTCTATTATTTTATATTATATGTTCATGTTTTGTTGAGTTATTTATTTAGTAAAAAGAGACATTGTTCTCTTTAGTTCGAGTTTAAATTTTTTAGTTAAAAAAATGATTGTTGTTGGCGCTAAATTGGCAAAAACAGTTAGTCTGCTGGTTAAATTTCGATGATTTGGGTATTGTATTTGCCTTTGAAAAGTAAAAAAAGTATTGATGAGTAATGGCTTAATGTAATATCTTTTAGCATAGAACTATAAGGTTTTTATAATTATAAAGCCTTTTTGAATTTTATATACTATGGGTAAGGTTTATGTAGTATACTTTTCTTTTTTTAAATATGATTATGGTTGTCTTGAATTGGAATATCTGATTCTAATATTCCACATATAATTTGGTATATTGAGTAATATATTTTTAGTGTATGAATAGTAATATTTATTGTATAATAAGAACCCTTATATTGGCTTTTGTTTCCTTGAATAGCCAATGTATTTGGGCGCAGGAAGCTGTTAAATTTGAGCATTTAACGACCAAAAATGGACTTTCTCAAAATGATATAAATGATATTTACCAGGATAACAAGGGTTTTTTATGGTTCGCTACGCATGATGGGTTAAACAAATATGATGGTTACGAGTTCACGATATACCAACCAAACACCAATGACCCTGAAAGTATAAGTAGTAACTTAATATATAGTATTGTTGGAGATAATGAGGATAATCTGTGGATAGGAACTACAGGAAGTGGGCTTGAATATTTTAACCAATCAAAAGAAACCTTTACTCATTATACGCACAATGATGATGATAATTCGAGTTTGGTTAGTGATTATATACATACATTGTTTATAGATAGTAAAAACAGACTATGGATTGGTTCTCCTAAGGGATTAGATATGGTCAATTTGGAAAATAGTGAAGAAACATTAAAGTTTAACCATTTTTCCGTGGAGCAAAATGTTACGGTATACTCCAAAGCAAATAACATTAATTCAATTTATGAAGATAGCGCGGGAACAATATGGGTAGGTACGTTGCAAGGTTTATATACAATGTCTAGAAACAAAGATGGAGAGTATTATATGAATTTAGTAAGTAATGGGTTTGGACTTCCTAGAACCACTATTGGCAGTATAGGAGAGGATAAATATGGAAGATTACTTATTGGTTCTTATAATGGACTTTATATAAGTACTGACGATACTAAATCTAAAGTAGAGCTATTATATCCCGGTTTTTATAATGATGTATTAGTGGATAACACAAATGATATTTGGTTGGGGACTAATAATGGACTACTATGTTTTGAGAATAAAAGTGAAAGTTCCTTACCTACAATAAACGGACACTATAAATATGATTCTAAAAATACATATAGTCTTAGTAAGAATATTGTACAGTCATTATTCATTGATGAAACAGGAATTCTTTGGGTTGGAACTAATGGAGGAGGAGTAAATAAATATGATAGAAAAAGAAAACAATTTCAGCATTTTAGAAAAAACGAGAACCCAAATAGTTTAAGCTATGATAAAATTAGATCTATTTATGAAGATAGTAATGGAACTTTATGGATAGGCACAGAAGGTGGTGGGTTAAATATGCTTAAAAAACATGATGATGATGGGCAGTACAGTAAGTTTAAAGTATTTAATAATATTAAAAAACCATTTGCTTTAACAGAGAGTATTAAGGGAGGTAAGAAAACCCTTTTTATTGGAAGTGAAGGTTACCCTGCTCTTTATCAGTTAGATATTACAAACCCTAAAAATGTTAAAAAAGAGATGGTTGTGCAGGTATTAGGGATTAATAGAGGTGTTTTTTCTTTGTTAACAGACTCACAACAAAACATTTGGATTGGTACTTATGGAGCAGGAGTACATAGATGGTCTAACAGTAATGACTCTACAGATTATCAGAAAGATTTATTTAAAAGTAAAAAGTATGACTCTACATCAATTTCTAATGATATTGTTCGTAGTATTTATGAAGATAGAAAGGGGAATGTTTGGTTCGGAACAGGTAATGGATTAAGTAAATTAACCGCAGAGGAAAAAAATAAAAAGAAGCCAAAATTTACAGTTTATAAAAATAAACCGGATAACATAAATACCATTAGTCATAATTATATCTTGGCAATTTATGAAAGTACGTTGGGAGATATTTGGATAGGTACTTTTGGAGGTGGACTTAATAAATTAGTTTATTCAGAGAATGGAAAAACGGAAAAATTTATCTCCTATACTCAGGAAGATGGACTTCCGAACAACGTAATAAAAGGAATTTTAGAGGATGATGAGGGTAACTTATGGTTATCTACCAATAAAGGATTATCTAAATTTAATCCTAAAGAAAGGACTTTTAAGAATTATGATGTTAATGATGGACTACAAAGCAATGAGTTTCAGGAATTAGCTGCTTTAAAAAGAAAGGATGGAGAATTGCTTTTTGGTGGAGTTAATGGTTTTAATGCTTTTTACCCTAAGAAAATTGAAGAAAATAAGATAAAAGCAGAAACTGTAATAACTAAATTTTTTATTTCTAATAAGCCAGTAGAAATTAATGAAGAGGTTAATGGTCGAGTTATTATAAATAAAAGTATTGCAGAAACTAAGAAAATTGAATTGAAATATATAGAAAATAGTTTTTCATTTGAATTCGCAGCCTTACATTTTGCGGCTCCGGATAAAAACAAATTTGCCTATAAATTAGAAAATTTTGATTCTGAGTGGATTGTTACCTCTTCCGATAAACGTTTTGCCACGTATACAAATTTAGAGCCCGGGGATTACGTTTTGAAAGTAAAAGCGTCTAATAATGATGGTTTATGGGATGCCACTCCTTCGGAAATACATATAAAGGTAATCCCTCCTTGGTGGAGAACTAATTTAGCATATGTAATTTATGGTATTATGGTAATGGGTGTTTTATGGCTTTTTTGGAGATATACTTTTATAAAGACCACTAAAAAATTACAGCTAGAGTATGAGTTTTTAGAAAAACAAAAGTCAGACGAGTTGCATAAAATTAAGTTAGATTTTTTTACTAATATTTCTCATGAGTTTAGAACACCCTTATCTTTAATAAAGGGACCTTTAGAATATTTGGATAAAAATTTTAGGGAATTGGAGCCTGAAAAAGCTAAAAAGCAATTTCATGTAATAAGAAAAAATAGCGATTATTTACATAGATTGGTTAATCAACTTTTAGACTTTAGAAAAATTAATCAAGGTAAAATGCCTTTAGTGGTCCGTAATTCTTATGTTGTGGAGTTTATTAAAGAGTTGGCAGAGCCTTTTCAATTTCAGGCATTTAAGAGAGATATAGATTTTAGTATAGATGCGGAAAATGAAGAATTAGTATCTTGGTTTGATCATGATGCCATGGAAAAAATAATAAACAACCTTCTTTCTAACGCTTTTAAATTTACTGAAGATAGAGGGTTTGTTACCATAAATATATCTGAAAAAAAATATAACTCAACTTCTTACGTAGTTATAAAAGTAAAAGACTCTGGTATTGGTATAGAAAAAGTTAGGCTCGAGGAAATCTTTGAACGGTTTCATACAGAAAAAGATTATGGCAAAATAAACCCAGAAGGTATTGGTATTGGTTTAACATTCACTAAAAAGCTAGTGCAATTACATAGAGGATTTATTAAGGTAAGTTCTGAAATAAATAAAGGGTCGGAATTTGAAGTTAGGCTACCTAAAGATAAAGAAATATATAAGCACAGTAAAGAAATCACCTGTAAAGAAGTCTCTGATAATGATTTTTTGGTTCGTTCATCTGAAGCAGAATCTTTTGCAATTGATTTAAACGACGAAATAACAGATAGTACTTTAACAGAAAACACCCCTAAACAAGCTTCACTTCTTATTGTAGACGATAATTCAGAAATCAGAGGCTTTATTAAGGATGTTCTTGAGGATTACTATACTATTTATGAAGCAGAAAATGGAGAAAAAGGATTAGAAATTGTTAATCAAATATTGCCCAATATTGTTATTAGTGATGTGCTTATGCCAGTAATGGATGGAATTGAATTTTGTAAAAAAATTAAAAGCAATAAAGAAATAAGTCATATTCCTGTAATAATATTAACAGCAAAGACTTCGCAAGAAAATGAATTGGAGAGCCTTCAGATAGGTGCAGATGATTATATAAGAAAGCCTTTTGATATAGAATTATTGCAATTGAAAATTAATAATATTATAAAACGAAGAGAAAAACTTAGAGAGCGTTTTAATAAGGAAATAATTTTGCAACCAAAAGATGTGGCAGTAACTTCTTTAGATGAAAAATTCTTACAACAAGCTATGGACATTATAGAAAAACATATGATGAACACCGAGTTTAATGTAGAGATGTTAGTAAAAGAAATGGGGCATAGCCGTACTAATCTTTATATGAAATTTAAAGAGCTTACAGGTTTATCTTCTGGAGAGTTTATTCGTAATATTCGTCTTAAAAGAGCAGTACAATTACTAGAAAATAGCGATTTACCGGTAAAAGATATTATGTATAAAACAGGTTTTAACACATCATCTTATTTTTCTAAATGTTTCAGAAAACAATTTGGCGTTACACCTAGTCAATATGTTCGTAAAAAACCTGTAGGTAATTTGGAAGATTAAAAGATTGGCACTTGCAAAGTATATATAGGTTATGATTAAAGTTAATTTAAGATATGAAACTTTATTGTACTATTATTAATGCCAGTAATAATCCCAGTCTTATTTTTGCCAATAGTAATTTTTTGAATGTCTTTTATATTATAAGGAGCAAAATACCCACTTTGCAAATAAGAAATAGGTTTAAATATTCCCTTCTTAGTTCCGAGCAATAAAGAACCTAATGATGCATCTGCTCTGGTGGTTTCTATTTCTGTTTCAAATTTATTGCCAGCAACCAAAATATCTAGAATGGTATCGCCATTAAAATCGTCTACAATAATGCCATTTATTACTGAAAATTGAGCCTCACTTGGAAGTTTTTTGGGGGCTAACTTTCCATTATTATTTTCTAAAATAATACTAGCAAATTCATTGGCGTGGTATACACTTCCAGATTTTAAACTATCGCCCACAATCTCTTTTATATCCGCTCGAGCAAATTCGGAATAGCTTTTAAATTTGTTTGCAATAATGGGCATTTGTTCTGAAGTACATTGAAGTCCGCGAATAGGAACTTCTCGGTCTTTGTATTTTTTAGCGAGAAAAATATCGTTCGTTCCGTTTTTGTCAAAATCATTTGCATAGATTAAGAAAGGACTTTTTTTACTTGCTCTAAACTTATAATTTAAACCCAAATTACCAACAATAAAATCGGTATCTCCGTCTTTATCATAATCAGTAGCTATTATTTTATTCCACCAGCCATTTGAGTCTTGTAAGTTATAAGATTTGGTTATGTTTTTAAAAACCCCATTATCTATTTTAAAAATAGAAATAGGCATCCATTCTCCAACCAAGATAAGTTCCCGATTATTATCCCCATCAATATCATTCCAAGTGCCAGAAGTAACCATGCCAATTTTTGAAAGTTCAGGAGCTACGATAGAAGTTACATCTATAAATTTTCCATTTTCATTTTTTAAGATATAGCTGTTTGGGGTGAAGGGATAATTCTTAGGAATTAATCTACCCCCAATAAACAAATCTAAATCGCCATCGGTATCAAAGTCTAACGGAATTACAGTAGAACTACTTTCATGAATTTTAGGCAATTTTTTAGATTTAGTGAAAATGCCTTTACCGTTGTTGAGGTACAACCTATCTTGTAACAGAGAATCATTTATAGCAAACTCATAACCACCGCTTGCTACATATAAATCTTGGTCATTATCTCCGTCGGCATCAAAAAATATAGCTCCGACATCTTCTTTTTCTTTATCAGTTAAAAAGGTTTTTTGATCTAGTTTATTGAAAACACCATTTTTCGTTTGCTTATAGAAGGCACCAGCTTGTCCAGAAGCGCCTCCAATATAAAAATCTTCTAACCCATCATTATTAATGTCAGAAACGGCTATGCAAGGGCCATCTTGCGATAATTTATGAGGCAGTAAAATTTGGTCTTTAAAGTCGTTATATATTTTTTCTTTATGAATAAAGGGAGTTTTTAAAAAGTGGTCTGTTTTCTCGGATAGTAGGGTAGGGATTTTTGTTTCTGAAGTGCTTGGAATATTGGCCTCGTTATAGCTTATGGCTACCAATTGGTTTGTTTTTAGTTTTGTAATCATTTGTTCTTTACCATCTGTCCAAACTATTCTTAGGCTATCTATTTCTTTATTTTTTTTTAACCCAAAATGAATTAATGGTTCTACCGAAGATAAATATCCTCTAACGGTTTTAAATTCATGAAATTGAATTTTTTTATTATGATATATTGTTATTTTGGCACCTAAACCTGTGGTATTATTTTTAGGTCCATTTAATTTTAATTTTATAAAGTTATTATTTAATTTTTCGGCATTATTTTGGTAAATAAATGCGGTGTCATTTATGTTATTTACAATTAAATCTAAGTCTCCGTCATTATCCAAATCTGCTACTGCAGCACCACTGGAAAAACTATCATGATTTACGCCCCAGGCTTTAATCTTTTTGCTAAAGGATAGATTTCCATTGTTTTTATATATGTAATTAGGTATTTTATTTTCTTTAAATAAATTAATTATATGTTGCGCATTTTGGGCATTAGAGTTTTTTCTTGCTTGGGCACTTTGCATGAATTTTCTAAAGGCAGCATTTGCGTCCTTATCCCAAATATCTCTTTTAAAACCGTTTGTAATATATAAGTCTCTATAGCCATCATTATCAAAATCGCTACCTAAACAAGACCAACTCCAATCGGTTTTAGAAACACCTGCGAATTGGGCAATATCACTAAAAACCCCATTGCCTCTGTTTAGTTGTAAGTTATTGTGCATGTATTGGTAATGAAAGCCGTTTGAGGTCATGTCTTTAAAAAGTTTGGTATTCATAGAAGCCATAGTAGTTTTGCTACGTTCATAGTCTTCAGGGCGCATCTCTAATTGCATTATGTCTTCAAAACCATCATTATTAAAATCTACCACATCTACACCCATTGCATAGAAAGGAATATGATTGAAGCGAGTTTTAAGTTCATCTTTAAATTTTTTGTTCCCTTGGTTTATATATAAATAATCTCTCTCTAAATAATCGTTAGCAACATATATATCAGCATTTCCATCGCTATTTATATCGGTGGTAGCGATACCCAAACCATAACCAAAATTATTTTTAATGCCAGCATTAAGGCCAATTTCTACAAATGAGCCATTTACATTTTCATAAAATTTATCCCGGAATAAATCATCTTGCTTTTGTTTTCCTTGAAGAACTTGTTGGTATCCCAAGAAGAAAGTGTTTGGTCTATTGGTAACGTATAGATCTAAATCGTTATCCTTATCAAAATCAAAAAAAGAAGCCATAATGGAATATCCTTTATCATTAATGCCGTATTTTTTTGCTTCTTCTTTAAATGTATTATCTCCCTGGTTAATATATAGTAAATTCTCTCTATCCTTGTCTAAATCATTATACCCTCCTCGACAAACGTAAATGTCTTGTAAATTATCTCCATTTACATCTGCCATTACAACTCCATTGTGCCAGCCTTTTTCGTTGCTAACATTTCCACTTGTAGATATATCTTCAAATTCAAAATCACCTTTGTTTAAATATAACTTATTGGGGACTTCATTGCCCACAAAATATATATCCGATAAGCCATCGTTATTAATGTCTCCTATAGCAACACCGGCACCATTATAAACGTAATTAAAAACGGCAAAGAAATTTTTAAAATTTTCATCAATATGATTATTGAAATTTATGTTGCTTTTTTTCGGAGAAATGAGGCTGAAGAGCTGATTTTCTTTATGATGAGAATTGTTTTTATTCGTTATTTTTTCTTGTTTATTACAATTTATACATAGTAATAAACAACAGCATATTATGAGGTTGACAAGAGTGTACTTTTTTTTCATAGAGAAGAAATATATGAAAGCTTAATTTACTAAAAAAAGGTCTATTTGATGTTTCAAATAGACCTTTAAATTTTGGCAAGATGTTTTACTAGTCTATTCTATATAATGAAATATCATCTAGAAAAACTTGTACACCATTAGAAGCTTCATTAGGTCTAAGAACATGCCAGTAGTTTCTGTTAAGATTTTCATCACCAACAGTAGAGAACTCTAAAGTATATTCTGCCCATTCGGTTGTTAATGTTTCATTGGCAGTATGTACATTAGACCAGTTTGGAGTAACGGATCTAAAGTCTAATGGAATACCATCAACAGATGCTTTGGCCCAAACGGTTAATCTGTATATTCCTTCTTCTACTACTTCGTGACCAGTAGTATTGAGAATCCAGCCTGTTCCTGTTCCGTCCATTGTAATTTGTAAACTATTATTACCACTATGCTTATCAGAATCAATCACAGCATAAACTTCTGGATTATTAGCAGTACCATCCCAGTTACCCCAACCAGCACCAGGGAAACCTCCTGGCCCATCGGACTCAAAGCCTGGGTTTTTATCTTTTAATAGATTTATTACGTTGTTTTCTATTCCTAAATCTACTATTGGTCCTAAAAGTTCCCCTGTAGAAGCGAAATCTCCTCCTTCATATGATAGGCTTACAACTTGATTATCAACTATAGGTGTTTCTAGAACAATTTCATATGTTGTATCATCTCCAGATTTAATGTTTACAGCAGAGATATTTACTGCCGTACCATCTACTAGAACGCTAAACTTACTGGCATCTGTAGCTTGTAAGGCTGTCTCATAAGTTAAAGCTATTTTTGAACCTAACTCAGCCATTCTGTTAGACGTTGCCCCTATAACCTGTACATCTACAATTTTAATAAAATTTTCTTTTACAATTACGGCTTTGTCCTCTGGTGCAGAGCGAAAAATTGCCAGAGCAACTGGATAATCTCCTGTGTTAGGATAAGTAACTTTAGGGTTTTCTTCATTACTAGTTTCTGGAATACCACCAGGAAATGACCAAAAGTATACATCTTTTTCTTGTGCATCTTCCCATTTAGATTCTGCGTATTCAGAAAGGTTAGTGAATGAAATTTCGGAACCCATTAATGCAGCATTTTTATCGGCACTAAATTCTGGTTTTACATGGTTATATACATCTACTTTAAATGAATTTTTAGTAATGGAACCATCTTCATGTGTTACCTCTAATGTGGTAAGATAACCAACAGGGATACCATCATTAATTTCCGATGCATCATCATAAGTAATTTCTATAATTTTTTCATCGGAAGTTTCTGTGCTACCACCTTCAAACGTCCAAATTCTTTTACTTACGTTAAGCGAGGAATCTTGATATTTAATAGTTTCACCTTCTGTAATTAACGTAGTGCTGGCAGTTGGTTTAAAGGTTATTTCCTTAATACCGTCTCTAATATTAGATTCTGGAGTACAACTTAATGCTATTCCTAATGGAATAGATATAGCAAAGAGGTACTTACTAAATTTGTTATTTATATAATTTTTCATTTTTTGCGATTTTTGTAGGTGAATTAATATCCCTCGTTTTGTATTAAGTTGGGGTTTATTTCTAGCTCAGAACTAGGTATGGGCCATCTAATTTCAAAATCCTCATAGTTAGGGCCTGGATTACCTGCTGTACTCCAACCACCTTGATCTATAGCTAAAATGGTCTCCTTATATTTTCCAAACCTAATAAGATCATTGCGTCTCCAACCTTCAAAACATAGTTCTTTTCTACGTTCGGATAAAATTTCTTCAGCATTTTGCTCTTGTGTTCCAAGAACCATATCTGGTACTGCGGAAGGAATATTTCTTACCCTTGATCTTAATCTATTTACGGTTTGGTCAATGTCTATTTGCGTAAGTTTTCCTTGCCCATTTAATGCCTCGGCGTACATTAACAAAACATCAGAATATCTAATATAAGGATTGTCAAATGGGGTGTCATTGGCATATGCATTTGGTTTTTCGGCATGTGTTTTCCAACCTCTCCAAGAAACTTTATTTGTTCCCCAATCATTAGGGTCAACCTCTACAGCTTCTTCTCTTGTCATGTCATTTGCATTATGAACAGCTACATTGTTTCTTAACCTTAAATCATCTCTATCGTATGATGTTTCAAATTCTTGGTTTATATAGCATGTTCCCCAGCCACCGCCATTAGATACAGCACCATTAGGACCATAAAAAGTACTTAAGTTCCCACCTTCACTTTGACCTGGACCATCCATTGGAAAAGCATAAACAATTTCTGCACTTTGCTCAAAATCTAATTTAAAAACATCTGCATAATTATCTAATAAATCATATACACCACTCCTGATTACATCTTCGAATTCTTTTTCTGCTAAAGCAAACTTATCTGTTTGGTTTAAAGGAAAGCCAGTCATTTGTAAATATACTTTACCTAATAAAGCTTGCGCAGCTCCTTTAGTAGCTTTTGCACCGCCTTGTTCTTCTGGCAAAACAGCAGAGGCAACTTTTAAATCCGAAATAATAAATTCATAAACCTCTGCAGCTGAGGATTGAGGTAAAATAGCATCTTCTACAGTAACAGTTTCATTTTTGTGTAATGGTATGTTTTCAAAAGGCACAACTAATCCAAAATATGCTGCTGCTCTACAGAATTTAGCTTCAGCAATCATTTTTTCTTTAGCTTCATTATTTATTTGATCTTCTGTCATAGCTCCAATTCTGTCAATAACACTATTAGCTATATTTACTGCTTCGTATAACTCTTGCCATACATCAAGAACAGTATTGTTAGAAGGTGTTACTTGTTGTAAGAACATAAGCTTTCTGTCACCAGCCCAACCAGGAACAACTACTTCATCTGTAGCAATAGTTCCCCAATGAATTTGCCATGCAGCATTCGTGCCACCGCCGCCAGATGCTAAAGTGTGCTGAATGGCCCCATAGGCTCCATTTAAATAAACTTGTGCACCAGCCTCAGTAGTTAATAAACCATCGGGAGTAATTTCAGATGGTGGGTTTTCTTCCACAAAACTATCTGAACATGATGATAGGGCTATAAGGGCCGTTATCGATAATATTATATTTTTTACTTTTTTCATTTTTCTTATTTTTTGCGTTTTTTACTTAACAAATTATCTTCTTTGTTAAAATCCAACATTAAGACCTAGGTTAAAAGTTCTTTCTCTTGGATAGGCATCAGAATCTAAACCAGGAGTTAATTGATTGCTTCCAACATTTACATCTGGATCAAAACCAGTATAATTAGTGAACAAAAAGGCATTATCAACAGAACCATATAGGCGAACCTTTTTAATACCAATCTTCTCTACAACATCTGAGGGTAGCGTATACCCAATAGTTATATTTGATATTCTAAAGTAAGAACCATCTTCTACGTAAACAGATTTAGCGGCGCTACCAAAACCACCATCACCGTACCCCCAAATACCGGGAATATTAGAAGTGTAGTTTTCAGGTGTCCATCTATCAGCAGCTACCGCATATTTATTGCTGTATGGTACTGCTAAAGAATTACCTCTTACTCTATTTTTATTATAGATATCATTACCGTATACCCATTGTGTTACTATTCCTAAGTCAAAATTTTTGTATCTAAAGTTATTTGTAAAACCACCAAAATGCTTTGGGGCTGATCTTCCTAGAATAACTTGATCCTCATCATTTGCGGTTCCGTCAGCTTCATCTGGTATACCATCGCCATTGGTGTCTACAGTTAATTGGTCTTTAAACTTAGGTAAGCCTGGTCTGTAATTATTTACTCCACCTGTTTTAACCACGCCATCTTTAAGGGTATAAAAAATATCGAAATAGGCCTCTCCACTATCCGCAGAATCTTGTCTTAGTTTAGCTGCAGCTTCTGCATTGCTTAAACCGTCAAATTCTTCAAAGTCGCTATAGTTATATACACCGTCTTGTTCTATTCCGTAGTAAGTACCTAAAGATTCGCCAACTCTTACGATATAGTCATTATTAACTTGGTTGTTACCAATTGCTCTTATTAAGAATTGATCTGCGCCTCCTAAATCTAGGATTTTGTTTTTGTTGAAACTAATATTAAAGCTAGTGTTCCAACTAAAGTTTTCAGTATCGATGTTAACTGTATTTAAAGCAAATTCATATCCTTTATTTTCTAATGAACCAGTATTTTTGAAAATTATACCGAATCCGGTACTTGTGGGTATGGGCGTTCTTAATAGTAAATCTGAGGTTTGTTTATTGTAATAATCGAATTCTAAATTAACTCTATTTTTAAATAAGCCTAAGTTAAAACCTGCATCTAGTTGCGTGGTGGTTTCCCAAGTCAGAGCGGGGTTGGGAATACGATTAACAGATACACCAGTAGCTAAATTTCCATCATAAAAATAATTTTCTAATTCACCAAAACCGAAAGATTGGTAAGAGGGAATATTGGCATTACCCGTTTCACCGTAGCTTACTTTGAATTTTAAATTGGAGATTGTTTTATTGTTCTTTAAAAAGCTCTCATTAGAAGCTTTCCAAGCAAAACCTGCTGATGGGAAAAATCCCCATTTTTCTCCTGGAGCAAACTTCGAAGATTCGTCCCAACGTGCACTTGCATTAAATACAAATCTGTCATCAAAGTCATATTGAATTCTAGAAATAGCGGATCTTATAGAAGATTCTGATCTAAGTGTTCTGTTGTTTAGAGTTTCTGTGGCTGATTGTAATAAATCAACATTAAAACCCGGTAAGTTAAAACCTGTGGCGCTCGATGTTAACTGCTCAAAATAACCCTCTTGTTGTTCATATACAGCAATAACATTTAGAGAGTGTTTGTTCCAGTTATTGTTATAAGTGAAATTTTGAGTTGTTGTAAGACCCGCAAATTCTGATTGGCCTACAAAAGCTCTACCATTAGCACTTTTACCCCAACCGAAGTTTTCATTGAAGTAAGATTTACTCTTGGTTTTGTTGTAATTTCCTGAAATAGAAGTTCTAAAGGTTAAGTTTTTTGTTATTTCATAACTTAAAAATGCACTACCAGTATAGCCAAGTGTGTTCCCTGTGTTTGTATCTCCTTCTAGCCTTCTTACAGGGTTAGTAATATCACCGGACCTTAAAGTAAGTAATAACCCGTTTTCATCATACTCCGCATCGTCATAACGTGTTAATCCTTGAACAGGACTAAATAATAAAGCACTTGTTACAATACCGCTTTGTCCATTAGCATCTGATCCAGCCGCTGAAACAATACCGGACCTATTACTTATGCTTATATTTGAAGTTACACCAGCTTTTACTTTTTCTCCTAGATTTTGAAAAATATTTAAGTTAATATTATACCGTTCAAAATCGGTGTTTTTAACAATACCTTCTTTGTCTAAATAAGATATAGATGCAGAGTAAGAATTGTTTTCTGAACCACCTCTAATTCCAAAGTTGTAATTTTTAGTGATGGCAGTTCTCATAATTTCATCTTGCCAATCTGTTAAAATAACTCTGGAATCATTTAAATCAATAGGATTACCAAAGCCATCTCTATATGCACCGACAAATTGATCTGTGGGGTTATTTTCGTCCCATGGCGTATATTCCAGTCTATAATCAACGAACTCTTGAGCTGTCATTAAATCAATTTTATTAGCTAATGTAGAAACGGAAGTGTACATGTTAAAATCCATATCTGTTCTACCTTTTCTACCTTTTTTTGTGGTGATAATAACTACACCATTTGCTCCTCTAGACCCATATAAAGCTGTTGCAGAGGCATCCTTTAATATTTCTATGGATTCTATGTTTGCGGGATCTATTGTAGATAAGGGGCTCGTATTGGAGTTACCTAAACCAAGTGCAGTGGAACGTGAGTTGCCCTCAAGAGCAAAACCATCTACAACATATAAAGGGTCTGTTGAAGCATTAACAGAGGTGCCTCCACGTACAAGTACTCGAAAACCTGCATCCGGACCTCCTTGCGATGTTACTACTTGCACACCCGCAGCCTTAGCTGATAGAGCTCCTTCAAAAGAAACTGTTTTAACTTTTTGCATGTCTTCCGCTTTTATGGAAACAACAGAGCCCGTTAAATCTTTTCTTTTTACGGAACCGTAACCGTATACTACAACTTCCTCTAATGCTGCCACATCTTCTAATAAACTTACATTTATGTTGGTATTACTGCCTACTTTTAATTCTTTAGTGGCATAACCTATGTAGCTAAATACTAGTACATCAGAAGAGTTGGCTTCGATAGAATAATTTCCGTCAAAATCTGCAACGGCTCCATTATTGGTTCCTTTAACCACAATACTAACACCTGGTAAAGGTGTTCCACCAGCGGAGATTGTTCCCGAAATGGTCTTTGATTGAGCGTGTGAAATGCCAAAGCTTAGAATCCCTAAAAGTGTCATTAGGTAAGCCTTGGTTTTCCAACTAAATACTAATTGAAATTTCATAATTTTTACTGAGTTTAAGTTAGTTAAACAAACATTAAAGTTTTGTTAAACAAATATGAAATCATTACAATAATATCAAGGTTTCAGATGTACCGATTGACAGAACAAATGTTCCGAATCACTTGTTTAGGTAGTTGCACTTATATGGAGAACAAAAAATTATCGTTTAGGAAATTTGGTTGGCAGGTAATGTTATTAGTATAATTTTTTTAACAAGAGAATGATTTAGGGTCATTGTTTTTAAAAAATTTCAAAAATGCTATAATTTTCTTATCATTACAGAATTAATTCTTCTTACATGTCTCTTATTTCTAAAATAAAAAGTCTTCAAAAAATTAATTCTCTTTCTAAACATGAACAGCTTGTGAATGGAATATTAGAGGCTATAGATTCTGGTATTTTACAAGTCGGCGATAAATTACCATCTATAAATGCAATGGTACAAGATTTGGGATATGCTCGAAAAACAATTGTTAAGGCATATGAGGAATTAAAAGAGAGAGGTTTAGTAGAATCTAAAAAATTAAAAGGATATTTCATTGTTAGTAAAGAGACTAAAGTTACTTTAAAGATTGCTTTACTTTTATTTTCTCTGCAGCGGTTTCAAGAGGAATTTTATAATGCTTTTAGGAAAGAATTAGGAAAAAGATATCAAATAGACTTATTTTTTCATCATAATAATGAGTCCGTTTTTGAAAGTATATTTAATACTATTAGAGGAAAATACGGTATGTATGTAGTTGCTCCTATACCGAACCCTAGTATACGACCTTTAATAGAATCTATTAATCCAAATAAAATTTTAATAATAGATAGGTATTTAACGTTAGATAATACCTATTCTTATATCTCTCAGGAGTTCGAAGATTCTACTTATAGCAAACTTGTGGAGCTATTGCCGGAAATATCAAATTATAAGAAGTTTATATTATTTTATAAAGACGATAAGGATTATCCTTTGGGAGTTTTAAATGCGTTTAATAGGTTTTGTGCCGACTATAATGTAATAGGAAAGGTTGAAGAGAAGTATAAATCTGGGTCTATTAAAAAGGGGACGTTATATTTCTTTATAAGTGATACATTTCTATGGGAAGTTTTAAGAGATGCAAAAAATAATGAATATATTATAGGAAAACATATTGGGGTGCTTTCTCATAATGATCACGTTGTCAAAGAAATAGTATTTGGTGGTATCACAACAATTTCTACAGATTTTAAAGAAATGGCAAAAAAGGCAGCAAATCATATTAAACTTCAAAATAAGACGCAGATAATAGTGCCCTCTAACCTTATTAAAAGAAATTCATTATAGTTTTTCTACTTGCGAAATTGGCGGATTTACGATATCTAAATTTTGATACCATAATTTTAACATATATTTAATTTTTGTTCAGTAAAATTTTAATATGTAAAATTTTAATTTATATTTGCATAGTAGCATAGACTATCATAGCACAATAAATTGATTTTCAACTGCTCAAAAAACTAACTTATTATAAATTAATCTATTAACAATTTATTCTTATGAACAGAAAAACACTCAAACAGTTTATGAGTTTGGCAATGATGTTATTCAGTTACATTTCTATTGCGCAAACTACACAGGTTTCGGGTACTGTCTCGGACGCTGATGGCCCTTTACCAGGGGTTAACATTGTGGTAAAGGGGACTACTAACGGTGTAACAACCGATTTTGATGGTAATTATGCTATTGCAGATGTTGCTCAAGATGGCATTCTTGTTTTTAGTTATATCGGGTATGCTACTCAGGAAATAGCTTTAAACGGAAAATCTTCTTTAAATGTTACAATGCAAGCAGATGCGCAGGCATTAAGTGAGGTGGTTATTATTGGTTATGGTACGTCTAATAAAAGAGAGCTTACTGGTTCTGTATCTACAATTAAAAAAGATGCTATTGTAAATGTAGTAGCTAGTAATCCGACTACAGCATTACAAGGAAAACTATCGGGAATTCAGGTAGAAAGTTTTGGTGGCCAGCCAGGTGGTAGGGCCAACGTATTTATTAGAGGGGTAAACTCTTTAAGTAATGCATCGCCTTTATTTGTTGTAGATGGTCTTTTTGTAGATAATATGGATTATGTTAATGCAAACGATATTCAAGATATTTCAATATTAAAAGATGCAGCTGCATCTGCTATTTATGGTGCTAGAGCAGCCAATGGTGTGGTTCTTATTAAAACTACTCATGGTCAAAAAAATAGGGCTACAGAAGTTACTTTAAATACTAGAGTTGGTTTTGACACTCCAAGCAAAAAATTAGATTATATTAACGGAGAACAGTATGCAGATTATTTAAACCAACGTTTTGTAAATGATGGAGAGGCAAATTCTGTAACTTGGAATGGTGTAGATACCGATTGGCAAGACGAATCTTTAAAATCTGGTATTGTTGAGGAAATAGGGGTTTCTGTATCTGGAGGAGGAGAAAATTCTTCCTATTTCGCTTCGGGAAACTATTTTAACCAAGATGGTATTTTAGTGGGTTCTGGTTTTAAAAGAATTAACTTTAGATTAAACAGTAGATTTGATTTTGGGAAATTTACTTTAACCGAATCTTTAGGTATAACAGAGGGTAAATTACAAGAAAACAACTGGTATGGTTGGGATGGAGCTTCTGCGCCAACTTTAGCATTTAGAAATGATGCTAATGATGGTGGCTTTGAAGGACCTTCCTCAGCAATACATGGACCAGGTGGTGTTAATCAATACGCTTTAGCAACCCTAGAAGATAATCAAGTTACTACAAGAACTATTTTTGGTAGTGCAAAATTAGATTATGAAATTTTAGAAGGTTTAAAAGCATCTGTAAACTTTGGTATTGATTATACTAGTAGAAACTCATATCAATTTACGCCAACATACTTTATGAGTACTGTAGATGCAGTACTAAATGTAAATACAGAAAATGATCTTACGGATCATAGACAAGAAGATGTAAATGTACAAGTGGAGCCAACTATTTCTTATGAAAAAGAGTTCAATGCGCATAAGGTTTCTGCTGTATTAGGATATACTTATTTTAAAGAAACTCAAAAAAGTAATGGTGTTTTTGGTCAAGGAACACCGTCTAATGTAATTAGAAATGTAGGAGCATTACCATCTAGTGATCAATTGGTGTTATTAGGACAAAATAATAATGCAGCGTTACAGTCTTACTTTGGAAGATTTAATTATGGGTATGATAGTAAATATTTATTTTCTGCAACCTTAAGAAGAGATGCTTCTTCTCGTTTTGCAGAAGACAATAGAGTAGGTTATTTCCCTTCTTTCTCTGCTGGTTGGAATATAAGTGATGAAGATTTTTGGAAATCTGAAACCGTAAATTATTTTAAACTTCGTGCTTCTTACGGGGAGTTAGGTTCATATCCAGATACTTTTTACCCTACACAAGCGGTTTTTGCAGCTAATGCATCTAACACTTCTTTTGGTGGTGGTTTAGCAAATGGTTTAGCACAAACTACTTTGGCAGATCCAAGCTTAGTATGGGAAACAACAAAAACGTTTGATGTTGGTGTAGATTTAGGGTTCTTAGATAATAGAATGACTTTCTCTATGGACTATTATACTAAGGATATAGAAGACGTTTTAGTAGCAATTAATGTTCCTTCTACTAGTGGTGTTAGTTTACCAGTTACTAGAAATGCAGGAACTTTAATTAATAAAGGTTTAGAATGGGATTTAACTTACCGTAAAACAGATGGAGATTTTACTTTCACGGCAGGAACTAACTTCTCTTTTAATTTAAAGAGTGAAGCAGGAGATATACCTAATACAATTTTAGGCCCTGCAATTGATGAAGATTTACGTGTAGTAAATGCAACTAGAGCAAATCAACCTATTGGTGCCTTCTATGGTTATAAGGTAGAAAATAAAGTGGATCCTGCTACTGGAGATTTTGTTCGTATAGATGTTAATGGAGATGGGCAAATTACAGCAGATGATATTACAAATATCGGAGATCCTACTCCTGATTTTACCTATGGGATAAATTTCAATGGAGAATATAAAAACTTTGATTTTGGATTAAGTTTTAATGGAGTGCAAGGGAATGAAATTTACAACCTAAGTAGATACTACAGTATATTATGGCAAGATGGTGGTAAGCTGTCAGAGGTTTTAAATTCATGGACACCTTCTAATACAGATACTAATATTCCTAGAGCGTCTATTTCAGATGCCGCTGGTAACAAAGCTCCATCCTCTTTCTTTGTAGAAGATGGGTCCTATTTTAGGCTTAAAAATATAGACATAGGTTATAATTTTAAAGAAGGTTCTTTTGGGTTAGAGTGGGTTAAAAACATTCGTTTGTCTTTAAATATTCAGAATGTATTTGTATTAACAGATTATAGCGGTTATGACCCAGATGTATCTTCTACGAATGGTGGTCGTGCTAATAGAAATACAGGGGTTCCTGGTTTAAGAGATCAAGTAAATCCATTATTGGGTAGAGGTTTAGATGCAAGAGCATATCCTAATGCTAGAACATTCATGTTTGGAGTACAAGCCAAATTTTAATTCTTATAAATATAAAGATGAAAAAGATATTCAAATTAAATCCGATGATAGTAACACTTACTGTCGCAATAATGCTAGGTGGGTGTTCAGAAGAGTTGCTAGATCAATCTAACAACAATGCAACTTCTACTGCTAATTTTGGTAGTTCAGTTGCAGAGGTGGAATCAGCAGTTAATGGAGCATTCCACCCAATAACAGATACGTTTTTCTGGGGTAGAATTATACATACCGGAGCAATGCAAAGGTCTGATGAATTTAATGTTTTTCCTTTTGGAAGTAACACAGCAATGGCTACTCACTTAGGTAACCCCGGAGATCGTTGGGCAACAGAGCCTTGGCAACAACTATACAAATCTATTGCACGCTGTAACAATGTTATAATTAACATTGGCGAAGAGCAAATAGCAGATGAAACGGTTCGTAATGGTCTTATAGGGCAAGCTTATTTTTTAAGAGCTTTTGATTATTGGTATTTAACAACGCTTTATGGTAGCGTACCATTAATTACAGAATTACCAGATTTAGATAATCTTTTAGTGGATCAGGCAGAGCCTTCAGTAATCTGGGCACAAATAATAGCAGATTTAGAAATGGCAGAAGCTATGTTACCAGAAACCTGGGAAGGAGATAATGCTGGTAGACCAACTTCTGGAGCTGCAACAGCTTTAAAAGGGAAGAGTTATTTATATATGAAAGATTGGACTAATGCAAGAACTACATTAGCAACTTTAATAGGTAAATACAGCTTATTACCTGCGGAAGCATACGGAGATAACTTTTCTGATGTAAATGAAAATAACCAAGAGTCGGTTTTTGAATTACAATTTTTAGGACAAACCACTTTTATTTGGGGAACAGATATTCCTGGTACGGGTACTATGGGTAATTATCATATTGATTATGCTACCCCATCTAAATCTCCGGATAAAGGACATGTAATTAACCCATGGCTTAAAGATTTATTCGAAGCTAATAATGATGTAGTAAGAAGAAATGAAACTTTAGTTTACGATTATCCTGGAGCTACGGGTTATGGAGGTTTGCCATTTATAGAGGATTTAGGAGATACTACAGATGAAGATGGAGGTACTGTTGCTGGAGATATTACAATTGCTACAGCCGCTGGAGTAGAACCCATTTTTGGAAAAAAATATTCAGGAATGGATTTAGGAACAAGAGATCAGGTAGATTTTTTAGGAACTAATGTTGGAAATAACTGGAGAATAATTAGATATGCAGATGTATTACTAATGCTTGCAGAAGCTTTAAATGAGGACAATATGACTTCAGAGGCTGCAATATATGTAGACATGGTAAGAGAAAGAGCAGAATTAACACCAGTAACTCCATTAAACCTAAGTCAAGATGATATGCGCACTGCGATAATAGATGAACGTGCAATGGAATTAGCAGGAGAGGGTCATCGTTTCTTTGACTTAGTTCGTTGGGGATTAGCAGATGATTACCTAGGTGCAAATTCTTTACACGGGAGCAACCCAAAATCTTTAAGTGGTGGTGTATTCCAAGCAAATAAACATGAATTAGTTTGGATACCAAGTTCTGAATTGGATGCTAACCCTAATTTAAAGCAAAACCCAGGATATTAATTTTTAGTTTGAGTTGTTGAGTTGGTATGGCCAAGCGGTATATAAAAACTGCTTGGCTTTATACCCTTTAAAAATCTAAATAAGAGAGAGAATGATTACAAATGCTAGCCTAATAGAAGATATAAATGTTAAAGGATTAGAGCAACCCATAGAGGTGTCATTGGTGAAAGTAAAAGATGTTGATGGAATTTTAGAATACAATTTACAAATACGTTCAGAAATAGAAGTAAACCCTAAACCTATAACTTTAGAGTGGAAAGTTCCAGCAATTAATGTTAAAGGAGTTTGGAAGCCAACAACAGATTATAATAAAAGAATTCAGGCAGATTGGGAGTTAGATCATATGGAATCCAGAATTTCTATAGATGCCCCAGTTATTAATTTATTTGGTCATGATGATTCTAATGTTTTAACTTTTGCATGTTCAAATGCCATTAATAAATTAGAGTTAAATGCAAGAATAAGAGAAGAGGATAATAACTTTTATTGTCACATTACTTTTTTTATAGAACAAAACTATCCTATAAAATATTTTAATACTAAAATTCGCTTAGACTATAGAAAAATTCATTTTTCAGAGAGTTTAAAAGATGTTTCTAGATGGTGGGAAGAGTTTGAAGCTTTAAAACCTACACATGTACCCGATATTGCTAAAATGCCTTTATATTCTACATGGTATCAATTTCATCAAGATTTAGACTGCGATGTATTGTTAGAAGAATGTAAAATGGCTTATGAGTTAGGGTATAAAGCTGTTATCATAGATGATGGTTGGCAAACTAATGATAATAATAGGGGGTATGATTATACGGGTGACTGGGAACCAGATCGTATTCCTAATATGAAAGAATATGTAGCCCAAGTTCATGCAACAGGAATGAAGATTGCATTATGGTATTCAGTTCCTTTTTGTGGAAAAAAATCAAAAGCTTATAAAAAATTTAAAGGGAAATTCTTAACAGAAAACCACCGGTGGGCTCCGGTATTTGATCCACGTTATCCTGAAGTAAGAGAATATCTTATAAATATTTATTCAAAAGCATTAAAAGAGTGGAATTTAGATGGGTTTAAATTAGATTTTATTGACGATTTTAGATTGTATGTAGATACACCTACTCATAAAGGAGATGGAAGAGATTATGCATCTATAAATGCAGCTGTAGATTGCCTTTTAACAGATGTTGCAAGGGCATTACAAGAAATAAACCCAGAGGTTTTTATTGAGTTTCGTCAGAAATATACAGGACCCGCAATGCGTAAATATGGTAATATGTTTAGAGCTTTTGATTGTCCTGGTGATGCTACTATGAACAGAATAAGAATTGCCGATATTAAAATGTTGTGTGGTAATACCGCACCGCATTCCGATATGGTTACGTGGCATAAGGATGAACCTGTAGAAATAGCAGCATTGCAATTAATAAATACACTATTTGGAGTGCCGCAGTTATCTATTTTCTTAACTAAGGCTTCGGAAGAAGAGAAAAAAATGATTGCATTTTATACCCAATATTGGAATGATAATGCAGATACTTTTATGGAAGGAATTTTTATTCCCTCTAAGCCATTAGCTAACTATCCAATAAAAAGGACTATTAAAGGAAATACTACTATCATCGGTGTTTATGACAATGTAATAGCTAACTTAGATAATGGTAGTAAAACAATTCATTTTTTAAATGGAAAAATAGAAAATGAATTAATTATAAATAATAAAGATGATTTTGGCATGTATCATTGTACTATTTTTAACTGCCAGGGAGTTATAGTACGTACTGAAAAAGTACATTTAATTAAAGGTGTTTTGTCGTTGGAAGTTCCTTCATGCGGAATAGTAATTTTAAAAAAATAACCTCTTAAACTTATAATATATGGGAATGTTATCCATTATTTCTTTTGTTGGATTTACGGTTTTAGTAGCAGTCATTGCTTGGTATGCATCAAGAAAAACCAATGAAAAAACAGCGGATGGTTATTACCTAGGAGGAAGAAGTTTAGGGGCTATAACAATTGCGGGGTCATTGTTATTAACTAATTTATCTGCAGAGCAAATTGTAGGATTAAATGGGCAAGCATTTACAGAAGGAATATTGGTAATGGCTTGGGAAACATTGGCGGCGATTGCAATGATTGCAACAGCAATTTTCTTTCTTCCAAAGTATATGAGAGGAGGTATAACTACCATACCTGAGTTTATTCAAAATAGATTTGATAAAAAAACAAAAACGATAATGTCTGTTTTGTTTTTAGTAGCCTATGGCCTTGTTTTATTACCAACAGTACTATATTCTGGTTCTTTGGCCTTTAGTACAATGTTCAATTTACCTACCTTATTAGGCCTGTCAGAGGGTGCAACTATATGGGTATGTGTTTGGAGTATTGGTTTAATTGGTTCTGTTTATGCCATTTTTGGAGGTTTAAAGGCAGTAGCTGTTTCCGATTTAATAAATGCTATAGGATTATTAATTGGGGGTATAGCGATACCCATTTTTGGATTAATGGCGATAGCAGAAGATGGTACTATTTTGTCAGGAGTTAATACACTTTGGGAGAGTAATCCGGAAAAATTTAATCTAACAGGAGGAGTAGATTCCTCAATTCCCGTTGGCACTATCTTTACCGGGATGATGTTGGCTCAGATATATTATTGGGGAACTAACCAAGCTATCATGCAGCGTGTTTTTGGAGCTAAAAATTTAGCGGAGGGTCAAAAAGGGGTTATTCTAGCTGCTCTTGTAAAATTTCTTATCCCTATAGTGGTAGTATTACCAGGGGTTATTGCTTGGCATCTTTTTAAAGGAGAATTAACCAATGCAGACTTAGCATACCCGACTTTAGTAAGAACAGTTTTACCACCGGCATTTATGGGCTTTTTTGCGGCAGTTCTTTTCGGTGCAGTATTAAGTTCTTTCAATAGCTTGTTAAATAGTAGTGTAACTTTATTTGGTTTTGATTTGTATAAGCAATTCTTTAAAAAGGATGCTTCGGAGATACAAACAGTAAAGGCAGGAAAAATATTTGGAACTATTTTAGCTTTAGTATCCATGACAATAGCTCCATTTATTAGTAATGCGCCCGATGGATTGTTTAGCTACATTCAAGTAATGTTAGGTAGTTTAAGTGTCCCAATTTTTGCAGTAGTAATTATTGGGTTATATACCAAAAGAGTACCTGCTTTGGGAGCAAAAATTGTATTGGTCTTTGGAGTTGTTACGTATTTAATTAGTCAGTTTGTGTTAAGTCCTTATTTTGTAAATGAGGCATTGGTTCAAGCAGGAATAGATGGTATAACAGATGGTAAAGTATTAAGTATAATTAAAGCAGAAGCTTATCCTCATTTTTTACATGTAATGGGTATTCTATTTGTAGTTAATATTATAGTATTATTAGCGATAGGAAAGCTATATCCGAGAGACACAGATTTTGTTTTACAAGATTCGGGGAAGGTAAATATTCAACCATGGAAGTACGCTATTTTAGTAGGAGGTTTAATTACCATATTAGTTTTGAGTACGTATTTCATTTTTTAAAATTTAAAATAGTTTCGTTATGGAAAAATCCTATATAATTTCTTTGGACCAAGGGACTACAAGCTCTAGAGCTTTACTGATAGATGAAAAAGGAGAAATTATACAAATAGAACAGGAAGAATTTCAACAGATATATCCAAAGTCTGGTTGGGTGGAGCACGATCCTCAGGATATATTAAATTCTCAATTACGCGTGCTTCATAAAATATTAGAGCATATTACATTTCCTTTAAATAAGGTAAAAGCAATAGGCATTACTAATCAAAGAGAAACAACGATTGTTTGGGATTGTATTACAGGTAAACCAGTATATAACGCTATTGTTTGGCAGGATAAAAGAACAAGTGATTATTGCGAAACGTTAAAGAAAAGAAAGCTAACCAAGTACATAAGAAAAAATACGGGATTGGTTATAGATTCTTATTTTTCGGGAACTAAAATAAATTGGATTCTAGAAAATATTGCTGGAACTAAAGAAAAGGCAGAAAAAGGAGAATTGCGTTTTGGAACGATAGATTCTTGGTTAATTTGGAATTTAACCAAAGGAGAGCATCATGTAACAGATTATACAAACGCGTCTAGAACATTAATGTATAATATAAATACACTTTCGTGGGATAAAAAACTTTTAAAAGAGTTAGAGGTTCCTATAAGTATGTTGCCCAAAGTAAAACCTTCCTCTAGTATTTTTGGAGAGTTTGAGTATAATGGAACTAAAATCCCAATTGCAAGTATTTTGGGGGATCAACAAGCTGCTTTATTTGGCCAGGCATGTCTTAAAAAAGGAGATGCTAAAAATACTTACGGTACAGGTTGTTTTTTATTAATGAATACTGGCAAAAAACCGCAATATTCTAAAAATGGATTACTTACCACAATTGCATGGGGATTAAATGGAGAGGTTAAGTACGCCATAGAAGGAAGTATTTTTATAGCAGGTGCTGCTGTGCAATGGTTACGGGATCAAATGAAAGTGATAGAATCTGCCCGACATTCAGAAAAGCTAGCTCTAGATTTAGAAGTAGAAAACCCTGTATATGTGGTGCCAGCTTTTGCGGGTTTGGGAGCGCCATACTGGGACATGTACGCCAGAGGAGCCATTTTTGGATTAACTAGGGATACAGGCGCTAAACATGTTACTAAAGCTACTTTAGATAGTTTGGCTTATCAGACTAGAGATATTTTAGATGCAATGCAGGCCGATTCAGGAATAGAACTAAAGAAATTAAAAGTAGACGGAGGGGCATCTGCAAATAATTATCTAATGCAGTTTCAGTCCAACATATTAAACAAATCTGTTGTAAGACCTAAGGTCGTAGAATCTACAGCTATGGGAGCAGCATATATGGCAGGAATTACTGTAGGACTTTGGACAGAGAAGGATGTTATAGAAAGTAAAACGGTAGATAGAGTTTTTAACTCTGAAATCTCAAAAAAACAAAGAAAGAAGTTGTATAAAGGTTGGAAAAAAGCTGTAAAACGTACAATGAACTGGGAAATTAATTAAAAAATTCAGCTTATTGCATTGTAATGCTAGGTAATAGGCTTATAGATTATGAAAAATAAAAAATTTACAAACCATAATAGAAGTAAAATCGTTTCGGAATTAAAAGAAACAGAATACGATTTAGTGGTTATTGGAGGAGGAATTACAGGAGCAGGAATACTTTTAGATGCATCTTCTAGAGGAATGAAAGTTGCTTTAGTTGAAAAAGGAGATTTTGCCTCAGGAACTAGTAGTAAATCTTCGAAACTTATTCATGGAGGATTACGATACTTAAAGCAATTTGAATTGTCTTTGGTAAAAGAAGTAGGAACCGAAAGAGCTATTGTACATAAACTGGCACCGCATTTAGTTATACCAGAAAAAATGCTCTTACCATTAATAGAAAATGGTTCTTATGGCGAATGGATGACTTCTATAGGGCTTAAAGTGTATGATATTTTAGCCAATGTTGAAGGGGATGATAAACGTAAGATGATGGATAAAGAAGAAACGTTAGAATTAGAACCTCTTTTGCCAGAACAGATTTTAAAAGGTTCGGGGTACTATGCCGAGTATAGAACAGATGATGCAAGACTTACTTTAGAAAACATAAAAACGGCTATTAGTTATGGCGGTACGCCTTTAAATTATACGCAAGTAAATGATTTTGTTTATGATGGGGAGCAGATAGCGGGAGTAAAAGTTACTGATGCTATCAGTGGAGATGCATATAGTATCACATCTAAATTTGTGATTAATGCTGCTGGTCCTTGGGTAGATGAACTTAGAGAAGTTAATAAGTCTAAGAATGGTAAGCAATTACATCTTACAAAAGGAGTGCATTTGGTTTTTCCAAAAGAAAAATTACCATTAAAACAATCTGTTTACTTTGATATTCCGGATGGCCGAATGATGTTTGCTATTCCAAGGGGAAAAATTACATATGCAGGTACAACGGACACTAACTATACCTTGGATAAAAACGATGTACGAACAACCGTAGAAGATGCAGATTATTTATTAGATGCTATAAATAATATGTTTCCTGCTGTAAATTTGGAACGTAAAGATATAGCCTCTTCTTGGGCTGGTTTACGACCTTTAATACATGAAGAAGGTAAATCACCTTCAGAGCTTTCTAGAAAGGATGAAATCTTTGTTTCGGACTCAGGTTTAATTAGTATGGCTGGGGGTAAACTTACCGGTTATAGAAAAATGGCAGAAAGGGTGGTAAATAAAGTTCAAAAGAGACTTGAAGAAGATACCAATCAGTATTATAAAAAGGTGCATACCGATAAAATTCCTTTAATTGGTGGCCCTTGGAAGAAATATAAAGAGGTTAAAAAGTACATTAAAACTTTAACTCTAGATTTAGATAAATTTGGCTTTGATTCGTATACCGCTTGGTATTTAACAACTACATATGGGAAACAATCGGAGCAAATTATAGATATTTTTAAAACAAAAAGCGGAGTAGATATAAATGAGAATTTAATACTCTCGGAACTCGATTTTTGTATGGAAAATGAAATGATTGTAACACCAATGGACTTCTTTATTAGAAGAACGGGGAGGTTGTATTTTGATATAGAAAGTGTAACCAAATACCTTGAGAAAGTTTTGACGGCTTTCGAATCTTCTTTTAACTATTCTACAGAACAGATAAATGATTTTAGGAATACCATAGAAAGAGAAGTAATTAAACATTCTGAATTTTAATCCCCCGTGTTAAATTTGGGCTAAAAGCTGCATTTTGTGCAGCTTTTTTTAATGAGATGTAAAGCGGATTATAATTGGTTATTGAAGTAACCTATAGTTTTTATATAGTTTTGTTAAGGTTATATACTATTACCAAGAGCTCTAAGATTAATTTGTAAATTCGCTTTATGAGAAAAATTTTTCTTTTTAGTTTTATGTTTCTTGGTGTTCTTTCTTGTAAGAACAAAAACATGGAGACTACTATTACCAAGAACGATATATTGGTTTTTGATACAAGTAAATGGATTAAAAAAGCAGTAGTTAATGCAAAAGCAAGCAGCATTATAAGTTCATGGTCGGAGTATAGTGCTTTTGACACAAGCTTAGATGTGCTTTATGAGTCAGAAAATTTGGAAGATTTAGCTATAGGCTTAGAAGATTTAATAGAAAAACAAAAGCTTCTTTTAAAGTCTGATTATCCTGAGGAATACGATGTTCCACAGATAAAAAGTAGACAAAAGGTGGTGCTTACTTTTATGCTAAAATTAAAGGCAGATTTGGAATACAGATTGCCAGTAGAAGAGGCTGTTTTGGAGATGTTAAGGGCAAATAATGCGATGAGAACTCAGTTTAATGTAGAGGTTAATAACCCTTTGGATAATTCTTTAATAATCGAAGAGGAAGAAAATTAAGAATACTATTAAGATTAATGAACAAAAAGGGAGAAGTATAACTTCACCCTTTTTTGTTTGTAATAAAGTTTATTTTTTTTCCTCTGGAGTTTCTTTTCTTGAAACTAAGGCTTGTTTGCTTAAACTTGCTAAATTAAAATTTGGGTCTAAGGTTAAGGCCTCATCTAGTAATGCGATAGAAGCATCTATATTAGTTTTATCGTTGTTATATGTAATAAGGGCTTTTAAATGAAGAAAAGCAGCTTTTAATGGAACTTCATATGGTTGTTGACGCTCGTAAAATGCATATTTCATTTCTGGTTTAGCATTGGTAAGGCCATAATCTACATGCGCAGCTGCGCCAACCTTATCTCCGGTTTGTATTTTTAAATCGGCTAATTCATAGGCTAAATAAACATTTGGTGTTCTTTTGTTTAATAACTCAAATTGTTCTAGTGCTCTCTTAGGTTGGTTTAGAGCTTTTAATGAAATCGCTTTTACTTGTACCGCTAAATCAGAATCTGTATCTAATTTTTCAATGCCTATAGTATTTAGTGCTTGTAAATGTTGGTTGTCATTAGCATAAATATATGCTAAGGTGTCTTTTCTTTGTTTAGAAGGGGATATTACATTTAGATGAGTAAGGGCATTTATAACACCAGTAATATCTCCCTGCTGCCGCATTTCGTTATAAAAAGCTTCATAATGTTTTTGTAATTCTGTTTTAGTTTGCGCTATTGCAGAGAATCCTATAAGACATGCAAAAGCAAAAAGTACTTTTTTCATTTTGTTAAATTTTGGTTTGCTAATCTATTGAAATTATTTCTAGTATTCTGTTAATAAAACCTTTAAATAAAGGGAATAAAAGAGAAAAGAGGTGCATTAAGCACCTCTTTTCTAATAAATTTAAATAGTAAAGAACTATACAATGCTCAGTTTAATATCTTGTTGAGCAAAAGAACGTAATAATGCCGCATAAAAGCCTAAACTCTTAGAGTCCTTGTCAATGCAGGACTTTAAAAATTTTTTTAAATTTTTAAAAAACAGATTTGCATGTACTACCGCTAAGTTAATATTTGCGGTTTTTGGATCATATTGTTTATCATCGATTATAATACTCATTTTTATGCGATGTCTATGGTAATCTATAGAAACATCCGCTGCATTATAATATTTTTTAAGTAATGCAATATGTAGGTTTTCAAAATTTAAAGTTCGGGTTGGTTTGTTACAACTACGGGAAATTAGATTTTCTACATCCATTAAAATTCTCCCTTTTAGATTTGAATTTTCCATGGCTTTTATATTTAATCATTTAAGTAAAGTTATGTATTTCGTAGATAACTATCTTAAAATCAGCTATATAATTAACGTAGAAAAGACGTTTTTGTTGTAAAATCCCTTTTGTTTGTGGTGTTTTAAGTGAAGATTGAGGTGTGAAAACGGTAGTTTTTAACATTTAGAAGGAAAGTAGAGTCTACTTTTTTAGAGTTTATACCCGAAAAATCTTCGTATTTAGGAGGTTCTATAGCTCTTTTTTGCGCTTCTTGAGTATAATATTCTTTTTTTGTTGGGTGACTTGGATGAACGGCGTTAAGAATGGTGTTGGTCCAATTATTGGTTATACTTTCTTTTAGAATGGAAATACAATCATTAAGATGAATTAAGTTTACGGGGGCGTTTCCATTTTTTAAATTACTTCTACCAGAAAGCATAGTAACTGGGTGTCTGTTGGGTCCTATTAATCCTCCAAACCGAATTACGGTAGCTTGTAAAGTAGAATCCTCTAAAAATATGTTTTCGGAAACTACTAATTGTTTCCCAGATTCAGTGTTAGGACAAACAATAGTTTTTTCAGTTACTACTCCAGGAGTATTTCCGTATACAGCCGTACTGCTAGCAAAGATAATTTTATTGCACCGGCTCTTTTTTATTTGAGTTTTTAAAAGAGTCATTTTTTGAACATAATTCTCCTTGTTTTTCCCTCTTAATCGTGGTGGAACATTTATAATTAGTACATCTAAGGATTCAAGAAATTTAGAAATGGGTCCTTCTATTCTATCTTCGAACAGAGAAATAGGAAAAGCCTCAATTCCGTTACTTTCTAGTGTATTTATTTTAGTCGCCGAAGTGGTAGTCCCGTAAACGGAATAGCCATCTTGTAACAAAAATGTAGCTAAAGGAAGCCCTAGCCAACCGCAACCTATAATTCCTATATTTTGCATTAAAATTGTAAAGTTTTTGTAGTTACTATAGCATCATTTAATATAAAAGGCATGGGGATATTGTTTTTTGGTCTCTCGGGAATACTGAAAAGAGGATTGCTTAATAAATCATTAGAGGCTTCAAAAAATGTAAGTTCTAATTTTTCGTTTTTAGGAAAGCTTAATCTAATATCTGTATATGCATTATCCGTTATATAATGTGTTATTAACTTATTTCGTTTTCTATTTTTTAAAAAATATTCAGATAAAGTTACTCCATTTACCTCTGCGCTTTGTATTTCTATGTCATTCGTTATTAATTCTAGCCTATTTACATTTCGTTGTGGAGTTATACATAGATCTAAAAATCTTTGATTACCAATAATAGTATCTCTTGTTTTTTGGATTAAAGGCGATTTAATTTTTTTTAAAGGGGCATTTGCTTCGAAAGTAAAATGTGTACCGTATTTACTGCTCAAGGTCTTGGAGCTCGTTTCTGGAGCCTTTTTTGTATCCCCAATATATTGAGATGTCCAAGGAGACAATTGTTGTTCATAAGTTACCCATTTGGCAGAATTAGTATTGGTATTTAAAAGATACATTAGACTTGTTGGTTTAGCGTTTTCTTCATTGAAATTAGAATTTAAATGAGCAGAGAAGAGAAACCCTATAAACAGAATAAAAGATAATATGGCTAAAAAACGTTTGTTTTTGTAGAATCCAAATACGGGCAATAATAAAATAAATGTTAGACTAGTAAGTAAGGTGGAAGCAACCATCATTTTTAAACCTAATCCTATGGGAAACATTTTAATGAAAGGAGCAAAAATCCACAATGCAGGCAATGCTAAAAAAACGAGTAGCATGCCATTTGGTTTTTTTTGATTTTGTGTAACAAATAAGCTCGCTAGTAAGCCATAAACAGGGATAATAAAAAAGCTTGCGCCTTTAAGATAAACAGAAACTCCAGTACATAGTAATAACCATAAAAATATAGGGGCTACTAAAAGATTTGGCGTTGTTATTTTGTTGTATTTATAGTAAGCTAAAAAACAAACACCAATAGAGAATAGCACAAAAGCGGCAATATAGGTATGGCCATTATAAGTAAATCCATGCAAAATATCATTGTATTGCGGATATAATGTTTTTAAGAGAGTCCAACTAAAATATCCTACAATGCCATTTATTCCTACAGATATAAGCATAGGAAAAAAACCTTTTAGGATGGCTTTTCTTTGTAATGTTTTCTTTTTAAATCCTTGAAAAAGTAGGAGTATAAATACTATAATGCCTAATGTTAACATGGGAAAAATCCAATCAAAAGGATAGGAAACTAATTTAAAAAATGGAATATTAAAGTAGATAAAGTCACTAAGACTTTTTAAATTACTTAAATCAGAATTTGAAAAATAATCTAGTAAAGGAACCAAATAACTTCCTTGATGAGCTAAAGTGTTTTTATCCAGACGCTCATAGTTGTCTTTGGCGGTATGATAATCGTAATGATCATCGATAAATGCAAAATTAAAACCTTCTACGTCTCCATCTTCTCGAAAAATGGTTAAATCCGTGTCGTTGGGGAGCATTTTATAAATACTATACACTAAAGAGTTAGCAACGGGATACTCTGGATTTGCTTTAGTGAATTCTTCAATAAGTTTTTTATTTCCTTTATTGGTTTCTATTAACATATAGCTGGGGCCGCTACTACCACGCGCTTCAAAATTAAGAACTAGGCCAACATCTCTTATCCAAGGGTGTTTGTTCACGAACAAATCTGCACCGTTAAGGCCTAACTCTTCGGAATCTGATATTAGGATAATAATATCATTTTTAGGTTTCTTTTCTTTTACTACGAATTGGCGAACTCCTTCTAAAATAGTTGCTACACCGCTAGCGGCATCACTTGCTCCTAAGGAAGAATGTGGGTGGCTATCATAATGACTAAGGAGAAGTAACGCTTTTTTAGAGTCAGTTCCTTTTATGCGAGCTAAAATGTTGTTTACTTTACTTAAGTTCCCCCAGTCTCCGGCTGTATAGCCTTCTTGAAAAGTGACTTCAAGACCTAATTTTTTTAATTCATTAGCTATATAGCCTTTTACAACAGTATGTTCAGGAAAACCTACTCCATGCGGTTTTTGAGATATTTGTTCTACGTGTTCTAATGCACGATCTGTAGAAAATTCAGTTTTAAGTGTTGTAGTATCTTCCGTATATGTGGGCATAGAAGATTTAAAAGACCAATAAATGGCAATTGCAATAAGAATTAAGGTACTTAGGACTGTACTTTTTTTCATTTAAGAAATTATTAAAAGATGCTTATTTTAAAAATACTGAGAGGCAATTTTTTTTGCTTTTTATTTAATGTAAAATTAATGCTAAAAAGTGATAAATGATAATATAATGACATAATAAAGTGAATATTATTAGGAATTTCGTAATTTTTTTCTATCTTTAGTAATCAACCTAAAAATAAAAGCATATGGGAATTAAGAGTTTTCAAGGGATTAGAAAGACTACGAAGAAGGAATTTGATGCTCCATTATTGGTTGAAGATTATATGACTAAAAAGTTGCTTACATTTAGTCCAGAGCAGTCTATATTGGAGGTAATGGAACTTTTTGCAAAAAACCACATTTCTGGAGGACCAGTTATTGATAATAATGGTTTTTTGGTTGGGATTATTTCCGAAGCAGATTGTATGAAACAAATCTCCGAAAGTCGTTATTTTAATCAACCAATTTTAGATAAAAGCGTGGAGCGTTTTATGACAAAAAACGTGGAAACAATAGGACATAATATTAGTATTTTTGATGCTGCAGGAGTTTTTCATAAAGGAAATAGACGTAGACTTCCTGTAATGAAAAATGGAATTTTAGTCGGACAAATAAGCCGTAAAGATATTGTAATTGCTGCTTTAAAATTAAGCGGACAAAATTATAAGTAGTTTTAGGACAGTTACTCTCTTTTAACTATCATGTAATAATCGTTATCTAAGGGTAAGTATCCTAAATCGTAAACAAAAAAGTAAGTAGTTCCTTTTTTTGTAGTATATAAGTTGGTGATAAAATCAAAATCAAAACCTCGGTCTAAAAGCCTAGTTCTTGTGGTTTTGGTTTTACCATCTTTAAGAGCAAAGCTATCCAGAATTCGATAGTTCTTTCGGAGTCGATTGTTAATATTTCTAATTAAATTTTTACTGTCTTTGTTTATTTTGTTGTTGTATGCATTTCTACAGTAATCGGAACAGAATTTTTTGTCTACTCTTCCTATTATTTCGGTACTACATTCTAGGCATTGTTTTTTCATATACTACTGCCTTTTGTAATTAAACCTTTCTTCCTTATTAGTACCATGCTCATCTTTAATTACTACGTATATATTAATTTCATTTTCCCCAATCTTTTCTACTGTAAAATCTTCAAAAAAAACTTTATTTTCTTCTAGTTTTACGAGTTTAAAATCTACTGTTTCTTCTTTCGCTTCCCAACCTTTTAAATCGGAAGCAAAATGTTTTAATTGTAGTATAAGTGTTCCTTCTTTTTCTTGAATATGCCCAATTTCATAAAATAAAACTTTGTCATTTACTACAAGTTTAAATACAAACATCATAGAGTCTCCCAATGGCGGGCTCCATATTTCCTCAGTAGTTCCTCCAAATGCATGACCTTTCCAATGGCCAGATATCCATTTAACATCTGATAGTTTTGCCTTTGGAGATTTTCCCCCTTCTATTAATTTTATCGTGTTTTGACTATAAGTCGTTAGAGTAGATAGTAGTAATAATAATGTAATAAATTTCATAAGAAAAGTATTTATGCTCGTTACAAGTTACAAATTATCCTTTTAGGAAGAAATACTATGGAAGAGTGAATAATTAGGCTTTATTTTATTACAATATTGTGTTTTGTAAGTAAGCCTGAAATCCCTTCTTTCGAAAATATTGCTTTTGTGATATTGTTTATTGCTGGATCAATGGTATAATTATATGCCGTACTTAAATCTGCCTTTTGGAGTAAGGTTCTGTCAAAAATGGATTGCTCTAAGTCGCAATCACTAAAAATTACCTCGGATAGTTGCGTCTTTGTAAAATCGACTTGTTTTAAAGTACATCCTTTAAAGAATTGATTTTTTAAAGTTAATCCATAAAAAGAAGATAAGTTTAAGACACAAGTATCAAATGTAAAATCAATTAAAAAAGTATTACAACTTTCAAAAGGTATCCCTAACATTTTGCATTGAACAAAGGAGACTTCTTTAAAAATGGTATTTGTAATATTCGATGAACTTAAATTACACTCTATAAATGTACATTCCATGAAGTTTTGATTATCTAGTAAGCTGTTTTCAAAATTACAGCGCTCAAAAATGCAGTTTTCATATTCTCCTCGGGGAAGACGATTTTGAGTGTAGTTTTCATTAGAAAAAGTGGAATCCAGAATAAAGGGTTTTGACATAAGTTTTTCTTTAAAATTATAAAATACTTGAGACTCTATTAACGGTTAGTATATGAGTTTTTAATTTGCACAAAAATATATTATTAAAATTTTGTTAATTTTTTATTATTTGTAAGAATAAACCGTAGCATGTTATATTTTGCAATAACCCCCAATTTATTAATTTTTAATTTAATTGTATGAGGTATTGTAAAAAGTTAGTTTTTGGGTTATTAGTATTTTTTGTTTTTTTTCAATCTTGCGAAAAGGACAAGATTAACAACGAAAGTTCGGATGACGGGGTGTTTAGTGTTGCGGTGGACTCTATTGTATCGGACTCTCTTTTGCTTTCTGTTTTAGAGGAGGAAGATGCTTTTAGAAAAATGACTAAAGAAGGTAGGGTGGTTGATATCTCTGGGATGGATGTGGTTAAAGAAAATCCTAAGAAAGTTTATGCGCACTATATGCCCTGGTTTCAAAGTGTGGAATATGATGGCTATTGGGGGCAACACTGGACTATGGCCAATAAGAATCCGGATATTCTTGATGCAGATGGGAAAAGAGAAATAGCTTCTTATTACTATCCTATAATAGGTCCGTATTCTTCTAATGATCCAGATTTACAGGAGTATCATTTTTTAATGATGAAATTATCTGGAATTGATGGAGTTATTTTCGATTGGTACGGTAGTAAAGATGTTCATGATTACGATTTAATTAAGCAATCGACGGAGTCTTTTATGGAACGTTTAGATGATCTTGGTATGGAATTTTCCATTATGTATGAAGATAGAGCAGCGGAGGAGGTATATAATGAGGGGTTAGCAACTAGTATTGTCGAGGCAGCAACGATGGATTTTCAATATATTAAAGATACGTATTTTAATAAGCTTAATTTTCTAGAGCATAATAATGAAGAACTTATGTTTTTATTTGGCCCCAGCAGCATAACTAGTACTGCAGATTGGGATAGTATTTTTTCTGTTTTTCCTATAAATGAAAAACCTCATTTTTTAACTTTATGGGCAAGCCAAAACATGGTGGGGAATAGTGCTTCTGGAGAATTTTTGTGGGTGGCCGAAGATCATTTAACTGCTCATGAATATTACTATGATGAGTATATAGGCAATAATTTAATAACCGTAGGAAGTAGTTATCCGGGCTTTAACAGTTTTTATGAAGAAGGAGGTTGGGGTCTGCAACATGATTGGAGTATAACACATGATAATGGGAATGTTTTTGTAGAAACCCTTAATTATACGCATCATGAAGCTGCTGATTTTATACAATTGGTTACATGGAATGATTATGGAGAGGGTACTGTGTTAGAGCCAACGGAAGAATATGGTTTTCTTAATTTACAATTACTTCAAGAATATACAGGAGTTTCTTATGTGCCCCAAGATTTACAAGTTGCATTAGATTTATATAAAGCAAGGAAAGAATTTAAAGGTAATGCTGCAGTAGAATACTATTTAAATAGAACGTACAAAAAAATTAAACAATCAGAATTAGGTAGGGCCCGTTTAATATTAAGAGCTGTAAATAGGTTATATGGTTCTAAGTAATTCTTAATAATATACTTAATGGTATGTGTTTTTAATATAATTTTTAAGAATATTTTATAAACCTTAATTCACGACTACTTTTTATTTATAGGTTTAATTGTCAGGCAATTAATTATGGTCTAATTGGTATATAAATTTATAATATACCAATTAGTACTATATTTTAGGTTTTTTTATCCCTAAAAATTATTTTTTAATAGTAAATGAAAAATGAAATTTTTAGTTGTGCTTTTCAGGACTAATTTGGATGTGAAAATGGAGGGGTTTGTATTAGTCTTAAGTGAATAGGATACTTTATTTGGTAGTATTAGCGTCAGCCATTTTACGCTCTAATTCTGCCTGAAATTCTTCCATAACAGGTTTAACAGTACTCTCTGGTAAATCTGCTATTTTAATATACATTAAACCATCTACAGAGTTATTAAAAAGCGGGTCTACATTAAATGCAATTACTTTAGCATTCTGTTTTATATATTTTTTAATAAGAACAGGTAGACGAAGACTACCAGGCTCTACTTCATCAATAATTCTATCAAACTTGTTTAAATCTGCCTGAGTTTCATCAAAAACAAACTCTTTATCCGCATCTTTTAGTTTTACTTTAAACTCTTTCTTAGGACGTATATATTGGGCTACATAGGGGTCCCAATAATTAGATTTCATAAACTCTATCATAAGCGATTTGGAAAAGTTGGAGAACTGATTACTGATACTAACTCCCCCTATTAAGTACTTATGTTCTGGGTGCCTTAAAGTAGTATGTACAATACCTTTCCAAAGCAGAAATAGTGGCATTGGTTTCTGTTGGTACTCCTTTACAATATAGGCTCTGCCCATTTCTATGGAGTTTTGCATCATTCCATATAATTCTGGTTCTACTCGGAATAAATCTTGTAAATAAAAACCATCTATGCCATGTTCAGGAAATATTTCGGAACCCATTCCCATTCTATACGCGCCTACAATGCATTTTGCCGTGTTGTCCCAAAGGAATAAATGATAATAATAGGAATCAAAAACATCTAAATCTATTGCATTATTTGTTCCCTCTCCAATGGCTCTAAAGGTAACTTCTCGTTGTCTACCAATTTCTTTTAGAATAAAAGGCATATTCTTTTCTTGAGCTAAAAAAACCTCATAGTTTTTACTTTGTAGTAAACGACAGTCTTTATCTCTTAATTTTTCAATTTCTCCTTCCATTACTTCCGATGGTACCGCAGAAGCAATTTTTTTAGGAGCTTTAGGAATTTTTAAAGTACTTGGTAATTGATCTATTAAGCGCTCTTTTTCATACGCATTAGATAGTATATATGTTTTTTTTCTTAACAGTTCTGTAAACTCTTCTAAAGTGCTTTGTTCTTTTTGGGTTTTAACACTAATTGGTTGCCCTATGCGCACTTTTATAGGACGGTTTTTTTGAGAGTATATTTCGGATGGTAATTTTGCTGTCCTAAAGACATCACTTATTTTGGACAAACGATAAAATAGAGAACTGTTTTTGGCATGAAAATAAATAGGAACTACAGGTACTTCTGCCTTTCTAATTAGTTTTAAGGCGGGTTCTTCCCAGGGCTTGTCTACAATTAATTTTTCATCCTTATACGTAGACACCTCCCCAGCAGGGAAAATTCCCAATGGGTGGCCAGCACGTAAGTGGCTCATGGCACTTTTAAAGCCTGCTATACTACTTTTTGCATCTTTATTATTTTCAAACGGATTTACAGGTAAAATGTAGGGCTCCATAGGAGCAATCCTGTTTAGTAAAAAGTTGGCAATAATCTTAAAGTCTGATCGGTGAGAAACCAATAACTTCATAAGTAATACACCATCAATACCTCCTAATGGGTGATTAGATATGGTGATGTAAGAACCATCTTTTGGTAAACGCCTAAAATCTTCTTCTGGAATTTCAAAATCTATTTCGTAGTATTCCAAAATAGCATCTAAAAAGGCAATCCCTTCTAAATGTTTATGCTCGTCATAAAATCTATTGATACTGGATATTCTGGTTACTTTCATCAGAACCCATCCAATAAAAGTACCTAAAAAGCCATATTTACTTAGGTTGATAGCTTTTGCTACTTCCTTTGCGGTTACTAAACCCATAGATTTAAAAAAATTTCGGAATTGTAAATATAGCAAAAAACAGCTCTAAGAACTGTTTTTTAATATATAGTAACTGGACTTATTTATTTTACAACCAATTGTACTGTTTCCTTTGCTCGCTGTTCCAATAAAACCTCATATCCATTTTGTAAAGAAGAAATCGCTTCCGTATTAAAGTGGCGAATAGTATATAAAGAAACTCCTTCTTGGTGTACTACTTTAAATCTACTTTTTAAAGTGTCTAGCAACTCCTGCAAACGACCAAATCTATTATCTACGCAAACAGAAAAACTAATTGCAGAATTTTGAATTAGATCTACCTTCATTTTATAATCGTGAAAAAGTTTAAATAAATCACTGATGTTATTCTCAACAATAAAGGAAAAGTCTAAGGAAGATAGTTTCATTAGCACTTGATCTTTTTTAACTATAAAACAAGGTACTTTAGGTTCAATGCCATTACCTTTTCCAACGGTTGTACCGTCATTTTTAGGATTTAAAAAAGACTTTACATGTAACGGTATTTCCTTACGTTGTAATGGTTGTAAGGTTTTAGGATGAATTACAGAGGCTCCATAAAAGGCAAGTTCAATGGCTTCTTTATAAGATATCTTGTTTAAGAGTTGTGTTTCTTTAAAATATCTTGGATCTGCATTTAAAACTCCTGGTACATCTTTCCAGATAGTTACAGAATTTGCACTTAAGCAATATGCCAGAATTGCGGCAGTATAATCCGACCCTTCTCTTCCTAAAGTGGTAGTAAAATTATTATCATCACTGCCTAAAAAGCCTTGCGTAATATTGAGTACTTTTTTATTTACTTTTTCAGAGATTTGCTCCTGCGTTTTTTCCCAGTTTACTGTTGTGTCTCTATAAATATTATTTGTTTTAATTAAAGTTCTAACATCTAACCACGTATTCTGCATTCCTATTTCGTTTAAGTACGCGCTTATAATACTAGTAGATGTTAATTCCCCATAACCTACTACTTGGTCATATACAAAGTTATAATTCGGGGATTTATTCCATGCTAAAAACCCCTTAACTTCATCGAACAATTCTTTTACCCTTTGGTAAATAAGATGTTCCTTATTGGGAAACAAATCTTTTAAAATACTGGCATGGTATTCAGTAACTTCTTGTATTTTAGAAGGTAAGTTAGCTTTTTCGTTAAAATACGCATCTACTATGGCTTCCATACTATTGGTTGTTTTGCCCATTGCGGAAACAACTACCAATGTATTTTCGTAACCTACTTCTTGTAATACTTTTACAACATTTTTTACTCCATTAGCATCCTTTACAGACGCACCACCAAATTTAAAAACTCTCATTACTCTTATATTATTTGTTTTCCTTTATGGGGAAAATGTATTTTTATTTTAAAAATTTTTTAATTCCTTCTTCGTCTAATTGTACAACGTCCCAATCTCTCATAACTTTGGCCCCTTTAGATTCATAAAAAGCTATAGCGGGATCGTTCCAATCTATTACTTCCCATGAGATTCTTTTTACACCCAAAGTATTACCATACGTAACGACCGAAGTTAGTAAAGCACTGCCTAGTCCTGTACCTCTGTATTTTTCAGAAACAATGAGGTCTTCTAAATGTAGAACAGGTCCTTTCCAAGTAGAATATCTAGGGTAAACCAAGGCCATACCAACGATTTTAGAGTCACTTTCTGCAACAAAACAATGAAACAACGGATTTTCTCCAAATCCGTCTGCTACAAGGTTTTCTTCAGTAACCTCTACAGCATGTTCTTCTTTTTCAAAAAGAGCCAATTCTTTAATTAAGCACAATACCTGTGGCATATCGGCTATTTGACTATCTCTAATGGTAAAGTTCATGCTTTGAATATTTTAGATATAAAATGCAATTCTAATATAAAAATGGCGTTCTGCTATTGACCATTCCAATCTATACTTTAATACATGTTACAAATATAACACATAGTTATAAATTTAAAAATCAAAAAATATCGAAAACGTTATAGTTTCACAAAATAGACGATATTTGTAACCAAATAAACACAATCAGTATAATGCTTAAAAAACACAAAACATTAGGAGAGTTTATTATTGAAAATCAATCCGCATTTCAATATACTTCGGGAGAACTTTCTAAACTTATTAATGCTATAAGATTGGCTGCTAAAGTTGTAAACCATGAGGTTAATAAAGCCGGACTTGTAGATATCTTAGGCGCGGCTGGGGATATGAATATACAAGGGGAGAACCAGCAAAAATTAGATGTGATGGCTAATGATATATTTATCCAGACACTAAAGAATCGCGAAATTGTATGTGGTATTGCTTCGGAAGAAGAAGATGATTTTATTACTATTAATAGTAGTGATGATAATCATCAGAATAAATATGTTGTGTTAATAGATCCCTTAGACGGTTCTTCTAATATAGATGTAAATGTTTCTGTAGGTACAATTTTTTCTATTTATAGAAGAGTAACTCCCGTAGGAACTCCTGTGGAGTTAAGAGATTTTTTACAAAAAGGGGATGAACAAGTTGCTGCGGGGTATATTGTTTACGGAACATCTACTATGTTAGTATATAGTACCGGAGCAGGTGTTAATGGGTTTACTTTGAACCCTGCATTAGGTACGTTTTACCTTTCTCATCCGGATATGAAATTTCCAGAGTCTGGTAAAATATATTCCATAAATGAAGGTAATTATGTGCATTTTTTACAAGGAGTAAAAGATTATATAAAATATTGTCAAGAGGAAGATGAAGATAGGCCATATACTTCTAGATATATAGGTTCTTTAGTTTCTGATTTTCATAGAAATATGATAAAAGGCGGAATTTATATGTATCCTAAAAGTAATATAGCAGAAAACGGAAAACTTCGTTTATTATACGAATGTAACCCTATGGCGTATTTAGCAGAACAAGCCAATGGTATTGCTAGTGATGGGTTTAGGCGTATCTTAGATATAGAACCGACTGAATTACACCAGAGAGTACCGTTCTTTTGTGGAAGCAAAAATATGGTAGAAAAATTACATGAATGTATTGCGAAACATGCATAAAATAAAAAAGGCGTTCTTTATAAAGAACGCCTTTTTTATTTTATTTCTAGACTTGAACTAACGATTCATGTTCTTTATTTCTTCTATAAAGTTATCTAAATCAACTCCAGCATCTACTAATTTTAGAGCTTTATCTACAACATAAGATATGTTTGCAGGCGAAAACCCTAAGCCAACGCCTAAGCGTTGCAATATTACAGTTTGTTTTTCACCTAATTCATTATCCGCATATACCATGCGAGATAAATCATATAATCTTTCCAAACGTTTGTCATAACTAGTTGGAGGATTAATAGGCCTAGTATGGTAATCTTCTAAAATCTCAGCAAAATGATGTTCTGAGATGTCTAATCTTTTAGCCAATCTGTCTAAAAAAGCCTTTTCATCTTCAGTAATTACTCCATCACTCATTGCAACTTTTACAATTGCTGCAAAATGATCTTGGTTTCTTTTTCGAAATCCGCTATCAAATAAATTTGAAATTGACATAAATTCTTGTTGTTTAAGATCACAAATATAAATTTTTAAAATTATTATTTAGATTCTAATATTTTTTTTTGATTAGATGTTTAATTATGTCGGTAATGAGTTACGATAAAAAAGAGAGCTGCTTTTTGTTAGCATTACTAGGAGAAGTTATATTTGCACAAATTTATACCGTTGACCTATTCTACTATTCAACAAGGTTTTGCACAGTCTCCGCAATCGCAGAAACTGAAAAATACTATTGTCCAATCCGAAAAAAATATTGCTTTAACAGGGGTAACAGGCTCTGCTCTATCTTTTGTTCTAGCAGATACATTTAAACAAACCGAGGTTCCTTATTTATTGATTTTTAATGATAAGGAAGAGGCAGCATATTATCTAAACGATTTAGAGCAATTTGTTGGAGATAAAGATGTACTGTTCTATCCCGGAAGCTATCGTAGACCTTATCAAATCGAAGAAACAGATAACGCTAATGTTCTTTTAAGAGCTGAGGTTTTAAATAGAATTAATTCTAGAAAAAAACCTGCGATTATTGTTACCTATCCAGATGCTATTTTTGAAAAAGTTGTAACTAGGAAAGATTTAGAAAAGAACACCTTAAAAATAAAAGTCGAAGACACTTTAAGTTTAGACTTTTTAAATGAAGTGCTATTTGAGTATAAGTTTAAAAGAGTAGATTTTGTAACCGAACCTGGCGAGTTTTCTGTTCGTGGGGGTATTGTAGATGTGTTCTCTTTTTCTCATGATCAACCATATAGAATTGAGTTTTTTGGAGAAGAGATAGATAGTATTAGAACTTTCGATGTGGAAACACAATTGTCTACTGAGAAGATTAATAAAATAACGATTATTCCTAATGTAGAGAATAAATTTTCCGAAGAAACGCGGGAGAGCTTTCTAAAATATGTAGCCAAGGACACAGTAGTTTTTGTCAAGAATTTAGATTTTTTGTTTGATCGTTTAGATACTTTCTTTGCAAAAGCTATTTCTGCTTTTGCAAAATTATCCGAAGAGATAAAACATGCAGAACCCATTGAGCTTTTTGTAAATGCTAAATTACTTAAAGTGGAGCTATCTAATTTTAGATTATTAACCCTTGGCAAAAACGCATCAGCATTAATAACTATCTCCGATAGATCTGCTGAAGAAGTTATTTATAAAACCAAACCACAGCCTTCTTTTAATAAGAAATTCGATTTACTTATAGAAGATTTAAATACAAATAACTCCAACGGATATACCAATTACATTTTTTGCGCAACCGATCAACAAGCGCAACGTTTTCATGATATTTTTGATGAGGTAGAACAAGAAGTACATTATAAAACAATTGTCTTTTCATTATACCAAGGTTTTATTAATGACAATCTTAAAATAGCATGTTATACAGATCATCAGATTTTTGAACGCTACCATAAATTCCAATTAAAAAACGGCTATGCCAAAAAGCAAGCTATTACCTTAAAAGAGCTCACAAAATTAGAGGTAGGAGATTATGTAACGCATATAGATCATGGAATAGGAAAATTTGGAGGCTTACAAAAGATAGATGTAGAGGGTAAAAAGCAAGAGGCCATAAAATTAATGTATGGGGAAAGAGACATTCTTTACGTAAGTATTCATTCCCTGCACAAAATATCTAAGTTTACAGGTAAAGATGGAAATCCTCCCAAGATTTTTAAATTAGGATCTGCAGCATGGAAAAAATTAAAGCAAAAGACAAAATCTAGGGTTAAGAAAATAGCTTTCGATTTAATTAAAGTATATGCCAAAAGGCGTTTAGAAAAAGGGTTTCAGTATGCACCAGATAGTTATTTGCAGCATGAGCTAGAAGCTTCTTTTATTTATGAAGATACGCCAGACCAAAGTAAGGCTACGGCAGATATTAAACAAGATATGGAGAGTGAACGTCCTATGGATCGTTTGGTCTGTGGTGATGTAGGATTTGGTAAAACAGAAGTAGCAATACGGGCAGCTTTTAAAGCTGTAGATAATGGCAAGCAGGTAGCGGTATTAGTGCCGACAACAATTTTGGCTTTTCAGCATGCGCGTTCTTTTGCGGAGCGATTAAAAGAAATGCCAGTTACCGTAGATTACCTTAATAGATTTAAAACAGCTAAACAAAGAAAATTAACCTTAGAGGGCTTGGAGTCTGGTAGAGTTGATATTATTATTGGTACACATCAATTAGTAAATAAAAATGTTAAGTTTAAAGATTTAGGATTACTAATTGTAGATGAAGAACAAAAGTTTGGTGTTGCGGTAAAAGACAAGTTAAAATCTATCAAAGAAAATGTAGATGTTTTAACCTTAACGGCTACTCCGATTCCGAGAACCTTGCAATTTAGTTTAATGGCAGCAAGAGATTTATCTCAAATAAATACAGCTCCACCGAATAGGTATCCTATAGAAAGTGAAGTTATTCGTTTTTCTGAAGAGACTATTCGTGATGCCATTTCATATGAAATACAAAGAGGAGGGCAATCTTTTTTTATTCATAATAGAATTGAGAATATTAAAGAAGTTGCTGGGATGATCCAGCGGTTGGTACCAGATGCTAAGATTGGGATTGGTCATGGACAAATGGAAGGTAAAAAACTAGAAGCCTTAATGATCTCTTTTATGAATGGGGAGTTTGATGTTCTAGTGTCAACTACTATTATTGAGAGCGGTTTAGATGTAACTAATGCTAATACAATTTTTATCAACAATGCCAATAATTTTGGTTTGAGCGATTTGCATCAAATGCGTGGTCGTGTAGGAAGAAGTAATAAAAAAGCATTTTGTTATTTCATAACCCCACCATATGAGGTTATGACGAATGATGCACGTAAGAGAATACTAGCTTTAGAGCAGTTTACAGAATTGGGAAGTGGGTTTAATATTGCCATGAAAGATTTAGAAATTCGTGGCGCTGGAGATATTTTAGGAGGAGAGCAAAGTGGGTTTATAAATGAGATTGGTTTTGATGCCTATCAAAAAATACTATCTGAAGCTATTAGTGAGCTTAAAGAAAATGAGTTTAAAGATTTGTATGAAGAGGTAGAAGGAGCAGCTGAAAAAGTATACGTAAAAGAGACTCAAATTGATTCGGATTTTGAATTACTCTTCCCAGACGATTATATAAATAATATTACAGAACGTTTAACCTTATATACCAGCCTAAACTCGCTTAAGGACGAAGAAGCCCTTGTTAAATATGAGAAAGAACTAGTAGATCGTTTTGGCGAATTACCAACGCCAGCTGTAGATTTGTTACATTCGGTCCGTATAAAATGGATTGCAAATCAGATAGGATTAGAGAAAGTGGTAATGAAACAAAAGAAGCTTATTGGTTATTTTATTGCAGATCAACAGTCTAATTTTTATCAAAGCCCTGTTTTTACTAAGGTACTTCAATTTGTGCAAGCGCATACTAAAGTTTGTAAAATGAAAGAAAAGCAGACAAGAAACGGACTTCGATTACTACTGGTTTTTGAAAATATAAACACTGTAGAAAAGGCGTTAAAAGTAATGCAACCTTTAAAGTTTTAAAAAGTTTCGTTTTGGTATTGTTTTTGAAAAACCTTTAAATGCTAATTACATTTGGAAGAAGAAAAATATAATGGATATGAAAAAAGTTATTCTTGGTTTAGTATTATTGTTTAGTTGGGTAGCCTTTGCACAAAATACCATTTCAGGGACTTTTGCGCCAGCTAAAGATTATAGTTGGTTAATAGCTTATAGGTTAAAACCGGGGACACAAGTGTACGTTGCCGATACAGCGATAAAGAATGGAAAGTTTGTTTTAAATATGCCAGCTAATTCACCTGCGGGAACGTACAGATTGGTATATGCAGTGCCACAAGAAGAATTTTATTTTGACGTGTTGTATAACGGTAAAGAAAACATAGAATTGTCTTTTACTACAGAAAGTGGTGTAGCTTTTATTAGCTCTAAAGAGAATATTCTTTTTACTTCCTATTTTAAGGAGTTACATGATTTAGAACGCAGAATTATTAACTATTATACCTCTGGAAATACCAATCTAGAAGAATACAATGCACTTTTTAAGAACGTAAAAGCAACCCAAGCTAATTATGAATTAAAGACAAAAAACTTAATTGCTGGGGAGTTTATTAAAGGTAACAAACCTTATATGCCTACAGAGTACGAAACTATTCAGGATTTTATAGCGAATAAAAAAAAGAATTATTTTAACGGACTAGATTTTACAAACGCTACTTTACAAGCATCTGGTTTTTTAACAGATAAGGTGGTAAATTATGTTTTTACCGCGCTTCCATTAGAAACCATTTCCAAAGAAGCCACGGAAAAAGAAATGCAAAATAATGTTCGTAAAGTGGATTATTATACTCAGGCAGTTTCTAAAGGATATAGACTTCATCTATACTATAATTTATGGTCCCAGGCGGCAGCGAGTGAATTTAATAAATTGTCGGACTTTATTTATGATGATTATTTAAAAGTTCTTGCTGAAGAAGAAGATAAACAAGATATAATAGACGCTATAGAATTACATAATAGATTACGCATAGGGGCTATTGCTCCAGATGTAATTTGGGGAGGAAAAGGGGAAGAAAAATCTCTTAGTTCTTTAAGTGGGGGAGAAAACTATGTATTGGTATTTTGGAGTAGTACTTGTTCCCATTGTTTAAAAGAATTGCCAGCGTTACATAAGGAGTTAAAGAAGTACCCTAATACTAAAGTGGTTGCAATAGGTATAGAAGATGATGCGGTTAATTGGAAAATAGAAATTGCCAAATTACCAAATTTTGAGCATGCACTTGCTTTAGGAAAGTGGCAAGGTAAATACGCAAAATTATATGCCATTAACCAAACGCCTTCCTATTTTATTTTAGATAAGGATAAACGTTTTATTGCAAAACCAGAGGACGATAAAGCAGTAATAGAATTTCTTACTCAGTAATGGTAATTAATCTATAGAGTTTTTAAGTCTTTAATTGTTTTGAACGCTATATCAACTTGCGCGTCATCTACTAAAATTGTAAATTCATTGGTAGTTGAAATTACTTCGTACAATACGATGCCTTCCCAAGCTAATCGTTGAAATATAAAATAGTATATACCTGGAACAGAAACATTTTCAGAAGGCAGTTTTACGGTTATAGAAGATAAATCTTGGGCCTTTTGAGTACATTTTTCAGCAACAAACAGATTTTCAACAACACTATCCATTAAGTTGCTTATAACAATATTAATTTCATTTACCCCTCTAGAAGAAGTATAGAAAACATCTTGGTTTGCATTTATCTCTTCTAATAATTTGGCTTGTTGTCTTAATATAGTATCCGAAGCCAAGAAAGTGTAATCTGTTAAGGAAGAGCGAACCGTTATTTCGCCAATATTCTTTAGTACTTTAATTATCTTATGCGTAGCACGAAACTCCAAATCATCGGACAAACGTTTAAGAGCCATTACAATTGCACCATTTCGGATGTCTTTTCCAAGTTCTTCTTCGATCTCTGGTTTTACTATTCTAGAAAGAGAAGTTAAGTTAATAATTCCCTGTGCTAAAGCACTTTGGAGAAAAGGTTTTTTCTTAATGTACTGTTCTACTACGGATGATATTGTTTTCATTGCTTTAGTTGTTGGTAGTGCAAATATAACAAACTGTTACAAATAAAACAAATTGTCAGAAATGATAATATGCATTTTCTATATGATTTAAATCAAAAGTGGATTTATTCTTAAGAATTGTAATCACATCGAACCTAACTTCAACATCTAAATCCAAATCTGTAACATAATGATCTGCGGCTAAGACTTGTAACTGAATTTTCTTTTTAGTGATAGTATCTGCAATGTTTTCTATAAAATCTGTACTTCTAGAACGAACTTCTACAATAGCCAATATGGGTCCTTTTTGAGCAATAATATCAATCTCTGCTTTTAGGTATCTGTAATTTTTGTACTTAATAAGATATCCATTCTTGAGTAGATAATCTACCGCAATTTGCTCTCCTTTTTTTCCAAATTCGTTATGTAATCCCATAAAATTAGATGGTTTTATGCAGTTCATCGAAAATACAGGCCGTTCAGCGTTTTTATAGTGAAAACATTGTAAATTCGAATTCTTAACGAAAATAATGGTATAATCATACTATACCAAATTTCATTACGTTAAGATAGAGCCCCAACTCTAAGAACTAAAATACTAATGCCTAAATCGCTATGGAATATTTCATTAATTGTAATACTTCTTCACTAGCTGTCTATACTGTTCCTTTGGATCAGCAAAAGGCAGCACATCTATACAGAAGACTTGGATTCAGTGCTTCTGTAGATACAATCAACGCTGCAATTGGTCAAACAGCTAATACTTTGATAGATTCGCTTGTAGACCAAGCTCTTAATTTAGCGCCAACTCCTGCTCCAGCTTGGGCAGATTGGAATAATAATAATTACCCGGCCGACAACGACCAGAGGCGACAATTGGAAAATTCCCAAAGACAAGAATGGGGATTAGCATATGGTAATGATTTGCTAAATAATAACTTAAGAGACAGAATGAGTTTCTTTTGGAGTAACCATTTTGTTACGGAAATAGATGTTTATGATTGTAATTCTTTTTTATATCATTATATAAATTGTTTACAAAGGAATGCATTAGGCAATTTTAGAGATTTTGTCGTAGAAATTGGTTTGACTAATGCTATGTTGTATTATTTGGACGGTGTATTTAATAATGGAAACAATCCTAATGAAAATTATGGTAGAGAGCTTTATGAGCTTTTTACTCTAGGAGAAGGTAATGGCTATACTGAAGAAGATATTATTGAAACTGCAAGAGCACTTACAGGATATGTAGAAAGAGGAGAAATAGGTTGTGAGCCCGTTCAGTTTGATGCTACTAAACATGATGCAGGTAGTAAAACAATATTCGGACAAACAGGAAACTGGAATTACCAAGATGTGCATGATATTCTTTTTGCACAACGTCCTAATGAAATAGCTGAATTTATTTGTAGAAAACTATATGAGTTTTTTGTACACCCTGATTCTAGAGATGCAGCTAATAATGCACAAACTATAATTGACGGTCTTGCAACTACATTTGTTGCTAATAATTTTGAAATTGCACCCGTTTTACGTCAATTATTTAAGAGTCAACATTTTTTCGATGATGAGGCAGTAGGGGTAATTATTAAAAGCCCTTTTGATCTTTATTTTAACCTTTTTAAAGAAACAAATTTTACAATTACCAATACCAATATTAGTGAGGTTATTAATTATACATCTTTATTAGGGCAAACCTTATTTGAGCCTTTTGATGTTGCTGGTTGGCAAAGAGATAGATCTTGGATTAATACCAATTTTATGATTGGTCGTTGGTTAACAATAGAAACAATTCTACAGGGATTTTATGATAGTAACCCGGAACAATTTAGAGATTTTGGTGTTCAAGCTGCAAATCCTAATGGTATTACAAACAATGATCCAGCAGAGGTAGCTACATCTATTATAGATAAGATACTACCCAAAGGTCTGTTAACACAAGCAGATTATGATACTGCAATTGGGATTTTTAGAGGCCCTTATGAGGATAATGGCGTTTATGAAGATAGCCCTGATCCTAATAATTTTTCATGGAATATGACGCTGCCAAATGCCTCGACCCAAGTTTATCTTCTATTACAACATCTTGGAAGACAACCTGAATTTCAATTAAAATAAAAACCTACTACTATGTGCGATACTCACCATAATTCTCCTCACAAAGGCAAAGAACATGAAGGTCATAATGAAGAACATACAACATGGAGCCGCCGTTCCTTTTTGCAAACATTAGGACTTGCAGGTTCTGGAAGTATGATGTTAGGTTCTAACCTTTTAACCGCATCTGCGCCATCAAAGTTAACAAATGCTTTAGCAGATATTGAAACCGATAATATATTAGTTCTAATTCGTCTTTCGGGTGGTAATGATGGTCTTAGTACCGTTATTCCAATAAATCAATACGATAGTTACGCTAATGCTAGGCCTAATATATATATTCCTGAAAGTAAAATATTAAAACTTACAGATGATTTTGGGGTACCTTCTTATATGAGTTCTCTGGAGTCTATGTGGGGAGAAGGACAATTTAAAGCAGTACATGGTGTTGGTTATGAAGGACAAAGTTTATCTCATTTTACAGGCTCCGATATTTTTGCAAACACAGATTTAAGTACAACAGGCTTTAGTGGTACAGATACTGGATGGATGGGAAGACATTTTGAAAATCTATACCCAGATTATTTATCCGATTTCCCTGGGAGTAGGCCAGAAGGCCCTGCGGCAATACAAATTGGAAGTTATGGTAATTTAGTGTTCGAAGGAGAAGAAACCAATTATGCTTTTGTAACTAATAATGTAGATCAATTGCAGCAAATTGCAGAAACTGGTGTGCAATACCCTATAGATGAGAATCTTTTTGATGATTGTATGTATGGTGATCAATTACGTTTTTTAAGAGGAGTTTCTAACGTTACTAATGAATATTCGGGAACTATCCATGAGGCTTATCTTCGTGGTGAAGCATTGCAGTGTGTAGAATATCAAGACAATTCTTTTGCAAGGCAATTAGAACTTTTAGCGAAGCTGATAAAAGGAAATCTAGGTACTAAAGTATATATGATTTCTATGGGTGGTTTTGATACTCATGGTAATCAGCCTTTGGCGCACGAACGGTTAATGACAAATCTTTCTGTTGCAATTAATAATTTTTATGAAGATTTAGCCTGTACAGGGCAGGATGAAAAAGTATTAGGGATGACTTTTTCAGAATTTGGAAGACGAATTTTTGAAAATGGTTCCAATGGTACAGATCATGGTAAAGCGGCGCCAACATTGTTTTTTGGAAATGGCTTAAATGGTAGTGCTTTTGTTGGGGAACACCCAACTTTAGATGATCCAGATGGGAGAGGAAATTTAGAGTATACAATGGATTTTAGAGATTTGTATGGAACTGTCCTCGCAGAATGGTTATGTGTAGATCCAACTACTGTAAACCAACATTTAAATCCTTTAAATATTGCTGGGTATAATTATACTCCTGTAGATTTAGGTTTTCAGTGTCATTCCGAAACTGTATTCCCAGATATTGCTATGGATAATGAAGATCCTACTATGCCAACACAACCCGGAGCAGATGGCGAAACTCCGTTTAGTCCAGAACTTTTAAATGCGATAGTGCATAAACCGTTTTATCCAACGGATGAAACACCACATATCTATATAGAAATGCCATTTTCTGCTGTGGTAGAAATTCGATTGTATAATATAATGGGTCAGAATGTTGGTACCATATATAGCGAAAGAATGTCAGAAGGATCTACCGAAATAAATATAAGAGAACGTTTGCCAAACTATTTGGCAACTGGTAAATATATTTATAGGATAAATGTGCAAAATAAGAAAATGAGTAAATCCGTAATGGTAGCTTAAAAATACCCCCACTATGTACTTAGCCTTCTTGCGTACTCTGGTACCCGGAAGGCTTTTTTAAATTTAAACCAGTTTAGATTTACTTTTTTTAGTAGCGAAATTGAGTTCTTTTTTTACCCTTTGGTCATTTTTTTTATATACTCGAGTAACCGAAGCTTCTAGCTTTTTATTTTCTTCTTTTTTTGCTTTTGCGACATCTTTTGCAAGTGTAAACTTTTTTGGGTTTCCAATACTCATAATAATATTTTTGTAGGATATATCTTATAAAATAACTCCTTCCTTTTAAATTTCGTATAAATATTCGATGAGTTGCAGGCATGCACCTTATGTTACGGCAAATTTCAATTCATTTAATACCGAATGCTATTAACTAGGTGCAAAATCTGTATTTTTGTTTCTTAATTAATTTTATACATGTCTACAGAACAAAAGAAACCAGCCAGATATACTATTACAGCAGCATTGCCATATACAAATGGACCTATACATATTGGTCATTTAGCAGGGGTTTATGTGCCTGCAGATATTTATGCTCGCTATTTGCGTTTAACAAATAATGATGTAGCTTTTGTTTGTGGTAGCGATGAACATGGTGTAGCCATTTCTATGAAAGCAAAGAAAGAAGGCATAACTCCAAAAGATGTAATAGACAAGTATAATGGTATAATAAAAAAGTCGTTCCATGATTTCGGGATTACTTTCGATAATTATTCTAGAACTTCCGCAGAAATTCACCATAAAACAGCATCAGAGTTTTTTACAATTTTAAACGAAAAAGGAGAATTTATAGAAGAGACAACAGCACAGCTGTATGATGAAGAAGCAAAACAGTTTTTAGCAGATCGTTTTGTAGTGGGTACATGTCCAAAATGTGGAAACGAAGAAGCTTACGGCGATCAATGCGAAAATTGTGGTTCTTCGTTAAATGCTACGGATTTAATACATCCGAAATCTACTATAACAGGAGCAGTTCCTACTTTAAAAGAAACAAAACACTGGTTTTTACCTTTAGATAGGCATGAAGCTTTTTTAAAAGAGTGGATTTTAGAAGGGCATAAAAAAGATTGGAAGTCTAATGTATATGGGCAATGTAAATCTTGGATAGATGATGGTTTAAAACCGAGAGCAGTTACAAGAGATTTAGATTGGGGTATTCCTGTACCCGTGGAAGGAGGAGAAGGAAAAGTACTTTATGTTTGGTTCGATGCTCCTATTGGGTATATCTCATCTACCAAAGAATGGGCGGCTAGGGAAGGTAAAGATTGGGAGCCTTATTGGAAATCTAATGATACTAAAATGGTTCATTTTATTGGTAAGGATAATATCGTTTTTCATTGTATTATTTTTCCAGCAATTTTAAAGGCACATGGCGATTATATTTTACCAGAAAATGTGCCAGCGAATGAGTTTTTAAATTTAGAAGGCAATAAGCTTTCTACTTCTAAAAACTGGGCAGTTTGGTTACATGAATATTTAGAAGAGTTTCCAGATATGCAAGATGTTTTGCGTTATACATTAACCGCAAATGCGCCAGAAACTAAGGATAATGATTTTACTTGGAAAGATTTCCAAGCTCGTAATAATAATGAACTGGTTGCCATTTTTGGGAATTTTGTGAACCGTGTAGTAGTATTAACGCATAAATATTATGACGGACAGGTACCTTCAGGGACAAATTTTTCCAGTGTAGATAAAGAAACTCTTGCGAAATTGAAAGAGTACCCAGAAATAATCTCTAGCTCTATAGAAAGGTATCGTTTTAGAGAAGCGGGGCAAGAGCTTATGAACTTGGCACGTTTGGGGAATAAATACTTGGCAGATGAAGAACCTTGGAAATTAATAAAAACGGACGAAGAACGAGTTAAAACAGTCATGTATGTAGCGTTGCAAATAGCATCTGCATTGGCAGTTCTAAGCGAACCGTTTTTACCATTTACATCTGCCAAATTAAAAGGAATTTTACAGTTAGATAGTATAACTTGGGGTGATGTAGCAGAGAAAGAAGCGCTCATAGCTTCTGGTCATGAAATAAATAAGGCAGAATTACTCTTTAGAAAAATAGAAGATAAAGAAGTGCAAAAGCAATTAGATAAATTAGAAGCCACAAAAAAAGCAAATGAAAACGCTAATAAAGAAGTAGTGGCTCAAAAAGATACCATTACTTTTGATGATTTTTCTAAACTAGATATGCGTGTAGGTACTATTATAGAAGCAGAGAAAATGCCAAAGGCCAAAAAATTATTGGTACTAAAGGTGGATACGGGCTTAGATACTAGAACAATTGTTTCTGGTATTTCGGAAAGCTTTAAACCAGAAGAAATAGTAGGTAAAAAAGTTACCGTTTTGGTTAACCTTGCTCCAAGGGCTTTACGAGGAGTGGAAAGTGAAGGAATGATTTTAATGACAGAGAATGCCGAAGGAAAATTAGTTTTTGTTAACCCAGATGAAGAGGGCGTAAATAATGGAGAGACTATTAATTAGTATGTAATTATTTACCCTAAAAGAAATGTTGTAATGTATTTAAAGAAGGTTTTGTTTTTGTCGTTTTTATTTTTGATGACTAGTAATATTCATGCTCAAAAAAGAGTTGCTTACCTCTCTGATTTTTTAAAAAGTAAGAATGGGTATGTGGATAAAACAGTTTCTATTATTCATCCTGAAAAGAATGATTTGTCTCTGTTTTTAATAGATGGAAAAAGAGTTTATGGATATTTAATGGATGAGAATTTAAAAATTAAAGATTCTCTTGATATTGAAGATAAGGCTAGGAAATACAAAGAAATTATTGGGAAAAGTGTCTTTTTTAATAAAGATTATACTCTTTTTTTGACTAATAAATTAAGGAACAAATTTGCTACCGTTAGTTTTTCTTTTGAAACTGGAGATTCAGAGTTTAATGAATTGAAATTAGATTTAACTAATCAAAAATTTTTACAAACGGCACATTATAAAAATGCACTGTATATTATTACAATAGGGAATAATTCTTCTACTTTATATTTATATAAATATGAAAATAATCTTATCCCTGAAAAAAAAGTAATTAATCTATCAAAGAAAGCATTTAAGAATGTAAAAGGGAAACAGGTTTTTCTTTATGATCTACTAATTGGTGGTCAGGGGCAGTTTACATTAAATGATAAGATAAATTTGGTTAAAATACAGGAAGATAATCCCAATTCTTTAGAAGTAACTTCAAATTTTTCTAAAATGTACATACGGGATAATAAGGTAGTTTTCACTTTTGATGAAAATAAAGAGTATACCCAAATTGTTAGTGTTAACTTAGATACCTATGAAAGTACTCGAAGAACTATTGAAAAGCCTCTTAAGAGAACTTTAGAAAAAAAGAAAAGAAATAATACATTTGTATATGGCAAAAATATTTATACTATTTCCGCAACAAGTAGGCTGGTAGCTTTGCATGCGAAAAATTATTCTTCAGGTGAAGAATATAAAAACCATTGGGCACTAGTTACAGATTCTATTTATTTTAAAAACTCAGAGATAGTCCAAACAGGAGGTATGTATAGTAATTATAGAGAATTAAAGGGTCCTAAAGGAACAAAAAAATTTATTAGAAAAATAAATGGGGGTAATTTGGCAATATCAGTATATAAAAATGATACAAACTATACAGTCACTTATGGAGGAATTCAAGAAATAAATAGAGGAGGAGGAATGATGATGATGCCAATGGGAATGGGAGTTCCTGTTGCTAATGTTGGTGCAGTTAGTTTTTACGTTAATCCGACGGCTTTTGCATTCGAAGGATATTCTACTTCTAGAGCAGTAAGTATAAAAGCTTTGTTTGATGAAAGTTTTAATCACCTTAATGGTGAAATTCCTCAAAACGTATTTGATAAAATTAAAGAATACAGAAAGGAAAATAGAGTTGACACAAAAGGAGAGACAATATTTAAGTATAATGGTAGATATGTTTTAGGGTTTTATGACTCTTGGAAAAGAAAATATGAATTAGTAATGTTCAATTAAATTTTAAAAAAGAAGAATATGTTATCCGAAAAAATAGAAAAAGCACTTAATAGTCAGATCAAGATAGAGGCAGAATCTTCTCAAATATATTTAGCGATGGCTTGTTGGGCAGAAGTTAAAGGTTTAGAAGGGGTGGCCGGTTTTATGTATAAGCAATCGCAAGAAGAACGTGATCATATGCTAAAATTGGTAAAATTTGTAAATGAACGAGGTGGTCATGCACAGGTATCAGAATTAGCCGCACCTAATGTAACGTTTACTTCTTTTAAAGAAATGTTTGAAAAATTGTTAGAACACGAAGTTTTTGTATCGAGCAGTATTAATGATTTGGTGCATATAACATTGGGAGAGAGAGATTATGCTACGCATAACTTTTTACAATGGTATGTTTCTGAGCAAATAGAAGAAGAGGCAGTCGCAAGAACTATACTTGACAAGATAAATTTAATTGGTAATGATAAAGGAGGATTGTATTTGTTTGATAGAGATATTGAGCAATTAACAGTTACCTCTGCTTCTATGGATAACCCTGCATAGTTTTACGCTATAGTTGAGATTTAATACTCTTAAATATTTTATTTAGATTAAATAAAAATAACTATATTTGGCCTTAGCAAAGAATATTTTGTTTTGGGCAAAAAAAAGAAAGAGAAAAAAGCATTAAAAAAATTATCAAAATCGGTTTCATTGATTCCTGATAAGGTAAAAAGCAAATGCTGTAAAAAGTATAAAAAATCAGAAAATAAGCGTTGTAAAAAATGCCCGTGTTTTGATTTGTTACAAAAAGTTGCCTAAGAAGATAAATTTAATGGAAATAGTTCTATTATTTCCGCAGAGTTAAATATATTACAAGCCTTATAAAATATACTTATAAGGCTTTTTTATTATGATAAATTATATACTTAAACGCACTAATCTTCCTGAAAAAGGCATTCAAAATACAATAGCACTTTTAGATGAAGATTGTACCATTCCATTTATTTCTAGATATAGAAAAGAACGTACAGGAAATTTAGATGAAGTTCAGATAGGGGAAATTGTAAAATATAAAGAGCAATACAACGCTTTAGAAAAGCGTAAAAAAGCAATTTTAAAGGCCCTAGAAGAACAAGCTGTTTTAACTTCAGAATTACAAACTAAAATTAATGCCGTAGTAGACCTTACCACTCTAGAGGATATTTATTTACCATACAAAAAAAGTAAAAAAACAAAAGCAGAAACTGCACGCAAAAATGGACTAGAGCCTTTAGCAAAAATTATCATGGCACAGCGCAATGAAGAAATTGAGTTCGCAGCTAGTAGGTTTTTAAATAATACGATTAAAAACGAGGATGAAGCTTTAGAAGGAGCCAGACATATTATTTCGGAATGGATAAACGAACGATCGGATATTAGAGGGCAAATTCGCTATCAGCTAGAAAGATTTGCGCAAATAACAACCAAAGTAATTGGTACAAAGAAAGAGGATGAAAAGGCACAAAAATTCAGAGATTATTTCGATTGGAACGAGTCTTTATCAAGGTGTCCTTCCCATAGATTATTGGCTATTCTAAGAGCGGAAAACGAAGGTTATATTCGTGTTAAAATAGAAATTGATGATGAAAGAGCTTTGTCGAAAATAGAAGATCGTGTTATAAAAAATAATAACGCCTGTAGTGATCAAATTTCTGAGGCTATAAAAGACGCATATAAAAGGTTACTACTTCCGTCCTTATCTAACGAAAGGCTAAAGTTGGCTAAGGAAAAAGCCGATGAATCTGCAATTTCTGTATTTGCTAAAAATTTAAAACAATTGCTTTTAGGGTCTCCGTTAGGGGAAAAACGAATATTGGCTATTGATCCTGGTTTTAGAACAGGCTGTAAAATGGTATGTTTAAGTGCTCAGGGAGGTTTAGAGCATAATGAAACTATATATCCTCATGCTCCTCAAAACAATAGTTCAGGAGCTATTAAAAAAATTAGCTCTCTTGTAGATGCGTATAAGATAGAAGCTATTGCCATTGGTAATGGTACAGCCTCCAGAGAAACAGAGCAGTTAGTTAAACGAATTCATTTTAAGAATACCATAGAGGTTTTTGTAGTTAGTGAGGCTGGTGCTTCTATTTACTCCGCATCTAAAATTGCAAGAGAAGAGTTTCCTAATTATGATGTTACGGTAAGAGGAGCTGTATCTATTGGAAGAAGATTAGCAGACCCTTTAGCTGAATTGGTAAAGATTGATGCTAAGTCTATTGGGGTAGGGCAATACCAGCATGATGTGGATCAAACTAAATTGCAAAAATCATTAGATGCCGTAGTTGAGAGTTGCGTTAATTTCGTTGGCGTAAATATTAATACTGCAAGTAAATCATTACTTAGTTATGTTTCCGGTATAGGGCCAAAACTTGCAGAGAATATAGTTGCTTATAGAAATGAAAATGGTCCATTTAAAAGTAGAGCAGAAATTAAAAAAGTACCACGTTTAGGGGGTAAAGCGTTTGAGCAGGGAGCTGCTTTTTTGCGAATTAAAAATGCGAAAAACCCTCTAGATGATTCGGCTATACACCCAGAAAGTTACAGTATTGCAGAAAAAATAGCAAAAGATAAAAGAGTAACTATGGAGAGTCTAATCGGAAACAAAAAGGAATTAGAAAGTGTTGCCTTAAATCAATACATTACAGATGCAATAGGGCTTCCTACTTTAAAAGATATTATTCAGGAATTAGAAAAGCCCGGTTTGGATTTACGAGAAAAAGCCAAAGTTTTTACTTTTAATCAAAATATAAAATCTATTGCGGATTTAAGAGAGGGGCAACTACTTCCTGGAATCGTTAATAACATTACCAATTTTGGTTGTTTTGTAGATGTTGGTATTAAAGAAAGTGGCTTAATTCATGTTTCTAATCTTTCAGATTCTTTTGTTAAAGACGTTAATGAACATGTTAGTCTGCATCAACAAATTGTAGTAAAGGTTTTAGATGTAGATGTAAGTAGAAAACGTATTCAATTAGCATTACACAAATAAGAGTTGTCTTTTATTGCAATTTACTAGTATAAGTATATGATAAAAAAAATACTGCTTGGTTGTTTTCTTTTGTCTTTTTTATTTTCTGAATCGCAACATATAAAAACAGATTTTGAAGATAGTAGATGGCAAATGTTTACCTATGATTTTGGAAACATTTTTAAGGGTGTTGGTTATTCCTATACAAGGCCTTTACATTGGAAAAGTAATCAATGGGCTACTGCAGGGTATACTATTGCAGGAACTGGATTACTTTATGTAGTGGATAAGCCTGTTTCCGATTATTTTGTTGGTATAAAAGAGGACGTTCCCTATGGCGTAAGAGATTATGGTTTTAATGTTGGGAGTCCAAGTAATAATTATTTGATTACGGGAGCAGTCTATTTAACAGGCTTATCTTTAAAAAATGAAAAATTACGAAGAACAGGGGTTTTATTAATAGCTTCGGCAACTTCTGCTGGTTTTTTTCAACAGGTTGTTAAATCTGCGGTTGGTAGAGCAAGACCTTTAAGTGGAAAGTCTAAAGATACGTTTAGACCTTTCTGGGGAGGTGGTAAGGATTACCATTCATTTCCTTCTGGTCATGCTATTTTGGCCATGACCAATGCCCACGCAATAGCTAAACAATTTAAAAGTCCCTGGATTAAAACGGGTATTTATGCTGTAGGCTCCATACCAGCCATTTCTAGATTATGGGAAGGAAAACATTGGTTGTCCGATGTGGCTTTAGGAGTAGCTATAAGTATTTTTACAGTAGAATCTATTGATAAATATTTAGATTCAAGATATAGCCAAAAATACAATGAGGGTAGTAAAAAAATATCTTGGAATTTGAATTTTGCTCCGGGTCAGATTGGGGTTGTAGGAAGGTTTTGAGGTGTTGAAAGAATAATTTTACACTTATTACGTTGTTATGTTTTTAAATAATTACTTACATAATAACCATGAAAAAAATCTACCTACTTTTATTCATTTGCTTTTGTTTGTCTACAGCATATGCTCAAAATGAATTATCTGAGGACTACCACTATGAAGTTAGTGAGCCATATAAAGTGTACGATGCTGCTAAAAAATATTATTTTAGTAAAAATCGTCAAATACTTACAATTAAACCTTGGAAAGGTTACTTAGTTATCCAAAAGTTTGATGTGGATGGACTTACTGTCATTTCAGAAAAAAAATACGAAGACTTGCCAGATAATTATACTGTTGAGGGTATGATTGAGTTACAAGAAAAATATTATTTTTTCTATTCTTCATGGTCTGGAAGAAAAACAAAGCATGAGCGCTTGTATTATAGGGAAATTAACTTTGATTCAGGAGAATTTAAGGGAGACCCTGTTAAATTAATTGATGTTCCTGGAAAATTAGCTGGCTCGCCTATGGCAACTTATACTACTGGAATGAGTTTTGGCAACTTTGGAGGCTTTGCGAACTTTGGAGGTTTTGGAGTAACGGATAAATTTGATTTTTTAAAGTCCAAAGACGAATCAAAATTACTGGTACAGTATAGGAAAAAACCCGAAGTTAAAAGAGATACTAAAAGTTTTGATATTATAGGTGTGAATGTCTTTGATGTTGATTTAAATACGTTATGGGGTAACGAATATACAATGCCATACACAGAGAGACGAATGGATTTACTTGACTTTGCTGTAGATTCAGGAGGTTACGGGTATATATTGGCTAAAGTTTTTCATGATGACAGTAATGATGACAAGAAAAGAAAGAAAGATACCGAAGCTAATTATCATATAGAATTATTTCGATTGTTAGATGGTTCGAGTAATATAGGAATAAGCAAAATAGCTTTAGATGATAAATTTATTAATGGTATTTCTTTGTTCGAATCTTCTTCTAATTTGATGATTTGTGCTGGTTTTTATACTAATGGATTGAATAATAGGTTAGGAAATTCTGACGGCCTTTTTACTTTTAAAATTGATAAGGAAGGAAGTCTAATAGATAAAAACTCTTATGAAATTCCTGTAGAAGTCTTAAATCAATACGTAAGTAATAGAACCAAAAAGAAGATTGAAAAAAAGGACAAAAAAGACAAAGCAGAGTTTGCAGATTTAAAGTTGCGAGATTTACTTATTAACATTTCTGATGGTAGTTTAATTTTGATTGGAGAACAGTCTTTTGTTGTAAGGCATACTACAAGTAAAGGAAGGGTGTATTATACTTTTCATAATAATGATATGTTAATTTCTAAAATTGATACATCAGGAGAGTTGGCTTGGATGAAAAAATTACCAAAGCGACAATCTGGAGCACCAAAATTGGGGCAAGTTTATGACACAAGTAAAACATACCAAGGAGGGATGTCTTATTCTCACTTCTTTACAAATGGGAATCATTATTTAGTGTATTTAGATAATGTAAAAAATATAGATTTGAAATTGAATGAAGTTCCAGCTAGACATAGTGATGGTCATGGAGGATATTTAACTGCATATAAAATAGATGATGTTACCGGAAATGTATCAAAAGACAATATTTTTGACACAAGAAATGTAGGAGATAAATTAGAAGTTCATCAGTTTAGTAACAATCGTGTAGTAAAAACAGATGAAAATGAATTTGTAATTGAGTTTTACAAAAAGAAAAAAGAAGATGTTTTAATAAAGGTCAAAATTAACTAAAAAAACTATCTGTCTAGTTGTATATAAAGGGAGTCTAAAAAAAATAGATCTCCCTTTTTTTATACTTATTAATTTATTACTTCAGATTCCATATCAATAACCTTCGCAACCGTTTTTACCAAGCGATTATGATTTTTTACAAAAGGATTAGTTTGGTCCCATACATAACCAGCTAAAACTGCGCATATTTGTTTTTTAATCTCAGGATTTTCGGGTCTATGAAAGAATATTTTTTGTAAATTTCCTGAATACCATTCATTTACATAGGTGGAAAATACATCCACTCCTTGTTTTATATAATTATAATATTGGTCTTCCCAATCAATTTTTCCGCCTCTTAATTCTTTGGCAATTAATTTAGAAGCTAAAAGTGCAGATTCTGTAGCAAATGTTACGCCAGATGAAAAAACTGGGTCTAAAAATTCGGCACTATTGCCTGTTAAAACATATCCTTTACCATAAATTTGTTTTACAGCTTTAGAATAATTCTTTATCATTTTAGGTTCAAAATCAAAATCTACATCTTCAAAACGATCTTTGTAAAAATCTGATAACCTAATTATTTCTCGTAGTTTTTCTTCATTTGTACCCGTAAAGGATTCTAAGTATTCCGTTGGACCAACTAAACCGATACTAGTATGTCCGTTAGAAAACGGAATTACCCATAACCAAGTTTCTTTGCTTAGAACATCAAAAGTTATTAAGGTTCCTTCGGTTCCTTCTGGTCTATTTTTGTCTTGTACGTGAGCAAAAATAGAAGAGTGTTTTGGTAGCGGAGAAGGTTTTTCTAAATCTAAAAACCTAGGAAGTACTCTTCCGTAGCCACTAGAATCTATGATATACTTAGCCGTAATTTGATTTAAATTTCCATTTTTATCTTTTATGGTGGTTTCAGAACCTTCGTCTGTTAATTTTACATCAACAACTTCTTGTTCAAAAGAAATATCTACCCCTCTTTTTATAAGAGTATTGGTAAGCACTTCATCAAAATCTGCTCTTGGTACTTGCCAAGTCCAATCCCAACCAGCAGTATGTTTTTTGCTAAAGTCAAAATTGCATACAACGTCTCCTTGTAAAAAACGAGCACCAGACTTTACTTCAAAGCCATAATCTTTTAAGGGTTGTAGTAGGTCTACCTCTTTAAAATGATCCATGCATCTTGGTAATAGGCTTTCGCCAATAACAAATCTTGGAAAAATAGTTTTTTCTACAACTTTTATTTTCAACCCTTTTTTGTGTAAATAAGAAGCGGCTACACACCCAGAAGGACCAGCGCCAATTATTAAAACATCAATCAATTCCCCTTTCATCTTCAAATAAAATATTTAGATTCGTTAATTATTATAAATTTGCATACCAAATTAGCTATTTTTATTTATAAATTGCCACTTGTTTAAGATAGATTCAACCATAGATGCCAGAAATTAAAGGAAAGTTAGGAATAGAAGAGTTTTATAGTGTTATTTTTAAAAATGACCCCATAAAAATTGATAAGAAAGTAAAACAAACTGTAATAAAGAGTTTCGATTTTTTACAGGAATTTTCAAAAAACAAAGTTATTTATGGTGTTAATACGGGTTTTGGCCCTATGGCGCAATATAAAATAAAGGATTCAGAAAGAATTCAATTACAATATAATTTAATTAGAAGTCATGCTTCGGGTTCAGGTAATCCAATAGCACCTCAATATGTGAAAGCTGCAATGTTGGCAAGACTAAATACTTTGAGTCTTGGTAATTCGGGAGTGCATGTATCGGTGATAGAATTAATGACTTCATTAATAAATAAAGATATTACGCCACTTATTTATGAACACGGTGGTGTTGGTGCTAGTGGAGATTTAGTGCAACTGGCGCATTTAGCACTGGTACTTATTGGTGAAGGAGAAGTATTCTATAAAGGAAAAAGAAGACCAACAGAAGAGGTTTATAAAGAAGAAGGTTTATCTCCTATATCTGTAGAATTGAGAGAAGGTCTTGCGCTTATAAATGGAACTTCTGTAATGACGGGAATAGGTATTGTCAATACTGTTTATACACGTAGATTGTTAGAATGGATGATAGCTTGTTCTTCTGCAATTAATGAAATTGTAGAGGCTTATGATGATCATTTGTCGAAAGAATTAAATCAGACAAAAAAACATAAAGGACAAAGAGAAATAGCTCGTTCTATGCGTAGTCATTTAAAAGATAGTACGCTTACAAGAAAAAGAGAGCATCATTTATATACTAATAATGATGATGTGTCTGTTTTCGAGGAAAAAGTACAAGAGTATTATTCTATACGTTGTGTACCACAAATATTAGGCCCTATATTAGATACTTTAAACGGAGTAGAAAAAATACTTATTGAAGAGGTAAATTCTGCTAATGATAATCCTATTGTCGATGTAGAGAAAAAGCATGTGTATCATGGTGGAAATTTCCATGGGGACTATGTTTCCTTAGAGATGGATAAGTTAAAAATAGTAGTCGCTAAAATGAGTATGCTTGCAGAAAGGCAGTTAAACTATTTAATGAACTCTAAATTGAACGATATTTTGCCCCCATTTGTAAATCTTGGAAAATTAGGTTTAAATTTTGGAATGCAAGGGGTTCAATTTACAGCAACATCAACCACGGCAGAGAATCAAATGTTATCTAACCCTATGTATGTACATAGTATTCCTAATAATAATGACAATCAAGATGTTGTTAGTATGGGTACTAATGCGGCATTAATTACTAAAAAAGTAATAGAAAATGCATTTGAGGTTATGGCAATAGAATTAATAACAATAACCCAAGCTATTGAGTATTTAGGAGTTCAGGATAAGGTTTCTTCTAAAACAAAAGCAGTGTACGATAGAATTAGAAAAATAGTGCCCCCATTTAAAGAGGATCTTATTATGTATCCTTATGTTAATCAAGTAAAAGAATTTATCATTAACAACGAAAATTAAAACATTATGAAAAAGGGCTTTTTATTCATTTTAACTATTTTGTTATCCGTTTCTTCTTTTTATGCGCAAGAACTTGCGTTGGTTAGAGAGAACGATTTGTTTGGATATATTAATAAATCTGGAGCATATGCAATTGAACCACAGTTTGAAAAAGCAGCAAGTTTTTCTGGAGCGTTAGCAGCGGTAAAGAAAAATGATAAATGGGGTTATATTAATGCAAAAGGAGAATGGGTAATTTCTCCGGAATATGATAAGGTAAAGAGATTTAATTCTGGATATGCCTTAGTCTACAGTAATGATGTATGGAAGTATATAGACGAAACAGGGAAAGAACTAAATACTCCTGTGCCAGATAAGTATTATGATTTTAACGATGGTGTTGCTCTTTTTAAAAAAGGGGATAAAATAGGTCTGTTAGGTACAAATGGTAAATTAATTTTAGAACCTAAATACAATGCAATTAAAAATTTCTGGGATGGTCATGCTAAAGTAAAAGTAGGAGATTCTTGGGGAGTAATTAATCAAAAAGGAGAGATTGTTATACCGGCAGATTACCAAGAGATAGGCAAGTATAATGCCAATGGTGTATGGGGAAGAAAAGGAGAAGAATTCGGGATTTTTGTCGATGGTAAATTAAAAGTTGTTTCTGGGGCTAATAAGATTGCTAACTTTCACGCTTCTTCTAATTTAACATATGCAAGAAAAGGAAAAGAATGGGGTTTTGTTGATCAAAAAGGGGAATGGGTCATAGAACCTACATTTAATAAGGTAAAAGCTTTTGTAGACGGATTAGCACCAGTTTTACAGGGAAAAACTTGGGGATTTATTAACGAGAAGGGAGAGAAAGTAATTGCTTTTGATTATAGAGATGCTGAAATATTTGGAGACAAAGGTTTGGCTCCAGTAAGAGATAAAAAATGGGGCTTTGTAAATAAGTCTGGAGTATTGATAATTCCTATGGAGTATGATATTTCAGGAGGATTTTCATTTGTAATGTCTGGTTTTAAGAAAGGTTTTATTAATGGTTTAGCAAAAGTGAAGTATAAAAAAATGTGGGGCTTTATTAATGAAAAAGGAGAGCCTTTAGGGGGTAAATGGTTTCAGAATGCAGAGAATTTTGTAGATACTAGTAAGTAATAAGAAAGTATATATTAATAAATGAAGGAGAAAATAGAACCTATAAAATACGCTTTGGTTACAGGCGGTTCGCGAGGAATAGGTAAAGCTGTTTGTGTTCAATTAGCGAAAGATACAGATTATAAAATTCTTATTAACTACCATAGTAATGAGGGAGCAGCTAAAGAAACACTTAATGAAGTTGAAAATGCTGGGGGCTCTGGAGAAATAATTCAATTTAACGTTGCAAATTTAGAAGAGGTAAGAACTACGTTAGATGCTTGGCAAGAAGCAAATGAAAATGGGATTATAGAAGCTTTAGTGAATAATGCCGGAATTACAAAGGACGGTCTATTTATGTGGATGAAACCTGAGGATTGGTCTAGTGTTATTAATACAAGCTTAAACGGTTTTTTTAATGTTACAAATCACCTTATTCAAAAAATATTGGTGAATAAGTACGGTAGAATAGTTAATATGGTGTCTGTTTCGGGACTTAAAGGTACTCCAGGACAAACCAATTATTCCGCTGCCAAAGGAGCAATAATAGCGGCAACCAAAGCTTTAGCGCAAGAAGTTGCAAAAAGAAACGTTACTGTAAACGCTGTTGCTCCAGGTTTTATTAAAACAGATATGACTGGAGAACTTAATGAAAAAGAGTTGAAAAGAATGATTCCCGCGAACAGATTTGGTGAAGCACAAGAAGTTGCAGATTTGGTTTCATTTTTAGTTTCAAAAAAAGCTTCCTATATTACAGGTGAAGTAATAAGTATAAATGGAGGCATATACTCTTAAAAAAAAGGGTTTGTAGATAATGAGAAGAGTGGTAATAACAGGAATGGGTATATATTCTTGTATAGGTAAAAATCTAGAAGAAGTAAAGTCTTCTTTGTATCAGGGTAAATCTGGAATTGTTTTTGATCAGGAAAGGAAAGATTTAGGGTATAGGTCTAGTTTAACAGGAATGGTAGAACCTCCTATTCTAAAAGGAATTCTTTCTAGGCGGCAACGTGTTAGCTTAGGGCAAGAAGGAACGTATGCCTATGCAGCAACAGCAGAAGCCTTGGCTAATGCTAAAATATCTCAAAAATTTTTAGAAACAAATGAAGTAGGTGTTATTTATGGTAATGATAGTACTGCAAAATCTGTTATAGAATCTATAGACACAGTTAGAGAAAAAAAAGACACTACTCTTGTTGGTTCTGGTGCTATTTTTAAGGCAATGAACTCTACAATAACCATGAACCTTTCTACTATATTTAAATTAACAGGGGTTAACTATACTATTAGTGCTGCTTGTGCTAGTGGCTCACATGCTATTGGCATGGCGTATCATTTAATAAAAAGTGGTATGCAAGACTGTATTATTTCTGGAGGAGCTCAAGAAATTAACGCATTGGCAATGGCTAGTTTTGATGGTCTTGGGGTTTTTGCTATGAATAATGAAAATCCGGAAAAGGCTTCTCGCCCATTTGATAAAGAAAGGAATGGCCTTGTGCCAAGCGGGGGTGGAGCTACTATTATATTAGAGAGTTATGAATCTGCAGTTAAAAGAGGAGCTCCGATTTTAGGAGAAGTCGTGGGTTACGGATTTTCATCTAATGGAGGGCATATTTCTACGCCAAACGTTGAGGGTCCATCAAAAGCGATGAAGAAAGCTTTGAAAGATGCGCAAATGGATGCTTCTAAAATAGATTATGTTAATGCCCATGCAACCTCTACTCCAGTTGGGGATGCTAACGAGGCAAAGGCAATTCATGAAGTTTTTGGAGAGTATCGTCCTTTGGTAAGTTCAACAAAGTCAATGACAGGTCATGAATGTTGGATGGCTGGTGCTAGTGAAGTAATATACTCTATGCTTATGATGCAAAATTCATTTGTAGCGCCAAATATAAATTTAGAAAACACAGATGAAGACTCAGCTAAATTAAATTTAGTAACAAAAACCATAAATAAAAAAATTGATGTATTTTTATCCAATTCTTTTGGGTTTGGAGGTACAAACTCTGCTCTTGTAATAAAAACAATATAATACATGAATAAAGAAGTTATCATTGAAAAGATAAATGACTTTCTTATAGACGAATTTGAGGTAGAACAGGATGATATTAGTCCAGAAGCAAACCTAAAAGATACTTTGGAATTAGATAGTTTAGATTTTGTTGATCTTGTGGTTGCTGTGGAATCTAACTTTGGGGTTAAATTAGTTGGCGAAGACTTCATTAATGTAACTACATTACAACATTTTTACAATCTTATTGAGCAAAAAATAGGTTAAAATTGCAATGGCAAAAAAGTGGGAAGGAAAATCCAAAGGGACCGTTTTAGGCTATAAAATCTTTGTTTTTTTCATAAAGTTCTTAGGGCTTTCTTCTGCATACTTTATATTGAACTTTGTTGTTGTATATTACTTTTTCTTTTCTAAACAAGGAAGGGAGTCTAGTTTTGAATATTTTAATAATCGGTTAAAATATTCAAAATTCAAGAGCCTTATAAGTGTTCTTAAAAATACCTATGTTTTTGGGCAAACTATTATAGATAAAATTGCAATTTCCAGTGGTTTAAGAAACAAATTTTCTTACGAATTTGACGGGGAACATAATATTACCAATCTTATTAAAAAGAAGCAGGGAGGTATTTTAATTAGTGCGCATGTTGGTAATTTTGAAATAGCAGAATTTTTTTTCGATGAAATAGACCATTCTTCTCAAATTCATCTTGTAACGACAGATAGTGAGCATGAACAAATAAAATCTTATTTAGAAAGTGTTACGGGGAAGTCTAATATCAAGTTTATATTAGTTAACGAGGATTTAAATCATATTTTCGAGATTAAGGCAGCTTTGGATAAAGGTGGTTTAGTTTGTTTTACGGGTGATCGCTATTTTGAAGGAAATAAAACTTTAACACAAAGCTTATTAGGAGAAGAAGCGGAGTTTCCGGCAGGACCTTTTTTAATGGCTTCTAGATTAAATGTTCCAGTTCTTTTTGTTTATGTAATGAAAGAAACTAAAAAACACTATCATTTATATGCTAGAAGAGCAAAAGCCAATAGTAGAGATGCTCAAGGCTTGTTAAAGGAATATACAGAAAGTGTGGAATGGATGTTGAGAAAATACCCATTACAATGGTTTAATTATTTCAAATTCTGGAATACTAAAGAAATAGAATGAAAGAAGTATTGGTAGTATATTACACCCAAACCGGGCAACTGTTAGATATTTTAGAAAATATAGTTGTTCCTTTTGATAAAGAAAAAGTTAATGTAACCTATCATAAGATTGAATTAGAGGACCCTTTTCCTTTTCCTTGGACAAAAGAAGCATTTTATAATGCTTTTCCGGAATCTTTTCGTCAAGTTCCTGCGAAATTAAAAGCACCAAATGAATCTGTTTTTTCTAAGAAATACGATTTAGTAGTCTTAGGTTATCAGGTATGGTTTTTAACGCCGTCGGTACCCATTAACTCTTTTTTAAAATCAGAGGCGGCTAAAAAGTTGTTATCGAACACTCCAGTTGTTACTGTTGTTGCTTGTAGAAATATGTGGATTCAAGCACAGGAAAAAGTTAAAAGATTATTAAAGAATGTAGAGGCTAACCTTGTTGGTCATATTGCTTTGGTAGATCGTAATGTAAACCATATTAGTGTTATTACAATAGCGCATTGGATGTTTTCTGGGGATAAAGGGAGAATGTGGGGTATTTTTCCAAAACCAGGAGTATCAGATAAGGATATTAAGGAGGCATCTAGATTTAGCCCAGTAATAGAAGAAGCATTACTGTCTAATACATTTTCTATTTTACAAGGAAAACTTTTGGAACTAAATGCAGTAATTGTAAACCCTTTTTTAGTTAAAACAGATGAACGTGGAAATTTTGTGTTCTCTAAATGGGCAGCTTTATTAACTAAAAAAGGAGAAGAGAGTGAAGCAAAACGTAACAAATGGATTAATTATTTTAAAAAATATTTGTTCTTCGCCATATGGGTCATTGCACCTATAGTTTTTGTTGTATTTTTGATAACTTATTTACCCACTTATAAAAAGAGAAAAAAGGAGAAGGAATATTACTCTTCCGTTTATTTAAAGGAAAATTAATGAATAACGTATATATAACTAGAATATCTAAGTTTTTGCCAAATGAGCCTGTTACGAATGACCAAATGGAAGAAAAATTGGGAGTTATTAATGGTAAGGCATCAAAAGCTAGACGTGTAGTTTTAAGAAACAATCAAATAAAAACACGTTATTACGCTATAGGAGATAATGGAGAAATTACCCACAATAATGCACAGTTAACTAAAGAAGCTGTGGAGAATTTATGTGATGAGGAATTTCAAACAAAAGATATACAATTACTTTCTTGTGGAACTTCGAGTCCTGATCAAATTTTACCATCTCACACTGCCATGGTACATGGTTTTTTAAAGAACGGTAATATGGAGATAAATTCGCCTTCTGGGGCGTGTTGTTCTGGTATGAATGCTTTGAAATTTGGATTTTTATCTGTAAAAGTTGGGCAAGTAGAAAATGCCGTTTGCGCAGGTTCCGAGAGAACATCTAGCTGGATGAAGTCCGATATTTTTTCTAATGAAGTAGAGCGCCTTAAAGAGTTAGAAGATAGCCCTATACTTGCTTTTAATAAAGAATTTTTACGTTGGATGCTTTCTGATGGTGCTGCAGCGGTTTTACTCGAAAGTGAGCCAAAAGGAAAACTGCCGTTAAAAATCGAATGGATGGAAGGATATTCCTATGCCTATGAGATGGAAACATGTATGTACGCTGGGGGAGAAAAATTAGAAGACGGAAATTTAAAACCATGGAGTGAATATCCTGCAGATGTATGGGGAGAAATGTCTCTTTTTGCAATGAAACAAGATACACGCTTGCTTGGTAATAACATCTTAGTAAAGGGTGTAGATAGTTTAAAGCAAGCATATGAAAAACACAATATAGGACCAGATGATGTAGACTATTATTTGCCTCATATTTCGTCGTATTACTTTAAACAAGGCTTGTACGATGAAATGGTAAATAGAGGAATAGAAATGCCTTGGGAAAAATGGTTTTTGAACCTAGATAAGGTAGGTAATGTAGGAGCGGCTTCGATATATGTTATGCTAGAGGAGTTAATGTCTTCGGGTAAGCTTATAAAAGGAGACCGTATTTTATTACATGTGCCAGAGAGTGCACGATTTTCGTACGCATATGCTTATTTAACGGTGTGTTAATGAATTTGGTAAAGAAACCAATTACAGAGGAGGGTTTTATTCAAAACTTGATTCCGCAAAAATGGCCGTTTGTAATGGTAAACGCCTTGTTTTATTTTTCTAATGAAAAAGTAGTATCTGGTTTTACTATTAAGGAAGACAATTTGTTTGTAAATAATGATTGTTTTCAAGGGCCTGGACTGATAGAGAATATGGCTCAGACGGTTGCATTACATACTGGATATTCCTATTTTTTAAAGGGCAAAGAAGCGCCAACAGGTTATATTGGTTCTATTAAAAAAGTAGAAATACTTAATTTGCCAGAAGTAGGTAGTGAACTTAAAACTACGGTTGTGATTTTGCACGATATAATGGGGGTTACTTTAGTGAAAGTAGAAGTGCAATGCAAAGGCGAAATTATTGCAACTAGTGAAATGAAAACCGTATTAGCAAAATAAAAAGTCTGTGAGTAAGAAAAAGATAGGGATTAAAAACTTTTTACCTCATAGAGATCCAATGCTTATGGTGGCTTATCTTACGCATATAGATGATACATCAGCAATAGGAGTGTTTCCGATAACTAAAGATTGTGTTTTTACAAAAAATAATGCGTTGCAGGAACCAGGTCTTATTGAAAATGCGGCACAAGTTAGTTCTGCCGTTGTAGGGCAAAGCTTTTTTGAAAAAGGAGATTTAAAGGGAGAAAGTAATAATATTACTGGCTATATAAGTGCGATAAAGAAAGTAACCATACATAAACTTCCAGAAATCGGAGATGAAATTATTACAAAAGCCAAATTAGTTTCCAGATTCGATACAGAAGGGGTAAGCATTTGTACTATAGAAGGAGCTATTTTTAATAATGATGAATTAATTGTAGCTTGTACCCTTAACTTCCTAATTCATGAAATATAGAGATGAAGAAAAATGAAGTGCCCCAAGATAAAAGTAACCTAGAATCAGCTAATATTAAGGAGATGTATTATGCTGTGGATGAAAATGGAGAATATACGACCGAATTAAGCACAGGTTGGGATCCAAAGACGATAGCTTTAGATAACGCTATAAAAGAAATAGAAGAGAGGACTGAGATTGCTAGGCAAAAAGTTCTAAATGATAAGGCAAGTCCTATAGAATATTATATGGAGCTTCATAAAATGGATGTAGGAATTTTGGCTAGTTATATGGGTATGTGGGCATGGCGAGTTAAAAGACATTTTAAGCCTTCTGTTTTTAAAAAATTAAGTAAAAATACACTTCAAAAATACGCTGAGGTTTTTGATATATCTGTAGAACAGTTAAAGCATATTGATAAATAAAATTCATGGAAATAAATTTTACTCATAAACAATCCGCGCATTGCGAAAATGGAGTGGTTTCTAATTTAATGCGCTTTAATGGTTTTGAAGTAAGTGAACCTATGGTTTTTGGAATTGGATCAGGACTGCTCTTTAGTTATCTTCCATTTTTAAAAGTAAACCATGCGCCGGTAGTTACCTATAGAGTAATGCCTGGTGTTATTTTTAACCGCTTTGCAAAGCGTGTAGGTATAAAAGTTAAGCGAGAAAAGTTTAAAAGCTTGGAAAAAGCTCAAGAGAGATTGGATCAAAATTTGAAAAAAAATAACCCTGTTGGTTTACAAGTAGGGGTGTATAATTTAGGCTATTTTCCAGAAGAATATCGTTTTCATTTTAACGCCCATAACATGGTTGTTTATGGTAAAAAAGAGGGAACTTATTTAATTAGTGATCCAGTAATGGAAGATGTTACTTCATTGACAGAAAAAGAACTAGAAAAAGTTCGTTTTGCAAAAGGGGCATTCGCTCCTAAAGGACATATATATTACCCTACAGAATTTCCAGAGAAATTAGAATTAAAAAAAGCAATAGTAAAAGGAATTAAACATACTTGCAAAGATATGACTGCTCCAATTCCGTTTGTGGGAGTAAAGGCTATTCGTAAAACGGCTAAGTTAATTCGCAAATGGCCCTCTAAAAAGGGAGTAAAAACAGCTAATCATTATCTAGGACAAATTGTCCGTATGCAAGAAGAGATTGGTACTGGTGGTGGCGGTTTTAGATATATTTATGGCGCATTTTTGCAAGAAGCAAGTAAGGTTTTAGATAATCAAGAACTTTCTGCATTATCAAAAGAAATTACGCAAATTGGGGATTTATGGAGAGACTTTGCTGTAGACGCTTCTAGAATATATAAAAACCGAAGCGCAACGGAAGATGGTTATAATAAAGTAGCGGATCAATTGGCTTCTATAGCAGATAAAGAAGAAGCTTTTTTTAAAAAATTAAAAAAAGCAGTCTAATTAATTTGAAGAATGATTACTATTAACCAATTATCTAAAAAGTATAAAGACGCAGAAAATTATGCGGTGTCCAATATAGATTTGGTTATAGAAAATAAAGAAATTTTTGGATTACTTGGTCCTAATGGTGCAGGGAAAACTACTTTAATATCCATGCTTAGCTCTTTAATAAAACCTACAGAAGGCTCTTTTTCAATAAATGGACTTACCTATAAGGAAGATAAAAATAATCTGAAACAGATTATCGGAATTGTGCCTCAAGAATATGCATTGTATCCTTCATTAACCGCTTATGAAAATCTTTTTTATTTGGGGAGTATGTACGGATTAAAAGGAAATAGGCTTACATCTTTAATAAAGGAACATGTAGAGACTTTAGGTCTTACAGATTTTATAGATAAAAAAATACGCCATTTTTCAGGCGGAATGAAAAGAAGAATTAATCTAATAGCAAGTATTTTACACGAACCCAAATATTTGTTTTTAGACGAGCCTACGGTTGGCGTTGATGTACAATCTAAAAATGTCATCATAGATCATTTGAAAGAATTAAATGCAAACGGAACCACTATTATATATACCTCACATCATTTAAACGAGGCAGAACATTTTTGTACCAGAGTAGGTATTGTAGATCACGGGAAACTAATTTGTAAAGGCAAGCCTTCAGAATTAATTTTTCAGCAAGAAGGTGCTAATAATTTAGAAGAAGTGTTTATAGCGCGCACGGGTAAGGCTCTTAGAGATTATGTATAAACTTTTATCTTCAACATATAAAGAGTTTTTGCTTTTGATTAGAGATTTGGGCGGATTGGCTATTCTCTTTGTTATGCCTTTGGTTTTACTTATAACTATTACATTAATTCAAAACAATACCTTTAAAACACTTAAGGATTCTAAAATTCCTATACTTCTTGTAGATAATGACAAAGGCCCTGTTTCAGAACAGATAAAAAAAGGACTTTCTAGTACTAGTGCTTTTGAGGTAATAAAAAAGGCTTCGGAAGAAGAGGCAAAAGAACTTGTTTTTAAAGGAAAATATCAATTAGCAATTGTAATTCCAGAGAGTTTATCTACGGATTTAGAAACCAAAGTAAGTGAAAACGTAGATGGAATTTTGGCAAAGTTTGGACTCGAAGAAGAGGAAGAATTAAACAGTAGAAATAAAAGAGTGATTCAAAAGAAAGAGGTTAAACTTTATTTTGATCCAGCCACGCAACAATCTTTTAAAAGCTCGGTTAAAAATGGCATTGATAAGGTGATTTCTAGTATAGAAATACAAAGCATATACAAAGCTTTTGAAGAGCAATTAACGGAAGAATCTAGTGAAGAACCAATTTTTGCTACGGAGAGCTTTATTTCCTTTAAAGAAATAGTTCCTAATAAAGCAGAAAATGCAATACCTAATGCTAGTCAGCACAACGTACCTGCATGGGCATTGTTTGCAATATTTTTTATAATCCTTCCGCTTTCCATAAACATGGTAAAAGAAAAGTCTCAAGGTACTTTTGTTCGGTTACGAACAAACCCGGTTTCTTATGCTACTGTTTTAGGAGGGAAAACTATAGTTTATTTGGGTGTTTGTTTAACTCAGTTTGTACTTATGTTATTGGTGGGTTTGTATTTGTTTCCTCTTATTTCTTTGCCAAAAATAGATATTACGGATAAGCTTCCAATGTTATTGTTAGTTGCTTTTTTTGCTGGTCTTGCTGCAATTGGATTAGGGTTATTATTGGGAACAATTTTTAAAACACATGAACAATCTGCTCCTTTTGGAGCTACTTTAGTAGTTATTTTAGCAGCATTGGGAGGTGTTTGGGTACCCGTTTTTGCAATGCCAAAGTTTATGCAAATCCTTTCTAATGTGTCTCCAATGAATTGGGGTTTAAATGCATTTTATGACGTTTTTTTAAGAAGCGTAGGTTTTGTTGAAATTATTCCTGAAATTACACTCTTGTTTTTATTTTTTATGATCACGACAACGATAGCAATACTTTATAATGAGAAAAAAAATGCCGTCTAAACCTTCTAAAGAAATTCACTTTACTAGCGAAATTCGAGTACGTTTTGTAGAAACAGACCCGCTAGGAATTGTATGGCACGGTAATTATATTCAGTATTTTGAAGATGGTAGAGAAGCCTTTGGAAGGCATCATGGAATTTCCTATTTGGATCAGAAAGATTTTAATTTTTCTACTCCAATAGTAAAATCTAGTAGCGAGCATAAACTGCCATTGCGTTATGGAGATGTAGCTACAGTTAAAACTACCTTTGTAGATTCTCCTGCAGCAAAAATGATTTTTAAATATGAGATTCTTAATCCATCAGGAGAGGTGGCTTGCACAGGAGAAACCGTTCAAGTTTTTGTGGAATTAGGAGGAGAGTTATCACTAACAATTCCAGACTTTTTTAAAGAATGGAAAAGAAAAGTCGGTTTGTTAGATGACTAAAATTTATCTCTCGCATAATAATATAATTTCTTCCTACGGTTTTAGTAGTACAGATGCTGTAGAAAAAATTAAAAATGGAATATCGGGCTTAGAATTGGTTAACGATAAAAGTTTAATGCCAGAACCCTTTTATTCGTCTTTGGTAAATAAGAAAAGTTTATCTGAAGAATCTAAGGCCTTAAATCTTGGAGAAAAATACACCACTTTAGAGAAAATGATGTTGCTTTCTCTAAGTAAAGTTATTTCCGATAGCAATTTTGTAATTACAGAGCGGACTGGGTTAATTATTTCTACTACTAAAGGAAATATTGATGCTTTAGATATTCGTTCGCCACATAATGAAGAGAAAGCGTATTTGTCTAAACTAGGAAAATCTATTCAAGACTTTTTCGGATTTTTAAAGGAACCTTTGATTTTGTCCAATGCATGTGTTTCTGGAGTTCTAGCAACCTCTATAGCAAAGCGTTTAATCAAACAAGATTTGTTTGATGATGTTTTTATAGTAAGCGGCGATTTGGTTACAAAATTCATTGTTTCAGGTTTTAATTCTTTTCAGGCATTGAGTAGCGAGCCATGTAAGCCATTCAGTAAAAACCGAACAGGAATTAATATAGGAGAAGTTATAGCTAGTGTTCTGGTAACTAAAAAAAGTACAAATCTGGCAGAAGAAGCTGTAATTATAATGGGAGATGGCACAGCAAATGATGCCAATCATATTTCAGGACCTTCAAGAACCGGCGAAGGTTTAGTGCGCAGTGTAAATTCTGCCCTAAAAGAGGCAAGTATTACTGCTGCTGAGGTAGATTATATTTCTGCTCATGGAACGGCTACAATTTTTAATGACGAAATGGAAGCCATTGCTTTTAATAGGTTAAACATGAATAAAATTCCTTTGAATAGTCTTAAGGGTTATTTTGGACATACTTTAGGAGCATCTGGCCTATTAGAAACTATTATTGGGATGCATTCTATGCACCAAAATACTCTTTTTACCTCTTTGGGGTTTGATGAAATGGGAGTTAGTAAACCGGTAAATATCATTGAAGAATCCATAGAAAAAAACGTAACTATCTTTTTAAAGACAGCATCAGGTTTTGGAGGTTGTAATACAGCTGCAATATTTAAAAAAGTAAAACACTAATTATTCAAAAATAAATAAATGCCACAAAAACACATAAAAGCAATAGATGCATTAGAAGAAGCCCAGAAAATTGCTATGGCACCATTTGTATTTCAGACATCTGTATCTCTTCAAAAATTGGGAGTTCTAGATTACATTTTTAACAAAAATAAAGTAGGAGGCACTACTATTAAAGAAATATCGAAGGACTTAGAGGTTAGTGAATACGGTTTAGGTGTTTTGTTAGAAATGGCGGAAAGCTCGGATATTGTTTATGTAAATGAAGAGAAAAAATATGAGTTAACTAAAATCGGCTATTTCTTGGCATTTAATGAGACAGCAAAGGTGAATATGAATTTCACTAATGATGTTTGTTTTAAAGGGTTATATCATTTAAATGATTCTATAAAAACTGGAAAACCTTCCGGATTGAAAGAATTAGGGAAATGGGATACTATTTACGAAGGGTTATCTCAACTTCCTGAAGAAATAAAAAAATCATGGTTCGATTTTGATCATCATTATTCCGATGGTGCTTTTGAAGAAGCTTTGAAAGTTCTTTTTAGAAATAACCCAAAGCAAATCTACGATATTGGAGGAAATACAGGGAAATGTGCGTTGCTTTGCTGTAACTTTAATGAAGATGTTAATGTAAAAATATATGATTTGCCGGGGCAACTTAATGTTGCGTTAAGCAATGCAAAAAAGAATAATTTAGATCATAGAATCTCTGGTCAAGAGATAGATTGGCTTTCTGATAATCCTGAAATAGGAAAAGAGGCAGATGCTATATGGATGAGTCAATTTTTAGATTGTTTTTCTGAGGATGAAATTGTTAAAATATTATCCGCTTGTGTTGAAGGAATGGATGAGAATACGGAATTGCTCATTATGGAAACATTTACAGATAGGCAAAGATTTGATAATGCTAAATTTATTTTAGAAGCAACTTCGTTATATTTTACTGTTTTAGCAAATGGTAATAGTAAAATGTACAAAGCGGAAGTTTTAATAAGATTGGCAGAAAAGGCAGGTCTATACATCAAAGAAGACATTGCTATAGGGGAATACCACACTATACTAGTTTGTAAAAAAAAGTAATATAATTGAAATCTGAAACTTTCATAAATAGTTATTGCCATATAAAAAACAATTCTGTTTTATTAAACGGAACAGAGGTTTATAAAGGAGAAAAAGAAGCTTCTTTCTCAGGTTTTATAAAATCAGCCTATAAGAGTTTAGACACAAATTATTCCAAATTTTTTAAAATGGATAATTTAAGTAAGTTAGCATTTTTGGGGGCAGATGTTTTGTTGAAACATGAAAATGTAGATCAGGAAAAAGAGGAAGACATTGCCCTTGTTTTTTCTAACAATGCATCTAGTTTAGATACAGACAGAAAATACCAGAAGTCTATAGAAGATGACGATAACTTTTATCCAAGCCCTGCTGTGTTTGTTTATACCTTACCTAATATATGCTTAGGTGAAATTAGTATTAAGCATAAACTGTATTCTGAAAATAGTTTCTTTATCTTTGAAAACTTTAATCCAGAATATTTGCACGCATATAGCACTGGATTAATACAGGAAAATAAAGCAGAGAAAGTATTATGTGGATGGGTAAATATAGACAAAGAAGATTATACTGCTTTTCTATATCTCATAAGCAAAGAGCAAGGATTAGCTCCTCATACAATTAAAGAAGTAAAAAGTATATTTTAAACATTATTATGGAAGCATTAAAAGAAGAGTTAAAAAATAAAATTATTGAGCAACTAAACTTGGAAGATGTATCAGTAGATGAAATTGCAGATAATGATCCTTTGTTTGGAGAAGGTTTAGGTTTAGATTCTATTGATGCTCTCGAGCTTATAGTAATGTTAGACAAGGATTATGGTATTAAATTATCTGACCCTAAAGAGGGGAAAAAGATTTTTGAATCTATAGATACTATGGCTACATATATTTCAGAAAACAGTCCTAAATAATTTTTTTGTTTTTATAATCTATGGGTAAAGGAGTTGCAATAACTGGAATGGGAATTATTTCTGCGATTGGAAACAATGTAGAAGAAAATTATAATTCTTTAATTTCTAGCAACAAAGGGATCTCTAGAATCTCCAAAATAGATACGATTCATAAAGATGATATTATGGTTGGTGAGATTAGTTTTACCAACAAGGAGTTAGAAAAATTATTGGGATTATCATCCGATAATAACTATTCTAGGACCGCCCTTTTAGGATTAGTAGCAGCTAAAGAAGCTGTTAAAGAAGCAGGTATTCTAGATATTTCGGAATATAAAACGGGCTTAATTTCAGCTACTAGTGTAGGTGGAATGGATATGACGGAAAAGTTCTATTATGATTATATTGAAAGTAACACTAATAGGAAATATATAGAAGGACATCATGCCGGCGATTCTACTCAGAAAATAGCGGAAGAATTGGGTATAAAAGAGAGTTTGGTAACTACTATTAGTACAGCTTGTTCTTCCGCTGCAAATGCTATTATGTATGGCGCTAGACTAATAAAGGCAGGAAAACTAGATCGCGTAGTGGTAGGTGGAGCAGATTGTCTATCTAAATTTACCATTAATGGTTTTAAAACCTTAATGATACTATCAGATACATACAATACTCCTTTTGATGAAAATAGAAAAGGACTAAACTTGGGAGAAGCAGCAGCTTTTTTGGTTTTAGAATCTGATGCATTAGTAGCTAAAGAAAATAAAAAGGTATTGGCTTATGTTAAGGGATATGGAAATGCAAATGATGCATATCACCAAACTGCATCTTCGGAAAATGGAGATGGAGCAACATTAGCAATGGAAAAAGCATTAAAGGTTGCAAATTTACAGGCAGAAGATATAGATTATATAAATGCTCATGGAACGGCAACCGGAAATAATGATTTGTCTGAAGGAAGGGCGATACTTCGCGTTTTTAAAGAGAATGTGCCAGATTTTAGTTCTACAAAGCCATATACAGGACATACCTTAGCTGCGGCAGGTGGCATTGAGGCGGTATATTCCATTTTAGCCTTACAGAGAAATATAATATTCCCAAACCTAAATTTTAAAACTCCTATGAAGGAGTTTGCTATAATTCCTCAAACAGAGTTAAAGAAAAAAGAATTAAACACAATATTGTCTAACTCTCTTGGGTTCGGTGGTAATTGTTCTACAGTAATATTTTCCAAAGGATGAAAAAAGTCTATATAAATGGAAGTGGAACTATTTCCTCTCAGAAGACTTTTGATAATTCAGAGTTTTTAGAAGAAGTAACGACCTATAATGATACGGTTATTCCAGCAGTAAACCCTGTTTACAAAGATTTTATACCTGGTTCCGCTGCTCGTAGAATGGCAAAAGGTGTAAAAATGGGAGTAGTAGCTTCTAATCTTGCGATGCAAGAAGCGGAGTTAGAATCTGTAGATGCAATTATTACAGGAACAGGAATGGGTTGCGTTGTAGATTCTGAAAAGTTTTTAAGTAAGTTAATAGATGATAACGAACAATTTTTAACGCCAACATCTTTTATACAGTCTACTCATAATACCGTTGGGGGGCAAATTGCACTAGGAATCCAATGTAAAGGATATAATTTTACTTATGTACATTCTAGTGTTTCCTTTGAATCTGCTTTGTTAGATGCTCAATTGCAACTAATTAATGAAGAGGAAAAGAACATTCTTATTGGTGGTGTCGATGAAATTGGCGCGCATACTACAAAGGTTCATGGGTTAGTGGGTCATATTAAGGAAGAAAACACAGAAACGTTTTCCGTTTTAAAATCTAACACTTCCGGTGCTGTATGTAGTGAAGGGGCAAGTTTTTTTGTATTATCCTCAGAAAAACAAGAATCTACTTATGCAGAAGTTGTGGCCGTACAAACTTTTAATACCCTGTCTAAAGAAAACTTGCAAACTACCTTAAATTCATTTTTAATGGAGCATGGGTTAAATGTATCTACAATAGATCTTATTGTTTTAGGAAATAATGGAGATGTAGATTATGACCAATATTATAATCTACTTGTGGAAGGTGCTTTTTCTGAAAAACAACAAGTGTATTACAAACATTTAAGTGGAGAGCATAATACAGTTTCTTCCTTTGGGTTTTGGTTAGGAGCAAAAATTCTTAAAACGCAGACTGTTCCGGCAGAGACTAGGCTTAACCAAAAACAGATTAATTCTATTAAAACCGTTTTATTATATAATCAGTATAGAGGAGAAAACCACAGCTTCACTATACTTAAACAATGCTAAAATTTGGGGTTGTAAATAGAATTTTTATCACACTTTTTTGTCTTTTGTTTTTGGCAAATTATTGGCTTTCGATTCCTGTTTTTTTATTTGCCGTCTTTGGTTTTATGTGGTTTGCTTTAACGGTTTTTGGTTCTTTTTTTATTCAATGGAATTACCATTTTAAATCCTATCATAAAAATCAAAATAGTACAGAAAATAAAATTGCGATTACTTTTGATGATGGCCCGCATCCAGAATTTACACCAAAGGCGCTAGACCTTTTAGAAAAATATAATGCTAAAGCAACTTTTTTTTGTATTGGGAAAGAAATAGAAAAGTATCCGTCTATTGTTTCTCAAATATTAAAAGGGGGGCATACTATAGGCAATCATACCTATTCGCACACGCGCAACTTTGGCTTTTTAAGTACAGAGAATGTAAAGCAAGAATTAGAGAGGACTAATACGATTGTGAAAAAAAGTTTTGGTTTAGATTTACGTTTATATAGACCAGCTTTTGGAGTTACCAATCCACGAATTAAGAGAGTGTTACAAAGAACAGGCTTTATATCAATAGGATGGAGCGTTCGTTCTTTAGACACAACAAAGAGGTCTCCTAAAAGGATACTGAATAGAACTGTAAAAAATCTTAAAAAAGGCGATATTATACTTTTACATGATACTAGTGTAAAAACCATGGCAGTTTTGGAACAGTTATTGTTATTTTTACGGCAACAAGAAATGCAATCCGTTACAGTAAATGAATTGTTAGATATTTCGGCCTATGAATAAGATAGTATGTCTTCTTTTTTTTATTGCCTTTGGAGGGATAAATGCTCAAACAAAAATGAGCGCCCAGGAAGCAGAAATATTAAAAAATAAAGTTAAAGCCAGGGCAGATGAAACACAGTCTATCTCTAGTGATTTTACACAATACAAACATTTAGATTTTTTGTCTAATGATATAGAATCTAAAGGAAAACTAGCTTTTAAATCACCAAATACGGTAAAGTGGGAATATGTAAAGCCTTTTGCTTATTCTGTTTTATTTAAAGGAGAAACATTGTATATTAATAATGAAGGAGATAAGAGTAATGTGGATATTGGCTCTAATAAATTATTTAAAGAATTAAATACCCTTATTGCGTCTAGTATTAAAGGAGATATGTTCACCACAGAGCATTTTGCTATAACCTATTTTAAAAAGGGAAAAGATAATGAGGTGCATTTTGCGCCAAAGGACCCAAAACTGTCCGAATTTATAAAAGCATTTCATATTACTTTTAATAGTATGGGGGACGTTATGGAAGTAAAAATGATAGAACCGTCGAACGATTATACGCAAATAGTTTTTTCTAATCGAGAGTTAAACAAAGCAATTCCAGATGCGGTATTTGCTCACTAGTATTTGTGTTTTGCTCTTCGCTTCCTGTGCAAGTTACCCAGATATAATTGGTCTTGTAGAAGAAGAAAACCTTAAACAACAGGTTTATAATCCCTATTTTTCTAATACCACTAAAGATTATGTGTATAAGGCAGATTTAAAGTTTTATAAAAGAAAATTTTCTGGAATTATTATTGTCAAAAAAATCGGAAGTAAAGAGCATAGATTAGTGTTTACTACAGAAATGGGGAATAAGATTTTCGATTTTTCTTTTTATGAAAACGACTTTAAAGTAAACTATGTTTTGCAGGATATGAACAAGAAAATTATTCTAAATATGCTGCAAACTGATTTTTCGGCATTGTTAAAAGAGTATAATGTAAGTATAAAAGACTACACAAAGAAAAATCTAGAAGTAAAAGAAACCAAGATGGCTAATAAGGCGTATTTCTATTTTTATGAAAATAAAGAACTAGTCAAAATTGTAAGAGAAAACAAAGGAAAAGAAAAGGTAGTGTATCATTTTTCGGAAATAAAGAATAATATTGCACAAGGAATTTTAATAGAACACAAAAACATTAAATTGAACATTAAGTTAAAAGGAATTTAATATGAAAAAAGGAATTTTAATAATCTTGTTTTTTGCTTTTTCCGTTATAGGTTTCTCGCAATCAAAGGTAAGCCCTGGTATCCGTTTAGGAATAAATAGTTCTAATATATCTAACACAAATTTAGAAGATAAATTAGGTCTTAATGGAGCTGTTTTTGCCGATATTCGGTTTACAGATTTTTATGCATTACAACCAGAAATTGCTTTTTCTAATCAAGGAGGAAAATCTACTTTTAACGGAGATGATCTAAATGTAAATTATATATCTATAGCCGCAGTGAGTAAGTTTTTTGTAATACCTAAGCAAGGGTTGCACTTTATTGTAGGGCCTAGTGTAGATATAGATTTTGATAATAATTTTATTAATTTGGTTAATGATACTAATGATTCTGACGTTACTCCGATAGATTTATCTTTGTTTTTTGGAGTAGGATATGAGTTTCCTTTTGGGTTAATTGTAGAAGCACGTTATAAGCAAGGGCTAATAAATATTGACCTTTTTGATGATTTTTTTGATGATTACCAGGAAGATAACCCAAGCTTAAATAACGTTTTTCAAGTAGGAATTGCTTATAAATTCAAGATTTAAATATGCTGATAGAAGGATTATATACTATTGAAGATTTTGTTACAGACGATAACACTATCAATGCGACAATAAAAATATATAAAGAACATGATGTTTTTAAAGGTCATTTTCCGAATAACCCTGTAATGCCTGGAGTTTGTATGATTCAGATAATAAAGGAACTAACAGAGAAAGCTACTGAAAAACAGTTATTCTTATCGGTGTCTTCTAATATTAAATTCATGGCAATTATTAACCCAGAAAAGAATGATACTCTACAACTTACTTTAGTTCTTAAGCATGAAGAAGGTATCGTTAAAGTAAAAAACACTACTTCTTTTGAAGATACTTTAGCATTGAAATTGAGTGCAACTTTTAAAATTGTAGATTAATATGAAATCTTTTTTTGGTTTTATAATATTGATAATTAGTTTTTTAGGTGCTAATTTGCCTGAGATTAGAAAGGATTATATAGCAGCAAATGATGCCAAAGAAACAACTGAAAAATTGTGCCTTGCTCTAGAAAGTATTACCAAAGAAAGTGAGCCAATATTAATAGCTTATAAGGGGGCAGCAGCTACTTTAAGGGCAAAGCATAGCAAGGGAATAAAGCTAAAGAAAGGCTTTTTTAAAGAAGGTGTAGAATATTTAGAATATTCCGTGGAGAAAGCGCCAAAGAATATAGAGATAAGATGCATACGTTTAAGTGTACAAGAGCATTCCCCAAAAATTTTAAAATACAAAAAAAATATAGAGGAAGATAAGCAGTTTTTAATGAATAATTTTAACTCCACCAAGGATAAAGCAGTACAGAAATTTGTAAAAGACTATGTGTTGCAATCTTCTATTTTTGATGCTGCGGAAAAGAAGTTGTTTTAGTACCTTCAATTGTTATCTTTGTGAAAAACTAAAGTCTTTGTAAAAAGGCTGCACAACACTTTTTATTTTTGCCAGCAAATACGCCATCTATTCAAGAAACTATAGAGCAACTAAAATGTTGTGTAGTTATTCCCACTTATAATAATCAAAAGACGTTAAAGAAGGTTATTTCGGGAGTCCTTGGTTATACAGAAAATATTATCATAATCAATGATGGCTCTACGGATGATACAGCAAAAATTTTATCCGAATTTACGTATCTAACACGTATTCAGTTACAAGAAAATAAGGGTAAAGGAAATGCACTTAAGATTGGGTTTAAAAAAGCTATAGAGTTAGGTTTTTCTTATGCAATAACAATAGACTCTGATGGGCAACATTTTCCAGAAGATATTCCTGTTTTTGTAAATGCGTTGAAAAAAGAAACCACAAAAAATGTGCTTTATATTGGTGCTCGTAATATGGGACAAACAGATGTTCCCAAAAAGAGTAGTTTCGGGAATAAATTTTCTAATTTTTGGTTTTGGTTTGAGACGGGAATTCGATTGACTGATACGCAAAGCGGTTTTAGATTGTATCCTATTTTAGAATTAAAAGAATTAAAATTTTACACCCCTAAATTTGAATTCGAAATTGAAATTATTGTTAGAGCCGCATGGAGAGGAACTTTGGTAAAAAATTTACCAGTGCAGGTTACGTATAATGAAGAAGAAAGAGTGTCCCATTTTAGACCTTTTAAAGATTTTACTAGAATAAGTATTTTAAACACTTGGCTGGTACTTATTGCTCTTTTGTACATTAAACCTAGAGATTTATATAGACGGTTTAAAAAAAAAGGATTTAAACAATTTTTTAAAGAAGATGTTTTACAGAGTGATGATTCTCCAAGAAAAAAGGCATTTTCTATTGCTTTAGGCATTTTTATAGGGCTTTCTCCTTTATGGGGTTTGCACACTGTTTTAGTAATCTCATTAGCCGTTTTTTTTAGACTGAATAAAGTAATAGCTTTTGCATTTTCTAATGTAAGTTTGCCTCCATTTATTCCTTTTGTTTTGTATGCAAGTTCCAAAATAGGCCAATTTTTACTAGGGGAAAAGCACTCTTATACTTTAGAAGATATGACAACAAATTTTGAAGTCTTAAAACATGTAAAGACCTATATTGTTGGTAGTGTAACGCTTGCTACTATTTCGGCTATTACATTAGGGCTTTTGGCGTATTTGTTTTTAACTGTTTTTGATAAAAGAAAGGTGGTAGGGCAAAATGGGTGATTTTTTGTATAAAATATATCGGCAAATAGTAAAACATAAAATTACTAGTATATCAATACTTTTTCTTTTGGTGATAGGTTTTGGAGCTTTAACAAGTAAAATTACATTCGAAGAAGATATAACCAAGCTTATTCCTGTACATACAGAAAACACCGATTATCAAAAAGTATTACAGACGGTAAAGTTTACAGATAAAATTATTGTAAACATACAAAGAGAGCCTAATAGTAAAGTTTCAGATATTACGGCATATGCGAATTCGTTTTTGGATAGTTTAGATAGGGAGTCTAGTTATATAGAAAATGTTCAAGGAAAAATTTCAGATGATGCAGTCTTTAATACCATAGATTTTGTTTATGAAAATTTGCCTTTGTTTTTAGATGAATTAGACTATACACTTTTAGAACAAAAAACTACTAGAGATAGTCTAGTGAGTATAACAAAACAGAATTATAATACACTTATTTCTCCTACTGGGATAATTGCTAAGAAAACTATTTTAAAAGACCCTTTGGGGCTTTCTTTTATAGCAATGAAAAAATTACAAAGCTTAGGTGTTGGAGAGGACTTTACCTTAAAAGACGGATTTTTACTCAGCAAAGATGAACAGCATATCCTTCTTTTTATCACTCCTAAATACCCATCTAGCGAAACGGATAAAAATACTAGTTTTTCAACTGCTTTATACCAAATTCAAGAACAGTTAAATACCCAATATAAAGGTAAAGTACGTAGTGAGTATTTTGGCGCAGCTTTAGTAGCTGTGGCAAATGCTAATCAGATAAAAAGCGATATTCAATTTACGGTAGGGATAGCATTAACATTGTTGTTAGTTATTCTTGTGTTTTTTTATCGCAAGCTTACAGTTCCTATTGTTCTATTTTTACCAACTCTTTTTGGAGGATTAGTATCTGTTGCCATTCTATATCTGTTAAGAGGTAAAATTTCAGCAATTTCACTAGGAATTGGTTCTGTACTTTTAGGTGTAACCTTAGATTATTCGTTGCATATACTTACTCATATTCGGAATAATAAGAGTATAAAAAGTCTTTATGTAGATGTTGCGCCTTCTATTTTAATGAGTAGTCTTACAACAGCAAGTGCATTTTTATGTTTGTTGTTTATAAAATCGCAGGCACTACAAGATCTTGGTATTTTTGCGGCTATTAGCGTGTTAGGGGCATCCATTTTTGCCTTGTTGTTAATTCCGCAAATATATAGCTCTAAAGAAAGCGGGACGAATAAAAGCAATATTTTAGATCGTATAGCGTCCTACAAGATTCACAAAAACAAAATAGTGCTTTCAGGGATTATTTTGGCCTTAATGATAAGCATTTTTACCTATAATAAAGTAGTATTCAATACCGATATTGCTAAAATGAATTACGAACCAAAGGCACTTTTAAATGCTCGTAATAATTTAGAAAAGCTTACAGATTTAGGGTCTAAGTCAATCTATGCCGCGGCATATGGGAATGACTTAGAAACGGCTTTACAAACCAATGATAATATATATAAGATATTAAAAGAAAGTAAGTTAAAAGGGAATCTTAAAAATTTTAGCTCTATAGGTGCATTGGTAGCATCTCAGAAGAAACAAAACGAGAAGATTCAACGTTGGAAAGAATTTTGGAATACAAATAAAATTTTGCAAACCAAGAACGATTTAATTGTGGCTGGAGAATCTTTAGGTTTTAAACCTAAGACTTTTAATTCTTTTTATAAATTGTTAGGTAAAGACTTTAAATCTCTTTCTCTTGAAGATTATAATGCCATCGATGTTTTGTCTATTTCAGATTTTATAGGAACTAAAGAAGATTTTACTGCTGTAACGTCTTTAATAAAAGTAGAGACATCTGAAGATACCGAGGTAATTAAAAGAAAATTAAACAATGACCAGATTATTCTAATTGATCGTCAGGGAATGAATGAAGCTTTTTTAGGAAATCTTAAAAATGATTTTAATCGTTTAATAGGGTATTCCGTTCTTGTGGTTTTAGTGCTACTACTACTTTTTTATAAGAGCTTTTCTATTACATTAGTGACAGGTATACCTATTTTTTTAACCTGGTTTTTAACCATCGGTATTATGGGGTTGTTACATATAGAGTTTAATATATTTAATATTATTATTTCTACATTTATTTTTGGTTTAGGAGTAGATTATAGCATTTTTATAACGAATGGTTTATTAGCAGAAAATAGAACGGGAGAAAGAGTTATGTCTACGCATAAAACTTCTATATTATTATCTGTAATAACTACTATTTTAGGAGTAGGAGTTCTTATTTTTGCTAAACATCCGGCTTTATATACTATTTCTTTAGTTTCTTTGGTCGGTATATTGTCGGCGGTACTTATTGCTTTTACCGTACAACCTTTACTTTTTAAATTATTTATTGGGAATAAAACAAAAAGGCCTGTTTCTATACGTTTGTTTATACATTCTTTTTTGTCCTTTACTTATTTTGGTTTGGGAGGGTTGTTTCTTTCTTTTCTAGGAATTGTCATTCAAATAATTCCGTTACCAAAGAAAACAAAAATGAATTGGTTTCATAGGATTATCTCTAAACTTATGGGGTCTGTTTTGTATAGCAATTGGTTTGTATCTAAAAAAATCATCAATCTAGATAAAAATACATTTAAGAAACCGGTTATGATTATTGCTAACCATACCTCTTTCTTAGATATTTTGGCTATAGGAATGTTACATCCGAAAATTGTTTTTTTGGTAAATGATTGGGTATACAATTCTCCTGTTTTTGGTAAAGCAGTACAAGCGGCAGGTTTTTATCCGGTTTCTAAGGGTATAGAAAACGGAGAGGAGCATTTACGTAAAAAAGTAGCCCAAGGGTATTCTCTTATTGCCTTTCCAGAAGGTACACGTTCTAAAACTAATAAAATAAAAAGATTCCATAAAGGGGCTTTTCATTTAGCAGAAAAATTAAATTTAGATATTCTTCCTATTCTTATTCATGGTAATTCGGAAGTAAATCCAAAGGGTAGTTTTATAATCCGAGACGGTAGTATAACAGTTAAGATATTAAATAAATTACGGATTAATAGTTCTGAGTTTGGCGCTACAACTAGGGAAAAAACAAAAAAAATTAGTCAGTATTTTAAGGATGAATTTAAGAAAACAAGGAAGAGTATAGAAGACGCTTTTTATTTTCATTCTATAGTTTTGTTAGAATATAGATACAAAGGAAATGCCTTTTATAAGGCAGTTAAAAGTGATTTAAAATCGAATGCCTTGCTGTATAAGGAGGTTTTAGATTATGTGGATTCTAAAGCGAGTATTTGGCATATGTCTCAGGATTATGGTTCATTAGATTTGTTGCTAAAATTAGATGGTCCAGATAGAAAAATTCATACATTTATTAAGGATGCGGAAGCTAGAGAAATTGTAGCAAATACATATATTACGCACAACTATGGTAAAATTAGTTTCGCCGAGTCGGTGTTAGAAACTGTAAAGAAGGATGCTAACGTTGGTATTGTTAACTTGGACATTATAAATTCTGAAGAATGGATATCTATTTTAAAGTCTGAAATTACTACCTTAATCCTGTTAAAAGAAAGTAAAAATACTATGTTGAAAGATATAGAAACTCAAGGATTTAAAATAGATAAAGAGATACCGCAAGCTTTATTTTTAAAAAGGGTAATTGAAATATGAATAAGCAGTACGATGTTGTAATTGTTGGGAGTGGTATGGGTGGCCTTGTTTCTGCTATAATCCTTGCAAAAGAGGGGAAGAGTGTTTGTGTTTTAGAAAAGAATAATCAATATGGAGGTAATTTACAGACTTTTGTTCGTGAAAAAACCATTTTTGATACGGGAGTGCACTATATAGGCGGGCTTTCTAAAGGGCAAAATTTATATCGCTATTTTAAGTATTTGGGCATTTTCGATGGGTTGAATCTTAAGAAAATGGACGAGGATGCCTTTGATAGTATTACATTTGATGAAGACCAAACGGAATATAATCATGCGCAAGGTTACGAGCATTTTCAGAAGTCACTTATTAATCAATTCCCAGAAGAAGAAGCGGGTATAAAAGCATATTGTAAAAATTTAAGAGAAACTTGCGATAAGTTTCCGTTGTATAATCTAAAGTTAGGAAAACCTTATTATGATGATACAGAGTTGTTTTCTCTCCCGGCAAGAGAGCATATAAACTCTTTTACGACAAACGAAAAGTTACAGGCGGTCTTAGCTGGGTCTAATTTATTATATGCCGGGGAGCCTAATAAAACTCCTTTTTACGTGCATGCTCTTTCCGTAAACTCTTATATAGAAAGTTCGTATCGTTGTGTTAATGGTGGGAGCCAGATAACAAAATTGTTAATTAGAAGATTAATAGAAAACGGAGGAGAGGCTTATAAGCATCAAGAAGTTACACAATTAGAGTATAAGGATAAGAAGATTGTAGCGGCCCATACCAAAGAAGGTAAAGTTGTAAGAGGAGACCTTTTTATATCGAATATAGAGCCTAAATTAACATTGAAATTGGTTGGGGAAACCAATTTTAGAAAAGCCTATAGCAATAGGATTAAAGGTATTGAGAGTACAATTTCGGCCTTTAGTATTCACTTGGTTCTAAAACCAGAAACAGTAAAATATTTAAACAAAAATTATTACCATTACAAAACTCCAGATGCAGTTTGGAATTGCCATAACTATACACAAGAAAATTGGCCGCTAGGGTATATGGTATCCATGGGAGTTAAAAAAGGTTTAGGAGAATGGGCGGACCAATTAACCGCTATTACCTATATGCAGTACGATGAAGTAAGGCAGTGGGACAAAACCTTTAATACGGTTGCTCAAAAGAATGATAGAGGCGAAACTTATGAAGACTTTAAAAAGATAAAGGCAGAGCAATTTATTAAGGAATTAGAGAAAAAATTTCCAACTATAAGAGAGTGTATACAAACTATTTATACATCAACGCCACTTTCGTATAGAGATTATATAGCTTGTAATGAGGGTTCTATGTACGGGTACGTAAAAGATGTAAATAACCCTTTAAAATCTGTTTTATCGCCAAGAACAAAAATTAAAAATTTACTATTTACAGGACAAAGTCTAAACATGCACGGAATTTTAGGAGTAACAATTAGTGGTATTGTAACCTGTTCGGAAATTCTTGGTAGAGAATATTTATTAAATAAAATTGTTGAACCAACGGCCGAAGAAATTGTATCTAATGAGACGCTATAGTAGGCATTGTATAAGGTTAATTTGCGTTCTTTTTATTGGCATAGGAATTACTTCTTGTGGCATTTCTAAGTCGTTAAATAATGTGCCAGATATAAGTGCGTATTCTCTAGAAAAACCAGAACGTATAAAAGTATCTGATTCTAGTTACGCAGTTACTAATGGTTTTTTAAATAAGAACAAACAGGGTTCATGGGAGTTGTATGTAAAAGGCAATCCTATGCAACTAGGTTTAGCAACAGGAGCTTTAACGCAAGAACTTTTTCATAAGCAAGAAAATGCACTGTTATCTAAGGTAGATGAGTTGGTGCCTTCTAAAACCAAGCAGTATTTACTACGTAAATTTTTAGCTTGGTTTAACCGTAAAATGTACCTGAATATCAATGAAGATTTTAAAGCAGAAATTTACGGACTATCCTATTATGCCTCTCCAAAATACCAACATATAGCAGAACCGTATCCTAGAATATTATATTTACATGGCGCGCATGATATTGGCCATGCATTACAAGATTTAGCCCTGGTTGGTTGCTCCTCTTTTGCTGCTTGGGGAGATAAAACAGAGGACGGAAAACTTATCATTGGGCGTAATTTAGATTTCTATGCTGGCGATACTTTTGCAGAAGATAAGATAATAGCATTTATAGAGCCAGAGAAAGGCCACCCATTTATGTCGGTTACTTGGGGCGGAATGCTAGGAGTAGTTTCTGGAATGAATAATCAAGGATTAACCGTCACTATTAATGCCGGAAAATCTAAATTTCCTTTGGTTGCGAAAACACCCATATCTCTAGTTACCAGAGAAATTTTGCAGTATGCTAGTACTATCGAAGAAGCTATTGCAATTGCAAAAAGTAAAGAGGTTTTTGTTTCCGAATCTATTTTTGTGGGTAGTGCAAAAGATAAAGAGGTTGTATTAATAGAAGTTTCTCCCAAGAACTTTGGAGTTTATAAAGTGGAGAATCAGAATACTTTGGTGTGTTCTAATCATTTTCAAAGCGTAGCGTACGTTGATGATGAAAAAAATCAAAAACACATTCTAGAGAGTCACTCTCAATATCGTTATGAGCGCATGCAAGAGTTGCTGCAAGAAAACCCAAAGGTAACCCCAGAAGTAGCGGTAGGTATTCTTAGAAATAAAGAAGGTTTAGATGATAAAGAAATTGGTTATGGGAATGAGAAGGCTTTAAATCAGTTATTAGCCCATCACGGTATTGTTTTTAAGCCAGAAGAATTATTGGTTTGGGTTTCTTCTAACCCGTATCAATTGGGAGAGTTTGTAGCGTATGATTTAAATACTATTTTTAAAGAAAAAGCGGAAAAAATAAATCCGAGACAGTTGGCGGATGATACTTTAACCATAGCAAAGGACTCTTTTCAATTCACTAAAACATTTGCTAATTATGAGAGTTATAGAGTTCTAAAGAGTACCATTGAAAAAACCATACGTCAAGAAAAAAAAGTAGACTTGCAGTTGTTTAAAGAGTTGCAAAAGAAAAATCCGAATCATTGGGAAGGATATTATATTAGTGGTAAATACTTATATGAGCAAGGGTATTATAGAGCTGCTTTAGCGGAATTTAATGTGGCTAAAACTAAAGAAATTACAACACTTGTAGACCAAGAAAATATAGACCTTTATATTCGCAAAATAAAACGGAAAATAGACGTATGATTCCTGAGATAGAAAAAGCAGACAAGCAAACGATAAAAGCTTTTCAAGAAGAAAAACTGAGAGAATTAATATCCTATCTACAGGAAAAATCTCCGTATTACAGACGTTTGTTCAAGAGTCATAAAATTGTTGTAAAGGATATTCAGACTTTGGAAGATTTGGTAAAAATAAAACCAACTACGAAGGAAGAGTTACAAAAGCATAATGCCGATTTTCTATGTGTTTCTAAGACCAATATTGTAGATTATGTAACCACATCGGGCACCTTAGGAGACCCAGTTACCGTAGCTTTAACTGATGCCGATTTGGAGCGTTTGGCCTATAACGAATCTATCTCTTTTGCTTGCGCTGGTATTACAAAGGAAGATGTTTTACAACTTACTACGACTATGGATAGGCGTTTTATTGCTGGTTTGGCATATTTCTTAGGTGCCAGAAAATTGGGAGCCGGAATTATAAGAGTAGGCGCCGGCATTCCAGAATTGCAATGGGATACTATTGTAAAATTTAAACCTTCGTATTTAATAGTAGTACCTTCTTTTTTATTAAAATTGGTAAGCTATGCAGAGGAGCACGGTATAGATTATAAAAATTCGGGTATAAAAGGTGCGGTTTGTATTGGAGAGTCGTTACGCAACCAAGATTTTTCTTTGAATATCTTAGGAAATAAAATTAAAGAAAAGTGGGATATAGATTTGTTTTCTACCTACGCTTCTACAGAAATGAGTACTGCTTTTACGGAATGTTCCGAAATGCAAGGCGGACACCAACATCCAGAATTAATTATTGTGGAAGTCTTAGATGATAATAACCAACCTGTACCGGCAGGAACAGAAGGAGAATTAACGATTACAACTCTTGGTGTAGAGGCAATGCCGCTTTTACGTTTTAAAACTGGCGATATTGTAGTGGCACATGATAATCCTTGTGCTTGTGGTAGAAATACGGTTAGAATAGGGCCTTTGGTGGGAAGAAAAAAACAAATGGTAAAGTACAAGGGAACTACCCTTTATCCACCAGCAATGGATAATCTTTTAAACGATTTTACAGAAGTAGAAAGCCATGTTATAGAAATTTATCATAACGATATTGGTACCGACGAAATTGGAATTAAAATAGCCTCTAATAACCAATCCGACGAATTACAGAACGAAATACGTGACCACTTTAGGTCTAAACTTAGAGTTGCTCCAAAGATTGAATATTGTAGTAATGCAGAAATTCAAAAATTAAGAAGTTCTATGTTAGGAAGAAAGCCAGTAACTGTGATTGATAGGAGAGGGTAAAGGTGTTTTTTTAAATCTTTTAGATATGGAGGAAGTAAGAAAATCTCTAGATACTATTAGCAAGCTTTCGGATGCCGATTGGGAGATATTCTCTTCCAAATTAAAGAAATACGAAATAAAAAAAGGCGATGCGATTTTAAAAGCAGGAAATGTAGAGCGCTATCTTAGTTTTATTATAGAGGGTTCTGCTAGAATTTATATTCCTAAAATAGAGAATGATGTAACTGTTGGGTTTGTTTTTGAGAATGAATTTGTGAGCTCTTATGCTTCTTTTTTAAACAGAGAACCAAGTATATTTCAGATAGATGCTATGTCTGCTGTCGTAGTTTGGCGTTTAACCTATGCTGATCTTCAGGATATTTATAAAGAAACAGTTGATGGAAATAGTATTGGTAGGGTAACGGCAGAAACTTTGTTTCTTGCCAAATCTAAAAGAGAAGCGTCTTTATTAACCCAATCTGCTGAGGAAAGATATCTTAATTTATTTAGAGAAAGGCCTAATTTAATAAAGGAAATTCCTCTTAAATATATAGCTTCTTATATTGGAGTAACACCACAAGCTTTGAGTAGAATTCGAAAAAGAATTACTTAACCTAGGTTCATTGTTTGGTCTTTTAGCTACCTCTACTTTTGCTAAAAAAAAAGATGAAACCATTTTTAATTCTTATTGTTGTTAGTATTCTTGCTTTTATTTTTATAAAAATAAACACAGGAAATTATGATTATGCTTTTTCCGCACGTATAGGAATGTCTGCCATGTTGTTTTTTACAGCATTAGGGCATTTTATGTACGCAGACGGAATGGCTTTAATGGTCCCCGACTTTATTCCTTTTAAAAAAGAGGTTATTATTTTAACTGGAATTATAGAGGTGTTTGGCGCTTTTGCTTTACACTTTTCGGAATACCGAGTAGTAGTGGCATGGCTTTTAATTTTATTTTTTATAGCAATACTTCCTTCTAATATAAAGGCAGCACTAGAAAATATAAACTATCAAAAAGCTACCTATGATGGGCCTGGATTAGTATATCTTTGGTTTAGAGTGCCGTTACAAATATTCTTTATTGTTTGGATTTATTTATCTTCTATTAGATGATGTTATTTAAAAAAGTATGATTAAATGAGTATTACAAAAGAATTGGCTTTTTTTTAAGTCTAAACATTCCCTATTTAATCTATTTTTAAGGGATTGAAGTTACAGGCGGTACTTCTTTAGATGTAAAATATTGTTCTGAAATTTTTAAAAAACATATTACTCTTTCAAAAAAGAATATTTTTTGGAGCACTTTTAATTTCAATTCCTATTGGAATTTTATTTGGTGGGGCTTTATTAAATATTGCAATTAGCTATCTGGTAGCTGCTCCATTAGTGCATTTTTATGTTTATGATTTTCAGAGTAAACAAGAATATTATTATTACTATAATTTGGGTTTTAGTAAAACAATATTGTGGCTATCTACTTTAGGAGTAGGAGTTTTTAACATGTTAATACTCTTACTATTATGAAAAAATTACATGTAGATAGTATAACCAAGTCTTATGATAATAAAGTTTTATTAAGTGATATTTTTATTTCTTGTGAAATTGGAGAAATAAAAGGACTTTTAGGTAGAAATGGTTGTGGGAAATCTACTTTATTGAAAATTATTTTTGGTATTGAAAATTCAGATTCTAAGTTTGTTAGAATAGGAGATAAAGTTATCCAAAATGTTTCTCATGGTAGAGGCCTTTTAAACTATTTACCGCAAGAGAATTTTTTGCCCAATGACGTAAGAGTAAAATCTTTGATTACCCTTTTTCTTTCTAAGGAAAATAGAAATATTGTTCTGGAAAATTTCTATGTAAAACCATTGTGGAATAAAAAAGTAAAGCACCTTTCTGGTGGGGAGAAAAGAATAATAGAAATCTTATTAGTTATTCATTCCCAGGCAAAATATCTATTGCTAGACGAACCTTTTAATGGCGTGAGCCCATTAATGGTAGATTACATTATTGCATATATTAAAAAAATGAAGATAGATAAGGGAATTATTATCACGGATCATGATTATGAAAACGTAATAAAAGTTTCCGATACGGTATCTTTTTTAAAAGATGGGTATCTTAAAGAGTTAAAAGATAACAAGCAGTTAGTAGAATTGGGGTACTTAACTACAGCTACCTATAATGCTGTTTTTACATAGAAGTAGTGTCTTATTTAATTATCTAACAAATACAATCCCATTTTAATTTTCCAGTAGGGTATTTTTTCTTCAAAATAGGTAAAATAAGCTTTTAGTCCATCTTCTGCTGTAAGTGCTTCTTTGGCTTTTTCTATTTTTTGTATTTCTTCGGAAGATATAAATTGGTCAAAATCTATGGTTTCACCATTTTCACGCATCTTTTGTAAATGTCCGTAGATAGTATCTTCTTTTATGCCTCTTTCTACAGCAATATCGCTAATAGAAATTCCGTCTTTAAACATGGAATACGAAACCTCATGTGTAGGAACTTTTGTTTTTACGGTTCTTCTATGCGCTGCTATTTCATCCATAAAAACCTTAGCATATTTCTTTAGTTTGGCAGCACCAACACCAGAAACTTTTTCAAAAGCTTCTATGGTCATAGGTTTTTTTGCTTCCATATCTTTTAAACTGGCATCGGTAAAAACTACATAGGCAGGCACGTTTTCTTCGGTTGCTATTTGTTGTCTAAGGGCACGTAATTTTTCAAATAAAGCACTTTGTTTTTTAACAGCTTTTGCTTTTTCCTTAGCCCTTTCTTTAAGGTCTATAAGGGTAGCCAATTGCACTTTTTGTTTTTCAAACAAAATAGACTTTGCCAGTGGTGTTAATTCTAACTTAGAATGTTCTTTAAAGTTTATTTGCAGCACTCCTTGATTTAGTAATTGTACTATATATTGCTGCAAATCTTGCCAAGGAATATCTTTTAAAGCACCGTAAGTTTTTATGTTTTGATATCCTTTATCGTATACCGCAGCGTTTTGGGAACCTCGTAAAACATCTATAACCGTTCCCATAGCTTCTTGCTCTTTTAGACGAACAATAGCGGAGCAAATTTTCTGTGCCATTACGGTAGCATCAAAATAGGCAGGTGGGCGTTTGCATATATCGCAATTCCCGCAAGCTTTGGTATTGTGTTCTCCAAAGTAATTTAATAGTGCAATTCGTCTACAACTTAAAGCTTCGGCAAATTGTTGCATACGTTCTAATTTTGCCAACTGTACGGTAGTATTACCTCCGTTATCTATAAATTTACGTAGTTGCAAAACATCAGAATAGCTATAAAAAAGTAAGGTGTTAGAATCTATACCATCACGGCCAGCCCTACCAATTTCTTGGTAATAGCCTTCTAAGTTTTTAGGCATGTTGTAGTGAATAACCCAACGTACATTACTTTTGTCTATTCCCATGCCAAAAGCAATGGTGGCTACAATAATTGGAGTGCGGTCATTAATAAAGTCTTCCTGAATTGTAGAACGTTTATCGGCCTGTATACCTGCGTGATAAGCTTTGGCTTTAAAACCTAAATTGCAGAGCTGTTCGGCAATTTTTTCGGTACTTTTTCTACTTAAACAATAGATAATACCACTTTCGGTACTTTTACCTTCTAAGAACTGCTGTATTTGCTGCATTCTATTTTGCCCAGGTCTAACCTCTAAATACAGATTGGCTCTGTTAAAAGACGCCAAATGGCGCTCTGCATGCGGAATAGAAAGTTGGTCTAGAATATCATCTTGTGTAGCACGGTCGGCAGTTGCTGTAAGTGCAATAATAGGCACTTTGGGGTAGGCTGTTTTTAAACGCCCAAGTTGGGTATATGCAGGTCTAAAATCGTGACCCCATGAGGAAATACAATGCGCCTCATCTACCGCAATAAGGTCTATGCTTACTTGGGTAAAATAAGGTTCAATAAAAGGTAAACTTTCTGGCGCTACGTAAAAGAGTTTTAGTTTTCCTTCTTTAAAGTTTTTTAAAGTTTCTTGTTGTTCTTCGGTTGGTTGGGAACTATTGTAATAAGCTACTGAAACACCGTTGGCACGTAACACATCTACTTGATCTTTCATAAGTGCAATAAGTGGAGAAATAACCACCGTTGTACCTTCTAATGCTAAAGCTGGTAATTGATAGCAGAGCGATTTACCACCACCAGTAGGCATAATAGCCATTACGTCTTTTTTGTTTAGTACATTGGAGATAACCTCTAACTGGTTAGGTCTAAAAGAATCGTAACCAAAATGGGTTTTTAAAAGGCTAAGTAATTGTTGTTTTTGTTCTTCTTGTAGCATACGAGGTAAAGTTACAGTTTGCGGCATTGGTTACAAAACAAAAAACTGCTCTTCTAGTATAGAAGAACAGTTTGTGTTTAAAATTACTATTGGAAAATCAGTATTAATTTTTCAATCATGATTATTACTTCCCTAACATTAATAACTCATTGCACCGAATCTCGGTAATGTATCTTTTTTCGCCTTCTTTGGTGTCATAACTACGGTGCGTAAGTTTCCCTTCTACAGCAACTTGTTTTCCTTTTTGTAAATAGCTTTCTACAATGTCTGCTGTTTTTCCCCATGCTACAATAGAATGCCATTGGGTGTCTTCTACTTTTTCGCCATTCGCATTTTTGTAATGGTCTGTAGTTGCGATAGAGAATTTTGCTAGTTTTTTCCCGCTGTCTAGGATTACAATTTCTGGGTCTTGTCCTAAATGTCCAATCAACTGTACTTTGTTTTTAAGTGCGTTCATACGTTTTAAATTTTAATGTTAAACAGTTAATACTATGGTGCTTTATTGCTGCCACGTTGCAAACATAGAACGGCTCTTAAAGTTTATTCGGTTGCAAAATATTTACTTTCGTTTGTAAACGTTTGTAGTCGTTTAAATTCGAATAAGAACACAATAGATGGGGCATCTATATACCAAATGGGACAAGAAAATAAAGTAATGTTTCGCACTGGAAATGTGCTATTTTTTTTAAATCAAACCTATACTTTACGATTACACAACCGCTAATTCAGTTATACAGAGCGTAGGCGTCTTACCTAATTCAAAGTATAGTATCACTTGTATAAGAGCGTTAACATGTATTAATCCAATTCTACTAACATTGGGTAATCATGTTACTTTTTCTTTTTTGGAACTGATGCTTTTAAGACATCATCTAGAGTAGTGTTAATCTTTAATTTCTCTTCGTACTTCTTTGCACGTTCCTTTTTTTCTTTTATGGGTTGTTTCTTTTCCATAGTGTAAAGTTAAGAAATAAAACATATTGTTAGTTAACTGTTAACAACTTCTGCTTTTGTCTGACAAAATCACACAAAATATTACATAATTTTGTAGTACAAGATGTCTAACTATAATAATTGAATAATATGGGAGCAACTAAAGATTACCGAAAAACAATTAGAATGAACCAAGACTTGTATACTCAGGTTAATCGATTAGCAGAAATGCAAAATCGTAATTTTTCAAATTTTGTAGTAACTGTATTAAAGCAAACTGTAGAAAAACAGGAAGAACAACCTATATAAAAAATAAAAGCCTCTCGACTTATTCGAAAGGCTTTTTTCATATTACCGGGTGCCGTGGCCGAGCGGTTAGGCGGGTGTCTTGCAAGTATCTCCACACCAGTTCGAATCTGGTCGGCACCTCAGAAAAGAGCTGGACGTAAGTCTGGCTCTTTTTAGTTGGTAACGTATTCTTCGTCGAAAATATTGTTTTTTACCTACAATTGACATGTCGAACAGTATAAATTTTATTTTTTTAACATTTAAATCACAAAGATAAGGAATATTTCCATAAATATGGATTTTATCCAATAAGAGTATCGTATCTCAACACACTTTCCGACCCTTCCAAGAACAAATTAAAACGCTCATTAGAAGTTAAGTTACGATTATTAAACCTTGCTGCATACTCATCTAGGTAACGACTAATATGCTTATCGCTTACTTGATGATATACACCATATAATCCACGTTTTAACACACTCCAAAAACTTTCTATTGTATTTGTGTGTACTTGACCTTCAACATAAATGTTTAATGCGTGCTTTACATTATCATGCTTATATGTTTTCTTCAACTGCTTGTATGCAGGTGCTTCATCTGAATAGATAGTAGCATCTTGCGGTACATGAGTTTTAACAAACTCTAACATATTTTGTGTAGTTTCTCCTGATACATACTTTAAAGCAACCTTACCGTTTCTTTCAATGATACCAATAACGGTTTTCTTTGCCTTGTATGGCTTACCTTCATTGGTCAACGATAAATCATCTTTAGAACGTCTTTTTTTAAGGTGCTTGTTTTTCTCTTTACCACCGATATAAGTAGCATCAGTTTCAACCATTTTTTCCTTTCCTAACATTTGAGGAGCTTTTTCTTTTAGCATTTCTCTAATTCTATGAAGTACAAACCATGCTGTTTTTTGTGTAATACCTAAATCAATTGCAAGTTGTACGGAACTAATACCTTTTTTATGCTCCGTACATAACCATATTGCAGCAAACCAAATACGAAAAGGAATTTTTGAATTTTCAAAGATAGTACCAACCTTTACAGTAAATTTCTTATGACATTCTTTATCTCTACACTTGTAACCTCTATTGGTTTTATATGGATTTTCACAACCACAATGAGGACAATGCGGCTCATTACCCCAACGTAGATTTTCGTAATATTCTACACAGGTACTTTCTTCTTTAAAGTAATCTAATAATTGTGGTAATGACTTGAATTGCATGGTGTTTTATTTAGATAATCAAATATACATTTTGTCCCACTAACTACCTAATATTTATATATAAATCTTTACTAAACAATAAATTATAAAAATTTAACTTATAAAATTTTGGATCCGATTCATAATATTTATACATTTGTAATGAATAAGAGGGCGTACCCTTGAGAGCAGCCCCCTTATCGACCGTTTCTTTAAAAGCCCTATCCGAATGGAAGACGGCACACTTTTAAAAATTCAGTCTAGCTAATCCCTAATGATGGGAGTCGCTTGGTTTAAATTAAATCTAGAGTTGAGTTTATTATAACTCGATTAGGTCGGGCTAATGAGACCCGTTTTTTCGGCAAATGAAACCGACTTTATCCCCTAGATTTTTTTAGTTACTTTACCCGTCTAACGGTTGTCGTAACTCTTACCCTTGTGGTAACTGTGACCCTTACGGGTCTAATTCTAATAACTCTTGCCATCTCGCATTTATATTAGGGTTAAACAAAATGGATGAACCTCGAGCCATCCTACCGATTAAATCAAAGGACATATTGGTGTATGTCCTTTTTTAATTCCTTAAACTTCTTCTTCGTACTTGTCTAGTATCGTATCTACTTTATTAGAGAATGACCTATTGTCTTTGTCTGCTAACCTTTGTATTTTTTCAATCACTTCTGGACGCAACCTGACCGTCTTAATTTTTACATTATTTTCCATAATTCCACTATTTAGAATGATTTTAAACAAAGGTAAAAATAATAATCAGGTAGAATCGATCTGAAGTCGATAATAATCACAAAGTTTTTAACACAAAATGTTGAAATGTAGGTAAATAGATAATGTTTACAGTGTGTTAGAGAGTTCTATTATTTCGGGTAAAATATAAGCTAACGGTTAGAATAAGAAGTATTTTAGTCAAAAAAGTGTATTTCATCGATGAATACTGTGTTTTAAAGAGAGTGTGAAGCATTCAGTAAAAATGGTTTTTTAATCTTGTCCCAACATGTATATAGATACCATAGATGGGGCATCTATATACCAAATGGGGTAGGGGAATTTTATAGGTTAAGACTATATAAATATTTATTTTATTTACTCGACACAGTTTTTATTAAATCTTTTAGTAATTCAAAATCATCGTCAAGAAGTAAATTTATTTTACCAGAAGTAGCATTTTTAATAACAATATCTGCTTTTCCTAAAGTTTCAATCATTGGGATTATTTTAGAAGTATAATTATTGTAAAACTTTATGATATCAGCTTTGCTACAAGGTATTTTATAACCACTTTGAGAACTTACAATTAATATTTTGTTACTTCTGAGATTACTGATTACATCTCTTCCAAATTGCCTTTTGGTTAAAAGCACATCCCTTACTTTTATTCTATCAATAATTTCATCTGAAAACACATACTCATATGGATTTTTTTTAAACCTATAAATCAAATAGTTTAAACAAATAATTTGATTTTTAATTTCTATTTCAGCTCTCTCTTGGTTGGCATTTATAAATTCTTCGATTTTAAAAAAAATAAAATTAACCATTTCTTTATCATATTTTTCATCTCCAACTTCAATATTTTTAATGAGTTTAGGAGGGCTTTCTGGCCATTCTCTGAGATGTAAAATATGTTTGTCTAAAATTTGAAGTACTTCTGGACTCCTTAATTCTATTTTATTCGGTTCATAACATCTTGCTATACTACCTGCAATAAAATCAGCTAATTGAATTAATGGCTCATCTACGCTATCACTAAATTTAAATTCTGGACCTCGGAAAAGTTCTGTTTGGTTATGATTTTTTTCCACGTAATTTATAAATTCATTCATAAATTTATCTGTTCCGTGATTGTCAGAAATAAGTTTTAGATAAGGGTAGTAATCATAAAGTTCGTGATCTAGTAATCCATTGACATATTTGTAAAAACTATCTCTAAATTGTAAACCACTATTTTCAAAAACTTTTCTTTTATCTACGATTACACTATAAATTCGAAAATCTAGACTAGAAATTGCTTTTAAAAATTTTATTCTTTTATCAATATTTTTAAAAGTTTTGGAATTTGATTTTATTTCTGGTGCTTGTGTGTACTTTCGGGCAATTTCTAAAAAACCTTTTCGAACTTTATTAACATTACTTTCATTTACAATTATTGCTGTTACTATAAAAAAGGTTGTTACACCTTTTTTTTCAAAGTGAATACTTTTATCTCCCGACTCATCTATAAACCCTATTTTTCTACTCATTTTTATCAAAAAATTTTACTTAAAAGTAATACTAAAGCTACATTCTTTGTAATTGAAAATTGGCAATATAACCACATAGTTTTTAACACACTATGTTGAAATGTATCGTTACCTATAGTGTTAGTTAGTATTAAGCAAACACCAACTAACGGTTAAAATATGAAGTGCGCCAAAAGGGATATGCATTTTATCGATAATTACTGTATTTTAAAGAGTATAACATAGGGTAGTAACGTTCTCATTTGTATTGTATATACCAAATGGGACAAGAAAATATAATGGATTGTAGCACTAGAAACGTGCATTTTTTAAAGTTCAGGTTTCAGGATTAAATCGTCGCTAATTGCACGAAATGAAATATAGAGATTATCTGTTAAAAGTTTTGTTCTGAATTACATACAATTATTGAACTTAGTATTTCTAAAACTTGTAAGTGAGCCCTATTGAAAAGCCTTTAGTATTAGCGTTTAAGAGAGAGAGTTTTACATCTTCTTTTTTAAAAGGTTTTGTAAATAGGTAAGAGCTAACTATGCCAATTGTAGCGCCTCCTATTACATCCCATGTATCGTGTGCATTTGCATGGATTCTTGTCCACCCTACATAACTAGCTATAATATAAGAAGGAATTCCAAGTTTCCACCCATATCTTCTTTGTATAAATGCTGCACCAGTAAAAGCAGAAGAGGTATGCCCAGAAGGAAAACCATAGCGACCACCATTAGGCCTTTCTTTATCTATTATCCTTTTTAAACTATGGGTTAGCAATACCGAGGTCCCCATTGTATTTACAAATTGTAAAATGGGTTTAGAGCCATCATTCCAAATTAAGGTAGAAGTAAAAGCCAGGGAAGGTAATGCGATTTGTAAAATGTCTCCTGATTTTTCATAAACGTCTTTTTGTGCATAACTTAATTTAGTGATTAGAAACAGCATTGTCGTAAAAAATAGAACTCTCATTTTCATTATAGAAACTTTTTCAGCAAACCTATTGGTAGTGAAAAAAATGAAAGTCCTTAAATGTGAATTGTGGAGATATTAAGACCTATTGCAGGTTGTCTTATATGTATTTGGAGTAACGCCAGTATGTTTTTTAAAAGCATTATAAAATCCAGTTTTAGAAGAGAAACCAGACTCGTAACCAATGGCTAATAGACTATACTGATTAAAATCAGGGTTTTTAATCATATTTTTTACGGCATTTACTCTATAGGCATTTATGTATTCCGAAAAATTATCATTAGTAATACTACTGACAATTTTAGACAAGTACCCTGGGCTTATTCCTATTTGGTTCGCTATATTTTCTCGGCTTAAATTAGAATCTAAATAGGCATGTTCCTTTTGCATTAATGCTTCAAGTTTTTGAAAATGAGAATTAGAAATATCTTTATTAATTTCTCTTTTTTCTTTGGATAAGATAGAGTGTATAACTTGAGTTATCTCATGCCGGTCTTCCAATAATCTAAATCGAATTAGTCCTTTGTAACTAATCCAATAAAAGAATGTTGTTACCCCAACCCAAAGACAATATTCTAGATAAATGGGTTCGGTATCGTTAAACATTTCATAGATTTCAGAAAATAGCCATATTAAAATTGGAGCAAAATATATAGTTGCTAAATACTTTAACCATTTTTTATTTTCTGTTCTTAAATGGTTAGCACTATTAATTAGAACAAAATTTAAAACGCATGTCGTAAAGGAATATAGTAAACTAAAATAAAATGGAATTTCTAATAAAACATAAATAAGAAAAGGTAGTTCAGAGTTATTTTTATAAAATATAGCATCCAGTGTTATGAGGAGGATATTTGTAATGGTAAACAAATAAAATGGTATATACAGATATGCGTGTTTTTCTTTACATAATTTTGAATTTGTTTTTAAAGAAATGAAATTTAAAAATGTTGCAGGAAAAAGCGTCTCTAAGGGTATTTGATCTACTAATTCAAAGAGAAAATAATAAGAATCCCCAATTTGAGTGTCTATACCATTCATTAGACCTAAAAAGCTAATAATTAATATGGTATATGCTAAATACTTATTTATAGAACTTTTGTACGATTTAGAAAACAAAAGAATCAGGGCAAAAATTAATCCTTGAAGAAAACTGAGGAAGTAAATAAAAATAATCACTTATAACATTATTTTAATTATCATAAAATGTATACGGGAGATTTTTTGCCTTAAAAAAGTAGTGCTGTTTAATTATGTCAAAGCTAGTTTTTTTAGTGATTAGAAAAATTCCATCAGTATAATTTTATACCTCTTTATTATTGGGAACGTTGTAGTTAACTATTCTAGTATTCTCAATGTACTACTTTTTAATGTTGTAACTATGAAAGTAAGCTTTTTCTATTTTCGAAATAGCTTTTAAGCGGGAAAGCCAAAAATTGTTACATATTCTATTATTTTGAGTACTAACGGTATATTAAGTATAGTATCAGGTAGGCACCCCCTTTTGGCGACATCTTCTGGGGGTGTTTTTTGTTTTTCTTGCATTCTAAATGGGTAAGACGTAGTGTCTTTAATTGTTTAGGATATACTATTCATAAAGTTTAAAATAAGCCGTAAATGGGAATAATTATAAAACTAAAATGCATCTAAAAACCTATCATAATGGATGGGAGAGGGTAAATAATTTATGCTATATCAAACATTTAGCTATAAAAATCGTTATCACACTTTAACATTATTATCTTTATAAAAAAAAGATTTAGTTTTTAGTATTCATGACAAATAAATTATATTCCCTCTATTGTTTCTTTTTGTTGGTTACCGTTTCCGTGTTTTGTACTACTCTATATGGCCAGGAAAAATCAGTATTAAATATTATCAGCCCTGCTGTACATACAGTTTGGCAACTTCCTAAGACGATTACTTTAGAGTGGTCTACAGATAATATTGGAGAAGAGAAAAACATACGCTTTTTCTTAGTTCGTGATGAAATGGTAGCGCAGGAGTTAGGTATTTTTCCTAATACTGGTATAGCGACGGACATAAAATTAGCAAAAAACATAGGTGCGGGCAATCATTATCAGGTAATGGGAATAGAGTTATTTCCGGACGATAAGTATAGTATAGCCAAATTTGTAACGCCATTTTTTTCTATAGAAAAGGAAGCTAAAACACCGCCATCTGTAGCAACACAAACTGCTATAGCACAATCGGTGCCAGTCAAGGAAACATTAACGAAGAGAGAGAAAAGAAGATTAAAAAAAGAAAAGAGGAAAGCAAGAAAACAAGCAACAGCAAGTAATAAAGTTAAACCCGAACCCGTACCTGTTGAAGAAACCAAAAAGGCAGTACCACAACCTCCTAAACTTAGAGAAGAATTTGTGGGTAGAAATATAAGTTATGTAAAAGAATTAGCTTTTGATGGCACAGAGATTAGTGTATATATCTGGGATCATGGTAGACAAGACGGTGATATAGTTTCTATTTATTTAAATGGAGAACCTGTATTAACTAAATACTATTTAACGTACTGGAAGAAGGAAATTAAAATTAAAATAGATCCTAGTAAAAAGAACGACTTGTTTTTATATGCTCATAATTTAGGGAGTGCTCCTCCTAATACCGTTTCTTTAAAAATTACGGATGGTACTACTACAACAGAAGATATTATTTTAAATTCCGATTTAAAGAGCTGCGAAGCAGTAAGTATTAGTGTAAATAAATAAGAAAGGAAGTATGCAATTCCTTTTTTATTAGCATACTTCATTTTAATGTTTGGGATATCTTGTTTTTAATTTTCTATAATATATTGGTTAATACTTTGTAAAAAAGGCAAAATAGTATCAAAATACTTCTGTTTTGAAGCCTAATTTTGGGTTTGTTAAAACCCGTATGTACTATGTTAGATTCTAATAAAGTATCCATCAAAGAAAAAATTGGATATGCTTTTGGAGATGGAGCTGCTAATATTGCTTGGCGAGGTGTTGCTGCTTTTTTATTTATTTTCTATACCGATGTTTTTGGATTACACCCTGCAACCGTAGGAATGCTTATGTTGGTTGCTAGGTTTAGCGATGGTGTTAGCGATATTGCTATGGGTATAATAGGGGACAGAACTACCTCTAAATACGGAAAGTTTAGACCTTGGGTTTTATGGACGGCTATTCCATTAGGCGTAATACTCTCTTTGTTATTTACAGGGCCAGAGCTTAGTAGTACGGGCAAAGTAGTGTATGCCTATATTACCTATATCCTTTTTACATTAATTTATACCGCAAATAATATACCCTATGGAGCTCTTATGGGGGTAATGACAGGAAACGACAAAGAGAGAACAAGTATTGGTTCTTACCGAATGGTTGGCGCCTTTGGAGGGGGAATGCTGGTGCAAGGAGCATTACTTTTTTTGGTAGCCTATTTTGGGAATATAGAGCCAAAAATTAATATTAATCAATTAGAAAATAAAAAATATAGAGTTGAGGTAACGGCATCCAAAGATGTTGAAAATGCTAACATAAAAACTAAAGACGGTATTGCCACTTTTGTTTGGGAAACCTTAGCTTCGGATTCCGATGATAATAGCCCTACTATTGGGAAGAGTTTTTCCATGGAAGCGGAAAAGGAATACGCTTTTATAGTTTCAGGAGAAAAAGAGATTACGGAAGATAAATTATCCCTTATAAATCAGCAAAAAGGATATAGTAATTCTATGTATTTAATGTCTGCTTTTTTAGTACTCTTTATGTTTATCACGTTTTACTCTACAAAGGAGAGAATATTACCGCCAAAAACGCAAAAAAGTAATTTAAAACAGGATCTTAAAGATTTAGTAGCAAATAAACCCTGGGTTATATTGTTAGTAATTGGTTTGTTGTTTAATGTGTATAACTCCATTAAACAAGGGATTGTTGTTATCTATTTTACACACTACTTAAATAATCAATTATTGGCGGCTAGCTTTATGGTTGGTTTAATGTTGGCGTCTATTGCAGGAGCAATGATTACTGCGCCATTAGGAAAAAAATTAGGAAAGCGTAATTTGTTTATTTACGCATTATTGTTTTCTGGAATTGTAAATGCGTTACTTGTTTTTTGTAGCCCAGAGGATATTAGTGGCATTTTTATAATAGGTATATTATCGGAATTTGCCTCGGCTATATTCCCTACTTTGTTTTTTGTAATGTTAGGAGACGCGGCAGATTACTCCGAGTTTAAAAATGGCCGACGAGCCACGGGATTAATTTATTCTGCGGGTTCTTTTGCTACCAAATTTGGCGGTGGTATTGCCGGAGCAATTATAGGTTTAGTACTAGCAAGTTTTCATTATAACGGACAAGATACTGCGGCGATAAAAGGGGCTATTCCTGGTATTGTAATGTTAATGAGTTGGGTGCCGTCTATTATAGCTGCTATTGCGGCAGTATTAATGACTTTTTATCCATTAACTCAAAAAAAGTTAGATGAAATTACGTTAGAGTTGAACACTAGAAGAACAAATGAATCTTAAATGTGTTGGCTTAAAAAGGATAAAATAGAATTAGAAGAAAGAATATGAAGAAATTTCCAAAAGACTTTTTATGGGGTACGGCAACGTCATCTTATCAAATAGAAGGAGCGGCGAAAGAATATGGTAAAGGGCCTTCCATCTGGGATGCTTTTTGTAATATACCCGGGAGAGTACATAATGCGGAAACAGGAGAAATTGCTTGTGATCATTACCATAGATATAAAGAAGATATTCAATTGATGAAAGAGATGGGAGTAAAAGCATATAGATTTTCAATTGCTTGGGCTCGTATTTTACCAGAAGGAAAAGGAAAAGTCAATGAAGAAGGGATACAGTTTTATTCTGATTTAATTGATGAGTTGTTAAATGCAGATATTGTTCCTTGGGTAACTTTATATCATTGGGATTTACCACTTGCTTTGCAATTAGAAGAGGATGGTTGGCTAGGAAAATCTATTATAGATAGTTTTGCCGATTATGCGGATTTATGCTTTAGTAGGTTTGGGGATCGCGTAAAGAACTGGATAACTTTAAATGAACCTTGGGTGGCTTCTATATTGGGGTATGGTCAAGGTGTTTTTGCTCCTGGAAGAAAATCGAATTCGGAGCCATATATGGCAGCACATAATTTAATTTTGGCGCATGCTAAAGCAGTACATGTCTATAGGGAATCTTATAGCTATCAAAGAGGGCAAATTGGAATAACTAATAATTGTGATTGGCGCGAACCATTAACTAACAGCCAAGAAGACCAACAAGCTGCTGAAAGAGCGTTGGAGTTCTTTTTGGCCTGGTTCGCCGATCCAATTTATAAAGGAGATTATCCGGAAGTAATGAAAGAACGTCTGGGAGAAAGGTTGCCCGTTTTTACACCTGAAGAAAAGAAAATTATAAAAGGGACATCAGATTTTTTTGGATTAAATCATTATACTACCATGTATGCTGCACAGGCAAGTGGAGAGAAAAAAGAAATAAGTGTGCATGGGAATGGGGGTATTTCTGAAGATCAAGAAGTAGATCTTTCCTTAGATGAAAATTGGGATGTAACTCTTATGGATTGGGCCGTTGTGCCTTGGGGGTGTAAAAAACTTTTGAAGTGGATTGATGAGCGATATGATAAGCCAAATATTTATATAACAGAGAATGGATGTGCTTATTCAGATGAGTTGGTAGACGGCAAAGTAGAGGATACTAATAGAGTAAACTTTTATAAAGGATACTTAGAAGCTTGTGAAGAAGCTATTAGCGAAGGGGTGCAATTAAAAGGTTATTTCGCATGGTCTTTTATGGATAATTTTGAATGGGCTTCTGGTTATGAAAAACGCTTTGGTTTGCATTATGTAGACTTTAAAACACTAAAAAGAATACCCAAGAAATCTGCTCTGTGGTTTAGAGAAGTTACAGCAGCTAATAGTGTAGATTTTTAAAGTACTCTTTTGGTTTTAATAAACTGCTTTTTAAATTCTTTAGGGGTACAACCCTTATTTTTTTTAAACAATTTATTAAAATTAGCATTGTTGCTAAATCCACTTTTATAGCAAATTTCACCAATATTTAAATCGGTTTCCAACAGTAAACGAGAGGCGTAACTAATTCGCGTATGATTAACATAGGATACAAAGGTCTGACCCGTTCTATGTTTTATAAACCTATTAAATGAAGTAGGGCTCATGTTTACTATTTCTGAGATTTCATCCAAAGTTATTTTTCGATGAAAATTTTTTTGAATGTAATTATAAACCTTTTTTATTTGGTCACTATTTTGAAAATCAGTGGTTTCTACCCTTAGATTTGAAAGCATTCTTTGGTTGCTAGATTTTGCTAAATGATCTAAAATAGAAAGGAACTCTAAATAATAAGACACTCCAGTTATTTTTGGTAATGCTTTTAATCTAGGTTTTATTTTAAGTGCTGTTTCTCTAGAAAAAAGAATACCATGTTTAGAACGATGAAGCATATCTTTCAATTGCTTAAATATTTTACTAGATAAGGTTCTTTGTGTTACTATATCTTGTGGTATATGTATGGTAATTTCATGTATTTTTTTGCTTTTACAATTATGAAGCTCCCATCCATGTACTAAATTAGGTCCTACTAAAACTAAATCTAAATCGCCTATTTCTTCGGTGCTATCTCCTATAATTCTACGAGCATTTTTGGCATTATGTATAAAATTTATTTCGTATTCCGGATGAAAGTGAATAGGAAAGTCAAAGTCATCTTTATAGCGTTCCTCGAATAAAAAGTTGTCTTCGGGATTTAGTCTACTAATTTCTCTATGCGCTTGCGTAAACATGTAAAACAATAATACAATTTTTTTACGGAAGGATTAGGATGTATCTTGTTGTATTCCTGTTTTTAGCGTTGGCGGAGTAGCTTTTCTATTATAAGTAAGATCAAATCTAGGGTCCGCTATGTATGGCATACGCTCTTGCTTTATTACTTCAATACTTAGAAAGTTAAACTCAGAGACTACTTTACCCGTGATACGATATATGCCTTTGCCTCTAAAAGGGTATTTCTTTGCTGATGGCGGAAAATGGACCGTATCTAGCCATTGCCCAGCTTGATCTAAAAAAGTACCAAAATACATTCTGTTGCCGTTAGATGTTCCTGTGTTTTTAATAGTTACTAAGTATCCGTATATAATTACAGTTCGGTTTAAATACAGCGCCAATTCTGAACAAATAAGGGTGCTTGTAGGCTTGTTTTTAAGTAAAATAAAAGGAGGATGTAGGGTGTAATGTAATAGCTCTAATTGATCAAAAGCACTTTCTAGATCGGTAACGGTAAATTGAGGTAAGCTAAAATCTTTTATATGTACTTTAAAAAGTTGCTGCTGTAACTCTGCACTACTAATATGGTTACATTTATAATGAGCTTCCCACAATAAAGTACGTTTGTCTTTTTTAAATTCTCTAAAAGCATTTATGCGAATAAGAATATCTAGTTTTTCTATACTAAGAGGAATACATTCCATGAAGTCTTCTAAAGAGGTGAAAGCTCTATGAGATCGTGCATGAATTATTTTCAGCATGGTATGTTTCTCTAAGCCTTGTAAATGCTGAAAACCCAAATAGATGTCATTGCCTTTTATGGTGGTTTGTATAGAGCTGTTATTAATACAAGGAGCGTGTATTGTTGCTCCATGAAGGCGAGCTTCATGAATATAGGTTTCTACATTATAAAATCCGCCACCATTATTTATGGTTGCTACCATATATTCCAATGGATAATAGCATTTTAAAAATAGACTTTGGTAAGATTCTACAGCGTAAGAAGCGGAATGTCCTTTGGCAAACGCATAACCAGCAAAACTTTCTATTTGTCGCCACACTTCAAATATTACAGCATCTAGCTCTCCTTTTTTGCGGCAATTTTCTATGAATTTATTTTTAACGGATTCAAATTCCGAGCGAGATCTATATTTACCGCTCATTCCCCTGCGAAGAACGTCGGCTTCTCCTAGGTCGAGCCCTGCATAGTGGTGTGCTACTTTAATAACATCTTCTTGGTATACCATAATACCATACGTATCTGGCATAATATTCCATAATACTGGATGTGCTTGTTTTCTTCTTTCTGGGTCTTTATGGCGTAAAATATATTCGCGCATCATGCCACTTTTGGCAACTCCGGGACGTATAATAGAGCTAGCAGCTACTAAAGTTAAATAATCTTTTACTCCTATTTTTTTTAATAGCATTCGCATAGCTGGCGATTCGACATAAAAACAACCAATACATTCAGCCCTTTCTATCATAGCATTAATATTAGGGTCTTTAAAAAAAGGCTTTGCATTGTGAATATTGGGCAAAACAACATTGGGATGATTCTCTTTAATGATGGCAATGGCGTCTTTAATTTTTCCTAGGCCGCGTTGCCCTAGAATATCAAACTTATAAAGACCAACATCTTCCGCGATATGCATATCAAACTGAACTGTAGGAAATCCTTTAGGAGGTAAATGCGTTGCAGAAAAATAATGCATTGGTTTTTCCGAAATAAGAATACCAGCAGCATGTATACTTAAATAGTTAGGTTTTCCATTTAAATAAGAAGCATAGCGCAGTACTAATTTAGATAAATCGTCTAGTTTTTCTGGGCTGTATTTGCCGTCACTTAATTTATCTATCTCATGTTTAGGTAAGCCAAATACTTTTCCTAGTTCACGTACAGCACCGCTATGTTTAAAAGTAACATAAGAACCTAATAAAGCCGCTTGCCCGTTTGCGCCAAAAGCTTCAAAAATATAACGGGTAACATCTTCTCTGTCCCAGGTAGAAAAATCTATATCGAAATCGGGCGGACTAGCCCGGTATAAATTCATGAATCGCTCAAAATACAAGTCTAACTCAATAGGGTCTACATCTGTAATTTCTAATAAATAAGCAACAATACTATTGGCACCACTACCACGCCCAACATGATAATAATCTTTAGATTTGGCGTATTGAATTATTTTCCAATTGATAAGAAAAAAACTAACAAAATTTTGTTTTTTAATTAAGGTTAATTCTTTGTTTAAGCGTTGTTTTATGGCCTCTGTAATGTTTTCATATCGATTAGGTAAACCTAAGTTGCATAGCGCTACTAATTTTTTATAATCTTCTTTTTTACTATTAAAAACGGTTTTTAGGTTTTGGTTTTTTCTGTCTTTAGAGAAACCGAATGTAATACCACATTGAGTTAATAACTTCTTGGTATTTTCCAGTATATAAGGATGGTTTTTAAAAGCATTTTCTATAACTGCAAAAGAGTGAATCTTATCATTTAGATCCCCTTGTTGCGTTACGGGTAATTTGCTTAATAACATATTAGTATCTATGGCTCGTAAAAGACGGTGTATATTAAAATCACGTTTATTGCGAAAAGTAACGGAGTGTAATACAACAAGTTTGTTTTTGAATGTGCTTAGTTTAGAAAAGCTCAGTTTATTAATATCGGTTAGTTTTATACCAATATATTCTTGTTTAGAGAAGGTGGTTTTCTCTAAAAGTAAGAGTTTTTCAAAAGGGTAAATAACAATACTGTTTTTAAAATTGGGAGCAACTTCTGGGAAGTCTTTTTTTTGGTGTAGATGTTCGGAAAGAAAATGGTTTAACTCTAAAAATCCAGTATTGTTTTTGGCTAAACAGATATAGCATTGTTGGGTATTATTCCTAAAATCTATACCAACGATGGGAGTAATGTTAAAACTAGAAGCTTTTCTAATAAAGTTTAAACAACCAGAAGTGTTATTAATATCTGTAAGCGGAAAATGAGTGCATTTATTTTGTTGCGCTATTTCTAATAATTCTATTTCAGAAATAGTGCCGTAGCGTAGACTATAGTAAGAATGGTTGTTTAAAAACATTTTAGATATTGTTATTGGTGTCTGTGCGCTAAGACTATTGGGGGTTCTCCGTTAAAAGGATTGGTAAAGTTTCCTATGGTGTGTGAGCCAGAGCCAAGAGCTGCTGCTCGTGTAATACTACGATCGCCATATTTTGTACGGATGGCGTCCATGGCCTTGTATAGATTTACGGTTTTCTTTTCATCATCGAATAAATTAATTTGATAAGTGCCTGCCGTTAAGCTACTATAGCGAACACCAACAAGTCTTATTAACATTCTTCTGCTATATAGTTTATTAAAGAGTTCTAGTACTACAGGAATTAAATGGTGATCTGCTGAGGTATACGGAATCTTTAATTGTTTAGAATAGGTCTGGAAATCTGAATATCTAATTTTTACAGTAACACAAGAAGTAAGCTTACCACCCCTGCGAAGTTGGTAGGCCAGATTTTCTGCCATTGCAACAATAGTTGTTTTTAAAGTTGTATTGTCTGTAGTGTCTTGCCCATAGGTACGCTCGTTAGATATAGATTTTCGTTCATGATATTCAATAATAGGGCTATAGTCTATGCCATTAGCGCGTAGCCATATAGAACGACCGTTTTTTCCAAATACAGAAGTCATCATTTCTACAGGCATTTGCTGTACGGTATGTACGCTTTTAACGCCCATGTTACAAAATGCTCTATAGGTTTTTTCGCCTACCATAGGTATTTTTTTTATAGATAGTGGAGCTAAAAATGTCTTCTCATATCCGGCATCTATTTTTAGTTGGTTATTTGGTTTTGCTTCTGTTGTGGCTATTTTAGAAACCGTTTTGTTTATAGAAAGTCCAAAGGAGATAGGGAGCCCAGATTCTTTGATAATCTTGGTTCGCAATTCGGAGGCAAATTTATAACAACCAAAAAAGCGATCCATTCCTGTTAAATCGGCATAAAATTCATCTACACTAGCTTTTTCTAGAATAGGAACTTCTTGTTGTAAAATTTGGGTTACCTGTTTAGAAAACTTGGTGTATGTTCCTGCATTACCCCTAATATAAATGGCATTTGGGCATAGTTGTCTTGCCATTTTCATAGGCATTCCAGAATGCACTCCATATGCGCGTGTTTCATAGCTGGCAGCACTGACTACACCACGATCACCTGTGCCGCCTACAATGACAGGTTTGTTGTTTAGTCGGCTATCGAGTAACCGTTCACAAGAGACAAAAAAAGTGTCTAAATCAAAATGTAATATTGTTTTACGCATCTTAAATTGGAAAATATCCAAAATTATGGAATAATTCCAATATATAAAAAATTACGGAAATAAAGAAGTTTGTTTTTTATAGAAGAGAAGAAAAATAAATAAGGGAATGTTGTTTAAAAACAAAACCCTGAAAATCGTATGATTAACAGGGTTTTTTGATGTACTCGAGGTGGGAATCGAACCCACACTCCAAAGGAACTGGATTTTGAATCCAGCGCGTCTACCAGTTCCGCCACTCGAGCATAACTTTTAAGAGGACTGCAAAATTAAAAAATATTTTTTGTTTACGTCTAAAAAAAGACATTAATATGCTTTAGTACCTCAAAAAAAACTCTAAATTTGCACCTCCTTTATAAAAATAAAGTTTAATAAACTAGGGAACAACACATTAGCTATGCCTTACCAAGTACCAGAACCTAAAATTTTTGCCTGTACACAAAGCACCGAATTAGCACAAAAGATTGCTGAGAAATATGGGGCTGAGTTAGGAAAAGTTAAATTTTCAAGATATAGTGATGGTGAGTTTCAGCCTTCTTTTGAAGAGTCTGTACGTGGCGCGAGAGTTTTTATTATTGGATCTACAAATCCAAGTTCTGAAAATTTAATGGAAATGTTGTTAATGTTAGATGCTGCTAAGCGTGCATCAGCTAGACATATTACTGCGGTTATGCCTTATTTTGGATGGGCAAGACAGGATCGTAAGGATAAACCTAGAGTTCCTATTGCGGCGAAGTTAGTAGCTAAAATGTTGGAAACAGCTGGGGCTACACGTATTATAACAATGGATTTACATGCCGATCAAATTCAAGGATTCTTTGAGAAACCCGTAGATCATTTGTTCGCATCCACTTTGTTTTTGCCATACTTAAAAAATCTAAACTTAGATAACTTAACTATTGCATCTCCAGATATGGGGGGTTCTAAAAGGGCTTACGCATATTCTAAAGCTTTAAAGAGTGATGTGGTTATATGTTATAAGCAACGTGCAAAAGCTAATGTAATTTCACATATGGAGTTAATTGGTGATGTGCAAGGTAAAAATGTTGTTTTGGTGGATGATATGGTAGATACTGCCGGAACATTAGCTAAAGCGGCAGATTTAATGATGGAAAGAGGGGCGTTAAGCGTAAGAGCTATTACAACGCATGGTTTGTTGTCTGGTGATGCTTATGATAAAATAGAAAAGTCGCAACTATCAGAACTAATAATTACCGATTCTATTCCAACAAGAAAAGATAGTAAAAAAGTAAAAGTATTAAGTTGTGCTAATTTGTTTGCAGATGTTATGAGCAGAGTACAAAACAATACTTCTATAAGTTCTAAGTTTTTAATGTAACACCATTGAAACTAAAAAAAAGAATTATTAATTTTTAATATATATAATGAAGTCAATTACAATTAAAGGATCAGAAAGAGAAAGCGTAGGCAAAAAAGCAACAAAAGCCTTACGTAATGCTGGAAAGGTTCCTTGCGTAGTATACGGAGGGGAAAAACCATTACATTTTTCAGCGAATGAATTGTCATTTAGAGATTTGGTTTACACGCCTAACGCACACACCGTTGTGATTGAGTTAGAGAATGGAACTAAAGTAGATGCAATTATGCAGGATATTCAGTTTCACCCTGTAACAGATAAGATAATTCACATAGATTTTTATCAATTATTTGCAGACAAAGAGGTTACAATGTCTATTCCAGTGAGATTATTAGGTAGCTCTCCTGGAGTTAAAAATGGTGGACGTTTATTATTTAGAAACAGAAAACTTTCTATAAAAGCATTGCCAGGAGATTTAATAGATTTCTTTGATGTAGATTTATCAGAGCTTAAAATTGGTGGAAATATAAAAGTGGAATCATTGAAAAGTGATAAATTTACTTTGTTACATCCAGACAATACAGTTGTTGTACAGGTTAAAACTTCTCGTAATACAGTTGAAGAAGACGAGGAAGAAGAAGGTGAAGAAGGTGAAGCAGCAGATGCACCAGCAGAAGCAGCAGCAGAATAAACAAAAATTATATAAGTTTAAAAGCATCTCATTTTTTATGAGATGCTTTTGTATTTTTATACCATCACAAAAGGCTTATGTTGTCTATGTTTAAATGGTTATTTGGTAGTACTACCGGTTTGTTAGAAGAATCAGATATAATGAAAAAATTTTTAGTAGTTGGTTTAGGAAATATAGGAAGCGAATATGCAGAGACAAGACACAACATTGGCTTTAAAGTTTTAGATTCCTTAGCACAAAGTAAAGAGGTTGCTTTTGAAACTCAAAGGTTGGGAGATATTGCAGTGGTTAAAATTAAAGGAAGAAGTCTTCTTTGTTTAAAGCCTTCTACGTATATGAATCTTAGTGGTAAGGCAGTTAAGTATTGGATGGATAAAGAGAAGGTGCCATTAGAGAATGTGTTGGTAATTACAGATGATATAAATTTAGAATTCGGTACATTTAGATTAAAAACTAAAGGGAGTGATGGTGGTCATAATGGATTAAAAAGTATTCAAGAAATACTACAAACCGCAACATATAATCGTTTTAGATTTGGTGTAGGTGCAAACTTTGGCAAGGGTAGGCAAGTAGACTATGTCTTAGGAGAGTGGAGCGCAGAGGAAAATAAAGCTCTTGAAGAGCGTTTAATAAAAGCTGCAGATCTTGTTAGTTCTTTTGTGTTATCAGGTGTTAAAAACACCATGAATCAATTTAATGGTAAATAATTAAAGGGCTTTAAAACTAAATACCCCGGAATCAGAAGTATTACCTTCTTTATCTTTTGTTATTACTTTCCAATAGTATATGGTGTTAGCTTCTACAGTAACTTTTTGTTCTGTAACCGAGGGAGTAGTAGATACTAAAAGTGTTGTTGGTGGTTTAGAAGTGGAAAAATATAAATCATAGCCATCAATATCATTATCTAAATCGGCTCCGGACCAGTCTAAAGTAACCTCATTGTTTAAATCTATAAATGCATTGTCTCCAATTTTTGGAAAAAGAATTTCTGCCGGAAAAGGAACAAAAGCAGAAACAAATCCCGAATTGTAAAAAGCCCATTTGTCGCTTGTAGAAGTTTCAGAGACTTTGTTATTTTTTGTGACGACGAACCAAGTATAAGGAGTTCCTTTATCAATTGGCACTTTAAGTTTTGTGGCAGAAGTGTTTGTGGTTTGCGTAAACCCTGTGTTTTGGTTGGTAACACTTAAAGTGTAGGTGTCTGTATTTTCCGCGGTGCTCCATCTAAATTCTACTTCGCTAGAAGTATCGCTTATACTTATTCCTGTAGTACATTCAGAATTCTTGTCTGGATAAGATAATTGCGTGCTTCCAGGGGGTTTAGGTGGGTCAGATTTTTTGCAACTTAAAACAAAAAAAGTTAGTATAATTATTCCTAAAATTCTCATTGTTTAATTACTTTAACAGTTCCTTTTAAAGCTTCACCTTTATAAGATATAAAGTAGATACCTGTTGGTAAACTTGTAAAGTCTAAATTTAATTCTGTATTATTTATATTGTAGTTTTTAGAGCTAATTAATTGTGCACTACTAGTGAATATTTTAATTTCAATATCCTGTGTATAATTTCCAAGAAATAAGGTCGTAGAGCCATTAAAAGGATTGGGGTAAATAATAGGTTGCTCTATTGCAAAGAGTTGTTCTTTGTGTACCCCTTGGCATGGGATGTTGGTATATACTTTTAGCGTGTTTGCGCCTCCTTTTAAATCTAAAATTACTTCGGACTTATTGGTTTGCGTTACTACGCCATTTAATTCTATATTATATAAAGTAGATCCAGATAAATTTAAAATAGTTTGTTTGCCATCTAGAGACTGTTTGGAGCTTACATTTAGTACTTCTGGTTCAGTAATTACTACCTCAAAACAATGGTTTTCATAGGTTATGTTGCCGTCTGTACCATTAATGCAAATATTGTATGTTCCAGAACCTAAGTCATTTAAAGTGTGGTTGGTAGTAAAATTTTCCGTAGAATTTATACCATTACCGTTGATGGTAATTTCATAATCTAATGGTAGGGTTGCATCTATAATGATTTTTCCATCATTATTATTTCTACAAGCTTCGCTTTGAGAAGTAACTGTAAAATTAGTAGAAGGGAATAGGTAAATGGTACATCCAGTTTCGTCTACTTCTAATCCGGCAGGAGTTCCAAGACACAAATCATCTCCATCATCAAAAACACCGTCATTATCTTCATCGGGTCTAAGCTCTCCTTCGACACATATTTCAATAGAGAAAGCTTTAAGAAAACCGCCATCATCATTGGCATTATCACTAATTTGAAGTGTCCAATCCCCTTTTATAGATTCTCCTTGAAGAGAGCTTAAATTTCCAAGAGGTTTTACGGTTCCAGTTATGGCAGGATTTCCACCACAGCTAAAGGCATTAGCGCTATCATCAAAAATTGCATTTATATTTTTTAAATCTCCGCAGGAACTAGACACTAATATTATTTTAGTTCCTTGAGGAGATATTAAGGTTACCACTAAATCTGCTAAATAATTATGATCTAGTTCTAAAGAAACCTTAATGTCTGATAAAGGTACATCTTCGTAGAAAGATATTTTTGAGTTTATAGTTGGGGTCCCTTCTGCAGTTATTTCTAATGGAAGGCCAATAGCGTTTTTGGTATTGCAACTAAATTTAATAGTAGTAAAAGAAAAAGGAGCACTAAAATTTCCTTCACCACAAATATTTTTTGGTTTTACACGCCAGTAATAAGTAGTTTCATATTGTAAAGATACGGGAGTGTAGGAGTTAGATGTTACGTTGGTTGTTTCTACGATATTTGCAAACAATTCGTCGGTAGCTATTTCTATATCATAGCTGGTGTAAAGCACATTGTCTGTCCATGTAATTTCAGTGTTCGTAGAGGCATCTAATAAATTATTAATAGGCGTTTGGAGTACTACATCTGTAAAATTAGAATTTGAGATATGAAGGTCTAAAGTGACTGTTTTTGTTTGTGTTGCAGAGGTAGAAAGAACTTGAATGGGATATGTGCCTGGAGCTAAGTTTAGTGTATTAGTAAAGTCTAAAGTAACTTCAGTATTCGTTAGTGTTGCGGTATTTGGAGTAATTGCTATATCTAGACCTGCAGGAGGAGATACAATACTGAAAGTGCTTTCTTCGGAAAATCCTAGATAGGTTTCGTAATTAAAAGTAGTAGTTAAATCATTTGGCACACAAATTTCATACTCTAAATCACTAAAGTTTAAAATAACTTCAGATTCTTCAATGGTAAAATCGCTACTATTTACAGCAAAATAAATATTGTTATTTGCTTTTACCATTATTCTTGCTTCTGTTGTATTAGCGTTAGGGATAATTATTTTATGTTCTCCGTCATTCATAGCATCTTCTGTTAAAACAATATCGAATGTTTGTCCTCCATCAAGAGATAGTAAAATAGAAACGGTAGATGTGAGTACTGGGGCAATATTAGTATTTGCAACGTCCCAAGTAATAGTGTGGGTGTCTCCGGCTTTATAAATTTCATTAGTTGTTTGAGAGGTGACAAGAAAAGGGCCAGCGTTATTTACTACGGAAACAGTAACTAGGTCAGATACCACTTGTCCTCCTCCGGGAGCATTATCTCTTACGGTAAGGGCAAAATTTAATTCCCGTTCAACATCAGAAAGTGTTTCCCATGCAGAATTAATAGGAGGCATGGTTTGCGTTAAATTACCAGAAATAACGCTAGATAATTTCGGAAAATATCGTTCAGGATTAATAGTGGGTTTTTGAGATCTAAAATTGGCGCCGCTAATATTAGTAGGGCCAAAGGTAGATTGGGTTACAACGCCGTCATCTATTTGTTCCCAAGTATAGGTTAGTACATCTGTAGCGTCTATATCTGTAGCATTCCCTTTAAGAACAAAAGGAGTAGATTTTGGAATAGTAAAGTTGCCTGTTAAGTCTACTACTGGAGGGGTATTTGTTAAAGCTATTTCTTCTGCGCAACCAGTAAAACTAAGATATTGTGTTATTTGTACAATGCTATTATAATGATAATAAGCCTCTCCGTTGGAAGCAACATTATTAGCGCCAACAATACCAGCGTACCCCATTATTGTGGTTCCACTTGCTGGTTCTGCTTGTACTTGTGTTCCTTCGGATTCATGAGACCATGTGTGGTTGGCTCCAAATTGATGACCCATTTCGTGGGCAACATAATCTAAATCGAATAAATCTCCTACTGGGTTTGGGTGAGACGAAAAAGCACTTCCTTTTTTTGCATCTGAGCAAACTGCGCCAACAAAGCCAGCATTGCCATTTGCAGCATCTACATGAAATAGATGCCCTATATCATAATTTTCACCACCAATGATGTTAGAAAGTGTATTTTGTACTTCTGTATTCAGGTTAGATTCATAAGGGTCTGTTGCAGCATCTGTATATATTACCAAATCTGTATTGGTAACTAACTCAAGGGTAATTGCAAGATCTGTTTCAAAAACTTCGTTGATTCTTGTCACAGTGGCATTAATTGCGGCTAAGGCATCTGCAACGGTTCCTCCATGGAAGTCCGTGTATTCTCCAGTGGTAGAAACAGCTAAACGGAATTTTCTTAAAATTTGGTCATCCACTGGTTTTAAGGCACTGGGACCAATTTTAGCTTCCATTTTAGAGGTTGTGTTACAAATAAAATCTTTTTCAGTTTTATTGCTTTCATCTCTTCTAAAGCTTATGTATTTGTTTTTATCTGCTTTTTCGATATAAGTATTTCCTTTTTTATCCCCATGAATAACCATACTTTGTATTCCATTATGAGAAATACTAAAACGTATTCTGTCTTTTGGGTTGTTCATGTCGTAGCCAACATAAGATTTTATATTGGGGTATTTTAAAGCAAGTTCGGGAGATAATACAGAAGATTCTTTAACTAAATAGGCATTCTGTTTTCCGTTTTCATCCGGAAAAAAAACAATTTTACTTTCGTTCTTAGAAAAAGAGGATAAAGACTCCCTAAAACTTTGCGCGTCTAAAGAAAAAGTTTTAGCATTTTTAACCCTAAATCGCTGCGAAAAAGACTTTTTTAAAGCGTTTCTAGGAACTTCTTGTTTCCAGTAACTACTCTGCGCAGATCCGTAAAAGGAAAGAAATACTATGGTAATTGAAAAAAGTAAACGTAATTTTGTAAGCATTCAGGGTCTTTTATCTCTAAACCAAATATAAGTCTTTTATTAGTTATTATTAAGTGAATATAGTTCAAAGCATATCCAAGTACGATAAAAAACAACCAATAGCAATAACTATTGGTACTTTTGATGGAGTACATATTGGACACAAAAAAATAATTAATCGCCTTATTAATAATGCCAAAGAATTAGGTTTAGTTCCTACAGTACTTACTTTTTTTCCGCACCCTAGAATGGTTTTACAGAAAGATGCAGATATAAAACTTTTAAATACTATTGAGGAAAGAGGAGAAATTTTAGAACAATTAGGTTTAGAACAGTTAATTGTGCATCCTTTTACTACGGAGTTTTCAAGGCTTTCTGCAACAGAATTTGTTAGCGACCTATTGGTGGATCAATTGGGTACAAAAAAGATAATTATTGGTTATGATCATAGGTTCGGGCGTAATAGAAATGCTAATATTACCGATTTAATTGCTTTCGGAAACACATTTAATTTTGATGTAGAAGAAATACCGGCGCAAGAGATAAATGATGTGTCTGTTAGTTCTACTAAAATAAGAAAAGCCTTAAAAGAAGGTGATATTAGGACTGCTAATAAGTATTTGGGCTATAGTTATATGCTTACAGGAGTTGTTAAAGAAGGAAAAGGTTTAGGTAGGCAAATACAATTTCCAACGGCAAATATTAAAATGAAAGAAAAATATAAACTCATACCTAAAAATGGAGTTTATGTTGTGCAGAGTACTATAGCAGGAAAGCGTGTTTCTGGAATGATGAATATTGGCTTTAATCCTACAGTAGGCGGAAAAGAACAAAGTATCGAAGTTCATTTTTTTGATTTTAATCAAGATTTGTACCATCAAAAAATACAGATTGATATTTTAGATAGAATTAGAGATGAACGTAAATTTGAATCTGTAGATGCGCTTAAAGAGCAATTGGTTTTAGATAAAGAAACTTCTTTACAACTAATACTAAAGTAAGATGTTAAATCGATTTCTTTTCCGGAGAATAGATAACAGTTCCCTTATAATTTTTAGAATCTTTTTTGGAATATTAGTAGCGCTAGAAAGCTATGGAGCAATTATAACCGGATGGATTAGGAAGACTTTAATAGAGCCATCTTTTACATTTAACTTTATTGGTTTTGAGTGGTTACAGCCTTTGCCAGGAAATGGTATGTATTTTTATTTTTTTGTGATGGGTACTCTGGGAGTTTTCATCGCAATAGGATACAAATATAGATTTAGTGTTATATCCTTTTTTATTCTATGGACAGCGGTTTATCTGATGCAAAAAACATCGTATAATAATCATTACTATTTGTTGGTTTTAATTACATTAATTATGTGTTTTTTACCTGCGGAGAAGAGTAATTCTTTAGATGTTAAGCAGGATAGAGTAGTACAGAGCAATTCCATGTATGCATATGTTAAATGGATCGTTGTCGCGCAATTATTTGTGGTCTACACTTACGCTTCTGTTGCAAAAATGTATGGGGATTGGTTAGATTTCGGAATGCTAAAACTCCTAATGCAAAGTAAAGCAGATTACTATGTTATTGGCACGTTTCTGCAACAGCACTGGGTGCATGTTATTATGGGCGTTTTTGGTATTCTTTTCGATTTATTAGTGATTCCAGCTTTATTATATAAACCAACGAGGAAAATTGCCTTTTTTCTATCCATATTTTTTCATTTATTTAATGCCGTAGTTTTTCAAATAGGCATATTTCCTTTTTTATCTTTGGCATTTACAGTATTCTTTTTTGAGCCCGAAATAATTAGAAAAATATTCTTCAAAAAGAAAGAACGATACTCTGTCAAGGAAATTGGCAAACCTAATTATGCTAATTTACTTAAAGGCGTATTTGGAGTGTATTTTATGATTCAGATACTTTTACCAATAAGACACCATTTTATAAAGGATAATGTATTATGGACAGAAGAAGGACATCGATTAAGTTGGCGTATGATGTTGCGTAGTAGAAGAGGGAGTATTCTTTTTAAAGTCGTAAATAAAAAAACGGGTAAAGCTAGTTATATAAAACAAGAGAAATACCTAACGCATAAACAAAGGGCAAGGGTTGCTGCTTATCCAGATTTTATATGGCAATTTGCGCAACATATTAAAAAGGAATATCAAGAAAAAGGAGAAGAGGTTTCCGTATATGCTATTAACTCTAAAATTAGTATAAATGCTAGGCCAATGAAAAATTTTATTAACCCAGAAATAGACTTAGCAAATACCCCTTGGAATCACTTTTCGCATAACAATTGGATTCTTACATCTCAATTAACAGATGAGTAAACGAATTTCAGTTGGCAGTAGACGCAAATAAACCTAAATTTGCAGTTCAAAATATAAAACAATGCTACAATTACAGGCAATCAGAGATTCTAAAAACGATTTTATTACCGCTTTAACAAAGCGAAATATAGATGGAGCTCCTTTATTAGAAAAGGCTATAGAATTAGATGATAAAAGACGTGAAACCCAAACAAAATTGGACAAAACCTTAGCAGAGTCTAATGCCTTGTCTAAAGAAATTGGGATGCTTTTTAAATCTGGAAAAGCCCAAGAAGCAAATGTTTTAAAAGAAAAAACAGGAATTTTAAAAGAAGATTCAAAAGTTTTAAGCGATACTTTGACTACTGTAGAAGAAGAATTACAATCTTTATTATATCAGATTCCAAACATTCCTCATAGCAGCGTTCCTGCGGGGAATACTGATGAGGATAATGAAGAAGTGTTTTCAGAAGGTACAGTGCCGGAATTAGTGTCTAACGCTTTACCACATTGGGAGCTAGCTAAGAAATATGATATTATAGATTTTGAATTAGGAGTTAAGATTACAGGAGCTGGTTTTCCTGTTTATAAAGGAAAGGGAGCTCGTTTGCAACGTGCATTAATAGCTTATTTCTTAGATAAAAATACAGAGGCTGGTTATACAGAAATACAAGTACCTCATTTGGTGAATGAAGCTTCTGGTTACGGAACAGGACAATTACCAGATAAGGAAGGGCAAATGTATCATATAGGAGAGGATGATTTATATTTAATTCCTACTGCCGAAATACCAGTTACAAATTTATTTAGAGGGGAAATTTTAAAAGAACAACAATTCCCTATTTGTTATACTGCATATACACCTTGTTTTAGAAGAGAGGCAGGGAGTTATGGTGCCCATGTTCGTGGATTAAATCGTTTACATCAGTTCGATAAAGTGGAGATTGTACGTGTAGAACACCCATCTAAATCTTTTGAAGCTTTAGACGGTATGGTAGAACATGTTAAGAACATTCTTAGGGAATTAAAATTGCCTTATAGAATATTGCGATTATGTGGCGGTGATTTGGGCTTTACATCTGCTTTAACCTATGATTTTGAGGTGTTTTCTACAGCGCAAGACCGTTGGTTAGAAATTAGTTCGGTTTCTAATTTTGAGGCATACCAATCCAATAGATTAAAACTAAGATATAAAGATGAAAATGGCAAAAGCCAATTAGCACATACTTTAAATGGTAGTTCTCTAGCATTGCCAAGAGTGCTTGCAGGTATTTTGGAGAACTATCAAGTAGAAGACGGAATAGAAATTCCAGAAGTGTTAGTTCCGTATTGTGGTTTTAGTAAGATAGACTAATTCTTATACTTCCATTAACATGCCCTTTCGTTAATCTGTGTATCTTTGAGAAAAACCTAAGCTTGCGCGTATTTCTCACATCTTTGTTTCTTTGTTGTTTTTTCTGGACTTCTGCTCAGGAAGATTTCTTAGCGCAACAATATTTTAATGACGGGGAGTTCGGTAAAGCTGTAGTGTATTATGAGAAGCTAGTGGATGTTAACCCCAATAGATTAGATTTTGCAGAAGGACTAGTAGCGTGTTATCAACAGTTAGAACGCTATGAAGATGCTGAAAATTTTTTATTTAAAAGGTTAAAAATGCGTAAATCTATGCCCGTTTTGTATATAGATTTAGGGTATAATTATACGCTTCAAGAGGAAAAAGAAGAAGCGGAAAAGCAATATGATAAGGCAATTGATTTTTTAAATAAAAACCCTAATTATGGGGCTCAAATAGGGGCTAAATTTCATAAATACACTTTACTTAATTATGCAATTACGGCATATGAAAAAGCAATGAAATTAAACTCTTCTTTGAATTTTAATTTTCAATTAGCCAGAATTCATGGGGAACAAGGGAATATAGAACAGATGTACGAAGCTTATTTAAGCTTGATTATTGAAGGAAAAACCTCTAAATCTAATGTGTTAAGAAACCTAGACGCTTTTATCAGCGATGATCCAAATAATGATAATAACCTAAAACTAAAAAGAATTTTATTAAGGAATGCACAAAGAAATCCGGATACGCTTTGGAATGAACTGTTAAGTTGGTTGTTTGTAAAACAAAAACAATACAGTAGTGCTTTTAGACAAGAAAAAGCTATATATAAAAGAACAGAAGGGTCAAATACTAATCGGCTGATAGATTTATCAGACGCTGCTCTTGGTGCTGAGGAGTTAGACGTTGCAAAAGATATATATGAGTTTGTTTTAGAAGAAACAGACGACAGTGCAACAAGGTTAGATTCTGAATTGCAGTTAATAAACATTCAATTATCGCAAGGAGAATCGCTAGATGTAGTCGAAAAAAAGTATAAAGAATTACTACAAATACACGGTATTAAAAATACAACACTTAGGTTACAAGTGGCTTATGCTAAATTTTTAACTTTTAAAAGGAACACACCAGAACCAGGCATTAAAATACTGAAAGATTATTTAGAAATTCCGCTAAATAGAGAGGCTGTAGCCTATGTAAAATTTGCGCTTGGTGAAATTTTAGTGTATCATAGAAAATTTAATGAGGCTCTTATATATTTCTCGCAAATTCAGCAAAAGTTTAAGAATGATGTTATTGGGCAAAATGCTCGTTTTAAAGTAGCTCAGACTAGTTTTTATAAAGGAGACTTTAATTGGGCTCTAACACAATTAAAAGTACTGCGAAGTTCTACATCGCAACTCATTGCAAATGATGCCATGCAGTTAAGTCTTTTAATATCGGATAATACTTTGGAAGATTCTACGCAAATAGCATTACGAAAATATGCCAGAGCAGATTTATTGGCCTATCAAAATAAAACAAAAGACGCAGTAACACTTTTAGACGATATTCTAGAAAATCATAAAGGAGAGAAAATAGAGGATGAAGCTTTGTTAAAACAAGGAGAGCTATTGCAGCAGTTAAAAGAATACTCTAAAGCCGTTTTTAATTATCAAAAGATAGTTGAATTTTATGGACAAGGAATCTTGGCAGACGATGCTCATTTTGCATTAGGAACTTTGTATGAAGAAAAATTAAATAAGCCAGAGGAAGCTAAAAGTCATTACGAAAAAATAATCTATAATTACCAAGACAGTTACTATTCCCCGATTGCCGGGAAACGTTTTAGAAGGTTACGCGGCGATGTAATAAATTAAAAATTATGTATATATATAATGTTACTATTAATGTAGAAGAATCTGTAGTAGATTCTTGGCTTATTTGGATGAAAGAGACTCATATTCCAGAAATGCTTGCCACGGGTAAATTTACCAAAGCGTTAATGACCAAAGTCTTGATTGAGGAGGAAATGGGAGGAAAAACATATTCCGTACAGTATACTACTGATAGTAAAGAAACTTTACAGAAATATTATCAAGAAGATGCTGATAAAATGCGTTCGGATGGAGCAAAACGTTATGCTGGGAAATTTGTAGCGTTTAGAACGGAATTAGAAATAGTTAGCGAACATTAAGTTATGGCAAAAAAAGGGAAGAATAAATATGTAGGAGATAAGCCAAAATATAAAAAACACTGGCAAGAAGAGAGCCCAGTAAAAGCAAAAAAACACTTAGGACAACATTTTTTAAAAGATGAAACTGTTGCTTATGATATAGCAAATACACTGTCGCTAAATGGATATAAAAATGTCATAGAAATAGGCCCTGGAACAGGAGTGTTAACCAAGCATTTGTTAGCACAAGAAATGAATTTAGTAGCTTTAGATTTGGATACGGAATCTATAGAATACCTAAATACTAATTTTCCTTTAGAACATCCAGAATTACAACAGCGAAAAGGAACTTTTAAGGTGGTAGAGGCTGATTTTTTAAAGTACAATATAGAAACCCTTTTTGGTAAAGAACAATTTGCAATAACAGGAAACTTTCCATATAATATATCTACGCAGATTGTGTTTAAAATGTTAGAACTTAGAGATCAAGTGCCGCAATTCTCAGGAATGTTTCAAAAAGAAGTAGCAGAACGTATATGCTCTAAAGAAGGCAGTAAAGCCTATGGTATACTTTCGGTTTTAACACAAACATTTTATAAGGCAGAATATCTATTCACTGTAGCACCAGAAGTATTTAATCCGCCACCGAAAGTACAATCCGGTGTAATCTTATTAACTCGGAAAGAGAATTTAAAACTAGATTGCGATGTTAAGTTATTGTATAAAGTAGTAAAGGCAGCGTTTAACCTAAGAAGAAAAACATTAAGAAATAGTTTAAAATCTTTTGCTATTTCTGATAATCTAAAAGAAGATGTTATCTTTGACAAGCGTCCTGAACAATTGGCTGTTGCCGATTTTATTACGCTTACCAAGAAGATAGCACATGACACCGTTTAAACTTACAGACGAGCTTGTAGCTGAAATAAAACAGCGCATTGAATCTGGAGAGAATTCGCAATTAGAATCTCTTCTAGAAGAGGTGCATTATGCCGATGTAGCTGAAATTGTAAATGAGTTAAAAGAAGAAGAAGCCACCTATTTAATTAAGTTGTTAGATAGTGACAAAACTTCAGATGTTTTAACGGAAGTAGATGATGATCTTAGAGAGGCTATTTTAGGAAATTTATCTTCTAAAGAAATTGCAGAAGAATTACAAGAGTTAGATACTGATGATGCAGTAGATATTATTGCAGAACTACCAGAAGATCGCCAACAGGAGGTAATTTCAGAAATAATAGACGAAGAGCATAAAGAAGAAATAAAGGAACTTCTTGCTTATGATGAAGATACAGCAGGGGGGCTTATGGCTAAAGAGCTCGTAAAAGTATATGATACTTGGACGGTTGCTGGTTGTCTTCGCAGAATAAGAGGCCAGGCAGAAGAAGTTACCAGAGTACACTCCGTATATGTGGTAGATAAACAAGATACGTTAGTGGGGCGTTTATCTTTAAAAGATCTTATTGTAGCTAAAAACGAGAAAAAGATAGCAGATATTTATATTTCTAAAGTAGATTATGTTCATGTACAGGATGATGTAGAAGATGTAGCTAAAGTAATGGCAAAGTACGATTTAGAAGCTATTCCGGTAGTAGATGATGCTAAAACTTTATTGGGAAGAATTACCATTGATGATATTGTAGATGTATTAAAAGAAGAAGCAGATAAAGATTACCAATTAGCAGCGGGTATTACTCAAGATGTAGAAGCAGATGATAGTATATTAGAACTTACAAGAGCTCGTTTACCTTGGCTTTTTTTAGGCCTTATTGGTGGAGTTGGGGCTTTTTTAATTATGGAAGGGTTTCAAAATACATTTGAAAAGTATGCTGTATTATTCTTTTTTACTCCTCTAATTGCGGCAATGGCAGGTAATGTTGGGGTGCAATCTAGCGCAATTATTGTGCAAGGTTTAGCGAATGATGATGTAAAAGGAAGCATTAATAAACGTTTAATTAAAGAAATGCTATTATCGGCATTAAATGGGACTATTTTAGCATTGTTTTTGTTTCTTTTTGTTTGGATAACTAAAGGAGAAATAAATACAGCATTTGCCATATCTGCTTCTTTAGTAGTAGTTATAATAGTCGCAGGTCTTATTGGTACATTTGTACCACTGTTTTTAGATAAAAGAGGAATAGACCCTGCTATAGCTACTGGTCCATTTATTACTACAAGCAATGATATTTTTGGAATTCTTATTTACTTTTGGATTGCCAAAATGGTATTAGGAATTTAAGTCCTTTTGCAATACCTTTCTCCCTAATCAAGATTTAAGCACCCCCAAGGCCGAAGTTTACTATTTAAATAGCGTTGTAATGAAAAGTATAAATATTGTAGCCAAACATGCCGAATTTTCAAAACAATGGCATCCGCATCAGATAGCTGTTGTAGATAATATGCAAGTATTACTTGCAAAGCTTAAAGATGAATTTGTTTGGCATGCTCATGATAATGAAGATGAGTTATTTCAGGTTATAAAAGGAACTTTGTATATGCAATTTAGAGACCGCACAGAGGTGGTTAAAGAAGGAGAGATAATTGTGGTTCCTAAAGGGGTGGAGCATAACCCAATGACTAAAAACGGAGAAGTAGTACATGTGCTTCTTTTTGAAAAATTGACTACTGCGCATACAGGAAAAGTACAGGACGAAAAAACCCAAACAGAATACCCCAAGATATAATTTATGAAAGTATTACACTTAGATGTTAATCATCCCTTAATAATAGAGCAATTTAATGCTATAGGTTTTCAAAACGATGAAGATTATACCTCTTCTAAAGAGGAAATAGAATCTAAATTACATGTATATGATGGTATAATAATTCGAAGCCGATTTACTATAGATAAATTGTTTTTAGATAAAGCAACTAACCTAAAATTTATAGGAAGATTAGGTGCAGGTCTGGAGAATATTGATACGAATTATGCAGAGGAAAAAGGAATTTTTTTAGCCTCTGCTCCAGAAGGTAATAGAAATGCAGTGGGAGAACATGCGTTAGGTATGTTACTTTCTTTATTTAATAAATTAAATATCGCGGATAAAGAAGTTCGTTCTGGTAGATGGGATCGGGAAGGTAATAGAGGGGTCGAATTAGATGGAAAAACCGTTGGAATCATCGGTTATGGGAATATGGGAAAGGCTTTTGCAAAAAAACTAAGAGGTTTTGATGTAGAGGTTATTTGTTATGATATAGTCGGTGGTGTTGGTAATGATGATGCTCGCCAGGTGGGAATATTAGAGTTACAACAAAAAACAGATGTTTTAAGCTTACATGTGCCTCAAACAGATCTGACTATCGGAATGATAAATGAAGGTTTTATTAGCGCCTTTCACAAGCCACTCTGGCTGTTAAATACAGCAAGGGGTAAATGTGTTAGAACAGACGATTTGGTAGCAGCTTTGGAATCTAAAAAGATTCTAGGAGCTGGTTTAGATGTTTTAGAATATGAAAAATCATCTTTTGAAAATATGTTTACGGAAGCTAACATGCCCGAAGCTTTTCAGTATCTAATAAAATCAGATAAAGTAGTATTAACTCCGCATATAGCAGGTTGGACTGTGGAAAGTAAAGTAAAGTTAGCGCAAACTATTGTAGACAAGGTAAAAGCAAAATTCTGTTAAGATGTTAAAATGACTCAAAATGATGCTTTTTATTTTAATAAACAAGAGCCTAACAAAGGTTGTTTACTTGCCCTACGAGATATTATTTTAAAACAAGATGAGAATATTGCAGAAACCACAAAGTACGGAATGCCATGTTTTTGCTATAAAAAGAAGGCATTTGTGTATTTATGGGTAGATAAAAATACCAAAGAACCGTATATACTTTTTGTCGAAGGAGCACGTCTTAATCATCCGGAATTAGAAGCAGGGAAACGCTCCCGTATGAAAATATTAAGAGTTAATCCAGTAATAGATATTCCCGCGCAAAAATTGGCCTCATTATTACAAAGAGCTTTGGATTTATATAGAAAGGAGTAGTACTTTAAAATTTGTTAACTTTAGAAGGTAATCTTTAATACAAGAAGTAAGATGACCTCAAATGCGAGCACTCCGGAAGAATATATAGAGCAATTGCCAGAAGAAAGGAAAGAAGTAATTTCTAATATTAGAACTATTATTAAAGCTAATCTGCCTAATGGTTTTAAAGAATGTATCAGTTATAAAATGTTGGGCTATGTAGTGCCACATTCCTTATATCCAGAAGGGTATCATTGCGATCCCAAGTTACCGTTACCATTTATCAATGTGGCATCGCAGAAAAATTTTGTTGCCATATATCATTCCGGGATATATGCGGATACTAATCTATATAATTGGTTTGTAGAAGAATACCCTAAACACTGCAAAAGAAAAATAAATATGGGAAAAAGTTGTATACGTTTTAAATATTTAGAGGATATACCTTATGATTTAATAGGCGAATTAGTTGCTAAAATGTCTCCAAAAGATTGGATTAATCTTTATGAAGAAAAAATAAAATAGCCTCGATTATCGAGTAAAAAAGAAAGGATGAAAAAGAGAGTTACTGGTTTAGGTGGGTTTTTCTTTAAGACAAAAGACCCAAATGCTATTAAAGAATGGTATAAAAATAGATTGGGATTAAATACGGACCAATATGGATGTACTTTTTGGTGGAAAGATAAAGAGGGAGAGGATTGTTCAACACAATGGAGCCCTATGAATGAGGATACTAAATATTTTGCCCCAAGTAAATCATCTTTTATGATGAATTTTAGAGTAGAAAATCTAGTAGAGTTATTAGCAATTTTAAAAGAAGAAGGAGTAACGATTGTTGGTGAAATAGAAGAATATGAATATGGAAAATTTGGTTGGATTTTGGATCCCGATGGGAATAAACTAGAACTTTGGGAGCCAATAGATAAAGCATTTCTTTGATAATCAAATAATTATTACATTTAAGGAGAGTTATTAACCACCAAAAACTAAATAATAATGTCAGAAGAAAACAAAGATTTAGGAGATAAGGCAGAAGATGCTTTTGATGCTGCAAAAGACAAAGCTAAGGACTTAGGGGAGAATGCATCTGAAAAATTTGAAGAGGCTAAAGAATCTGCCAAGGAATTTGCGGGTGAAGCCAAAGAAAAAGCTAGCGAATTTGCAGAAGATGCAAAAGAAGCGGCGAGTGAATTTGCGGAGGAAGCAAAGAAAACAGCCAATGATTTTGCAGATAGCGCAAAAGAAGCTTTTGGAGGAGAAGGAGGGGAAAACAAAAAAGTATTGGCTGGTTTATTAGCAATTCTAATAGGTTCGTTAGGTATTCATAAATTTATTTTGGGATATACGAAAGAAGGAATTATTCAAATAATAGCCTCTGTAGTTACTTGTGGAATAGCGGGTATAGTGCCTTTTATAGAAGGTATTATTTACCTAACTAAATCCGATGAAGAATTCTATAATACGTATCAAGTAGGTAAAAAACCTTGGTTCTAATAGAGTAAAAAACGGAATGTAATATTTCGTTTTTTTTAAGAATTAAATCATTGTAATATTACGATTAATGGAGTGTTGTGTAAATTGGTAAAAGGGAAGGTGTTGATTGTAGATAGGTAGCAGAAATTTATTAAGTTGAAGTTAAGCAGTAGGTGTATAAAACAATAAAACCGGTACGAATACCGGTTTTAAAGGAGTTAATTAAATATTAATTAACCTAATAGAACATTCCAAAGCTATATGTTTTTAAATTACTTATAGTTAATCCATTTTTAACTTAAAGTTATTTTAAAACTATGAAATAAGATGTTTTGTAAATTTAAGTTGAAATTAAAGTGAAGAAACTACCTAGAGTACGCCTATGAGGTATTCTTTAAATGCCAATTTTTGTTTCGATGCAAGTATTGAGGTATTTAAATTTCGACTACCGAGAAAATAGTTATAAATCTAAAAAGAGCTTTATCAATGAAGACAAAGCTCTTTTTTTGAGAACACTATATGAAAATGAAAAATTTTATTTTTTATTACAGTGTAAATGTACAGGAGTAATATCCTTTTTTAAAAGATTTGATGTGTATTGTAGGGATTTTGTTGTAAACCATTCTTTTTTTGATTTTAACTTAAAAAAAAACAGTATTTTTCCTTGGAACAACAAAGGTATTAGCATTAATGAAATCAGATTTTAAAAGAAATGTTTCAGTAACAGGACCCCAAGACTTTTTAGATATTAGAGTAGGAGAGCCGCAAAAAAAAGCCGCAGGTGTATTGGGGGTTAAAGAGGCTCTTAAGCATGGTTTTAAAGAAATGGGGGTTTTAAAATCTATGGGGGCTTTATTGCAAATGAATCAAGATAAGGGGTTTGAGTGTCCTAGTTGTGCTTGGCCAGTACCAGAAAAACAATCTAGTTTTGCTGAGTATTGCGAAAATGGTGTAAAAGCCCTTGCAGATGAAGCAACATCCTCACAAATTGGTGCTGCTTTTTTTAAAGAAAATTCTGTTGAAAAACTTTCAGAACTTACCGATTATCAATTAAACAAATTTGGGAGGATTATAGAGCCAATGGTACTGCGCCCTAATAGTGTGCATTATGAGCCTATAACTTGGGAAGAAGCTTATAGTATCGTATCGGAAGAGTTAAAGAAATTAAATTCTCCAGACGAAGCCGTGTTTTATACTTCAGGACGCTCTAGTAATGAGGCAGCGTTCTTGTACGGTATGTTTGCCAGAGCTATAGGAACAAACAATATGCCCGATTGCTCTAATATGTGTCACGAATCTAGCGGTGTTGCATTAGGAGAAACTTTAGGAATGGGGAAAGGATCTGCTACTTTAGAAGATTTTTATGAGGCTGAGGTGGTTATTGTTGCAGGGCAAAACCCAGGAACTAATCATCCTAGAATGTTATCTGCCTTAGAAAAATGTAAAATAAATGGAGGAAAAGTAATAAGTATAAACCCTTTGGAAGAAGCAGGTTTAATCAATTTTAAAAACCCTCAAAATATAAAAGGAATTTTAGGGTCTGGAGAAGATATTGCAGATATACATTTACAAGTAAGGATTAACCAAGATATGGCATTGGCCAAATTATTGATTAAAAGATTGGCATCATTAGATAAAGATAATAAGGATGTTTTTGATCATGCGTTTATTGAAAAATATACACAAGGGTATGATGCTTTACTGGCAGATATAGAAAATTATGACGAAGAAGAGCTCCTTACACTAAGCGGGGTAGGAAAACAACAGGTAGATGAAACGGTGAAACTATTAGCCACTAAATCTAAAATTATTATTTGTTGGGCAATGGGTTTAACACAGCATAAGAATGGAGTAGAAAATATTAAGGAGTTTGTCAATATTTTATTACTAAAAGGAGCTATAGGAAAGCCAAATACAGGAACATGTCCGGTAAGAGGGCATAGTAATGTTCAAGGGGATCGTAGTGTAGGTATCATGCATTTCGTTAATACGGAATTAAATAAAAGAATAGAGCAGCATTTGGGATTTACAGCTCCGGATGAAGAAGGGTTAGATACCGTAGAGGCTATACATGCCATGCACGATGGTAAGGCTAAGTTTTTTATGTGCTTAGGAGGTAATTTTCTAATGGCAGCATCAGACACTAAATATACTGCGGAAGCTATAGAGCAGTGTAATTTAACAGTTCAAGTGAGTACTAAATTAAATAGGACACATTTGGTTACTGGCAAAACGGCACTTTTACTTCCCACTTTTGGGCGCTCTGAAAAAGATGTAAAAGATGGAGTACAACGCTATGTTACTGTAGAGAATAGTATGGGTAGAGTAAGGCAATCTATGGGGATTTTAAAACCAGCTTCTGGTTCTATTAAAAGTGAGCCAGAGATTATTGCTGAAATCGCCGCTACGCACCTAACAGATAATCATTCTGTGCCTTGGAGAGAAATGGCCAAGGATTATGAGCTTATTAGAACCAAGATAGATCAAGTAATTAAGGGGTATGACAATACTAAAGAAAGGTCTAAAGGTAAAGGGTATTACCTGCCTCATAATGCAAGAGAGTTAGATTTTAGTATGCTTCCAAATGGAAAAGCTCAAATTTCAGTCAACACCCTTCCAACTCATCATTTAGAAAAAGATGAATTTTTGTTGATGACAATTCGGTCGCATGATCAGTTTAATACAACTATTTATGGTTTAGACGATAGGTATAGAGGAATATATAATGCAAGGAGAGTGGTTTTTATGCATCCAGAGGATATGAAGCAGTATGGATTAAAACAATTGCAAGTAGTTAATATTACTAGTAATTATGATAATAAAGAACGTACTGCAAATAATTTTAAAGTAATATCTTATAAGATTCCAAGAGGAAACATTGCAGCGTATTATCCAGAAACAAATATGGTTATTCCTTATAACCAATATGCGGATAAAAGTAGAACACCAATAAGTAAGTCTGTTAAAGTGAAAATTAATAAAGCGTAAAAAGATTAAAATCCTTTTAAACTAAAAAGAGCTTTGTCAATGAAGACAAAGCTCTTTTCTGAGAACACTATATGAAAATGAAAAATTTTATTTCGTTTTTTATTACATGGTAAATATACTAGGGAAGTTAATTTTAAAAAAAGTATTGTTGCGTAACCCACTATAGTTGTTGTGAATACCCGGTTTTTTGATTTTACAGCTCTTTAATTTAACTTATATAGGGGGCATATTAACAATGTAATAACTCAAAAGTAAACCTTAGCTTACAGTTTTTATTTTCTATATATACATCTTTGTATATATATATTCTTCCTATGAAAATTATCTTTATTGCGATAGCAACTTGGGTTATTCAATTTTGTCTAACACAATTCGTTAGTTATTATTCTCCGCTTAAATTCAATAGAGTTTCTTTTAAGAAGTTTAAACAAGTTTTATGAAAAAAAGGTCTGTTGATATTGTAGTTATATCAGATGTGCACTTAGGCACCTACGGATGCCATGCTAAGGAACTTTTAAAATATTTAAAATCAATTAAGCCTAAAGAGGTTATTTTAAATGGAGATATTATAGATATATGGCAATTTAACAAGAGATATTGGCCAAAGGCACATATGAAAGTTGTAAAACTAATTATGGAGTGGATTTCTAAAGGGGTTAAAGTGCATTACGTTACGGGGAATCATGACGAAATGCTCAGAAAATTTGTAGGTTTTAAATTGGGGTCTTTTACTATTGTAAATAAGGTTTTGTTGACCATTGATGATAAAAAAATGTGGTTTTTTCATGGGGATGTTTTCGATGTTACCATGCAACATTCTAAATGGATAGCTAAGTTGGGCGCAAAGGGGTATGATTTATTAATTGTATTAAATAGAGTGGTAAATTTTATTAGTAAAAAGCTAGGAAAGGGACCAGTTTCTATGTCTAAAAAAATAAAAAATAGCGTAAAATCTGCTGTAAAATTTATAAATAATTTTGAACAAATTGCTGCAGATATTGCAATAGAAAACGAGTATAACTATGTGGTTTGTGGCCATATTCATCAGCCAGCGATGCGAGAAATTACAACACCAAAAGGAGGTGTAATGTATTTAAATTCTGGAGATTGGATAGAAAATTTAACAGCATTGGAATATAATAATTCGGAATGGACTCTTTATAGTTATTTAGAAGATACTTCGGTTATTAACCAAAAAGAAGAAGATTCTGAGCCAACAGAGGTATTAGAAAAGAATGAACTTTTTGATAGTTTGGTAAAAGAATTTCAGATTCTAAGAGCTCCTAAAAATCAGAATTAAGATTATAATATATTATAATGAGGGTATTATATGCTATTCAAGGAACAGGCAATGGGCATTTAAGTAGGGCAAGGGACGTTATTCCTGCCTTGCAAAATAAAAATGTAAATTTAGATATTTTAGTTAGTGGTACTCAGGCCGATATTAATATTCCGCATAACATAAAATATCAGTTAAAAGGACTAAGTTTTATTTTTGGAAAAAAGGGAGGTGTAAATATGTGGCGCACTTATTTAAAAGCAAATACTGCCCGTTTGCAAAAAGAAATAAGAAGCATTCCTATTGAGGATTACGATATTGTTATTAATGATTTTGAGCCAGTATCGGCTTGGGCTTGTAAGCTTAAAAATAAGAAGTGTTTTAGTTTTAGTCATCAGGCAGCGGTATTATCTTCTAATGCTCCAAAACCCAAGAAAAAGGATTTGTTAGGAAAGATGATACTTAAAAATTATGCTCCTACTACCCATCAATACGGGCTTCATTTTAAAGCTTATGAAGAAAATATTTTTACCCCAATAATTAGAAAAGATATACGCAATTTAAAAGTAACTAAAGGGAATCACTATACTGTTTATTTACCTTCTTATAGCGATGAAAAAATAGTAAAAGTACTATCTAAAATTAAGCACGTTAATTGGCAGGTATTTTCAAAACATAATAAAACTCCTTACTACAAGGATAACATATCTATTGTGCCTATTACTAATGAGGCTTTCGTACATAGTATGGCTAGTAGTAAAGGGATTTTATGTGGAGCAGGGTTCGAAACTCCAGCAGAAGCCCTTTACTTAAAGAAAAAACTCCTAGTTGTTCCTATGAAAGGACAATACGAGCAACAGTGTAATAGAGCAGCACTTAAAGATATGGGGGTACCTACATTAAAATCTTTTAAAGAAAAACATTTAGATAAAATGAATTCTTGGGTAGATTCTAGTAAAATTATAGAGGTAGACTACCCTGAAGTTACAGATGTAATAATTAATAAATTGCTTCAAGAAGCAATGACAGTATAGAGAATATATGCCTAAAGGGAATTCCAGTAAATTATGTGCTAAAGATTTTGGAGAAAATTTTGTTTGGGGAGTCGCTACAGCTGCTCACCAAATTGAAGGAGCTTATGATAAACATAATAAAGGTAAATCTATATGGGATGCGTTTTCTTTGAAAAAGGGTAATATTTATCAAAATCAAAATGGAAATATAAGTTGCGATTTTTATCATAGATATAAAGAAGATATTCTTTTAATGAAATCTATGGGAATTCAGAATTTTAGATTCTCAATTTCTTGGACTAGGATACTACCAAATGGAGTGGGTAAGATTAATGAAAAGGGAATACAGTTTTATAATGATGTAATTAATTTTTGCCTGAAATGTGATATTACGCCATGGGTAACTCTTTATCATTGGGATTTACCACAAGTTTTAGAAGAACAAGGTGGCTGGGTAAATAGAAAAATTTTAGAATGGTTTAAAGAGTATGTTACGGTATGTGCTATTAGTTTTGGTGATCGTGTAAAAAACTGGATGGTTTTAAATGAACCAATGGTTTTTACCGGAGCTGGTTACTTTCTGGGAGTTCATGCGCCAGGGAAAAAAGGCTTAAAACAATTTTTACCTGCAGTTCATCATGCCGTTTTATGCCAAGCAATAGGAGGAAGGGTACTTAGGAGTTTAGTTAACAATGCTAATATTGGAACAACCTTTTCTTGTTCTCAAATAACTCCTTATAGTACTAAAAAGAAAGACATTGTTGCCGCTAAAAAAGCAGATGCAATACTGAATAGGCTATTTATAGAACCGTCTTTAGGAATGGGGTATCCGTTACAAGATGTACCTGTTTTAAAAAGGATTTTAAAGTTTTTAGAGCCAGAAGATAAGGAGAATAGTGTTTTTGATTTCGATTTTATTGGAGTTCAAAATTATACTAGAGAGGTTGTAAAACATAGCTTTTTAGTACCATATTTAAGGGCAAAAATAATAAAGGCGTCAAAAAGAAATGTTAAAAAAACTTTGATGGATTGGGAAGTATACCCTCCTAGTTTGTACAATATGATTGTTCATTTTAATTCTTACCCTAACGTAAAAAAAGTAATTATTACGGAAAATGGAGCTGCTTTTACTGATGCTGTTATAGATAATAAAATTAAAGATGAAGATCGTAAGGCGTATTTAGAAGATTGTGTAAAGGAAGTTAAAAGAGCAAGAGGAAAGGGATTTAAAGTAGATGGTTATTTTGTTTGGACATTCACGGATAATTTTGAATGGGCGGAAGGTTATTATCCAAGATTTGGCCTTGTACATGTGGATTTTAAAACACAAAAAAGAAGAATAAAAGATTCTGGTTTTTGGTATAGCCGCCTTATAACATCTACTTAAAAAAAGAAAAACCGACGTTTCCATCGGTTTAAACTAACTAACTCAAAATATAGGAACGTTTCCCAAAAATAGGACAATGCAAAAGTAATGGTAAGGCACTCGTAGTATGTTAATATACGATGAGGTTTAAGTTAACTTTATTAGATATTTTAGATTTAAATAACTAAAGTTAATCTATTTAAATGCAGATAGGCCGGTTATATCTGCTCCAGTAATTAACAAATGTATGTCATGCGTACCTTCGTAAGTAATAACACTTTCAAGGTTCATCATGTGGCGCATAATACTGTATTCTCCTGTTATACCCATACCTCCTAACACTTGTCTTGCCTCTCTTGCTATTTTAATAGCCATATCTACATTATTACGCTTAGCCATAGATATTTGCGCAGAGGTGGCTTTGTTTTCATTTTTTAGTTGTCCTAGTCTAAAAGCAAGTAATTGCGATTTGGTGATTTCGGTAATCATTTCGGCAAGTTTTTTTTGCTGCAATTGAGTAGCCGCAATAGGTTTTCCAAATTGGATACGTTCTTTGGCATAGCGTAAAGCAGTATCATAACAATCCATAGCCGCTCCAATAGCACCCCAGGCAATACCATAGCGAGCGGAATCTAAACATCCCAATGGAGCTCCTAAACCCGATTTATTTGGGAGTAGATTTTCTTTGGGAACCCGTACATTGTCAAAAATTAACTCCCCTGTAGCAGATGCACGTAACGACCATTTGTTGTGTGTAGTTGGGGTTGTAAAACCTTCCATCCCGCGCTCTACAATAAGGCCATGTATTCTGCCTTCTTCATTCTTAGCCCATACCACAGCAATATCCGCAAAAGGAGAATTAGATATCCAAAGTTTGGCTCCATTTAAAAGATAATGGTCTCCCATATCCTTAAACTTTGTTTCCATACCACTTGGGTTAGAGCCATGGTTTGGTTCGGTTAAACCAAAACACCCCATCATTTCTCCTGTAGCTAATTTGGGTAAGTATTTTTTTCGTTGTTTTTCGTTTCCATAAGCGTAAATAGGATACATTACTAAGGAAGATTGTACAGAAGCTGTAGAGCGAACGCCACTATCGCCACGTTCAATTTCTTGCATTATTAAACCATAGCTTATTTGGTCTAAACCAGCACCACCATATTCCATAGGAATGTATGGGCCAAAGGCACCCACTTCAGCCAACCCTTTTATTATTTGATTTGGAAACTCGGCCTTTTGCGCATATTCTTCTATGATAGGAGATATATCTCTTTTTACCCATTTCCGGGCCGCATCACGAACCAAAATATGTTCTTCGGTAAGTAAATCGTTTAAATTATAATAGTCGGGAGCTTCAAATAAATCGGGTTTCATAATGCATGGATTTCTCTCAAAGATATGTAAAGAAATATAACATTACAATCACATGGAGTTACATTTTTAAATAAAAATCTTTGGTTAACTCCTTGTATGAATCCGTATACTGGTGTCTTTCCTTTTCTATAATTAGTTCGTTTATAAAAGTTTCAGTTTTGGAAAAAGTAAATTCTAAAAGGCTTCTTTTTATTTCACTAGTTGGGTTGCCTTTAACTCTTGTAATTCTAGAAGGAAACAAACCATTTGTTTTAGCAATATTAAGAAAATTTTTTTCTTCTTTAAAAGGTATAATCGTAGAAAAAGAACCGTCTTTTGTTAGTAATTTAGAGGCGCCTTCTATTAACTCATTAAAAGGTAAAGAGGTATTTTGTCTGGCGGTATCTCTGGCATTATTTCCGCTAGTTACTTCTTCTGTGTAGAACGGAGGGTTGGAAACTATGACATTGTACAACTCAAATTCGTCTGGTTCTTCTTCCGTATATTCATCTACAAACTCATCGAAACCAGCATGAAAACAGAAAAGGCGGTCTCTCCAGGGGGAGTTTTCAAAATTCTCTGTGCATTGTTCAAAAGCATCACCATCTAATTCTATGGCTTCTATATTTTCGGCAGCACTGCGTTGTGCTAGCATAAGGGAAATAATACCAGTCCCTGCTCCTATATCTAAGATAGAATAAGAATTATGGGTTACACTAGTCCAGGCACCTAAGAGTACGCCATCCGTTCCAATTTTCATGGCGCAGCGATCCTGTTTAATTGTAAATTGTTTAAATGAGAACGGCTTATTCATATAAAATCCCAAAAAATTAAAAAACAAATTCCAAACATATTGGATTACGTTTTATTGATTATGGCAGATAGTATTTTTCTTAATTCTTCTGCTTCCTGCATTAATGCTTTTATATCGGTATTAGTATTTATAGCTTCTAGTAAGTTTAGTCAATATTTAGATTCTTTGGCTTCTTTTCTGGCGATTTTTAAAATCTTTTTCTCCTAATTTTTCGTTTGCTTCAATATAATTAGCGCCTACGGAGCCAGAAGATTTAACGAGTTGTTTTCCATCTTCTATATTAGAAATAGTTTTGGGTAGTTGTTTTACCAAAAGTCTGCAAGACTTAGCAAATAAAAAAGTTCTTTCTTCTAAATCATAAACTTTTTTAGTGTCCATTTTTTGGAATTTGGAATTTTTTATTTGGATTTTCTTATTCCAAGTATAAATCTATTAACCCTTCTGGGGTAGAAACATAGATAGTTTTTTCTTCTCTATCTAGTTTAGTGATAAGTTCATCTCTAACTGGGATAAGTATTTCTTTATCTTCTTTTTCAATTTCAAATAAAGCCTGTGAGGTGGTATCATTTACTCCTTTTATAGTGCCAATATTTCCGTGTACATCATCTATAACCGTAAAACCTATTATTTCGTGGTAGTAAAATTGCGTTCCCGTAAGTTCTGGTAAAAAAGATAAAGGAAGGTATAGTTTAGACCCCATAATACGGTCTGCATCTGATTCTGTTTTTACCTCCTCAAAATCAATACGTAAGAGATTCGATTTATGTAAGCGACACTTGTTAATAAAAAATGGAACCAGATTATTTCCTAAAGAAACAAAAACTGATTCCATTTTTTCGTATGTTTCTGGGTCATCGGTATCTAGTTTAACTAATACCTCTCCTTTGAAACTATATTTAGAGACGATTTTGCCTAAGTAGAAACATTCTTCCTTTTGCATCGTCAGATATATCTATTCTTCTTCCGAAGATGCAGCAGCATCTTCCGAGTCAGCAGCAGCTTCTTCTACATCTGGTAATGCAGCAGCGGCAGCTTCAGCAGCACGCTTCTCATTTACTTCTTTTTCAGCAGCTAATGCTTTTGCTTTAGCATCTGCTTTAATTTTATCTATTCCACCTATTTTAGCAGCGTTAGATTTTTCTTTTTCAGCAGACCAGGCAGCAAATTTTTCTTCCGCTTGCTCTTCCGTTAAAGCTCCTTTACGTACACCACCAGCTAAGTGATTTTTTAACATAACACCTTTATGAGATAAAATTGCTCTAGCAGTATCTGTTGGTTGTGCACCATTCTGTAACCATTGTACAGAACCGTCTATATTAAGGTCAATTGTTGCAGGATTTGTATTAGGATTGTATGTTCCTAATTTTTCTAAGAATTTACCATCTCTTTTTGCTCTTGCATCTGCAGCAACAACCCAATAGAATGGTTTTCCTTTTTTACCGTGTCTTTGTAATCTAATTTTTACTGGCATATCACATTAATTTGTAGGGTGCCCGACCCTTGGTTATTAATTCTTTTTTAATTTGCTTAGTTATAAGCGGGTGCAAATATAATTTATTTCATTAAAAGAACAATGATATTAGTATATTTCTTAACGTGCTTTGTAAAACTAGTTAATAACTCCTTCCGTTTTTCTGTAAAATTAACCGCAACTTTGCCTATTTTTATCTACTTATTTTTTCTGAAACCAAACGCTCTATGTACCTTATTTTTGATACGGAAACTACCGGATTACCTAAACGTTGGAACGCTCCTATAACGGACACAGACAACTGGCCTCGCTGTATACAAATAGCATGGCAGTTGCATGATGATATGGGTCGTTTGGTAGAGAGTCAAGATTATTTGGTAAAACCAGATGGGTTTAATATTCCTTATGATGCAGAAAAAATACATGGTATTTCAACGGAATTGGCGGCGCAAGATGGTATTTCTTTAGCGGAGGTCTTGGAAAAATTCAATATTGCTATGTCCAAAACCAAATTTGTGGTTGGACAAAATGTTGGTTTTGATGTTAATATTATGGGGGCAGAATTCCATCGTTTAGGTGTAGAAAACCCTTTGCAAGAATTACCTGTATTAGATACTTGTACGGAACATACAGCCCAATTGTGCCAAATACCGGGAGGTCGTGGTGGTAAATTTAAATTACCAACGCTGACAGAATTACATCAGTTTTTATTTGGAGAGGCCTTTGGAGAAGCGCATAATGCTACTGCCGATGTAGAGGCAACAACGCGTTGTTTTCTAGAGCTTATTCGTAAGCAGCAGTATACAGTTGAGCAGTTAGATGTACAACCAGATTATTTTAAGAATTTTAATGTGGCCAATCCGCAAGAAATTCAACTTATTGGCCTTAAGCATATCAACCTAAAAAAAGCATCTAAAAAGATTGCAGATGCTTTATGGGAAAAAGATACAGGTGGAGTTTCGCAAGAAGAAATTGACCAAAATTTAGCCTCCTTAAAAACCGCAGAATTTGCGCATTTACATAACCATACGCAGTTCTCTATTTTACAATCTACGATAAGTGTTCCAGATTTGGTTAAGGCTGCGGCAAAAATGAATATGCCAGCGGTTGCTATGACGGATCATGCAAATATGATGGGGGCATTCCATTTTGTTAATGGAGTAATAAACCATAATAAAGGTGTAAAATCTAGGAACGATGCCAATGAGATACGATATGAAGCTACGCAAGAAAATAGGTTAGAAGAAGGAGAAGAGCCTTTGCATGAGTTTGTTCCTGAAAAAGAAATTACACCAATATTGGGTTGCGAATTTCAGGTTTGTGAAAATCATAAAGACAAAACTCAGAAAGATAACGGCTACCAAATTGTGATGATAGCTAAAAACAAGAATGGGTATCACAATTTGGCAAAGATGTCTTCTATTGCTTTTGTAGATGGTAAATATTATGTTCCAAGGATAGATAAAAAAGTAGTTGAGCAGTACAAGGAGGATATTATTGTATTAACTGGGAATTTGTATGGTGAAGTTCCTAGTAAAGTTTTAAATGTTGGGGAAAACCAAGCAGAAGAAGCTTTGGTTTGGTGGAAAGAAACTTTTGGAGACGATTTGTATATAGAATTAATGCGTCATGGTCAGGAAGATGAAGACCGTGTAAATAAAGTGTTAATTCAGTTTGCTAAAAAGCATAACGTTAAATTGGTGGCGACCAATAATACTTATTATGCGGAAAAGGAAAATGCCCATGCCCACGATATTTTACTGTGTGTAAAAGACGGAGAAAAACAGGCAACTCCTATAGGTCGTGGACGAGGGTATCGTTATGGGTTGCCTAATCAGGAATATTATTTTAAATCTTCGGAAGAAATGAAGGAGCTTTTTAAAGATATACCAGAGGCTATTATTAACATTCAGGAGGTAGTTGATAAAATAGAAACATTTACGCTGGCGCGAGATGTATTATTGCCGGCTTTTGATATTCCAGAAGAATTTCAATTTGAAGAGGATAAGTTAGACGGAGGCAAGCGTGGAGAGAATAAATTTCTACGTCATATTACCTACGAAGGAGCTAAAATAAGATATGGAGATATTACTCCAGAGATTGATGAGCGTTTAGATTTTGAACTACAGGTAATTGAAAAAACAGGATATCCTGGTTATTTCTTAATTGTAGAAGATTTTATACGGGCAGCGCGTAAAATGGATGTTTCTGTAGGGCCCGGTCGTGGTTCCGCAGCCGGTTCCGCTGTTGCCTATTGTCTTTGGATTACTAATTTGGACCCTATTAAGTACGATTTGCTTTTTGAGCGTTTCTTAAATCCTGATCGTGTATCCATGCCCGATATTGATATTGATTTTGATGATGAAGGTCGTGGGCGCGTAATGGATTATGTAATCGATAAATACGGTGCTAACCAAGTGGCGCAGATTATCACTTATGGTACCATGGCCGCAAAATCCTCTATTAGAGATACCGCTCGTGCATTGGATTTGCCTTTGATGGATTCGGACCGTATGGCAAAGCTTATTCCTAATATGTCTAAGCTTAAGAAGATAATTGGGGTGGATGAGGCTACGCTTAAAAAGAAGTTTAATAGTGAAGAGCTTATAAAAGTAAATGAGCTTTTAGCAATTTCTGAGGGAGACGGATTAGAGTCCGAAACTCTAAATCAGGCCTATGTATTAGAGGGGTCTGTGCGTAATACTGGTATACATGCCTGCGGTGTAATAATTACACCAGATGATATTACGAAATTCGTTCCGGTAGCTTTAGCAAAAGATTCGGATATGTACTGCACTCAGTTTGATAACTCGGTTGTGGAAGATGCTGGGCTACTAAAAATGGATTTCTTGGGGTTAAAAACGTTAACCTTAATAAAGGATACCGTAAAAATTGTAAAAGCAAAACATGGAGTAGAGCTAGATCCCGAAAATTTTCCTCTAGATGATGAAAAAACATACGAACTATTCCAAAGAGGAGAAACCGTAGGGGTATTCCAATATGAATCTCCAGGAATGCAGAAACACATGAGGTCTTTAAAACCAACTGTTTTTGCGGATTTAATTGCCATGAATGCTTTATATCGTCCAGGGCCAATGGAATATATTCCAAGTTTTATTGCTCGTAAGCATGGTACAGAAGAAATTATATATGATTTAGATGCTTGTGAGGAATATTTAGCGGAAACCTACGGAATTACGGTATATCAAGAGCAAGTGATGTTACTGTCTCAAAAATTGGCAGATTTTACTAAAGGTGAGGCAGATGTTTTGCGTAAAGCCATGGGTAAAAAACAAAAGCATGTACTGGATAAAATGAAGCCTAAATTTATAAAACAGGCCTCAGAAAAAGGACATGCCGAAGATAAGCTAGAGAAAATTTGGAAGGATTGGGAAGCTTTTGCGGCCTATGCCTTTAATAAATCGCACTCTACTTGTTATGCTTGGATTGCATACCAAACAGCCTATTGTAAAGCGCATTACCCTGCGGAATATATGGCAGCGGTACTTTCTAATAATATGAATGATATTAAGCAAGTTACCTTTTTTATGGAAGAATGTAAACGTATGGGCTTAGATGTTCTTGGACCAGATGTAAATGAATCTTATTACAAGTTTGCGGTGAATGATGCTGGAGCGGTACGTTTTGGAATGGGTGCAGTAAAAGGAGTAGGAAAAGGAGCGGTAGAAACTATAGTAGAGAATAGAAAAGAAGAAGGACCCTACAGGTCCGTTTTCGATATGGCAAAACGTATTGATTTAAGAGCGTCAAATAAAAAAGCATTTGAAAGTTTGGCGGTTGCTGGTGGTTTCGATTCTTTTGGAACTACGCATAGGGCGCAGTACTTTAACACGGAAGGAGATGGTGTAACTTTCCTCGAAAAGATAATAAAGTCTGGGTCTAAGTATCAAGAAAACAAGAATTCTTCGCAAATGGATATGTTTGGAGGTATGAGCGAAGCGGAAATTCCTGAGCCTATAATACCACCATGCGAAGAGTGGGGAACTATGGAGAAGCTCCGTCGAGAAAAAGAAGTAGTAGGGATTTATATTTCTGGGCATCCTTTGGACGATTTTAAGTCCGAAATAAAAGCCTTTACTAATGGAACTATTTCCTGTTTTACAGATTTACCTTCTTATGTAAACAGAGAAATTTCTTTTGCAGGTGTTATTACCGATGTGCAACATAGAGTCTCTAAAAATGGGAAAGGTTGGGCTATGTTTACTATGGAAGATTACATGGATTCTTTTGAGTTTCGGGTTTTTGGGGAAGAGTATTTAAAATTTAGGCATTTCTTAATGATAAATTCTTTTGCTTATGTAAAAATATTTGTGAAAGATGGTTGGACCAATAGAGATACTGGAAAAAAAGGAGACCCGAGAATGCAGTTTAATAGTTTTATGTTGTTACAAGAGGTAATGGAAACCTACGCCAAAAAATTGACTATAAATTTAGATGTAGCACAATTAAAAGAAGAGAATGTAAAACAATTAAAGGATACTATAAGCTCTTTTACGGGGACGCACCCTTTAAATTTCATAGTATATGAAATGGAAGAGAAGATAAAAGTAAATATGTCTCCTAGAAAGCAGAAAGTGCAAATAACACCAGAATTACTTGCGGCGTTAGAGGGGCAAGAGGTAAAATATAAGATTAATTAAAAAACTATAAACTTTGCTAATATCACAATAGGAAAAAGGTATATTACGTTAGTAAGGAAATAGAGTATAATTTGACTAAGTTTGTGTAATATTTATAAAAAATAAAAAAATGGCATTAGAAATAACAGATGCTACTTTTGATGAAGTAGTATTAAAAAGTGATAAACCAGTAGTAGTAGATTTTTGGGCAGCATGGTGTGGACCTTGTAGAATGGTAGGACCTATCATTGATGAGGTAAGTGCAGAGTATGATGGTAAAGCCGTTGTAGGAAAGGTAGATGTAGATGCTAATCAAGAATTTGCGGCTAAATATGGCGTTAGAAACATACCTACGGTATTGGTTTTTAAAGATGGTGAAATTGTAAGTAGACAAGTAGGAGTATCTCCTAAGAAAGTGTACACCGATGCTATAGATGCAGCAATGTAGAAAAGGAAAGTTATATTTATTAAAAGGGTTTGACTTTCGTCAAACCCTTTTTTTGTGCTATTTAAATGTAGGAGTGTCATTAATTAGTTTCCAATTTCCTTTTTCTTCTTGTATTAGGATAAGTATAGACGATATAGTTGCTTTTTTTCCTTTGAAAGTTACTTTGGCACTGGCAGTAGTGCCATTAATTGCAATATTTTCAATAGTAAGAAGGCGAGAGTCTCCTCCCCATTCTTTAGATTTAATTTTTTTTAGGTACTCCGATTTGGAAATAACACGAACACTTTTGCTTCCAAAAAGTCGATTCGTTACTACCCTATAGTTAGAATTTAAGAGTTTGTCTAGAGCATTTGTATTGTTAGTATCTCCTGCGTCGGAATACGCAGTAATTGTTTCTCTGATAGAGGTTTTTTCTGATGTTTGTGCCGTACAGCTGAATGTTAATAATAGTAATAACAGGCTTAGAATTCTTAATTTTTTCATGTTTTTAATTTTTTAATGGTTTTTAAATCTCTTTTTTTTAATTCATAGCTATGGGTAATTCATTTCTTTCATAATTTTAGATTTACATTAATATTATATCAATTATTGATATATCAATTTTAAATTCAAAAAAATACTAACTCATATTTTTTTGAATTTTTAAGAGCAGATTTTTAAGTAATTCTTTTTCTTTTTTAGAAAATCCTTCCAAACTTTTTTTTCGATGTTCCTTTATCATTGCAATATTATTTTTTACAAATTTTGCTCCATTACTAGTTAGTATTATATTATACTGTCTTCTATTATTTAAAATAGGCTCTCTTAATAAAAGTTGCTTTTTTTCTAAAATATCTAATGTTCGGGTAATAGATGCTGGGTCTCTAAGTGATTTATCCGCTAGTTCTTTTTGAGATATGGGAGCAGTTTCTTCAATAATTTTCAAAAGAACCCATTGATCAATAGTAATTCCTAAGTTTATTCTGTCGAATTCTTTTTGAGAATATTTTTTAGAAATTTTACTTGTCTTGTCTATCTGAAAAAGAATAACATCTTCAATATTTCCTCCGGACATAATTGTATTTACGTATTAAAACTTACTACAAATATAAATTTATTATTGATATATCAATAATAAATTTATATTTAAGCTAGAATAGGTTTCCTATCTTAGTAAAAGATATTATAATATGAACCTTCAATCAGAGTTAAATAAATCGTCCCTTTTTCAAAATTTAGAATTACTGGCAAGCCAAGTTGTAGAGGGATTTATTAGTGGTATTCACAAAAGTCCTTTTCATGGTTTTTCGGCAGAATTTGCAGAGCATAAAATTTATAATAAAGGAGAAAGTACTAAGCATATAGATTGGAAATTATTTGCCAAGACAGATAAATTATATACTAAAAGGTACGAAGAAGAGACCAATCTAAGATGTCATATGATTTTAGATAATTCGGCTTCCATGTATTATCCAGAGGTCGAAAAACTAGGAGTAAATAATTTAAATAAAATAGGGTTTTCTGTATTGGCAATAGCAGCTCTAATGAATGTGCTTAAAAAGCAACGAGACGCGGTTGGTTTAAGTGTATACTCTTCTTCTTACCACAATTATTTTCCAGAAAAGGGAAGTGAGCGGCACCATCAAATGTTATTAGCAAAGCTTAGTGAAATAAGTCAAGAAGAAAACCTTAATAAGGAAACTAAAACATATACCTATTTACATCAGATAGCAGAGAATATAAAACGCAGGAGCCTTGTTTTTTTGTTTACCGATATGTTTCAGTCTACATTAGACAATAAAGCTCTGTTTGATGCGCTTCGACATTTAAAACACAATAAGCATCAAGTAGTTCTTTTTCATGTATTAGATAAAGGAACGGAATTAAATTTTGATTTTGATAATTCCCCAAAACGCTTTGTAGATGTAGAGACTGGTGTGCATATAGATTTATATGCAGATACGGTTAAAAAGGATTATGAAAATAAGTTACATACTACTATAGAGGAACTTAAGTTAAAGTGTGCTCAGTATAAAATAAGATACGTAGATGTAGATGTTGCTTCTGATTTTTCGAAAATATTAAATACCTTTTTGATAGAAAAACATAAATTTTAATTTTTGATGAATTTTTTCTTCAAATTGCTTGTGTAATTAAATAAGCGGCGTATATTTGCAACCGCTAAACGCCACGGTCTGGTAGTTCAGTTGGTTAGAATACCTGCCTGTCACGCAGGGGGTCGCGGGTTCGAGTCCCGTCCAGACCGCAGAAAACATCCTTAACAATCTACATAGTAGAGAGTTAAGGATTTTTTGTTTTACAATTTACTTACGGTTGAATTGAGTTTGCATGAAAAAGCATAAAATGGATAACAACTAGAAGTCTTTTTTTATCCGTAATGTATATCAATGAAAGAGAGAAGAGCTAAATTTGAAATCGTTGATAGTATATCAAACCAAAACTAAAGAATGTTTTATAAGGAGGTGCAATGATGAAATACTGCTTTTTTTTCTTTTTTCTTTTTTCCGGTTATACTATACTAGGGCAAGATTCTGCTAGAATAAAGGCTGTAGACTACGCTAAACTGTCCGAGTTTTTCTATAAAAAAGGAGATAATGAAAAACATAAACTATATACTGACTCGCTTTTGCATATTTCTGAAAAGCATAAATTGGCGGATTTAGAGTTGCTTGCTATAATGAATCAGGGAGTTTATTATAAAAACACCAATCAATTAAAAAAAGCACTAAGCACCTATTTAATAGTTTTAGAAAAATGTGAAAGAGTACCTAATAGTCAAAAAAACAAAATAATGACGATGGTAAATATGGGAAATATTTACAATCGTATTAAAGATGCTAATAAAGCAATATATTTTTTTAAAAAAGCATTGCCATTGATAGAAAAGTATCCCAACAACGGATATATAAAAGCAGGTGTTTATTCTGGTTTAGGGAAAGCAAATTCTATATTAAATAATTTTGACGCATCCTTTGAATATCAATATAAACTAAAACATCTTGGAGATTCTTTGCAAAACATCTATTTACAGGTTACGGCACTTACAGATATTAGCGATTTATTCAATAAAAAAAAGGACTATATAAACGGATTAAAAATAGGAAAACAAGCACTACAGCTTAATAGTACTTTTAACGATTCTATTTTGCAAAAAGATATGATTCTGCTAAACATTGGTCTGTCTCATAAGGGTTTAAAGAAAATGGAGATGGCCAAAACATTTTTTAACAAGGCTAAAAGAGTAGCAATTGATAAAAAAAATGATAAAATAGAAATGCAAGCCGAAAAGTATTTAGCAGATATTTATGAGCAATTAAAAGACTTTGAAGCTTCTCAAAAATCGCAAAAGCGATTTTTAGAATTAAACACTCAATATATAGAAGACCAAAAAGAAACCGCAGTTTTAGATGTGGAAAAAGAGGCAGAAGAAAAAATAAAAACAGTCAATGAAAAAAGTGAAACAAGAATACACATATTAAGCACTATTTTTATTTTACTTCTAATTGTTTCGGGTGGTTTTTCTCTATTTTACAGAAAAAGAAAACGACAAATTATTAAACAAAATAAACAATTACAAGACGATTATAGGTGGTTGCAAAACCAAAATGCTTCTTTAAAAGAAAATATTCAACAGCTTTCTAAAGAAAAGAGTTATAAGGAAAATAGCTCCAAAAAATATAAAAACTCGTCATTGAAAAAACAAGACAGGGAGCAGTATATGAATCGTGTTTTGGAATATATGGAGGTAGAAAAACCTTATTTAGATTTTGACTTAACGCAATCTGGGTTGGCCAAAAAAATGGAAATAAATACCCATCATTTATCAGAAGTATTAACACTATCATTTGAGCAAAATTTCTATAACTTCATTAATATTTACCGAATAGATCATGCTCAAAAAATGTTAAAAAACCCTGAATTTAAAAATTACAAAATTGAAGCTATTGCATACGACTCTGGTTTTAAAAGTAAAGCCTCATTTAATAGAGTTTTTAAAAATGTAGCAGGGAAAACACCTTCTGAGTATAGAAAAAGCTAGATTTTTTTAAAAAGAAATAGAACAAGTATCACTCACTTATATGATACTTGTTTACTAAGTGTAGTTCGTAACTTTGCTATACTATGAAGTTACACAAGCCAAAAATTGAAATAGAGAGCTTATCTAAAAAAGAAACAGAAACCTATAATGCGTTAGATAGCAATAAATATGGAGAAGTATTGGCACAACAAGTAGCTAATAAACTAGCGGAAAACTCAAATAATGGTCTTTACCATTCACATAAATATTATTGCGGTTTAGGTTTGTTTTTTAGTGAAGAAGGTTATACGTTAAATACTGTGGATGATGGGTGTGCATCTTATGTAAATAATCTCATTATAACATTTCTATCAAAAACTGAATTTGTAGAATGGCTTTCTAAAGAAAACGACCAAAGTATGTCTTTGTATAGTGAAAAGTTTAATAATCAAACCATTACAAAAACACGTTTAAAATGGTATTTAGAAGATGGTTATTCGCCAATTTGGAACGCTTATTGTCTTTATCTGAGAGGTGACAAGCATAAAGAGTTGGCAGAAAAAAGCAGTTACGGCTACAGTCCAATAAAAAAGTAAGAAAAGTAATTATATTAGGGGTGTAATTAATAAACAATATGCTTAAACCACTCCAATAATCTCATACATGAAAATTTCCGTAAATATGAAAAAATTGCTAGCAATAATTATGATTCTCACTTTGAACTCTTGTTTTATGTTCAAAAATAACGGAATTGAAATGACCATTAAAAACCACTCAAATAAGCCAATAACAAATATAGAGTTTACTACAACTGAGAAACTAAGCGTAATAAAAGTAGACCGAATTGAGCCAAATGAAAGCATAACTGAATTTCTGTCGATGCGAAAAAATAAAACGGACGGAGCTTATTCTCTTGTCTTTACTCGAGCAAACGGAGAAAAGGAAACAGCCGATGTTGGGTATTATACAAATGGATTTTCGCTTGAAATTGGAGTTAATTTTACTATAAAAAATGATACAACAATTGTAAATTTTGATTTGTCTAAGTAACATAAAAATCTACTCTGAGTATTACTTTATACAAGGTGTTTTACATAGGAACTAAATATAAATTTTTTAAAAGACTATAAAATACTTACTGAAAATTGATATTACTTAATTAAAGATGGAGTTAGGGGAAAAAGTTATGTTTTACTTATACCAGAGTCTGTTGCATTTGGAGCAATACTCAAAACTCAAATTAAAAAACTAGAAACAACAAAAATAGAGCAAATAAAGTTGAGCTAATTTATATCGATTGTTAGATGAGAAAAAATGTTGTTTGTAAACTTATAAGTACATGTATCATATAATAGAGTGATACCTTTTTGAAAGATGCGATTAGTAGATTTGTGATTATATTAAAACCAATAGAATGCAAAAAACAATATATCTATTCTTTCTTTTAGCAGCATTAAGTTTCTCTTTTGTAGGCTGTAATAATGACGATAGTAATACAACAAAAGCACCTTTAAATGCTGATATAATTGGTTCTTATAAAGTAAGTTCTATAAAAAGTAATACCAACCTTAGAACGGGAGGGCTTATAGGTGCGGAAACGGAGCTTATATCATATTTTACTTGCGGTGCTATTACCTTAGAAATAAAGCCAGATTTTACTTTTATATGGAGTTCTCAAAAAATTCAGCAAACTTACGATGATCCAATAGGTTTTTATTCTGATTTACAATGTACGGAGTTAGCCGTAAATGGTACTGTTTCTGCAGCGACAGACACTTCTATTTCATTAGAATTTACACATAATAATACAAAAGAAACAGCTGTTTTTAATTTGGTAAACAACAAGTGGCAGTACCAATCTTTTCAAGATGTGTTTTTTCAAGGACACGCTACTAATACCATTGAAGGAGATATGTTTTCAGTTAATGCTATTCTTACGATGACTTATGAAAAACTTTGACTAGTAAATTATGATCACAGTTTCAATAGTAGATAAACTAAATTTCATTTTTGAATCGTTTAAAAAAAACGCTGCTATTTTCTTATTTACCATACCATTTATTCTAGTAGGTTCAATTGTGTTTTATTTTGCAACACAGGCAGATGAGTCCTTCGGGATGTATGTTTTCGCAATTACATTTATTGTGGTACCCGTACTTATAATTTTATACATTTTCCCATCTAGTTTTATGCATTATTACGAACAAGCATTATCTAAAAAGTATGGTTGTTATACAAAAGCCACTATTGTTAATAAGGAAATAGAAGATGTATCCTATACTAGAAGAGATGGTAGAAGCGTTGTAACCATTGAAAATTACAATTACATTATTACGTATGCTTTTGATTATAAAAGTGTAACGTATTCCAATAGTTTTTCTGTAGAGGATAAGGCTGTTTATGATGACTTAAAATTACAGAGTTCTATTCCCATAAAATTTTTAAGGCAGGCACCTGAAAACGCGACTGTTTTAATGAGAAATTTAGTTAAAAAAAAATGATTACTTTTTTAAGAAAAGGAACGATTATAATATTGATTTTGTCATTCGTTGTGAAGTTTGTTATGCGTATGTTTCAAGATGTAGTTTCGTTAATAGCTGTACCCTCTGGTATCCTTTTTGTGTATTATTTAATCGTTTTCTTTTTAATATCGCATTTAAATGAAAGACGTTCTAAGCACCTTTTATCAATGATTATTTGAATATTGTTTTTAGTGCTTTTATTGTGGTTGCTAGTAGATCCTTACAGTTTGTTAGAGCTAATTACACCAAGAATAAATTTAGATATGAAATAACTACTCAGAAAAATGACAGAAATAGAATTTAAAAGACAATTAAAGGCTCATGAAGAGATAATAGAGCAATTTAGCATGTTATCAGTAGTTGAGCAGCAAAATTTAAAGTCTTGTATACTAGAGTTATTTGCTAAAAAGAATACTGCGTTTCAAAAACAGCAATTAACGCTTTGTGGTTTACTATCGTTTACATTAAAAGAATATGTTTCGAATTTTAAAAAACTTCCAGAATATTATTTTGAAGAAAAGCAGTATCAAAAATATCGTCCAAAATGGTTTCAAGACTATATAGGGGGGTACTTAAATATCATGAATTTAAAATTTGAAGTTATTGCAGATTTAATCAGTAATTACAACTATGCTTTTAAAGACTGTTTTATAATCAATAAACTTATTTATTTAGATACACGTTATAAAATAGCGCCTAAAGAAGCGTTTGAAACTACTGTTGCTACTTTATTAACTAATTATCCTAAGTTCTCAAAAGAGCACCTATACTTATTATTTACAGAAGAGGCTGAGAATTATTTAGATGATGCACAAAGTAGGTCAGGGTATCGAGATTTTTATATAGAAATAGATAGTTGGGTCAAAATCATTTATAAAGTTTATGAAGCAATTGAATTAGACAGAATTAAACTGATAAAAACTTGTTTGCTAACACCTTTAAAAGATTTACGATTGAACACACGAGTTTGGTTTTTTAAATTATTTGCTAAGTTAAAGCCTACTCAAAAAGAATTAAAACAGATAGAAAAAGAAGTATTTGCAGTTTATGAGGCAAAAAATATAGAGCTATTAAGGACTGCTTTTTTACAACCTAGTTTAGATGTAAACCTACTAAAAGAGTTTTTTGCACCAGAATTACGTTACACTATTGATAAAAAAATAGACGCAAAAAAAACAGTACACCACTCTAAATTGCCAATATTTAAGGGCTATACTACGGTTGAGGCAAAATGCGAAATACTGCAAGCTATAACTACCTTAAATAAGTATAGTAAAAAAGCATACATGCCTATTTCTAAATCAGTCAAAAACGAACAATCCGCACATTCTAAATTTGGAGGATTACCATATTTGTTACAAGAAAACGAGTACCCTAAATGCACAAACTGTGGCAAACATTTGCAATTATTATTACAATTAAACTTAGGAGATGTTCCTGAGAGTACGGAAGGAGAATTGCTTCAATTGTTCCATTGTACTAATCTAAATACAAATTGCGAAGCTAAATCAGTATCAAAAGGTTTAACAACAAGTCTTTGTAGAAAGGTTGTCATTAAAGGAGATTCAGCAATAAAATATCCAAACCACGATAATATTTTTCCAGAAAATAGAATTATACAATTTAAGGAGTTTATGGATTATCCGCATCAAGAAGATTATATAAAATTAGGGATTGAATTACAAGTTCCTGATGATATTTATGATTATATGATGGAACATAATATTGGCGCAGCAAACGCAAATGATAAATTATTTGGCTATCCGCATTGGTTACAAAGTTCAGAGTATTCTTATAATCAAAAGTTAGAGGCCAATGCACAATTAGTATTTCAATTAACTTCAAAAGATAATTTATCTATAGAATTTGGTGATGCTGGTATTGGATATCTACTAGGAAATATCACCATAGAAAATGGATTACTATTTACATGTCAAAGCTGTTAGTTTTAAATTATGAAAACAAACGAAAGAAAAAGAGTAGGTTACAATTAAAAAAAGTTAATTAGTAGATCTTATGATAGACGGTAAACGGCAAATATTGTATGTAGTATTAGTGTTTTTTTTAGTAACATACTTTTTCTTTTTGGTTAAAAAATATTGGATAAATAGAAAATTGCATAAAAAATGTACAACCGTTTTAATGGGCCTCATGTGCCATTTAATGGGTAGTTATAAGATTATTGAAAATATATAGAAATGAAAAAAGCAATAGAACAAAAAGTACAAGAAGAAATTAATTCCTGCGATAGATTAATGGGTTGGGCGTTTAACCCAAGGGAAGGGTATAATGCAAAAGGCAAAGCGCAAAAAAGTGAGTTAGAAAGTAAAATAAGGTCATTAGAAAGTTATTTACCTAGAATTAGAGATAAATCGCTGAGAGAGCAGTGTAAAAGTACCATCCGACAAGGAAGAGCGCAACTGAAACAAAAATGACCTTTATTGTCATTTTTTTTAGGATTACTAAAGTAAAAAAGATGAAACTAAGCTATTTGTTTGGATAGAATGTGCTCATTATGTTATGGTTGAATAGATTGTCTAGAAATATAATCTTAAAGATTGATGCTATAGAAAGAGTAATTATAAGGATGCATCGCGTATTTTAAACTCACTTATTGTAGGTACTATTCGCCTTAAAATTATTAATTACAGTAATGACAAAGGAATAAATAGATGTTATTGTGGGCTCCATAATAATAAACACGAGATAATTAAGATTTTTATTGGTTAATCAATACTTCTTCATTAAAAACTAACTTAGGTAATACAGCGCCCTTTTTCTTTTGTATACGTTGCATTTTGCTAAGAATTTTGTCTAACATTTTAACTGCCTTTTCTATATAAGGCCCTTTGTTTAACATTACGCACTCTGCTCTTTGTGCCATTGCGGCATCTGTAATTTCCGCTCTTGTTGGAATTCCTTTTTTCGCTAAATTTTCTAATACTTGTGTAGCTAATACATGGGGTATGTGTGTTGCATCGCAAAGTTGCATTATCTCTTCCTGAATTATGGCTACGTTTTTCCAGCCGGTCTCTATTGCTAAATCGCCACGAGCAATCATAACTCCAACCGGATAATTTTGCATGGCTTTTAGTAATATACTTGGTAAATTTTCAAAAGCTTTTTGCGTTTCAATCTTTAATAGGACGCCAATATTAGCATTTCGTTTTTTTAGTTCGTGCAATAGATCGGAAACATCATGTGCATTATTAACAAAAGAAAAATTAACTACGTCAGCATTTTTTGCAACAAAATTTAAATCTAGCTTGTCTTTTTTTGTTAGCCCTCCAACTTTTATATGACTTGCGGGTAAGTTAATACCTTTGTCAGCTTTGAGTTTTCCTCCATTTTTTTTAGTTGTGGTTATTTTAATAATCAAAAAATTTAGATGTACTTCCGTAATAACACCTTCTATTTTACCATCATCAAAATAGATTGGTTCATTCACTTTAACAGCAGAGAATATTTCTGGTAAGGTGCAAGATATATGAGCTATCTTCGTGGTACCGTTCTCTGAATCGTAATGGGAGGCTTGACCTAGGATGGGTTTTTTGTCTAATCGTAGCATATCCCCTTCTTTTAATACTATTACTTCTTCTAACGGTTGTGTTTCATGTACAGAATGTATTTCTGAAACCGATGTGTTTTGTAAATGAACATTTAGCACAGTTCCTGTAGTTATAAAAGCGGAGGTGTAACAATGTCCCCACCTTCCATTAGGAGCTTCCTCTTCTATGGTAATAGTTCTTTTTCTGTCACGAGAATCATTAAATATTATAAAGGAACCTTTCTTGGTTTTTTTTAACCATTTTTTATTTACAGGTATAATGGCATCGGCTATTTTGTTTTCTGGAGGAAGAACACCAATTGGTGCTAGCCAAATTTTTGAAGGTTCTATTACTTTGCCAAAGTTATTTTTTTTAGGTTTTATTCGGATAACCTTTGGGCCAGCTTTCATTTTACCTGTTCGTAGTTTGGGCCCACCTAAGTCCATCATTATTCTGCAAGAGGAGTCTATAGATTTTATATGGCTTATAATGTTCTTCCATATTTTTTTATCATCATGAGCGCAATTGATTCTAGCGCAGTCCATTCCTAGGTTTAATAAAGAACTTATTAAATGAGAGTTTGTAGCTGCTTCCGTAGGTTGTGTTACCATAATACCCGTTTTTCTTTGGTTTTTTAGTTTTCCAAAAAGGGCTTCTGAATTTGTTTGAAGTGTTTTTTTTGCTTCTTTATTAGTAATGATGCCCGCAGGACATGTAGAGTACTCTTTTTTTAAAAGGCTCTTTATAATTACTTGAAAATAAAAAAGATTATAAAAAATGCTATTTCCTATTCTGGGAGAAAATGGCATGTCTATTTTCTCTAATTTTTCCTGTAAAAAACTTTCGTCAAAAGAGCGCAATGCTAAGTAGTGAATTAAGTTTTTAGCACTTTGTTTGTATTTTGGGTGTACCTTATGTAGTGGTTTTTTGTATTTCTCTTCATACTCAATAAGTTTTGCAATTGCTAAGTCTAAGGCATTAAGTATGTCCTCTAATTCGTCTTTTGAAAAAACCATAATTCTTTTATTTCAGTAAATTACCTCAGGGTGTATTACTTATAATTAAATGAATAAAAGTAGGACGAAAAGGAGCTAGAAGTTATGATCTATATCATGTTTAAAATCTTATTTGATTGGATTGTTAATCAATAGAAAGGGGAGTTCCTAGTGCGCTGGATTCGTATATTTTATCTTGAATCTGAATATTTTTTAAATACGAAGAAACATCTGTTGAGAATGGTTTGTTGTTTAACAAATGTTTAATAAAATACATTTGCGTAGTAAAAACGCAATCGCCCGCGAAATTAATATTTGCATAGTTGTATTCATGAACAATTTCTTTCTTTCCTAAAGGTTGAATGGTTATTTTACCGTCATCATATAGCCTTATGCTTCCTTTATTTCCTTCAATTAAAACAGTACCAAAAGTAAATCTTGGGTCTTCTGAAGTGTTTTCATTAAACCTATTGGCATCTAAAAAACCAAGCGCTTCATTTTCAAAATCGAAATGGACCCAAGCAAAATCTTCTCCTTTTATATTGGAATTTAGGGTTTTTAATTTAGCAAATACCTTTGTTATTTCTCCTCCTAAAAAACGAAAAACATCAATATAATGAACTCCTGTTTCGTAAATAAGAAGTTGTTTCATTTCTCTAAAATAGGGTTGGCGGTTCATATAAGCATCTTCTTGCCATCCGTCTCCCATACGCATACGCAGGTTAATGGTGTGCAGTTTGTCTCCTATAATTTTTGCATTGAGAAGCTTTTTTATTTCTTGATGCCATGGCTGAAATCGAAAGTTCTCGTGTACCATCATTCGTACATCGGATGCTTCGACTAATTTGGCAATTTGTAAGGATTCCTCATAAGTTGGAGCGAGGGGTTTTTGGCAAATAATATCTATATGATAATCAATGGCTATTTTACAAAATTCTAAATGTGTGTTTGGGGGAGTAATAATGTCTACAAAGTCCGGATTTTCTTGTTTAAGCATAGTTGCATAGTCGTCATATGCATTTTTAATTCCATATTTATCACAGATAATTTGTGCTTTTTCTATAGATGTACCACATACGGCAACTATTTCTACTTCTTTAATTCGCTGCCAAGCTTCATATTGAAAGTGACTAAAATAACCTGTGCCTATGCAAACTCCTTTTAATGTTTTCATTTTAATATTCAGAAAAATGTTTATTAGGTTTCATGTTTAACCATAAAATAACAGCTAAAACGTTTAAAATTGCTCCAATAATAAAAAATAAAGTTGTGGATCCCGACCAAGCTAGTAAATATGGGAATAATAGCGCGGTAATAAAAGCTCCTATGTTTCCGGCCATATTCATTGTGCCAGATATTGCACCCGCATGTTTTTTGCCTATATCTACACAAAAAGCCCAAGAAGGTGGCAATGTCATATCTGCTCCAAAAATTGCAATACTTAGAAAGATAATTGCTCCTATTGCAGAGTTCATATAAATACTACCTAAAAGCCCTATTGCAGCTAACGAAAAACCTAAAGATGCTGGGAATATTCTTGATTTGTCCCATTTTCCATTTTTGAATATAGAATCTATTAGCCAACCAGAAAACCAATTGCCAAAGGCACCAAATATTAATGGAATTGCGGTGTAAAAACCAGCTTCTAATGTTTCTAATTGGTATTCGCTTTTAATATGTGGAAATAACCAAGTTAAAGCAAAGAAAAATGTAAAATTACTACAGAAATATTGTCCCATTGCGAGCCACATATTTTTAGATTTTATTAAAGTGCCAAAGTGTATTTTCTTATTCTCTTTTTCTGTGCTTTTTTCTTGTCTTTCTGCTATTATGAACTCTTTTTCTGCTATAGAGATACCTTTATGTTCTTCAGGGTTGTCTCTAAAAAGTAGGTACCATAAAATAGCCCAGATACCACCTATTATTCCAAAAACAACAAAGCTAAACCGCCAACCAAAGTCAGTTATTAACCAAGCTACAACGGGAACAGCAAAAGCAGCGCCCAAACGTGATCCAGAAAAATTAATACCAGTAACGATGCCTCTTTCTTTTAGTGGAATCCAACTATATATTGCTCGGGACATACCAGGAAATGCACCTGCTTCTCCTGCACCAAATAAAAAGCGGATAATAAGTAATGATAAAAAGTTCCAAGCTGCTCCAGTTAATGCTGTGAAGCTGGACCATAGTAGAACTATAATAGATAGTACTTTTCTTGGTCCGTAGCGATCGGCCATTATGCCAGATGGCGTTTGTAAAAAAGCGTAACCCAAAGAAAAAGCGGCTAGTACCCATCCCATTTGTTTGTCACTTAAATCTAAAGCCTTAGATATAGGGTCTTTTGCTACAGAAATACAAATGCGATCTATATATAAAAGTAAGGCTAAAAGGAATGTTCCTGTTACCATAAAGTAACGTTTTTGGAAATACTTTTCTTTTTTCATTCTAAAAGTTTAATGATGTCATTTAGTGTATTTTTGCTCCCAACATTTCCAGGAAAAACTATGTATGGCACTCTAGGAAATTTTGATTCATATCCTAATTCCCATACAGGAATACCCTTGGAAATTTGTCCTATGACTATTGCCCTTCTAACCATTAATGCTTTTGTGGCAATATCGCTAGAAGTTATTCCGCCTTTTGCAAGTATATATTTTGGAGTGGTTTTTAAATTTTGTACAATTGCTATTACGCCTTTAGAAACAAGATTTACTATCTTTAAACTATCTTCTTTTGTTTCTCCTTTTACAATAGTTCTGCTTGTATATAATACCACCGTTTTTCCAGAATTAATAAAATTCTCTACCTCATTACTTATAGATAGTGTTTCTTTTCTAAAAATAGATTCTTGTACTACGTTAGTTACATTAAGTTCTATAAATATTGCAGAAGTATGTTGTTTAAGATAGTTAAGTTGTTCTGTTGTTTTAGGAACATAAGAACCAATTACGATTAATGCTCCATGATTATTATTGTGACCTAGTACTTGTCCTTTGCTTAGAAGGGCTTTAGGTTGTATGCCAGAAATGGCATTGACAAAAGAAGCGGCAGTACGATATAGTAACGGCTCATTGGTTGATAGACATGCAAGGGCTAATTTTTCTAGGTCTATATTGGCAGTAGCATTGGATATTATATGTGTTAGTTCAGAATTTTCGAGAATGGAAGTTTGGACCCTTGCTTTTTCTTTTCTAAGGGAGTCAACGGACAGACTATGAATAGTATCTGAGGAAATTTTGTTATCAGATTTTTCTTTTATCCAATCTATTAGATTAGAAGATTGGTAGCCAAAAGTGTTGTCTTTGGCAAATGGGGTTTCTCCAGCCGGAGTAAATGAGTCTTTTTCTTGAACGTAATGTACATCTTTAAAAGTGTACCTTCCTCCTTCAAAAAAAGCCGGCACTAGAATATGTTTAGCATTAGGAAGATTTAGTCCTTCTGCAAGGGCATTAACTTCACCGGGGTAATGTCCTCTTAATGTAGAATCACCTCTGCTTACCACAATTAAGTGTCGATCATATTTTTCGGCAATTGTACGCAGACGTTGCCCAATAGTTTTTCCTACAATATTGGCTTCTTTAGATGGTAGGCTTCTGGAATTAGTAAGTATAAAAAAGATTCTGTTACTAAGAACTTCTTTTTTAATAATCTCTTCTGTCCATTCTGTTATTATGGGTACATTGTGTACTGTTTGAGTTCCTGTAGGGTCGTCATCTAGAACTACAATGATTTTTTTCTTTTCTTTAAGAAGCTGGCGAATTTCGGACGTAGGTTCTTTTAAAAGATTCCCTGCTGCAATGGATTCTAAAAGTTCTTGTTTATGCATAGACATTATTCTTCTATAGCAATTACTCTTGCTGGGGAGCCATCTCCATTTTCTACTTTTAAGGGTAATGCAATTAGGGTAAATGAATTATCTCCAAGGGAGTTAAGATTAGTTAATCCTTCTACGATAATTATGTTATTGCGCATTATTATTTCATGAATTTCTGTTACTTCAGAAATATTATTTACATCTGCAACAGATGGGGGTTCTACTCCAAGGATATTAACTTTTTTTGAACCAAGCCAAATGGCAAGTTCTTTACTAATTCTTGGTAAATCGTTGCGGTAAGCTAATGTTCCTATTTTGCTACTCCAACCAGTATGTAATAAGATGCTGTCACCAGGAAGAATTTTATCTTGGATAGAAGAAAGATGGGCAACTGTAATACTTTCTTTGGGCTTAATATGGGTTAAGTTTACTTTCCAAGCTTTGCTTACGAAACGTTTTACGGGTAATACATCTATAGTCTCGTTGGAAACATTAAAATGCATTGGAGCATCCATATGAGTTCCACTATGCGAATAGAGGTGTAAGGTGGTTGCATTCCAACCATCTTTAGATATGGTTTTAGCAGGTTCAATAGATACCCCACCCATAGTATTATTTATAGGAAGGGTTAAATCTATTATTTTTGTGCCTATCATAAGGTTTAAGAGGTTACTAATTCAGATGAATTAATATAATTAACAACACTTTCTGCTACTTCTGTAGTAGTGGAGTTTCCTTTAAGGTCTTTGGTAAGATTGCCTTTAGCGGTAGTATGTTCAATACCTGCAATAATATCTTGTGATGCCTGTGTTTCTCCTAGATGTTCTAGCATTATTGCGGCTGACCATATTTGCCCAATGGGGTTTGCGATATTCAGGCCAGCAATATCAGGAGCTGAACCATGTATGGGTTCAAACATGGAAGGAAATTCTTTTTCGGGATTAATATTTCCACTTCCTCCTAGTCCTAAGCTTCCCATTATAGCTCCGCCTAAATCGGATAGAATATCTCCAAAAAGATTAGTTGTTAAGATAACATCAAAAACTTCGGGACGTAAAACAAAACTTGCTGAAGCGTTATCAATATACATTTTATTGTATTCCACGTCTGGGTATTGTTCTGCTACTTCCGCAATGACTTTATCCCAATAAGCAAGACTATTAATTAAGGTGTTAGACTTAGTTACGTTAGTAACTTTGTTTTTTCTTTTTCTAGCAAGTTTAAAAGAATAATGCGCAATTCGTTCAATACCAAATCTTGTAAATATACTTGTATCCATTGCCATTCCCTCTGGTTGGTCTGGGTACATAGTTTTTCCGGTTTGCACAAACTCTCCCTCATTATTCTCTCTTATCACAACAAAATCAATATCTTCTTCAGTTTTGTCTCTTAAAGGGCTTTTTAAACCAGAAAAAAGTTTTACGGGACGGTAGTTCACGTATTGTTTTAACTCGCTTCTTACTTTAAAAGTATAATCTCTTGCGGGTAGGGTATCATCCACTTCCGTTAAGCCAACGGCTCCAAAATATATAGCATCAAAAGTTTTCATTTGTTCAATACCATCCGTGGGCATAAACTCTCCATGCTTTAAATAATATCCTGCCCCCCAAGATAGGTCTGTTAATTCTAGATTAATGTCATGTTTTTTTGCTGCTGCTTTTAAAACAGATACTCCTGCAGGAACAATTTCTGCTCCAATTCCATCACCGTTTACTACGGCTATTTTGTATGATGTACTCATTTGTGATTTGATTTTTTATTAAAATCTTAAGTTATTTGCGCAATTTTGCGCAAATAAAAATTATGAATATGTTAAATAATTCGCTCTATATTGACAAATATATGTATTTTCGCAATTAAATATTTGTAAATATTGTATTTTTTGCGCAAATTATTGCGCAAAATGTAATTTGGTAATTTTGAGGACATTTAATAGTAAAGAGGAAAAAATAGCTGCTACTTTAAAAGATATAGCGCTTTCTTTAGATATTTCTATATCTACAGTATCTAGGGCTTTAAAAGGTCATCATAGGATTAGTTTGGCTACCCAGCAAAAAGTAAAGCAAAAGGCAAAACAAATTGGGTATAGGTCTTTGGATATGTTGGATAGTCAGAAACAAAAAAATTCTAATTTAATAGGGGTAATAATACCTAAAATTAGTTATCATTTGTATGCTATGGCTATTAGTGGAATAGAGAGTATAGCTGAAGCCCATGGGATGCATATAATTGTTTGTCAATCTAACGAATCTTATGAACGAGAAAAAAGTTTAGTGCAAGAGTTGATTAATGTTGGCGTAAATGGAATTATAGCATCATTGGCTAGTGAAACTAAGAAGTTTGGGCATTTTACAGAATTAAAAAAACTTGGTATTCCTCTTGTTTTTTTTAATAGAGATTGTGATGATATTGTGACCAATAAGGTTACGATAGATAATAAAAGAGCGGCCTATGAGGCCGTAAGTCACTTAATTTCTATTGGCTGTAAACGAATTGCTTATATAGGTGGCCCAGAAATTTTACAGATAAACGCAGATAGAGCAGAAGGTTATAAAAATGCACTAGTTGAAAATGGTTTACATGCTTATGAAGAAGATATTGTGTATAGCAATTTTGATAAAGAAAGTATTTTATCTGCGGCAAGAAAACTATTGTATTCTCCAGAACATCCAGACGGAATTTTGACCTTTAGCGATCAAATAGCAATAAGCGTTATGCTTGCAGCAAAAGAAAGAGGTATATCTATTCCAGAAAAACTTTCTATAATAGGGTTTAATAACGAACCAGTGGGAGAGTTATTGGAACCATCCTTGACTAGTATAGATCAACCAGGGTTTAGAATGGGCGAAGAGGCTGCAAAACTTTTGTTGAAGCAGTTGAATAATCAGGAAGAGCCTTATGAAAAAAAGATTCTAAAATCTTTTTTAGTAGTCCGAAACTCTACGAATAAAAATAAAATAATTTAGTAATTAATATACCAATGAAGCATTTTAAAAACCGACTAAAACAAAACTTAATTATCACAATGTCGTTTCTGATACTTGGGTTTACTTCTTATGCGCAGTCAGAAAAAATACATAAAGAAGAAAAAGGATTACTAATAGTAGAGGCAGAAGAATTTGCGAATCAGTCTAATTCTAGTGTTAGAAAATGGCATGTAATTTCTTCCGATTTTAAGAGTAATTTGGTTGATTCTGATGGAGTTCATGCAGAAAGTGCTAAGGGGGGTAAATACATTGAGATTTTACCAGATACAAGAGTTACTCATGAGGATAAGTTAACTTCCGGTGTAAATTTCAGTAATGAGCCTGGAGAATTAGCGGTGGTTAGTTATAAAGTGAATATTACTTCACCAGGGAGGTACTATGTTTGGGTAAAAGCTTTTAGTACAGGGACTGAAGATAATGGTGTTCATGTAGGAATAGATGGAACATGGCCAGAGTCCGGGCAACGTATGCAATGGTGCGATGGGAAAAATGAATGGAAATGGGCTAGCATGCAAAGAACATTAGAGGTGCATTGCGGGGTTCCAAATAGTATTTATTTAGATATTAAAAAGCCAGGTGTACACGATATTCAATTCAGTATGCGCGAAGATGGTTTTGAAATGGACCAGTGGTTAATGACTCAAAATAAAGAATATAAACCGGAACAAAAGAAAAAACAAGAGAAGAATAACACCTACTCTTTTTGGGATGTAATAAAAGAAAAGAACCCCAATGCCATTATTATAAAAGCGCAAGAGTTTGAAAAGGGAGATTTTTATGAAGATAAATCTTGGTTAGCGGTTAATCCTAATACCTTTAAAGAAGCAGAGGCGCAGTTGAAATTCTCCGGGCCATCAGCATTGTACGATGTTGTTGTTTTCGGTGTAGGGGAAAATGATGGAAGGTCTAGATTTCATTTAAATATAAATCAATTTAATCAAGGAAATTTTAGACCACCTTTAAGTACAGATAGTTTTGAAGAGGGCCCCGATTATGCACACGCATTTTCTGACATACAAATAAATACTAATGATATCATTAAGCTTAAAGCTCAGATAGCTAGTTGGGATGGGAAAGAATATAGTAGAGGTCGTTGGAGCGGAATAGCAATAGTGCAGATAGGAAGAGCGGAAAAATTATTAGAAAGTATTAGACAAGATGTTGCAGCTAAAACAGCCGTAGAAATTACGGGAGAACTTAAAAAATGGCATAAAACTACTCTTACTTTTGATGGCCCTAATACTTCCGAAAAGGCAGATTTTAACCCTTTTATGAACTATAGGTTTAATGTTACATTTAAACATAAGGGTACGAATAAAACATACCTTGTTCCTGGGTATTACGCAGCAGATGGTAACGCTGGGCAAACTTCTGCAGAAAAAGGAAATAAATGGCGTGTTCATTTTTCAGCAGATGAAATAGGGGAATGGACGTATAATGTAGATTTTAGAAAAGGAAATTGGTCTGCTGTAAGTACTAAAGCTAAAACGGGAGTAAGTGGTGGTTTTATGGATGGGGCTTCAGGTTCATTTACTATAACCGAAACAGATAAAATAGGGCGAGATTTTAGAAGAAAAGGAAGATTACAATATGTAGGAGAACGATATTTAAAATTCGCGGAAACTGGGGAATATTTCTTAAAACAAGGCCCAGATGCACCGGAAAATTTTTTGTCTTTTGTAGATTTTGATGGTACTTTTCATAATGATGGGCATAAAGATAATCTAGTAAAAACTTGGGAAGCGCATGAAAAGGATTGGAAAGAAAAAGACCCAACATGGCGCAATGGTAAAGGAAAAGCAATTGTAGGGGCATTAAATTATTTAGCATCCAAAGGGCTTAATTCTGTTTCTTTTCTTACAAATAATATAAAAGGAGATGATCAAAATGTATTCATGTATGTAGATTATGATACCTGGGATAGAATAGACATATCTAAAATGGACCAATGGGAAATTCTTTTTATGCACGCTCAAAAACTTGGATTGTTCTTGCACTTTAAAACATTAGAAGTTGAAAATCAGGGATTATTAGATAATGGTGGCGTAGGTGCAAATAGTAAGTTGTATTACAGAGAATTAATGGCACGTTTTGGGCATCATTTAGCATTAAACTGGAATCTTTGTGAAGAGAATGGAGAATGGGTCCAGAACCATACAACTCCTCCGCAAGAGACTGAACAACGTTTAGCCATGACGCATTATTTTAAAAATAATGATCCATATCACCATCATTTAGTAATACATAACGGGATTCCTTATGACGATTTGTTGGGGCCAGATAGTGGTTTAACAGGCCCTTCAGTGCAAACGCATAAAGCAGATTTTAGTACTATTCATAAAGAAGTTTTGCATTTATTGAAGGCATCTAAGGAAGCAGGTAAGCAATGGGCAGTTGCCGTAGATGAGCCAGGCGATGCGCAGCATTCTTTAGTTCCAGATGCAGATAACCCTAATCATGATACGGCAAGGAGAAATGCCCTTTGGGGAACACATATGGCCGGTGGCTGGGGTAACGAGTGGTATTTTGGGTATAAACATGCGCATTCAGATATTACGTGCCAAGATTATAGATCAAGAGATTTATTTTGGAACCAAGCCGTAAATTGTATTTCTTTTTTTAAAGATAACCACATTCCTTTCTGGGAAATGGAAAATAGAAATGACTTAGTGGGTAACTCTAAAAATGAGCACACGGCATATTGCTTAGCAAAAGAGAGCGATACGTATGTTGTATATCTTAATTCTGTGACTACAACATCTATAGATTTAACAAATGCATCTGGTACTTATGAAGTACTATGGTACAACCCTAAACAAGGTGGAGCATTAGTAAAATCAAAAGTTAAAAAAGTTACTGGAGGAAGTATAGTTGCATTAGGAAAATCTCCTAGTAAAAAACAAATAGATTGGGCAATACTATTAAGGAAAATACAATAACATGTTGTTTGTTGTTAGGCTAATAATCGCAATTTTTATTTTAAGTACTATTGGGTGTGAAGAAACAAATGATGGATACACAGCCCTATATAATGGTAAAGATGTACAGGATTGGGACTGTCAATGTCGTGGTGCAGATAAGAACTTGCCTAAGAAAGTGTTTGCAGCCGGAAACAATGGAGAAATGCATGTTTTTAAAGATTTTCCTAATGAGTATGGAGTTTTTGAGAACAAAAACGAAACGCATTGCATGTTTTTTACCCATAAAAAATATAGTAGATATAGTTTTAAGTTCGATTATAAATGGGGAGAAAAGATTTTTAATAATTTTAAAGATTATCAATATGATGCCGGAATGTACTTTCACGTGTTTAATGCTAAAATATGGCCGGAGGGTATAGAATATCAAGTGCGCTATAATCATATAGAAAATAGAAATCATACAGGAGATATATGGAATTCTGGATCCAAATTCGATTGGTCTGCTGATGAAAATGTTTCTACTTTAGAAAGTAAAACGTATTTACCTATGGAGGATGGTGGAGTTCTACAGCCCCATAAATGGGGTGAACATAGAGCACTTAAAGATGCTACTTATAATGGCTTAAATAGCAAATGGAATCAATGCGAAGTTATTGTTATGGCGGATGCCTATGCTATCTTTAAATTGAACGGTAAAGTGGTAAATGTAATTACGAACCTAAAACATAAAGAAGGGGTAGTTGGTTTACAGGCAGAAACGGCAGAAATTTTCTATAGAAATATAAAAATTAAAGAGTTTAATGAAAATATACCAATAGAAGAGTTTTTGGGTAATCCTAAAAATATATAAAAAGATGAAAAGATTTTTATTGGGATTAATGGCGTTTCAATTACTAGTAACTTCCTGTGAGGAGCCCAAGAAGAAGGCAAGTAAAGAAAATATGTGGCAATATGTTACTACAGTGGACCAATCTGAACCTGTTCCAAGGCACGAAGCAGCATTTGTCGGTGTTAAAGATAAATTTTATTTATTAGGAGGTAGAGGAATTAGACCTGTAAGTATATATGATAACGCAACAAGTACTTGGTCTAACGGGGCTAAACCGCCTATAGAAATACATCATTTTCAGCCAGTAGTGCATAAGAATTTGGTGTATGTTATTGGAGCAATGACTGGTGGCTATCCAGATGAGACACCAGTTCCTAATATATACATTTATAATGTTTCTAATGATAATTGGACTATAGGTGATTCTATTCCCAGAGATAGATTAAGGGGCTCAACAGGAAATGTAATCTATAATAATAAAGTTTATATTTCTTGTGGAATAAAAAATGGCCACATAGGGGAGCATAAAAAGTGGTTAGATACATATGATTTAAAAACAAGAAAATGGCAGATTCTGCCAGACGCACCTATGGAAAGAGATCATTTTCAAGCGGCAATAGTAGGCCATAAAATGTATCTTTTGGGAGGTAGGCAATCTAAAGCCCCTGATGAAACCTTTAAACATACAATAGCCGAGGTTTGCGCTTTTGATTTTCAAGAAGAGAAATGGGAAATTTTACCTAATAATTTACCTACAATGAGAGCAGGGAATATGGTAACCCCAATCCATGAATATATTTGGGTAATTGGCGGAGAATCAGATAACCAATCTGTTGCTCATAATGAGGTTGAGGTTTTAAATACAAAGACGAAAATTTGGGAGAAAAAGCCTGCTTTATTAAGAGGTAGACATGGGTCGGGTATTGTTGTTTATAAAAATGCTTGTTATGTGGCATCCGGGTCTGGAAATAAGGGTGGTTCTCCGGAGTTAAAGAGTATGGAGAAATTTGTTTTTTCTAAATAATATTATGAATGTAAAATGTACACAGTATGTTAAGATGTTATCTGTCTTAATTACATAATTATAAAGGACAGCACTTTTTTAATATGTTACTCTCAGCCTATTATAGTAAGTTGGCTGTATTCGAGTTCTGGAAAAATAAAAATATAATAGATGATTATTAAGCGTATATTTTACGTTTACTGTAAGGGTTGTCAGGTTATATTTCTGTATATTTCCTGAACTTTGAAATTTTTGAAGACATTTGGGGCAATTTTATATCTATTATTTTTAAATTAAATCACTTTGGTAAAATGAAAAAGGTACTTAAAATCACATACTTGGAAAGAATAGTTTTTTTAGTTTTGGTTATGACTTCTTTAACTGTTTTTACATGTTGTAAAGAAAAGAAAGAGGCAGCTATTGTTTCTAAAGAGGAAACTCAAAAAAAACCTAACATCGTATTTATTTATATGGATGATCTGGGTTATGGAGATGTTGGCTTTAATGGTTCTACTGTATTGAAAACTCCAAATATGGATAATTTGGCGAACAACGGTATGCGTTTTACAAATGGTTATGCATCATCAGCTACCTGTACCCCTAGTAGATATGCATTATTAACAGGGTCTTACCCATGGAGAAATGAAAATGCAAAAATACTACCAGGTACTGCGCCATTACTTATTAGTGAAGACCAAATGACTGTGCCAAAAATGTTAAGAGAAAAAGGGTACTATACAGGTGTTGTTGGTAAATGGCATTTAGGTTTAGGAAGCGGACATGTTAATTGGAATGAAAAGGTGAAACCAAGTCCTAATGATGTAGGTTTTGATTATTCCTACATTATGGCTGCTACACAAGATAGAGTTCCTACTGTTTACATTAAGAATGGAGATGTGGTAAACCTAGATCCAAATGATCCTATTGAAATTAATTATAAGGAAAATTTTGAAGGAGAACCTACGGGTGTTGACAACCCAGAATTATTAAAACTAAAATGGCACCATGGACATAACAATAGTATTGTAAACGGTATTCCAAGAATAGGTTATATGAAGGGTGGCGAATCTGCAAAATGGGTAGATGAAGATATGGCAGATCATTTTTTAAAAGGAGCTCAAGATTATGTAAAGAAGCATAAAAACGAACCATTTTTCTTGTATTATGCAATGCAACAACCACATGTACCACGTACACCGCACTCAAGATTTGTTGGTAAATCTGGTTTAGGAGTAAGAGGTGATGTTGTTATGGAGGCAGATTGGTGTGTTGGTCAGTTTGTAAAAACTTTAGAAGAAGAAGGTTTGTTAGAAAATACAATTATTGTTTTCTCTAGTGATAACGGTCCAGTATTGAATGATGGTTATTATGATGAGGCTGTAGAAAAATTAGGAAAACATACACCAGCAGGCGGTTTAAGAGGAGGGAAGTATAGCTTATTTGAAGCAGGTACGCGTGTTCCCTTTTTTACATATTGGAAAGGAAATATTGTTCCGGGTGTTTCTGATGCTTTAGTGTGTCAGTTAGACTTGCTTTCTTCTTTAGCTTCTTTAGTGGGAAGTGATGTTAGAGTAGGTGATAGCCAAGATTTAATGAATGTCTTTCTTGGAAAAAGTAAAATAGGTAGAGATAACTTGGTTTTAGAAGCTGGATCAAGAACAGCTTTAAGGCAAGGAGATTGGGCTATGATACCTGCGTATAAAGGTGTAGCAGTTATGGATCAAGTAAATATAGAGCCAGCAAACTCTGATGTGCCAATGCTATTTAATTTAAAAGATGATTTAGGGCAGCAAAAGAATATAGCAGAAGAATATCCTGAAAAATTAAAAGAGATGATGGATACCTTTATTACTATTCGTGGCGAAAATTACAAGAAGACGCAAAAAATTATATTGAAATAATAGTAGTAGTACTAGCGCATTGTAAAAAAATCGCCTGCTTATAACAGGCGATTTTTTTTGTCAGTAAATGGTGTTTAGAGTTTTATATTGAAAAAATACTTTTACTTAAGGATTTCTTTATATTGCTTGGCTAGTTTCACAATATCATCAAAATCTTTTTCAGAATTAATAGGTTTTGTTAACCCACCACCAATACCTAAACCGCCCGCTCCTGCGGAAATCCAATCCGCAGCAGTTTTAATGTTTACTCCGCCAACGGCGAAAAGGTTAATGGTGTTTAGCGGTCCTTTTACAGCTTTAAAATAATCAAGTCCCATATCACCGGCAGGGAAAAGTTTAACTATATCAGCCCCCGCTTCGGATGCGTTACAAATTTCAGTAGGTGTTATTGCACCCATTAATATAGGAATATCATTTTCATGTGCAATATGTATAGTTTCTATATTAGTATTTGGTGTTACTAAGAATTGAGCTCCCGCTGCAACCGCATTTTGGGCTTTAGCCTTATTTGTAATGGTTCCTGCGCCAACTAGGACATTAGGATACTTAGCTCTAGCTTTTTTAATTTCTTCTAAATAACCAGGTGTGTTAGAGGTTACTTCTAAAGCTCTAATACCACCAGAAACCAGTGCCTCAATAACTTTTTCTACTTGTTGTTGTTCTTTTAAACGTATAACTACAACTATTTTTTCTTCTAGAATAATATTTAGTATTTCTTTTCTTTTCATCGTAAAACGTGTCCCGTTATGTTCCCTTGATATATGGAACTTATTTCTTTTTCATTACTTGTATGTTGATCTCCTTTTATGGTATGCTTTAATGCAAAAGCAGCGGTAGCAAATCCTATAGTTTTTTCTTGACTCCAACCTTTATTTAATCCATGTAAAAAAGCAGCAGCGAAAGCATCTCCGGTACCAAAGCGATCAAGTATGTTTACTTTGTAAGAATTAGATACGGTTGGGGTATCCTTATCTAAATATACACCAGAAAGTTCATTTTCACTTGCGGAATGATGATTTCGTACCGTGAATGCTAATTGATTTATCCCAAATACTTCTTTTGCTTTTTTCGTTGTGTTAATAGTTTTGTCTATTAAATTATTGCCTTGTACATCAATATCATACACATCTTTTAAAACACCATTATTTCCGAAAAGGAGATCTGTGTGCTCTAAAATTCTATCAAATATTTTTCGAGCTTTAGAAACATCACTCCATAGTGTTCTTCTATAATTCATGTCAAAGCTTACGTTAACATTCATTTTTTTAGCTTTTTCAGCTAAAAAAATAACCTCTTCTGCGCATTTCTCGGAGATAGCTGGTGTTATTCCGGAGATAAATAACCATTTTTGGTCTTTGAGAATATTTTCCCAATCGAACTCTTTATGATTTATTCTACTAATAGCAGAATCTTTACGGTCATATATGACACTTGAAGGTCTTATTGAAGAACCAATTTCAATAAAATAGGTTCCAATTCTATCTCCCCCTCGCAAGATGTTATTTGTGTTTATACCATAAGATGCCAATGAATTAATAGCGGCATCGCCTAATGAATTGTTGGGCAATTTTGTAATAAATTGTGTATTGTTTCCCAATTGAGCTAGGGAGCTTGCTACATTTGATTCTGAGCCAGCAAAATGAACTCCAAAATTTTGAGCTGTAATAATTTTTGATCCATGATCGCTAGGAGTTAGTCTAAGCATTATTTCTCCAAAGGTTGTAAAACTCATATGTTATTTACCAATTTGTAAAAGATCCGTCCCTTTTATGTAAGCGAGGGATTTCTATAGGTTTAAATTTTTGTTTTGTTGCGTATTCCTCATCGAAATCTACGCCTAATCCTGGTGTATCCGTTACGGGATATCGGGGTCCTTTTAGTTTGTGTTGTATTGGGTAAAATTTTGGGTCGTTTGTAATAACATGAGCACCAGTATTTACTTCTTCTAACCAACTAAAATTTGGGCATGCCGCTGCTAAATGAATTGTTGCAGCTGTACAAATAGGTCCTAAGGGGTTGTGAGGCATTAAATCTATATAATGAGCTTCCGCCATAGAAGCCACTTTCATGGCTTCGGTAATGCCGCCTACATTGCACACATCTATTCTTGCATATTGAGTAATGTTTTTTTCAATGAATGGAAGAAATTGCCATTTACTAGCAAATTCCTCTCCTATGGCAAAAGGGACATCTATCATTTTGCGGAGATTTTCGTAGGCCTCGGGATTTTCATCACGGATAGGCTCTTCAATAAAATCAATAGTGCCTTTCGGCATTTTTTGCATAAAAGAGTATGTTTCTGCCTGAGAGAGTCTAGTATGGTAATCTATACCAATGGTAATACTCTTGCCTACTTCTTCTCGTAGTTTTGTTACCCATTCAGCAATAATGGATATGGATTCTCTTGGTTCAAATCTGGTTTGGTCATCTTGAGATTCAAATTCAGCAGGAGCTAAGCGAAGCATATTCCAGCCTTCGTTAACTAAATCTTTAGATAGTTTCAAAAGCTCTTCCAAAGAAGAAAAGCGTACAGATGCAAAACATTCTACAAAATCTCTTTGTTTGCCACCAAGTAACTCATAAACAGGTACGCCAAGTGCTTTTCCTTTTATGTCATATAGGGCAATGTCAATAGCAGATATAGCAGCAGTAAGTACTCTTCCTCCCTCAAAGTATTGACCTCTATATAGGTTTTGCCAAATAGCGCCTATTTGATTTGGGTCTTTACCAATTAATAAGGTTTTATAGTGTTCTATAGCACCAATAACGGCAAGTTCTCTTCCAGATAATCCAGATGCTCCCCAGCCATAAATTCCACTATCTGTTTCCACTTTAATAACAAGTTGGCTACCTCCGCCAACATTAATTGGAAATGTTTTTATGTTTGTAATTTTCATTTTTTTAATTTATCTGCTGCTATTTTAAACATTTTCTTTTGGGACAATACGTTCTACTTTTCCGACCATAAAGGTATATGAAAGGACACCTATTAATGAAATAACAGCTATAAAAATCAATGCAGGACTAAAGTCTCCGTCAGCTACAAGATACCCAATAATAGCAGGAATAAATACGGATAAGCCTCCAATAAAGTTAAAAGCTCCTCCTACTAATCCTAAATTTTCTTTAGGAGCTATTAAAGAGACAAAGACCCATGCAATACTTGCAAGTCCCATTCCAAAACCAGCTAAGGCTAAAAATAAAATGATAAAAAAGATATCATCTGTGTAATTGGCCCCAATTATAAAAATAGTCATTAACATTCCTATTATAATAGGTGCTTTTCTTGATACTTCAACAGAAAAGCCTTTTTTGGTTAAAAAATCTGATGTAAAACCAGATAGTAGAATTCCAAAAAAAGCAGCCAAATAAGGTACTGAAGCATAAAAACCTGATTTAACAAAGTCTAGTCCTCTAAATTCTACTAAATAGGTTGGAAACCAAGTTAAAAAGAACCATGTAATTGCCCCTAAACAAAATTGCCCAATATATATACCCCATAATTTTTTGTAGATAAAAGCTTGTTTTAAATCATTTACAGTAAATTTCTTTTTTTCTTTTTCTTTATTTTTTGATCCAATTAATCCGCCTCCTTTTTCTATATATTTTAATTCTGATTCACTTATAGATTTATGATCTCTTGGGTCTCTATAAAAGAAGTACCAGATTACGGCCCAAACTAAACCTATGATACCAGAAACGATAAACAATCCTCTCCATCCTAAGGAATCTTGAATTAATGTTAATACTGGTAGTAAAAATGCTAATCCTAAAAATTGCCCAGACGTATATACTGCAATAGCTGAAGCTCTTTCTTTTTCAGGAAACCATCTACTCACCACTAAATTGTTAATGGGGTATGAAGGAGCTTCAAAAACTCCTATACTGGCTCTTAATCCAATTAAAGCTGCCAATGAGTTTATAAATCCTTGAAACAAAGTAGCTAATGACCAAAGTACTAATATAATGGAGTAGAAAAATCTAGATTTAATTCTATCAGCAAGAATACCTCCAGGTATCTGTAATGCGGCATAGAATATTCCAAAAGCAGAAAACACCCAACCCATTTGTTCTGTGTTTATTCCTAATTCAGTTCTTAAAGCAAAAGCTGCAACCGAAATATTGGCTCGGTCTAAATAATTAATCACCACAGTAATAAATACCATGACTAGTATGTTGTATCTTTTTTTAGTGGTAGTCTTATCTATCATTATTGATTAGTTTTAAAATCCTTGCGAAAATATTAGTATCTAAAGAATTTAGTTAGCACACATAATTAATATGGCATAACTAATGTCTTTTTAGAAAGTTTAATGGTTCGTTTTTAAGTAATTTAAAATCATATGTCTTTATTACTTTTTAATTTATGAGATAAGGGCGAAAAAAGCTTTGTTTTTTTGATAGAAAAGAAAGTTAAAAAAAACGGTAATTGACAAAGTATGTCGCTTACCGTTTTTGCTCAAAACTTAACTCAAATAATAACTATTTTTTAATACGCAGGGTCTTGAGTTAATACCCCTGATTGTAAATCTAACTGCGTTTGTGGTATTGGAAAATGATCGTCTTGACCATCTGTATACGTGGCTCCTTGAATCCAAGGAAGCTTGTTGCTAGATAATTCTGACGCTAAATACGCGTTCATAGTTTCAGCATCTATTCCCCAACGTACTAGATCTTGAAAACGCATTCCTTCTAATGCAAATTCTAAACGGGTTTCATGACGAACCGCTTTTCTTGCATAATCTTGATCAGGAAAAGAAGGATATAATCCTAATAAATAGTTTGCAGCTGGCTGACTTTCGTCAATAACCACTGCATCATCTGCACCGAAAGTGGTATTGCTGATTCGTCCCATAACGATATCATCTTGAGCTCTAAGACGAATTTGATTAACTAAAGTTCTAGCAGTTTCCAAATCATTTTCTTCAACAGCAACTTCTGCTCTCCAAAGAATAATATGACCTAACCTGAATAATCTCCAGTTATTACCATTTAAACCAGCGGACCAGGTTGGGGTATTAATAGAAATAGTCCTAAAGTTTCTTTTGTAGAACATTATCTTTTTGTTTAGGAAAGGCCCCATTCCTGCTTGGTCTAACATCCAATCTCCACCGGACATTGGCCCCCAATCAAAGAAAGGAATACCTCTTCTTGCTATAGTCCAGTCTACTCTAGGGTCAAGAAGTTCAGCTGTTGGTGTAAAAGGATCCGTATCTAATAAACCATAATCTTCTAATAATAAATCATCTTGGAATGTATCTAATAAAGGTAATCCTTGTGCATCAACTTTAAAGGCATTAAATAAATCGAAACTAGGAGCACTATAAGCACAGCATAAACCTATATCTGCTCCTCTGGGAAATAAGGTTCTATGGTCGGATCCAGCATTTTCTCCTCCAGCAGCACCGTCATTTACAGTGTATTGTACTTCAAAAATACTTTCAGCATTATTTTGCTTTTCTTCATCATGGTTATCATAAAAGTGATCCATTAATTGAAAAGGGCCATTATTTATGATGTCATCTAATAAAGGTTTAGCCAAGTCAAATTCATTTTGAAACATATGAACACGAGCTTTTAAAGCTTTAGCAGCCCAACGTGAAGCGCGGCCTACTTCCGCAGGAGCCTCAGCCATACTGTTGTCAATACCCCATTGAATATCAGCTTCAATATTGTCCCAAACTTCAGTTGCGTTAGATACCTCTTCAGGAACTACATCTTCCGTTATATATGGTATTTTTTCAATTTTTGTTCTTAATTGAAAATGAAACCATGCTCTTAACCATCTTGCCTCGGCTTCAATTTGTTTTGCTGATTCTGAAGGAATCTTATCTCCAGCAGTTCTAAGCACATTTATAACATCATTTGCTCTTGCTATGCCATCGTAATTTGCGTTCCACAGACCTTCAACCCATGGATTGGTAGGGTCCACTTCATATCTTTCAATTAAGTTAATGGCACTCCATCCACCAGTTTGATCTCCACGATGCATATCATCAGAAGGTACATCTCCCCAAACCCAATTAGTTGCGGAAGCTTCACCAGCACCACCAGGTCCTCCAGCGGAGAAGCCATCTATAACAGAGTATGCCCCTATGAGTAATAGATTAGCACCAGACTCATCCGAAAGCGTATCTATTGTTACTACTCCTCTTGGAAACTCTTCTAAAAATTCGTCTTTACATGAGCTAATAATAATTCCTAGAATTATTAAAAGACTTATTTTGCTATATAATCTTTTCATTTTGTTTTTTTTATTATAAACTAACATTTAATCCAAGAACAAACTGTTTTGGTTGTGGCCAAGTTCCAAAGTCGAAACCTTTATTTATCGCACTGTTTTGATTATTTACGTCAAAAGCAGGAAATACTTCTACATCTAAACCTGAGTAATCATCAAAAAGAGTAATTAAATTAGTCCCCATTAAATAAATACGCATGTTAGATACACCTATTTTTTCTAAAGCACTAGTGGGTATGTTATATCCTATTTGTAGTGATTTTAGTCGTAAGAATGACCCATCTTCAACTAGATCTGAGTGTGTATTTTGCTCAAAACTTGTTGTACTAGATGCTTTTGGTAAAACAGCATCTTCATTATTTTCTAAATAAGGACTTCCCCAGGATTTATATAAGCGATCGGATGCTTTTGGACCTTGGAATAAACCATATCTAGTAAATCTATTGTAATAATTAATTAAATCATTACCAACACTAGCATACCATAAAGCGGTAAGGTCAAAGTTTTTATACTGCATACCTATATTTAAACCAGCTGTAAAATCAGGGTGTGGGTTACCTATAGAGGTTCTGTCATCTGGAGTAATTTCTCCATCGCCATTTATATCTTTAAACTTTAAATTACCTGGTTGGTTATAAGTTCCATTAGTTGCATGAGCATCTGCTTCTGCTTGTGTTTGGAAAATACCTTCTACCTCATAACCAAAAAACTCAGGGAATGAATATCCATTTTGAGCTCTAGTGTAGGTTTGTCCTCTTTCGCTTCTTCCTGTAATAAAATCAGAATCTCCGCCAGATAACTGGGTCACTTCATTTTTATAGGTAGAAACATTTGCTCCTAAGCTATATGTAAAGTCTTCCCCTATAGAACCATTATAATTTAATTCTATATCTAAACCTTTGTTGTCCATAGTTCCTATGTTAACGGCAGGGAAGGCTCCTTGACCTACAACAGCGGGTAATGCAATAGGAAATAACATATCACTTGTTTTCTTTCTCCAAATGTCTACACTTAAATTTAATCCGCCAACAATAGTGGCATCAATACCAAAGTTTGTAGACTCTGTAGTTTCCCATACAGCATCTGGATTTCCAAATGCTATAGATTGGTATCCTAAAGCAATTGTGTTGTCACTACCGCCAATCCCGTAATAAGAATTTCCTAAACCAGAACCGAACGTACTAAAAATGTTGCTATTACTTCCAATTTGGTCATTACCAGATTGACCCCAACCGAATCTAAATTTTAATTGGTTTAACCAACCACTGGTTCCTTCCATAAAGTTTTCTCTAGAAACAACCCAACCTGCGGATACAGCAGGGAAATAGCCAACTCTTTTATCCGATGTAAAGATAGATGAGGCATCTCTCCTTACAGTACCTTCTATCATATACTTGTTATCATAAGAGTAGTATAGTCTTGAGAATAAAGAGAATAAAGACCCAGCATTAGCGTTAGAATCATTTGTTATGGCATCTGCTCCAGCTGTTATGTAATAAAAATCGGGATTCGTAGAAATATAACCTGCACGACCTGCTTCTATTTCATCAAAAGTGTTTTTATAAGATTCCATCCCAAGTAACACATCTAGATTATGAACCTCCGAAAAAGTTTTAGAGTAAGTTAGCGTGTTAGAAAAGTTCCATGTTAGTCTATTACTTCTTGTTTCTGATAAAGTATTAGTAAAAGAACCATTAGTATTTTCTGGATCTCCAAATCTTGGGTCATGATTGCTAAACCAGTTCATGTTATATCCAAATAAAGACTTAAATTTTAAATCTTTTAAAGGCTCTATTTGCATATAAAAATTACCTGTAAGGTTTAAAGTTTTTCTTAAATCTCTTCTATTTCTGAAGTTACTACCTACTGGGTTAGGACCATCGTTTAGATTACCTCCAACAATACCTCCTGCATAATTACCGCCTTCATCTAAAATCGGAATTAAAGGACTTGTCTCTGCTATAGCGTTAAAACCTATTGTGTTACCTTTACTTTCTGTGAACGTAGCACCTAGTCTTTGACCAATAGTTAACCAATCTGTAATTTCAGAATCAATGTTAGATCTAAAGGCGTATCTATTAAAAGAATTATATTTAAATACACCTTCTTCGTCAAAGAAGCTGGCATTTAATGCGTATGTGGTTTTTTCTGATCCACCGCTAACAGAAAGTCCGTATTCTTGTAACATTGCAGTATTGTCATACATTTCTTCTAACCAATCAGTACCATTTTGATTTGTACGAGTTATAGGGTAGTTTCTTTCTTCGTATAAAGAAGGGTCTGTAGATGGGTCGCCATTTGATGCTCCATTTGGAAATAAATAATCATTTACTCTGGTAGCTGTTATATCATTAGGGTCAAACTGAAAATGCGCATGGTTCGGTGTAATACCATCATTTGTTTGCTCTAACCAAATCATTTGTCCAATTAAATTAGGATCGGTAACTAAGTCCATTTTAGCATTACTTTTTCCAATACCCGTTTTAACATTTATTTGAAGTTTAGCTTTTTGGTTTTTTCTACCAGACTTTGTTGTAACTAAGATTACACCGTTTGCCCCTCTAGAACCATAAATTGCTGTAGAAGATGCATCTTTAAGAACCTGAATATTTTTAATTTGATCTGGTGGAGGTATGGAACCACCAATAGACCCGTCAATAATATATAAAGGGTTGTTACCGTTGATACTACCTAAACCACGAATCCTTACTTGCGCTTGTTGTCCTGGTCTTGCGGATGCTACTACAGTTACACCTGAAGCACTACCCTGTAATGCTCTTGTTGCATCTGCTGATGGTTGCTGATCTAAAAAATCATTGTCTACCGTACTTACAGCTGTTACAACGTCGGTCTTTTTTCTAGAACCATAACCAATTAGAACTACTTCTTCTAAAGCTTCGGCATTTTCAGATAACTGTACAGAGATGGTTGTGTTATCTCCAACAATAACTTCTTTGGTCGTAAAACCAGTGTAACTAATTAAAAGGACATCTCCTTTACTAGCCGTAATTGTAAAATTTCCGTCAAAATCGGAAACAACACCTGTTGTTGTGCCTTTTACGACAACATTGGCGCCAATTAGAACCTCATTGAGGTTGTCTGTAACTGTTCCCGATATCTGATTAGATTGGGCTTGTACAGTTGTAATACTTAAAAGCATAATTAAAAAACCATATAGATACCTAAATGGTCTTAATCGTGTAATTAATCTGTTTTTCATAGAATTAATTTAAAGAGTTAATTGTGTTAGTTTATGGAAGGTTGCCTCATGTTTGTTTTAATAATAAAATAATTTATTCTTAAAATTTTGACAATTCAGCAAATATCCATCACAAAAATTGACATTTTGGTAGGTTTTTTGGGGTATTTAGTGGTCATATTTAAGGATTTTTTAACAATGAAATTTGTAGGTCTTCTGAAGTTTTATTTTGCTGTATATTAGTTCATTTGCACTTATTTTGAACTATAAATATTGGTATTTGACCGGAATTTACTTTTTTAAATTCCCGAAAACATTATTAAATGATGGTTTTAATATATAAATTAAAACAAAAATACTTGTTCTAATGATGAGAATAATGCGGTTTGATTGATTTATTCATTCATTTCTATATAACAGAAAGAATATATTAGGGAAGTCATATAGGAAATATTACTAACGGAAATGTGATTTATTCTAAATCTACTCTTTTAATCTTTCCAACCATGAATATGAAGGCAAGTAGACCCGTTATAGTAAGGCCTACAATAAAAAATATTGCTGGTCTAAAATCTCCATGTTGTACTAAATATCCAATTATTATTGGGGTAATTATAGCGGAAAACGCACCAATAAAATTAAAAGTACCTCCAACTATGCCTATTAGTTTTTTTGGGGACATTAAGGATATAAATATCCAAGTTGTACTTGCGAAGCCATTGCCAAAAAAGGCAAGCGCAAGAAAAAATATTATGTAACTAGTGTTGTTTGTGTAATTTACTCCAATAATACAAGTTGATAATAGCATTCCGCAGATTATGGGAAACTTACGGGCTATTTCTTTAGAGTATCCTTTCCTTACTAATAAATCGGATGTAAAACCAGAGAGAAGTACGCCTACAAAGGCTGCTAGGAATGGAATAGAGGCTAAAAATCCAGATTCTAAAAAATCTATTCCTCTGTATCGGACTAAGTAAGTTGGAAACCACGTAAGGAAGAAAATTATTAGAGAGCCAATACAGAATTGACCTATGTATAATCCCCAAAGTTTGGAGTTTATAAAGGCGTATTTTATGTCATTCCATTTAAAGCTAGAAGATTTTTTTTTCGAAATGTTATTATTATCGTCTTGAGTTATGTAATCTAATTCAGATTTACTAATTGTCTTATGATTTTTTGGATCACGATAATATTTATACCAAATAAGCCCTAAAACAAGTCCTGAAATACCGGAAACAATAAATAGCCCTCGCCAGCCCATATAATGTTGAATTGACACTAGTACTGGAGTCAGAAAGGCTAGGCCTACATACTGCCCTGAGGTATATATGGCGATAGCAGATGCTCTTTCTCTTTCGGGAAACCATTTGGTTATTATAGCATTATTTGTAGGGAAAGAGGGAGCTTGAAAAACGCCAATACTTGCTCTTAACCCAATTAATGCATAAAAAGAACTAACCAAGCCATGGAATAGGGTTGCTATGGACCACAAAATAATCATAAACGTATATAAAAATCTGGCCTTTATATTATCAACGAGAATTCCTCCAGGGATTTGTAGGAGAGCGTAGGACCAAGCAAAAGCGGAAAATATATACCCCATTTGTACAGAATTTAAACTTAAGTCTTCGCTTAACTGGTATGCTGCAACTGATATATTACTTCTGTCTAAATAATTAATAACCACAGAAATAAAAACAAGAGTTAGTATATTAAATCTCTTTCTAAAAATTGGTGCTTGCTCTTTAGAATTCATTTTACTTTTAAGCTTTTTAATAGTTGAGTTGAATTAAAATTTAAAATACAAAAATTAGAATAAGTATTGCTGAAGTTTAATGGAAAAGTAAGTGTCTGTAAAATTTTAAAAAGCCTTAAAAAGATATTAATTAGGTAGAAAAAAATCTTTGATGCCAGACTCCTTTAAATTTTTATACTTAGAAGCAAATGTAGAAGGGGAATCACCAAACATTTTTCTAAAGCATTTTCCAAAATAGTTAGGGTCATTAAAACCAACTAGATAGCTTATTTCTGAAACACTCAATTGATTTTGAGCGAGTAGGTTAGCAGCACGTTTAAGTCTAATAGTTCTTATGAATTCGTTTGGGGCATGACCAGTTAAATGTTTAAGCTTTCTAAAAAGAGTAGAGCGGCTAATATTCATGTCTATTGCAAGTTGGTCTACACTATAAGCTTCGTTTTCTAAATGCTTTTCTAATATGTCTTTAATGTTGTTAAGGAATTTTTGATCGTTAGAATTTAAAGTTATTTGGTCTAACGTTATATGTTCTTGAGTTGTAAAGTGCCTGTGTATTTTTGTTCTGGATTCTACCAATTTATCTACCCTTAATCTCAAAAGTTTCATTTTAAATGGTTTGGGTATATATGCATCCGCGCCAGATTCAAATCCTTCGATTCTATTTTCTACAGAGTTTAAGGAAGAAAGTAAAATTATGGGTATGTGACTTGTGCGCACATTATTCTTTAGTTGGGAGCATAACTCAATACCGCTAGTTTCTTCTGTAGAAACGTCTCCAATTATTAAATTGGGAATTTCTTTTAGGGCGATGTTTAAGGCGTCTTTATTGTTTTCGGCTTCCAAAATTCTATAGTCAGAACTTAACTCATTTTTTATTTGGTTTCTGATATCCGTATCGTTGTCAGATACTAGAACAGAAGGAGTAATACTTATTGTTTGTTTCTCTTCTTCGTCAGTAATAGAAATTTGGTTAGTATTTGCTCCTTTGGGGATAATTTGAGATGAATTTGTGGAATAGAAATGTATGTTATCTATAGGGAGCTGTATGTCATATCCATATTGTGTTATAGATATATTACCAAAATGCATTTTTAGAATCTCTTCTACAGATTCAATATTTTCTTGTAATTGATTATTGTTATTTCTTTTTGTTGCTAAGGATGTATGAGTGCTAGAACCTAAATTTTTATTGATATTTGGTAATGCTATTTTTATGAGAATATGTTTGCAATTGAATTCTTTTCCTTCTTTTACAACAGTTAATGAATCTTCCGGAATTATAGTAGAAATAACTATTTCACTATTATTTGCTGCTGTATTAATGGCATTTGTTAATATTGTATTCATTGCGGACTCCATTTTAGCAACATCAAACCATATTTCTCTAGATAACAGTTTACTTTTGAAAGTGATTTGTATTTTTTTAGTGCTAGCTAATATTTGATTAGTGTTAATTGTATCTCGTAAAAAATCTATAATATTTGTTTTGGCTAATACTAATTTAGATTCTTCAATTTCAATCTTTCGATAATCTGTTAACTGATTAACAACCCCAAGTAGTTGTTTTACATTGTGTTCAATATATTTTAATTTAGTTTGTACAAAAACATCATTATTTTTTGAAGATAATAGGTCCTGAATAGGGTCTAGTATGTTTGTTAAAGGAGATTTAAAATCATGAGTTAAAGTAGTGTAAAAATGTAATTTTAGGCGATTAATTTCATTGTTAGCCTCATGAACTTTAAATAAATTCCTTTCATTAATTCGTAGTTGATGATTGTATTTGGATATTAAAAGTAGACTAAGAAGAAAAGTTCCCATAAATATAAAAGGCCATCCTTTTGTGCCATACGGTGAGTGTGTTTTGCTTGCTAATGTTTTGGGCATGGCGAACCAAATAGTGTTGTCTTGTTCGCTTAATTGCGCTTTAATAGGGGTGTCTTTTTTTAAAGCTTTCTTTGTGGAAATTGAATACAGAGAAGTGTTAAGTAAAGGTTGGGGATTATTATTTTTAATTTCTTTAATAAAGCTGAAAGATTCTATATCCGTTTCGTGATTTATTTCCCAAGGAAAAACTTTTGACGCGCGCAGGTTATTTTTTACTTCGTTAGCTAAAACCGGGGTGCAAAATAATAGGAGTAATAAACCTGCTGCTATAATAGAAGCGGTGCTATTCCATTTTTTTGTTTTGAAAAGTATTGTGTATGTTATTTTGTTTTGCATTCAATTTTTTCTAAAAAAAAATATAGATGAATAGGTATTCTGTTGTTTCGTATATGTAATATACTGAAAATTAATATTTTCTAAAAGAAACTGATTCGTTTATTTTTTGCTCTATTTGTTAGGGATGATTTTATGTAGATTATTTTATGGCTTTACTTATATATTTTGAAATAGTATTTTTTTTGGTAATAAATTGTTTTTCAGCTGGTTAAGTTATTTTTTTCTTTTAAAATAAGGTTCTGTATATGTTGTTAATGTTGGGAACTATTTAAAAACGCAAGAGATATATTTTAATGCTGTTTTTGGGGTAATATCTGGTCGTATACAGGTTTTTATTAGTTATATGTGAAAAAAAACTGAAATTTTAATTATATAGTATCATTTGTGGTGATTAATTTTTATTCTCTTTTGACCTGTTTTTACCATTTAAGATATATTGGAATAGCTTAATTTAATTCCAAATGTTTAGTTCGGTAAATTATGTTTATTTCAAGGAATTATATAAGATTTGGTTTAGGATTGTATTTGTTTATTTGTTCATGTTCCTGTATGAAAAGAGAGTTGCCATTGGTTAAAGAATCAGATAAACTCTTTGTTGCATTGAAGTCTTCCTATACAGGGGTGCATTTTGAGAATAATTTGGTTGAGACCCAAGAGGAAAACCACCTGGTAAATGAAGATTTTGTTACCGGTTCTGGTGTGGCTATTGGGGATGTAAACAATGACGGATTATTAGATATTTATTTTGGAGGAAACCAAGTTAATGATAAGTTATATTTAAATAAAGGTAATTTTATCTTTGAAGATATAACCGAGAAATTTGGAATTTTAGAGAGTAATTCTTGGTCTACAGGCGTGACATTTGTCGATATAAATTCCGACGGCTATTTGGATATTTATGTGTGTAAAAATGTGCAGGGGAATCCTGAATTGAGTAAAAACTTACTTTATATAAATAATAAGGGTAAAAATTTTACTGAAGAGGGGCAAAAATATAACCTTAATGATGCTGGTTTTGCAAAACAAGCGCATTTTTTTGACTATAATAAAGATGGAAAAGTAGATTTATACCTTGTAAATCAGCCTCCAGGATTTGGTAATAGAAAAGGTGGTAAGGATAAGAGAAAATTCAAAAACATAAAATATAGCGATAAATTATATGAAAATTTAGGGGAAAATAATGGATTTTTGGATGTTTCTATAAAAGCTAAAATTGCTAATGCTGCGCATGGTCTTTCCGCAGCTATAGGCGATGTAAATAATGACGGTTGGCAAGATATTTATGTTGCAAACGATTATGACGAACCAGATTATATGTATATAAATATGACGGATGGGACGTTCAAAGAAGTATTAAAAAAATCTTTTAAGCATATATCTAATTTTAGTATGGGTTCTGATATTGCAGACTATGATAATGATGGATTTTTGGATATACTAGTATTGGATATGGTAGCTGAAGACCATAAAAGGATAAAGACCAACATGGGAGGGATGCGGCCAGAAAATTTTCATAAAATAGTGGAAAATGGGGGGCACTACCAGTATATGTTTAATACTCTACAACGGAATAATGGGAATGGAGTTTTTAGCGATTTAGCCCAAATCGGAGGTGTTTCTAATACAGATTGGAGCTGGGGCCCTTTGTTTGCTGATTTTGATAATGATGGAAAGAAAGATATTTTTATAACTAATGGTGTTAAGCGTAATATGCGTAATAGTGATCTAAATATTAAATATGAAAGTATTTTGGATAGTATCTCTATTGTTGCTAAAAAGATGAATAAAAAATTTCAGGATGTAGTAGATGTTTTGGCATTAGCCCAAATGGCGCCGGAAGATAAATTATCCAATTTTATTTTTAAAAATAATGGGGATTATACTTTTTCTAAAAAAGTTGAGGATTGGGGGGTAACTGAGCTAAGTTTATCTAATGGAGCATCTTATGCAGATTTAGATAATGATGGTGATTTAGACTTGGTAGTTAGTAATATTGATGAAGAGGCCTTTATCTACAGAAATACAACTATAGAGAAAGGTGATAATTCAAATTTCCTACGTTTTTCTTTAAAACCTGTTAATAGTCAAAGTCTTTATGGAACAAAAATTATATTGCATAAAGATAAAAAAGCATGGCAGACGATAGAGTTGGTAAATGCTAGAGGGTATATGTCTAAAAGCGAAGACGTCGCTCATTTCGGTTTAGGAGAACTTAGTTTGGTGGAGAAAGTGACAATTATATGGCCTAATGGACAACAATCTGTAAAAGAAGAAATAGAGGCAAATCAACACCTAATTGTTGTTCAGGGGAATACAAAAAATGGTTTAAAACAGGATTCAAATGTGGATTCAATTTTCAAAAACATTACCTCCAAAATTAATTTAAAACATTTGTACAAAGAAAATGTTTTTAACGATTATAAGGAACAAGTACTTCTTCCTCATAAGATGTCTCAATTTGGACCGTCTATAGCGGTTGGTGATGTAAACGGAGATAATTTAGAAGATTTTTTTGTTGGTGGTTCAGCAGGAAATTCTGGGTCCTTATATCTACAACAAAAGAGTACTACTTTTATAGAAGTAAAAGAAGGTGCTTGGACTTTAGATAAAAATTCGGAAGATATGGGGTGTATTTTCGTAGATATAGATAAGGATAATGATTTAGATTTATTTGTAGTTAGTGGTGGTTACGAATTTAAAGAAGATAGTAAAGAATTACAGGATAGACTTTATCTTAATGATGGAAAAGGGAATTTTACAAAAGACAAAACAAGAGTGCCAAGTTACTCTAGTAGTGGTTCTATAGTTACTAAAGCAGATTTTGATAAAGATGGAGATTTAGATTTGTTCATCGGAGGAAGGCAAGTTCCAGGTAAGTACCCATTACCAGCCAGTAGCATTTTATTAGAAAATGTAGACGGATACTTTAGAAATGTCACCGGAAATAAGGCTAAAGATTTAAAGAACTTAGGAATGGTTACTGCGAGTGTGTGGGTGGATTTAAATTCCGATGATTTATTAGATCTTGTTATTGTTGGAGAGTGGATGCCATTGGTTGCTCTAATTCAAAATAAAAAAGGAATTTTTGAAAGGAAAAATTTTAAGGAATTTAAAGATTTAGAAGGTTGGTATTTTAGTGTAAATGCCGCAGATATGGATAATGATGGGGATAACGATTTAATTTTAGGAAATCTAGGTTTAAATTACAAATACAAAGCTTCTGCAGAAAAACCTTTTCAAGTTCATAGTTATGATTTTGATGCTAATGGAAGCAATGATATTGTTTTAAGTTATCATGAAGAAAATAATGTATACCCAATTAGAGGTAGATCTTGCTCGATTGAACAAGTTCCTAAGTTACGAGGAAAATTTCCAACCTTTGAGTCTTTTGGAAATTCTAGTTTAAAAGAAATTTATGGAACAGATTTGGATAAAGCACTGCATTTAAAAGCTAAAAACTTTGCATCCATTTATATAGAAAATATAGACGGAAAGTCTTTTAAAATTAAAGAACTTCCAAAACTAGCACAAGTTTCTAGTATAAATTCTATACTTATAGAAGATTATAATAAAGATGGAAATAAGGATGTTTTAATTACTGGAAATCTATTCAGTTCTGAGATTGAAACACCAAGAAACGACGCTGGTATTGGTTTGTTGTTAAAAGGAGATGGAGTAGGTAATTTTAATGTTGCCGAAGTAAATGAGAGTGGTTTTTTTACCCCGCATGATGCTAAAGACATGAGGAAAATAAAAATCGGCGAAAATAATGCTGTTATAGTGGCTAACAATAATTACTATTTGCAAATTTTTAAATATTAATTTCAATTTCTTCTGCTCAGAGTATATTATTCTATTTCTATGTTTATTTGACTAAGAAAAACTTGCTATTGAACAATTGTTCTTTGTTTAAAAAGTGTATTATGTATATATTAACTCACACTTAAGGCTGAAGCCTTAAGTGTGAGTTAATATTAAAAATTCTTCTGAAATAATATTTTTTTTATGATTGCAAAACAACTAAATATGCTAATTCGTTTTTGTTGTTTTTTAACGCTATTAGGGTTTAATTTAGAAGGGTATTCTCAGGTGTTTTCTGAAGTCGAGTCCTTCGTGTTTTCTGGAATGAATGCAAATTACGGCAATGCAGTAGCGGATTATGACCAGGATGGTGATTTAGATATTTTTATTGTAGCATACAATTCTTATGATGCTAATGATGGTACTACTATAAGTCGTTTGCTAGAGAATAAACGTGGTTTTTTTGAAGATGTTACAGATAAGGTTGGTTTGAGGAAGCAACATTCTATAAATAATAGCCAAGATTTTAAGCTTGGGGTTTCTTGGGGTGATTATAATAATGATGGTTACCCCGACCTTATTTTAGCTCATCAAAACGGGACACAACTTTTTGAAAATCAAGAAGGGAAAAGGTTTAGAGATGTTTCTTCAATAGCAAATATAAACCCTTGTACGGATAACTGTATTAATTCGGGGAATATGTGGTGGGATTATGATAAAGATGGAGATTTGGACCTGTATTTATATTATTTAGATAGACCTAATAGATTATTACAGAACCAAGGAAATTCAACATTTTTGGAAATAGAAAATGCTTTAAACTTAAATGATTCTAATAGAACGTGGTCTTGTTTGCCAATAGATGTAAACAGGGATGGTTGGATGGATCTGTACGTAGTTAATGATTTTGGATTGAGTCGATTTTATCTTAGTATAGAGGGAAATTCTTTTGAAGAGGCAACTCAAGAGTATAATCTTATTAATACAGGTTGTGGCATGGGGTCTACGATAGGGGATTATAACAATGATGGTTTTTTTGATATTTATGTAACCAATATAGCGGAAAGTAAGGATAACCCCTTATTTATGGGAACAGAGGAAGGTGCTTTTATTAATACAACGGTTGAAGAAGGTGTTGCAAATGGACATTACGGGTGGGGTACAAGGTTTTTAGATGTAGATAATGATGGTGATCAAGATTTGTATGTAGTTAATGGGGATAATGATTTGCATTATAATAATGTTCTTTTTAAAAATGTAAGAGAAGAAGGAGAAAACGGTTTTCAAGATTGGTCTCAGTTGTCTAGTGCAAATGGCATATCTAATGGGATGGGAGCTGAGGTGTTTGATATGGATTTAGATGGGGATCAAGATATTTTGGTAAGCAATACGAATGCTTCTCCGTATTTGTATAAAAATAATACGGCATCTCCTAATGCTTGGCTTCAAGTTAATTTAGAAGGAACAGTGTCTAATCGAAATGCTTTTGGAGCTGTCGTAATTGCTTATGTACAAGATAGAGCTATCCATAGATTAGTATATGGGACATCTATATTAAGTCAAAGTGTTAAGCCGGTTCATTTGGGTTTGGGTAAAGTTCAAAAAGTAGATAGTTTAATAGTGCAATGGCCCAACTCTAAAAATGAGGTAATTAAAGAAATAGCGGTTAATCAAAAAATAAAACTAGTAGAACAACAAGGAATGTTGGAAGGAGAAATTTTTGTTGCTAAAGAGGAAGAACAGGAAACAGAAATAGAATCAACTGTAGAAGAGCTACCTTTTGATCTCAGAATTTATCCTAACCCTTTTAAAGATTCTGTGGAATTTCTATTTGATGAAAAAATAACTTCTGGATTGCTGCGAATGGATATTTATTCTATTATTGGAGTTAAAGTATTTCAATTAGAACAAGAAATAACACCTAATCTAGATTGGACATTGCATTGGAAAGGAGAGAATAGTCGAGGTGTAAAATTGACTTCTGGAATGTACTTTTATAAGATAAAGATTGACAATAAAAAATGGTCTGGAAGTATGTTGCTTAGATAATTTGTTTTCTTGTGTATATATATACCTTTGGAGTAAAACATTTATGCAGCTGACAAAATTCAATTAAGCGATGATTGAAGAACTAATTAATTTGATTATAGAGTATCTTAAAGGAAATACTAGATTCGGTATATTAATTTCAGCGCTTATAATACTATTCTTTATTGGATTTTTACTTTATGTTAAAGTTTTATAATGCGATGCCTAAAAAACGTAAAAAGGTAAGTGATTATATACTCTGGGATTCTGTATCAACTTTAGTGATTATATTCTTTTGCTTAATCTTTATTTTGACATTAACATATCTTTTAGGTTATATTAAAATTTAAATAAGAATTCTTTAAACAAATAAAAATTTAGGTTAAATATCCTCAATGTAATAATGAACTTGAATATTCAACAAATGCGAATACTAGAGTGGAATTTGCTATGCAATAGGGAGAAAACTAACTATCGACTTGTGTAAATTGTGGACGGACAACGGATTTTCGCATAGATAAGCTAGTTGCAAAAGAATCTAATTCTGCAAAAAATTGGTGGCGGACTTATTTTCTTAATCGGCACACCGCTTATGTTCTTTTTTATGAGCTCAATGTTTACTCTAAGTCATTATATAATTTTCATTGTTGGTGGATTTTTACTTGTACCAGTTATAGAATACAGAATTATTAAAATATAAGACCAAGTAAGAGTTAGCGCATTTAATCGAAAAAAACTAAAAGGACGAATTCACAACATCTAATAAAAAACGTTTTACAACAATGACAAACGTAATGTGGTGTTTAGGGCTTAATCAAAAGGTGTGCATATATTTATAATGTCAATAAATCTTATGCCCCGAAGCGTCGGGGTAGCTTTGGACAAGAAAAAACAATGCTAAATAATAGACTTTAGCTTCTTGAGCAAACGGAAATACGAAGTTTCCTTGCCCCCTCAATATGCTTAGCTGAGTCGTTATACAAAAAAGGCTTCTTTTAAATTTTAAAAGAAGCCTTTTTAATAAAATGTTGTATTGGTTTACCCAATTCCATTTCCAAAGGCAATAATAATAATGCCTATGACCATACAGGTTAATCCTAGATATAAAAAGTTTTTAGCTTTGGAAGATGCCTTTACCCATTCTTTAGTAACTAATCCACTAATAATTGCTGTAACAACACAAGCGGTGTTAAATATAGCATAACCTACAGTACCACCAAGCTCTTTTCCTAACTTAAAACCAGCATAAGCAAATACTACAGATGCTGCAAAATTAAATACCCCCATAATACTGGTAAGCATTATGTTTTTTCCTAAATGTGGTGTTTTAAACTTACCCCATAGTTTTTTAGCAGATAGTTGTTGCGCAAAGTATAATGCAATAGCTACACCTCCAGCCATGTAAATAACATACATTACCGCAATTGCGCTTTTCCATGGTTCATTACCTTGAGCTTGCGATGCTTCATCTATAATGCTTCCTCCAGCTGCATAAGCATAACTAAAACCTGTAGCTAATAACCCACCTATAATGGCAATAGCAATACCAGTGATCATAGAGCCACTTTTTTTGTCTTCTGTTTCCGTACCTTCTTCATCTTTTTGACGAATAATACCAGCTCTACCATTGGCCATTACACCAATTAAAACAACTCCTAATCCTGCCAAAATAGTTAATAAAACGTTAGTTTTTGGCAAACCAACTTGTATAAAAGGTAAAAGTGATCCTACTAAGATTATAGTTCCAATAAAAATGGAAAATCCAAGGGACAGGCCAATATGGTTAATAGCTTTTCCCCACATCATAGCGCCAATTCCCCAAAGTATACTGCAAATAATCATGGTTATTAAAGCGCTACTAGGAATTGCAGCTAAGACATCCGAAAAACCGTCAATTAATAAAAATGCAGCAACATTGGGTACTACAAACGTATTAATCGCAAAGAACATGCTCCACGTATTTTCAAATTCAAAATCTTTAGTAAATTTTTCTGGTAAGGCATAAAGCCCTAGTAGTAAGCCTGCAAGTATTGCTAATAAAACACCTATTATCATAATTATTTAGTTTTAGTTATTAATTGGTTTATTACCATCCAAATTTGAAAATGGTAGTACTTTTAAATTCTTCTCCAGCTTTGGTGATCGTTCCAGGTGAGTTTTCTATATTCGGGCCATTTTGGTAACGATGCGTTTCGCAACAAAAGCCTTTATATTTACCATATTGTTCTCCGTTTTCTCTCTTTATTTCATCGGATGTATATTTTCCAGTATAAAGTAACATACATGGTTCGGAACTTAATACAGTTAATGACCTTCCTGAAGTTTCAGATTTAATAGTGGCAACTTCTTGTAAATCAAAATTTGGATTATCAAAAACATAAAAATGCTCAAAACCATCGTTCATAGCTTCGTGAACATCTCCAATTTTTTTGCCTTTTGTTAAGTCATCAGCTTTATTAGAAACATCTTCAATTTCACCAGTACCTGCGCCAGTATCATCCATTATTTGTTTTTTGTTGGTGTTTACTTGCGCTACATGATTTTCAATGGTATTAGAAAAAGCATCTAAATTAAAATAGGTATGGTTTGTTAGGGATAAAGGAGTGTCTTGGTCTGGTGTAGCGCTGTAAGCTATTTTTAGTTCATTATCGTCAGTTAATGTAAACAATACATATACTTCTACATTTCCAGGATAACCTTCTTCTAAATCTGTGCTATTAAGAGACATTTTTAAAGCGTTAGGAGAAATGAATTCTGCATTCCACACTCTTTTGTCAAACCCAACTACGCCACCATGGAGGTTATTGTCTCCGCAATTAGCTTCTAACGAATAGCTTTTTCCATTTAGAGTGAATTTAGCATCTTTAATCTGAGAGCAGTAACGACCAACAGTACTTCCAAAATAGGGAGAATTACCAACGTATTCTTTAGAAAAATAACCTTCTAAAGTATCGAAACCACAAGCTATATTTTCAATTTTCCCTTGGCTATTTGGGACCTTTAATGTGGTAATAGTAGCTCCGTAATTAGTTATTTTAACCTCTACGCCACTAGAATTCTTTAAAGTATATAGTTTTATTTTTTCAGTATTGAAAACTCCAAATTCAGATATGTTCGTACTCATATGATTGTATGTTTAATTACGCTTTGTTTCTATCAATAGATTTGATGCTAAGATAGTTGGGTTAATAATCGTATATGTTATATCTTTTAATGCTTCACAGGCTTGCACCAAAGTAATTTATTTTTCTTCGAAAGGACTTAGTTTTTCCCAATTAAAAATTACTCCAGTACCAGGATAATCAGGAGCTACTGCTCTATGATTTTCAACAACTAATGGTCTAGTAGTATATTGATCGATAGGAAAGCTATGTACTTCTAACCAACCGGAGTTGGGTTGAGAGGACACCAAACTTACATGAAGTTCTTGCATACCGTGAGAGCATACAGGTATTCCGTGTTTATTGGCTAACCTTGCAGCTGCCAACCATCCAGTGATTCCACCGCAATTAGATGCATCAGGCTGTATAAAAGATAGTTTGGCTTGATCAAAGGCATATTCAAATTCATGAATGGTATGTAGGTTTTCGCCCATAGCCAAAGGGAATCCAGTTTTATCTACTATTTCTCCAAAACCTTTATAGTCATCCGGAATAATAGGTTCTTCGAACCAAGTTATATTTTGGTCTTTGAAACCTTCTATCGCTTTTATTGCCTTTTCTTTACTCATAGAGTAATTAGCATCTACCATAAAAGTAATGTCGGGACCAATAAATTCTCTTACGGCTCTTATTCTTTCTAAATCTTCTTCTAGATTTTCACGGCCGATTTTAATTTTTACAGCATTAAAACCTGCTGCTAAATAACCTTCCATATTCTTTAATAATTTTGGAATTGGAAATTGTAAATCTATACCACCACAATATGCTTTACATGTATTTCCTGCTCCTCCGACCATTTTCCATAATGGTAATTCGGCTTTTTTACTTTTGATATCCCATAAAGCAATATCTATAGTGGAAATAGCAAAAGAAGCTATTCCTCCACGACCAACATAATGAATATGCCATTCCATGAAATCGTAAAGACCGTCAATATCTGTGCCTTCTTGGCCTATTAAGGCAGGAGCAAAATCATGCTCTATCATTGCCTTTATGGAATGACCTCCTTTGCCTCCGGTATATGTATATCCAGTTCCTTCACTGCCATCTTCTAAAGTAATGGTAGTCGTAACTAATTCAAAATGTGTGTGATCGCCATGCTTTGCATCATTTAAAACTTCTGGTAAAGGAACTTTAAATAATTTAGCTTCTACTTTTGAAATTTTTGTACTCATCAAATAATATATAAGTTATAAAAAAAAGCAGTCCAAAATATGAAAATTTGAGACTGCTTTAAATATTTATTATGCTTTATGTCTTACGTAGAAAGTTTTCTTTTCCATGTACTGTTCAAAACCATATTTACCGTCTTCTCCTCCGGAACCAGATAATTTATATCCGTTATGGAATCCTTGATGTTGCTCACCGTGTCCTCTATTCACGTAGATTTCACCGTATTCTAATTCATCATTACATTTCATAATGGTATTCATGTCATTGGTGAATACCATTGCTGCTAAACCATATTCACAATCGTTAGCATAGCCAATAACTTCTTCAAAAGTTTTAAACTTCAATACTGGTAAAATTGGTCCAAAAGATTCTTCGTGAACGATTGTCATATCTTGTGTAACACCAGTCAAAACGGTTGGTTCAAACCAGAATCCTTTCTGGAACTCAGCTCCTTCGGGGCGTTTACCACCTGCTGCAATTGTAGCTCCTTCTTTTACAGAAACTTCTACTAAGTGCTCCATATGTTTTAGCTCTGATCCATTTACTTTAGGCCCCATATCTGTTTCTTCTAACATTGGGTCTCCAACTTTTATTTCGGCTACTTTGGCAAGGAATTTTTCCATGAAAGTATCATATATACCTTCATGTATATACATACGCTCGTTACAAGTACAAACTTGTCCACAGTTATCAAAACGAGAATGTAATGCTGCGTCTACAGCTGCATCAATATCAGCATCTTCAAAAACAATAAATGGAGCTTTGCCACCTAATTCTAATTGAACATGGGTTAAATTTTGCGCTGCTGCACGAGCAATAGATTGACCTACAGGTGTGGAACCAGTCATGGTTACCATTTTGCAAATTGGGCTTTCTACTAGTGCATTACCCATAGCTCTACCAGGGCCTGTTAAAATGTTGATTACTCCAGCAGGGATTCCTACTTTCTGAGCTAAATTACCTAGCTCTAAAGTTGCTAATGGAGTTTCTGATGTAGGCTTAATAACGATAGTGTTACCAGCAACTAAAGCAGGCCCTAATTTACGACCAGCTAAAGCAAAAGGAAAGTTCCATGCAGTAATTGCAACAACAACACCTCTAGGTACTTTTTGAATCCAAATTTGCTCATTAGCATTATCAGAAGGAATAATATCTCCTTCTATTCTTCTTGCTCCTTCACAGGCGTATCTAATAAATGAAGCACCTACGGCTACTTCAAAACGAGCTACTTTTAAAAGTTTTCCTTGCTCCTTTACCAATAACTGTGCTAATTCTTCTGTATTAGCATCAATTTCATCTGCTAATTTATATAATAAATCTGCGCGAGTTCTTGCTGGTAACTTTTTCCACTCTTTTTGAGCCTTGTCGGCTGCTTCTAAAGTTTGTAGTGCTTCTTCTGCTGTACCGTTTTGAACTCTTGCCACTACTTCTTCTGTAGAAGGGCTAATAATATCAATAGTTTCTCCTGAAGTAGACTTTACCCATTCCCCATTGATAAATAATTTGTATTCTTTAATATCTGCCATTGCTAATCGTTTTTTTAGTTTGAATTTGTTTTATCGGCCCATCCAACCACCATCTACAAGTGTAATAGAACCATGCATATAATCAGAAGCTTTTGAAGACAAGAAAACTACTGGCCCCGCAAAATCAGATGGCTCACCCCAACGTCCCGCTGGAATACGAGCTAAAATAGAGTCTGCTCTTTCTGGGTTATTTCGTAATGCTTCGGTATTATCTGTAGCAATATAGCCAGGAGCTATACCATTTACATTTACTCCTTTACCAGCCCATTCGTTAGCAAAAGCCATAATCATTTGGCCTATAGCTCCTTTACTTGCTGCATAACCAGGAACAGTGATGCCTCCTTGGTATGTTAATAATGACGCAGTAAATACAATTTTACCAGAACCACGGGCAATCATATCTTTACCTATTTCACGTGTTAAAATAAACTGCGCGTTTTGATTTACCTCTATTACCTTATCCCACATCTCATCTGGGTGCTCAGCAGCTGGTGTTCTTAAAATAGTGCCTGCATTGTTTATTAAAATATCTATCTGAGAATGATTTGCTTTTACTTCTTTAATAAATGCATACAATGATTTTCTATCCGAAAAATCACATTGGTAAGCTGTAAATTTTTTGCCTAAAGCAGTAACTTCTTTTTCAATAGCACTACCAGATAATTCTAAGGATGCCGAAACACCTATAATGTCAGCTCCTGCTTCGGCTAGAGCAATAGCCATTCCTTTACCTATTCCTCTTTTGCAACCTGTTACAATGGCTACTTTTCCTTCTAAACTAAAACTATTTAATATACTCATTTCTTATTATGCTATTTGCCTTTTGCTTTTGGCAATTGGCTTGTTTGTTATTTTATAATTGACAATCCATTAAGACTTTTAATCCGTCAGGGTTTTTATCTATATTTTCAAAAACTTGTTGAATGTTAGATAATGGTTGTACATCTGTAATCATTTCTTCAAATGGCAACTCATTTGCTGTAATTAATGCAATAGATTTTTCATAGTCTTCTTTCTCATATACACGAGCACCTATTAGTTTTAATTCTTTCCAAAAGAATTTAAAAAGATCTATTGGCTTCTTTTCTCCGTGAATAGCTACCATTAAAATACGACCTCTTATACCTGCAACTTCTGTCATTACGTCAAGTGCTGGTTGTACACCTGCAACTTCAAAAACAACATCAGCTTTTCTACCTTCTGTTTTTCCGTGCACATATTCCACTAAATCTACATCTATAGGGCTAACTGCATCAAAGCCTAATTCTTTGGCTTTTGCAATACGTATTGGGTTTACTTCAGATATAATTACTTGCGCGCCAACTTCTTTAGCAACCATTGCTACTAATAAACCAATTGGGCCACCGCCTAAAACAACAGCAGTTTCTCCTGCAACTAAACCACTTAAGCGAACATCATGTGTTGCTACGGATAAAGGCTCTATTAATGCTGCTAATTTTAAATCTGTATTTTCCTTTAATTTGTGTAATGTAAAAGCAGGAACATTCCAATATTGTTGCATAGATCCTGGACTGTCTATTCCTATAAAATTTAATTCTTCGCAGATATGATTAAATCCTTTGTCTGATGGTTTTACTTTAGTATCATCTAATGGGCGTACTACCACTTTATCTCCTACAGCATATCCGGAAACACCTGCTCCAATGGCATCTATAGTGCCTGACATTTCATGACCAATGGTCTGAGGCATAGCAACTCTCTTGTCCATCATGCCATGGTAAATATGGACATCTGTTCCGCAAACACCAGAATAGGCTACTTTTATACGTACTTCTCCTTCTTTTGGAGCTTCTTTTTCGGTTTCTACTACACTGAAGGTTTTGTTCCCTTCGTATCTTGTCGCTTTCATTTATTTAAGTTTCAAATAATAAACTAGTTTCATATTTGAAACAAATATACGATTTTTTGGAAATAAATAATGGGATAAATGGTAATAGGTTAAATATTAACATTTATTGACTTAAGTGTTATCTAATCAGTTAATTGAAGGGGTTTTGAAGATGTTTTTAAGGTGTTTCTTTTTGGTGGAAATTTGGTGTAGTTTAAAAAAAGATTATTGTGCTATATATCCAAGTTTTGCTGAAATTTCTAAAGCGTAATTAGCTACAATTGTTCCTTTGCTGTTAAATTCGCTATGGGGGAGTCTACCATGCGGAGCTGTAATCCATAATGCAGCTACTGGGTATCCGTATTCATTGAAAATTGGGGCTCCTATGCAATGTATACCTTGTATGTCTTCGCCATTATCGATGGCGTATCCTAATTGTTTTATATCATTTAATTGAGACCTAAACTCTTTTTTAGATACAATAGTGTTTTTGGTATATTTTGTAAGGGTTATTTTTTTTAGAATTTCACTCGATTCTTCTTTTGGTAAATACGCCATAATACTTTTGCCACCAACAGAACTATGGATGCTAAATTGGGTTCCTGGTTCTACAAAAAGTTTTACTGGGTAGGAACTTGATACTTGTTCTAAAATGGCTCCTTTAGGGCCTAAAAGGACACCAAGCATAACGGATTCTTTAAGTTCGTCTCTTAGAGCTCTCATGACATCTATAGATGTTTCTACAATGCTTTGCTCATTCATGGAAGAAATACCTAATGTGAGCATTTTTCTTGAGAGACTAATTTTTTTAGTGGTTTCGTTTTTTTGTAGGTAGTTTTTAAATATTAAAGTACTAACTACTCTAAAAGCTGTTGTTTTGGTTAAAGATAAAATCTCTGTTATTTCAGCTAAAGTAAGACCGTTTTTTTGGGTAGCTAAAAGTTCTATTACTAATAAACCTCTTTCTAAATTTGGTACATTGTAGTTGGACTTTAAAACTATTTTGTCTTTACTCATAATAAAACTCTGTATTTCTCAAAAATAATATTATTTATTTAAGTGTAAATAACTCAAAAAAAAAGAGAGGCAATATTTATTGCCCCTCAAATAAAATATTCTCTAAATAAGTCTTAGACTATTTTTTTGTGCCTTTAGCTCCTTTTGCTACGTGTTGTTTTTTTCTTTTAGAAGTAAAGCTCATGATACTTTGATAGTTCCAACTATTATACACATGAGATAATCCCCATCGTAAAATTTCTGTAGGCTCTTTTTCATTATCAACTGTTCTGTCCAAGCCAATAGCATGTGCATCAACTCCAGGTATTACAGACATAATTTCAAAATTAATACCATCTGGAGACCATTGTATTGTATTTTTCTCTGGGCCATCTGTTGTAATTAATGCTGCTATACCACCGTTATAAGGCCAAACACATATTTCGTGTCCACTATTACTAATAGGGTTATACGGGGACTTTATGTAAGGACCTTCTGGTTTATCGGCTATGGCAACACCATGACGAATTTGTCTTCCTCCAAAAGTGATTTCTTCACCCATTTGTTCTCCTTTGTAATATAAATAGAATTTTCCCTTAAAAGGAATAATACATGGATCATGGACTTTATGGCTATCAAAATCTCCTCTTTTTTCAACTAAAAATCTATTTTGCTCTTCGCCTTTCCAAATACCATTGTCTGCAGGACTTAAAATAGGTTCTTTGCTTTTTGTCCAAGGACCATTTGGAGAGTCTGACCATGCTAAACCAATCTGGTTTTTAACTCTTACACTATAAGGTGATTTAACGGTTTGGTAGCTTAAATAATATTTGTTTTCATGTTTCATTATTTCTACTGTGAAAACAGACCTGTCATCGTATTCTCCTTTTTTTCCTCTTGCTACGGCAAGTCCTTCTTCTTTCCAAGTTTCTCCATCTTCAGAAGTGGCATACCAAATATCACATCGATCCCAAGGGAAAACTTTTTCATTTTCTACATCACCTCCAAAACCTTGAGAAGGGCCTGTACTTCTGGAATACCATACATAGTATTTTCCGTTTTCTTTTATCATAGCACTAGGGTCTCTACGTACTACGCCTTCCTCATAAGCTAAATCCCCTTTTAAAGGTTTTAAATTATTAAATTGAATAAACCATTCATTGCCTAAATCTGTAGGCCATTTTAAAGCTCTTTTGGTTGCTGCACTTAAATGATTAACATCTGATATTCCTAACTTATCTATTTGTTCTTCAGATATTTCAATAGTTTCTTGATTGTTCTGAGATGTGGCATCACCACTTTCTTCTTTTACCTTAGTATCACATGACATCATTAGTGCTAATGCTGCTAAAAAAATAGGTATTTTTCTGTTTTTTTTCATTTGTATTCTATTGATTGTTTGATATAATATTAATTGTGTTGCTTTTTAAATTTTCTGATACCGCTGAGACTGTAATTTCAGATGCTTTTGTTGTTGCTTGTACAATAAGCATACATCTACCTTTGTCTGTAATTATACTATTAGATTGATAGTCTTGTACATTGGTAGCTGATCCATTATCCACTCCTAAAAATGCAACATCTCCCTCAGAACTAAAAGTAATTTTAGCATTTTCTGTTTTTACGGGATTTCCATTTTTGTCAACCAACTGTGCTACGATATGAGCAACATCGTACCCATCTGCATTTAACTCCTTTTTATCTACTGTTAACTTTATTTCTGATGGAGATTCTGACGTTGTTAGTGTTGTGCTAAATTCTTTTCCATTGAGTTTTCCTTTAGCGGTTAATTTACCTGCGTTAAATGGTACGGCCCATTTGTAAATATGATCATCAAAATCAGCTAACTTCTTTACGCCTAAGCTAGTGTCGTTTAGAAATAATTCTACCTCTTTAGAATTAGAGTATACTTCTACTGATACCATTTCATCTTTGGCGTAATTCCAGTGGTTGTTAACATTGTGCCAAATCCATAATGCTGTTTTCCATGCTTCAGGATCCTTGGCAACTATTTTACCTGTCTTTTTGTCTATTTTATTAATTGATTTATCTATCTGTTGCGTTGCTATATATATAGAAGGTTCATTAGACCATAATGTTTTATACATGTAAAAGGATGGTTTTTCAAAACCTGCTTGATCTAAAAGACCTGAGTTTAGTGTTTTTCGAGGCCACCTTCCATGAGATTCTCCCATATAATCTATTCCTGTCCATAAGAAGGTTCCGGAAACATGCGGACGCTCTTCTATTGCTTTCCATTCGTGCCATTGTCCTAAATTCTCGGTACCCATTAATGGTAGTTCTGGGTAATTTTCATGACCATAATCATAAAGTACTCTACGGTAGCTAAAACCTATTATATCTAGGGCGTCTGCATAGCCCGTTTCATAACTGGCGGTAGGGAGTATACAATTAGCTATTACGTATCTGGTAGTATCTAATTCTTTGGTCCATTTTGCTAATTTTTTTGCAGTTTCTCCTATGTCATATTTTCCTTTAGGTAAGGTTCTTACTTTTTCTTTTACTTGCTCAATAGAGTAAGGTGATTTTTCCCAAAAATAATTTCCTGTCCATTCCATATTTCCGAAAAAACCAGTGGCTTTGGAGCTGTTAGGGTATGTCCATTCTATTTCGTTACCAATGCTCCATTGTATAATAGAGGGGTGATTGCGATGTGCAAGCATCGTATTGGTTAAATCTTTTTTAGCCCATTTCTGAAAGTGTTGCCCATAGCCTTGAGTTACGGAATCAACTTTTGTTTCCCATTTATTAAGTCTTTTGTCTTTTGGGTTATCCCATTCGTCAAAAAACTCATCTTGTACCAAGATGCCCATTTCATCACATAGTTCTAAAAATTCTTCAGAAGCAGGGTTGTGAGATACTCTAATGGCATTGCAGCCTCCTTCTTTTAGTTTTTCGAAACGTCTTCTCCAAACACCTTTTGGAACTGCAGAACCTACTAATCCACCATCATGATGTAAGCAAACTCCTTTAATTTTCATATTCTCCCCATTTAAAAAGAATCCTTTATCGGTATCAAAAACAATACTTCTGATACCAAACGTTGTTTCATTTACATCAACAATTTCTCCTTCTTTTGTAACTGTGGTAATTGCTTTATATAGAACAGGGTTATCTACACCCCATAAACTTGGAGATTTAATAATAATTTCCTGCTTAAATACGTCTTGAGAATTCTTTATTAAAGATAATGCATCAGATTTCTCTCCAACTTTTTCGTTTTTGTTATTGTACAGTTGCGTTACTAATTTAAAAGCATTGTCTTCTTTGTACTTGTTGTTAACTGTAACATCAATATTAATTGTGGCCTCATTTTCTGATACCTTAGGTGTGGTTACAAAAGTTCCCCATATTGGAATATGTAATTTATTTTTGGTAATTAATTTAACATCTCTATAAATTCCAGAGCCTGTATACCATCGGCTATCTACGAACCTGCTTCTGTCTACCTTTACTTCTATTAGATTTTCTTTTCCGTCTTTTAAACTAGAGGTTATGTCATAAAAAAATGGTGAATAACCATATGGGTGAAAGCCTAGTTTGTTTCCGTTTAAAACTACATCTGAGTTGTTGTATACTCCATCAAACAATACATAAGCAACCTGATTTTCCTTAAGGTCAAGAGAAAATCTTTTTCTGTATAAACCAATTCCACCTGGCAGGTAACCTGTTGCTCCTTCTCCATTTATAGAATCAAAAGAATGTTCTACACTCCAATCATGTGGTACTTTAACTGATTTCCACTTTGAATCATTGAAATTTTCTAATTTGAACTCCCATCCAAAATTAAAATCTTTGGAATTAGAAGGTGCGATTTTATTTTCTTGGGTAGAGCAACTGGCGACAACGACAAGAAGTAAAAGACTAAGTTGTTTTTTGAATGTTGATATCATTTTTAATTAAATAGTTTGGTAATGTGTTCTGGTGTTTTTAGTTATGATTCTTTTTAAAGACTGAACATGATTAAAAGATTTCATTTTAAGGGTATTCATGTTTTTTAATATTAGACATATAGTGCTGTCTAAAAATTTCTCTGCTGAAAACTTGTAATTTATATAAGTCTAGATGGTGTATAGCTTATTTTTATGCTCTTTACAAATATGGTTATATATCATGAATATTACAGTTTTAACAGACTAGATTAAAACTTGACAATATGTAAAATTTGTCTTTTTTGTAAATTATTAACTGAACAAAACTTATATTATTGAACAATATTACTGAAGATAGCAGTTTAGTTTTTTTTATATTAATTTTTTTATGAATTTTAGGTATGGGGTTGGTTTTAAAATTTAAAAAAATGATTGTTTATAATTTTTCCTTTGTAAAGCACCTTGTTATTAAGTCTACTCTAGTCGGGTTAGTGATTTTTACTTATAGTAATCTAGTTGCGCAAAGGCCATATAATACCAATGCTTTTATAGATAAGGCAGAAGCTTTGGCAACGCAAAATCCGAATAGTGCAATTTATTATTTAAAGAAAGGAATTGAGCAATACACTAAAGAGAAAGATACTTTAAATCTTATTAATAGTTTGTGCGGATTGTCTACTTTATATGAGCATATTTTAGATTATGGGAATGCATATGACGGTTATTGGGAGGCTTTGATTTTGGCAGATTTATCGAACGATGCTATTTCCAAAGCAAAGATTTATCAAGAGTTGGGCTGGTTGTATAATTTTTATAGAAGAGAGGATGAGGCTTTGCGACATTTTAATATGTCCTTAAAATTAAAAAAGAAATTACAACAAGAAGGAAAGATAGTGCTCCAATATTTATTAAGTGATTATTTCGCTTTTGTTAATTTATATAGAATTAATAAGAATCAAAAAATGGCAGAGGTATACTTAGATAGTTGCCGATTAACTATGAGTAAAATTACGCCAAAAGAAAATAACTTTTACGTCGTCGCCGAATTGGGCTATTTTGAAGCTGTTAACGGAAAATACGAATCTGCTTTAAGTAAGTTACAAAAAGCTAATACATTTTTTGAAATTAATAAACCGTCTTATTTAACCATTGTCAATTTCTTGTTTGGGGAAACATATAGACTTCAGGGAAATCTTGAAAAAAGTATTGAACATTATAAGAAATCATTAAAATTATCGGATGATTACAATAGTCATTTGGATTATAAATTACTGAATTATAATGCTCTCTCTAAGATGTATTTAAAGAGGCAAAATTATAAACAAGCTTTTTATTATTCAAATAAAGCTCAAGAACTAAGCGAACGGATATTCGGAAGAACAAGTAAAAACAATAAACACCTGTTTGGAATTAATGATAAATATAGGATACAGAAAGAAAAAGAAAAAGTTTTAATAAAGGAACAACGTATCGCAAAATTGGAAAATGAAGAGAGAATATGGTTTTTGAAATATATTTTAATGGCCGTAGTGGTCGTATTTATACTTTTATATGGCTATCTCTTATTTAGAAATCTACGAAGAAAGCATAAGTTAGAAAAAAGGGTTTTAGAGGAAAAAAGAAAGTTAGAACAGTTGAAGACAAATGAAATAATGGAGCTTAAAAATAGAGAACTTACTTCATCTGCTTTGCAATTAATAGAAAAGGAAGAGTTTATTATAAAGTTAAAAGAGAATTTATCTAAAAGTGAAACTATTGATGTAAAAACTATTAATAGAATGTTGAGAAGTATACAGAGTTCTCCTGGAAGTAATTGGAAAGAGTTTGAAGCTAGGTTTACATCTATAAATCAAAGTTTTTACGAGAATATTAGAAATAATTATCCAGAATTAAGGCAAACGGATTTAAAATTATGCGCATTAATTAAATTAGATTTTTCTAGTAAAGAGATGTCATCCTTGCTTGGAATTACTATAGAAAGTGTACATACATCAAGGTATCGTTTAAGAAAAAAATTGGGGTTAGGTAGGGGTGATAATTTGGCTGATTTTATTGCTAGTATTTAGATTTTATATCTAATTGGGTTATTCAAGATGTTATAGGTACTTTTTTTTAAAGATTCTATAGCTATTCCTAATAAATGAGTTATTTTTTAACCACTTATGTAGTTTATGAGATAGTGAAAAACATTATTTGACTTTCGGCCTTAGATTTACTCTTAATAAGTAATCATCACAAGTAATAAATAAATATTTGCCGTCGTCGGTAAACTCACAATTTCCGGTGCTTTTATCTGTTCGTATAGTACCTAAATGTTTTCCTTGTGGAGAAATAATTAATACGCCTCCGGGTCCTGCCAAAAATAGGTTGCCATTTTTGTCTAGTTTTATGCCATCGGGAGATTGTTTATCAATACTTTTTTCTCTTAACTTAGTGGCATTGAAAAATTCCCTTTTGTTTTTTACTTTACCCTTTTTTATAATGTCATAAGCCCATATAGATGGGTTAGTTTTGTGAGAGTCAGCAACATAAAGTATTTTGTTGTTATGAGAAACAGCTATGCCATTTGGTGCTTGTACTGTTTTATCAAGAAGAATTAACCTTCCTGTATTGCTTAAAAAATATACCCCATTAAACCCAATAGCACTTTTCTTTTTTCCTAACCCAAAGGATGGATCGGTAAAATATAAATTACCCTTAGCATCATAAACCAAGTCGTTTGGTGAATTAAAAACATTTCCTTTATAATTAGTGATAATGGGTTTAAAAACAGGATTTAACGAGTCTTTGAGGCTGATTAGTTTGCTAATTCTCCTATCGCCAACTTGGCATATTATTAAATTGCCATTAGCATCAAGCGTTAATCCATTAGATCCTTTGTTTATGCTTTTATCAGGTCCTGTGTATCCAGATGGATTCATATAAACACTTAATCCATCACTATCACTCCATTGGTATATTTTATTTTCAGGAACATCAGAAAATAATAATTTCTGTTCCTTAGGTAGCCAAACTGGGCCTTCTGACCAATTAAAACCTTTAGCAACTAAGTCTATTCTTGCATTTTTAAAAATGATTTTATCTAGTTCGGGGGAAAGTCTTTCAATAAAACCAAATGAAGGATATTTTTTTAGCGAGTCTGGTACAGTTTTAAAGCGTTTTTTCGTTTTTATTAATCCTGTAGCAGAATTTTTATCGGAATTTGGTGTACTGTAAGATGCGCTTTCATAATACCCAATATCTTGACGCACCATATCGCCTAATCTTATCTTAATGATGTTAGGTTTTGTATTAGATTCTTGAGCAAGAATTTTTGGTTTAAAATTAAATAGTAAACAAAAAATTACAATAGAACTGGTGAAATAGGAATGAAATGTATTAGACATTTTTTTTGTTTTTGAATATATTTTAATTTGATTGTTTTTTATTACCATTCACAAAAATTACCATCTTCTTTGCGCCAAATCGGGTTGGACCAATTGTGTCCAATTTTTTTACCTTCCAATAGTTTTTCCTCGTCTAAGTCTATTCCTAGGCCAGGTTTTCGGGTTAGTTCAATGTATCCGTCATTTATATTAAAAACTTCAGGATTTTTCATATAATATAGCAAATCAAACCCTTGGTTATAATGTATACCTAGACTACTTTCTTGAATAATAGCGTTGGCAGATACAAAATCTACTTGTAATGCAGATGCTAAAGAAATAGGTCCTAATGGGCAGTGTGGAGCAAGAGTAATATCATAAGCTTCTGCCATTGCAGCAATACGCCTTACCTCAGAAATACCACCAGCATGGCTTAAGTCTGGCTGAATTATATCTACAACACCTTGGTATAAAATTTCTTTAAAATCCCATCTGGAAAACATGCGTTCTCCTGTAGCAATAGGGATATTAGTATAAGAATATATATGTTTTAAGGCGTCATTATTTTCGCTTAAAACGGGCTCTTCAATAAACATAGGTTCGTATGGTTCTAACTCAGAAATTAGTTTTTTTACCATCGGCTTATGCACTCTACCATGAAAATCTAAACCTATATCTAAATCATAGCCAAATTCTTCTCTTAACAACTTAATGTTATTGGCGACTATTTTTATGTCTTTTAATGAGGATACCCATTCCATGCCACCAGTGGCATTCATTTTAACAGCTTTATATCCTGCATTTACTTTTTCTTGTGCTTGTTCTAAGATGACATCAGGGTTGTCTCCGCCAATCCAGCAGTACATTTTCATTTTATTTCTTACGGCACCACCTAATAATTCATAAACGGGAACATTAAGATGCTTTCCTTTAATGTCCCATAAAGCTTGATCTATACCAGAAATAGCGCTCATTAGAATGGGGCCGCCGCGATAGAATCCGCCTCTATATAATACTTGCCAAATATCTTCAATATTGTTAGCATTTTTGCCAATTAAGTATTGTTCTAATTCTTTTATACAAGCTGCAAGTGTATCTGCTTTACCTTCAATTACTGGTTCTCCCCAACCTATAATACCAGATTTGGTAGTAATTTTTAAAAATAACCATCTTGGAGGGACTTTAAAGATATCTATTTTTTCAATAATTAGTTCGGTCATTTTTACGTGTTATTAAGTTGGGAGTACTTATATAGTAGCTACTGAATGTTGCTGTTTTGCATTGTTAGAAGAAGTTTAAATCAAATATTTTGATGCGATTTGATGTAGTTTGAATATGTAATTTTTAGATGATCGTTCATTGCTTTTGCTGCCTCTTCTTCGTCTTGAGCTATAATAGCATTTATTATTCTTTCATGATGGTTTAGCATAATAGTTTTCTCTTCCTGTAGGTTGCCTTTGGTTGGTTTAGCAAACACACTAGCTTTAAACTTGGGCATTAAATTAAAAATAGGACCTAATAACAATTTTAAAATTTGGTTTTCTGTTATGGAAAGTAGTATTTGATGAAAAGCATTATCTAATTCAGCTTCTTTTTTATAATCTTTTAACGGGCAATCTTGAATGCTTTTCATGTTTATTGTTAGAAGTTCTATATGCTTTTCTGTCCTATTTTTTGCCGCTTGTGAGGCTAACAATGGTTCTACAAATTGCCGCGCCTTTATAGTTTGTAGAATTAAATCGTCATTGGAAGAAAGTTCAAAAAACATGTTTAAAATTTCAGAAGCATTTTTAATACTTACCTCAGAGACATAAGCACCACTCCCTTTTTTTACTATAATAATTCCTTTGGCTACCATCGTTTTAATAGCCTCTCTAACAGCAGTTCTACTTACTTGAAATATTTCGCACAATTCTTTTTCCGTAGGTATTTTTTCTCCAGGATTGTACTCTCCATTACGTATAGCATTTGTTAACTTTTCTTCAATTTGCTGAGAAAGAGATTTAGAATTACCAATTGGCGTAAACATTTTTTTTATTAAAGTACTAATTTATAATACATCATACAAATAAGTGTTTTGTTATTGTAGTAACTAAACTATTTTTTATTAAGAAGTACTATTTTATCGTTGTTTTTTGCGATTATAAAATTAAGGGAATTATTTCTATTTTTAATAGTAGATATATCTTTAATATCTCCGTCCAAAAATAAGCCGCTTTCTGATGGTTTTACTAAGGAGTATCCCGTAGAGTTGCCAATAAGAACTAATCCAACACTGGCATCATTTCGTGGGGTTTCTACTTCGGATTGATACATATTTCCAGCTATCAAAACATCTGGAAATTCATCATTATTGTAATTGAATATTTCGAATTTATTGATAGATGAGAGTTGCGTATATTTATCTAAATCATGAAGTTTAAATTTTCCATTACCGAGATTTTCCACCCATTTATGTGCAAAAGTTGTGACATTGTATTGCAAGGAATTTTCTAGCATTTTCTGACCATAAATATCGGTTAAATCGGCATCCGCAAAGGATTCAAAAGTTTCAAACCTTTTGGCAATAGCTGGTACCTGTTGGGAGGAACATTCCCTACCTCTTAGTGGTAGTTTTGTACCATATTTTTCATAACTAAGAACAATATCCATGTTTCCATTTTCATCAAAATCATTGGCATAAACCGAAAAAGGAGCTTTTTCACTGGCTTTGTATTTGTAATTTAATCCCAAATTCCCTGCAAAATAATCCATGTCGCCATCAGCATCGATATCTACTTTTTGCAAACTATACCACCAACCTACAGTATTATTAAAGCCTAATTCAGAGGTGACTTCCTTGAAGTTGTCCCCATTATTTTGGAAAAAGCGGATTGGCATCCATTCTCCTGTAAGTATAAGGTCTATTTTATTATCCTTGTTAAAATCGTCCCAAATGGCAGAGGTAACCAATCCAGCTTTAGATAGTTCAGGAGCAACTTTACTAGTTACATTGCTGTATTTAATATTGGTATCTTTTCCGCCATCATTTCTTAAAATATAACTTTCGGCGGGGAAAGGATATTTACCTGGAGTTATTCTTCCGCCAACGAACAAATCTAAATCTCCATCATTATCATAATCTGCTGCTTTTACTTCTTGTCCGCTAGCCAAAATTTTTGGGAGTGAATTTGTAGTTTTTACAAAACCTTTAGGGGTGTTTATATACAGTCTGTCTTGATAATATTTTTTAACAGTATTTGGATTATTGCCTCCGTTTACAACATATAGGTCTAAATCAGAATCGTTGTCCGCATCAAATAGTAAAGCACCAGTGTCTTCGTATAGCATGTCATTTTCCCAAGGCCCTTTTAAAATATTGAATTTTCCTTGGTCGTTTTGGATGTACATAGCAGCCGGGCTATTTTTTGCATTTCCTACAAAGAAATCTTCTAGTCCATCTCCATTGATATCTCCTACAGTTAGTTTGGTTCCGAGTTGCGAATTTTTATGGGGTAACAGTGGTTCTAACAAATAATCATCATAACTATCTTCTTTATGAATAAAAGGTGGGTCTATTTTTTTAGATATATTTTGAAAAAAACTGCGTCTGTCGTTCTCAGTAACAAGATTTTCTTTACTTGTAGAATCATATTTTATTTCTAGTATTTGGTTGGAAGCAATATTGTTTAGTTTTTGCACGCTACCGTTTGGCCATATAACTTCTATGTCATTTGTTGCACTAGAATTTCCTAAACCAAAATGTTGAATTGGCTCTACACTAGATTGATAACCTCTACTTAATGTAATTTCTTGTACTTGCTTGTTCGTTTTTTTGTTAATAATAATTTTGGCACCTATGGCAAACGAATTATTAGGATATCCTGTTAATTTAATACGTAAGTAGTTGTATGTGCTTTGATTAACGTACACAGAAGCAGCTTCGTTCATGTTGTTTACCACCAAATCTAAATCCCCATCGTTATCCAAATCCGCATAAACAAAACCGTTAGAGAATCCTTTTTTGCTCAAGCCCCATTCTTTGGTAGAGTTTTTAAAAGATAAATCTCTGTTATTTACAAAGGCATAATTAGCTATAGGGGTACTAGGCATTAGAGAAAAGTCTTGGTTTTCTTTTCTACCAAAAAATGTTTCAGATTCGTATTTAGCATTTATATCATTGTTATTTACATCTCTTTTTACGCCGTTAGAGATAAATACATCTTTCCATCCGTCATTATTAAAATCTGCAAATTGAGCTCCCCAGCTCCAATCTGTAGTAGACATATTAGAAAGACGAGAAATTTCGCTAAAAGAGGGTACATTTTTTTGTTTTATCCCATTATTAAGCTGAAGAGAGTTTTGCATGTATTGGTAATTAAAACCTAAAGCAACACTTTCATAAAAGGTGCTTGGACTCATGCTTGCCATATTTGTTTTGGAACGTTTGTAGTCTTCTGCGGTCATATCTACCTGCATAAAGTCTATAAGACCATCATTATTAAAATCACTAGCATCTACACCCATACCAAACATTGATGTGTGTTTGGTAGCATCTTTGGAAACTTCTGTAAATGTTCCATCTCCGTTATTTCGATATAGGTAATCCGGAACATTAAAATCATTGCTTAAGTATAAGTCAGTATATCCATCATTGTTAAAATCTGAACATACTATGCCAAGTGTTAATCCAAATTTTTGGACTCCAGCATCAAAGGTTACATCTGTAAATGTTCCATTTCCATTGTTTTTATATAAATGACCAGAATCTTGAAGATTGTTTTGATCCATTTTTTCTTTATAGTATTGGTTTCCCATACTTACCAACACATTTGGGTAATTAGCTACAAAAAGGTCTAAATAACCATCTTTATCATAATCTAAAAAAGTGGATTGTATACTAGAGCTTGTATCGGCAATGCCATAACTTTCAGCAGATTCTGTAAATGTGTTGTTTCCATTATTTAGGAATAGCTGGTTGGCTGTGGTGGAAAATTTGCCAGAAACACTTAGGTAAATGTCTAAAAAACCGTCGTTATTAACATCTGCCATTGTAGTACCGGAATACCACCTTTGGTCACCTTCTACACCTGCTTTTTTTGTAATATCTTCAAATTGTAAATTACCTTTATTAAGGTATAGTTTATTTTGCGCAAGGTTTCCTGTGAAATATAGGTCAGGTAATCCATCATTATTAATGTCCCCTACAGAAACCCCCGAACCTAAATATAGATACGGAAATGTAAAATAGTTTAAGGTGTCATTCTCTATAATCTTATTATTAAAATTAATTCCCGAAGTATTTGTTGCTAATTCTAAAAATAGGGGAGGTTTAATTTCTTTTTTACAGGCGTAAATAAGAGCTATTAAAATGAGAAGTAATATTGTTTTTTTCATGGGAGAATAAATATATAAAATATAAAAAGGAACCGTTTTAAAACGGTTCCTTTTAAAATTACCAACTCTCAACTATTAGTAACCTGGATTTTGCTTAAACCCTTCGTCATTATTGTTACCATCTAATTCTGAAAGAGGAATTGCTAAATATTCTCTTCCTGGTTTGTAAGAACTAGTTCCGCCGCTTTCAGATTTTAAATCTGGATTATCAACAATTCTAGATTTTACTCTATCCCATCTTAAAAGATCAAAGTAACGTGTTCTTTCAAAAGTTAATTCTTTTACACGTTCATCTTCAATATCTTGCATTGTAATTGTTGTAAATTCTGACATGTCTGCTCTTCTTCTTACTTCATTTACGGCATCTACGGCTGCTTGTGTAGAGTTGCCACCATTAGCCATTACGTCAGCTTCAGCAAACATTAATAATACATCTGCATATCTTAATATTCTTAAGTTGTTTCCAGCACTATGCCATCCGCCATCTAATGATTGTTCTTTACCATTAAAAGCCCAATCTGCATATTTATTTCCAAATATATTAGTTCCTGTAGCACCAAAAGCATCTTCATAAGAAGTGTTAAGGTAAGTTCTAGAAGCTAATGTTTTTCCTTGGTACTCTGTAGTTTCATTTGTATTCCAGAAAAAAGTTGTGTAAGTTCTTGGGTCAATTTCTCCATTAATAGTTTGCTCATCTAAAAATATATCTAATGCCCACTGGTTAACTCTCATTGTATTTTGATCTGTATAACCTACAGGGGCTAAATCTGCTTGAAAAGCAGAACCAGAGCCGCTATTTGCATTATCTGCTCCCCAACCTTGCTGACCATCAGAAATCATTTGAATTTCAAAAAGAGATTCTTTGTTATTTTCAAATTCTTCAGAAAAGTTAGCAGCATAATCATCCATTAACTCAAAGCTACCGTCCATAATTTTTGCGAACTCCGTTTTAGCAGGGCCGTATTTACCTTGGTATAAGTAAACTTTTCCTAATAAACCAGTAGCAGCCTTAGCTCTTGCTCTACCTGTTTGGCTTGCTGACCACGAGTCTGGAAGCATTGTTTGTGCTTTCTTTAAATCTTCTTCTATTAAGGTCCAAACATCTGCTGGAGCTGCTTGTGGTATTAAATCTGGAGCCTCCATTTGATCAAAAGGAACTGTAATTAGAGGTACATTTAAAAAATTATTTAAAAGATTAAAATAATTAAATGCTCTAATAAAATATGCTTCACCAAGAATATTCTCTTTTTCAGTTGCATCCATTTCTATATTTGGAACGTTAAAAAGAACATCATTAGCTCTAGAAACACCTCTAAATTGTGCTTCCCACATCCATTTTGGTGCATTCCGATCTGCGGTAGCGTTAAATGCTCCTGCAGCTGTTCTGTCAGAAGAATTAAAACCATTCACAACATCATCTCTATAATCGGATAAGAAGATTTCAAATCTAGAATAATAGGTTATGGCTATAAAAGGGCTGTATGCTCCTAGAATACCTTTATTTGCATCTTCTGCTGTACCCCAAAATGATGTAGGTACAAGAATGTTTGGATTGTCCTGATTTAATGCATCATCGGAACAATTTAGGTTAAGGGCTAATAATGCAAACATTGCAAGTATTCCCTTTATTGTGATTTTATTTTTTTTCATTTTTTTCATTTTTTTATTAAAAAGAAACTTGTAAACCTAATTGATAGGTTATTGGAGTAGGATAGTTTCCTTCATCAACTCCATTGTTAAATTGGCTTGTACCACCTCTACTGTTTCTACCAACTTCTGGATAGTAACCAGAATAATCGCTAATAGTAAATAAGTTTGTTGCTGAAACGTATAATCTTACTTTAGGGATTCTTATTTTTTCTAATACATCATCAGGAAGTGTATACCCTATTTGTGCATTTCTTAAACGAAAATATGCTCCACTTTCTAAATAAAAGTCAGACATTCTACGGTTAAACCCAGGGTCAACTTGTGTGTTTCTAGGAACATTAGTGTTCGTATTAGTTGGTGTCCATGCATTTGCAGCATCTGCTAAATAGTTGCCATTAAAATCAAAATACCCTCTATATTTTGTAGAGTTAAGAATTTTATTACCCGCTACACCATTAAAAAATAAACTTAAATCTAAACCTCTATAATCTGCCGTTAGGTTAAATCCGTACTCAAAATTAGGAATAGATGAGCCAAGGTATCTTCTATCTTCTGGGTCTACACCATCTCCATTAAAATCTTTAAACTTAAGGTCACCAGCTCTAGGGTTACCTTCTTGATCATTAGCAGCGGTAGCTTCTGCATCTGTTTGGTAAATTCCGTCTGTTACGTAACCATAAAAAGAACCAATGGGTTGTCCAATATCAGTTCTTGTACCTCGTAAACCATTAGAAGTAAAACCACCACCAACTATAGGAGCTTGTCCTCCTAAAGAAGTTACTACATTATCTAAGGTAGAAAAATTAGCTGTTACGTTAAAGTTTAAATCTCCTATTTGATCCGCATAGGTGGCTAAGAATTCAAAACCTTTATTTTCTATATTACCTCTATTAAAAGGGATTGTATTCTTAAATCCAGAATAAAGTGGTAATTGAATGTTTACTAAAATGTCTTCGGATTTTTTTATAAAATAATCCATAGTTACATTTAACTTATTATTTAGAGTAGTAAATTCTAAACCAACATTAGTAGTTTTAGTAGTTTCCCAAAAAATATTCCTATTTACACCTCTTGTTACAGCATAACCAGATTGTCTGGTTTGTGTGTCTCCTAAAATATATGTACTAAAAAGGTTTATAGAAGGGTCTATAGCATAAGGATCTACATTATTAGATCCTATTTCTCCATAACCTGCTCTTAGTTTAATATTAGATACAGCATCAAAATCTTCTAAAAATGGTTCGTTACTAACATTCCAACCTATTGCCATTGAAGGGAAAGTACCCCATCTTAAATCTTCTTTAAACAAAGAAGAACCATCACGACGTAAACTTGCCGTTAATAAATACCTATCATCAAATGTATAATTTAATCTACCAAAATAAGATTGGATAGTAGAAGTAATATCTTGTGAAGGGGCACTTTGTAAATTTTCAGAACTAAATGCACCAGCTACACTAATATTATTAATTGCATTAAGGGCAACTATACCTAAAGATCTAGAATTATTTTTTTGATCTGTAAAACCAGCTAATACGTCTACATTATGTTTATTAAAGGATTTCTTGTAGTTAAGAGTGTGTTCTACTAAAGTATTTAAACGGTTTGTATTTGTTTCTCTTAATTCTGATGTTGCTTTATTAGAGCCATTGTAAATTACTTGTTCATCCGGACTAAAAGTATAGTTATTTCTAGCAGAAGATTCCATGCCTAAGTTTAACTTATATGTTAATCCATCAAATAATTCATAAGAACCAGATACATTACTAATAACAGTATTTAACGTATTAGTTCTATCCTCTAAAGCAGCTATAGCTAATTCATTTGCGATTGTGCCAGGGCCGTAAAAAGCACCATAGGCAGTTGTAATACCTCTATCTGCTCTATCGTCTGAACTCCATTCTCCGGCATCATTTCTTAGTCTAATAGTTGGTAATAAATTTCTTTCTTTATTAAAGTATGGGTTTGGGTTATCTACTGTTCTTGTTAACCCAATTGTACTTTGTAAATTAAATTTTCCTTTATCTAATCCAAAATTAGCTCTTACGGTAGTTCTTTTAAAATCTGAATACTTAATAACACCATCTTGGTCAAATTGATTTAAAGAAAGACTATAAACACTATTTTTACCACCTCCAGAAACTCTAAGGTTTGTATTACTTATAGATGCAGTTCTAAATGAATCATCGTATAAATTACTGCTATAGTTTGGATCAAATTCTGTATCATTTGCTGGGTATCTTGGAACACCATCTGCATCATTTGCTCTATTAACTATTGCAGCGTATTGTGTAGCATCTGCCCAATCTATTTGGTTAATAGCTTTTTGGTATCCGTAACTAGTATCTAAATCAATACTAACTTTTCCTTTTTTTCCTTTTTTGGTAGTTATTATTACTACACCATTAGCTGCTCTAGAACCATATATTGCAGTTGCCGAAGCATCTTTTAATACAGAAACACTAGCAATATCACCAGGGTTAACAGTATTCATGCTACCAGTAATCATCCCATCAATTACATATAACGGGCCATTGTTACTAAATGTTCCAGTACCCCTAATAGTAATTACAGAACCAGCTCCTGGAGCACCGCCTTGTGCTTGTACATTTACACCGGCCATTCTACCCTGTAATGCTTGTGAAGCATCATTATAAGTATATTTTTCAATATCCTTAGAACCTACAGTAGCCACTGCACCAGTTAAATCTGATTTCTTTTGAGAACCATAACCAATAACAACAACCTCATCTAATTGGCTGGCATCTTCTGCGAGAGTTACTGTAACACTAGATTGGTTGTTAATTGCAACTTCTTGGGTTACAAAACCTATGTAACTTACTGATATTGTTCCGTTACTAGGAGCGTTAAGGGTAAAATTACCATCAAAATCTGTTTGTGTTCCATTTGTGGTTCCTTTAACGACAACATTGGCACCAGGTAATGGTTGTCCTGTATTGTCATTAACTGTACCGCTAATAGTGAAGTCTTGAGAAAAGCCTAAGGATGTGCTGGCCGCCCAAAATAGCGCAAGGAGTAAATTGCGCGATCGACATTTTTGTTTCATAAAATTTGATAATTTCATAAGCATTAGAGTTTTTAAGTTAGTTTAACAACAATTTGTACGTTGTATGACAAATATATTTTCAGACATACGTATATAGGGAAACAAATATTTAAAAACGGATAACAAATGGTTTGCGTTGAATTTTTATTAAAACGAATGTTTTTTAACTAAACACGCTTTTTGGAGAGGTTAATTCATGTAGAATGCCCGTAAATGGGGAGTTTGGAGTAGTATTAAATAATTTGGTAACGTGTGTTTTTCTAGTTACATATGGGTTTTTTATGAAATTTATATTTTGAAGAATTTAATTTGGAATTATTCTTTTTTGATAGTAAGAAGAGGATTTAGAGATAGTTAAGTACAGTTATAACTATTTTTAATATATGAGGTTATTGCAGGGAGCTTACGATTTTTGCTTTGTAAAGAATACCTTTATTTGGTAATTGATATTTAAATATGTTTAGGTTGGACTTGTAATAAAAAGTGGTGTCAATTATCATGTTTTGGATTTGTCGTGAGGTAGTTTTTATCTCCTTAAATCTTCTCCGTATGCCCAACCTTCACGTACATCTTCTTTTACATAGGGTTGTAATCCAGGTTGGTTAGTAATTCTCATGATAGCCGCGTCGTATTCTATTTTTGTATTAAATTTTTGGGAGAAAACACCAAGGAGTGACATTTCTGTTAGGTCTGCTCCATAAGCAAAATTAGAACTTGGTTTTGGTCCTTTACCTCTAATAGTAGCAATATTTACATGTTTATGTGGTTTCCTTAGCTTTGTTTTATCCTCTTTAGAAATTGGGTATAAACCTTGAATTTGTGTTCAATTATTTGTTCCTCTCCTGCCAACACCAATAACTGCTACATTAATAGTGCTATTTGGCGAAGCATTTAATAGATTAGGAAGAATTGTTATCCCGGCTCCTACTGTTTCAGTGGTCTTCATAAATTTTCTTCAAGATATGTCTTTTATTATTATTTTTATTTTAAAAGTATAATTGGTGCTAATAAGGATTAATAAAATTCCCAAAAGCCATATTTTTCACCTTCTATATTTGCTTTTTTGTCCCCTAGCTCTTGTGCTTTTTCTTTCATTTCTTTGCGCATAACTTTAACCGTTTCTGCATATTCAGGAAAGAAAGAAAGGTCATATACTTCCCAAGGATCTTTTGTAATATTAAAGAGTTGTGTTACCCTAGAACCTCTTATAGATTCTCCGTTTTTTTTATGAAAATCTTTAGCTCTTACATACTCAATAAGTTTATAGTTTCCTTTTCTATATGCTCTTTGGAATTGTTTATAAGCATGGAAGGTATAGTCCCTAACAGATTTGGTTTCTTTGTTAATTACTGGTAATAAACTTTTTCCGGTAATCGATGCTGGTTTTAGAGTATTGGTAAACTCACATAAAGTAGGTAAAATGTCAAAATTATATACTAGAGCATCTCTTTTAGAACCTTTATCTGTTATTAAATTTCCTGAAAAAATTAGAGGAATGTGTATCCCATCTTCGTCATATATATTTTGTTTACCCATTAACCCATGATTACCTACTGCTAAACCACTATCGCCGGCAAAAACAATTAAGGTATTTTCATAAGCACCACTTTCTTTTAGAGCGGCAATTACTTTTCCTATTTGCGCGTCTAGATGTGTGATAATTGCATAGTAATCCGCAAGTTGTTGTTGTGCAATTTTTGGTGTTCTTGGCCATGCCGCAAGTTCCTCATCACGTAAAACCATATGACCATTATCAAAAGGATGTTGCGCTAAATAGGAGGGAGGAAGTTCTATTTTTTCTGGTGGATACAGATCTCTATACTCCTGTGGGGCTTGTCTTGGATCATGCGGTGCATGGAAAGCCAAGTACATAAAAAATGGTCTTTTCTTTTTATATTTTTTGATGAATTTAGATGCGTCTTCTGCAAAAATTTCAGAAGTGTGCGGGCCATCTTCTTCTGTTCCCGTTGGCCCTCTTTTATCATTTTTATTTAAAGGTCTTTTAACCGTTTTTCCTTCTTCATTATAGGTTAAGAGATAGGCATCTTCCTTTGCAAACTTACCTTTTTTGTCCCAATCCCATAATGGCATTCTAAAGTGATCTGTTAAATAGACTCCTAGTCCCATTATTTTTTCACCATCATTAAAAGAACGATGTAAAGAGGCATTATCTTGATGCCATTTTCCAACAATTTGGGAGTGATATCCATTCTCTTTAAAAATTTCGCCCATGGTTTTATGTTCCGAAGGAATGGTATTTCCTTGTCCTTGTAATTCAAAAACATTTCTTCCGGTCATTAGCATAGCTCTGCTAGGCACACATGTAGCTCCAGAAAAAGAACCCATTAAATACCCATTAGAAAAAGACACACCATTTGCAATTAAAGAGTCTATATTAGGTGTTCGTACCGCCATACCTCCAAGTGCATGTACTCCAGAAAAACGATGATCATCTGTATAAATAACTACAATATTTGGTTTGTTTTTTTGCGCAATGGAGCTAATACTGTAAGCTATTAATACCAGGAGGATTATTCTTTTTGTAAACGCCTTCATTATTGTTTTTTATTAATTTGGGTTTGTGATATTGGTTTTTTGTTTAGAAAAATGTTTTTTAAATAATCATTCTTAACATCATGTAGTTCTATAGGGTTTCTAAGGTCTTTGTTTGTAATAATTAAATTAAAATTGTCAACAAACAAACCGTCTACATGTCTTGCAAAAAAGCCAGATGCCGGTAAAGTACCCACTAAACTAAATTCTGGCCACCAGCCTTTTAGTACTTCTAAAGTGTATTCCTTAAATTCCGTTTTTTTGGCATCTTCTTTAGAACCACCTCCAGATACTAAAAACTGAATATCCTTAAAACTAATATTTTCTATATAGTGTTTAGGCATTCCTGTAATAAAGAAGGCCGAGTTTTTATCTAATGCGGTGTTGTCGGCTATAATATTCTGGAAAATAAAGTTCTTCATAGATTGCATTGGGTACATTTCTTCTGGAGCATCTACACAGGCCTTTTGTTGTGTAAAAGTCATAAAGACTGGTCTTGGTACATTTTTCATAACAAGATTAGAAAACACCATGTTTTGCATAATTCCTCCCTCATTTAACTGAATTTTTAGTCCAGAATCTTGAATATCATTAAAAGTACAATTGGTTATGGTTACCGATTCTATATTTCCTCTAGAAAGTAGACCAATACGCATTCCTGCCCATTTACTTGTAAATGTGCAGTTAGTAATCGCAACATTTTTACATGGTTTATTTGGCATAGAAGCCTGTAAGCAAATAGAATCATCACTAGTGTCAAAAGAGCTGTTAGAGACTCTTACATTAGTACAACCATCAAAGTCTAAACCGTCTCCATTATGATTAACTCTACTTAAAATTTTAATACCATCTACAACTATTTCATTACAATATAACCAAGCAGAAGTCCATGCTGCAGGGTTTTTAAGAGTAATATTATTTATCTGAATGTTGTTGCAATTTAAAAACCGCAAAAGCATTGGTCTTCCTCCATTTTTTTTATTGAAGCTTTTTGGATGACCGTTTCCATTAATAACGCCATATCCTTCAATGGCAAAGTTTTTAGCGTCTTTAGCAAAAATGAGACAGCGGTTCATGTGCGGCTCATTCTTGTACATGTTTTTATGCGTGTCTGTGGTATAATCACTATAGTTAGGACTGCCTAATAATGTGCCACCATTTTCTATATGCAGGGTAACAAAATCTTTAAGGTAAATAGTGCCAATAACTACAGTTTTACCAGATGGAATAATTACTTTTCCACCTCCATCTTTGGTGCAAGCATCAATAGCATCTTGCACTGCTTTGGTATCTATAGTTACACCATCTGCTTTAGCTCCATAATCTATAACATTAAAATCTGTTGCAAAGACCGTAACGTGGATACATAATATAAGAATAATGGTATATATGTTTTGCTTTTTAAAATGTGTTTTCATTTTTAATATATAGTGTTAAAAAAGAGAGCCTTGTAAAGATACAAGGGTTCGTTCTTTAATTTGTTTACAAATAGGTAAATCCCTAACACATATGTTTTATAGGGGTAGTAGGTTACTTCTTTATGGCTGCGTGAGGTTTGTTATAGAATATAGTTCTTTTTAATAATTTGTCCTTCATCTTATTTACCATTTACATTATCTGTAATAATTTCTTCTCTTGCGTCCTTAGATGTTACTTTAAAAGAAATATTTTTAGTTGTTAAATTAGAGATATGACGCGCATACATACCGTAGGCAGGAGTTATCCCTAACATAGTGAATTCTGGGTATTGTGTTACATTTTCTGGAACTACTACTTTACTATCTTCTTCTGTTCCTCCTCCAGGTAAGGTAATATCTATGTTTTCTAAATTTATAGTACCTAGTTTATGGTTAGGTGTGCCTGAAAAGTAAAAACCTACTGTAGGGAACATGCGTAAGTCTTCTTTTTTTCTAGAAACGGCTTTAATATTAGAGATGGTTACGTTAGTAATACTGCCTGTTTGTAATTGCTCTGCACCTCTGTAGGTTAATCTTCTTTCGCATAGGCGAATAAATATTGGCATTTCAACGTCTACCATATTTATATTATCAATAAGGATGTTTTTAGCATTCGCTCCATCTGCACTTAGAATTTTAATTCCACCACCTCGAGTATCAAAAATATGGCAATTCTTTACCGTAATATCTTCAAAATTACCCATAGATTCTGTGCCAAACTTAATGGCGCCCCAACCACTACTTAATTTACAATCTTGTACGGTAACATTTTTTGTAGCTAAAGGGCTTGTCGCCTTAAAGCAAATAGCGTCATCGTCTGAATTTACTAAGGAGTTTTTAATCATACCATTAGTACTAGAATCTATATCAATTCCGTCATTGTTCCTATTTGCTTTGCTGTAAATTTCTATGCCGTCTACTTCAAAAGTATTACATTGAAAAAAGTGAAGTGTCCAAGCGGCTGGTTGTCTTAGAGTAATGTCTTTTAGTTTACTATTCGTTACTCTTACTAAGCGTACTAAAAAAGGTCTGTTAGAATACCGAATATTTTTATTTACATAATTATTGTCTTTGGCAATTAAGCCGGAGAAATCTTCTTTTTTTTCTTTAAGACCTAATTTTTTTAATGTCTTTTTTGCGTTTTGTGGAGTAAACATTTTGCCTTGCCCATCTATGATTCCTTTACCAGTGATAGAAATGTTTTTCACATCTGCCGCGCCAACTAGACATTGTCCTCTGTATTGTCCTGTAGCATCTATGAATGGATCTATACTGTAAAAATCGTTAGGGTTAATACTTGCCATTAATGTCGAGTTTTCTGCAACATGAAGGTTAACATTATCTTTTAGTAGAATAGTTCCAGAAATATAAATTCCACCTTCTATAGTTACTGTTCCTCCACCAGCTTTGCTACAAGCGTCAATTGCTTGTTGTATAGCCTCTGTATTTACCGTTTTACCATCTGCTTTGGCACCAAATTCGGTAATATTCCAGTGCGTTTTTTTACTGCAACTAATTGATATTAGAAGCGTGAATATAAGAATTGTTATTTTTTTCAAATTAATCATTTTTTGTTTTGTTCTACTTTATTTTAGAGAACCCAATTAGCAATTTACCTTCTTTTGTTTTTCCTAAAAGTTTACCAGCAAAATTCCTTTCAGTAATTCCGTTTCCCTCGCCATTAAAAATTAGGATTAGATTTTTTCCTTTCTTGTTAGTCTTTAAAAGTTTTGCGCCACGACCATAATCTACTTCTTCGCAAGCTCCATAGCGCAAGGAGCTTATATCTATATCTTCTTGAGCATTAAAACCAACTTCGGATTGGATTAGGATTTTTATTTTTTTGGTTGTTTTAGAAATTTTATTCTTATTTAAAAGTTTAATTCTTTTAGGCACTATTAATGGAAGAATAAGGTTTTTAGAGCTGTGTTTGTCCTTTGCTAAATCATCTGCTTTAGGTACGTCTATAACAGCTAAAGAAAGATGTGTTGCGCGCCCATATTCGTCTGTTAAAACATGTGGTCTTTCTAATTTGTACCAGTGTGTTTGGGTGCCATCTTCATAAAATGTATTATTAGGGGTATAAGCGGTTCCGGGATTAAACTTCCAATGTATGCCATCTGGAGAACGCAAATAGATGGCACGATAATCAATAAAAGCATTAATCATCATATGGTATTGTACTTCATCTTTCCAGAGAACTGGGTCTTCAAAATTAGAATTTCTATATTTTTCTGGGATTATTGTATTTCCTTGTAATGGGCCTGTTTTAATAGTGTAAGGTCCTAATGGGTTGGTTCCTTCACTAAGCATCATAGCACCACCTTTAGTAACAAATAAAAAACGACCGTCTTCTAAATGCACTCCAGATAGGTTCCTTTCAAAACGATATTGGAGTTGCGGTTTTTCTAAAGGAGTATTTTTATTAACTTCCATAATTCCCAATCGCTTCCAAGGACCATTCATGGACGTGGCAGAAAACAAAGTAGCTTCCCAATTAATCAAGGAATACATTAAATAAGTACCATCATTTAGTAAAATGATATCTGGGTTATGTCCTAAACCATTATTGTAGTCATAGGCTGTTTCTTTTACAACTTTGTACGGACCTGTTGGTTTTTTGGAAATGGTATGAGCAACGGTAGACCTGGGCCACTCCCAATGGCCTTTTGTTGCATTAGCCGGCCAACGGGTAACATTCATATGGTATTTGCCGTCTTTATCTTTTACAGGACGTCCTCCCCAATAACTCCATTCCGGGTCTTCTATACCATTACTAATATCTCGTGGTAAAACTCCATTGGCTCCCCAAGCTTTTGAAGTTAGTTTGTGGTGTATAGGCATAGGCAAAATTAAATCGCTAAACGACGCTCCAGAAACCATTTTTACTTTAGCTTTTAATGGTTTTGATACTATGCTTTTGTTTCCACTGAAATCTTCTGCTAAAACTATATACGTATTTTTAATGTCTTTAGCTGGAGTAAAATCTAAAAAGAAATTCTTGGTAATATTATGTGCAATTTCTTGAAGATTATTTCCATTTTCATCTCCTCTATAAACTGAATAATTTTTCACATCTTTAGAAACACTTTTTTTCCAAGAAACTTGTATTTCAGAATCGTATATTTCGGCTGTTAAATCGGTAGGTGGTTTAGGGGCAATAGTATCTTTTTTGCTAATTACTATTTTGTTTGATGCTCCAGATTCTTTTTCATTAAAACGTGTAACTACGTAAGTGTAGGCTACACCATTAATCATAGTAGTGTCAAGAAAAGAACTGCTATAGGATTCTCCAATCTTTTTGTAAGCTCCTTTTTTAGCATACTGTCGGTAAACATTAAAGAGACTTTTTTTATCCGCGAGTTTATCTTTCCAACTTAGTTTAATTCCATTTTTTTTTACTAAGGCATTTAATTTTGGGCCACTATTTTTTTCATCAATAACATTAATATTTACATAATGCAGAAATACTTTAATCTCATCTTCAGAATAAAAAGTAACTCTAACAAATGGCAAACCTGCATTAGCATCTTCTTCATTAATTACATACTGTCCATTAAAATGTTCAACTACTTTATCAGAGCCTATTAGTTTTACTTTATCTGCAACTATACGTTCATGTTTCCCAAAAACAAGACTTAATGTAATACTTCCTTGACTAATGTATTCTAAATCTGCACCAAAACTCCATTGTAAAATATCCCCTTTTTTGGGATTCTGATACTTAGGATTTGTATTTAATAACTTAGACTCAGCAATACCTAAATCATTATTACTAAACAAGGTGCCATAATGTATTCCCATTCCATATTCTCCCAATCCTTTTACATTTTTGGTTGTCCAAAATGGCGATTGTTTAGATTGACGCCAGTATCCGTGTACAGCTTCAAAATTACCATCGTTAACATTTGCATATGGAGTATTATCTCCAAGTAGAACAATTTGAGCTTGGAGGGGTAATACAAATCCCATCATGATTGATAATATCCAAATTTGATATTTTAGCTCTCTATTCATAATGGGATTGGTTTTTAACTACCCTAGTTTAATTTGTATTATTATTTTGAAATCGTAAATATTTGCGCACTTTTTAATCCCTTCGATTTTGCAGTTAGTGTTATTTTTCCAGGTTTTTTGGAAGACTTAATTATAGCTAAGCACATACCACTAAACGCTTTTCTATGGTTTGCTTGAAAAGATTCTAAACTTATTTGATTTCCGTTATCCACAGCTAATAATTCTCCAGCTCCTTTTACAGTAAAGTGTACTAAATTATCTGCGTTAGGGCATAGGTTACCGTTTTTATCTTCAATACGAACTGTTACGTAGGCTAAATCTTCCCCATTAGCATTAATTTCTTTTCTATCTACTTTTAAACTAATTTTAGCTGGTTTTCCGGCGGTATTAATCTGTTTTTCTAGTACTTGCTTTCCATTTTTGTAACCAATTACTTTTATGTTTCCGGTTTGATAAGGGACATTCCAAGATAACCTGTATTTAGACGCAAAAGTTTTAGGCTCGTATCTTAAGAAATTAACCTTGAGTTCGGTTATGTCTTTGCCTTTTACTTTTCTACCCATAGATTTTCCGTTTACAAAAAGCTCAGCTTCATCACAATTTGTATAGCAGTAAACCGGAATTTCTTTACCTTCCATCCCTTTCCAATTCCAATGTGGTAATAAATGAATCATTGGTTTTGCGGTCCAATGACTTTGGTATAAAAAGAACCTATCTTTAGGGAAACCTGCCAAATCAACTGCGCCAAAATAGGAGCTATGAGATGGCCAATCTGCATTCCAATATCCATTGGTAGAATTATCTTTTCCACCATACGGTGTTGGCTCTCCTAAATAATCAAAACCTGTCCAAATAAACTCACCCATAATATTAGGGTTTTGTTCTTGAAAATGAAATTCAATATCTGGAGGATATGCCCATGGTGGGCCAATTAAATCATAACTAGTAACATGAAGAGATTCATGTGTTTTATATTTTTTAATAGGTAAGTGGTATACTCCGCGACTACTTGTACAGCTAGAAGTTTCAGAGCCATAAAGTGGTAAATTTGAGTAAGTATCTATTAAAGTTTTATAACTAGAAGGCTTATAATTTACTCCCGCAATATCTACCTGTTGGGCCATATTATTTTTGTATGGGCCAGGGTAATTGTTAAATCCTGCGGAGGTTGGTCTAGTAGGGTCTATTTCTTTGCAATAGGTGTTTAGTTGTTTTGCAACTTTCCAACCGTTTTTGGCATCTTTTTGCTCAATAATTTCATTACCAATACTCCACATAACAATAGAAGGGTGGTTTCTATCTCTACGAATCATGTCTTTTAAATCTGTTTCTGCCCATTCCTCAAAAAACACATTATATCCATTTGGAACTTTTTCCATTTTCCAAACATCAAAAGCTTCATCTTGTACAAGAAGCCCTAGTTCATCACAAGCTTCTAAAAACTCTCTAGATGGTGGATTATGACTTGTACGTATGGCATTTACCCCCATGCTTTTCATGATTTGTAATTTTCTCTCATCTGCTCTTTTGTATACTGCAGAGCCTAAAGAACCATTATCGTGGTGTAAGCAAACTCCATTAAAACGTATTTTTTTGCCATTTAAAAAGAAACCTTCAGTGGTATAAGAAATTGTTCGTAAACCTATTTTACTATAAAAGACATCTACAACTTCACCATTTTCTGTAATAGTAGTTATTGTTTTGTATAAATGAGGGTTTTCGGTATCCCAACGTTTTGGATTTTCAATTTTTGTATATAATTGAGAAACCGCTGTTGCATTTGGTTTTACAGTTATATTTTCATCTACAGTAGCAACAATTTTACCTTCTGGAGATTCATATTCTTGCTTTACATTTACAACTACCTTTTTGTTGTTTTTGTTAACAACAGTAGTTTCGTTTTGTACCACGGCTATTTCTTTAGTAACTGTAGGCGTAGTTATATAAGTTCCCCATTGACCAACATGAATAGGATTGTCAATTTTTAACCAAACAGATCGGTATAAGCCTGCACCAGGATACCATCTAGAAGATAAATCCTGCGGTCTTAAACGAACAGCTATTGTATTGTCTGAACCATCATATTTTAAATGTTCGCTAATATCAAATTCAAAACCAATATAGCCATAAGGTCTATTCCCTACCAATGTACCATTTACCCATACATAGGCATCATACATTGCTCCTTCAAATTCTAGGGTAACTACTTTTCCTTTGTTTTTAGAATCCATGGTAAAGTGTTTACGATACCATCCTGTTCCATGAAAAGGTAATCCGCCAGCTCTTGCATTATATTTTACATCAAAAGGACCTTCTATTGCCCAGTCATGAGGCAGGCTTAGTTTTCTCCATGAAGAGTCCTTATAGTTTGGTTTTTCTGCACCTTCTGCTTCTTGGTTATAAAATTTCCAATCGGCATTAAAGTTTATATCTTGAGCATTGATTAGGCCACAAGTGCTAAGTAGTAAATAGCAAAATAATAGTGTTTTTTTCATTTTTTTCTTATTCTGTATGTGCATTTTCCTCTCCTCCAATATTATTCTCTGTGTAGCCTTCAAGTACTATTTTATAGGCGTGTGCATAATTAGATGGAACTTTTTTAGGCGCTTTAATTACTAGCCCTTTACTATTTCTTTCCCATTCTATTTTTTCAGTGCTACCAAGAAGAGTAATTTCTGTAATCTTAGAATTAAGCACACCAATATCTGTGCTTAAGGTTTTTATCACGGTTTCGTTACTTGGTTTATCCATTACAATCGCATAAAATTCCTTATCCGATTTTTTGGTAAAACGTATATCTTTATTGGTATATTCAATTTTTATTTTCTCTACTTTATGGCCGCCTTCTGGTAAACGAGTAGGGCCTTCTCCAAATACAGTCCACGGACGAGTACCATATATAGCATCCCCATTTATTTTAAGCCATTCCCCCATTTCGGTTAATAAGTTAACCATTACAGGCGGTATAGATCCATCTGGGTTTGGTGGTACATTTAGTAGCATATTCCCGTTTTTAGAAACAATATCTATAAGAATGTCTACTAATTCATTTGGAGTTTTAAATTTAGCATTTGGTCTGTAAAACCATGCTCCTGGTGAAGTATCAGTTAACCAAGCTTGTTCTTTTGGTTGGTTAGGGCGTCCACGCTCATAATCTTTTATGGCAGTATCTTCAGGAAAAGTACTTTCTTTATAGCATACTGCAACTTCTTTATTCCATTCTATTCCTTTATTGTAGTAGTATGCTAAGAATTTTTGTCTAGACTCATCGGTCATATTTTCTAACCACCAATCAAACCAAATTAAATCTGGTTGGTAAACGTCTATAAACTCCTTTAATTTAGCCCACCAATCGTTATAGAATTGTTCATCTGGAGTATCAGAATCTAAGCTATGTGGGTTAGTATATAAATCGTAATCTTCCGCTTTAACTCCTCCATAGGCATGTGCTGTAGAAAAATATTTCCATGTAAATGCATGATGAAAAGAACCCATATATTTTAAGCCAGTAGCTTCAATTTCTTTTTTAAGTTCTGCAGATGGGTCTATACCTCCATAGTTCATAGAATTCCATCGCGTTGCTTTAGAATCCCACATAGCAAAATTGTCATGGTGCATGGCAACAGGGCCAGCAAATTTAGCTCCAGATAATGCAAATAATGTAGCCCATTCTTTTGCATTAAATCCAGAAGGATCAAATTGTTCTATGATATGCTTGTATCCGTATTTAGACGGATTGCCATATTTTTTTCTGTGGTGTATGTAATTATTTGTTGGTTTTCCTTTTTTTGTTTTATCTAACTTACCATTATCATACATTTTCATGCCATGCCATCCTGCGTAATGTTTGTCTGGGTCCGCACCAACAAAAGCAGAGGATACTGGTCCCCAATGTGCATAAATTCCAAATTTGGCATCTAAAAACCAATCTGGAGTTTCATTTATTTTACTTAAAGATTCCCAATTTTGTTCAAATTTTTCAGAAGGCTTTTTTTGCGAATTACCTATATTAGATAGGAATAAAAGAGTGCAAAAAAATAATAATTTTAAAGGGATTACTTTCATTTTACTATTTGTGTTATTGAATTATAAATGCTTTTTTAGAAATTATTGAAGAGTAATAAATATCTAAAGCCAAATCTATAGTTTAACAACTATTAATAGCTAAACAAATGGTCTTGTCTATAGAATATATGGTTTAAGCTAGATTAAAATCAGTATTCAGAAGGAGTTGTATTTCCTTTTTAGAACATTTTTCTAACCATTCCCTATAAAATTGAACAAGAAATTTTGCTAGTATTTCAGGGTTTTTTAAGCTATGTTTTCTATTGTGTTAGTATTATAATCGTATAGTTGAACGAAAACAAGAGGTCTTGCAGGATTGCTTTTGTCTTTCCAAACAATAAGACGATATTGTTTTGTTCTGTGGCCATAGTTTTCATAGTTTCAATTACCAAATCGTTATGGTAAGCATCGGAGTAGGTATTGTTAGGATCATCCACATTAAGGTTTAACTCAATATAAAAGCTAGATAATAAATGCCTTATTCACTAGTCTAGAGGCAGTTTATTACATTTTCTTCCAAACCCTAAGATTGTCTACAGTCACTTTTCTTGGTACTAAAATGCGTAAAAGACCTTTTTTATCGTGTGCTATACCATTGGAGGAGAAGCTTCCTACCTCTTTTTTATCAATAAAAACAATTAATTTATCGTTTACTATTTCTATCATTAGCGAATGCCACTTACCAAGAGAAACGTTATTAGGTACTTTTTTAGACTTTAATTTTAATAATTCTTCCTTTTCATTTGTTAGTGTCTTATTTAAAATCGCATTACGGTGTTCCAACAAAAAAATTCCTGTTTTTAAATCGTACATTTCTAGCATCTTGGCTTTTACCTTTACATCTATTATATGCCCTGCATGAACACTAGTACAGGTCATATCTGCGATATTCATAACTAAAACATCATCAGGATGGTCTAATTTAAAATCAAGCCCTATAGCCCCGTCTTTAAAACCCATTTTATGCCTAACCGAAACAGCATGGTTAGCCTCTTTATGGATATAAACATGCATTTTACCATCTTTTAAATCTACCTCTTTATGTCCTTTAGCAGTCTTATCGCTACTGGTTGTCCAGCCATTACCTACTTCATCTTTTATTTCTTGAGTTTCATTTCTATCAAAATCATCGTAAAAAATTAATTCTCCATATGTATTTTCTTCTTTAAGTGCAGTACTCTGTTGTATTACTATCTTTTGATTACAAGAAATAAATATCAACAGCAAAAACAATGTTTTTATTTTCATAATTATAACGAAGTATATTCATACTACACCTAAGCATATAGCACCCTTATTTTTAATATTGCCTAATACAGCGTAGTTTTAGGGGTACTATTTGCTTTTGATAAATGGGTATAAATAATTAATTTTCTTACTGTTTCTTAATAGTCCTTCCTTCTGGATGTTTATTAATGCTACCTACTCCTTGTGCAAAATACACTTCTGGTTTATGCCAAACACCTGTGTTTTTATAAGCAGGTTCGTCATAATCTAAACTTAAGTCGCAGTCAAAACGAGCAATAATAGAGTAACTTTTTTTAGAAGTTCCTGCATTTATAAAATGAGATAAGCCCCAAGTAAATCCTCTACCGTCTTTTGTATCCGTAAATGCATCTGCTACAAATGGTGCCGCTGCCGTAGGTGTCAAAGAAACACTTGATGCGATTTTAAAATTAGCACCGTCTTCGGCATACTGTATGGTTTCACGCTCGTTACCATCTTTAATTGCTAAAGTTGCTATTCCTCCTTTATAAGGCCAATAAGTAGTTTCATGACCAGATTGCATTACTGGGTTTAGCGGGTGTTTTTCATAAGGACCTAAAGGATCATCTGCAATAGCTAAACCATGACCTACAGCATAGTTTTTTCTATTATCTGGCCACTTATTATAGGCTGCTTTGTAGTAAACATGAATTTTTCCATTACGTACTATAGGCTGTGGGTCATGTGTGGCTTTATGGTCCCATTCGTTTTCTTTTCCAAAAGGAATTACTTTATCTCCACCATGTGTCCAAGGACCATCCGGAGAATCTGCGTAAGAAACAGATACCGGACATAAATCTCCTTTTAAACCACTAGGTTCATCAAATGCTTGATAATACAAATAGTATTTTCCCTTCCAAACTAATATGTCTGGCGTAGCGACTGAACGCCAACCAGAATTTGGTTTTTCTGGTCTAGAAATGGCTACAGCTTGTTCCTCCCAAGTGATTCCATCTTCGCTTGTTGCATACCAAACATCTGCTAAATCCCAATCAGTTGATGGTATTTCATCTGTAGCTTCAGCAGCACGATTCCATCCTATAGGTGGTACTTTAGTATGGCGCTTTGTATACCATACGTAGTATTTACCGTTTACAAAAATTGGTCGTGATGGGTCTCTACGCGAAACTGTACCATCGCCATTACTATAATCGAAACCTTTTAAACGAGTATATTTAAATTGAGAAAAAAGCTCATTATCCTGTACTCTAGGCGTAGGATAATCGAACATACGGTCTGATGAAGAACTTAATGGTATGTTTGGCTTTTCTGTTGGCATTTTAAAAGGAAAAACACCTTCCATTTTTTTTTCTGCTATTTGTTCTGTTTTCTGCTTACTTTCTGAACAGGAAATAACTAGAATAAATAGTAAAGACAGCATCGTAATTCTTTGAATTTCTTGTGTTAATTTCATTTTTAATATTTTTTATTGTACTCTTATTTTTTTCTTAGCATTTTTTAAATATCTATAAGCTAAGTACGCAATTATTGCTAAGGCAATTGAAAAAGAAAACATAATTTGCATATGCTCAACATTTATTAAAGCTAATAAAGCTATAGCAATAGCAATAATAGATATGGTTATATATAGCATCTTTAAAGGCATCAACGATGCTGAAAGGGGTTTTTCTTTTTCAAACGTTTGTCTTAACTCCATAACTTCTTTCCATTTAGGGTCTTCTTTTTTACTAAAAAATTCGAATAGTAACAATATTGTAAATGGACCAATAACTCCTGAAACCATATCCGCAATACGACTATTTTCAGAAATCCATACGACTAATGGGTTAAATAAATCAATATTGGTTAAATAGCCTTCATTGGCTAACATAAATTTAAGTACGTAAGCAGACACAAATCCAAATACAGTAGTAAACCATACGCCCCAAAGTTTAATTTTTTTGGAAAACAAGCCCCAAATAGTAGGTAGGACTAATGGAATGTATAAAAGAGTATTAATATCAATTATAAAGGAAGTATAGCCATATTGAGGAATTAATAGTGCTCCAGCTATAATTATTAGACCTAATACTATTGTTATGAGTCTTCCTACAAATACTAATTGGGTTTCGTTTACAGTACGTACTACTCTTTTGTAAAATTCTGTAAACGCTCCTGCAAATACATTTAATCTTGTAGTAGCCATACTAGCAGTTGCAGATGACATTGCAGCAATCATTAATCCTATCATTCCTAATGGAAGAACCTCTTTACAGGCTAAAATATATGCTTGTTCCGGATTAACATTAGCCTCAATTGTTCTATAAATTAATGGAGGAATCATCCAAAAAAGCGGACTAACTAAATATAATACTCCAATTAAATATGCTACTTTTTTGGCATCTTTGGATTTTGGCACGCATACATATCTTTGAACGAAGGCCCATTCGCCCCCTAAGGATACAAAGTTAATTGTTGCCCATCCTATCATAAACCACCAACTATATTCACTAGTAACAGGAGAAAAGAATCCAGAAGGTGCATTATTTATAAAGTTATCAATACCACCTGCTTTAGTTATTATTAAAGGAATTACAAATACAACGGAAACCGTTAAAATAACAAATTGTAACACATCGGTCATTAAGACAGCCCATAAGCCACCAGAAAAAGCAATTATTATTACGATAATACATATAATAATAGAGGTTATAGGTATGGATAAAAATCCAGTTGCTGGGTCAACCAATAAGTGTCCTTCTGGTAGAGGCATTAATGCTGATACGATTACAGATAAGGCGTAAATAGACCCACCGGTAACAAACATTACCATTATCCCTTTTAACCAAGTGTAAAATTGCACTATAGATGAACCATATCTAATTTGTAAGTATTCCGAAGCAGAATTAACTCCTGCTTTTCGCCACTTTCCTGCCACCCATTTACCTACAAACATAGCAGCTACACCATAACAAATATTTATAACTACAGCAACTATACCGTATTTATATGCAATTCCTCCCCAAATAACAAAAGTTCCTGCTGAAAAACATGTCATAAAAGCTGATAATCCCGAAACCCACCAAGGAGATTGACCCCCAGCTGCAAACATGTCTTTAGAATTCTTCATTTTACCAGAAAATATCATTCCTGCAGCAACAATTCCAATAGCATATAATATAATTACAATGTAGTCTACTTTTTCCATGTTATTTTTTTAATTGCGAAATTGTATATGGAGTAGGTTCTATACCCAAACCAGGTTTGTCGGTAATATTATACATCCCTTTTTTTACTTCTATGCCTTCAGTTATTAAATGTTGGTTTCTATCAAATATAGTATGTTGATACTCATGAGATTTTATACCTTCTAAAGCAGAACTAGCTTGTAAACTTGCAGCCAAAAATATACCGGAACCTATGGTTGCGTGAGGTATTATACTCAAATTTTGAAATTGAGCTGCTAGCCCTATTCTCATAAATTGTGTAATACCAACATGTCCCATTTCTGGTTGAACAATATGGACAGCCTCTGCATTAATTCGAGCTTCTGCATCATATACTGTTCGCCATTCTTCCCCGACAGCAATAGGAGTTTTAACGGTGCGGGCTATGTGGGAAAGTCCTTTTATATCTTCGGTAGCTGTAGGAGCTTCTGCAAACCATAGATTATAAGGTTCCATCTGAATGATTTTTGCTATTGCTTCTGCTGAAGTTTGATTCCAATGCATATCACAAGCAATTTTAGTAGAAACTCCCAATGCGTTTCTTAAAGTTTCCATCTCTTTGCTTAAATCCTCACCTGCTTGTGGCGTAGCAAACTTAAAACTGTTAAAGCCTTTATCTTTCCATGAAACTGCTAATTCTACTCTTTTTTCTAATGTTGATTCTGGTAAACCCGAAACATAAGCCGGAATTTCTTTTCTTCTTTGACCTCCTAATAGCTTAGCGACTGGTAGTCCTGCCATTTTTCCTGAAATATCCCAAAGCGCAATATCTATTGCTGCTAACGCATCATGATAATAACCGCCACTATATTTTCGAAAGCGCATCATATTATAGATGTCTTCATATATAACAGACACGTCAAAAGGGTCTCTACCCTCAACAAAATCTGCCATAAAATCGTTGATCAACGCCATGGTAGCTTCTGGAGCAATAAGACCATACGTTTCTCCCCAACCAACTATTCCAGAGTCCGTTTCTATTCTTACTATAACCGTTCTATCTACAGTAGCGTATACTGTTTTATTACCACTACGAACAAAATAGCCTTTTTCATTTGCTTCTTCTCCTTTTTTAGCATCTCCCAAGTAAGGCTTGTCTCTTGGTATCGTTAATGTAAAAGCTTCTACCTTTTTTACTTTGCTCATACCGTTGTTGTCGTTTTTAAATATTTAGATAAACTCTCTAACTGATACTTAAGTTCTTCTTTATCTTGCGCGTCTAGTTCTGGAAGAGGTGCTTTCACCACCGAATTTTTAAATACTCCACGCAAAGTCAATACGTATTTGGTTAAACGCATTCTATAAACGGCTTGAATTATTAGCAAGGGCAAAGTATCTTTATAAATTGTTCGTGCCAAGGCTATATCTCCAGATTTGTGAGCATTCCACATGGCAACATGAAGGTCAGTAATTTCCGCAGCCGGCATTGCTGCTACTGTTCCTCTATTCATCTCATCGATAACATACCTAGCGCCGCCGCCGCCAATAACACCTATTAAATGTGAGGGTGCGTTCTTTATTAGATTTGTTATTTTGTTTCCAGAGGGAAGGGTTTCTTCCTTAACATATTTTATTTGCTTTACAGCTTTTGCAATCTCACAGATTGATTCAGGATCTAAACCTGCTCCAATTGGAAATGGCGCATTTTGAAGAATTACATCAACATTTGGTGCTATTTCAGATACCGTTTTCATAAAATTGGTTGCTCCTTCAATATCTTCTTTAAACTGTTTTGGAATGAGTACCATAACGGCATGTACTCCAAACTTTTCTGATTTTAGGATGTTTTCTCCTATTTCTTCAGCGCTACCTTTTCCGCCTCCGCAAATTATAGGCAATTTACCCTGATTGACTTCATATATTGCTTCTAACAACTCTAATCGTTCTGCTGAACTCAGAAAATCGTATTCACTCGCAACACCGGGAAATACTAAGGCACTGGCACCAGACTCAATGCAAAATGAAGTGACTTTTTTTATAGAAGCTTTGTCTATAGACATGTCTTCATTAAAAGGTGTAGGTATCACCGGTAAAATTCCTGTTAATTCTGCTTTTTTTTCCAAAAGATTTTAAATTTTATTTAATTATAATTTACCAAGGTTGTAGAACAACCTTAGTTTATTTTGATTTTGTTAAACTGCGGCTTTTCGCCTTTAATTATTTACTATTTTCAGGTAATTCTCTTATACTCCAATAATCATATATTTCTTTTAGCTGCTCATATGCTTCTTTTTTATTACGTTTCTCATCTACAATGCCCCATTCTCTAAACCCAGATTCTGGTGTACCACGATAATTACTTCTGTAATCGTTATAACTCCAAAGCGATATGCCTGTTACATATGGTAAATCTTTAAGCTTTTTTAAATATCCAACAAGCTCATCTTTTAGTTTTCCTTTGGGTGCAGGTCCAATTTGGCCAATACCAATTTCAGAGATAAAAATTGGCTTCCCTGGAAATTTATCATGCGTTATTTTAGTAAGTTCTACTGCACTACCATAGGAATTCATTGATATAAAATCTACTTTTTCATAGGGTTCACTACCTATTTCGCCTTTTCTGTACGTGGTAATAGTAACGTATGTTTTTAATCTTGATGGGTCTAATTCTTTAACATAATCTAACATGGAATTTGCATAATCGTATTGATTTTTGGTCATCTTTTTTTCTGGCCATGTTGCTGCAATGGAATCATTCTCTCGTAACTCATTACCCACGCTCCAAGCAACCACAGATGGGTGATTATAATCACGTTCTATCATTTCTTTCATCCATTTTTTAGTTAGAGGGTTATCAGGAAACGTTTGTGGGTCATCATCTCCCCAAACGGGAATTTCTTCTACTAATAAAAAACCAATACTATCACACACTTTTAGTAAGTTTTTTGAGAGTGGCGCATGCATTAAGCGTGAAAAATTACAGCCTAAAGATTTAATATCTAACATGTCTTTTAACACCAATTCATCTGGTTCTGTATTGCCATAAACTGGATGGTCGTGCACACGATTTATTCCGTTCATTCTTACAGCCTCATTATTTAGAAAGAATTGCTCTCCGCGAACTTCAAATTTTCTAATTCCGAATTTATCTGAAGCTGTATCAACTTCATTCGTATGAATAGAAATTGTACTATTCAGTTGATAAAGATTAGGTGCATTAAAATGCCATAATTCTACATCTGAAAGCGGTTTTTTAAATTTTAAATACGAGACAGCCGTTGATGCTTTTTCAACGGTTAAAGAGAGAGAATCTTTATGAATCCCTTCAATCTCAGCATATATTTTACCAAAAGCAGATGTACTTCCATTATTTTCAACTTTATATTTAATTGTAAAATCTACGGTTTGTTTTTCAAAATCTGGAACCGAAGTAATATGTTGATAAACTAATCTTACATCATCATTAGCCATCAGAGTTACATCTCTACTAATACCTCCCCATGCCCACCAAGCACCACGTTTATACGTGTTGTCTGCCATAACTACAACAGAGTTTTCTTTATTAAAATCAACTTTATCGGTAATATTAAACTCAAATGGTGTGTAGCCCCCAATATGGTCTCCCAATAATTCTCCATTTAACCAAACTTTAGTAGTTTCATAAACAGCATCAAATTTTAATCTAACTTGTTTAGCTTTCCAGTTTTTTGGTAGGCTGAATGTTTTTTGATAATAGCCTTTACCTACATATTCTGAATAACGCTCACGGGTATCCCAATTCCCTGGCACTTGCAAGGTATCCCATTGGTTATACGATGCTTTAAAAAGCTCCTCTTCATTAATTGAATTTGAAGCTAAAAATTGCCAGTTACCATTCAATGAAACTGGTTTTAGTTCTTGTGGTTGCACCTCTTTACTACAGCTGTACAGTGCCACTACAAAAATGAATAAACAGACTATTTTTTTCATGTTCTTATTTTTTATATTTAGTAATTTTCAATGGTATTTGGATATTAAATGAATGACGAATATTATTCACATCTATAGAATCTGCTGCGCACAAAAGTGCTACTGGCTCACCACCCTCCATAAATACTTGCGGGCGTTCTAGATGGTCAAATTTAATTTTCCTACCATCCGTAAACATTACTGTTCTATCAGAAACATCAAAATATTTACCTTGTTCCCAATGTATGCCATCTTCAGAATCATAATACACCAATGAAAACACCCTTGTTTTCCCTTCGTGATTCATTCGCTTTACTATTGCTCTATATTTGCCATCTTGATACCAGATGTATGGATCTTCCGCAGGAAACGCCTCACCTTCAAAGGTGAATATTGGCTCTGGATATTTTTTAAATGGACCCGTTGGCGAATCTGCTATGGCTACCATATGCACAACGGGACCACCAGCAGGTAGTTTAAACTTTTTTCCAACGGCTTTATAAACCATTAATATTTTACCATCTGCCATTTGACATACAGATGGATTAGAGGTCATTAATGCATCATGAGCAAGCGAATCATTTACAGTAATATCTAGTACAGGTTTATCAAAACGTTTCCATGGTCCATTGGGGCTATCTGCAACAGCTACACCAATGCGCTGGTTATTTCTATGCTCCCAGTTTATTTTAGCTTTCCCTGGTGTACTCACAATTTTCTTATCACCAAAATTTCCCATATAATACAGGTAATATTTATCGCTAAATTTGTGTACTGTTGGGTTATGCGTTGTAGAACCATCCCAAAATTCTGGACCTCGGTCTGGTAAAACATCTTTTTTATGTTCAAAAGGTCCAAATGGCGAATCTGAAACAGCGTGTGAAATAATGGAATAATTAACCCATTCCCAACCCAGTTTTTTGGGCCAAACGGAATAAAACATATGGTACTTATCATCTTCCCCTTTAACTAGAGAACCGCCCCAAATACTTAAAGAATCATTTGCAAAAACGGATTCAGGAGCTACTTTACCCAATTCAATCTGATAGTCTATAACTTCTTCTTTTATAGTATTCAACACTTCTTTTTTGTTCTTTTTATCAGAACAAGCTATTAATACAGTTACTAAAAGAAGTGATAACGAAAGTTTACGCATAATTTTCATTCGTATTTAGTTTGTTGTTCCACTTTTTCGATTATAATATCTAACGTAGTCTATTTTCATACTTTTTCCATCTAAATCATCTGTAATAGGGCCAGAATAATTGTTTTTTAAAATTGCTAGACTAAACAAGATATTAGTTTCGCTAAAACAAACCGCATTGCGCATTGTATAATATAGCTTACCATCAAAATAGAATTTAAAATAATCTTCATCCCACTCTAAGCCATAGGTATGATATTCTTCTCCGAAGTTTGATGTTTCAGATAAATTGTACTCATGAATTGTTTTCCAAATGTTATTTTCGAACACTTGTATTTTATAATCTGTTATAAGGTTTCTTGACATGCCATCATTTTGCAGCCAACCATTTATAAACTGAATGCTTTTTATTTCTTTATCTGCATCCCATTCAAATTCTATCCACTTATCTCCAGAGTTTCTCGATACCCATCTGGTATCTAAACGATTATCTGCTACAAAACCTGGTTCTGATTTTAAAGCATTGGAATTATTTCCGTTTGTTGTAATGGTAACATCATTACTAGCCACTAAATTTTTGATATGTTCTGGTAATGGCTTATTGCTATTTGGAAAGTTCTTAATTGATGTTCCAAAAATGCGTAATTCGCTTATTTGAATTGATTTGGGTGTTGATGAAATGAGTCTAATTTTTTTGGTTTTTACTACTTCTTTCAACTCTATTTCATGTAATGGCTCTGCGGTGAGTGTATGATGTAGCTGATTACTCGAATGTGTTTTTCTTCCACTAGGAGCTGTATCAAAATCTGTCCAGTTATGTACATTTGTATTTATGATACTTGGAAAGTGCCCTTCATTAATATCGACTTCACAAGCCTTTTCTCCTTTAGCTAGTTTAAATTTGGGCCATAACCAAAAGGAGTTATTAGTTGCGGGTGCAACTGCATACTTATACCTAGCCTCAAAATATCCATAACCAAATGTTTTCTTTGTCCAAACATTACCTGCCGTCCAATCCTGTCCTCCTCTTGTTTCTTTTTTTATACCAAGTTCCAGAATACCATTTTGTACAACAGCATTTTCTCTCCAACGACTGCAGGCTACCAAAACGTGTTCTGTTGGGCCATTTTGCGAAATCCATTTTTTATCTAATTCTTTATCCGAATAATCAAATTCGTCTTGCCATATTAGTTTCCAATTACTCAAATCTACTTGCTCATAATTCTCTAAAATAGATTTCTGATTCTTTTCTGAATTCTGCGCATACAATGACGATAACACTGAAAACAACATGATAACAAGATGTATATTTATTTTATTCATTGGTTAACTCTTATAATTTAAGAACGATTACTTTTTTTAGTATTAAAAACCCTCTTTATATTGAAATAGATATCGTTTTCATTATTTAAAGAAATAGCACTTTCATTTTGGTTTGTTTTAGTTTTTTAGAGGTATAGTTCACTGCAATAAAAAGCACAAAAATTAAGTTTATGCAAAGTGTTTTTTCGGTGTAAAACTGTTTAGTATTCATAACTATTCTCTACTAAATTTTGCTTCCTTTTTAAAGTATCCCAGCCCATAACTAGCCGTAATAGTTTCTCTTTTTTTTAACTTTATAGTCTGATTTTTAAAAATTAACTTATTACCTTTTAAAGTAATATCCGCAGTTAAATATTTGGAAAAAGGACCTTCTTCCGTACATTTTATATAAAATGTTTGCCCTTTGGATGTTTGTAATTTTAAGCGAACACTATCCTGTTTTTCTTCGTTAAAATTGATTGGCGCTTGAAGCTGTAATTTTATTTTGTTTGATGCCGTTTTGATAAATTCTATAGTAGTATTATCATTTGCTAAATAGGCTAAACTAGTATTAAAGGCAGTGTTAAATTGTACCCAGCCTTCTGTCCAACCAATATTTCCAAGTTCCGGATGGTTAGGGTAGTGTTCTGCCTTTGGAGAGCCGTCAAAAACAAAAGGAACAGGAGCAAGGAGACCTATTCCTCCTTCATGACCATTGTACCATCCTAAATCTACACCTTCAATCTCTCTTGGTCCATCATAAGAAAAGTGCCTTCCTGTAGGGTTTCTACCAAAAGAGTTATCTATATGAGACCATGCAATTTTATTTAGTTCTTTTTTTAGAATAGAGTCTAGAATAACACTTTTAGCGGCTAAAGCAGCAGCAGGAAACCCTAAAACATTTCCTGTTTCGTTCCAACCAATAGGTGCCCACTCTTTGTTATCGGTATATTTTCTAAAGTCCCACATATTATTAGAGCGGCTAAGCATTACTTTTGCCCACTGTGTTACTTTTTCTTGAAGTCCTTTTGGAGCTTTATTTGGGTATTGGTTGTAGAAATATGCAAAAGCACGCATAGTAATATGTTCCGACATGCGCTGCCCTTTTGTGGTAATTGGATCTTTCCAGTCTAAATTGGTAATCATCCATTGCATTTGTGTAAAGGCTGCATCAAAATATTTTTGAGCGTCTTTTGGAGATTTTCTTTTTACAACCTCATACATCATTAAATTAGGAATAATAGAATGACCAGGAGGTAATTCTCCTTTATTGGTTCCCATTTTAGTTTTTAGGCTTAACAGGTTGTGTCCTTCACTTTTATCATATTTGGTTGTTGAGGTTGCTCTAACTTCTTCTTTGTCCCAAACATTAATAAGATAGTTGTAAACTATATCAAAATTCTGTTGAGGTAGCCATTCTTTTAAATATGGATAAGCGTACAAGAAATGTGCTAATTCTGCTTTTTGATGTTCGTGTTCTAATGCTTGAGATATTTTTACATCTACATCCCAGTGGATTAGTTTTACAATGTCTGGAGCATCTTTTTTATACGGTTTTAAGGCTCCCCAAAATCCTTTGTATTCCTTTGGGTAAGAAGAATTATCTACATATTTAATTCTCTTTTCTAAACTTTTATATGCCTCTGGGTTTGATAAATATTGTGCAATTAAACCTTGCAATGCCCAATTAAAAAAATCGCCATCTCTCCAAGCCCAAGATAGTTTGCTAATTTTTTTAGTAGTACCAACATAATGTCTTGCACCAGTCATAAAATCAGTGGCATTTTGGTAAGATACACGCTCTAACCAATAGGGCCCAATTCTAAAAGGGTACGATTCAAATTCATTAGAAATGATAACATATTCATCTTTAGAGCTAGGGTTAAAGGAGGTGAAATCACCAATATGGTTTTTAATTGTTCCTTTATACACTACTTCTTTTGTTGTTCTATTTTTTATAACAAAAGAGGTATTGTCTTCTAGTTTAGGAGCAGTAAACCGCTTGGGTTGCTGTAAATTATATCCACTTTGGTTTATTAATATTTCTTTGAGCTCGGTTAAATCTGCTTTGTAGACAATGCCATAAATTTCAAACTCTTTAACCATAATTTTATCCGAAGAATTTACAGTGAAACGTATATGGTCTGTAAGCATTGGTTTTTTTAGCTTAACACTAACCAATTCATTATCATTAAACTTACGTTTAACAAATTCTCTCCAACGTCCATTCATATAAGTTTGTAGTGCATAAGAAATAGGGGCTTTAGAGGAAGTATAATCTAGTTGAATTTTAATTTCTGTCACCTCGGTATTTCCTGGTAGTTCTATACTAACCCATTTTTCTTTATCCCCAGAATTGCTAATCCAAGAAGTTTCTAAGTTACCATCATTTACATATTTTGAGTCTAACTTGTTTTCAATATTATTAGAGTGTGTAGTGCCTGTTGTAGCAAGGTTGTTTTGCGAAAGGACAGGAGAAATGCATCCAAGTAAAAATATTCCTATAATGCTATTAAGGAAATTAATTGCCGTTTTTTTTCTGCTTTTTTTGAACATAATTCTTTAGTAATGTTTTTTTACAAATGGATGATTCATCTTTTCTGTAGGGGACCTAAAAACCCAAGATTTCCATAATTCATATCTTTTTTGCCATTCTTCTAAAGTGCGTGTTGGGTATTTAGAAGAAGCTCCCCCTGCTTTAAATTCTGGGGTAACTCCTTTATCTTTTATTTCTATTCTCCATTCATTTAAAGAGGCGAGCATTTTTTCTTTTATAGGAGCATATTTTTTATCATTTGCTAAATTGTTTATCTCGTATGGATCATTTATTATATCAAACAATTCAAATTCTGGTTTTGTTGGAGCAAAGAATTTGGCTTGTATATCATTTAGTTTTCCTTCCATATTAAGTATATTCATTTCAGCAAGCATAGGATACATATCTTCTTTATAACCACTGTATTGTAGCCACGCCCTTTCTGGCATTAGGTTATGAATTAGCTTATACTTTTTAGATCTAATTGTTCGCATGGCATCATGTGTAGAACCCATACGACTACGAGCAGCAAAAATGTATTCTCTGTTATTAGCTTCTTCTTTAAATAAATTTTTTCCGTGTAATTCTTGTGGTGGTGTAACCCCAGCAACTTCTAATATAGTTGCCGTAATATCTATAGTCTGTACTAAGTTTTCGTTTATCTGGTTTGGTTTTATTTTGCCAGGCCATTTTATAATCAATGGGACTTGTAATCCCGGGTCATACAAAAATTGTTTCCCTCTTATATGACACCTTCCGTTATCACCTATTAAAAATACAAGGGTATTATCAGTTAGTTTTTCTTTATCTAAGCGGTCTAAAAGAACACCAATTTCTCTATCGCAAATTTGCATTTGCTCTAGGCCATTAGCCCAATCGCGTCTAGCAAAAGGAGTATCTACATAGTAAGGAGGTAATTCTATATTTCTCGGGTCTATTGGGTTAATGGAATCTCTTTCCCATTTTCTATGTGTTCCTTGTAATGTAATTTGAGCAAAGAAAGGTTGGTTTTTTTTTCTGTTTTTCCAGTCGTTGCCCATAAAACCTATATCTGCTTCAAAGTTGCAATCGGTTTTGTTAGAAGCCATTAATGCAGTGTAATACCCAGCTTCTTTTAATAATAAAGGCATAGGTTTTATACCATATGGTAAAGGTTCTTTTTCTTCCTGTTTTAAGCGATGTTCTTCAGAACCAATATAATCTTGATGAAACCCTGTCATCATCGCAGATCTTGAAGCTGAGCATACTGGCGCGGTACAAAATGCATTGGTATATTTTATACCTTCAGAAGCTAGTTTGTCGGTTACAGGAGTTTCTATTCCTTTAGTACCATAACAACCTAAATCAGGACTCCAGTCTTCTAACATTATCCAAACAATATTTGGGCGTTCTTTTGGTTCACCCTCTTTTTTAGTTTCAGAGCAACTAAAAGCGAATACTAGACTAAGTCCAAGGAGTATTTTTTTTAGTATTTGCATTTTATATTATTTTACTAGTATTATTGCTTTTTGTTTCTTCTGAATTAAATGTTTTTTTTGACTTTTCTTCACAGGATTGTAGGGAAACTAAGTTTGTAGATAATATGTCGATGTATAATCTTTTCATTATCTAGTTTCTTTTAAACTGAATTGCAGCTCCTCCTTTAGAAGCTAAGGTTAGCTCTATTTTAGAATTTTTATTAACTACTTGTATTTCTTTTTTAAATGGTAATGCAGTATTCCATTGTCTTAAGTTTGCTTCTTTATTTAATCCTTCTAGGTGAATTCTTTTAGCATTTATATCATCTGTGAAAATGGTAGCCGTGTATTCTCCTTCTTCTAGAAAATTACAATCTATACTCAACTGCTCTTGCTCTCTTGCATGTAATACACCAACATACCAATCTTCCTTGTTTCTTCTTGCAATAGCAGCTAGTTCTCCTATTTTACTTTGTGGTAATACTAACGTTTCGTCCCAGACGGAAGGCACTTCTTTAATAAAATCTAACGCTGGTTGTACCGATTTGTTAGTTAATAAAAACTGCGTGTTCTCAGCAATACAATTAAACGGGGAATAAAATGCAACTAAAGTTCCTAATTGCTGCGCCCATGTGGTTTCTCCAGGTTCCGTAAAACCTATTGGGGTATAGTCGGCATGGCCAGTTACGTATCTAGTAAATGGTAAGGCAGCATTATGGGATGCGGGTAATGGACCTTCTTTCATATGATTTACTTCTAAACCACGAATACCTTCACGAGTTACTTCATTGGGGTAGGTTCTATATTCCCCTGAACTTTGTTGGCACCCATGAAAATTTACCATTAATTGACGTTTTGCGGCGTTCTTTAAAAGAGCTTCGTCAAAAGCAATTAAAGATTTATCCTGGCCATTCATAAAATCTACTTTTATTCCAACAGCACCAGTGAGCTTTACACTATCTAAAAATTGACGCATAACAGCATAATCATTATCCGGAAAGTTTATTTCTTTAGAGTGTTTCCAAAGAAAAATACCAACGTCTTTTGTTTTTGCAAAGGCGCATAATTTTTTTACATTTTGCCATTTGTTATCCCATCTTTCCCAGCCTTCATCAACTATGGAGTAGTCAAAATTAAGGGCATGGGCATCCATAACCATTTCTTTTTCCTCCTTGTAATTCACATTTTTTCCAGACCACCAATGCCAAACCGATTTTCCTGGTTTTATCCAATCCGTGTTCGTAAATATGTTTGGGTCTGGAGTAGGGTTTAAAGCTGCAACCATAGTATTGTTAACTAAAGCGTTTAAATCATCGGCTAATAAAATACAGCGCCAAGCGGATGTTACTTTGTTTTCTACTTTGAAGCCTTTTTCTTCTGTGAAATTTGCCTTGAAAGTATTATTTCCTATTCCTTTTAGACGTAAGCCACTATAATTAAAAAGGGCAGATTCCGCTATAAGAGCATATCCTCCATTAGGTAATTCGCAAGTTAAAGTAAGTCCTTGTATGGGACCCATTTTAGATACGGTTGGCATTGCAGAAATATCTGCAGACAACCATTCCCCTGCGTGCGATTTTAATTTCCAATCGCTATCCCTTTCAAAGTACCACACCTTTGTTTTATTGGGAAGTTTAAAAGAGGATATTTCTGCGTTTACAGTTTGTTTGCCTTCTCCAGGAACGATATACCGATATGCAATACCCTCTGGAGATATCTGAAATTCAATATTCCATATAAACCCATCTTTTTCTTTTAAGGTGAAATTTGTATGATTTGCATTATAAATAGCCTTGTTCTTTATTCCTAATAATGGAAAACTAGTAGAGACTGTAGTTGTTTCTTGCTTAATTATTTCTGAAGTACTTCCTAAAGAGCGATTGTTTACTACAATGCCAAGTAAAGAAGTGTCTAGTACTATTTGTTTTTCTTTTGAAATAGTATAAGCCAGTTGTTTATTGTCAAGGGTAATAATATTAACTTTAAGAGCGCCATTAATCATAGATATTTGCTCTTTTTTTGAGGAACATGAAACAAGTAAAATGAACACAAAAACAACAGAAAAAATGTTGGTTGTAAATTTAAAATTCTTGTTATTCATTTTGGATAGTTTCATGTTCCTTAAAACTTGTTAACTACATAATATTTCAAAAATGGCAGCTGGAATTTCCTTAGAAGGATGAGCTACTTCAATAGTAAAGCCTTTTGTTGTTATACTATCCTTAAATTTAATGGTGTTTATAGTTTGATGATTTTCTTCTATAGATGTTAAAACAGTACCATTTAAATCTTTTATCACATAATTCTGAATACAAAAAGGAATAACAGATTCTGGATGTCCATATAATGTAGACTCCATTGGATGGTCATAATCCGTATCTAAAAAGAGTTTAATCTCTGAAATAGTTTGCTCTGTGTCCCATTCCACTTTTACAGAAGGTTTAGCGTCATTTGTGTCGGCAATCCATGCGTTGGTTTGCGTACTGGGTCTAACATATCCATTACCCAAATTTGCCACATTAAAAGAGGATAAAGCAGGAGAGATTTCCATAGCTATATTCTTTCCTTCTGGTCTACGATGAGGTATCCAAAATTCAAAAGTATCTACACCGATTCCGTCTGGTGGTGTTTGTTTTCCGTTATTAGAAACGGCCTTGTTAACACCGTTAAAAACCGATAAAATGCCAGAGTATCTTTCTTCGCTGGTTTGTATGCTTACATTGTTATTAGCTAAAAATGTTATAAATCCATATTGTTCATTTGGAAGAACGGCATCAAAAGAAATAGTACAATATTGTTCTCCTTTATTTAAGGAAATTTCTTTTGTCTCTAGTATTACTTCTGGAGTATAGTTGTTCGTTTTTTCAGAGGTGCGTAGTTGCGCAGTAATTGTTGTTTTTTCTTCTGCTTTTACCTTGATTTTAAAAGTGTATTTTTCATTACTTATTAAAGGTAATAATTGTGCAGAAGAGGTAGTAAGAGGCAGCCAATCTCCGTTAAAAGGTATTTGCGATAATTGTAATTCTGATGAAGCGCTTATAATTGCTTTACTAATTAAATTACTTGTTTTTTCAATAGGTATATTCGGAATACTTTGACCTGTTTTATTTAGCTCATTTTGTAAATAGCTAATCCTATTGTTTTCAAGAATTTGTGCCGGTAAAATATTTTTTTCATTACATATAGCAGCAGCCATGCCAACTGCTTGTCCGCATAAGCCTGTAGTAGCCATAACTCTAGTAGAACCAAAAGCTACGTGAGTAGCACTAATAATTCTTCCGGCTAATAGTAAATTGTCAATATCTTTGCTTACAAAAGAACGATATGGTATTTGATAAATACCTTTAGAGTGCCATTGTGTACATCCAGAAAGTTCACTATAAATACCATCTGCAGGGTGTAAATCTATAGCCCAACCTCCATGAGCAATGGCATCATCAAACTGACATTGGTTTAATACATCTTGCTGTTTCATCATATACAAACCTTCAAAGCGACGACTTTCTCTTTTTCCCGGAATAGTACCAACCCATTCTAAAGTATGGTTTTCTACATCCTCAAATTCTCCAGAGTTTTTAATATAATCCCAAACACCATAAATAACCTTCCATAGTTCGTGTTTTATTTCTTCGGTATCATGTATAGTATCACCTCTTCCTCCATATTCAAACCACCAAAATCTACATCCTTTATCATCTTTTCCAATAGCTTTGTATCTAGGAATTTCAGTAATGTCTTTAAGAGCAAAAGCGGGAGGGGTATATTTTACTGGATTATTTTCTCGTTTACTATAAAAATACATAGAGTGCCCCAAAAGTTCTCCGTAAGATTTATCTGGAGCAAATAATTCGCCAAACTCTTCTTTTGTTTCGGCACCCATTCTAAAAGAAGCACCTGCTTTAAAAGCAACAATACCATCTCCAGAAGCATCACAAAATAGGGGAGCTTTAACTTTATAGGTTGTTGAGTTTTGAGAACAAAAAGCTATAACGGATTCTATTTTGGTATCACTAGTCTTAGTAATATCATAAACATTGGTATTTAACAAAAGAGTAATGTTTTCTTCTAACATTACCTTTTCAAGAAGAATGGTATCAAAAATAACTGCATTTCCTTCTTTATTTCGGTACATGTTTTCTACTAGTATCTCATCCATTACACCACCTTCACGAGCCCATCTATTGTTATTTCCCATATGAGATGTAGCACCCAAAATCCATAGGCGCACTTCCGAAGAAGCATTACCGCCTAATACTGGCCTGTCTTGAATGAGTACTGTTTTTGTTCCTTTTCTGGCGGCTGTAATAGCAGCACATACGCCAGCTGTTCCTCCACCAACAATTACGAAATCGCTATTTAGGATTGCCGTTTTATTATCGCGTATTTTTTCTTGAAAATTCTGTATTAACATTTAATAATGTATTATGTGTATTTTATTTGTTTATAATGATTTATATTCTTGATTTCCGGATGATAAATGCTCCAAGTAAAAGAACAGCAATACCCATACCTCCAACTAAGAACACTCCAGTTTCTGCTATAAAAGAGAGTAGTAGTATTAGCAAGCCAGTTGCAGCAACTCCAATACCAATTACTTTAGTTCCTCTTTTATTGTCTTTATCATCGTCATTTACTTCCTCTTCTTTACTATTGGTGATTTTTAATTGTCTTAATTTTTCATAATTGTAGTAGGCAGATGTATCACTTTTTGAAGTAATAAGTATAACCTCAATTAAGCCCATTAACAAAATAGGTAAACCCATACCAACTGCCATTTCCATAGAACGACTCAGTGTTACATTAATAATTTCTGGAGCAAAAAATTTAAAGAAAAAGTTTACTATTAGGGATAGTATAGTTACAAATAATATAGTTTTCCCTGTTTGATGTTTTGAGAATAATGACCAAAGGGGAGGTAAAAACATAGCACCACCTGTTAGAGCACCTAAGCTTAATACTACTTCTACAATTCCTCCCATATAAGGAACTAATAAAGCCACAATTATAGTTAATATTCCAAGAACTACAGTTGCAATTTTAGCAACTCTCATTAACTTAGTATTACTTGTTTTAGGAAACAAACTTTTATAAATATCATTCGTTAATACTCCTGCCGATATGTTTAAAGTAGTATTTACAGAGCTAGATGTTGCAAATATCATTCCCCCTAACATTAACCCAAGCATGCCAACTGGTAATACTTCTTTGCACATTAGTAAGTATGCTCCTTCATCTGCAAGCTCTGCCAATTCAGGATTCAATACACGATAAATCATAGGAGGTAACATCCATATTAATGGGCTAATTAGGTATAGTCCACCAAATAACCAACCAACTTTTTTTGCGTCTTTAGGTGTTGCAACACTCGTATAGCGTTGTACATATGCCCAATTACCCGCGATAAAAAATAGATTGTAGAAACAAAAAGCTACTAAAAATAAACCCGAATATTCTGAATTGGTAAATTCAAAAAACTGCTCAGGGGCATTTGTAATAAAGTTGTCTATACCACCAACTTTATCAAGGGAAAGAGGTAGTACTATTAAAACAGCAGCTGTTAATACAATAAATTGTAACACATCGGTTACTATTACAGCCCATAAGCCACCTACAGCGGTGTAAATTAAAATTAGAATTCCCAATATAATAATACTGGTTGAAATTGGAACACCTGTAGAAACTTCTACAATTTTAGCAACAGGGTATAAAAAAGCTCCTGTGGTAAATAATGAGATAATTAAAAATAGATATGTATATGTTTTTTGGGTAGATTTTCCAAAACGGTCTGTGATATATTCAGCAGCGGTTAATGCTTTTGTTTTTTGCCATTTAGGCGCTAAGAAAAAACCTATAATGATTCCGGCTATACACATTGTCCATTGCACTGATACTGCAACCCATCCGCTAGAATAAGCAATGGATCCCCAAACGACAAAAGTTCCTGCGGAAAAGAAACTCATGAATAAAGATAGACCACTCATCCACCAAGGAAGAGCACCACCAGCAGCAAAAAATGATTTCATGTTTTTGCCAGATTTAGAGAAACTCATTCCGCAAACAAAAACTAGTAAAGTAAAAATTACTATTACTCCAATGTCTATATTATTCATAATTTTATAAGTGTAATTAATACAATTAAAAGCTATTTTTCTTTTTTTTATACTAAAACAAAAAATTTATTACCGAAAACCTTCCCGAATAGCCTTGTTATTTTCGGAAACGTTTCCGAATTCACGATAGAAGGGCATGAAATTACTGTTTATAGGTTTCTTGTAAATTATGTATTCAATCATTTATTTTAATTAATTGTAGGTAATCATTGTTCTTTACAATCAACATTCCTTTTTTGTTATTAGCTAAAGAAATAATTTGCGCATTAGCGACTTCTCCTGAAATATATAAACCGCTTTCGTGCGCTTCTTTTGCTCTTAATAGATTATTTTTTTCTTGTTTTAAATAAATGCCGTAACCGGCATCTTGTCTTGGAGTTTCTACTTCAAAACCATAAGTGTTTCCAAAGAAAAGAAGGTCTGTAGTGTTGTGCGTATCATTACCTATGAGACATATGTTTTTTGTAGACGTACGCTGAGTAGCAAAGGGCGTTTTCTCGACTTTAAAGGTGCCGTCTCCATTATTTTTTATATAACTAGTAGCAAAAGTATTTGCCTTATATGTTAGTGCTTCTTTCATTTTTTTAGTTGAATATACTTCTTCTAGTTTAGCGGAAGCAAAAGTGTGGTAATTAGGGAATTTCTTTTTTATAAAAGGCATTTGTTGGGAACTACACTCTCTTCCTCTCAATGGAAATTTCTCTCCATTTTGATGATAACTTAGGACTATGTCTAAGGAACCAGAATCGTCAAAATCATTGGTGTATATTTCAAATGGTGCCGCTTCGGATGCTTTGTATTTAGAATTCAACCCCAAGTTACCAGCAACAAAATCTATGTGGCCATCCTTGTCAATATCAAGAGGTTTTATGCTATTCCACCAACCAGAACTTTTATCTAAGCCTGCTTTTTTAGTGTAATTAATAAATTCTCCGTTTACTTGTTTAAATATGGTTATTGGCATCCATTCTCCTACAATTACCAATTCTTTTGCTTCATCAGTATCTATATTAACCCAATTAGCATCGGTTACCATGCCAATTTTATGAAGTTCTTTATTCGTAATCACTTTAAATTTTATAGTATCTTTTTTGGATACATTTTTTAAAAGGAAACTACTGCCGGGAAATGGGTATTTGTTGGGAGTTTGTCTTCCGCCAATGAAAAGGTCTATTTTTCCATCTTTATCAAAATCATAGGGTTTTACTACGGAACCGCTAGAAGGGGGGATGTTATCAAATGGTTTTTGCGTTTTGTAAAACATACCATTGCGGTTAACATATATACGATCATTGTAATATTTGGACCCCGATTTATGCTCATTACCTCCACTAACCACATACAAATCTAAATCACCATCATTATCGGCATCGAAAAAAGAAGCATCAACATCTTCGAATTCTTTGTCATTATGAAAAATATTGGTCTTAACCTTTTTAAATTGACCTTCCTTATTCTGTATATATAATACTCCAGAAAAGCCTAGAGCTCCTCCAACAAAAAAATCATCTAAACCATCATTATTAATATCGCCAATAGCAAGCGCAATATTTTCTTCTGACATTTTATGGGGTAACAGGCTTTCGCGTTTAAAATCGTTGAAAATGTTTTGGGGTGTATTATGTTTAGGACTTATTTGGTTAGTTATGTCTTTAAATATGGAGGCTTTATTAGGAATGGTTTCTGTAATATCTGTCGCATTCGTATAATTTAATTCTATTGTTTGGTTACTTTTAATATTTAGTAATAGCTGCGATTTGCCGTTAGGCCAATCCACTTTAAGAGTATCAATAGTCGTTTCTTTTCCTACTCCAAAGTGTAATGAATAATCTTTAGAAGACTGGAAACCTCTGGAGGCATATTGCTCTAAAACTTGAGTTCCTTTATTTGTAGCAATACTTACTCTAGCACCAATACCATTTTTGTTTTTGGAAGTTCCTTTTAATTTGAGTTTTAAGTAGTTTCCTAATCCTAATTCTTGACTATTATTTTTGTAAATAAAAGCCTTGTCATTCATGTTATTAGTAACCAAATCTAAATCTCCGTCATTGTCTAAATCGGCATAAGATGCCCCATTGGTTGCAGTTAATTTTTCTACAGTCCAGTCGTTATTCTTTTTTATAAATTGGGCATTTCCTAGATTTTCGTAAAAGTAATTGTCTTTTTTACGTGGAGGCATATTTTTAATTATGTCCGCATTATGTTGTTCTTTAAAAAAAGGAAGTAAATTTTTAGCTATATTTTTTGTCTTTTCTTGAAATTCTACTTCTTTACGCTCTCTGTAATGAATGTAATCTACATTTCTAAAGTCCCTTTTTATACCATTAGATACAAATAAGTCTTTATCTCCATCATTATCCATATCAAAAAAGAGAGGTCCCCAACTCCAATCTGTACTTGCAACACCGGCCATTGCAGCAACATCTGAAAAAACTGGGATTTTGTGGTTTGTAGAAATACCGTTATTAATTTGAAGTGTATTGTACATATATTGATGATGAAACCCTTGTTCTACAAAAGAGTTAAATCTTTCTGGGTTCATACCACTCATGCTTGCTTTTATTCCGTAATTATCTTCGGAAACCATATCCAGAGATATAAAATCTAACCAACCATCGTTATTAAAATCGGCGATATCATTACCCATGGAGAAGTTAGAAATGTGTCCTGTTGCGGTATTGATGATTTCTTTAAAAGTGCCATTTTTTTGATTGAGGTACATTCGGTCTTTAGAAGCAAAATCCTGACTCACGATTACATCTGGCCATGTGTCATTATTTAAATCTCCAATAGCAATACCTAAGCCATACCCTATACCATCATTTAATAAGCCAGCTTCTTTGGAAACATCGGTAAAAATATTATTGTTATTTTGAAATAGTCGGTCACTAGTAAGGTTGGATGTTATTTTTTTATAATATTCAAAATCATAATGTACATTAGAATCTACATTATGATTAATTAAAAACATATCTAAGTCTCCATCTTTATCATAATCAAAAAAAGATGCTTGTGTAGAATAGTGTTCTAAATCTAACTTGTATTTATGGGCTTCTTCTATAAAAGTGGGAATGCCATTCTTGTTATTACCTTGGTTTATGTAGAGCTCATTTTTTCTTTTTTCAGGATCTTGATATAATCCAGATTTACAGATGTATATATCTAGAAGCCCGTCGTTATTAATATCAATAACAGTACTTCCAGTTTTAAAACCTCCTTTACTAGTTGTTTTAGAAATATGACTAACATCTTCAAATTGTAAATCTCCTTTATTTAGATATAATTTATTATCCTCTTGGTTAGATACAAAATAGATGTCAGGTAAAGAATCTCCATTAAAATCTCCAACAGAAACACCTGCACCGTTATACATATAATCATAGTTTAAGGCGCTCATAAAAGCGTTCTCTTTTGGGTTGTTAGAGAAATTTATTTTAGAAATGGAGTCTGGGATTATTTCAAATAATAATTGATTTTCATTATTGTTTGCAGCTGTGCGCGTTTCTTTATCAGATATAGAACAGGAGAATAATTGAAGCACAAGAAGAAGGCTTAAGTAATGCTTTATGTTATTTTGTATTCTCATTCTATTAACTTTAAAAGCAGGGAACAAACTTTTGTCCCCTGCTATAATAAAAAACTAACTCAACTAGGTATAATTAAAACTTGCGAACTTTAGTATCCAGGGTTTTGATCTAAGGTGACACCGTTACTTGCAGCAGCTTGTATCTCAGCATCTGGTATAGGCCATAAATAGTCTTTCGCTGGGTCAAAAATTCGGGTCTCTAATTCTCTGTAATCTAGGTTACCTTTTTCAATTCTAGGTTGAGAAGGAGCTCCTGGGTATGTTACAAAGCCATCCTCATCAATATTTGGTATAAACCCTAAGTCTCCACCAATTTTACTAAATCCGTTGGCTGGACTTCCAAATAAAACAGTATTCATTAATTTTTCTGCTATTTCCCATCGTCTGATATCAAATAAACGTAATCCTTCATCTGCTAATTCAACTTTCCGCTCTCTACGAATGATTCTTCTTAGTTCCGTTTGATCCGTCGTTGTTATAGCCGGATAAGCAATTCCAGAGCCATTATAAGCTCTTTCTCTTACCGTGTTTATAGCATCAAGGACAGAGCTGTCTATATCACCAGCTTCAATTTTTGCTTCTGCATAAGTTAGTAAAACTTCTGCATAACGCATTAAAATAACAGGGTGTTCTGCCGCTCCAGCCCAAAGACCGGTTTCTTGTTTTAATGTAGGCTCGTCAGAGAATTTTTTCCAGAAATAACCTGTAAAAGACACAAAACGGTTGGCTCCACCAGAAGAGAAGGTATTTCCGCTAATTGGATCTACAATACTCACTCCTGCAGGGTTTGTAGAATTAGGGTTGTAAACTCTTTCGGATTTAGCACCATTTTCTATTTTCCAAGTAGCTAAACTATCACTATGTGTTTCAATAATATGACCAGACCACTCTTCTCCAGGAACAGCAATGGAAGCTTTTAATCTTGGGTCTCTATTTTCAAAAGGGTTAGCAGGATCAAAATCTGGGTCTTCATCTATTGGAAGGCCGTTAATGGTTTCATAGCTGTCTACTGTTTGTTGCGATGGTACCAATTGACACCAGCCCCCAAATCTACTACCTTGTCTTACGGATAAACTGTGAGTTTTAACTCCCGTTACATATTGTAAGCTTAAAAGAGTTTCTTGAGAGTTTATTCCGTTTGCATTAAATAATGATTCATAATCACTATCTAATTGTATGCCACTATCCATTACAAGCTGTGCTTTTTCAGTAGCTAAGGTGTAATCTCCATTATACAACGCTATTCTAGCTATTAAAGCGTTTGCAGTATTTGCCGAGGTTCTTCCTGTTTCTGATGGATTTAATGGCAATATACTAGCAGCCTCTTCTAGATCAGCAATAATATTTGAGACAATTTCAGACTTTGGTGTTCTTGGTAAAGCATCTTGAGAGTCTACCGTATTTTCATCATGGTAAGGAACATTTCCGTAAAGCTCTATTAAATAGCTATAAAACAATGATCTTAAAAAAAGCGCTTCTGCTTTTATTTCTTCGTATCTAGTTGGGTTTGCAATATCTTTTGCCCTTTCCATATTTGCTAGCAACGAATTAGCTCGTTGTATACCGCGATAAAACTCATTCCAAAACCCGTTAACTAATCCATCGGTAGAGGTTAAACCTCCCGTAGTAACTGTTGCTGTACCTGCGACATTACCTCTGCTAAAGCCAAAATCTGTGGTATGGTCTAATATCTGAGGAAAGGGTGTTGCGTTAACATAGTTTAATTGTTCATATATACCCACTAAAGCGACTTCTAATTCAGCTTCCGTTGAGAAAAAAGAAGCACTATTAGGAGTTCCAGGATCTGTTAAATTTAATACCTCATCTTCACAGCTACTAAAGGCTGTAATTAGAAGACAAAATGTTACTAAATATTTTATTTTTTTCATCTTTTTCATTTTTTAAATTATTAAAACCCTACACTTAATCCTAGTGTATAAACTTTTAATACAGGGTAGAAATTACCCGTTGTAAAATTAGGAACTGTAGCATCTATGCCATCTGGCATATTATCAAAAGTTAATAAGTTTTGTCCAGATACATAAAGTCTTAAATTGTTTAAGTTTAATTTGTCTAATAGTTCCGAAGGAAATTTATATCCCAAGGATAAGTTTCTTAACCTTGCGTAAGAAGCGTCAAACATCCAAGTTTCATTAACTCTCCAGTTTGGAGAACTACTTGCTACAAAAGCACGTGGATAGGCTGCATTTGTATTTTGAGGAGTCCAATAATCCGTTTGCCACTTTTGGATTTTCCCAGCATTAAAGAAAGACCATCCTGCATCTTCTTGTAATACTACATCTCTGCCACTTTCACCAATAAAAGAAATAGATAAATCAAAATTCTTGTAAGATGTAAAAAGATCAATACCCCAATTGGTATTTGCTATAGTACTACCAATTATAGTTCTATCATCATTATTTATGATACCATCTTCATTAAAATCTATGTACTTAATATCACCAGGTGCAACTGCTCCAAAGGTCGGGCTTGGTAAATTAGTATTTAAGACTCCTGAGGTAAAATCACTTTCTTGATACAAGCCGTCCGTTTTTAAGCCATATATAGAACCTATTTGTTCTCCTAGTCTATTTATGGTTTGCCCAGGAGGCAACTCTTGAAGTCCGTCAGCTAAATCCGTAATTTCATTATTAAATTTAGAAATATTTGCAGTTATTCCATAATTAAAATCTCCAATATTATCTCTCCAATCTAAAGAAATATCAATCCCTTTGTTTTCAACAGATCCTGCATTTCTAAAAGGAACATCAAAACCTTGACTAGGTTGCAGTGTACCTATTTGTAATATTATGTCTTTTGTACTTCTAACATAATATTCCCCGGTTAACTTTAACTTGTCGTTAAAAAAGTTAATGTCTGCTGCTACGTTAAAGTTTTCTCCTGTTTCCCATATTAAACGAGGGTTGGCTAATTGGGTTTGAGCCCCACCTACTTGAGAAGAACCTCCTAAGACTGTATTCGCATTACCAAGTCCAAATTGAGATGCATATATAAAATTCTGAGCTACAGGATTTCCATTATTATCTGTGGTATAAATTTCTTGATTCCCTAGTTGTCCCCATGAAGATCTAAGTTTTAAAAATGTTATGAAATTACTTTCTGGGAAAAAATCTTCGTTGGAAACCACCCAACCGGCAGAAAAAGAAGGAAAGGTTTGTGATCTAGTGTCCGGCCCAAATCTTGAAGAGGCATCTCTTCTTACATTGGCTTCAAGTAAATATTTACTGTCATAGGAGTAGTTTAATCTTCCAAAAACGGATTCTAATCCAAAGAGAGTAGCACTACCACCATTAGTAGATGTTTCTGCATCTCCGTTATTTAAAGTTCTAAATTCTGGAACGACGAAGGATCTTCTAAATGCATTCCAATTTTCTGATTGGGTTTTTATAAATTCATAACCAGCTAAAGCAGAAAGGCTATGTTTTCCATAGTCTTTATTAAAATTAACTAAGAAGTTAAAGTTGTCCGTAAAAATTTCAGATGTAGATTTTATTAAATTATTATTCTTAACAAGATCGGTATTAGGTTCTGCATTAGAATTTTCTTTATAAACCCAACCAGCTACAAAAGCATCTCTGTCTCTATCTGTATACTGAGGAGAATATGATGCTGTAAATGCTAATTCATCAATAGGTTTGTAGGTCGCCTTTATAACACCTCTAAAATAATTTGTAATATTTTCATCTAACGAAGTCGTGTTTACTAGAGCTATAGCATTACTTCCATTGAAACCTGATCCCCAACTACCATCATCATTAATAGCAGTAAATAAAGGTTGTAATCTATAAGCTTGTCTAGTTGTTAGTAATAATTCTCTTGGTTGATTTCTAATTTCTCTTCTAAAGTTTAAATCAAAAGTTAAATCTAATTTATTGCTTATTTTAAGATCAGTATTAAATCTTCCAGAATACCTCTCAAACTTATAATTAGGTATATTTCCGTCCTGACTTAGGTATGAGATAGAACCACCAATTTTTGCCTTTTCAGAACCACCTCTAATTCCTATGTTATGATAATGTTGTAATCCCGATTGTGAAAAAAGTAAATCTACCCAATCCGTATCTGGTAAAGCCTCAGTTCCAACACCAACACCACTTCTATATTGATCTAAAGTTTCGTCGGAAAAAGAATTTGGTATGGCGTCATTAAATGCTTCCATGTATCCAAGTGCATCTTCAAAGTCAAGATTTTGAGCAGGAGTTTGCACACCAACATAAGTGTTGTAAGTTGTTTTTACACCTCCTTCTAATCCTCTCTTAGTAGTTATTAATATAACACCATTTGCTCCCCTTGACCCATAAATAGCTGCTGCTGCTGCATCTTTTAGTACAGAGACGGATTGGATATCATTAGGATCTACACCATTAATATCATCTGGAATACCATCTACTAAAACTAAAGGGTTGTTTTTTCTGCCATTTCCTAAAGTTCCGACACCTCTTATTCTTAATGTAGCATCATCCGAACCAGGTTGGCCGCTAGATTGTGTTGCTGTTAATCCAGGTACTAAACCAGCAAGTGCTTGTGAAGCTTGCGCAACCGGCTGTCTGGTTATCTCTTCTGCTTTTACAACTTCTACAGATCCAGTTAGATTTATTTTCTTTTGAGCACCATAACCAACAACAACTACTTCATCTAATTGAGCGGCATCCTCTTGTAAAGTTATGTTGATTTTGTTTTGGTCAGAAATAGTGATTGTTTGTGTTACCATCCCTACATAAGAAAAAGATACTGAAGCACCTTCGTTTACTGTAATTTCATAATTTCCATCAAAATCGGATTGCGTGCCATTTGTTGTTCCTACTTCTACAACACTGGCTCCAGGTAATGGAACTCCATCTGAATCTGTAATAGATCCAGTTACTATTTTCTCTTGTGACCATAGCATAGCGCTACAGCAAAAGAAGAAAATTAAAAAGACATGTTTTCTTTTCATAATTTGTCTGTTAATTAATAATGATTTTAAGTTAATTTTAAGTTAATTCGAGGGTTAATTTAGTGTTAGAAGATGTTAGAAAAGTGTAGGGGTAGAGTTTATTTTTCCGGAAACGATACCGGAAACGGTTTAATTATTCGGAAACGTTTCCGGACAGTAACTATTTAGGTTAAATTGTATTATTCTTAATAATGTGCCCTATATTGTATATTGTTGGAATATTATACACGTATTAATTAGGTATATTTTAATTAAGAAAAGAGCATTTAGCACTATTATTCTATTCTTGTATATCTTAAAAGTGAGATTTTCGGAAATTGTATAGAGTTTAATTTACTATTTAGAATTATGAAGCATGTAACTATAAAAGATGTGGCCAAGCAATTGAATGTTTCCATTTCCTCTGTATCCAGGGCTTTTAATGATAAGTATGATATTAAAAAGGAAACAAAAGAACTCATTCTTAAAACTGCAGAAGAAATGGGTTATTTTCCGAATCCTATTGCCAAAAAACTAAGTCAAAATAAAACTTTTAATATTGGTGTTGTTGTTCCAGAATTTATAAATGAATATTATTCTGAAATTATAATTGGAATACAAGAAGTGTTCATGGCTTACGGATATCAGGTGTTAATTGCACAATCTGATGAGAACCCCGAAATAGAATTAAAAAATGTAAAAACTTTAATACATAGCATGGTAGATGGGTTGATTATAGCTCCTACAATGGAAAGTACAAATATGGAGTATTATTTAAAAGAATTAAATAATGGTTGTCCTATTGTATTTATGAGTAGAGTAAAAGAGAATTTACAAGCATCGAAAGTTCTTTTTAATAATAAAAAATGGGCTTTTTTTGCAACGGAACATTTAATAAGGCAAGGATATACCAAAATATATTATTTGGCTGGGTCTAAAAATTTGAATGTTTCTGTGGATAGAATAGAGGGGTTTAAAAGGGCAATGAATAAACATAAAATTCCTAAAGAGAATTATAAGATATTAGAAACTGGTTTGCTGGCTGAAGATGGAATGCAGATAATGGAAGATTTAATATATAATCACGATTTGCCAGATGCTATTTTTTGCTTTAACGATAGGGTTGCAATGGGAGTTATTTCTAAATTAAAAAGTAATGCTATTAAGGTACCACAAGATATTGCATTAATGGGATTCACAGAAACTAGAATGGTAAATTTAATGACACCAAAGTTAAGTAGCGTAAAACAACCAACTTTTGATATAGGTAAAAATGCAGCAGAACTGTTATTTAAACAAATTAATGATTCTCTAATGGAACCCCAAACTATTGTTTTAAATGGGGAGTTAACTATTAGAGAATCTTCAGTTAGAAAATTGTAGATGTTTATGGTAGTAAAAATTTAATACGCCTAAGTACTTGTGTGTCTTTTATCACTGAGGATTTTACTTTAGTCGTATCTATATTTATAGAGTATCCTATGTCTTTTGAGTTTAAAAGAGTTATTGAGTTAAGTATTAATAACGCTTCCAAGGGATACTCGGTATTGTATAAAGCGTCGAGGCATACTTCCTCTGGATTATCTAGTTTAGTAAGCCCTAGAAATTCAGCAGCTCTCACTTTATTCAGTGCTTCAGAATCTTTTCTGGCAATATCGTTTATTATTGTATTAAAGACACTTGCTTTTTGGGCAAAACTGCTACATACTATTAAAGCCCAGTAACGTTCCCAAGGATCATTAGAGATTAAACTTTTTTTTATTTTGTCTTTAACAGATCCAAAATCTTGCAGCATTAAGTTTGCCGTTGCAATATATTTTTTAATGTCTTGTTTATGCTCTTGCCCCCACTTTAAGGGATTTTTTAGAGCATTTTTTACAATATAATGTTCAGGGTAAAAAGAAAGATCCGGCATTCCTTTAATCCACTCATTTAAAGTGTTTCTAAGACTTTTTAAGTTCTCTTTTTGTTTTGGGTCATTTGCCAAATTTATAGTCTCGTACGGGTCATTTTCTACGTCAAAAAGCATTTCAGGAGCTTTAGATTTAAAAAATGAGGATTGAATATCGTTTAATTTACCTTCGTTATATAGTGTTCCCCATTCTTTATAAGCTAATTGTTTGTAACGATAGTTATTCATTAATCCATCGAAATTGAAAGGTTGAAAATTACGTATGTATTTGTATTTACCTTTGCGTACTGATCGTACTAAATCATACTTTTCGTCAAACCTATCTGCATATCCAAAAGTGGTATTGTCCTGTTCTGTTTTTTCTGGAGTAAGAAAAGGTTTTCCGTCTATTTGTTCGGGAATAGAGACATTGGCTAATTTTAATACCGTAGGAGCTAAATCGATAAAGCTGACGAAATTTTCCGTGGTGCTACCAACTTCTAAATATGTTAAGTGTTTATAATTTTCGGGAACGCGAACAATCATAGGAACATGAAGACCGGTCTCATATAAATAACCTTTGCTTCCTGGTAAGACCCCTCCGTGGTCTCCATAATAGAAAATGAAGGTATCTTCTAGTAATCCGTCTTCTTCTAGTTCTTTAATTACTGCTCCAACTTCCTTATCCATTTCCTGAATTTTATTTCGGTAATGGACATTAGTGTATTGAAACAATTCTGTTTGTGGATGATTTGGTTGAATAAAGCTTTCTTTTTTTTCTTTTGCCAAAGCGGCATCCATTTCTTCCTTGGTAAAATGAATTCTAGATTCGTGACTAGTACCTATATTAAATACATGAAAAAATGGTTGATTTTCATTCCTATTTCTATAACTAGCCTTTTTTGACGAATCATCCCAAACGGTATCACTTTTTACAAAATTATAATCTTCTTTACTGTTATTAGTTGTATAATATCCAGCTTGTTTTAAATATGCAGGGAACATATGTAAACCATCTGGTAATGGTGCTAATTCACTTTTTCGATGAAACTGTACCCCAGTTCTTGGAGCATAAGTACCAGAAATTATTGTGGATCTAGCAACGCTACAAACTGGAGCATTAGAAAATGCTCTAGTGAACATAATACCCTGTTCTGATAAGGAAGCAATATTCGGAGTTTCGATTCCATTTTCATCAAATAACTTTAGATAGTGTTTAGAATTATCTTCAGAAACAATCCAAACAATATTTGGTTGTTTCTCTGGAGTTTTTTCAACCGTTTTACAGGAAAAAAAAGTAGCTATACTCAGAAAAAAAAGAAGTATTCTTTTTGCAAATATGTTTTTCATAATTATTTATGATGGTTTTAATTATTTTATTTTTCTAGTAGATTTTTTTCTAGCATCTTGAAGCTTTTTCTCTTCTTTTATTACATTTTAAGGATGAGGGTCTAACCAACCAGGTGCAATGTTTTTGCTATCCCAAGTTTTATAATCTTGTTCTAATTCGGCCATAATAGCTGGATAATTTTTGGCAATATCATTGCGTTCATATGCATCACTCTTTAAATTAAAAAGCATTGTTTTGTTTTTATAAGAGCTTTTGTAAAGTTTATAATCTCCTTTTCTTACTGCATACTCAAATCCGCCAACAGAACGCCAAAAAAGAGTTTTGTGAGGTACGGTAGATACGTTTCCATTTAAGTAAGGTAATAAACTTTTACCATCTAATTGTTTTTTAGTTTCTACATTAACTCCTGCGGCTTCTAAAAAGGTAGGGTATAAGTCTAAAGAAATAACATTTTGATTATAGGTTTGCTTTGCCTTTATTTCTTTAGGCCACGATATAACAAAAGGTACTTTAATACCGCCTTCAAATAACATTCCTTTATGTCCTCTATTAGGTCTATTATCTGCATGTTCTTTTCTTCCGCCATTGTCACTAAGAAAAACAACTATAGTGTTGTCTTTTATGCCATTAGCTGTAAGTGCCGCATCTATTCTCCCAATACCATTGTCCACTGCATTTACCATTGCACCATACACACTCCTGTCACTATATTCTATATGTTTTGTTTGTTTTAAATATTTTTCTGTAGCATGATCAGGGGAATGTGGAGCATTATACGCAAGGTATATAAAAAAGGGTTTGTCATCTTTTTTATTAATGTACTTTATAGCTTCTTCAGTAAAATCATCTGTTATGTAGCTTAATTCTTTTTCGGGAACTGGTTTACCGTTTCTAACTATAGTTTTTAAAGGGCCATCTGGAATTCCCCAATAATTCATGCCGCCACCAGAAAATCCAAACCAATTGTCAAAACCTTGATTGGTGGGGTGTAAATCTGGATGGTCTCCAACATGCCATTTTCCTATTGCGCAAGTTCTATATCCTACTTCTTTTAATGCTTCAGATATCATTACCTCAGATAGTGGTGTGCCTACAGTGTTATCATTATCTGTGTCGTACGTCATGTTACAATCATGCCCAAATCTTGCTTGGTATCTTCCGGTAAGTAAACCTGCTCTGGAAGGACTACAGTAGGGGTGAGATACATACCCGTTAGAGAAAATTACCCCACTTTCTGCTAATTTATCTAAGTTTGGTGTGGGTATGTCTGTACATCCATTAAAACCAACATCGGCCCAGCCTTGGTCATCTGTAAGTATTACAATAATATTTGGCTTTTTGTTTTCTTCTTGTGCATTGCTATAGCTAATTTTTAAAAGGCAAAGCAAAAGAATAGTTAGTTTTAAAAAATTCATTTAGTTGTTTAGTTATTTATTCTAATTGTACTTTATCAGATGTTTCTAATTGGCTGTCAATAGTATATCTATATACTTTTGGATTTTCGGTACCTCGTGCAATTGTTATTTGGTTTTTCCATTCTTTTCTAAGCTGTTCTAAGATGGCGTTGTGTTCTTTTTTGCTTATTACATTATGCAATTCTGAAGGGTCATTTTTTAAATTATAAAGTTCTTCGTAAACAGGTTCTTCTCCTTGTAACGGAGATTCAATATAATTTCTATAAATAGCAATGTCCGAATCGTGAACAGCATATAACATGTTCTTTTCTTTAATGCCTAAATCTTTTGCAGTTTTTATTTTTTTTGATGCAGGGAAAGTATTGTTCTTATAGTACCTAATGTATTTCCATTCTTTATTCTGCACGGCTTCACATCTTGGATTTCCAAATTGTGTAGACCATAAATTCTCAGTGTATACATAATCTCTAACTGCTATTTTTTCTCCGGATATTATTTTTGATACATCTTTACCTTGCATAGCCTCCGGTATAGGTACTCCTGCAAGACTTAGGATGGTTGGTGCAACGTCAATACTTTGTACTAAGGCATCATTTTTAACCCCTCTTTTTTTCTTTTTAAGTTTTGGGTTATAAACAACAAAAGGTACATGAGTTGTAATTTCATAGCACAATGCTTTACCACCTAAACCTTGTTGCCCCATATAAAGTCCATGGTCTGAAGTAAAAACAATAATAGTATTCTTATCAATATTAAGAGCTTTTAAGTTTTTTCTTAAGTTGCCAACTAGCCTATCTATGCCAGTCATAGCTTGCATTTGTCTTATATATCTTTCTTTTGTTTCTTCAGGTGTATCAACAAAACTATAACCAACTTGTCTTTCTTCTACTCTGTGTATACTAGCAGGTAATTTAGGAGTTTTAATATCAGCTTTAGCAATATAATTGTCTGGGAGTGGTATGTCTAAGTCTCTATATAAAGACTTGTATATATCATCATCAGACTCTTTTTGTTGCATAGTGCGTGTACTTGCGCTATGTGGTAAATTAAAGTTTATAGATAACATAAAAGGCTTGTCTCTTGGTCTTTTTTCAAGAAATTGTACTGCTCCTTCAAACTTTTGCTCATTTATATCTAAGAAATTAGTAACACCTTCATCTATTATTTCTACTTGCGTATCAAACTCTGCATTTTTAAAAATTGGATGGTGTTTTTTTGGGTAAAATGTTAGATGGCCGTGACCAGCATACCAAAAATCAAAACTTTTCTCCATTAATCCGCTTTGGTAACCACCTTTACCAACTGGAGCATGGTTTTTACCTATCCAACCTGTATAATATCCTGCTTTTTTAAATTGAATAGGATAAGCTTGCTCCCATGCTTCCTTAGATACACTTGTTCCAGAGTTAAAATTAACACCATGTTTTCTTTCATATTGTCCTAGTAAAATAGATACTCTACTGGGTGTGCAAATAGCGCTTGTAATATGTGCATTTGTAAAAAGAACACCTTCATTAGTTAATTTGTCTAGGTTAGGCGTTTTTACAATAGTATTTCCGGTTACTCCCATATACCCATATGGTTGATCATCTGTAAGTATAAAGATAATATTTGGACGATCTTGTGCTTGTATAGTAAAAATAGAGAAGCTGTATAGGATAATTGGAAGGATGAATCTGAGTATTTTTTTCATAATATATATGTTCTTATTTTTTAGGGTTGTAATTATAAATTATTATGACTGTATTCTTTAGTAGTAATTATCCCGAAAGAGCTTTTTTTCTAAGTATATAAAACTTCTATTTTGTTGTTCTCAGGGTTTGGTTTTTCTGAAGTAGTATATGTTGTATTTATTTCTCCTTTTGGAAAAGGATTAATACTGTGTTGAGCAAATGTATTAGGTGCTGTTGTGCTCAAGAATGCTAGAGGAAAAACTATTTTATTTACTATGGGAACACTTTTTTTTAGTAGCATATCTTGAGTATTTATCATTGTTCCTAATAAATATATAAGATAGAGAGGAAAGTAGATAGCTATAAAACCAAAGGAGCTATAATTAAAAACATTTGTTGTGTTTAAAGCTTAAAAAGAAGAAAAAAGGGATGAAGTTTACCTTTTGTAAAAGGTAGTATTTATTTTTTTAAGTTTTCTTTAGAATTAAAGAATAGCAACGTATCTATTACATGTTCTTGCCAATAAGGCCATTCATGTTTTCCTTCAAATTCTTCATAAATATGAGGAATTTTTTCTTCGGTTAATTGTTGGTGTAGCTTTCTATTGTGATCTATAAGTAAATCTTCTTTTCCGCAATCGAACCTAAATTTTGGAAGTTTGTTTTTAGATTCTATAATAGTTTTAAAGACAGATGGAATTTCTTTTTCTAAAGTATCATATTCTTGTAAAGGTTCTTCTACAAAAAGTGCCATTTGTTCAAAAGAGGTAATAGAAGAGTGCCCAGAAACCCCTTTAAATTTTGAAGCGTATTTTATGCCAAGGTTTAAAGCTCCATACCCACCCATAGATAAACCGCCAATAAAAAGGTTAGATTTTTTAGTTGCACTTTCTATATTTTCAATTATAGCATTAGGTACATCATCTACAATCCATTTTTCAAAATTTCTTTGGTTGTGTGGTAAGTACGCAGAGCCATCGCCCCATAATCCGTCTGATGGCATTGCTATAATCATAGGTTGTAACTCTTCTTTATGCATCATTTCCCATGCTGTAATATGTATTCCTGTTTTTTGAGACCATATCCAGGCACTACCATATACACCATGTAATAAAATTACAATAGGAACATTTTTTAAATCTTTTATAGGAGGAACAAAAAGGCAAATATCTCCTCTTCCTTTTAAATTTTTGGTTTTTACAGTAATGAATCTAAGGTTGTTACTCTCAAATTCCGGATTAGATATTTCAGTAGTTCTAAACATTTTATAGCAAATATTAAAAGATAATTACTCCTTTAGCATTTTTGCCAGAAAGCATATCATCAAAAGCTTGCTGTAAATCGTTAATAGGGTATGTTCTTGTAATCATTTCATCTAACTTAATCTCATTATTTTTATAATGATTTAAAATTTTCGGAAAATCGGTTTGTGGATTACATTTTCCATATAATGGATTAATATATTTTTTATCCCATTCAAACAAAGACATATCTATTAATACTTCTTGTTCAATACCACTTACTTGCACTGCTGTTCCTGCGTTTCTTACCATGGCAAGAGGAGCGGCTCCAAGTTCTGGTATTGCGGTGCATTCAAATGCATAATCGGCGCCTCTACCATCAGTCATTTCTTTTACTTTTTCAGCAGCTTTAAGAAGACCTTTATCATTTTTATCGGCCAAAATAGTATGCGTTGCACCAAATTCTACAGCCATGTCTAATCGGTTTTGGTTTATATCTACCGCTATAATTTTATCGGCATTACAAACTTTTATACCTTGAATTACATTTAATCCTACGCCTCCTGTACCTAGAACAACGGCTGATGAATTTGGCTTTACTTTAGCAGTGTTTACAGCGGAGCCAAAACCAGTCATTACGCCACAACTTACAATGCTGGCAGCACTATAAGACATGTTGGGGGTTGTGTTTTTTACTACAGCAGATTCTTTTACTAAGGTATATTCTGCAATGGTTCCAATATTAAAAGAACGCTCTATAGGGGCGTTGTTCCAAGTGGTTCCTTCTATATGAGCATGCCCTTCAGTGTATCCATTACCTCCAGCGACAACAGGAGAATTATTCTCGCAAATATGTTCGTTTTCATTTTTACATTGAAAACAAGTTCCGCATGGAGTTGCCCAATTTAAAATAACAGAATCTCCTACGCTAACACTTTTAACAGCACTGCCAATTGCAGTTACAATTCCGGCACCTTCATGTCCCATTACGATTGGTTTACCCCATTGTAGAGAATCATGGTCTGTATGGCAGAGTCCGGCAGCTTTAATTTGTACAAGAACTTCATCACCTTTTGGGTTTTGTACTTTAATTTCTTCAATAGAAAAAGAACCATCACCTTTAGCAATGGCAGCTTTACATTTTAGAGACATATTTAACTTAGTTTTAAAAGAATGTTTTAATCGCTAAATCTAACAGATTTATGAAATATAAAAATTAACTAAATAAAATAAATTATTACCCTATTTTAGCTTTTTAGAGGTAATTTATATTTTTAGGGTATAATTTAGGTTATTTTATTTTGAAATGAAAAAATGAAAGCACAATTAGAAAAAATAGTAAGTTCTCCAAGAAGTTCATTTAAGGTGTTTTTGTATTCCAATACAGAGTTTGATGCTCCATGGCATTTTCATCCTGAATTTGAGTTAACCTATATTACTAAAAGTAGCGGAATGCGATATGTAGGGGATAGCGTGTTAGAGTTTGAAGAAGGAGATTTAATTCTGCTGGGAGCAAATTTACCTCATTGTTGGAAAAATACAACGGAGCATAAAACTACATCAGAATCTATTGTTTTGCAATGGAAAGAGGATGTTATAGGGGAGGGGTGGTTGTCTAGAACGGAATTTATGGATATTAAAAAATTGCTTATTTTGGCTTCCAGAGGAGTTAAATTTGGTAAAGCAGTTACAAAAAAAATAGACCCTCTTTTACGTGGTATGATTTCTCATTCCCCTTTTGAGAACATAATTTCTTTATTACAAATATTAAATCTTTTAGCACATTCCAAAAATAAAACGGTTTTGTCTGGGGATAATTTTTCTCCTAGGCTTAATGATAAAGTAAATGTTCGTATTAATGTAATTCACGATTTTGTAAATAAGAACTATCATAGGCAAATAACACTTACAGAAATTGCTGGTTTGGTTTCTATGAGCGAAGAATCTTTTTGCAGGTTTTTTAAGAAAACATTTAACAAGTCTTTTTTTACGTTTCTTAATGAGTATAAAATTAAATTGGCGTGTAAGTTGTTAATTGATTCTAATAAACAAGTAGCGGAAATTGCCTTTCTTTCTGGCTATGAAAGTTTGCCTTTTTTTTATCGTCAATTTAATAAGTTTATTAAATGTACTCCATTAGTATATCAGCAAAAATATGCTAGAGCCTTTGTTAGTTGAGTTTATGTATATGTTTCAAAAGTGCCATTTATAGGAGTTTAAACCATTTGTTATAGTTATTGGAACATAAGTCGTTTGCGTTATTATTTTATTATATGAATTTAGCATTAAATAAATCAGGTAATACATATGAGTAAAAAAGAGTCATTTTTAATCTTACTAACCCTAGTACTTCTTTTGGGGGCATGTAAATCAAAAAATAAAAACACTAACAAGGATGTTATGGCGGTTAGTGATACTATTCCTAAATATGAGGCAAATTGGGAATCTATAAAAAAGAATTACAAAGATCCTACATGGTTTAGTGAGCAAAAATTTGGAATTTTTATTCATTGGGGAGCTTATTCTGTTCCTGCTTTTGGTTCTGAGTGGTACCCAAGACAGATGTATATGGATACCGCAACTTTTACTGCCCAATTAAATTTGCAAAAAAAAGGACCAAATGAGACTTATTTACACCACAAGAAAAAATGGGGTGATCAAAAAAACTTTGGATATAAAGATTTTATTCCAATGTTTAAAGCAGAGAAGTTTAATGCTAAAAATTGGATAGATTTATTTAAAAAGTCTGGGGCAAAATATGTGGTTCCAGTAGCAGACCATCATGATGGTTTTGCAATGTATAAGTCCAATACCACTAGGTGGAATTCTGTGGATATGGGGCCTAAAAGAGATGTTTTGGGAGAACTATTTAAGGAGGGTAGAGCACAAGGCTTAATAATGGGAGCATCATCTCATTATGCCTTTAACTGGTCTTTTTATAATAAGAAGGATCATTTTGATACTACGGATCCTCAATATGCAGATTTATATTCTCCAAAGGGGAAAGATTTAAACGAACCAGTTTCGGAAGAGTTTAAAAAGAAATGGTGGGATCGCACAGTAGATTTAATTGATAATTACCAACCAGATATTTTATGGTTCGATTTTTATGTGGATATTCCTGATTATGCTTCCGTAAGACCTAAAATTGCTGCTTACTACTATAATAAGGGGATAGAATGGGGGAAAGAAGTAGTTCTACAAGACAAGAATTTTGATCATGATGCTTTTCCTCAAGGTACTGTTATTTATGATTTAGAAAGAGGTAAATTACCAGGGATAAGAAAATTGCCATGGCAAACAGATACTTCTATAGGAAAAAACTCATGGAGTCATGTAACCAATTGGGAATCTAAAACAGCAAACCAATTAATTGATGATTTAGTAGATATCGTTTCTAAAAATGGCAACTTACTTTTAAATGTTGGGCCTAAAGCAGATGGTACTATTCCGGAGGATCAAACAAAAATTTTATTGCAAATAGGAGATTGGTTAAAAGTAAATGGAGACGCTATTTACGGAACAAAATATTGGAATACTTTTGGAGAAGGGCCAACTGAAGTTAAGAAAGGACACCACTCAGAAGGACAAAATAAAGAATTTACAGGACAAGATATACGATTTACTCAAAAAGGAGATAAGCTTTATGCTATTATGATGGCCTGGCCAAAAAATGGAAAAGTAAATATAGCATCTCTAGGAAAAGGAAGTGAGTATGCTAAGGATTTACAAATAAAAAATGTTAACTTATTAGGAAGTGAAAGTAAATTAAGTTTTGAGCAAAATGAAAAAGGGTTATCTGTTATGAATTTAGGGGAGAAATCTGGAGAATTTGCGCATACTTTAGAAATTACAATGAAATAATAGTAGTTGATTTGAGTTAGTTTTTTAGTTTTCGAACGCACCTGCTCGGTGCGTTCTTTTTCTTTTTTAAGACTAACAAGATGAACATTAAAATATAAATAAGATGGATTTAAATCTGAAAGACAAAGTAGTTGTTATTACAGGTGCTGCAGGCTCTAAAGGAAGTATAGGAGAGACTATTTTACAAAACCTTGCAAAAGAAGGAGCAATCCCTGCTGTTATAGATAGAAATGCAAGAGGTTTTGAATATGTTAAAGAACTTCAAGAAAAAGGAGTAGACGCAATTTTTTGTCAGACAGATGTAACTAACCCAGATGAGATAAAAAGAGCGGTAACTACTATTACTGAAAAATATAATCGCATTGACGTAGTAATTAATAATGTAGGGGTAAATGATGGAGTGGGTTTAGATGCTTCCTATGATGAATTCATGAATTCGCTAAAACTAAATATGGTGAGTTATTTTTTAGTAGTGAAGCATGCATTGCCTTTCCTAAAAAAATCAAAAGGGAATATTTTAAATATAGGGTCTAAAGTAGGTTTAACCGGGCAAGGAGGAACTTCTGGTTATGCAGCGTCTAAAGGTGGCGTGCTTGGTTTAACAAGAGAATGGGCCGTAGATTTAATTAAAGAGGGCATTAGGTCTAATGCAATTATAATATCGGAAAGTTGGACACCAGCCTATGACAGTTGGATAAAGACTTTAGAAAATGGCGAAGAAAAATTAAAATCTATAGTTAAGAAAATTCCTTTAGAAAACAGAATGACAACTCCGCAAGAAATTGCAGATACTTGTTTGTTTACCATATCCGAAAAATCTTCACATACCACGGGACAGTTTATTACCGTAGATGGTGGATATGTGCATTTAGATAGGTCTTTGTTAACCGAGTAATTTTTTAGTATGTAATTTAATTGCCAATATTTTTAAAAACCAACCAAAATAATCAGGGATATGAGTACAAAGAAAACTCCAATAGTAAGTAAAGAATTATTAATTCCATTTATAATCATTACCTCTCTTTTCGCTTTGTGGGGTTTTGCAAATGATGTTACTAATCCTATGGTTACAGCATTTAAAAAGGTAATGCCAGAATTAAGTTGGACACAGGCCTATTTAGTTCAATTTGCTTTTTATTTTGGTTATGGTTGTATGGCAATACCAGCTGCATTATTTATTAAAAAGTATACTTATAAAAAAGGTATTCTTTTAGGATTATCATTGTATGCAATAGGAGCATTTTTATTTTATCCAGCGGCAGCTTATGAAGAATACTCATTTTTCTTAATCTCTTTATACGTTATTACCTGTGGCTTAGCACTATTAGAAACTACATCTAACCCTTTAATTTTGTCCTTAGGAGCAAAAGAGACAGCAACGCAACGATTAAACTTAGCGCAATCGTTTAACCCTATAGGTTCTATTTCTGGAATGATGATTGCCCAGTTTGTTGTATTAAGTCAAATTAAATCGGCAACATATAATGATGAAACCTACGCAGCTTTAGATGTGGCAGAAAAAGCTGCAATTAAAACGGAAGATTTAAGTATAATAAGTTATCCTTATTTAGGAATAGGGGTTGTTGTATTGGTTATTTTAATTTTAATAGCCTTTACCAAAATACCAACTGTGCAGGAGCATACAAGCTTAACATTTAAGGAATCTGTAAAGAAAATATTTGCTAAGAAAACTTTCTTTCCCGGTGTTTTGGCACAAATGTTTTATGTTGGCGCTCAGATTATGTGCTGGACAGCAATTTTTCAGTATGTACAATACTTAAATGAGTCTACTAATAGTGATATTAATGCAACGTATATGAATATGATTGCAATGGGTATTTTCTTAGGAGGTAGATTTTTAGGAACAGCATTATTAAGTGTTTTTTCAGCGCCAAAATTACTATCATTATTTGCAGCTTTAGCAATCGTTTGCTGTGCAGGTGCAATTACAATACCTGGTATGCCTGGATTAATTTCTTTAGTTTGTATCTCTTTATTTATGTCTATTATGTTCCCAACAATATATGGAATTGCTTTAAAAGATATGGGGGATGAGGCTAAAGTTGGTTCCGCATTTTTGGTAATGGCAATTGTTGGGGGAGCAATTTTTCCTTTAATGCAAGGCGCTATTATTGATATAGGAGGCGATAATTTAGCGGACACCTTAATTCTAGGTGTTCCAGAAGTTAAATTTTCATTCATAATGCCTATGATATGTATTGCAGTAGTAGGCTTATATGGATTATATGCTGCAAAACAAGATAAAGCTTAATATTTTATAATATATAGTATGAATACAAAAAGATTTTGCCTTTCGTGTGATTTAAAAGACGATCCTAAATTAATTGCAGAGTATAAAGAATACCATGCAGCAGGAAACGCTTGGCCAGAAATTACTAAAAGTATAAAGGATGCTGGTATAGTAGATATGCAAATTTACTTAACAGGTAATCGTATGTTTATGATTATGGAAGTTGATGAAACCTTTGATCCTAATAAAAAAGCAGAGATGGATGCTAATAATCCAAAGGTGCAAGAATGGGAGCAACTAATGTGGAATTACCAACAAGAGTTACCGTGGGCAAAAAAAGGCGAAAAATGGATTGAAATGGAAAAGGTATTTCAGTTGTAGAAAAATTCTTTTGAATACATAAGGTATAGGAATAAAGGCTAGCAAATTTTGCTAGCCTTTATATTTGTAAAACTGTCCTGTCCTAAAATAAGTTGACACAAATTAAACTTGTTTTAGGACGATTCAAAGATTAAAATTTTACCATCTAATTTTTTTCAGAATTTTGCATTAGATGTAAATGGAATAAAGTAAAATGAGTAGAAATAGGTTCCAGGTTTTATACGGTATTCTTCATGTGGTTCTGCTCTTAGAGACCAAGTGTCATCACCACCAACTCCCATTTGCTTTAAATCTATACTTACAGTTAATTCCTCTCTATTTGGAAGTTCGTTGGTGTGATTAGCTTTTTGAAGGTCAGAAGTACTATTAGGAAGTACACTAAAACTTAACGGTTTAGCTCCTTTAATGGTAACTCCTTTTTTATTATTATTTTGTAGTGTAAACCAGCGTGTTTCTGTGTGGTTACCGTATTCTTCTGGAAAAGCATAAGCATTGCTCATGGTCTTAGCGTTACCAGAAAATAAACCAATTTTAGCACCATAGTTTCTATCTTGATAATTTGGTTGTGGCCCTTTTCCAAAATAACTTAATTTGTTGTATTGGTTTGCAATGGCAAATTGCATCCCTAATCTAGGTAAATTTGGTGCGCTTTGGTCAATTGCAACCATATATTCTACGTTTAATGTGCCATCACCAAGAATTGTATAGTTTAAAGTAGCTTCTGTTTTTGGATTCGTAATATTCCCTTTCACAGTAATATTTACTTTGCTCTTCTCATTGGAGTTAATAGTAACATTAGAAACTTTAAAATTATCTCCTGCTTGCATCCATTCTAATTCTTTAGAAAGTTTTTTAGCTCGTCTATAAGCTTTATCATTTTCAGTTTCTGCTCTCCAGAAATTTAATTTTAAAGGAGAGTTAAGAATAGTAACACCCTTAGAAATATAGGAAGTAATATACCCAGACTTTTTATCTAAAGTTATGTTTACGGATTTGTTAGAAACAACAATTTCATTTGTATTATCATTAACCAGAAGAATAGCTTTATTAGCTTTTTCTTTAACTTTAGCAACTGGATAGTCTAATTTAAATTGTTCTTCAAAAACAATATAGCCTTTGTTTTCCCATAAGGCGTTTTCTTTTAGTTTACCGGTAATATTTATAAAATATTCTTTTCCTGCTTTAAGTTTAGGTTTCTTAAAATCAATAGTAAAGTCATCTGTTTTTGTGGGTTTAGTGTTTAAAGCTTCGATTTTTCCACTTTTAATAACAGTACCATCTTCTGTAATATTCCAAAACATATTATACTTGGAAAGGTCTGTAACATGATGTCTATTACGTATAGTAAATTTCCCATTTATGGCATTAGAAGTTTGGATTACCACTGGTTGATTTACTTTTTTGCACTCAAAAATACCAGGTTTAGGTGTTCTATCTGATGCTATAATTCCGTTTAAACAAAAAGAGCCATCGTTTGGTGTATCTCCAAAATCGCCGCCATAGGCAATATATTCTTTGCCATTTTCATCTTTCTTTAAAATTCCTTGATCTATCCAATCCCAAATATAGCCACCTAATGCTCGGTCATTTTTATAAATAACATCCCAGTATTCTTTCATGTTTCCAACAGAATTACCCATTGCATGAGCATACTCGCACATAATTACTGGTCTGTTATCAAAACTAGTATCATCAATTAAAGTTTGTAATTCTTTTGGTTGCGGATACATACGACTTAACATGTCTACCCATTTTGGATCGGTAGGGTTTCCTTTAGAATGAGAAAAATATTTTTTCTTATATCTACTATCCGTTGGATCTCCTTGTGCTCCTTCATAATGTATGTAACGCGTTGGGTCAAAATCTTTAATCCATCCTGCCATTGCGGCATGGTTAGGCCCTGTTCCAGATTCATTTCCTAAGGACCACATTATGATACTAGGGTGGTTTTTATCACGTTCTACCATTCTAATAGCTCTTTCTAAGTAAGCGCTTCCCCATTCTGGAACATTAGAAAGTTGCCCACGAACGCCATGGGTTTCAAGGTTAGCTTCATCCATAACATATAGACCATATGTATCACATAAATCGTAGAAATATGGATCATTAGGGTAGTGTGATGTTCTTACGGCATTGAAATTAAATTGCTTCATTAATTTAACATCAGTTTCCATATCTTCTCTAGAAACTACTTTCCCGTTTTTTTGATTATGATCATGACGATTAACACCAATCATTTTAACAGGGTTTCCGTTTACTAAAAACCTTCCGCGTTCGTCAAATTCAGTTTCTCTAAATCCTACTTTGGTACTAGTGTATTGTACATTGTTCCCCTCTTCATCTTTTAATGAAAATAAAAGTATATATAAATATGGATCATCTGATGACCATTTTCTTGGAGACTTAATTTCGGTTTCTATTAATCCAAAGTAAACATTATCTCTTTGCGGATAAACTTCTCCAAAATAGTCGCCAAGTTTTATGGTATTACTTTCCCCAATAGCATTTTCATTAGCATCTAATAATTGCGTTGTTAATGTCCAATTATCCACTTTTGTTTTTAAAGGAGCGGTTCCAAAATGGCCTACTTTTTTTAAATACTTATCTTCTATGTTTGCTATAAATTCTGGTCTTATTTGTAATAAGGCATTATTGTATTCCTCATCTAGGTCTGTACGAACTGTAAAGTCTGATAGCCTTACTTTTGGGAGAGCTTCTAAATATACTTCTCTTTCAATTCCGCTCATTCTCCAATGGTCTTGCGCTTCTAAATAACTCCCGTCTGACCATCTAAATACTTTGACCGCAATTTTGTTTTCTCCTGATATTAGATGCTTACTAATATTAAATTCTGAAGGTAAACGAGTATCTTCACTATAACCAATGAAAGTACCATTAACCCAAACATAAAAAGCAGAAGAAACACCTCCAAAATGGAGAATCACATCTTTTTCTTTCCAAGCATCATGTATGGTAAATGATTTTATATAATGCCCTACAGGATTGTCATTATGGTTAATATTGGGAAAATCACTAAAAAAGGGATAAGTAGAGTTTGTGTAAATTGGAGTTCCGTATCCTTTCATTTCCCAATTAGAAGGAACGGTAATAGTTTTCCATTCACTAGAATTAAAATCCTTTTTTTGGAAAGAGGTTGATGCTTCAGCAGGTTTTGCCACCCAATGAAATTTCCAATCCCCATTTAATGACTTATAATTGCTAGATTTTTCACGAACATTTGCGATAGCGTTAGCGGCATTGTTGTACGTATAAAAAGTAGCTCTTGCAGGTAATTTATTTATTTGATTAACCGTTGGGTTTTCCCAATCATTTTTTTGTTGCGCATAATTACATAATGTGCTAAAAATTAGAGTTAGGGCAAATAGGTTGTTTTTCATTTTTAGGATATCAAATTATTACTTAATCATTCCAATGCGCATCTATGACTTTTTGTATGTGAGGGTAGTTAGCATCTGTTTCATTTAAATCCTTACGTAGCTTTAGTAGTTCTTTTTTTAATTCTGCAATGATTTCTTTATTGGCAGGATCGTTATATGCATTATTCATTTCTTTAGGATCTTTCTTTAAATCATAAAATTCCCATGCAGCAGGAGTATGATTTGCATAATCATTACCCCAACTTTTTTTGTTGTATTCTGCATCTGGATTGTCTGTATCTACCCAATATTTTCCATAAAAGAAAATAAGTTTATAATCTTTAGTTCTTACACCAAAATGCGCAGGGTTTTGATGTCTGTGAGCTAAGTGCATCCAATACCTGTAGTATGTAGATTTTTGCCAATCTGCAGGTTCTTTTCCTGTTTCTAAAATAGATTTAAAGCTTTTTCCTTGCATATAATCTGGAGTCTTACCGCCAGCTAGTTCTATCATTGTAGGGGCAAAGTCTGTATTATTTATAATAGCATCAGTTCTTGTTCCACTAGCAATGGTTTTTGGGTAACGAACAAAGAATGGCATGCGCATGGCTTCATCATACATCCATCTTTTATCAATATAATCATGTTCACCAAGCATAAACCCTTGATCACCAGTATAAACAATAATTGTTTCCTCTAAAAGGTTTTCTTTTTCTAGGTAATCTATTAATCTTTTTACATTATCATCTACACCTTTTACACAACGAAGATATTTTTTAAGATAATCTTGGTATACTTTGCTAGTATATGTTTTTTCATCAGGGGTGAGCTCAAATTTTACATGCTGTTCTGGCTTTATATCTCTTGCGTTTCCGTACTTTCTATGTAAAGTAGTATCATTCCAATAAATATTATGAGCTTGGTTACGTATTAAATTTCTATGGGAAACAGAAGATCCAATAATACGTGTTAAAGAATCGTTTTTTCCTCTTGTAGCAATAGAGCCATTGTTTTTATTATCATACAAACTTTCTGGTTCTGGAATAAAAGTATCTGCTAAGTAATCTTCATATCTTGGAGCATATTCAAAATCATCATGCGGCGCTTTAAAATGATGCATTAAGAAGAAAGGTTTGTTAGGGTCTCTTTTGTTTTTTAGCCAATCTAAACTTATGTCTGTAACCATATCAGAAGAATGTCCTTCTGTTTTAATAACATTATTTGGCCATGGTTTGTCTCCTTGAATTCTAAATTCTGGATTAAAGTATTTGCCTTGTACAGGTAATACTTGATAGTAGTCAAAAGAAGCAGGTTCTTCATGTAAATGCCATTTACCAACAATAGCGGTTTGGTAACCAAGCTTTTTCATTTCTTGTGGTAAATATTGTTTTGCTATTGGGAGAATACCTTCTAAATCTAAAACGCCATTGGTTTGAGCGCGTTGGCCAGAAAGAATCGCAGCTCTACTAGGTACACATATAGCGTTGTTTACATAACAATTTTCAAAAATAATACCTTCATTAGCAATTTTGTCTAAAGTAGGAGTAGGGTTTAAATTAGCTAAACGACTTCCGTAAATGCCAAAACCTTGTGTGGTATGGTCATCTGCCATTATGTAAATGATATTTGGTTTTTTGGTAATTTTTTCTTCTCTTTCTGAACAAGAAAATAATACTAAAAGAAGGGCGTAAATAGCTAATACAAGCAGTCTTTTACAAAGAACTAACATAGGAAGAGTTTTAGTGTTATATAAAATTAATAAGTAAAGTAAAATTACTTAATATCTTAATTTAAATTCGAAGATTTTGTTCTTTTAGATACCACATATGGTTAAAAGAGAAAACCATCCTTTTATTTTGAACCTGGTAAAAACTAAACTTGTGTTACATATTAATTACCTAAACTAACATGCGGAACATTTTCTTTACCCATGTACATTGCTAAATCTTCTGTTTTTATGGCCGTCTTCCACGCATAAACTTTTTCTAAATTTTGCATTTTTAAGAAAGAATTTAAAGAATTTTTGGAAACTTTGGTGCCATAAATATTAAGACTGTTTAAACTAGTAAGTTTTTCTAAAGAAGTAATACCTTGGTCCGTGATATCGTTGTTGTTTAAATTTAGCTTTTGCAAGTTTTTAAATTCAGATATAGTATTTAAATGAGTGTCTGTTATTCCGTTATCTTCAGCATAAAACCACAGAATATTATCTTTTATTTTGGCCAGAGCTGCTAGCTTCTTATTTATTTCTTCTGGAGTATTGTTTTTTAATGTTTTAGACGGAAGAACAACCTCAAATAAATTAGATTCGAACACTAATTCTCTTATTGTAAAACCTTCTGAGAGGATAAAGTTGATTACCTCTTCTTTAATGGCACCTACTTCTGGTAATTGGACTGTCCCTTTTTGACCTTCGATGGGTAATCCTAGAAAATTAGATGCTAAGTGAGAAATGTTTTCAGGTGTTTCTACGGAAGATATTTTAGATGAATAATCTGCATTAGCATTATCTATCCAATAGATTAAAATTGCTATTTCCTCTTCTGTTAATGGTGTTTTGCCTTCTGGAGGCATAAAGTCCTCATTGTGAGGGTCAAGAAGTACTCTTTTAATCATCTCTGATTTTACTGAATTGCCAGGTATTAAAGCATCCCCATTTTTTCCTCCTTTGACAATAGATATGCTATCTGTTAAGGATAATCCACCTTTTTTCTTGCTAGAGTTGTGGCAACTGGTACACTTATTTTCTAGAATGGGTTCTACTAGATAATCGTAAACAACGGCATCTTCTACTTTAGAAACAGGAACAAGTTCTTTTTTTTCTGATTTTCCAAAAGGTAGGTATTTAATAAGATAATCACTTCCGTGTGTTAAATTTCCACCGTAATGACCAGTAACGCTTAGTAATATTACTAGCAGTGTAAGAGTAGCAATGTTAGCTCTAAAGCTTTTTGCTTTTGGAAGTTTAATTTTATCGATTCTTATAAGCCAAGCTATACTAGCTACAATTGTAGTCGCTATTCCAAACCAGAAGTGACTATCCACAGCGCTTTCTTCATAATCTCCACTTAGGGATAGCATATAACCTAAAATACAGGATATTGCAGCAGTAATTGTGCCCATTAAAAGAGCCAATGGTATGCCGGCTAGTAGAGCATTATTTTTCTTCCATTTGCTAAATAACTCCAGAAGGAAAGCGAAAAATAGAAAGCCAATAGGTAAGTGAACCACTAATGGGTGAAACCTTCCTAGAAATAAAACAAAATCTGGTGCTTGATTCATAAAATAAACTGTAAATAATTTCTAAACGCGCTCTAATTTGTATGGAGCAGAATGACTAGCATTCCACTGACATACATATATATTTTTGTCTTCATCAATGCATACATCATGACCATGTAATATGGGTTTTTCGTCTATTTGAAAAGACTTTTGAAGCTCTCCGTCTTTATAAATAGGTTCTGTGCCTCCAGGATTAGATACAACTTTATCTCCTTCTAAAATGGTTACAAAACCGGTATGATCCCTCCAATTTGTTTTTCCAACTTTTGGTTGCGACCAACAAACTCCGGCATATAAGTTTTTATCATCAAACACCGCTCTACATACTTGCATGTTGGGCATTTTTATTGTCTTAATATACTTGCCATCTAAAGTGAAATATTTGAAACATTGCTCCGAACGTGATGTGCAAACTACCATTGGGTTACCTTTTTCTCTATAATCTATTGCTACACCATGCGCACTCATTAATCTATAATTTGGGTCTGGATTATCGCTACCTCCCCAATGACGAATATACCTCCCATTTAAATCGTATTGTATTATTCTGCTTTGCCCATAACCGTCGGCCACATAAATATCTCCATTGGGTCCAATAGCGGTTTCGGTTGGGCAAAAATCTTCTCCTGGTTTGTACACTCCAATGGTTTGTGGGTGGCCAATATCAAAAATAACTTTTCCGTCAACCGTAGTTTTAGCAATACGACCGTTGTGCTTCACCATTTTGTTATTTTTTCCTAATGCCCAGCCAGAATCTGCGATATACAGCATATCTTCTCCTCCTTCATCATGAATTGTTAACCCGTGCCCACCTTGGTAGGCAGTTCCCCAATAGTCTAATAGCTTACCAGATTTATCAAAAATCAAGATATTATTTTGTGGATGGTCTCCAATCATGATTAAGCGTCCTTTACTATCCATCACCATTTCATGGCAATTAAGCAATGGAATTCTTGTGGAGCTTATTTGTGCCCAATTTTTGGTTAGTTTATATTTATAATCACCATGCCCAAGAATAGTATTTGTTTCATTTAGCAAATGGTTTACACTATCTTTTTTTGTAATAATGGTGGCTCCAAAAGCTGAAGAAGATGTGGCTAAAGCTGCACTTGCTAAACTTGTTTTTTTAATAAAATTTCTTCTTGTAGACATAGTTCTAATCTAGTTTAATACTTAGGTTAATAAATCTTTTACAACGTTACCATGAACATCGGTTAGTCTATAGCGTCTTCCTTGGTGTTTAAACGTAAGGCGTTCATGGTCAATACCTGTTAAATGTAATAAAGTAGCATGAAAATCATGTACATGAACAGGGTCTTTTACAACATTATAACTAAAATCATCTGTTTCGCCATAAGAAAAACCTGGTTTAACACCAGCTCCTGCCATCCACATAGTAAATGCTTTCGGGTGGTGGTCTCTACCATAGTTTGCCTTAGTTAATTGTCCTTGAGAATATACTGTACGACCAAACTCTCCTCCCCAAATAACTAACGTATCGTCTAGCATGCCGCGCTGTTTTAAATCTTTAATTAAAGCAGCGGTTCCTTGATCCGTTTTTTGAGATTGATTTTTTACACCTCCGGGACAATAATTATGTTGGTCCCAACCTTGGTGATATAGTTGCACAAATTTTACACCTTTTTCTAGAAGTTTTCTTGCCATTAAGCAATTGGCAGCATATGTTCCAGGGTCTTTACTATCTTTTCCATACATTTCAAAAATATGTTCCGGTTCATCTGATAAATCGGTAACCTCGGGAACTGACGTTTGCATTTTAAAGGCCATTTCATACTGACGCATACGAGCCTGAATCTCTGGGTCGCCATATGCATCTTTTTGTAAATCATTTAAATGACTTAAATAATCTAGCATATGCCTTCTGTCTTGGCCATCATAATTTTCAGGATCACTTAAATATAAAACAGGGTCTTTACCGGATCTAAATTGTACGCCTTGATGTTCTGTTGGTAAAAAACCATTACCCCACAAACTTGCCTTTAAAGGTTGTCCTTTCCCGTTTTTAGAAACCAAAGTAATAAAGGTTGGTAAGTTTTCATTATCAGAACCTAAGCCATAACTTAACCAAGAACCTATAGACGGTCTTCCTGGTAATTGGTTCCCTGTTTGCATAAAGGTAATTGCAGGTGTATGGTTTATTTGGTCAGTTTGCATTCCTTTTACAAAACACAAATCATCTACGACTTCAGATAAATATGGCATGGCATCACTAACCCATGCTCTAGATTCTCCGTATTGCTTAAAGGTAAAAGAAGAAGGGGCAACAGGTAAGGTGCTTTGGCTACCACTCATCCCTGTAAGTCTTTGACCGCCAATAATAGATTCGGGTAATTCTTTGCCAAACATATCTGTTAGTTTAGGTTTATAGTCAAACAAATCGAGTTGGGATGGTCCTCCACTTTGGAACAGATATATAATTCTTTTTGCTTTAGGTAGGTGATGAGGTAAGCCTAACCTATTTTTGTTATAGTTTTTTAATATTTCTTTTTGGGCACTTTCCTGTCCTATATTGGCAAGTAATTTTTCAGAGCCTAATAGACTACTTAAAGCGATTGCTCCTAAGCCTAAAGATGTCTTTTTTAAAAAATGCCTTCTATCGAGTTGTTTTTCAATATTTTGTAAATCTCTATTGTTAGATGTTAACTTTTTATGGTGATGATCGTTACACATAATTTTTTGAATTTAGAAGATTACAATTTATCTTTTAGTGATGCTAGCATCTGCATTCATGATTGTACTTGCTACTACAGCATTTGCCGCTATTAATGCTTTATTGTCCGTTTTAGATAACTTAAAAGCTCCTGTTTGTAACCAGCCTATGGCTTTCTCTTTATTACTGTTGAATTTTTCGTATTCCTTCTTTTGTAATTCTGTTAAGACTTTTAATTCTTGATCAGAAATACTTCTACCAGTTAGTTTTTTAAAAGCACTAGTGATACCATTTTTTAAATTATCGGCTTCTGAAATTTGTTTTCCCAGTACCCTAGAAGCCTCTATATACGTTGGGTCATTTAAAATAACTAAGGCTTGTAAAGGAGTGTTGGTTTTTTGTCTACGACTAGAGCATAAATCTCGTGTGGGAGTATCAAAAATAGAAATAGTAGGATTAGGTACCGTACGTTTCCAAATAGTGTATATGCTTCTCCTATACAAACCTTCTTCTCCGTCTTGTACATAAGTGTCTCCATTTACTTTCCATAAACCTTCTGGTTGGTATGGTTTTACACTTTCCCCTCCGATTTCTTTGTTTAATAAACCAGATGCAAACAAAGCATTATCTCTTAGCATTTCTCCAGTTAATCTGTTAGAAGGCCCTCTTGCTAACCATTTGTTTTCAGCATCTACGGCTAATAGTTCTTCACTAATTATAGAACTTTGCTGGTATGTGTTAGACATCATTATTGTTTTATGTAGAGCCTTTACATCCCATCCAGATTCTATAAAGGTTACAGCTAACCAATCTAATAGTTTGGGATGGCTAGGTAACTCTCCTTGGTTGCCAAAATCTTCTGATGTTTTTACTAATCCTCGGCCAAATAAATTTTGCCAATACCTATTTACCGTAACTCTTGCCGTTAGTGGGTTGTCTTTGTGTGTTATCCATTTAGCAAGGCCGAGTCTGTTTTTTGGAGCTCCGTCAGGCATTGGAAATATTTTTTCAGGTACATTAGAGAATACAGAATCAGTAGGAGAATCGTAATTTCCTCTATCTAAAATATAAGCTTGTCTAGGGGTTTTAGCCTCCTTCATAACCATAATTTGCTTTATGGGCTCAATACTGTCTACTAGCACTTTTCTTTTAGCCTCTAATTCTTTCAGTACTGTTTTATAGGAGGAAGAGTTGTTACTTAAATAGTATTCAGTTAAAAGTTGTTTTTCTTTTTTTGTTAAAGTGTTAAAAGGCGTGGAAATAATTTTCTTAAGTGTTTCTGAATCACTTATTTGCATTACTTCAATAGCGCTTATTTCTTTATCGAATACTAACAAGTCATCTACGATAGAATTCCCAATCCCTTTGCCACGCCAAACGGCTCCTATTCGTAAACCTGGTTCAAGACGAGGACTGGAAGGACCATATAATCTAAGACCATTAAAAATGATGTCTTTATATAAATTATCAAAAACTGTTTTAGTTTCTTGTTTTTCGTCATCTACGTATATGGAAACGCCTTTTGCTTTACTAGAACCATTATAAGTCATGGTTACTTGTACCCATTTTTCTTTAGGGATTTCATTTAAAGATTGTACTACAATTGCATTATCGGGGTACACATGGGCCAATAAAGCTTCTAATTTGTTGTTTTTTATTTTTAAGTGGTATCCTCTAAAACTATGTAACTCTGGGCTATTCATTTTATGAAAAATAACACCTTCTTCTAAGTCCTCCGGAATAAAAACTTTTATAGAAATACTAAATGGTTCGTTACGCTTGTAAATTCCTATTTTATCTAATTCTAACCAAGTATCGCCATTCATGAAAAGACCTTTTCCGTTAGCTCCCTTTTTGTATATAGCTTTCTCATTATCGACAAATTCCTGACGCATTCTAATATTGTTTTTTCCATTCCCTCCAACGGCGTTAACAAGTTTTTCGTTGTCAAAATTAAATGCAGCTATTAGGCCTTTTGGCTTTGTTTTTAGAGCGATTTTTTGGTGAGCGTTATTTGCTAACCATTGGTGTGCCTTCTTACTTTCACTCTTGGTTGTTGTGTTTAACCTTTCTTCCGTATCCTCTACGATTTTCTCTAAATAAGCAACAACTTTTTCCTGTTCCTCTGTAGGTAATAACATTGCGGGTACGGGAGTAGCTAGATCCCAAGGAATTAAACCAGTCTCATCCACGTTATTAAAAAAACTATACATTTCGTAATAATTTTTTTGAGAGATAGGGTCGTATTTATGATCATGGCATTTAGCACAGGCATAAGATAAACCTAACATTCCTTGGCTAACAGTAGCAGTCCTGTCTGCCACGTATTCAGACCTAAATTCTTCGTCGATAATTCCGCCTTCTAAATTTTGCGGATGTAGTCTATTGAATGTAGTTGCTAATTTTTGTTCTTTGGTTGGGTTTTTAAACATGTCGCCAGCCAATTGCCAAGTAATAAATTGGTCGTAAGACATGTTTTCATTAAAAGCTTTAATTACCCAATCTCTCCAAGGAGAAGTATCTCGGTACCTATCATTACTATACCCATGTGTATCTGCATAGCGGGAAACATCCATCCAATCTAATGTCATTTGTTCTCCATAATGGGGAGAGGCTAAAAGACGGTCTATTTGTTTTTCAAAAGCATTAGGAGAGTTGTCTTTTAAAAAGGCATCTATTTCCTCAATTGTTGGAGGTAAACCTGTTAAGTCGAAAGAAGCACGACGTAGTAAAATTTCTTTATTTGCTTTTTTAGAAGGAGATAAATTCTTTTGTTCTAGTTGCGCTACTACAAAATTGTCTATTGGATTGTTTGTGTGTTGGTCTTCCTTAACAATGGGAGCTGAATGTTTTTTTGGTTTTAAAAAGGCCCAGTGATCTTTGTATTCCGCCCCATCTTCAATCCATTTAACTAATACTGCTTTTTCATAATCTGTAAGGGTTAAATGGGACCCAGGCTCGGGCATGATTATTTTAGGATCATCAGTCATTATCCGATGAAAAAATTCACTTTTGTTTAAATTTCCAGGGGTAATAGCAAATTTTCCAGGAGATTCTGGCAGCTCTTTATATGCAGTTTCGGCAGAATGTAATTGTAAACCTGCTTTTATATTTGCTTTATCTGGCCCATGGCATAAATAGCATTTATCAGATAATATAGGTTTTACATGTTGATTAAAATCTACTTCTTTAGGCAGAGAATCATAAGCAATAGCTACAGATTCTGGTAATTCGGGCCCACCACACGATGCGAAAATTACAGCGATTATAAAAAAGACTCTTTTAAAATTTACCATAAAATGACATTTATCATACATTAAAGCAAAATTATTTTTAAATAAATGATAATTCATGCTTAAATCAGTCTTAATTATGTACATTTCCGACTTAGATGGTTATTTTTGAAGCTATATTATAGTTTATAAGTATTCAAAATAAGGTTTTTATGATTGAATTATTACAAACACTTAAGCTGAATTTATTACATGCTGGCTATGCTAAATTGGATAATAAGTGGGATTATGATCGGGTTATTAGCCCTTTTACTAGAATGTTTTATGTGACAAAAGGGACTGCGGATGTTTATCATTCGAACATAAAATTTTATTTGAAACCAGGTTATATATATCTTATACCAAGTTATGTTTATAATAGATATAAATGCGACAACTATCATGAACAGTACTATGTTGGCTTTTTTGAAGAAGTGCAACATGGTTTATCTGTTTATAATTTAAAACGTTTTAAATATGAAATTAAGGCTTCGGAGGCAGATATAGAATTGTTTAAACGCTTATTGGTAATTAATCCTAATAGGGAAGTTTTAAATAGCGATCCAGATGCTTATATTCACAATGAAGCTACCATGCTGGGCTTTAATATAGAGAATAACCAATTATCTGCGGATTTACTTTTAGAAACTACGGGTATTTTAACAATTCTTTTTTCTAAGTTTATGGAGCACGGTTCTTTGGTTTTATCCGAAGATACCGGCTCTGTTTCTATAGAAAAAGTACTGTCTTATATTGCGGATAATTTGCAAGAAAAAATTAGTATTACAGAATTGGCAAAATATTGTAATCTTAATGTAGATTATTTTTCAAGAATATTTAAGGAAAAATTTGGAGTTAGACCTAATAGTTATATTCAATTACGAAGGGTAGAAAGAGCCCAGTTTCTATTACTAACGACGCAAGATTCTTTAAAGGAAATATCTGAAAAAGTTGGTCTTGGTAATATGTCTTATTTTTCTAGAACTTTTAAAAAAATAACGGGTAACACTCCTGCTAACTTTAGAAAGCAACAGTTAAGTAAATAAAACTCATTTAGTAAATAGTAGACATGCAGGAATATTTAAAATCGTTAAAATTTAGCTTGTTAAATATAGGCCACGCAAAATTAGATACGGATTGGGATTACGATAATGTTATTAGCCCATTTGCAAGAATGTATTTAATTACCTCTGGAAGTGCTTACGTGTACCATAATAATCAAAAATTTACCTTAAAACCTGGGTTTATGTATTTAATACCCAGTAATACGTATAGTAGGTATACTTGTAACTTAAAACACGAGCAATATTATATTAGTTTTTTAGAAGAAGTAGGTATTGGTTTATCTATTTACAATTTAATGAACTTTAGGTATGCCGTTAAGACAACGAAGTTAGATAGCTATTGTTTTAGACGGTTGTTAGAGATTAATCCGGATAGAACATTAATAAATAATAATCCCGAGACGTACGATAATGAGTCTTCTTTGTTATACTATAATGAAAAAAACGAGGCATTAATTTCAAATTTTTACGTAGAAACTCAGGGGCTTCTTAAAATTTTGTTTTCTAAATTTATTTTAGGGGATAAATTATTAGTTAATGAAAAAGGTATGAATAATGTGGTGATTTATATATCTAAAAATCTGCATAAAGAACTTACGGTAAAAAGTCTTGCTACTTTCTCTAATTTAAGCAAGGATTACTTTTCTAAAAGATTTATGGAGAAGTTTAATATGCGACCGAGTAAGTATATAGAGTTAAAACGATTAGAAAGAGCTCAATTACTTTTATTAACAACCAATTATTCTTTACGAGAAATTGGACAAAAAGTGGGATTTGAAAATGCCGCGTATTTTTCAAGAATTTTTAAAAAAAATGTAAATAGGACTCCAACGGAATTTAGAAATGAACAATTGGGAATGAATTAAAATGAGCATTCTTTTAGATTGTAATGAAATAGTTTTATACAAAGATTATTTAACGCTTTTTCATCTCCTGAAAAATGAAAGGTCTTATGGCGGTGAACTATAGATTCGTTTTTTTTAAGAATCTTAGCTTCTGATGCGCTTTCTAATTCAAAAAAAGAAGGTGCTCCTTCTGTATTTAGACCGTTATTATATGAATTCACAACATCTCCTCTCCATAATTCATTTTTTTTATCTCGGTCATCCGAACTTAAAAATTTTCCATCTTTATTAAAAGAAAAAGTGATAACGGTTAAAATTTTACTTTTTGAATTATAATTGCCAATTATAGGAATGGTATTTTCCGGTTTAATGCCAATTTTACTTCGATAAGCGCCGTCTGTTCTATATAATAGAGCGTACTTTTTCTTAATTAATCTGTCTTTATTAAGTGGGTTTAAATATGTGGAAAGTTGTAAAGGAGTAGTGTTAGATTCTTTGTACGGAAAAATACTTGTAGATTCTTGACATCCGTTAAACATCCCCAGAATCCACGGTGTAATAATTCCATTTTTTTCGCTCCAGTTTTCTCCAATATTTGTGATTTTATTTATCGAACCAAAACCTACATAATGAAGGTCTTTGTGTATTTTTAAATTTAATTCGGATTCTATTTCTTTTTTGGAGTAAATAAAAATACTTCTGTCAATATTAATTTTAAATTGACTTCCTATATTGTTTGTTACCGTTGTTTTTTTATAAAAATGTACACTGGATTTTGTTTTAGTTTTAAGGGTATAAAGTTCCGAGTCAAAAGCCTTAGGGACATACCAGTTTTCCTCTTCCATTTTTTTTTGACCATAAAATAGTGTGTATTTACTTCCTAAAGGGGCTAGCCATAAACGGTCTTCCCCTCCATAAGCATTTCCTCCTTGTTCAATTTTGTTTTCCTGTATTTTTTTATAATTCAGGTATCCATTGCTATATCCTTTATCTCCATTAGTTGTGCTAGTTAATACTCTGGCTTCATATTCAGGGATAACCATTATTTTGGCATTGCCCTTGGTTAGCACTATAGGAGTTGCGTACGTATTAATAAAAGCTAAATCTTCCTCAAAAGTTTTTTTCTTAGAAGGTTTTATTTCGGAATTACAACTTAGAGCAGCAATACTTAAAAATAAGGCAACTCTTTTTATTAGGAGAATCATTTTATTCTATAGAGTAGAATTCGCTTAAATCTAATGGATCATTAAGTTCTTTTTGCATGGCTACAAGGTCTTTGTATAGGGAGGCAATTTTTGGTTGGTATTCTTCTTTAGAGGCCAAGTCATTCATTTCTTCAGGATCTTTGTTTAAATCAAAAAGAAGCACTTTTTTTAATTTCGGGTAGAGAAGAAGTTTATAGCCATCCTTACGAATCATACGTTGTAAATCTACATACCCATTGTAAATAGCTTTATAGTTGCTTTTGGTTTCTTTGCCAGTTGCTAAGTCCATAATACTTTTAAAATATACGTATTCCGGTTTTTTAACACCAGCTATTTCTAGACTAGTAGCCATTGCATCTTGAAGGTATATGTCTGCATCTACCTTCTTTCCTTCTGGGATATCCGGGCCAACTATCATGAAAGGTGCTCTAATACTATGGTCGAACTGCGATTGTTTTCCTATTAAACCATGTCTGCCAGCTGCCAAACCGTGATCTGCAGTGAAAATAATATAGGTATTATCCATTTTTTCTGTAGCTTTTAGGCGGTCTAAGATTTGGCCAATTTGTACATCTAAATGTGTAATAAGGGCATAATATTCTTGAATGTGTTTTTTCGTAGCATATTCCGTTCTTGGGAAAGGAGCTAGTGCCTCATCTCTAAGGCTTCTTCCGCAACCAATACTATCCTTAAAAGGATATTCTGGCACCCAGCTTTTAGGTAGACTTATATTCTCTAATGGATACATGTCTATAAATTCTTGAGGAGCCTGTCTTGGGTCATGTGGCGCATTAAATGCTAAATACATAAAAAAAGGCTTGTCTTTTTTCTCTGCCTGATTAATAAAAGAGATTGCATCGTCTTTTAAAACCTCGCTCCAATGTTTACCACCTTCCCAGAAGCCTCCATATTTTTTATCTGTTGGTGACCAGGAAGAATCTTTTTTACTTAAAGGTCGGTTGTAACCTGTAGGCATAAAACTATCTGGATTTATATTTTTCCCTTTTATGTTTTTGAACTTCTGTACCATTTTGTCGTGATCCCATGCGTCTCCAGGCATTCCCGGTCTTATGTGTACTACATTTTGAAAAACACTATCAGCTTTTGCGTCTACGTGCCATTTCCCTGTCATGTAGGTGTCGTATCCATTACGTTCCATAAGTTTTCCCCAAGTCTTGTCTATATCTTTGTTTTTTAGCCAGCCTTGTCTAAAATCATTTACGTTCCATACACTACGACCAGAAATTAACATAGCTCTGGATGCCGCACATACAGCACCATTCCATGCACCCATGTTATAAGCATGTGTAAATGTGGTTCCTTGGGTAACTAAACGATCTAAATTTGGAGTTTTTATTTCGGTATTCCCTAGAGAATTTAGGGCCGAATATGTCATGTCATCCGCAAAAATAAAAACGACGTTTGGTTTTGTTTTCTCTATTTTTTTTTGCTCTTTTTTACAACTAAATAAAATGGCGATAGTTAAGAATAATAGTACTTTTTTCATAATTAATGAGCTCTTAGTCTTGGGTTATATTTTTTCAATAAGTGTATAGTATGCGGAAATTTCCTTTCCTTTTTCGTCTATAAAATAGCTTTCTAGCTTATTGCTTCCTATGGTGAATTTACCTTCTAAAACAACAGAAGGTTGTGTAGGGTCCACATCTTTATTTAAGGTGGTTTTTCCTATACTAATTCTTGCTTTTATAGGATTTATAATGGTTCCTTTAGGCAAAGTGGTTGTATAGGTTCCTCCATCAATAGCCGGTGTTGTAGCATTTAGAGCTAAACCGGACTCAGGTGGATATCGAAACATTTTTATTCTGTATTTGCCCGATGCTTTAATGTTTACGCTGTAGTATCCTTTTGGAAAGAATTTGGCTTCACGAATTTGCACTTGGTTCCAAGGAATAGGGTCTTTTGTATGCATGTCATGCACTGTAATTAAAACAGGGTTTGCAGCTTTATCTCCTAAAGGTATTTCGGCATAGCGAACATCTGGGACTATAGTTTTCCACCATTTGTCATAAAATGCTTGCATTTCTTTTACTTTTTCGGGATGAGCGTTAGAAATATCTTCCTTTTGTCCAGGGTCTTTTATGGTGTTGTATAATTCTTTTCCGTTTACTAACCTCCATTCTGTGGACATAACACAACTGTTTCTGCCTTTTTCGGGTAACTGATTTCTTTGCGTATCCACCACCAGCATTCTATCTATAGCTTTTTCTTTACCTGTTAATAACCCAGCAATACTAGTACCGTCTAAAGGTTTCTTTTCATTAAAAGAAATTCCCGCCATTTCGGTTAATGTAGGTAGCATATCAACATGTGCTGCTAAGTCATTTATTTTTTCTCCCTGTAAAATATTTCCATTAGGCCAGCTAATAAAAAATGGGACTCTGTGTCCACCATCGTAATGACTCGCTTTGGTTCCTTTTAATCCGGCATTATAGCCAGTATTTGGTTCCTTGTTCTTTCCTTTTGTTATTCCTGCAGCGGTTCCGTTATCTGTTGTAAATACTAATATTGTATTATCGTAAACCCCTTCTTTTTTTAAGTGCGCCACTAATTTCCCAAAATTTTCGTCAATGTTCGTTATCATGCCATAAAAACGCTTTTGAATATCCGATAATGGAGCATCGGAATACATTTCTGCGTATTTTTCTGGAACATTAAAAGGGCTATGGGCAGCATTTAAAGCTAAGTACATAAAGAATGGTTTTTCTTTAGACTTGTCAATATATTCTATGGCTTCGTTAAACCAAACATCGGTACAGTAACCTTTTACTTTTTCGGGTTTACTATTTCTATAATATGTGTCTTCAAAATAAGTGTTGTTCCAATAGTCTGGAGTTTGGTTTATGCCACCTCCCATTAAATTAAAAGTAGTTTTAAAACCTCTGTCTTCTGGTCTAAAAGGGTAATTATCCCCCAAATGCCATTTGCCAAACATGGCAGTTTCATACTGATTTTTTTTAAAAACTTCAGCAATAGTTTCTTCGTCTTCTAATAAAATGGAACAACCAGAAATAGTATGCCATGCATTATTTCTATTAGCATTTCTTCCTGTCATTAACCCAGCTCTAGTTGGAGCGCAGGTAGTACCTACATGAAAATTAGTAAGTTCTAAAGATTGAGAGGCAAAATTATCTAGATTAGGAGTTTTTATTACAGCGTTTCCATGACAACCAATATCTCCATAACCTTGGTCATCGGTTACAATAACAATAATGTTTGGACTCTTTTCGGGTGTTGGTTCTTTTTTTGAAGATTCTTTACAACTTCCTGTAAATATCAAAAAAACTATAAATAGATTTAATTTGTTCAATATTTTCATATTTTATGAGCTAGATGCTTTATTGTTTTTGATACTATTTACATATTCACTTGGTATTACTCCAAACTGTTTTTTGAAGCATTTAGAGAAATAGGAAGCAGTATTAAATCCGGTCATATACATTATCTCTTTTACGGATAAATCACTTTTTTCAAAAAGTTGTACAGCTCTTTTTAGTCTAATGTTTCTTATGAATTCACTTGACGATAATCCAGTTAATTCTTTAAATTTTAAGTATAAATTACTTCTGCTTAAGCCCATTTCTTTAACTAGCATCTCTACATTAAAATCGCTATTCATCATGTGTTTCTCTACAATTTCTATTGCTTGATTAAGGAAATTTTCATCTACAGAGGTAACAGTTATTTCTTTTGGTTGTATTTTAATATTTCTATTAAATCTTTTGCGAAGAACATCTCTTCTGGCAATGGTGTTGTTTAATTTAACTTTTAATAACTCAAGATTAAACGGTTTTGTTAAATAGTCATCTGCCCCAGATTCTAAGCCGTTTAATTTGCTTTCTTCCGAAGATTTAGCCGTAAGTAGAATAACAGGAATATGGCTCGTTTCTTCTTTTTCTTTAATGTTCTTGCATAAAGTTATACCATCCATTATTGGCATTACAACATCACTTAGAATAATATTTGGCATCAGTTTTAATGCGTAATCTAGCCCTTGTTCTCCATTTTCAGCTTCATAAATGGTAAATTTATCCGACAGGGCTTGTTTAATGAATAAACGAATATCTTTATTGTCATCTACTACTAAAAGTATAGGTAGTTTTGATCTAGAGTTAGACAAGTTTTTGTCTAATATTTCATCATTGATACTAATGGCAAAGGATTCTGTTTCTGAAGAACGAATAAGGAAGTCGCTATCGGTAACTTCTTTACGACTTATTTCTTCAATGTTTTGATATGCTTCATAATTTAACGGAAGGTGAACTGTGAATTCTGTGCCGATACCAGGTTGGCTCGTTACAGATATTTTACCGCGATGCAATTCTATTAGGTTTTTTGTAAAAGACAACCCAATACCCATTCCTTCTGCATTTAATTTAGTGTCATCTCTATTACTATAGAATCTTTTGAATACATTTTCTATTTTTTCTTTAGATATACCTTTACCATTATCAATGACTTTAATGCCAATACATTCATTAGACTTTAGTTTTAATGAAGTGTTTTTTTCTTTAAATATTTTTATTTCTATTTTTCCATTTTCTGGAGTAAATTTAAATGCATTGGAAAGTAGGTTGTTACATATTTTTTCTAAAGCATCGTGGTCTACCCAAGATTGAATTTCTTTTGGAGAAGAAGTAATAACAAAATCTATCATTTTTTTATGAGCTAGAAACTGAAAAGGCTCTGCTAATTCCGTAATAAAAGAAACCACATTGGTTTGCCTTACAACAAGGTGCATTTTTCCCTGGTTTATTTTTCTGAAATCTAATAATTGACTTACCAATTTTAATAAATAATTGGTGTTTTTATGCATTAGAGTATATTGTTCTTGTATTGCTTTTTGAGGAACATTTTCTCCATTTTTTTGAAGATATTCCAAGGGGCCTTTTATAAGAGTTAATGGCGTTCTGAATTCATGGGAAATGTTAGTAAAAAATTCAAGCTTTATCCTTTGCATTTCTTCTGACTGTTCTTTTTCTAAATGCTCTAATTCTAGCTGGTGCTTTTCTGTGGTTTTTATAAAAGTATATCTCCAAAACAACCAAATTAGACCTAATATGAGGGCTGTATAAAGAAGATATGCCCAATTTGTTCGCCAAAATGGTGGAATAACTTTAATCTCAATTTCGGATGGAGTTACATCCCAAATACCATCGTTGTTTGATGCTTTTACTAATAAATGATATGTTCCAGGTTCTAAATTAGTATAATTAGCAAAACGTTTGTTAGAGTTAGTTTTTATCCAGTCTTCATCGAAACCCTTGAGCATATATGCAAATTGGTTTTTACTTGGAGCTGCATAATGTAATGCTGCAAATTCAAAGGAAAAACTGTTTTCTTTGTATTTTAATTCTATTGTTTTAGTTGTGTTTATCGTTTTTTTTAGGATTACTCTACCATTAAATAATTCTCCGGGGCCTATCTTTTTATTTGAGATTAAAAAATTAGTGATTACTGTTTCCGCAGGAATTTCATTTACTTCTATATTTTCCGGATAAAAAGTATTAAACCCATTTACACCTCCAAAAAGGAATTCGCCATTTTTTCTTTTTAAACAAGCTAATTCTTGGAATTCATAGTTTTGTAAGCCATCTATTTCATCGTAGTTTGTGAAGATTTCGGTTTCGGGATTAAATTTGGATAAGCCTTTATTCGTAGAAAGCCATAAATGGCCTTCATCATCCTCCAGAATTCCTTTAATCACATTATTAGGTAATCCATGTTTGGTGTCGTAAGTGATAAAATGTTCGGGTGCACCTTTGTTTTCTCTTACAAATTTATTTAATCCGCCACCAAAAGTACCTATCCATATATCTCCTTTGCTAGTTTCTAAAATTGGAAGTATATAATTATGACTAATAGAGGTGCTATCTTTAGGGTCGTTCTTGTAAACTTTAAATTTAGGTTTGTCTTTTAACGTTTGTTTTGAGTTTAACCTACATAGTCCGTCTCCTGTTCCAAACCATAAAAAACCTTTACTATCCTCATAAATATTTCTAATAATATCACTAGAAATACTCTTTTTATTTAATGGGTTACTAGAAAACCTTTTAATTTCATAAGACTTAGAAATAGAATCGTATTTACTTCTATATACCCCTCCACTATAGGTGCCAATCCAAACAACATTATGCCTATCCTTTTTTATAGTAAAGACACTTTTTTTAATTTCTGGAATAAAAATGGCATTCTCTGTTTTAATTTTTTCTGGATGGGTAATGTCTAGTTTGTATAAAGAAGGGATGCCTTCTGCACCAATTAAGAGCATTTTTTTATCCCCTTCTTGAATTTCTTCAAGGGAGAATATTTTGTCACTGATATCAAATTTTTTAAAATGAGTATAATTGTCATTGTCAGTATGCGTTAGCATATTTAATCCTCCTCCTTCTGTACCTAACCAAAGATTTTTGTTACTATCCTCAAAAATTGCTCGTATTTTATCATAACTTAAACTACTATTGGAAAGGGTTTTTCTAATGTGCCTAAACTGTTTTCGTTCTAAATCTATTTTATTTATTCCCCCGCCATTTGTACCTACCCATATAATACCTGTTTTATCTATATATAGAGATTTTATTATGTCTTTACTTAGACTGTTTGGTATTTCGGGGTTATAGGTAAATGTTTCTGTTGCTTCTGGGTAATTGGAGCCATTGTTGCTAGAGAAGTATAATAATCCAGAATTGCTACCCACCCAAATATTATTATAGTTATCTATTTGTATGGAGGTATAAGAGCCGTCTGATATTTTTTTAGCACCGCTTACAGAGTCGTTTTTTCCTCCATGACAATATAAGCCCATATTAGTGCTAATAATTAAACGACCAAATTTATCTTCTTTAATACTCCGAACACCAACTGCCGGTATGCCTATAGTTTCATTTTCTAACCTAAAAAATAAATTATTGTTTTTATCATTGGTAAGTTTATAAATGCCATTAATGCCACCAGTCCATATTTGACCATTATTATCCTCAAAAAGACATAAAACGGAGCTGCCATCCCAGCCGCTGATACTCGGTTCTTTAACTGGATTAAATTTTTGAAAGACCGGATTTTTTATAGGTTTTTTCAGGTCTAACATGCTAACGCCCTTATTAGAACTTATCCATAATCGTTCTTTTTTATCAATATAAACATCCGATATAGAATTGCTGTCAATACTATTAGGGTTGTTTTTTTCATGTTTAAAATGGATGAATTTCTCTCTTTTTCTATCGAAAAAATTTAGCCCTCCACCTGTGGTTCCTACCCATAAATTTCCATCTTTGTCCCCGGTAATCGAGTATACTAAATTGGAGCTAATAGATCCTTTTGTATTAGATTGAGGCACATAATTTGTAAAGGTATATCCGTCATATTTGTTTAGACCATCATGAGTGGCAAACCACATAAAACCTTCCTCATCTTGATATATATCGTTAATGTCATTTTGCGATAAACCATCTTTAGTAGAAAGATGATCAAAATAAATATTGTTTTGCCCAGAAAGAATATTGCAAAGTAAAAAGGATGTAAGAAGATATAGGGAATGTCTCAAATCGTTTTTTTATTAATATACAATTTATCGTTTTTATTATCTTTTTTTCTTAAGTAATTTTATGAAAAGAATCTTTGGTAAGGAATTTCGAAATATTTTTTTCTATTTGAAGTTTAAAGCGGTTAATAGATATAGGAAAAGTATTTATTATCCATACTAGAGTAAAAAAATGAAGTAGAAATAAATAACAGAGAATAGGAAAATCTTTACGCATACCTGATAATTAACAAACGGTTATTATCAAAAGTATTTAGATTCCTTTTTAAAGTGTATACTAAATGGCCTAGAGTGTGCAACAAATGATTAGTACTTTAAAAGTAAGACCTAATCTAATGCCATTCTATGGTTAAGGGGGTATTTATTTTTTTGGAAAAATTACTTATATTTTCGTTCCATTCTATTTGATTCTTGTAATCTCCCCTAACTTTCCAACCAAAACCTGCATAGTAAGTAACATTATTATTTATTACTTTTAAGTTTGCATAGGCATTACTTAAATCTATGTCATTAGTTTCATATTTTTCAAGAGAGGAAATGTGTTTTTTTGGAGCTATTATAGCAGTCCCTAATTCCGAATCTCCGTGTGGTTGCCAATAACTAATCCAACCTTCGTCTGTATTTGCTTTAACAATACCATCTTTTTCATGAAGTGTTAAGCCAGCCGATATTTCATTTGTTCCTTCGATAGAGATGTCGAACTTGGAAAAATTACTACCATAATCAAGGCTAATAACTCTAGATTCTTTTATTAAATCTCCTGCGGCATTCCAATTCGCATATTCCACATAGAAACTTGTTCTAATAGGGCCGGTAGTAATGGTTTTCCACTTGGTGTAATTTTTGGAAAAATAATACGAGGTATCTTTTTTAATTGCAATTCCGCCAACACCTCGACTAATACCTACATGAAAATTGTCTAAACCTTCGCCAGTATCTTCATGATAAGAGCCTTCGGTTTGTAATTCTTTCTGATACCATTTGTTAATAATTGGATAGTCTACCTTTTTAAGCCAAGCATCTACACCACTAGATAAAGTGCCCCCAGGAGTACCTTCTTCTTTCATTTTTTGAGCCGTTGGTCCAAAAATTCTAAAAGCTACTTTATTATTTTCCCAAGTATAGTCATCTGTGCGTTCAGGAACAAAGCGAGAATAGCAAATAGCCTCTGGTTTTGTTATTTCTGTTAGTTTAAAAAGTTGATATTCTTTTTCAGAATTTGCAGCTATTTTTGGTTGAAAAATAATTTCATCATTTGTGCCATCACCATCATGGTCTATTAATTGGGACATTAAAATTTCTCCAGTACTATTATCTTTAATCCCTAGACTATCTATATTGTTGGTTTTAAGAAACTCTTTTGTAAGTGTTACAGTTTCAAAAAACCTCTGAATATCAAGTGTGTTTTTAACTACAAATACGGTATTCTCTTTATTTTTAGAACCACAAGAAAGTAGTAAAGATATACTACTAATAATTATAATAGTTTTTTGAATAGTGATGACCATGATTTTTAATAATTAAATAATGGAATGTTCATGGTTATCTTAGTTCTGTTATTTTAGCAACGTCCATATCTGTATAATCCAAATTTTCACCGGCCATACCCCATATAAATGTATAATTAGAGGTTCCTGATCCACAGTGAATAGACCATGGTGGAGAAATTACAGCTTGGTGATTTTGCATCCAAATATGTCTGGTTTCTTGTGGTTGTCCCATAAAATGGCAAACGGCTTGTTCTTCAGGAATATCTAAATAAAAATAAATTTCCATTCTACGATCATGAACATGTGCAGGCATAGTGTTCCAAACACTTCCAGTTTTTAGTTCGGTCATGCCCATTTGTAATTGGCAGGAGGTTACAATGCCACCTATAATCATTTGATTTACAGTTCTGTGGTTAGCGGTTTCTAAAGAGCCTAATTCTAGCTTTTTGGCATCTTGTAGACCTACTTTTTTAGTAGGGTGGTTTGTATGCGCCGGGGCAGAATTTAAATAAAATTTGGCCGGATTTTTTGGATCATCACTTTTAAATACAACAGATTTAATACCCATGCCAATATAAAGAGCATCTTTAAGACCTAAAGTAAATATTTCTCCATCTACTTCAACAGAACCATTACCGCCAACGTTAATGATGCCTAATTCTCTTCTATCTAAAAAGAACCCCGCTTTTAATGGATCAATTGCTTCTAGTTCTAATGGCTCAGTAGGAACAGCCGAGCCGGTAATATAACGATCGTAATGAGAATAGGTAAGGTTTACTTTACCTAATTGCATTAAATTGTCTATTAAAAATTCATTACGCAATTGGTTAGTATCGTATTTTTTTACTGTTTCGGGATTAGAAGCGTATCGGGTTTCGTAAATGGTTTTCATATGCTATATTGCGAATTAATAAATGCAGATAATAGTACAAACGTAATAAAAATATAGCAACAATACAATCGATTGTATTTTTTGCTTTTATATTTTAGATAAGGTGTGATATTTAATGGAAAATAACTCTACTACAATACATGATATTGCTAAAGCATTGGGGATTGATAGTTCTACCGTTTCACGTGCATTGAATAATAGTAATCGGGTTTCAATAAAGACAAAGCAGAAGATACTTGCAAAGGCAAATGAATTGGGGTATCAAAGAAATGTTTTGGCATCTAATTTGCGAAAAAGTAGAACCAATAATATAGGCGTAATTGTTCCCAGAATTTCACGGCATTTTTTTTCTTCAGCTATATCTGGGATTGAAGAAATCGCGTTTAAAGAGGGTTATAATGTTATAATATGTCAATCTTTAGAGCAATTTGAAAGAGAACAAAATTTGGTTCAGACTCTCGTTGCAAATAGGGTAGATGGTTTGATTATGTCTATTTCTATGGAAACATTGAGTTACAAACATTTAGAAGGCTTAGATAAGCATGGAACACCAGTATTGATTTTTGATAGACATTGCGATTTACCCGGTCCTAATAATGTGTTGTTAGATGATTTTAAAGGTGGGTTTGACGCAACCTCACATTTAATTTCGCAAGGATGTACTCATATAGTACATTTTTCTGGCCCTGATAGTTTAAGAGTATATAAAAATAGGTTAGAAGGTTATAAAGCAGCTTTAGAAAAACATGGATTACCATTTAGAGAAAATTTTGTTTTGAACTCTCGTTTAATGACAGAAGACGGAGTGTCTCTTTCTGAAAAAGTATTGGCATTACCAGAAAAAATAGATGGTATCTTCTCGGCGAATGATGTAGCAGCGATTAGTGCCATGCAGAATTTAAAGAAAAAAGGAGTGCGTATTCCAGAAGATATTGCAATAATAGGTTTTAGTAATGAGCCTATTTCTTCTGTGATAGAGCCCTCTTTAAGTACTATGGATCAGTCCGGAAGTGAAATGGGAAAATTGGCAGCAACATTGTTGTTAAAGCAAATTAAAAATAGAGCCTCTGAAAAAAAGGTAGAAACTATAATTATAAATCCAACTTTAATTGTTAGAAATTCTTCAAAAAAGAAGAGTTAGTAAGAAAAAATAGAGCTTTGTAAAAGTGCAGTAAAGATGGTTCAGAATGTAAGAAGAAAATTAACTTACTTGTGTATGATGACGTAGATATTCTGAAGGTGATTTTAGAGTAATTTTTTTAAATTGTCTGTTGAAATTAGAAATATTATTAAAACCAGAATCGTAACATATGCTTGCAATATTTCCTTTTTGTTCAATTAGTTGGTTGCATGCGTAGCCAATGCGCACTTCATTTAAGTATCTAGAAAAGGTTTTCCTGTTTACTCTTTTAAAGTATCTGCTAAAAGCGGAAGAGTTCATGTTCGCTACATTAGCAACGTCTTCTAAAGATATGGGTTTGTTAAAATTTTCGAATATATATTCGTACGTGTTATCTAAAGTTACATTTTTAGTTTTGTTAAATGTTTTAATATAACCTTCACTAGAGAGTATTTCGTAGTTTTTATGTTGAGCAAGTTTGTTTAATATGGTTAATAATTCTATAGTTCTATCAAAACCATTACGATTAGAAATTTGTGTTATTTTTTTAGGAATTTCTAAAGGAATCGAAATAAATTTAAGGCCATATTTCGCTTTTGTTAAGAGTTGTAAAATTGGTTTCATTTCTTTGGTTTCAAAAAAATCTTTTCCCAAAAAATCTTCTTTAAAATGTATAACTATGTCTTCCGCGATTAGTTTAGAATTAGGTTCAAAATAACGATCATCGTTCACCCACATATGCGGAAGGTTTTTTCCAATTAAAACAAGGTCTCCTTCATCAAATTTTTTAATACTATCTCCGACAAATCTCGTACCTGTACTTTTTAAAGTTAAAACTAGCTCTAATTCTGGATGATAATGCCAAACTTTAAGAAAAGAAGGGTCAGAGTGTTTCGTTATCATAAAGGAATTATTCTCTAGATTATCTCTGCTAATTAGATGTAGTTTCATAGCTTTTTTTAATGTTTTTTGTAGGAATGTTGGCAATATAAAACAAAATTAAGGTTTAAGTTTAATTTAAGGCAAAAATAGTATCAGTATCAGTCGTATTTGTGGTAGCTATTCTTTTTTTAGCAATTTAACTTTGTATTTATTAATGAATTGAAATAAAAAGTATCCTATAAATATGAAATACATAGTTTGTGAAACACCAGGAACATTTCTTTTAAAGGAAAAAGAAGCGCCAAAAAAGGCAGCTGGAGAAGCACTATTGAGAGTGACTAAAGTTGGTATTTGTGGGACAGATTTACATGCTTATGCGGGTAATCAGGCATTTTTTTCTTATCCAAGAATCTTGGGTCATGAGTTAGCTACGCAAGTAATAGAAATAGAGGAAAATGAGCAGGGTATAAAAGCAGGAGATAATGTTGTGGTTATGCCATATGTAAGCTGTAAAAAATGTATAGCATGTAGAAATGGGAAAACAAACTGTTGTACTAATATTAAAGTTTTAGGGGTGCATACCGATGGAGGAATGCAGGAAACAATTTCAGTTCCGGTAGATTTGTTAATACCTGCAAATAATCTTAGCGATGATCAAATGGCAATAGTAGAACCTTTAGCTATTGGTGCTCATGCTATTAGAAGGTCTATGTTGCAAGATGGTGAAACAGTAGTAGTTGTAGGTTGTGGGCCAATAGGCATCGGGATTATGAAGCTGGCTCAAATAAAAGGAGCAAAAGTAATAGCAATAGATATGAACCAACAACGTTTGGATTATGCTAAGGAAAAAATAGGTGTGGATCATATTGTTTTAGGAGGAAAAGATGCAGTTGAAACTATTTCTGAAATAACAAATGGCGATATGGCAACTGTAGTTTATGATGCCACAGGACATAAAGGGGCATTAGAATCTGGACCTAATTATATGTCGCATGGAGGAAGATATGTTTTGGTCGGCTTGTCAAAAGGAGAGCTAACCTTTACACATCCAGCAATTCATGCTAAAGAAACAACAATAATGTGTAGCAGAAATGCAACGCTAGAAGATTTTGAGCATGTAATAAGTGTGTTGAATGAATTTCCAACAGAATCTTTCATTACTCATAATGTTGATGCTTCTGAAATGATACAGAATTTTGATAGCTGGCTGGATCCAGCAACTGGGGTAATTAAAGCCACAGTGAATTTTAATTAAATTGAACTCGACTATTAACATTAAATATTTTTTTTAAACTTTAATCAATTCAAATCAAATGAAAAAAGTAGTAACCTTTGGAGAAATTATGCTTCGTTTAGCACCTCCAGGATTTTTAAGATTTTCGCAGGCAAATAACTTTGATGTTATTTATGGCGGTGGAGAATCTAATGTTGCAGTATCACTAGCCAATTATGGTGTGCCTGTAGATTTTGTTACACGTTTACCAAAAAATGACATTGGTGAGTGTGCAATGATGGAAATGCGCAAGCGAGGAGTAGGCGTAGATAAAATAGTTTACGGAGGAGACCGTTTAGGTATCTATTTTTTAGAAACAGGAGCAGTAAGTAGAGGAAGTAAAGTAGTTTACGATAGAGCACATTCTGCTATAGCTGAAATTGAATCTGGAATGATAGATTGGGATGCTGTTTTTGATGGCGTAGAATGGTTTCATTGGACGGGTATTACACCTGCTATTTCTCAAGGAGCGGCAGATGTATGTTTAGAAGCAGTGAAGGCTGCTAGTGCAAAAGGAATTACTATTTCTACCGATTTAAATTACAGAGCTAAGCTTTGGAATTATGGTGGAGATAGAGAAGCTATTATGACAGAACTTACATCTTATTGTGATATTATCTTAGGAAACGAAGAAGATGCTGAAAAGCACTTTGGAATTCATCCAGAAGGTTTAGATGTACATAAAGATGGTCATGACGTTAAAGCAGAAGCATTCTTATCTGTGTGTAAACAAATGATGAAAAAATTCCCAAAAGCTAAAAAAGTAATTACAACTTTAAGAGGTTCTATATCTGCATCGCACAATACATGGGCAGGTGTTTTATGGGATGGTTCTAAAATGTATGAAACGCGTCAATACCAAATTACAGATATCGTAGATAGAGTAGGTGGTGGAGATTCTTTCATGGGAGGATTAATCTACGGATTATTAAAGTACCCTGAAGATGATCAAAACGCACTTGATTTTGCGGTAGCAGCATCCTGTTTAAAGCACACAATTAAGGGAGATGCTAACTTAGTTACAGTTTCAGAAGTTGAAAAACTTATGGGTGGTGACGCATCTGGCCGTGTTGCTAGATAGATTTTAATAAAACAAAATAACAAATCCTCCTCTTTTTTAGAGGAGGATTTATATATAAAAAATATGGCACAATATTCAAGAATAGAAGTAACTAGTGTAATGAAGGAAACCGGTATGGTTCCTTTATTTTACAATCCGGACATAGAGTTAGGAAAAAAAGTATTAAAAGCATGTTATGATGGTGGTGCTCGTTTAATGGAGTTTACTGCTCGTGGAGATTTCGCTTTTGAAGTTTTTAATGAATTAAATAAATATGCGATAAAAGAACTTCCTGGGATGATTATGGGAGTTGGTTCTATAACAGACGCAGGAGCTGCATCGTTATTTATGCAGATGGGAGCAAATTTTATAGTAACACCTTCTTTAAGAGAAGATATTGCTATTGCTTGTAACCGTAAAAAAGTTTTATGGTCTCCAGGTTGTGGTTCTTTAACTGAAATTAATAGAGCTGAAGAGCTTGGATGCGAGATTGTAAAATTATTTCCAGGGTCTACATATGGTCCAGGATTTGTATCCGCAATAAAAGGCCCACAACCGTGGACAAGTGTTATGCCAACTGGAGGAGTAAGTACTGAAGAATCTAACCTAAAAGGTTGGTTCGACGCTGGTGTTACTTGTGTTGGTATGGGCTCTAAACTTATTAGTAAAGATATTATTGCTAATAAAGATTATGCTAAATTAGAACAAGATGTTAAGTCTGCTTTAGCAATAATTAAGTCCATTAGAAAATAAATTTTAAAAGGAGATGCTTATTTTAAGAATCTCCTTTTAATTCTTCAACTATAGAAACGCCCTATGTCTAAGAATTACGTTCAAATAGATCCAAGAGACAACATTATTGTAGCTATTAACCCTTTAGAAAAAGGGAGAGTAACCACAATTAATGGTACCGAAATTATCTTAAAAGAAAACATCAAACAAAAGCACAAATTTGCTTTAAACGATTTTGCTGTAGGTGATGAAATATTCATGTATGGTGTATTAATTGGTAAAGCAGTTAAGTCAATTCCGGCAGGTTATGCAATTACAATAGATAATGTAAAGCATGCATCAGCAGAATTTAATGACTCAAAAGAAAAATTTACGTGGACAGCTCCCGATGCTTCTAACTTTAAAGGAAGAACATTTAATGGCTACCACAGAAAAGATGGTAAGGTAGGTACAGCAAACTATTGGTTAGTAATTCCGTTGACATTCTGTGAAAACAGAAATATAGATGTTTTAGAAGGCGCACTTTCTGAAAAATTAGGGTACGAAACAAAAAAGGACTTTGCTGTAGATACAGATGCTTTAATTAATCAATATAAAGCAGGTGCTTCTAAGGAGGAAATTTTTAATACTCCAATTATAACTACAAAAGAAGAATTATCTAAAAACAGGTTATTTCCCAATGTAGATGGCATTAAGTTTTTAAAACACGATGGTGGTTGTGGTGGTATACGTCAAGATTCAGAAGTCTTATGTCAACTTTTAGCTGGGTATATAGCAAACCCTAATGTAGCAGGAGCAACTATTTTTAGTTTAGGTTGCCAGAATGCCCAAATTAGTATGCTACAAGATGCTTTAGATGCTATTGACCCTAATATGGGGAAACCAGTACATTATTTAGAGCAACAACAAAGTGAAAGCGAACGTGCATTAATAGAAGAAGCTGTTAAACATACATTTATTGGTTTAACAGAGGCTAATAAAATAGAAAGACAACCAGCACCATTAAGTAAACTAGTTTTAGGGTTAGAATGCGGTGGTTCTGATGGTTTTTCAGGAATATCTGCAAACCCAGCACTAGGGTATGCATCTGATTTACTAGTAGCATTAGGAGGAAGTCCTGTATTGGCAGAATTTCCAGAATTAAACGGTGTAGAGCAAGAGTTAATAAACAGATGTAATACCGAAGAAGATTCTAAAAAATTCTACGACTTAATGCGAGCTTATTCTGCAGCAGCAGTAGCTGTTGGTTCTGGGTTTGAAAATAATCCATCCCCAGGAAATATAAAAGATGGTTTAATTACCGATGCAATGAAATCTGCGGGAGCAGCAAAAAAAGGAGGAACATCTCCTGTTGTTCAAGTTTTAGATTATGCAGAACAAGTAACCATGCCAGGTCTAAATTTATTATGTACGCCAGGTAATGATGTGGAGTCTACAACAGGTTTGGTAGGTTCTGGTTGTAATGTTGTAGTATTTACTACAGGGTTAGGTACCCCAACAGGTAATCCAGTAGCACCTGTTTTAAAAATGTCTAGTAATACACATTTATATGAAAAGATGTATGACATCATAGACATTAATGCAGGTACTGTTATTACAGGAGAAGATACCATAGCCTCAATGGGAGAAAAAATACTAGATTATATTATTAGAGTTGCCAGTGGAGAAACACCATCAAAAGCTGTTTTACACGGGAATAATGATTTTATTCCTTGGAAAAGAGGAGTATCACTATAAAACAATAACAAATTATTAAAGCTAGAGGTTAAAAACTAATAGAGAAAAGCTTAGAATACATGGGTACACTAAATAGAAGTACGGCAAATGTAAATACGTATGCAGAAAGAATTTTGCAGTTTGGAGAAGGTAATTTTTTAAGAGCCTTTGCCAATTGGATGATTCATGAAATGAACAAAAAAGCAAATTTTGATGCTGGTGTTGTAGTTGTACAGCCAATTGATCAAGGTTTAGTAAAAATCCTAAACGATCAAGATGGATTATATACTTTGTATTTAAATGGTATTAAAAACGGGAAAGCAATTAGTGAGCACGAGATTATAGATTGTATTCAAAGAGCTATTAATCCGTATGATAATTTTGCGGGTTATTTAGCAAATGCAAAAAACCCAGATTTACGTTTTGTAATTTCTAATACCACAGAAGCAGGGATAGCGTATAATGCAGAAGATACTTTAGAAGATACTCCACAGAAGAGCTTTCCAGGAAAGTTAACTGCGTTATTATATAAAAGATTTCAAGAATTTAGCGGAGCTTCAGACAAAGGTTTAATTGTTATTCCATGTGAGTTAATAGATCGTAATGGCGATAATTTAAAAAGAATTATTTTACAATACGCTAAAGAATGGAAACTAGGAGAGGAGTTTGTAAACTGGATTAATGAAGATAATATTTTCTGTAATACTTTAGTAGATAGGATTGTTCCAGGATATCCAAGAGATAAAATGGATGCTATTACTAAAGAGTTAGGGTATAAAGATAATTTAGTAGTAGAGGGGGAGCAGTTTCACTTATGGGTAATAGAAGGTCCTAAAGAGGTTAAAGAAGAGTTTCCGTCAGAAGCCTGTGGCCTTAATGTTGTTTTTACAGATGACATGGAACCCTACAGAACACGTAAAGTTCGTATTTTAAATGGAGCGCATACTAGTTTAGTGCCAGTAGGTTATTTATATGGAATAGAAAAAGTGCGCGAATCTTTAGAAGATACCGTTGTTGGTGGCTTTTTAAAAGGTGCTATTTTTAATGAAATTTGCCCAACCTTAGATTTGTCTGAAGAGGAGCTAAATCAATTCTCTAATGATGTTTTAGACCGTTTTAGAAACCCGTATTTAGAACATGCGTTAATGAGTATTTCATTAAACTCTGTATCTAAATATAAGACAAGAGTATTACCATCTGTTTTAGAGTACGTAAAACGTAAGAATGAATTGCCTAATAGATTATTATTTTCTTTAGCAGCATTGATTGCTTTTTATAAAGGGGAACGTAACGGAGAGGAAATTACTTTAAAAGATGATGAAAAAGTATTGGAGTTCTTTAAAACGCAGTGGGCAACAAATGATATTGCAAAAATTACGCAAGCCGTTTTAAGTAATTCAAATTTTTGGGCTACAGATTTAACTCAAATTAATGGTTTACAAGAAAAAGTGCAAGCACATTTAAATGCTATTATAACTCAAGGAATGCAAAAAACATTAGAAAATTTATAATTTTGTTTTCATTGTATTGGCCAAATAAAATTTAGCCAAAAAAATAGAATCAAAAACCTTAACAGAGCTAATTTTGCTAATGTTAAGGTTTTTTCTAGTATAATAACACTACAGCAAACCATATGTTATATACATATGACCAATACTATTCTTAGTTGCATACTAATACAATTAAATTTAGTTATCATTAAAAACCAACTTATGAAACCAATAGATATTCGCTTTTTAGCTCTAATACTAGTTGTTTTAATAGCATCATGTTCAGACAAAAAAGAAAAGAAAGACACTGTAGCAACTGAAACAGATTTAGAAAAACCGTTTACTGAAAATTGGAATTCATTAGGAAAACATAAAGAATCTCCGGAATGGTTTAAAGATTCCAAGCTTGGAATTTATTTTCATTGGGGTGTTTATTCAGTACCTGCATATGGTAATGAATGGTACCCTAGATGGATGCATTTTAAAGACAATAAGTTTTACAAACACCATGTAGAAAAATACGGGCACCCGTCTGAGTTTGGGTATCATGATTTTATCCCAATGTTTAAGGCAGAAAAATTTGATGCGGAAGAGTGGGCAACACTTTTTCATGACTCTGGAGCAAAATTTTCCGGACCAGTTGCAGAACATCATGATGGTTTTGCCATGTGGGATAGTGAAATAACACCTTGGAATGTTATGGACATGGGACCAAAAAGAGATGTTACAGGGGAAATAGAAAAGGCAATACGTGGTAAAGGAATGAAGTTAATCACAGCTTTTCATCATGCAAAAAATTTACAGCGAGCAACAAAATTGGGAGAAGATATAAGAATAAGTCACTTCCCAAATTTTGAAGGAATGCCAACTACATCTAATGATCCTAAATTACAAATGTTATATGGCAATATGGAACATGAAAAGTGGTATAAAGAAATGTGGCTAGGTAAACTAAAAGAAGTAATAGATAAGTATAATCCAGATATTGTTTGGTTCGATTACGTTTTAGGAGATATACCGGAGAAATATAGAAAAGAATTTGCTGCATATTACCTAAACGCAGCAGAAGCCAAAGGAAAAGAGGTTGTTATTGTTCGTAAACAGCATGATTTGCCTTTAAATATGAGTGTAGAAGACTTAGAGCAATCTCGTAAAAATGTTATAGGCACAAAAACTTGGATGACAGATGCTACAATAAGTAATGGTAGCTGGTGTTATACGGATAATTTAGGGGTAAAAAAATCTAAGGATGTACTGCATACTTTGATTGATATTGTAAGTAAAAATGGGGTACTATTATTAAATGTTTCCCCAAAAGCAGATGGTACTATTCCGGACAACCAGAAAGAAGGGCTTTTGAAAATGGGAGATTGGTTAGAGAAATATGGAGAGGCTATCTACGGAACAGAAGCATGGTATACTTTTGGGGAAGGGCCAACCAAAGAACCAGATGGTCATTTTGAAAATCATAAAGCATTTTTAGAATTAGAATACTCTAATAAAGATATTAGGTATACTACCAAAGATTATGAAATTTATGCCATAGTTATGGGTGCTGTTTCTTCGGAAAAAGAATTACTTTTAAAGTCTTTTGCTAAAAAAAATATTTTAGACGCTCCGAGTATAGAAAATGTAAGCTTTTTAGGAAGTGAAGAGCAAATTAAATGGAGTTATAATGAGGAGAAAGGTCTTCAAGTTATTGCGCCTTCTAAGGAAATAGAAGAAATGGCTACCGTTATAAAAATAACAATATCGCAATAGAAAAATGATAATTGATTCTCACCAACATTTTTGGAAATACGAAGTTGAAAAACACGATTGGATAGATGATGAAATGTCCGTAATTAGGAAAAATTTTTTACCATCCGACTTAGAAAAAGTATATAAAAATAATGGCATAGATGGTTGTGTTGCTGTACAAGCAGACCAAACCTTAGAGGAAAATAAATTTCTTATAGAATTAGCAGAACAACATAACTTTATTAAAGGAATTGTCGGTTGGGTCGATTTAAAAAATAGTGCGGTAGAGTCGGATTTAGAAAAATACAATGACTTTTCTAAAATGAAAGGATTTCGCCATGTCGTGCAGGGAGAAGCAGATCATAATTTCTTACTTCGTCCAGACTTTCTAAGAGGTATATCTCTATTAGAGAAATATAATTATACCTATGATATTTTAGTATTCCCGCATCAGTTAGGGTCGGTATTAGAATTTGTAAAACGTTTTCCTAATCAAAAATTTGTGATAGACCATATCGCAAAGCCATATATAAAGGATGGTTTTTATGATGGTTGGGCAGCTTTGATGCTAGAGATTGGAAAACAAGAAAACGTTTTTTGCAAGCTATCGGGAATGATAACTGAAGCCGATTATAAGGACTGGACTCCCAAACAAATTACTCCGTATATGGATTTGGTTCTAAAAGCTTTTGGAGCGGGAAGAATACTTTTTGGTTCCGATTGGCCTGTATGTTTGGTAGCGGGAGAATACAAATCTGTAAAAAAATTAGTATTTGATTTTATCCAAAATCTAAGTAGAATAGAACAAGAGGCTATTTTGGGTAAAAATGCAATAACATTCTATAATTTATAATCAACCAACCAAAGTTGCAAGCCATAAAGAAAGTTTAATTATTTCTCTGTGGCTTTTTTTCTTTAATTAAGATTGGGTAAGAAGACCTATATTAGTTTAATGACTGTTGTCATATAAATTTATCCTTACTCCTGTTATCTTTGATAGTATTTTTTTTAAAATAACTATTAAAATAATTCGGTTTGACAGACAAGTTACAACTTCAAGATTATATAGATCATACCAATTTAAAACCAATGGCTACGGTTTTAGATATTAAAAACCTCTGTAAAGAAGCAATAGATTATAATTTTTATGCCGTCTGTATTAATGGAAGTTTTGTAGCCATTGCTAAAAAAGAATTGCAAAATAGCAGAGTTAAATTAGCGGCAGTTATTGGTTTTCCATTAGGGGCAATGTCTACGAAAGCAAAAGTATATGAAGCTAAAGAGTGTGTGGCTTCTGGTGCGGATGAAATAGATATGGTTATTAATGTTGGTCAATTAAAATCAGGAAATACAGATTTTGTTAGGGCGGAAATTGAGCGAATAAAACAAGCTATTGGTGATACTGTATTGAAAGTAATTATTGAAACCTGCTTTTTAACTACGGTAGAAAAAAAGGAAGCTACCAATTTGGCAATGGATGCAGGGGCAGATTTTGTAAAAACGTCAACAGGATTTGGTTCGGGAGGTGCTACCTTAGAGGATGTTCAATTAATGAAGTCTATTGTTGGTGATACCGTTAAGATCAAAGCTTCTGGTGGTGTTAGGGATAAAGAAACAGCTTTAGAGTATATAAAATTAGGGGTTTCTAGAATAGGTACTTCCTCTGGAATAGCAATAGTTTCTACTAAATAATAAATTATGAGCGTACATATTTCGGCAGAGAAAGGACAAATTGCAGAAACCGTATTAATGCCAGGGGATCCCTTAAGAGCAAAATGGATAGCAGAGACTTATTTAGAAGATGTAATGTGTTATAATCAGGTTCGCGGTATGCTTGGTTTTACAGGAACATATAAGGGTAAAAGAATATCTGTACAAGGTAGTGGTATGGGTATCCCTTCTGCCATGATATATTATCATGAACTGATAACTAATTATAATGTTAAAAATATAATTAGGGTAGGGTCCGCGGGATCGTATCAAAAAGAAGTAAAACTGAGAGATATTGTTATAGCTATGTCTGCATCTACTACATCTGGAATAAATAATACGCGATTTGTAAATGCCGATTTTTCGCCAACCGCTAGTTTTGAACTTTTGTTAAATGCCGTAAATTATGCAAAAGCAAATGGCATTGAGGTAAAAGCTGGGAATGTACTTTCTTCAGATGAATTTTATGGAGATAATCCTGACGACTACAAAAAATGGGCAGATTATGGCGTTCTTTGTGTAGAAATGGAGGCGGCTGGGTTATACACTTTGGCAGCAAAATTCAATATTCAGGCACTTGCGATTTTAACTATTTCCGACTCTTTAGTTACTGGGGAGAGCTCCTCCTCATCAGATAGAGAAACTTCTTTTTCCGAAATGATAGAAATTGCTTTAAATATAGTATAACTTATATTAAATCTAAAAGTTGTTGTAAGACTGGGTTGTCATTTTCTTTATGCCAAGCGGCATATAATGTTGTTTTTTGAGGAATGTTTTTTAGGTCTATGTATCGAACTTTATAGTTGAAATTATCTCGTAAAGATTTTGGGATAATAGAAATTCCCATACCATTTTCTACCAATTTAAAAATAGTAGGAGCATGAATGGATTTATGAGCGATTTTAGGACTAAACCCATAATCCGAACAAAGGTTTAAAATTTGTTGAAAATACATGGGGCTATTTTCATTAGGAAAAAGAATAAAAGAGGATTCAGAAAAAGAACTCATATCTTTAAAGTTATTTTCTGTAATGAAGTGATTTTCTGGTAGAACTAAAGTTAAGTATTCTTCAAAAACAAGTTGTAATTGTATTTTAGAATGCACTTTATTTGTTCTAACAAAAGCTATGTCTATCGATTTTTCTTGTAATGCTATTATCTGCTCTTTATTGGTTAACTCTTCTAACTGTAATTTTGTATTCGGATATTTTTCATCATAAATTTTTAGGATTGGCGGCAAAATATGCTGCATAGCAGAGGCAACAAAAGCTATTTTTAATAGACCCTCGGAACCATCTTGTTTTAACTTCCAATTAGTAATAGAATCGTCTACTTGTTTGGTAATCCTTACGGCTTCCTCTAAGAATAATTTTCCAGAACGATTAAGAGATACTTTTCTATTGGTCCTGTTTAATAGTTTTACATTAAGCATAGCTTCGAGTAATTGTATTTGTTGGCTCAAAGCAGATTGCGATATACCCAATTCTTCTGCAGCTTTTCTAAAATGTAAAGTGGTGGCAACAGCAATAAAATAGCGAAGCTGTCTTAATTCTATTTGATTAGTTATACTTATCATTTGATGTTTAATAAGAATTGTTTATAATCAAAAGTACTATTAATTTTGTAGAGTTAATTTCGAATAAAGCACTAGAATTATGAATATTCAAAAGAAAGAGGGTTTAGAAGCTATATTAAAATCTTTATTTACACCGTATCTAGAAAGAGTACCAGATGTACAGAAAATAAGCGATGCGATGATTAGTAACGGACTTATTTCTACACAGGATGATATTGTTAATGATCATATTGCTTTTAGAACTTTAGGAGTTTCGAATTTAGGAATAGCTTCCTTTGAAAAAATATTCTTGCACTATGGGTATACCAAGAAAGATTATTTCTTTTTTGAAGGAAAAAAATTAGATGCTTATTGGTATGCACCGCCAGAACCAGAGTTTCCTCGTATATTTATTAGTGAGCTAAGAGTAAAGGATTTGTCTGAAAATGCGCAAAGTATTATTGCTAAATATACAGAGGATATTCTAACAGATCCTGTAGATGCTTTAGATTTAGATAGTGCAGAGGAAGTAGGGAATTTCTTTTATAAATCGTTATGGCAATTACCATCTTTAGAAGATTATCAGACTTTATTGAAGGAGAGCGAATATGCTTCTTGGGTTATCTATAATAGATATTATTTAAACCATTATACTATTAGTGTTCATGAGCTTCCAGAAGCTTACAATTCGGTTGCCAAATTTAATACCTTTTTAGAGTCTATAGGTATCCGATTAAATACAGCAGGAGGAAAAATAAAAACCAGCGCGGATGGACTTTTGAAGCAAAGTAGCACCGTAGCAGAAATGATAGATGCCGAATTTTTTGACAAGAAAAAAACGCAAATATCTGGCAGTTATGTAGAATTTGCGGAGCGCTTACCTTTGCCAGAATTTGAGGAGATAGAAACTTCTAAGCTTACAAGACAACAACGAAGAGAAGGGTTCGAATCTGCCAATGCAGATAAAATTTTCGAAAGTACTTTTAGTAGTCAAACTAAAAAGTAAGTATCCGTAGATAATAGAAGTATTTAAGGGTAAATAGGATTGTAACTTTTGTTACTGATACCCTTTAATCATTCTATTACTTTTGCATATAAAAAATGGCATGTCTTTTAGGGAAACAAAATTGTATAGTATTTTATTTTTAAAATGTCCTAGGTGTCATGAGGGAGCTTTTTTAGAAGCAAATCCTTATAAACTTAATAAGTTTAACAAAGTAAAAAAGAATTGCCCGAGTTGTAATTTAAAATATAGTATTGAACCTAGCTTTTATTACGGTTCTATGTATGTTTCTTACGGAGTTGGTATTGCTGTGGCTGTAGCTGTTTATGCTTTAACTCAACTATTAGGACTAGGGTTCAGCCTTTTCGAAATTTTTATAAGCATTATTGTAGGGTTAGTTATATCTATGCCATACATTGGAGCAGTTTCAAAATCTATTTGGGCTAATATTTTTTTTAAATTTGATAAGAGTATGGCTCGTAAAGTAAAAATAAGAACCTAAATGATTCAAGAATTAAAGGAAAGCTACGGACATGTTTTTGAGGAAGATTTAATCAATGAGATAAATCAAGTAGCTACCTTTAAGGAAATTCCAGAAGGATTTAAAATAATAGAGATAGGTGATTATATTAAATCTATGCCGCTTTTAGTCTCAGGGGTGGTTAAGATTTTAAGAGAAGATAAAGATGGCGATGAATTACTACTATATTTTTTAGAAAACGGAGACACCTGTGCCATGACATTAAGCTGTTGTGTAGGACAGTCTAAGAGTCAAATTCGTGCAATTGCAGAAACTAATACAAAGCTCATAATGATACCTGTTCAAAAAATGGAAGAATGGATGTCTAACTATTCTAGTTGGCGAGGTTTCGTATTAGATAGTTACCATAATCGTTTAAATGAGGTCATGGAAACAGTGGATAGTATTGCTTTTTTTAAAATGGATGAGCGTTTGCTTAAATACCTTAATGACAAGGCAAGAGTAACTCATAATAATACTATTCATAATACCCATCAAGAAATTGCATATGAACTTCATACTTCTAGAGTTGTAGTCTCTAGACTTCTTAAAAAACTAGAAAATATGGGTAAAATAGAACTGAATAGAAATAATATTCGCCTTATAGATTTATAATATTCGCTCTATGTAACATTAGTTACTGTTTCTTAGAATAACCCAGATTATTTTTGTTATAAGGATATAGTGTTACTATATTTTTACGGTTGGTTGTTTAAGGAAGCGGTTGTGACACTTAATAACCGTTTCCTTTACTAAAGAATTGAAATTTAAATACTTTAGAGCCGAAGTAATGTACTTTGGTTTTTACTCTTAAATAAAAATATATGTCATTTTTAACTAACATATTTGGACGAAAAAAAGATTATTCGGATAGTATAAAAGTTTTAAACAAATCTGCTTTTTCATCTGCTATTTCTAATAAAAAAGTGCAATTGATAGATGTTCGTACCCCTAATGAGTTTACCAATGGACATATTGGAAATGCAGTTAATGTCGATTTTTTTAAATCTGATACTTTTGTATCTTATTTTGAAAAATTGGACATATCTAAACCTGTTTACCTGTATTGTCGCTCTGGTGCTCGTAGTAGAAAAGCGGCACATAAGTTAGTAGACATGGGCTTTAAGGAAATATATGATTTACAAGGAGGGTATTCCAAGTGGTAGACTTAAAGTTTTAGATAATTTTCCTTTCTAAAAATTAAGATTTTTGAATAACCTTTTTTTATTTTTATAAAAAAGACGAATGCTTCAAACAATTATAGAACACCATTTTCCTCACTTAGCAAAGAATCCTCAGTTAAAAGAAGAAATAGTACGGAGTAGCGAGCTAGTACAAATAAAAAAGGGTGATGTAATTCTTAAATCTGGCACCTATATCAAAGTTATTCCATTTTTGGTTTCGGGCTTGGTTAAAATTTTTAAAGAAGATGAAACTGGAGGAGAAGTACTTCTTTATTATATAGAACCAGGGGAGAGTTGCGTAATGTCTATGACCACTTTAGTAAAGGATGAAATTAGTAAGGTAAAGGCAATTGTAGAAAAAGATGCTGAAATAGTAATTATACCAGCAGAAAGAGCCTTGAAAATGGCAAGGAACTATCCTAAGTGGAATGAATTTTTTTATGACCTGTTTAATTTAAAGTTCGATGAGCTTTTACATATGGTAGAAGTATTAACTTTTTCCAATAAAGATCGTCTTTTGCTAGAATATCTCCAGAAAGAAGCAACGCTTCATAAATCCAAAAAAATACAAAGTACCCATCAGCAAATTGCAAAAGAATTGGGTTCTTCTCGTGAAGTTATTTCCAGATTATTAAAGAAATTAGAAAGAGAAGGATATTTGCTTTTAAAGCAAGGATTAATTCAACTAGTAGATTAGTTTTTTTAATACAGTGCCTTGTAACATATGTCACAGCTTTTTGTAAACAGGAAAGCTAGTTTTGCTGTAGAAAAATGTATAATGAATGTCTTTTTAAAAGACGTTATTTAAATTCTATAATATGGAAAAAAATATGGGCGGCTCAGATCGTATTATTCGTTTTATTATCGCAGGAATTGTTTTAACACTGTATTTAACAGATGTCATTGGTGGTACTTTGGCATATATCCTTTTAGGATTAGCTGTAATTTTTGTTTTTACAAGCTTTATAAGTTTTTGTCCTATATACAGTATATTGGGTATAAATAGTTGTAAAATAGGAGGTAAAAAATAAGAACTAATAAGTTGTTCTCATTTTTAGAATTTCTATTAAGTAATGAATTTTAATTGTTAAAGAGGTAACAAAATGTTTCCTCTTTTTTTTAGTTCTAAAGTCAGCCTTCTTACAATTATGAACTAACTTGCGTACTACTTTTAAGAATGATTTTTATATAAATTTCTTTAGTATGGAAGACATGCTTTTTTATGATAGATTGCAATTTGCTTTTACTATCACATTTCATTATATATTCCCGCAATTAACCATGGGATTATCCCTTCTGATAGTCTATTTTAAAGGGAAATATTTACTAAATAAAATTGAAAAATATAACGACGCAGCAAAGTTTTTCATGAAAATTTTTGCAGTTAATTTTACTATGGGCGTGGTTACGGGAATTCCAATGGAATTTCAATTTGGAACCAATTGGGCTAAATATTCGGAGCTTACGGGCGGAATTATTGGTCAGACCCTAGCCATGGAAGGTATGTTCTCTTTCTTTTTAGAATCGTCTTTTTTAGCACTGTTTATTTTTGGAGAAAAACTAATGGGGCAAAAACTACACTTTTTAACTGGCTTTTTAGTGTTTTTAGGTTCTTGGGCAAGTGGCTGGTTTATTTTGTCAACCAATGCTTGGATGCAGCATCCGGTGGGATACGAAATTTTGGATAATGGTAAATATGTATTAGAGAATTTTTCGGCATTATTCAGTAACCCATGGCTTTTACCTGCTTTTTTACATAACCAGTTAGCATCTGTGGTAACATCTTCTTTTGTTGTTGCCAGTATTGGTGCTTTTTATATTTTACGAAATAAACAAATAGAATACGGAAAACTGTTTTTAAAAACGGGGGTAGTATTCGGATTAGTTTCTAGTTTATTGGTTGCTTTTCCAACAGGAGATTGGAACGCTAAAAATGTGGCAAAATACCAACCAGCATCTTTTGCTGCTATGGAAGGAATTTTTGAAACAGAAGAGGCTGGAGCAGAAATTGTTCTCATCGGTCAGCCAAACATGGTAGAAAAAAAATTGGATAACAAAATTGCAGTTCCGAATATATTAAGTTTTTTAACCTATCAAGAATGGGATAGACAAATTCCAGGAATGGATAAGTTTAAAAAGGAAGAGCTACCAGATAATATTCCTGCACTCTACTACTCCTATCATATTATGGTTGGTTTAGGAACGATTTTTATAGGTGTTATGGCATTGGCACTTTTCTTTTTGTGGAGAAAAAAATTATACACATTAAAACCATTATTATGGACTATAATGTTTTTAGTCCCTTTTCCTTATATAGCTAATCTTACAGGATGGTATACAGCGGAATTAGGAAGACAGCCATATTTAGTATATGGTTTGCTACGGACCAGTGAAGGAATTTCTCCAACCGTATCTTCTGGGAACACCTTATTTACTTTACTTGGTTTTGTTGCATTATACATGTTGCTAGGATTATTATTTTTAGTCCTAGTTGGTAAAACTATTAACGAAGGCCCAAAACATAAAACGCATTAAATTATGGAAATATTTTGGTATCTATCAATTGCTATCGTTCTAGCGGTTTTTTTTATTTTGGATGGTTATGATTTTGGCACAGGAATAATTCATTTGTTTTTGGCGAAAGAAGAAAAAGACAAAGAAGTAATTGCTAAATCTGCAGGGTTATTTTGGGATTCTAATGAGGTATGGCTTGTGGCAGCAGGGGGAATGCTTTTTATGGCTTTTCCAACCTTTTATGCATCTGTTTTTAGTGGCTTTTACTTGCCGTTAATAATCGTATTGTGGTTAATTATTTTTAGAGCTATTGGATTAGAGTTTAGAAGCCAATTTAAGTTTCAAATGTGGAAAGATATTTGGGATGCCTCTTTTGGAGTTTCTAGTTTATTATTAGCCTTATTTTTTGGTATTGCTTTGGGTAATGTTGTTAGAGGAGTAAATTTAGGCGGTGTTGAAAATGGAATTTCTGAATATGAAGCACATTATTTTTTCTTACCTCTATGGGATAGTAGCTTTAGTCCTTTAAGCAAAACTCCTGGAGTAATAGATTGGTTTACGATTATTATAGGTTTAATATCTGTAGTAACCTTGGCTATTCACGGCGCTAATTGGATAATTTTAAAAACAAATTCGTCGATAAACGCAAAGCTTAAAAGAGTCATTTTTAATTTAAACATCGTATTAGCCGCATTAACCATATTTTCATTACTGATATGGCAAACAGTAAACCCAAATTGTTTTGATAATTTTTCTGAAAAACCTTATCTAATACTATTCCCTATTGTTTATGTGACAGGATTAATAGGATTGTTTTTTATTAAAAAAATGAAAAAAGACGTACATGGATTTATATTGTCTACCTTGCTAATAGTGGGGGGAATTACATCTTCTTTAGCCTCTTTATTTCCAGTGTTGTTGCCCTCTATTAATACAATTAATGAACCTTTAACTATATATAATACAGCAACATCAGAGTACGGTTTGTCTGTTGCTTTAAATTGGGGAATAATAGGCTTTGTTCTTCTTTTTGTTTACATGATTATTCAAAAAAGACTAATGGGAGGGAAGATAGATAATATGGATTACGGGCATTAGTTTACGGCACTAGTATGACAGGGACCTTAATATCACTAATCAGTATTCTAATTGGGATAGTTGCTGCAAATAGTATTGGGTTTATGTATAAAAAATATTCCTTTGGAATGATCGGTAATACTATTGTAGGTGTTTTTGGTAGTGTGTTTTTAATTAAATCTTTTGGTAGATTAGGGTTTAGTCCTTGGTATATAATGAACAACGGAGATTTTGAAGGCTTACTTCTTTGTATAAATATAGTGGTCTCAGCAATTGGAGGGGCTTTAGGTTTAGTTTTGGCAAAAGTGATTAAAAATAAATTGAATTAGTTTCCTTTTAGCCGCGACCATAAATCTAGAAGTAATTTTCTCCCATCTTTAGGGGCTTTAGGAACTTCGGTAAATTGTATTGTACCGTTACTAGCCAAATGTATTCGATATTTAAATACAAAATCCTGAGAGTTAGGTTCTAAACTTAAAAGCCCAAATCTTAAATCATTAAAATATAGATTTTCTTCTTTTTTACTAATAGAATACCATCCTTCAGAAATAGCTATCATGCGTTGCATATTAGTGTCATCAATAAAACCTGTTACAAGATGATGGTTTTTAGGATAGGTTTCAAAAGTTATTGGCTTGGTATCAAAAAAGGAATAATTGCCTAATAAATAAGTGTTTTCGGTTTCAATATTAGCGCTCCAAAGAATAGTGTTGAGTGCAGAAGGTCTTGCGTCTAATTGTAGATAATCTATATTTTGAATCTCTAAGGCAGATTTAAATTGATTATATGCTATCCATTTTAATACAAGAGTAAGTAACAAATAGCCGGAACTTACCAAAAGCCCCATTTTATTATAAAAACGGCGCTTTTTTGTGGAACGCTTTTGCCACATGGTTAGTATTAAAAATATTAAAAACGGCAGCGTATATAGAGGGTCAATTACAAATATGTTCTTAAAGGCTAAACGTAAATCTAAAGGCCAAAATAATTGTGTTCCCCAAGTAGTATGCGCATCTAAAATTGGATGGGTAATAAAGGCCCAAAAGAATAGCCATGACCAACCTTTTACGTTTTTATATTTTTCATATCTAGAAACCAACCAGCCAAAAATGGGAGCAAAAAGTACAGAAAATACTATGGAATGTGTAAATCCGCGATGAATTTCTAAGGCCGATACCGTATCTGTAAAATGAGAAGCAAATACGTCTAAATCTGGAATAGTACCAGCAATGGCTCCATAGAGCATAGCTTTATTTCCAATTTTTGTTCCTAAAACAGCTTCGCCAACTGCTGCGCCTAATACAATTTGGGTAAGTGAGTCCATAGTTTGTTTTCAAAAATAAGTTATATAACGTTAATAAACTTCTATTTCTATTAGACATAAGAACTGCGTTACAAAATTAACTGTAAAACAATGTGTTAAGGTGGTCCTTGTGAGACTAGAACAAATTGCCAAATGATATTTATCATTGTTGTTCAATTGGTATTATGGTAATTTAAATTTTTAAATAACAATAGTAAAATACAATGGCTTTTAAGGTTAAGAAAAGTAAGCTAATTAGTGATTTGATTAGTTTTGATTGATTGGTAGATGTTAGGCACTTTTGGGGACAAAAGTGCCTTTTTTTAGTGTAGATTTTTATTTGGTGCCGTTTTAATACTGTAAATTAGTAGAAGAAATTTTATACTCTATGAATATTCACCATTTAGCATCTGAAAATTCGGTTTTAAAAAGGTTTATTGCTGAAATTAGAGATATTAAAATTCAAAAAGATAGTATGCGTTTCCGAAGAAATATCGAGCGCATAGGAGAAATATTGAGTTACGAACTTAGTAAAACATTGCACTTTAATACCGCTGAAGTAGAAACTCCTTTAGGAATCAAAAAGACAACTCAGATAATGGATAAATTGGTTCTTTGTTCCATTATGCGTGCAGGCTTACCATTGCATCAAGGCATATTAAATTATTTTGATGATGCAGAAAATGCCTTTATTTCGGCATATAGGCATCACCCAAATGGGCAAGATAATTTTGACGTTATAGTAAAGTATTTAGCGGCACCTTCTATAGAAAAGAAAACCTTAATCTTAGCAGATCCTATGCTAGCAACAGGAAGAACTCTAGAAAATGTTTTAAATGCACTAGAATCTCATGGTGTGCCAAAACAAATTCATATTGTCGCGGTTATAGGTTCCCAAGAAGGTGTTGAGTTTATTAAGAATGTATTTCCGGAAAACACGCATCTTTGGATTGCAGATATAGATGCTGAGCTTAATAATAAGGGTTATATAATACCAGGTTTAGGGGATTCAGGAGATTTGTCTTATGGCGGTAAATTGTAATGCTGTAATTCTCCGGTTATAAGATTATTTTCATAGGTAATAATGGTTACGATATCGTATTTTTATCACTTTTCGGAATTTCTTTATTTGGGGTTTTTCAAAAAACAACTCTAGTTACTACAGAGGTAATTTAATATAATCTGCTTTTACTAAATGGTGTTTATTAGAGATAATCTTAATGAAGTTGGGTGTAAAAAAAGAGGAGAAAGTTGTTCTAGATAATTAGTAATGTAAGGTTGTTTTAACTAAATATATCCTTTTTTTATTGCAGTTTCTATAAGCTCTCTATCCGTGGCGTAATTATTACCAAAATAGGCCTTTATTTTCTTTTTTCTTCTCTCTATGCTGGCAATAGATAGGTGTACGTAATCTGGTAAGTTCTTCATTTTCTCTCCAACGGATAAAAAATATAAAATTTTAATGTCATATATATCTAGAGCAGGGTGTTCTGAGTTTTGAATACTAATGAGCTTTTTAATTTTTGGACTATAATATTCTTTATCGAATAACACATGGTCTATGGCTTCTAACAAAAGCTCTGGCGTTGCTTCTGTCTTTATAATAAAAGCATTTGGTTCTAGATTACTAAGGATACTATATATTCGTTGGGTATCGCTTATAGAACTTAAAACAATAATTTTCGAAGTAATTGTTTTTTTAATTTTAACACCAAGCTCTTCTCCATTTATTAAAGAGTTTTTATTGCTAACAGGTAATCTTATATCTAGAAATATGATATGAAAAAAATTGGGTTCATTTTGTTCTATTAGTTTAAGCGCTTGAGCACTATCATTTGCCTTATGGAATTCAAAAATATACCTATCACTATATTCATTTAATGATAGCTCGTAACCGCGAAGGGTTAGGGGATGGTCATCGACCATTAAAATCTTTAGTATAAGTTTCAAAATAGATGCTCTAGTTTAAAGCCAGAAAGTTTAAGTAACCACACCAAGAAATGTAATATGTAACTTTATTAAAGCGTAATTATTACAGTTCAACGAACGTGACATTAGGTTTAGTATTTAATAAAGTGCAATATAAAAATTACTTATGGAGAAGATTTTATTTTGCGTAGGTAACTTCTTACTAATTAAGAAAAAACGACCTTTTTGGCAAAAAAAGAAGGTAAAACCATCATCTAAAAGTTAAAAATGCGCAAAAATTGTGCAAAAAATAACCTCACTTTTTTAAAAAGTCATAATTAATGTTTTATATAAATCATTAATTCGTTTTTTTTATTAATACATGTGCTTGTTTGGCAATCTCTAATTCTTCGTTAGTCGGAATAATAAAAATTTTCACCTTAGAAGTATTCGTATTAATTTCTTCTAGCTTTTTTGGACGAATATTGTTCTTTTCTATATCTAACTGTATGCCTAAGAAATCCATATTAGAACAAACCATTTTTCGAATGGTATTTGAGTTTTCTCCTATACCAGCTGTAAATACTATAGCATCTAATCCGTTCATAACTGCGACGTATGCTCCTATGTATTTTTTTATTCTATAGGTATTCATTTCCAATGCTAACTGGCAATCTGCGTTGCCATTATTAGCCTCTCTTTCAATATCTCTTAAGTCACTATAACCTGTAAGTCCTATCATGCCACTTTCTTTTAATAGCATTTTATTTACATGTTCCATTGTGTAGCCCAAAGTATCTACTAAATAAAAGATAAGGCTGTGGTCTATATCGCCACTTCTGGTTCCCATGATAAGACCATTGCCTGGTGTAAACCCTAAACTGGTATCTACGCTTTTTCCATTATCTACAGCTGTAATGCTACATCCATTTCCTAAGTGTATGGTAATTATTTTGGAATTTTCTTTCCTTAAAAATGCATTAGCTTCTTCCGAAACATATTTATGACTTGTTCCATGAAAACCGTAGGTTTGAATTCCGTGCTCATCGAAGAGTTTATTAGGAATAGCGTATTTACGAGCTATAATGGGCAGAGTTTGATGAAACGCTGTATCGAAAATCGCTACCTGTTTAGCTTCTGTGAAAATTTGTTCTGCTAAAACAATGCCTTGTAAATTTGCAGGATTATGTAATGGAGCTAGTTTAGAAAGCTCTTCAATTTTTGCTTTTACTTCATCTGTTATTAATGTAGTATCAGAAAAAGTGTTTCCGCCATGTACAACTCTATGACCAACAACAGTAATGTCAGAAGTATTTTTAATAACTCCGTTCTGCTTATCCATTAATAAGTTAGCTACCATTTTAAGCCCATCCTTATGGTTCTTAATTTCGATAATATCTTCTAAAGAAACCTTATCTGTTTTGTATTTTAGTATAGCATCATTTTCTCCGATACGTTCTACAATACCTTGGCATATTACATCTTCAGACGGCATGCGTATTAGTTGGTATTTAATAGAAGAACTACCAGCGTTAAGTATAAAAACATTCATATGGAAAAGAGTTTTTTAAATGCCATTAGATTGAATAGCAGTAATTATTACAGTATTAAAAATATCATCGACAGTACACCCTCGACTTAGGTCATTTACTGGTTTGTTTAATCCTTGCAGCATTGGACCAATGGCCAAAGCTCCAGTTTCTCTTTGCACGGCTTTGTATGTATTGTTACCAGTATTTAAATCAGGGAAAATAAATACGGTTGCTTGGCCGGCAACTTCAGAATCTGGAAGCTTACTTTTTCCAACTTTCATATCTACAGCGGCATCGTATTGTATAGGGCCTTCCACTTTTAAATCTGGTCGTTTTGCTTTTACTATCTCTGTTGCTTTCCTTACTCGGTCTACATCTTCTCCCATTCCAGAAGAACCAGAGGAGTAAGATAACATGGCAATTCTTGGTTCTATGCCAAAAGCAGCACTGGTGGTAGCGGATGAAATGGCAATTTCCGCTAATTCTTCAGCGGTTGGGTTAGGATTTATAGCACAATCTCCAAAAATAGTAACACGGTCTGGAAGACACATAAAAAATACAGAGGATACAATTGGTGCATCTGGTCTAGTTTTTACAAATTGTAAAGCTGGTCTTATAGTATGTTGTGTTGTATGTACCGCCCCAGAAACCATACCATCTGCATGCCCTTTGTAAACCATCATTGTGCCAAAATAGGAAACATCTTCCATTAAATCTCTAGCCATGGTGTGGTTTAAGTTCTTGTGTTTTCTTAACTCATAGAGTGTTTCCACATAATCTTCGAAATGAATAGATAAGGTTGGGTCTTCTATATTTATTTTAGAAAGATCCAGATCTAAATCTAAATTGGTAACTTTTTCTGTTATTTGTTCTTTATTGCCCAAAAGTGTGATGTTAACAACATTAGCATCAATTAATTCTTTTGTTGCTCTTAATACGCGTTCATCTGTGCCTTCTGGTAAAACAATATGCTTTTTGCCTTGTTGCGCTTTTTTAAGTAGGTTATATTGAAACATTCTGGGGGTTATTCCAGTTGCTTCTGCAGTTATAAGTCTTTCCTCTAATTGATTAACAGGAATGTATTTAGAAAAATTTTGAATGGAAGTGGTTATTTTCTGTTCATTTTCTGCATATATTTTTGGTTTTATGGAACCTATCTTATTCGTTATTGCAAAAGTACCTTGGTTTACAGAAATAATAGGAACAACATCAGACAGGCCTTCAATAAGTTTAATTATAGAATCTTCGGGCATTAAGCCACCAGTAAGAACAATACCCGAAACTGTAGGGTAGTTAACAGATAAATTAGCTTGCAATGCGCCTAATATTATATCTGCTCTATCTCCGGGAGTTATAACTAATCCGTCTTCTTTTAAATGCGTAAGATAATTTCTTAGTTGCATGGCGCCTACACCAAAATTTCCAACTTGGTTATTTATATATTTTTCTCCGAAAAGAACCTTACCTTCTAATTGTTCTACAATCTCTTTTATACTTGGATTTCCAAGAACTGGATTAAGGGGAATTACACCAGTTAAAATAGAATCTGGTAATTCCTCTTGTAAAGAAGTGGCAACCACGTCAATATTTTCTGGTTGTACTTTGTTAGCAACTGCCATTAGTACATTAACTCCATTTTCTTTAAAAGAGTCGTACGCTAAATTAAGGTTTCCTAATAATTCTTTTAAAGTTTTACCAACACCACTGGAAACTAGTATAGTAGGTATTCCTAAGTTTTTTGCGGTTAAGACGTTAATATCCCATTCTATGATTGCTCCTTCGCCGGTAAAATCTGTTCCTTCTACTAGAACAAAATCGAATTTTTCTTCTAGAGATTTGTATTTTTTAATAATAGTATCTAGAACTTCATCTTCTTTATTCTGGTTGTTTTTTTCAACAACCTCACTTCTTGTAAAAGCAAAAGAGTCCTTGTACTCTATTGGTAAATTAAAGTATGATAAAATGGTGTTTATATGATTGTCTTTTTCTCCAGCAGCGTGGTCATTGATAATAGGTCTAAAATAACCTACTTTGGCAGCTTTTCCCAATAACATATGCATTAGGCCGATAGAAATTAAAGATTTTCCGCTATTTGGTTCTGTTGTGGCAATATATATTGCTTTACTCATTTTTTAGTATTTACCTTTTAAATAGTTTGTTGAAGTTACAAGTTTATCGTCAGATTTTAGAATAATGTGTTTAGTGTTGCTATTGTTTTATTTACGGGAAACTAAATAGAGCCATCACATACATATCTATATTAAAAATATTAAACTCGTTTTTTATAATGCAGCAAAAGTAAATCTGGAATTACATTCCTTTTATGACATATGTCAGTTTTTAGAATTCACCTGTAGTTATTTGAAAACGATGTAGTATATATAAAGAATGATTGTTTTCCTTTCTTCCGTTGTTAAATAGGTATATTTATTTGTAAAATCTTTAGAAATTAGCCTTAAAATTATGATTACCTTACCTAGAGATATTTTGTTGAGAATTTTGTTATTCTGGACTATATTTCTTTTGCACTTGTTTTAGTTATTATCCTTAGCTTTTTTACTAACTAATCCTTTTGTAAATTCATTTAGCGTTTCTACTTTTTCTTCAAAATCACCTTTGATGGTTTTTCTAAATTCGTTGAGGTTTTTTACTAAATCATCAATATTTTCTGGGATAACATCTTCAAAGAATTGCCTTAGCCTTTTCGCCGTAGTAGGAGATTTTCCATTAGTAGAAATAGCCACTTTTACATTTCCTTTTGTAACTATTCCACCCATATAAAAATCACAAAAAGGAGGGTTGTCTGCAACATTTACAAGTGTGTTTCTTTTTCTGCAATCATGATATACTTGTTCATTTACCTCAACATTATCTGTGGTGGCAATAACCATATGTTTTCCTTCTAAATACTGCTCAGAATACGCATCATGAATTATTGTAACGTTGTGCTTTTTAGCAAGGTTTAAGGTCTCTTCTAAAAAATCTATGGATACCATTTCTACTTGTGCATTGGGGCTAGACTTTAATAAAAAGGTTAGTTTCTCTAAACCTACATTACCACCGCCAACAACCAAGATATTAAGTTGTGAAACTTTTAAAAAAATGGGGTATAATTCGTTTCGTTCCATAGATTATTCTTTATCAGTATTATAATTTATAGTTACCCTTGTGCCTTCTTCTGGAATAGAATTTATAAATAGACGTCCGTTAATATAACTTATTCTTTCTTTCATAAAAAATAACCCCATTCCGCCTTCACTAGAGTTTTTTGGAGCCTCTTTTAATATGGCAGGGTTAAAGCCTTTACCATCATCATCAATAACCACACTAAGAATATTATCTGTATAGTTAATGGTCAGTAGAATATAATTGGATTCTGCATATTTTATGGCATTATTAATAGCTTCTTGTGTTACACGATAAATATTGGTTTCTGCAAGAGAATCAAATCTAAGATTATTTTCTACTTTACTATCGAACAAAATATTTTTCCCCGTTAATTTAGATAGCTCGGAAGTCATTTTTTGTAAAGCGGGTAATATTCCGTGGTCGCTAAGCTCTGGAGGAGTTAAGTTAAATGTAGCTGTACGTACCCCTTTTATTAGGTCTCTAGTGAGCTCTTTTAGATAAGCTATTTTTTCTATGGTTTTATCCTTGTTCTCAATGTCTATAGACTCTATGTTAAACTTTAATGCTGTAAGCATTTGTCCAATACCGTCATGTATATCTTTAGCAATACGCTTGCGTTCTTCTTCTTGCCCTTCTACTATTTGGCTAGCTTGTCTTTTCTTTTGCAGAATTTTTTCTTCGAACTTTTCTTTTGTCAACTTATCAACTTGTAAGGCATGTTTTTTACGTTCAGTAATATCGGAACATAAGATTAAGATACTCTGTTGTTGACTAGATTGGTGCATTGGAACAATGGACATTGCCAACCAAATGGTTTTATTTTCTCTCGTAGTTATTGCTATTTCTTCATTACGAATACTATTACGTCTGTTTCCTTTTAATATTTCTGCTAAATATTTTTGTTGTCCTCCGTCTTTTGTTAAAACTTCTTGTAATGGTTTTTTTAAATCCTTTGAGGTGCTGTTTAATAGTTGTATAAATTTTTTGCTAATAAATACAATGCTTCCATCTTCTCTTGCACTTGCAAATAATGCCGCATTGTCAATTACAAAATTAAGTTCTTGTAATTCCTGTAATGATTTTTCTTTCTCGGAGTATAGTTCCTTAATCTTTTTGGCCGTCTCATCCGATTCTGATTTGTGTTTAATTAACTTAGAAATGGTATTTCTTATTTGAAGAGAAAGGGGTTTAAAAATAAACAAGATTTCTAATACCAGTATCAATAAAGAAAAAGCCAACAATAAATATTCTTTGTTTTTAAGGTTTTGAAGATCTCTTTTGCTTTGTTGGTCATATGCATTTACGATGGCATCCATTTGCACAAGGAAAATACGTTCGTTGTACAATAAAATAGAGCTGTTTTCTCTGTATTCACTTGTTGTAAAATAGTTTAACTCTCCTGTTTTTTTAAGGATGTTGTTTACTGCTGTTACCATAGTAGTATGGTGGGGTGTAATTTTATGAAAGAGTTCCTTTATTTCTACATTGTTTTTTGGAAAAAGCCCCATGGAATCATTGCCAAATTGTAGTGCATCATGAGAAGTGGTCCATTTGGATAATGCTTTTTTAATTTCTGTATGGAGGGTTTGCCCCTCATGGGTATTCTTACTATCCTTAAGTAGAAGAATTTCCTTTACTAATTTTTGACTTAGAGCACGTTGCCTACCTGCAACATTGATGATTCTAAAATCATCTAACTGATTGTTCAGGTGGTTTTGAATTAAAACTTGAGCAAGAATTATGGTGATTGCAATTCCGGCTAGAGCAAACAAGTACCATTTTCGAATCCTTTGAAAGGCTTCGATATCTAATGGTCGTTGAGATTTGTCCTTGCTCATTTTTTAGGGTTAACCCTTACGTATATATCTTATTGGCTTAAAGCTTTTGTAACTAATTGCAAAGAAGAATCCGATAAAGGTAGTTTTAATGCTGCTTCATGTCCTTTGTTAGACATTTTTCGCCATGTTTTTTGTAAAATGTCTATTAGCTTTTCTTCGGTATATTTTGTAGCAAATGGCTCAAAATAGAACTCTAGGAACACTAGGCAAATAACATCTTCTAGTGTCTGCGTTTCTTGGTTTTTTTTAAGTTGCTTTTTTTCTAAAAGAAAAGCAACTTGTTCTATAATCTCTGTATCGTAGTCTATTTCTTTTAAAATATTCGTTGCTTTTATAGCATGATGTTTTTTTAAATCTTGTCTCCATTTTAAATACCCGGTACGATTCATTTCATAAGAATCTCGGGCTATCTCCCATCTGCATATGTGTTGGCAACGAGCTGTTAGTTGTAAAGCTTCCGAAGCATTAGGAGAAAATGCATTTAATTTATCGGTCATTCTTTTCGCATAAAGAACTTCTTTAGCGTAAGTTTTTCCTTGATAGGTTTCTTTATTTGGATCTTTTTCGTTGGCCGCATCAAAAAGAGAAAAAGCCTTTTGTAATTTATTTAGAGTTGCCATATAGTTTTGGGATTAGCGTCAAAGCTATTCAGAAAAACCAATATACACAAAATCATCTTCTATTTTTACAGGATAAGTTGCAATTGGCTCTAAATCCCCATTTAAGTTTTCTCCATTTTCAAGAGAGAAAGTTTTTTTGTGCAATGGGCAGGCTACTTTTGGAATACCGTTATGATCCCCAATCATTCCTCTGCTAAGAACCATTTCTTGTTTTTCTGGGGATAAATTTTGACAGGCGTACCATTTTTGTAATCTATCAAAATTGAATACAGCAATTTGTAAGTCTTTATATTTAACACAAGCCCCACCATCCTTAGGGAAAGAAGAAGTGTGCGCTGCTTTAAACCAAACCTGCACATCTTCAGGTTTGGTAGTTTTATATTTTTTTAGAATTTCTTGCATACTGTTTAGTTTAAAAAATTAACACTTTTTTTAGTTCCAAGGTTCTGGCATTTTTTGATCTCGCATTGGAACAAAAACTAAATTGTCATCCTCTTCTTCACTATTTACGAAGTGATTAAAACGCTTCATTTTTTCTGGATCATTAACAGCTTGTGTCCATTCGCACTCAAATCTGTTGACTAATGTTTCCATTTCTTGTTCTAAATCGGCTACTATACCTAGTTTATCATCAATAATTACTTCCTTTAAATAATCAAGGCCACCTTCTAATCTTTCTTGCCATGCCGCCGTACGTTGTAATGGTTTCGCAGTACGCATGTAAAACATTAGATAACGGTCCAGATATTTAATTACAGTTTCATTATCTATCTGTTCTGCGAATAACTCTGCATGACGTGGCGTTGCTCCACCATTTCCACCAAGGTATAAGTTCCATCCACCTTCAACAGCGATTAAACCAAAATCTTTTCCACGAGCTTCTGCACATTCACGGATACAACCAGAGACTCCCCCTTTTATTTTATGTGGTGCGCGGATTCCTCTATATCTGTTTTCGAGTTCAATACCAAAACTTATACTTTCGTCCATTCCGTAACGACACCAAGTAGAACCGACACAGGTTTTTACGGTACGTAAAGATTTGCCATAAGCATGTCCACTTTCAAAGCCGTGAGAAATGAGTTCTTTCCATATTAGAGGTAATTGGTTTAGGGTAGCACCAAATAAATCTATACGAACACCACCAGTAACCTTAGTATATAAATCATATTTTTTCGCAATTTCGCCAAGAGCTATTAATTTATCTGGTGTAATTTCTCCACCTGGAATACGGGGCACTACAGAATAGGTGCCATTTCTTTGAATATTGGCTAAATATCTATCGTTTGAATCTTGAATAGCGTATTCTTTATTGGCGGTATCTGCATGAATAGTAGCCATTAAGGATGCTACAAGGGGTTTACATAATTCACAACCGTGTCCACCGTTTCCATGATTATCTAATACTTCATTAAAACTAGTGTATTCTTTTACTTGAATGATTTGATATAAATCTTGTCTACTTAAATCAAAGTGTTCGCAAACACCTTCTTTAACTTCGATACCTAAAGATTTTAAGGTGGCTTCGGTAAGGTCTTTAACCATTGGTTTACAACCTCCGCAACCTGTACCAGCTTTTGTACAGCTTACTACACCAGCTAAGTCTGTGGCCTCACCACTTTCTATGGCGCCACAAATTTGTCCTTTGGTAACACTTTCACAAGAACATACTTGGGCTTCGTCTGGTAAATCCATTACATCGCCAAAAGACGCACCACCATCACCAGCTGGTAATATTAATTGTGCAGGGTCTTCTGGGATTGCCATTTCATTTAGAAACATTTGATGCAACATACTGTAATCGGAAGCATCGCCAACCAAAATTCCACCTAATAGTTTTTTGCCGTCTAGGCTTACATTTATTCTTTTATATAAGTGTTGCGTTTTGTTTTCGAAAATTACAGAATGCCCTTTAGATGCTGGCATAAATGGCTCCCCAAAACTAGCCACATCTACACCAATTAGTTTTAATTTGGTAGACATATCTATAGTGCTAGCCATTAAAGAATTAGTATCTCCTAAAATTTGACTTGCGGCTACTTCCGCCATGTCGTAACCTGGAGCAACTAATCCGTAAATCATCTGATTGTAAAGAGCAACCTCTCCAATGGCGTATATGCTTTCGTCAGATGTTTGCATTTGATTATTAACTACAATACCGCCACGAACCCCCATTTCTAAATCACAGGTTTTTCCAAGTTCATCTCTAGGTCGAATACCAGCTGAAACAACTAACATTTCAACATCAAGAATATCGTCCTCTCCGAATTCCATTCCGGTAATAGCATCTTCTCCTAGGATTTGATTAGTAGCTTTACTTAAATGTATATTTAATCCTATAGACTCTAATTTTAATTGCAGAACTTGGCTGCTTCTAGAGTCTAATTGTCTAGGCATAAGTTTAGGCGCAAATTCTACAATATGCGGTTCTAACCCCATATCCATAACTGCTTTTCCAGCCTCCAAGCCTAATAAACCTCCTCCAAGAACTGCAGCTCTAGCACCAGGATTTTTTTCTTTTAATTTAGCGGCATAATCTAGCATGCCTTCTAAATCTTCTATTGTTCTGTATACAAACACCCCTTTCTTTTCTACCCCTTTAATAGGAGGCACAAATGCTGAGGAACCTGTAGCAAGCACTAAATAATCGTATGAAAATTCACGATTTTTTGCTGTGGTTATTTTTTTGCTAGATCTATGTATATCAGAAACGCGTTCATCTATAATTAACTCAATGTTATTTTCAGCATACCATTCAGCAGGAGCCATTTCTAAAGCTTTTGCATCTTGGTTTTCAAAGAATTCGCTTAAATGCACTCTGTCATATGCAGGTCTTGGTTCTTCACCAAAAACAATCAGTTTAAAATTTTTACTTCCTTCTTTCGCTACAAATTTTTCGCAAAACTTATAACCTACCATTCCATTTCCAACAACTATTACGGTTTTCATACGTACTGTTTTTGTTATTACGATACAAAAATACGTACTATTACGTATTTTATATGTGTTTTTATCAAAATAAACACGTAGTTTTGTTGTCGAATTCATAATAGTTTGTCCTAAAAAATTAGAAATCATGAGTGTAGACCTTAGCCCAAGAGTAACTTTAGTAGGAGCAGGCCCCGGTAGCAGTGACCTTATTACACGTAGAGGTTTTAATGTTTTACAATCTGCGGATGTTATATTATACGATGCTTTAATTAGCGAAGAATTATTGGGAGAGGTAGATGATACTATTCCCAAAATCTACGTAGGAAAAAGGTGTAGCTCTCATTCTTTAGTTCAAAAAGATATTAATGCTTTAATAGTTGAAAAGGCATATGAATATGGCCATGTAGTGCGATTAAAAGGGGGGGATCCTTTTGTTTTTGGGCGAGCTAGTGAGGAAATAGAGTATGCTGAAAATTTTGGAATTCCTGTGGCTGTAGTTCCAGGGATTACTAGTGCAGTTGCTGTTCCACAGAGTCAAGGAATTCCAGTAACAAAACGAGGTGTGAGCAGTAGTTTCTGGGTTATGACTGCAACTAAAAAGGATGGTTCTTTTTCAGAAGATTTACGTTTAGCAGCACAATCATCTGCTACTATGGTAATATTAATGGGAGTTCGTAAGTTTTTGGAGATTGCAGAGGTAATAGCCAAGTACAGAGGAAGGTCTACTCCAATAGCACTGATTCAGAATGGTACTCTATCTAACGAATCTTTTATTCTTGGGACTTTAAAAGATGTCTCAGAAAAGTATAGAGGTATAGATATCTCGCAACCAGGTATAATAGTAGTTGGTGATGTAGTATCCGAACATCCTTCTTTTTTTGAGGAAGAATTGCAACGTGTTTTACATACGTATATATAGTATAACTTTCACATATTGCAGTTATCCGTTTTCTTGGAATTATCATGCATATTACAATTTTTGCCTAATGCTTTTTTTAATATTATAATTTTTATACTCCCTTTTTTGTTTTTTCGTAAATCGTTTTCTTTTTTTCTTTTTTACACTTATTTAATAAGTATTAATACGTAGTTTTGAATTTATAATCTAAGTATGTAATTGCGTATCATGGAAAATTCAACATCTAAAAAAGCCACAAAATTAGAGTTACTTAACTTTAAAAGTATTTCAACAAGAACCTTTTGGATAACTTCTATAGCATTTTTCTTATGCTTTTTCTCTTGGTTTGGGATAGTACCCTTTATGCCCGATGTTGTTAGAGATTTGGGATTAACACCAGAGCAAAAATGGAATTCTATTATTCTGGCTGTTTCTGGAACTGTATTTGCAAGATTGGCAATAGGTAAACTTTGTGATAAATATGGGCCACGTTTATGTTATACTTGGATGCTAATAGTTGGATCTATACCCGTTATACTTATAGGGTTTGTACAAACTCCAGAGCAATTTTTAATCTGTAGACTTTTTATTGGTTTTATAGGGGCGTCTTTTGTAATCACTCAGGTCCATACCTCTATAATGTATGCTTCTAATGTCGTTGGTACCGCTAATGCAACATCAGCAGGTTGGGGTAATCTTGGCGGGGGAGCTAATAGATTGGGTATGCCTATTATTGCTGCTGCAGTTGTTAGTATGGGAATTGCAGAAGCTGAGAATGCTTGGAGATATTCCATGATAATAGCTGGTTCAATTTGTTTTTTAATGGGGATTGTGTACTACTTTTTTACGCAAGATACTCCGAATGGAAATTTTAAAGAGCTTAAAGAAAGCGGAGAATTACCAACTAATAAAAAAGATGAAATTGGTTTTTTAGAGGTGCTAAAAGATTATAGAGTTTGGATATTGTTTTTGGTATATGCAGCTTGTTTTGGAATGGAACTTACTGTTTATGGTACCATGGATGATTATTTGCAAAATAGATTTGGACTTAGTAGAACTTTTGCAGGGAACTTAGTTTTATCTTTTGCTTTGATGAATATTTTCGCAAGAACCTTAGGGGGTTATTTCGGAGATATGTTTGGAAAAAGTAAAGGGTTAAAAGGTAGAGTATTATTCTTAGCTGCAATTCTTGCTGTAGAAGGAATTGTGCTATCTACTTTTTCTACAGCAACTAGTCTGGCAGTAGGAATGGTGTTTTTAATTGCTTTTAGTTTAAGTGTACAAATGGCAGAAGGGGCAACATTTTCCGTAGTGCCTTTCATTAATAAGAAGGCCATTGGATCTATATCTGGTATAGTTGGGGCTGGAGGTAATGTAGGAGCTTTTATTGCAGCGATGGTTTTAAAATCTAAATCGGCAGTAGCAGAGAGTGCAGCTATAGCTTCCAATAGTCAGCTAGGGGAGCAAGCAGTAAAATCAGCACAAATGGCGGCATCTGCAACTGCAGTTTCAAGTGGTTATTTTATTATTGGTGGATTTGTGGTTCTTGCAGCAGCTTTAGTATTGACTATTAAATTTGCTCCAGCGACGGAGGAAGCTTCAGAATTGGCTTTAAATGTAGATAAATAATTGTTGGAAGAAAAAATACCTTAGAAAATGCAGTATAATACCCAAAGAGAACACAGAGTACAAAAGAAATCTATGTCTGGTATTTCTTGTCATACTTGTGAAAATTTAGGGTGTTTGATGAAAAAAAATATTGCTTCCGATGTAGTTTCTGAGTTTACTCATGAAAAAACAGATTTAAATTGTAAAAAAGGGCAGCAGTTTATTATGGAGGGCGCTCCTGTAAATGGTCTTTTCTTTATTTTAAAGGGAAAAGTAAAGGTCTTTAGAACGGGGATTAATGGTAGAGAGCAAATCGTAAGGTTTGCAAAAGAAGGCGAAATTATTGGACATAGGGGTTTTGGTACTGCCGAGTACTATTCCATTTCGGCAATAGCCCTAGAGGATACTATTTTGTGCTACTTTTCAAAAAACTTATTGCAAAAGGTGTTAAAGAAGGATGCTAAATTTACTTATGATTTAATGCTTTTTTATGCCAATGAATTAAATAAAAGCGAGGCTAAAGTAAAATCTATATCGCAAATGACAGTAAGAGAAAGAGTAATTGATACTCTTTTGTACGTGATTAGAAAATTTGGACAAGTTAATGGGGTAATAAATATTTTTTTAAGTAGAAAGGAATATGCCGATTATGCGGGAACTACTGAAGAACAAGTTATACGTGTTTTATCTGCTTTGAAAAAAGAAAATTTAATTATTGCAAAAGGAAAGCGCATTGGTATTCCGGATATTAATTTGCTTAAAAAGGAAATATCCGAGCATAATTTTTATTTAGACACTTAGTAGTGTTTGTTGTTAGTTAGTTGTTTATTTTATTTTCAAACATTACGAAAAGCTGCATACGTGCAGCTTTTTTTATGCTATAAAACAGTTTTTCTCCTATATTTTATCATCTCATTTAGTGTGCAAAAAACTGGCTTTGCACTGTCTTTAATCATAATTAATATCATTCCTAGGATATAAATTTGTCTTCAGTAAAACTACGTAAAAGTAGCTTTCAATATACGTATTAACCATCAAAACTAAAACTCTTATTATGGAACAAAAAACAATTACACTTGTTCAAGAATCTTTTGAAAAAGTAAAACCAATAGCTTCTACAGCAGCCGAAATATTTTATAAAAAATTGTTTGAATTAGATCCTGCTTTAAAACCTTTATTTCCATCGAATACAGAGGCAATGGCTTCTCAAGGTAATAAGTTAATGACTATGTTGGGTAGTGCAGTGGCCGGTTTAAGTAATCTCGAAATGTTAGTTCCTGTATTAGAAAATCTTGGAAAAAAACATGTAGAATATAAAGTAGAGCCGTCGCATTATAATACGGTTGGTGCGGCATTGTTAGATACTCTTTCCGTTGGATTGGGGGATGATTTTACTCCAGATGTCAAGGACGCTTGGACAGCTGTATATGGAACCATGTCCGATGTAATGATTAAAGCTTCTTATTAATTGGTGTTAATATTAAAAAATGTAACTATGAAGAGAATTGAAGAAAATCCCCTGTTAATAATTGCCGTCTTGTTATTCAGTTTTATGCTTTTGCAGAGTTGTGGAGGTGTTCCAGAAGAATCTACAAAAGAAATGAGCTCTAATAATGTGTTTTCTGTTTCTGAAGTGTTAGAAATGGTGTCTAAAGAAAATGATGTTACTAGAACATTGTATACAAAAGCTATTGTTGGAAAAGGAAAAGCGCAGGGTATGAAATTTGATGAAGACTGGAGAAAAGATGACGTAGAGGCAGGCCCACTTCCTGCATTATTTTTAAGAGGTGTAGCCACAAGTATAAAAAAAGGACCAGTACCGCTAGGATTATATTTAGGTTCAGATTTTCCTGTAAATGCGGCTAATAAATTCGAAGGAAAACAAGCAGACCTTTTTAAGAAAATAAAAAAGGACCAGGAACCGCAATTTTTTTATGATGAAGATCAAGAGTTGCATACAGCAATGTTTGCAGATTTAGCAAGTGCAGCAGCCTGTGTTACTTGCCATAATAAGCATCCCCAAACTACAAAAGACGACTGGGTACTGGGAGATGTAATGGGGGCTACAACATGGCAATATCCTAAAGATTCTTTGTCTTATAAAGAAACTGTAGATGTGTTAAATTCATATGCAAAAGGAACAGTAGATATCTATGTGCAGTACTTAGAGGAAATTAAAGCTTTTAAAGAAAGTGAAAAACCAAGTATAGGCGACAAATGGCCAGCAGAAGGTAAATACTTGCCTACACCTGAAGTTTTTCTAGATAGTGTAAGGAAATTGTCTTCTTATGAAACCATGAAAAAATTAATCGCAGCGAAAGACTAATTATTTTCATCTCTTAATTTATAATCTAAAAAGCAATTGTATTAGTGAAAATCAAAAATTACACTACTACTTTAGGGGTGGTATTGTTAGCGGCATACTTTGTTCAATATTTTTTGAAAATAGAGTGGTTGGCATTGCAGGAACTTCAGTTACAGGAAAATTACAAAAGATGGTCTGGTTTAGGAGTGGCGTTACTGATTGTATTTCAGTGGTTGCTAACCCTAAGTAGAGTGGTAAAGAAATTCCGCCAAAGTGCTATGAAAATGGTAGTACTTCATAAATGGATGGGAGCTTTAAGTCCTGTGCTTTTTTATATTCATAGCACAAAACTTGGATTCGGTTATTTGGCACTTCTTTCTTATTTATTTTTTGCAAATGCTTTATTGGGTTATATAAATCTAGATGTTATAAAAAGTAAAGGTGATTTGTTATTTAAGGGATGGATGATTTTTCACGTGGCATTTTCAATTATTATTTCCATTTTAATGTGTTTTCATATTACTATGGTGTTTTATTATAAATAATCTTAAGAATGAAGCTATTAGTAAAAGATATTATAAAGGAAACTGCAGATGCAGTAACGGTTTGTTTTAAAAATGGAAGTTTTTTTAAAAAGTTATCCTATAAGCCGGGTCAGTTTATGACAATTCATGTTCCTGTAGAGAACGTTATTCATAAAAGAGCATATTCTTTTAGTAGTAACCCTTTTACAGATAAAGATTTAAGAATAACAATTAAAAGGGTAGACCAAGGTCTTATTTCAAATTATATACATGATTATTTAAAAGTTGGAGATAAATTAATTGTAGATCAGCCTACTGGTAGTTTTTTTGTTGAACCTAGTAAAAATAAAGAAAAACAGTACGTTTTTTTTGCTGGAGGAAGTGGTATAACTCCAATTTTTTCGATTATAAAATCAGTTTTAGTAAAAGAGTCAAATTCTAAAATCGTTTTGGTGTATGCCAATCAAAATTTCGAAGGAATAATTTTTAGAGAAGAAATAGAAAGGTTAGAAAAAGAGTATCAAAATTCCTTTAATGTAGAGCATGTTCTTTCGGAGAATAATCAGGAAAAACCAAATTACCATTCAGGACTTCTTACAGAAAAAGTGTTACTGGCTATTATGAATAAGCATAATTTAATATTAGGAGCTTGTAATTATATGATTTGTGGGCCTTTCGGTTATATGGAATGTGTAAAAAGTATTTTGTTAGACAATGCTGTTGCGCTTTCTAAAATTAAAGTAGAAGTCTTTAAAAGCCCAAAATTAACAGTAGTAGGAGAGAATGAAGAATGTAATGTAGAGATTAACTTTAATAAGGAATCTTATAAAATTAAAGTTCCAAAAAACAAGTCGATTTTGCAAATTGCTATGGCAAACAATATTGCGTTACCCTACTCATGTAGATCAGGTATGTGTTCCACTTGTAAGGCATCATGTTCTCAGGGCAATATTGTAATGACGGAAGGGCATTTTATGCCTCAAAAAGAAGTAGATCAGGGGCAAATATTAACTTGTATTAGTTATCCTGCAAGTGAGAATGTGGTAATTAATTTATAGAAGGTATGTTTAAAACTAGCCCGTTACGTAAAAGGCAACTTTATGGAGGTATCATAGGATTGGCTATTGGTGTTTTAGCGATAGTTTTTTTTAATTTAAAATCTTCAGAAGAATATATTTCTTTAGGTCCAATGAATGCGGGGCATGATGATTTATCTTGTGTTACATGCCATGCAGATGCAAAAGGAAATTTAGCACAACAATTACAATCTAATGTAGAATTCGCGATTGGACTTAGAGAAAAAAGTGTTGATTTTGGAACCCAAGATGTTACAGTTAAAAATTGCTTAGAATGTCACGATAGGCCAAACGATAGGCATCCGCCGCATCGATTTTCAGAACCAAGATTTAAAAAAGCAATAAAAAAGATTGATGCAACAACTTGTATTACATGCCATTCGGAACATAATGGAGAACGTGTTACTGTTGCTTCATTAAATTATTGCATGAATTGTCATAGAGATTTAGAAGTAGAAGATGACCCGATAGACGTACCTCATATTAGACTAATAGCAAATGAGCAATGGTCCACCTGTATACAATGTCATGATTTTCATGGGAATCATGCCTATGAAGTTCCTGTTAAACTCAATGACACTATACCAATGGCAGTCATTCGAGATTATCTAAACGGGGGTAGGGACCCTTATGGAGATAGCAAAAAACATATAGGACTGTCGGAACCAGAATGGATAAAATTAAAGCTACAAGATTAAAAATTTAGATCGTATTTATTTTTTTAGATAGTTAGTATGTTTCATTTTTCAACAAAAACCAAGTAGTAATACTTGGTTTTTTTATGCATCTAGTAATTTGATAACTAGTTATTTATAGGTTTTTTATGTGTTTTTGCAGTTTTTAGTATGTATTAAAAAGAGGTTTAATCCTATTGTATTTCATAGAAAGTAAAGAGTAGTACTTATACATTTGTTTAAAAATAAGTACTAATACGTAGAAATTTTAAATTATTAAATATGAGAACAATTTTGAAAAAAGCTTCCATTATGTTATTTGCTCTGCTAATAGCTTCTTGCGGAGGTAAAACTAAAAAAGCTACTACTGAAGCAACAGAAGAAGCAAAAGTTGCAACTCTAGAAATAGAAAAGCCACAATTAACTTTCGGATTTATAAAATTAACCGATATGGCTCCTTTGGCGATTGCTAAAGAAAAAGGCTTTTTTGAAGAGGAAGGACTTTTTGTTTCTGTAGAAGCACAATCGAACTGGAAAAATATTTTAGATCGTGTAATAGATGGTCAATTAGATGGTTCGCATATGCTAGCAGGGCAACCAATTGCAGCAGGTGCAGGTTTTGGTAGACAGGCGGAATTAGTAACTCCTTTTTCTATGGATTTGAATGGAAATGGTATAACAGTATCCAATGATGTTTGGTCCAAAATGAAAGTCAATGTGCCTAAAGGGGCAGATGGAAAACCAGTTCACCCAATTAAAGCGGATGCTTTAAAACCTGTGATATCAGAATACAAAAACTCAGGAAAAGCTTTTAAAATGGGTATGGTATTTCCTGTATCAACACACAATTATGAAATACGCTATTGGTTGGCAGCAGCCGGTATTCATCCAGGAATGTATACAAAAGATAATGTACAAGGGCAGATAGATGCAGAAGTATTATTGTCTGTTACTCCACCACCACAAATGCCGGCAACCTTAGAAGCAGGAACTATTTATGGGTATTGCGTAGGAGAGCCATGGAACCAACAAGCAGTATTTAAAGGGATTGGAGTACCAGTAGTAACCAACTATGATATCTGGAAAAACAATCCAGAAAAAGTATTTGTAATGACCAAACAGTTTGTAGAAGAAAATCCTAACACTGCCATAGCTGTAACTAAAGCACTTATCAGAGCTGGTAAATGGTTAGATGAGCCAAGCAATAGAGCAGAAGCTGTAAAAATATTATCTATGTCGCAATACGTAGGGGCAGATGAAGCAGTTTTGGCTAACTCTATGACAGGAACTTTTGAGTTCGAAAAAGGAGATAAGCGTTCTATGCCAGATTTTAATGTATTCTATAAGTATAATGCTACTTATCCATTTTATTCAGATGGTACTTGGTTTTTAACACAAATGAGACGTTGGGGGCAAATTCCAGAAGCAAAACCTGTAGAATGGTATGCTAAAACCATAAAAGACATTTATAGACCAGATATCTGGGAAAAAGCAGCAAAATTATTAGTGGCAGAAGGTCATATTCCAGCAGCGGATATACCAGTAACAGACGGGTATAAACCTGCTACAACAGATTTTATAGATGGCACTAAGTTCGATGCAAAAGATCCAATAGGATATATCAATAGTTTTTCTATAGGGAATAAAGATTAATACTAATGTGTTAAAAAAAAGTACAATGAAGCAAAGTATCACTTTAAATAAAGTAACGCAGTTAATGGGTTTTGGTTTTTTAAAACCCATTACAGCGCTGTTTACAGGAAAACCTCAAAAAGAAGATATAGTTAACTTTTTAAAAAAGATTGTAGTACCATTATTATCTATCCTGTTGTTTTTAGGAGTTTGGCAAGGTGGTTCTACAGCTCTTTTTAATAAAGAAGCAAATTTTAAAATTGAAAAAGCTCTAGCGGATCAAGGTCAGGCCGCAGCAGATGAGATGAAAGCATGTATTGCTTCCGGTGAAGTTAGTTGTCAGCCTAATACATTACCATCTCCTTCGCAAGTATGGGTTTCTTTTAAGACGTTACTAGAAGATCATAAAGTTATTACTGCAGATAAATTGGCATTTAAGCAAAAAACTGCTGTGATGAATGAGAAACGTGTTGCGGCGGGGAAAGACCCAATAACTTATACAGGGCGTCCTTCTTTTGTAGATCAAATAATAACAAGTCTTAAAACTGTTTTTGCAGGATTTGTCTTAGCATTATTAATAGCAGTACCAATAGGTATAGTAATAGGGTTAAGCGAAACGTTACGAAGTTCTTTTAATTGGCTTATTCAAATATTTAAACCAGTATCCCCTGTAGTGTGGTTATTGTTAGTTTTTATGATTGTAAAAACACTAACAAAGGACTCTAACTCAGACAGTGCATTTATAATTTCTTTTATAAGTGTAGGGCTGTGTTCTATGTGGGCAACTCTAGTAAATACGGCAATGGGGGTTTCATCCGTGGATAAAGATTATATAAATGTTGCAAAGGTTCTAAAATTAGGACCAATGCAAAAAGTGTTTAAAGTTATATTACCTTCCTCGTTGCCGTTAATTTTCACAGGACTTCGTATTACGCTTTCTGTAGCATGGATGGTACTTATTGCTATTGAGTTATTAGCACAAAGCCCAGGTTTAGGGTCCTTTGTTTGGGAAGAATTTCAGAATGGAGCAATAGACTCTAACTCTAAGATTATTGTAGCGATGTTTATCATAGGAATTATTGGATTCTTATTAGACCGAATAATGCTTACCATCCAAAATATGGTATCCTTTAATAAAAACGAAGGAGTTTAATTCCAAAAATCGAAAAACTATGGCGTATTTAGAATTAAAGAATGTATGCAAAACTTATGGAGATACAGAGGTGCTATCTAATATTAATTTAACGATAGAAGAAGGGGAATTTGTAGCTATAGTTGGGTTTACAGGGAGTGGAAAAACAACCTTAGTAAATTTAATTAATGGCCTAATTAAACCTACGAGTGGCGAGGTTTTGTTTAAAGGACAACCCGTAACAGATACTAGTCATGAACGAGGTGTTATTTTTCAGAATTACTCTTTATTACCTTGGTTAACGGTGGGCCAAAATGTTTTTATGGCTGTTAAAGAAGCCTTTCCAAAAGAAAATAAAACTGTATTACAGCAGCGCGTAGCAGAATATGTAGAAATGGTAAGTTTAACTCCTGCGATTAATAAAAGACCTAAAGAATTGTCTGGGGGTATGCGGCAACGAGTTGCAGTGGCTAGGGCTTTAGCTATGAATCCAGAGATGATAATTATGGATGAACCTTTGGGGGCTTTAGATGCTTTAACTAGAGGGAATTTACAAGATGAAATTTTAAAAATATGGTCTAAAGATAAGCGTACAGCACTTCTTATTACGAATGATGTAGATGAAGGTATTTATATGGCTGATCGTATTATTCCTTTAAAACCAGGCCCAAAAGCAACATTAGGGCCAGAATTTAAGATAAACATTGATAGACCAAGAGATAAAACAGCTCTGAATGATAACGATACGTATAAAGAAACACGTAATGCAATTATAGAGTACTTAATGGATATTGGGGAACAGAGAAAGTCAGTTTCACAGGAGACTTATGTGCTGCCAGAAGTGAGCCCTAAAAGTTTTGTCGCTTAATTAATATTAAAAAGAAAGCATGAGTACAGCAACTATAAATACAAAAGGAGCGGATACAATAACGGAAAACGGGATTCAATATCCTTCAAAGGTTATGTTAGATTTACACAATCTTAAAAAAGTATATCCGACACCAAAGGGAGATTATGTAGTGTTAGAAGATTTAAATCTTCAGATAATGAAGGAGGAATTTGTGACTATTATTGGTCATTCTGGTTGTGGAAAAACTACCATGCTTTCCATGATAGCTGGTTTAAATCCAATTTCTGGAGGAAACATAGCTGTATTAGGAAACCCTGTAAAAGGTCCTGGACCAGATAGAGGAGTAATTTTTCAAGCGCCCAGTCTTATGCCTTGGATGACTGCTTTAGAGAATGTTATGCTTGGTGTAAATCAAGTTTTTCCTCATGCCTCGAAAAAGGAACGTTCTGATATAGCAAAGTACTATTTGCATAAAGTAGGTTTAGAAGGGTCTTTTGATAAAAAAGCAATAGCCCTTTCACAAGGGATGCAGCAACGTGTTGGTATTGCAAGAGCATTTGCTATAAAACCAAAAGTATTGCTCTTAGATGAGCCTTTTGGAATGCTAGATTCTTTAACACGTGGTGAATTACAAGATATACTTATTGAAATCTGGAATAAAGAAAAGATTACCGCAGTGATGATAACACATGATGTAGATGAGGCTATTTTCTTGGCAGATAGAGTAGTTATGATGACTAGTGGTCCAAGAGCAAAAATTGGAGATATTTTGAATATAGATTTTGAAAGACCAAGAACTCGTAAATCGGTTTTAGAGCATAACGATTATTACACCTATAGAAAACACTTAATAGATTTTTTAGAACACTAATAAAACAAGTATAAAATAACCTAAAAAAAGAAAATAGAAACAAAAAAAAGTGTTTTAGTAATGCCTAATAAAGGTGTAAACAAACATGACAAGTATCATAAAAGCAAGGAAATAAATAAAATATTTTTACCCCTTAATTAAAAAGGACTTTCGGGTCTTACATTTATCACATCAAACAAACTATTATGAAAAAGCAACTTTTAATTTTAACATTAGCCTTATTTAGTATTCATTTAGGGTACTCTCAATTTACCCTAGATGGTGAACTTCGTCCAAGAACAGAATATAGAAATGGTTTCGGTTCTATAATACCAGATGCTGCAGAACCTGGTTTTGGTATTTCAACAAGAATACGTTTAAATACAGGCTATAAAACCGACGCATATACTTTATACATGAGTTTGCAAGATATTATGGTTTGGGGAGAGAACAGACAGATTTTACCGTTTGACCAGAATAACTCATTTGCAGTATTCCAAGCATGGGCAGAACTTAATCTTGGTACTGGTTGGTCTACTAAACTTGGGCGTCAAGTATTATCTTATGATGACCAACGTATATTAGGAGGTTTAGATTGGGCACAACAAGGTCGTAACCATGATGCAGCAATGCTTAAGTATAAAAAAGGAAAATTTATTTTTGATTTTGCTTATGCATTTAATCAAAGTAACCAACAACCAACAGGATTTCAATCTGTAGGAAACACCTATGATGTTACTGGGTTTTTCTCGTATAAAACTATGCAAATGGCATATTTAAAACAATCTTGGGATAAATTTTCAGGAAGCTTATTGTTAATGAATAATGGATTCCAGAATTTCGATGCAACAACAAGTGATCAAGATGGAATAAGTAATTTGCAAACCATAGGAACACACTTAGGCTATAAAGCAGGAAAGTTTGGTGCCGCGGCTAATGCATTTATTCAAACGGGAGAGCGTCAAGGAGAAGTTAAAGTTAAAGGAGCTTACTTATTAGGATTAGATGTAACTTATAAAACATCAGACAAAGTAACCTTAGGCGCGGGTCTAGAGATTATAAGTGGAAATGATGCTGATGCAGGAGAAACGGGCGCTTTTTTTCCATTATATGGTACCAACCACAAGTTTAATGGGTTTATGGATTATTTCTACGTAGGGAACCATGCAAATTCTGTTGGTTTGTTTGATGTTCATGCAAGTGCAAAGTTTAAATTAGGAAAAACATCTAGTTTATTAGTAAAAGCATTAAACTTTAGTGGAGAACAAGAATTACCAAGTGGAGAAAAAGCTTTAGGAACAGAAATAGATTTAGTTTTTTCTAAGAAGTTTAAAGGGTATGGTTTAAGTATAGGGTATTCTCAATTATTTGCTAGTGATGGTATGTACGAGCTTAAGGGAGTAACAAAAGCTAATGCAGCAGATAGCCAGAACTGGGCTTGGGCAATGTTAACAATTAAGCCTAAATTCTTAAATACAGCTAAATAAAATTATTTATACATCTTTGCTTCGATGTAGGACTGCCGCAACATATCTTATTTTTTGTTGCGGCGGTTTTTTTATTCTTTTTAGTGAATTTAATATCCTAATATTTTTATTAAAATAGTGAAATTGTTTCTTTTTAATGGTTCGCAAATCTTTCTTGAGCTTGTTTTACAGCAAGTTATTAGAATAATTTCTAAAACTACGTACTCCTGTTAATTTTAATATATTTGTACGTATAAATAACTGCATGTCTTCAACAAAAATACGTATTGTTTTAGCTGATGATCATTCTTTAGTAAGAGATGGTATAAGGGCTTTATTAGAATCGGAATCTAATTTAATTGTAATAGGAGAAGCCTCTAATGGGGAAGAAGCTATTGCTATGGTTAAGGATTTAAAACCAGATTTACTTATCATAGATATACGTATGCCTGTAATGAACGGTATAGAAGCTGTGGCAGAATTAAATGCTCAAGGAATATTAATTAATAGTATAATCCTTTCTATGCACGATTCTGAAGAATATATTTTAAAATCGGTAAGCGCTGGGGCCAAAGGTTATTTGCTTAAAGATACCGGAAAAGAAGAATTTTTAAAAGCTATACATACCGTGCAAGAAGGGGGTAAATATTTTAGCGGAGCAATATCAAATGTTCTTGTAAATAATTTACTAAATCCTTCTAAAGAAGCAAACGAAGAATCTATTAAAAAAGAAGAAAAAGAAATTCCATTTAATCTTACTAATAAAGAGCTAAAAGTATTGGGGTTGGTTTTATCTGGTTTAACTAATAAAGAAATTTCAGAAAAGCTTCAAAATAGTAAACGTACCGTAGAAACGCATCGTTTTAATTTAATGCGTAAAATGCAAGTAAAAAACTTAATTGAGCTTTCGAAAAAAGCGCAAGAGAATAATTTGTTTTAACGGATTATTAGTTTTCTTTTAATTTAGTAATAATTTTACCCACATTTTTTTCTTCAAAAAAGCGAATAAACTTTAAACCGGTTCGTATTAGAAAGGATTTTGGATCTTTTATTATAATGCTTAGTGCTACAACAACATCGTCAATATCTTTTATTGCATCTTTCTTTTCTGTTACAGGTATAGAATGTAAGAAAGAAGCGCTATGCCAAGATTGTTCTCTAGCTTTACGCATGCTAAAATCTATTATTTTTTCATCGGATTTTAGGCCAACAACATCTAATAAAAAAAGTAGGGGAGACACTCTTCCTAAACGTTTTTGCATTTCATTAGTAATCTGAAAGAGAACAGTATTTACGGCATTAAAATCTTTTTCAATGCCTTTAATTTCTTTGCCTTTCATCGTTTCGCTAGTAGCAATACCTAAATCCAGATTTATATGCGCATTAATACCTAGCATTATATGTTGTAAGATAGTTAGTGGTTCTTCTTTGCAACGAAAAGAAAACTCCCAGCATTGACTTACAGGTTTTCCATTTTTAAAATCGTGATAGGCTTTTAAATATAGATTTGCAAAAGCAACATCCATTTGTTCTAATTGTGCATTATTTTCAAAATTGCCCAGTTCTACTTCCTTTAATATTTCAGCAGTAGTTCTCCTATAAATATATGCGAATAACCCTAAACGATCATTGGTAGCTATAGAGTGTTCTATTATAAGGTCTAGTTCTACTAGTACCTCTGATATTGTAGTAGGTTTTGGCATGCTTTATATTTAATCTGTACTATATATGTTGGTCAAACAAAATGGGATTGCCGTCTGGATCGGTGATTATAAAGCTAGCAGGACCACTCGTATTTTCATGAATTTCATTGGGGATAGAAATTCCGTTTTCTTTAATTTTATTTTGAATATCTCTAATGTCGGTATACGAAGATGGCTTTTGAGCATTTTCATCCCAGCCAGGGTTAAAAGTAATTATGTTTTTATCAAACATTCCTTGAAAAAGCCCAATTAGAGAATTGTTACTTTTCATAATAAGATATTTTTTATCCAAATCTCCAGCGAATACAGAAAATCCGATATTCTGGTAAAACGCTTTAGATAGTTCCAAATCTTTGACTGTAAGGCTAATTGAAAATGCTCCTAGTTTCATAACAATTGACTTTAATAATTCGTTAGGTTCTTTTTTGGGGGAAGAATATGTAATGGAAAGTTAAGAAATTTATTTCGTTATTAGTATACCACCATGCATTTCAGAAGCTAGCGGTTTTTTGAACCAAGCTTCCATAAAGTTAAAATTTTCTTTACTAACTTCAAATTCAAGAGTAACTCTTTTTTTGGTATTTCGTTTTAGAATTCTTTGTAACCTAGTTTCTTTCGGAATGTCTAAAAAATGAGCAATAAGTTCATATCCATTTTTCGAAGCAAATTTTCTGAATGTCTCATGATGTCTCAATTTAGAAAACCCTAAATCTAGAATGGCATCTGTGTTTGTTTGTTCTAATTGTTCAATTAGATGGATAATCATTTTTTAGTTCTTTCAATTCTTTCTAAAAACCACTCTAGACCATTTGAAGGCTTTTTATCTGCAAGAAATAAGATGTTGTTCCATGTATCTATCGAAAAAATAATGCCATTCGTTTGTGTTTTTAATTCATAGGCATAGGTTGTTTTTCCAGAACCCGTGTTACCTACTATTAAGTGTATCATTTTTTGGCAAGATTTAGTTTCTTTTTTAGAAGGAGAATATCTTCCTTGTTTTTGGTTTGTTGTATGGCCAGATTAAGGTGCTCTATATGCTTGGCAGTATCTAAACCTTCGTATAACTCCGCTAATAAAGCTTGGTATAAATGATTACCTGTTAAATCTATTTTTAAAGCTTCTTTTAAAGCAGGTGTTTTACCTTCTGCCATAGCCAAGGCGTAAGTTCTATTTAATGCTGTTACGGGAGAATATTCAATTTGTAAAAGTCTATTGTAGAGTTGTAAAATATTTTGCCATTTTTCTTTAAAATGGTATGTAGTACGCGTGTGCCAATACGCAATTAATGCTTCTAAATGGTATTTTGTTATTAGGTTTTCTTTGGCTGATTTGTTGAGGTAGATTTCACCTTGAGCAATCAGTTCAAAGTTCCATTTTTTTTTATCTTGTTCGTTATACAAAATTTGTTCCCCTTTTGCATTTGTCCTGGCATCTAATCTAGAGGCTTGAAAACAAAATAAACTCATTAAAGCATTTACCTTTGGTATGCTTGTGCCTTTATTTTCTGTTAATAGGTGTAGCATGCGCATAGCTTCTAAACACAGTTCTTTACTTATAGTTTTGTCCGCTGTGGAAGAATAATAACCTTCATTAAAAAGTAAATATAAAATGGATAGGACATTATCTAGTCTTAATTCTAATTCCTTGGTAGGAGGAAAGGAAAGACTAATTTGGTTAGCCCTTAATTTTTCTTTAGCTCTATAAAGTCTTTTGTTTATAGTTTGTTTGGTGCTTAAAAGAGCATTTGCAATTTCTTCAATTCCAAATCCACATAGAATTCGTAGGGCTAGCGCTATTTGAGATTCACTAGATATTATGGGGTTGCAAATGGCAAAGAGCATTTGTAATTGACTGTCTTTAATGTTTCTATCGGAAAGGTCAATTTCTATTTCTTGACTCCCTTTTTTTTTCGAAAGTTCGGGGGTTATTTTCGTTTTAAAAATGAAATCTCTTTTAAAGTAATCTTTGGCGTTGTTTTTAGATACCGTATATAACCACGCTTTAGGGTTATCTGGTATACCATGAAGTTTCCATGTTTCTGCTGCTTTTAAAAAAGAATCACTAACAAAGTCTTGAGCTACTTCTATATTTTCTAAACCAAAAGTTTTACAGAGTACAGAAACAATTTTGCTGTATTCGGTTCGGAATAAATGAGGTATAAGTTTGTTTTCCTTCATTGTTATAGATAGTTGGATGTTTCTTTTAAAAAAACATCCAACCTTTTTGTCTAATTAAAAACCATAACATCTCGTACTTCAATAGTTCCGCCTCTCAAAAAAATTGGACAGCCTTCCGCTAATTTAACAGCTTCTTCTAATGTTTTAGCTTTGACAATGGTGTAGCCACTAATGTATTCTTTGATTTCTGTATATGGCCCGTCTGACACAACAGAATTTTTGGTTACTGTTTTTCCTTCAAAACCTAAAGCATTGGTACTCACAAATTTGTCTTGGGCTGCAATGCCGCCAATCCAATCGTTCCACAAGGTTACCATTTGCTGCATTTGCTCCGGGGATGGTTTTGGTTCATCACTTTTTTCATTTCTAAAAATCATCATAAATTCTTTCATAATTATTTGTTTTGTGTTCGTATTATTATGACGATTACTTTTCTATAAATAGGACATTGAAATAATAGAAAAATATTTTCCCATATTAGTTTTATTAAGAATCACAACTAAAAAAATTGTAAACATTTTATTCGTATTTACAAATCATTAGGTTTAGGTATAGTTCTATATAAAGTTAATGTTTTTGCGGTATAGAAAACGGAATAAGTTTATTCATTTTACTATGACTTCTGACATTTCTATAATACTATAAAAATTAATTTGTTAAAAGATTTTCCTGGGGAAACGTAGCTGAATTTCTTTTTTAATATAATACTTTCTGTTAGGTCTTCTTCTTTTTTTCAGAAATAAAAAGATTCTTGCTTATAATGCATCTTTCAAAAGTATTAACAGATTGCGATATTAATAGCTGACTTGTAATTGTATATTATACCTAAGAGTTCTCTATGTTTTTATGGACATTTTGGAAACATAAGCATTTTTCGTTCTAGAGAATTTATTAGCTCTTTCGCCTTCAACGGGTACTCCTTTAAGTAATTGATTTCCTTCTAAAATAAAAATGAAATATTTATTTGGAACAATCGTTCTGTTATTTGTATGTTTGTATTCAGAACAAACGTTCCAATATTTTAATAATTAAAAAAACAAGTATTAAATGAGTACATTAAGAGGAAAAATTGCCGTTGTTACCGGTGGGAATAGTGGTATCGGATTTGCAACCGCTAAAGAGTTTAAAAGCCAAGGGGCAACCGTTGTAATTACGGGAAGAAATTTGGATAAAGTGCAATCTGCAGCACAGGAATTAGATGTTAAAGGAATTGTTGCAGATGTAAAGAACCTATCTGCTATAGATGATTTGGTAGCGCAAGTAGGGAGTGATTTTGGAAAAGTAGATGTATTATTTGTAAATGCGGGTATCTTTCAACCAGCTCCAGTAGGTCAAATAAGTGAGGAAATGTTTGACCATCAGGTAGGGATTAATTTTAAAGGGGCATTGTTTACTACGGAAAAGTTTCTTCCAATTTTAAATGATGGTGCTTCTATTATAAACTTATCGTCTATAAATGCATATACAGGTATGCCTAATACGGCAGTTTATGCAGCGACTAAAGCGGCATTAAATTCTTATACTCGTACTGCTGCAACAGAATTAGCGCCAAGAAAAATTAGAATTAACTCTGTGAATCCTGGGCCAGTTGCTACTCCAATTTTTGGGAAAACAGGAATGGATGAAACCCAATTAAGTGAAATTACAGAAGCTATGCAAAACCGCATTCCTTTGAGGAGATTTGGAGAGTCTCAGGAGATAGCTAAATTAGTTTCTTTTTTAGCGTCCGATAATGCTTCTTTCATTACTGGTGGTGAATATAATATAGATGGAGGCACTAATATTAACCCTTTATTAGGGTAATTTTTAATTATATTTGGAATAGAAAATTCCAATATTTTATATTTGTGGGAGCGTTTTTCGCTTCCACTTTTTTATTTAGTATGCCAAGAGTTAAATTATTTGATGAAAAAGAAGTCCTAATCAAAGCAATGCATTTGTTTTGGAAGCAAGGTTATGCTGCTACTTCTGTACAAGATTTGGTAAATTCTTTGGGTATTAATAGGGCTAGCCTGTATGATACTTTTGGCGATAAAGAAAAACTTTTTAAAAAGGCATTTGCGTATTATAGGAAAATAAACAATGACGCCTTAGTTGCGTTTCTAAAAAAATACCCCAATGTTAAAGAAGGTTTTACGGCTTTGTTTAATGCATCTATAAACGAAGCGGTTTCGGATATAGATTGTAAAGGTTGTTTTGTTGTAAATAGTATAGCCGAACTTATTCCAGGGGATGACCATATGGTTAGATTAATTCAAGAAAATCAGGAATTTATGGAGGTTACCTTTTTCGAATACCTTAAGAAAGGGAAAGAAAACGGGCAGTTAAAAACAACCCAAGATTTAAAATCCTTAGCGTATTTATTATATACCATTCAGGCAGGAATTAAAATAGTTTCTAAGGCAGATGTAGATAAAGAAAAACTACTAAAATCTGTGGAGGTAGGTTTGTCTTTGTTAGTATAAATGTTTCTTCGCTATTGTAGATTAACCTATGTATGATCATATATAGTTTCTGCTAAATGGCTCTGCAATAAAAATGACTTATCTCTTCGCTTCATCTAAAAATATCATCTAGGACCTTAACGTCAATTTCTAAAACAAACTAATTGTTCCAATAAATTAATTTTCTTGTACCAAGTTTCTCTTAGATTTACGGTCTAAAAAAATCTAAGGTATCTTCTAAATTATAACGATTGGGAATCTTATCACATCTAGAATTAAAAACAACAGGGTTGTTTAGGTAGGTGGTAAAAGTTTCAGTAATTTCTATAGTGCAGTTTTTTAATTCAAATCATTAATAACGCTTCTTTTTTTCAATTACTTGCCCTTCTATATGTAATTGATTTGTAGTTTCTTTTATTCCCATAATATCTGTGGAAATGACAGATTTGAAACTATACTTAATACGGTATATATTGGTTAGTTTATCTAAAACCTTCTTCCTAGGAACAATAATGTCTAGTTTTCTTTTGTAAAAGTTTAAGGAACCTATTCCTATACAAATAATAGAAAGACCTATTACGAGTATAGTTATAGTAAGTGTAGAGAAAAAACCATTTTTTAAAAGTTGAATACTAATGTAATAGGCTAAATAAATTACAAGTACACCAATTAACGAATAAAGAGCACAGTGCATTAGGGCTAATTTTTTAGTGTATCTGGTATCTTCGTATTCTCCATTTATTTCAAAAAGCTTTTCTTTCAGTTTTTTGCCTAATTTTATTTTGGAGCATTGTATATTAAATTCTCCTTTCTTATTCGTTAGGCTACAGATAATACCTTCTTTTAAATTAGAGGATTGCAAATCACATAATTCACAATGTTTTGATTTCTCCATTATTATTTTCTTACCTCTTTAAATATAGTTTTTTTATTAATTGAATATGATGTAATTCATGCCCAAGAATATGATACCCCAAAGCTCTTGCACTTGCTTCGTGTCCATTTGCAATTCCTATGCGCTTTAAAGATCTATCCGAAAGGCCATTAAATAACGTAATAGTAGAGAGTCTTATAGCTTCATATTCTTCCATTATATTGTTAATTGTCCTTTCTGATGTGTCCGAATAGAGGTTGTAATCTTCTTGTTCAAATCCTGGAAAATTCGTCTTGTCATTTCTGGCAAAAGAAAGCGCTCTATATCCGTATATTCTTTCATCATCAATAATGTGAACTAAAACTTCTTTAATAGACCATTTGTTTTTTGCGTATTTATAGTCTAATTCTTCCTGAGATAGATTGTTAATTAACCTTTTTGTTTTCTTTAAGCTAGATTGTAGCTGCTCTAAAAGACTACCATCTTTCTTTACTAGTTTCATATACATTTCTGCGTAGGGAGGATACTCCTTAGGTGATGGAAAATCAATAGTTTTAATCATTCTTTTTTATATTTTTTCTCTAAGAGTAAAATCAAAGAGGATATTGGAGCAATATAAATAAACCTTTGGACCTTGCCCAAAGTTATAGTATTTCATCAGGTGTTTATGTTATACTCTCTTCTAAAAAAAATGAAGTGAGTGTATTTTAGTTCCTTGTTTTATTCTCTAATAGGAATCATATTAGAGGTGTCCACAGGAAAACTATCATATTTGTTGTATAGTTTTAAATACTTTTCTGCATTAATAGGGACTTCACTTAAAGTATCTTTTAGACCTCTAAAAAAACCTTCTCTCTTTTGCGATGGGTTAAAAATCAAGGTTAATTTTACAGTTTCATTAGTGTCGTTTTTAAATCCGTGAGGTGTAAATTTAGGAATATAAGCAACAGAGCCAGGGGCAGCTTGATATTCTTTATTTGCTGCTTGTATGGTTAAAATTCCTTGGTTTACAATAAAGGTTTCATCCATAAATCTATGATAATGTAACTTTGCGCCTATAGACATAGGTGGTAGAGATATCTCGTAAACTCCTAATTGGTCTTTAGACATTTCACTAGTTACTTTAAATGTAATAGATATAGAATTAAGGTCTAATTTTTCACCTTCATTGGGTTTAATTATAGTAGCATTATCTTCTAAATGGTCTTCAAAATAATCTTCTTTAATGGAGTTCATAATTTTAGTTCTTAAATATTTTGGTAATGCTGTTTTGTAATGCAATTTTATTTTGGGCTGTTATTTTACTATCACTTGTGCCTTCTAATGAAAATATTTTTTCAGTTTTAATTCCCATATGCCCTAGAATTGCCTGTAGGTAAGGTTCCTGAAAATCGTACTGTTCCATAGGAGAGCCTTTGTATACGCCGCCCTTGGAAGTTATTATATATGCTGTTTTATCTTCTATTAGACCGTAATAATTACTTTCATTTAAACTAAAAGTGTGCCCTATTCTAACAATTTGATCTAGATATGCTTTAAGGTTCGATGGAATATTTAGATTATATAATGGACTACTGATTAAGATTTCATCTACAGATTTTAATTCCGTAATTAATTCGTCGGATAAAGAAGTAGCTTTTTTACTTTCAGGGGTCATATGTGCTACCGGCGTATAAAACCCTTCAATAGTATTGTTTTGAATGTGTGGCACTTGATGTTTCGCTAAATCTCTACGAATAACAATTCCGTTAGGGTTATTTAAATGCCACTTTTTTTCGAAGTAATTTGCTAATTCCCTGGAATGAGAACCAGTAATTCTGGAACTACAATCTATTCTTAATAATTTTTTCATCTGTTGATTTTTTATGTTCAATAGAAAGACAAGAACACAAGAAAAAACGTGACAGGTTTACACGCAAAGCGATTTTAATTTCTTTGGATCAACTATAGAATAAATACTTTTAATTTTCATTTTTTCTAGCTCCAAGACTTGGCAATTATATAAAGAATCCTTTTGATAAAATAAAACAGCGGGTTGGTGGTTTACCGAACTAATTTTAAATTTTAATCCAGTTAAAAATGCTCGATATACATATATTAGTAATTTAGATGTAGCAGTTATTCCCGTGGTTAATTCTCTGACCACTTTAATGTTTCTTCCGCCATCTGCAGCCAATAAAATGTCTTTGGATAATAGCATTTCTAAAGCAGTAACGTCTCCATTTTTTATGACCTGAATATAATTTTCTATGGGCAAAATATTTTGTAATGGAGTTTTGTTGACCCTTGGTTTGTGTTCTACTATTTTAGCTTTAGCTCTACTTAGTAGTTTTCTGGAATTTTCCACTGTAGAATCAATAACCTCTGAGATTTCTTTATGCGAATAATCAAAACCATTTTTTAAGATAAAAACAGCTCTTTCTTTTGCAGATAATTTTTCTAAAAGCACTAACATAGAATAGCTAATAATTTCTTTACTATCAATGCCATTATCTGAAGTTTCGGTGGCAATAGGTTCGGGTAACCACATGCCTGTATTTCTAATTTTTTGGTTACGCTTTTTTAAGTTAATAGCGGCATTAATTACCGATTTAACTAAATATCCAGTTTCGTTTTTAACCTCTTTATTGTTATGCGCAATGTGCTTATAGATTACCTCTTGCACAATATCTTTAGCATTATCTACAGTGCCTAAAATATTATATGCGTACGGAAACAATTTTTCTTGATAATTATTCAATTTTGCTATTTTATAGAAACAGACAATTTAGTCATTAAAAACGTGACATTTTTTTTGAAGGATATAATAAATAGATTTTAAGGAATGTGTTTTTCCTCTTTTACTTTTAAACAATTTTCTTGCGGTCTTTAAAGCTATTAATTATATAGCTTGGCTTTTGTTTTTCCAATTCTTTTCATGTATTGTTTCCATAGGTGGCACCACAAGCAAGTATTTTTTTACGAAATCCATGTTCCAACAATTTCATCTAATATCCGTTTACCACTCTCGTGTTTTTTGGTATAATTTCTATACCCACTTCCGTTCAGAATTCCCATCGTATATCTTCCGGTCACATCTCCGTTAGATTTAGTTTGGCTAAAAATGATTTTACTAAAATCAATATTTGCAGCAATGAAATAGTCATTTTTGGTTCTCCAAAATTCACTTCCTTTTGGAAACTTCGAAGGCTATTTAAATTTAACCTTTTAATTATTGGATTTTAGATTGTTCAAGTCAATTTAATAGCTTAGTCCAAGTTTTACATTTATTATTCTTTAGAGCATTAACTATACAGAATGTTGGGTACTGTTATTCATTGAGATGAAAATCGGGAATATCGGGAATATTGTTCGTATACCAACGTCCATTAATACGTGCTCCTATTGGATAAAATTCAATTTTTTCTCCTTTTATTATTCCTATTGAACCAAATCCAATCGATACTATTCTATTATTAAGTAATACTGGCAAATTAAACTCACGAGATGTCCAAGTATCATCATCATAATTATAAATCTGTAATTTATCATTAACTATTACTCCGATAGAAGCTATTCCCATGGGATTTAACATAAGTGTTACAAGCCTTCCTTCATTGGGAACACTAAAATTGGATATCCTAGTATCTAAAATCCATTTATCGTCTTTCGCCCTATAAAATGTTATTTTACCTTCTTTTAAAATCCCTATAATTCCTAAGGTAATGGAAATTATTTTTTCATTTTTTGAAAGGCTAAAATCAGGATATTCACCTGTTTTCCAAATTCCATCATTACTGGAATACTCATGAAATTTGATGGTGCCTTTACTAATGATTCCAATTGTACTTAGACCAATAGGTATAAGACCTTCATTTTTCGGGATACTAAACTCTGGAATCTTGGTAATTTCCCATGTATTATTTTTATTAATTTCATAGAATTTAATCTTATCATTTTTAATAGCTCCAAGTGTACCCCATCTTAATGCTATGAATTTATCAGTTTCGGTGACGTTATATTTACTAGTCGTATTACTATTTAAATATTTACAACTAGTGATAACGAAAAACTGGCTTAATAAAAATAATTTAATTGAATTACTCATTTGTTTTATTTATAATGTATTAGTTATACGCAATGGTTAGGATATGAAAAGTAGGCGATTAGGATGCACCGAACTAGGAACAAAAAGTTATGGCTTTATTATTGTTTGGCTTATATTTTATAATCATTTTTGGCGGGTCGTTTTTATTTGTGTCGTACAATTCTTAATCCAAGAAACTGTTTCAACCTGTAGTTTATTGTTGTGGGGTTGTAAAATATAAATTTTGTTTACTTGGATAATTTAAATCGAAAAACGGTTTGAATTTAATTATCCATTTTTCTTTTTGGCTACCATCACATAATTCAATAGTTATTTCAGGAATATGAACCATTTGCTTTGAAACAATTGTTTTTAAGTCGATTTTCGAAACATTCTTTTCTTATTATTTTTTTAATGCTTCGGTCGTTGAAGAAACAAAATTAACTTGGTTCCCCTTATTGCTTTCAAAGATAAAATCTTCCAGGCTTTTACTCTTATATATCGAGAAATCTCCAACAATAGCTAATTGAATACGGTAAGTAGAAAATTTTTGAAGAATTTCACCTGCCATTCTATTTTTGAGTTCAAAAAAATCTGGAATAATATTTTTTTGATGAATAATGATTTTATCAAACCCTTGATAATAGATGTTCCCTAATAAATTTAGTCCGTCTTCGACATTATTTATAATGTTCTGTTCTGACGATATTTCAACAATTTTTATATTATCTATTTCGTGTGTCTTTGTCTTCATTTTAAATCTATAACGTTTTTTTGAAAGTCACGTCCTAACATACAGCTACAGATTACCACTTATTTACATGTGGCACGTTGATGCTCATAATTAGGTGTTTTACACTCCAAAGATAAAAGTAAATACTTACAAAAAAACTCAAAGAATCAGGGTATTGAATTTTTGAGCTTAAAATAATACTGTTTTAAATTAATAAAGAATCTATTTGTTTTTTACCTTAGTTCTTTGTTGACAACCGGTTTTATATCCAATTTATAACAATTTATTTGTTGAAAATAATAGGGTGATATTTTTGAACAAATAAGTCAACATCTTTTTCAGATATAAAATTAGGATATGACATTAGTAATAATTGTAATGGAGATTGATCTTCTTTTATAGGAGGTATTTCGTAATGATGTTTATTTAGTTTAAATCCTACTCTTTCATAAAATTGTATTCTACGGTCATTAATTTTGGATGTAGGTAGTTCAACCTCTAGTATAATCGATTTGGCATCACGATTAATAAATTTATTTAGAATTAACTTTCCAATTCCTTTATTTCTTTGTTCTAAAACCGTGGCAAAGTGGTCTATGTATCTATACGTGTCAAAATCCCACCATAAGATAAATCCTATAAATTGATCCTTGTCTATTAAAACATCAAAATGATAACTGTCATTTTGTAAAATATATGATTGGTCATTTAATAGTCTTCGCTCTTCCATAGGAAAAGCATTTTCGTAAAGTTTCCACGCCTTTTGAAAATATTTATCTGAAATATTTTTTAGTCTTATCAGTTTCATACGTCTTGTTCTGAAGTAGGTTACCTTTTTTTTGTGCGGTTTAAAAGGTTAGGAATTCCAGATTTTTTTATTTTTTTAGATACAATTTGTAGTTTATATTTTGTTTGAAGTAAACATTTGTTAAGTGTGCCTATATTGAGACACCAATGTGTTCTAAAATTGTTGTAAATATATACAACCCCTTTGATTTAGCCCAAAACCCCATATTACGTTTAGGCATTGTTATAGCACGTTTTTTTAATTTCTTTTGGTTATTGCGAACGTTGAAACTCTCACTGGGCAAGAGACAAATTTATTCGAGTTTAAAGAAATATCCCCTTCCGACAATTCCTTATTAATTTCATCTTTTACATCTTCTTTGTCGATTGTTTCAATTTCATTTTTATCCAACCTACCAACGAAACCCCGAATTACACTTCTAATAAGCGGTTCTATTAGCATTGAGTTCAATTCATCTTTCGATTCCACCAAACAGTCTTGTTTTTCCGTTTGTTCAAATTCTACGGTATATGCAACGTTAAATTCAATTTCATTTCCATTAACGTCGAGAGTAGTCGTTTCAATTGCAGAAAGAAATTGTCCTTCGAACTCATTTTTAGATTTGCAATTGAGTAAAATCAGTAAGGTAATAAGAAGTGTTATTCTTTTCATTCTGTTTTTATATCCACTCTGCTTTAATTCCAATGCCATTCATTTGGTCAATAATCTCGTCTTTTGCAAAACATAATATAGCTCTTTTTAAGTTTGGAAATTGCTTTGCATCTTCAATAGTCTTCCCAACCTTCTCCGAACCTTAAAAGTTGCATATAAATTTCATTTCCCCCATCTTGATAAATCTCGGTTATTTCAGATGCATATTTCATAGGAATTGGCAATTCTTTAAAATATTGAGTTACTTCTGGTATGGGTTCATGACCTTCTTTTTCAATATCTATTTTCCTTTTACCGTACCACTCTACAAATTCATGTAAATCAAACTTGGGTTCCAAAAGTTCTTTGTTATACATTAATTCCTGAATAACGGACAACTTAAAGCCAAAATCTTTAAATTCAAGAACATTTTCACTTGGCTGCTCAATAACATATTTATCTTTTGGTATTTCTTTTTCTTTATAGAGATTTGATATAAGAACGGCAAAGAAATAGTTTGTTTCTTCTAGTTTAAAAACAGCATATTCTTGTGATTCAAAATAATCCATTTGAATCTCATTCAGAAAGGCTTTTTGGTTTATGAATAACTCACCTTGAAAAGAGTTAGTTAGTTCTGGTAGAAATTTAGACGGGTATTTCGATAAATGTAGATAAATCTCATCATAATCTTCTCCACAAGTATGAGAAAATGCAGATATGCCTAAATCATTCCAAACTACAAAAGTACTATCTTCAGGAAAAATTGGTTCCCCAAAAAGATTTTCAAGTGTTTCATACGAAACAGGAAACAACAATTCTTTTCCATTTATTTTTAAAGAACTATCTGTACAAAATATCTCTATATCTTTCATTTAGGCACTTGCTTAAATTGGCTGCAACGGTCTGGGCTATGAGTAGTTGCCAGGATTTTCATGAGTATGGGAGAACAAGCAATTACTTATAGCTATTGTTGTAAATTGTTTATAAATCCAGAAATAGTGCGTCTTTACCTAATTTAACCATTAATGCATTTTTGAATTCACTTTTCAATTCGGGCCAATTCCAAAAAATAATTGCAAAATTTGTAAAAATTAAACTGTTATTATAATCATACTTTTCAATTGGACTTTTGGTAAGACAATTATGACACTGAAGATTTATATTTTTACCAGATTTCCACAATGCAATACCGTCCCTTAATTCTTGTAAAAACTTAGTTCCATCGGGATCTTGTTCTAAACTACTTTCTCCGTAAAAAGTTGCAGGGTCAATCCCTTTGATTAAGTCAATTTTGCATTGGGGGCAGAAAACAACATCTGGTAATAAAAAATCTACCCCCCAGTCCCAACCTACGGTATGCATTATTTCTATTTTTTGGGTAATGAACTCAACTTTACCGTAAAAGTCTTGGTCTGCTATTATTTTTTTGCAACCTATATCCCCATAATAGGTATTGGGTGCTTCAAATACTAATGGTTGTGCTTTTGATGATATAATTTGTTGGTTTATCAGCCATTGCTTTATATTTTCCATTAGAATTTGTGGACTATCAATAGTTGCATTTTTTATAAAGGTGTTTGAAGTTTCCATATGACTAATTCAAATAATTTGCAACATACAAATAACCGTAAACATACGGTTATATTCTTTACGTAATCACTAGCATTTTGAGTAATTTTCCTACGTTAAAATAAGTTAATTTCAAGAAACGTTAAGATATACGGCATAATATGGAGGGTTTTTCCATTTAACCTTTTTCTTGGATGCCTGCAAACACCCAAGTGTACTATAAATATCTCTTTTTTTAGTTCTTGTTTTTGAGAAATCTGTTTTTTATACCGCAAACTATTACGGATTAATTACTACGTATTAATACGTAATTTAATACCTTGCATACCTAGAATATAAGTGCCCCATAATACAAGAACAATGCAAAAAAATAAGATTCATAAAACAACATGTAGCTACTGCGGAGTTGGTTGCGGCATAGATGTTTCGGTAGATAACAAAGGAACTATTAGCGTAGAAGGCGATGAAAATTATCCGGTAAACAAAGGAATGTTATGTTCCAAGGGTATGAATCTTAATTACGTAGCTCAAGATACTACAGACCGTATTTTACATCCAGAAATGCGCTATAGTAGAAATCACCCCATGCAAAGAGTTTCTTGGGATACTGCTTTTCAAAGAGCTGCTGGTGTTTTTAAAACTATTATAGATAAACATGGCCCTAATAGTGTCGGGTTTTACGTTTCTGGGCAATGTTTAACAGAGGAATATTATTTGGTAAATAAATTAACCAAAGGTTTTATTGGTACTAATAATATTGATACCAATTCTCGTTTATGTATGAGTTCTGCCGTGGTTGGGTATAAAAAAACCGTGGGAGACGATTCGGTTCCTATTGCTTATGCAGATATAGAATTGGCGGATTGTTTTTTAGTTGCAGGAGCAAACCCAGCTTGGTGCCATCCTATACTTTTTAGACGTATAGAAAAGCATAAAGAAGAAAACCCAGATATTAAGATAATCGTTGTAGATCCAAGAAAAACACAAACCTGTGCATCGGCAGATTTGCATTTGCAAATTCTTCCTGGTACTGATGTTATTTTGTTTAATGCTATAGCACGTTGCTTAATAGAGAAGAAAAAAATAGACAAAAAATTCATAAAAAAACACACCATAAATTTCGATGCATGTCGCGAGAGTGCCTTTCAATTATCGGTTCGCCAAGCAGCAGAGAAATGTGGTATTCCTGCGGAAGACATTCGTAAGGCAGCAAAATATATTGGCGATGCTTCTGGTTTTATTAGTATGTGGACCATGGGCCTTAACCAAAGTGTTATTGGGGTAGATAAAAATGTTTCGTTACTCAACCTATCCTTATTAACGGGTCAGATTGGGAAACCTGGTTCTGGGCCATTTTCCCTTACTGGGCAGCCTAATGCTATGGGTGGTCGCGAAGTTGGTGGTATGGCAAATTTACTAGCAGCACATAAAGATTTAAGCAATCCTGAACACCGTAAAGAGGTGTCCGATTTTTGGGGAGGCAAAGAAATACAAGGAAAACCAGGTTATACGGCCACAGAAATGTTTAAAGCCTTGGAAAAAGGCGATTTAAAAGCTATTTGGGTTATTTGTACCAATCCTGTAGTGAGTATGCCCAATGCTAAGCAAATAGAAAGGGCTTTAGAGAAGGCTAGTTTTGTGGTAGTACAAGATATATCGCACAACTCGGAAACAACTAAATATGCCGATTTGTTGTTGCCAGCCGCTGGCTGGTTAGAAAAGGAGGGTACAATGACCAACTCCGAGCGTAGGGTTAGTTATTTACCAAAGGTTATTGATGCTCCCGGAGAAGCACTGCCAGATGCAGAAATTCTTTGGAAATTTGCCCAAGCAATGGATTTTACTGGGTTCGATTATACAAATGCTAGCGAAGTGTATGATGAACATTGTAGACTTACCAAAGGCACTAAAATAGATGTTTCCGGACTTTCTTATGATAGATTAAAGGACGAAGGGAGTTTCCAATGGCCTGTACCACATAGTACGCACCCAGGAACTCCAAGACTTTTTCAGGACAAGGAATTTTTTACTCAAGATAAGATGGCACATTTTAATGCGCCAAGGCAAATATATAATCAGTCCGAAACTACGAACGAAGAGTTTCCTTTAATCCTAAATACAGGAAGGGTACGCGATCAATGGCATACCCGTACAAAAACCGGAAAAGTAAAGCGTTTGCTTACCCATATTCCGCAACCTTATTTAGAAATGAATAAGGTCGATGCCTATTTACGTAATTTAAAAGATGGCGATATTGCAGTAATTAAAAGTCGTAGGGGAGAGGTACAGGTAAAGGTTCAAATTAATTTTGATATTCGTGAGAGTGTGGTTTTCTTACCCATGCATTGGGGAAAAATGTTAAATAACGATTTTGGTAGAGCCAATAACCTAACCAACGATTTAGTAGATCCCGTTTCCAAAGAACCCGATTTTAAATACTGTGCGGTACAAGTAGAAAAATTCAGTAAGAAAGAGGAAAAAGTGGTGGTAATAGGAGCAGGAGCTGCTGCCTATCGTTTTATTCAATCGTACAGAGAAAAGAACGAAGTAGATCAGATACACGTATTTTCTAAAGAAAAAGACCCGTTTTATAATCGTGTTCTTTTACCTGAGTATGTTAGTGATGAGTTGGGTTGGGAGGCTTTAGAAAAACTAAAGAAAGGCGAACTAGAAAAGTTAGAGGTAAACCTACATTCCGGAAACGGTATTGTAGCGGTAAATACCGAAGGAAAAACGGTAACCGATGAAAAAGGCGTTCAGCATTCCTATGATCGGCTTATTATGGCAACGGGTAGTAGAGCTTTTGTTCCAGACGATGCCCAAATGAAATTACCAGGACGTTTTACCATGCGTGAGCGTGGCGATGCCGATAAACTTAAAAAGTACTTAGACGAAACGGGCTTGTCCGCAGAAGAACAACACGTAGTTATTGTAGGTGGCGGATTGCTAGGATTAGAACTGGCTGCTGCACTTAAAAAGATAGATGTAAATATTAGTATTGTACAACGTGCCCCAAGATTAATGGAGCGCCAGTTAGATCGTGTAGCGAGTCGTTTGCTTGCTGAAGACGTTAAAGAACGGGGTATTACCATTTATTTTGATAATGAAGTAAGCACTGTATTTAAAGAAAGAGAAAGTGAACATTCTCTCTTGGTGAATTTAAAAACAGGCCGTACCGTAAAATGTAATGCTATAGTATATGCTATTGGTACCCGGCCGAATATAGAGCTAGCAAAACAGTCCAATATAGAAACCCGTCGTGGAGTAGTTGTAAACTCGTATTTGCAAACCAGTGACCCTTCTATTTTTGCATTAGGAGAAATTGCAGAGTTTAATAATATGCTTTTCGGAATAACATCGGCAGCTGAACAACAAGCAGATATTGCAGCTAATTATATGTTGGGCGATTATGGTAGCATGTACAACGGTTCTGTATTAATGAATATTCTAAAGTTCGAGAATCTAGACCTTTGTAGTATTGGTATGGCTTACACGCCCAGCAATGATGATAGCTATGAAGAAATTATTCTGATGGATGTGAGTAAGCGTTTTTATAAAAAATGTATTGTAAAAGACGATATGCTAAAAGGTGCTATTTTAATGGGCGATAAGAATGAGTTTGCCGAATTTAAAAGGCTGATAGAAGAAGAAATAGAACTCTCCGAAAAAAGAAATGAACTGCTCCGTGGGGCTAGTAATACAGAGCCCTTAAAAGGCAAGCTTGTATGTTCTTGTAGCCAAGTAGGCGAAGGGAATATTATAGAAGCTATTCAAGGAGGGTGTACAGAATTTACTAAATTATGTTCCCAAACAGGGGGCGGATTAGGTTGTGGTAGCTGTAAACCAGAAATAAAAGAAATTTTAAATTCCCAATTGGCAACAGTTTAAAAAGAAGAAGTATGAACGACGATTTGCATAGAATTTTAATAAAAGGTGGAATTACTTCTCCAGGAGAATTAAAAGATAGCATCACCATGTTAGAAGCAGCCGGATTAAAGGAAGTTTACTTTGGTTCGCGACAAGATTTACTTTTTCCTCTGGATGATGTATCCGAAAAACAGTTGGAGAATTTATCTATGTTTAATACCGATATAGCGTCAGAAAGAGCGTATCAAAATATAGTATGTTCCTATGTCGCAGCCGATATTTTTGATATGACGCATTGGTTAAAAGGTTCTACCTATCTCTATATTTTAGAGGGATTTAATTTTTTGCCCAAACTAAAAATAAATATTACCGACCCTAAGCAAAGATTGGTTCCCGTTTTTAGTGGAAATCTAAATTTTATAGCATCAGAGAGTGAAGACTATTGGTATTTGTATATAAAATTACCAGGTTGGCAAGAAGGGGCTTATTACCCAGTACTAGTATACAGTTGGGATATTACAAAGATTGCGCAGGCTATTGAAGATATTTACGAAGAGGTAGCATCTGTGGACGATATCTTTTTTATCCTAAACAAAAAGTTAGAAACCAATAATAAGGTAATGGAGAAGGAATTAGACATTCCGTATATTACTTTTCCGTACTATGAGGGGATGAACCGTATGGGCCTAGATGAGTATTGGCTGGGTTTATATTGGCGTAATAATAAGTACGATTTAGATTTTTTAAAACATTTTTGCGAATTCTGTCTAGACAATAGTATTGGTAGAATATGCATTACACCTTGGAAATCTTTTATCGTAAAAGGAATTAAAACAGAAAGTAGGCCGCAATTAGAACGTTTCTTAGGACAGTGGGGAATTAATGTTCGACATTCGCAATTGGAAATGAATTGGCATTTGCCTGTAGATGATAAGGAAGCTCTAGAGCTTAAAAAATTCTTGGTGCGTAGTTTTGACCAGAATGATATTAGTACCTATGGACTTACCTTCGGTATTAGTGATACACCCGGAAAGAGAACCCATTTTGCATCGGTTTTAATAGAAAAAAATACGCCACCAAGTATTGTTAAAGATTTTGATGTTAGACCAACGTATAACGTGCTGCATTTTAAAAACTTTGACCCCAATACACAGCGGTATAAGCTATATGCCCAAGATGTAGATAAAATAGAATTGCCGGGTTTATTAATGGAACTTAGTAAAAAGTATTTTGGACAATTGGGAAGCCCTAAAAAGCCCACAAAGAAAGCAGAAAAGAAAAACCCGGAAGAGCCTTCGGAAATACACCAGTGTAATTCTTGTTTTACTATTTATGATGCTTTTTACGGGGATAGTAAAAGGAATATAAAAGCAGGAACTTCTTTTGAAGAGCTCCCAGAAACGTATACTTGCCCTGTTTGTGAAGCATCCAAATCTTCTTTTAAAAAGACGTATTTGGTTTTAGGAACTCGGTAATAGTCTTTGTTTAAGCGGCATAATTTCCTGAGTAATAAAATCTATCTCGGCAAGTGCTTTTTTTGCAAAATTAAATAGACTTAATGCTCGGTCTAGATTCTGATTTTCGTATGCCACTTGGTAATATATATTACCGTTGAGGTAATCTGTTAAAGCCCGCAAACCATGAATAAAGGGCATAAAGATAACACCTAGGGGTAAGGTTTTTAATTCGGCAGAGGATAAAAAGCCCGAGTGGCATTTTAAACCATTTATAAATGCAGTGAACAACTGTTTATTAAAGGTTATTTTGCTATGGTCTTTTTCATCTTCCGGAGCTGTATTTACAATAGTACGGATAGCATCGCCAAAATCATAAAAGAAGTATCCGTTCATAATAGTATCTAAATCTATAAGACAAAGTGCCTTATTGTTAGTTGTGGAAAATAATATGTTATTTAATTTGGTGTCGTTATGGCAAACCCTAGCGGGTAATTTAGGATTTTCCAAAGGAGCCAGTACCTGGAAAAAAGTATCGGTATAGGCTAATGCCTCTTTAGCGGTTTCTTTTCTTTCAGCTGTAGCGGTTTCTAAAGCTTGTATAAACTGTTTTCTCCGAGTCTCTAAACTATGAAAATCGGGAATAGTATCTGTATAATCTTTGGCGTATTCTTTTTGTAGCTGGTAATGAAAAATACCAATTATTTTACCAGCTTCTAAAGCAATGTTTGTATTGGTAGTAGTATTATAAACAATACTATCTTTTAGATAGGTCATTACGCGCCAAACACCATTTTCTGTATTAAGGTATGTTTGGTTTTTCTCTGTTTTAAGAAATTCAATTTTAGCATATTCCTTATGCTCTAAAAGATGAACTGCTCTGGTTATGTTTTGCATTAACCCATCTATATTTGGAAAAACATTGGTGTTAATCCGTTGTAAAATACAAATAGGAGTGCTTGCATCCGAAACTAAAAAGGTCGCATTTATTAACCCATTGGTCAAAGGAGAAAAATGATACTTTTTATCGCCTTCTATAAAATGAGATACTATAGCATGTAAAGTTTTATCCGAATACTTTCGCATTTTTTAATCTTGCCAAAGCGGAACAGGGTATTCCTTGTTCTCCACCTTTTCGTTTAAGGCTTGGGCTACTTCCTCTCGGTCTTCGGCATAGGTTATCCCAAACCATTGCCCGTTAGATGGTACAGCTTTTATAGAATCTTCTCCAGATTCTATTAGTTTTTTTAGAATTAATGGAAGGTATAGTTCACTATTTTTAATTAAGCGCTCATCTTCTAAAAAAGATATAAACTCTTCTTCTATAGCTTCAAATATTTCGGATTGACATATCCAAAAATTCATACTAGCTAATTCTTCCCCAGAGAAAATAGTTCCAGTAGCAGAATCGGTTATTGTATTATTTTTCTTTTCAATCTTTAAATGTTCTTCAATAGCTACTAAATTATGATCTCCGTTTATTTTACATATTCCTCTTGAGACAGAACCATTATTAGATAATGTATCTTTTAAAGTATAGCCAACAAGTCCGTAACTATTTTCCGTGTCTGGGTTACTAATAAAATTAGCAGCATTTATAAATGCATTTTTTCCGTAGTAATCATCTGCATTAATCACTACAAATGGATTTTCTATAACATGGCGTGCAGCCCATACAGCATGGGCAGTTCCCCAAGGTTTTTCTCTTTCTCCCGAAAAACCAACACCATATGGCAAGTCTAAAGTTTCTTGCGCAATTACATCCAAATCTATATCTTCAGGAATACGTTCGTCTAAGTGGTTATGTGTAAAGTCCACTTTATCTTTTTGGGTAATAACAACGATTTGGGTAAATCCGGCTTCTATAGCATCAAAAATGCTGAATTCCATTAAAAGCTCTCCATTAGGCCCTAAATCATCAAATTGTTTTAACTTCCCATATCGGCTTCCGCGTCCGGCTGCCATCAATAATAATGTCATAATTTAAAAATGTTAAAAAGTAGTTTTTTTACTACTATAAAGATATTTTAAAATTTGGTTAGCATGGAAATCTAACGTTAAATTTTACGTTTTGTTTTGCAATTTTAAGAGAAAATAGGAATAAATAGATTTTTTGTCCTAAATCTGTCTTTTAGTAGGGTTAACGAAGAGAATAAAATTGACTTTTATTGTAATTACTGTGGATGTTTTGTAATAATTAGTTCCTGCCAAAATTTTTATTTATTAAAGTTTTACATGTATAGAAATCGTATATGACATTTATCATGTTTTTTCCTTTTAGATGCACCTAATTTTGTGGTGTAAATAACAGGTATGTGCAGTTTAGTTCAAAAATATAATATTCCAGGTCCTAGGTATACTAGCTATCCTACAGTTCCTTATTGGAATATGGATACATTTTCTGGAAAAAAATGGGAGGCTACGCTAGCCCAGAGTTTTTCAGAGAGTAATGCTAAAGAGGGTATAAGTTTATATATACATTTACCATTTTGTGAGAGTCTATGTACCTTTTGTGGTTGCCATAAACGCATTACCAAGCGCCATGAAGTAGAATCTCCTTATATAAAAACACTATTAAAAGAATGGGAGTTATATATTAATTTATTTTCAGAAAGACCTAAAATAAAAGAATTACATCTTGGCGGTGGTACACCAACGTTCTTTTCTCCAGAAAATTTAAAAATGCTCATAAATGGCATTTTTATGTTAGCTGAGAAAGCAGAAGGATACGAGTTTAGTTTTGAAGGTCACCCTAATAATACCACGAGAGAGCATTTGCAAGCATTATATGATGTTGGTTTTAGAAGGGTTAGTTATGGAGTACAGGATTATAATGAAACCGTTCAAAAAGCAATACATAGAGTACAACCTTTTGAAAACGTAAAAAAAGCCACGGAAATAGCCAGAGAAATAGGGTATACCTCTGTTGGTCACGATATCATATTTGGATTGCCATTTCAGTCTCTAGAACATGTAAAGGAGACCATACTAAAAACAAAAGAGCTTAGGCCAGATCGTTTAGCATTTTATAGTTATGCACATGTTCCATGGATAAAAGGAAATGGACAAAGAGGATATAAAGATTCTGATTTACCGTCTGCAGAAGAAAAGAGAGAGCAGTATGAAGAAGGTAAAAAATTACTTAAGGAAGTAGGGTATAATGAAATAGGGATGGATCATTTTGCCTTGCCTTCCGATAGTCTACATAAATCTATGGATGCTGGTAAGTTGCATCGTAATTTTATGGGGTATACTGCATCTAAAACACAGCTTATGATAGGTTTAGGAGCTTCTAGTATTAGCGATAGCTGGTATAGTTTTGCTCAAAATGTAAAAAGCTTAGAAGAGTATAAACAATTAGTAGAAAACCAAATAATACCAATATATAGAGGACACATTTTAACACAGGAAGATGAAATAATTAGGAAGCACATTTTAAACCTTATGTGTACGTACCAGACTTCTTGGTCTAGTAATAAAATGCTTTTTGAAGATATAGAAATTGTTTTAGAAAAATTGCACGAAATGCAATTGGATCAATTAGTTACTATAACTGAAAATACATTGCAAGTGACACAAAAGGGGAAGCCGTTTATACGTAATATATGTATGGCTTTTGATGTTCTTTTACACAGAAAATCCCCCGAAACTCGTTTATTTTCAATGACCATTTAAATTCTAATATCATGAAAAAAATAATTGTACCTATAGATTTTTCCGAACAATCTGAGAATGCTTTAAAAGTAGCTGTGTCTTTAGCTAAAAAACATAATTCAGAAATTTTAGTATTGCATATGTTAGAGCTAAACCAAGCTATGATTTCTTCCGAAGGAGGAATGCATCCAGAACAAACTGTTTTCTTTTTAAAACTTGCAGAAAAGAGGTTTAAAGAATTTTTAAATAAAGAGTATTTAAAAGACATTAAACTTACTCCAATTATAAAACACTTTAAAGTGTTTAGTGAAGTAAATGAAGTAGCAAATGAAAATAATGCCGATTTAATTATCATGGGTTCTCATGGTACCGACGGACTTAAAGAAATATTTGTTGGTTCTAATGCCGAAAAAGTAGTTAGGAACGCAGATATACCAGTATTGGTAATAAAAAAAGAACACCAAGATTTTAAAATAGACAATTTCGTTTTTGCCTGTGATTTTAAAGAGGAAAGCTTAGTAGCTTATAAAAAAGCAAAAGCTTTTTCTGATATGTTAAATGCAAAAATGGAATTGATTTTTATAAATATTCCTGGAGACGATTTTTTAAGTACCTCTGATGCGTATAAGCGTATTAATAAATTTTTACGTAAAGGTTCTATTGGTGCTGAGGTACAGATCTATAATGACTATAGTGTAGAAAAAGGAATATTAAATTATAGTGATCATAGTGGTGCAGATATTATTGGTATTCCTACGCACGGACGTAAAGGTCTCTCGCATTTTTTTATGGGAAGTATAGGGGAAGATGTGGCAAACCACTCTAATATACCTGTAGTAACGTTTAGGATTTAGTGATTTATTTATATAGTTTTAGTTGATGTAAAGGGGAAGTTGTAGTTGGCTTCCCTTTTCTTTTGTTATAAATTGAAATACGTTTACTCGATAATCGAGATTTAAATGCTCCGACGCTTGCGTCGAAATCAATGCTAATTTTCCTTCTAATGCCTCGTGGGCTTGCCCCGAGGTTTTTTACTAAAGGTTAAGAGTAAAAAAGTAGCTGCCTCATAGTATATCTATGAGGCATCAATGGAAGACTACTTTTTATTTAGAAATTTGCCTTGGAGTAGTTAATCTCCATTATCGAATAAATCACTTCTATTCGGAGAAAAAACGTTAAGTTAAAGCACTTTTTAATGGTTTTGGTAATTGCATTTTTTCAATTTCAATAGCCATATTATCTAATACACTTTTACCAAGTTCTAGCTCTTTTAAGAAAGATGCTTTTTTGATAAATAGATTTTGATAGTATGTTATACCTTCATTTAAGTTGTTTTTAAATGTAGTAAGATATTTAATTTGTTTGGCAGTAATTACATTTTTGGTTTCTTCTATTTTTTCTTCTAAATAATTTAAATAAATACCCAATTCTTTTATAAACATATGTGGACGATCGGTTCTAGTAATAACGTTAGCACGCCCGTAAATATGATCTATCATTTCTTCTAATTTCATTATTTTAGAATAGTATGCCATGTTTGGACCAGGACAAATAGATACACCTGGACCTTCTGTTTTAGTATCTAAACCATAGGCAAGTAACGCAGAGGTGCCTAGGCCAACACAAGTACAAGATTTTTCAACTATTTTTTCGTATTTAAGTTTGTACTGTTGCTCCGTTAATTTTTCTTTATCTAGTTCTTGCAATTTTAGGTGTTGGTATTGTCTAGAAGCAACGCATAAACCAGAATCTTCAAAATCCTTGTTTAGAGAAACGAACTTTTTTGGGCAAGAACTACCGGGTCTGTTTTTTGCAATATTCTTTGCTTTTTCCTCATCTTTTGTATTTCCTCTTAAGCTATGAAAAGGAATTCCTAAAGGAGAAATATTACTTAGATAAAGGTCTTTTTCTTTGGCTTCGACAAGTTGTTTAACGGTTGCATTGTCTACAGTTGTAGCTTCTGGAACTAGTAAAAAAGGTGTTCCCCAACCTACAGAATCTACGTTGTAATGGTTTAACATAAAATCGTGCTCTTCTGATGTACCTACACCACCTTGAGCGGTTAGTTTTATAGGTAATACGTTTTTGGGAGCCTTTTTTCCTTTTCTTTCTAAGGCAGGAGCAAAAATAGAATATATAGAAGCGGCCAAATCTTCTTTTTCATTTTTAAATTGTTCTAAAATCGGGCCCATTAGATAGCCATCGGTCGCAAAAGCATGACCGCCACAATTTAGACCAGATTCTATGCGGTACTCGGAAACCCATAGCCCCTTTTTAGCTAAAAATTTACCTTGAATTAATGCGGATCTATAATCACTAACTTTAAGAACAATTTTCTTTTTTATGTATCCGTTTTCATCTGGGAAAAAATCTTCAAATTGTTCTAGATAACTATATAATCTAGGGTTCATTCCAGCAGACAGAATAAGAGAGGAGTTAAGGTTACTAGTTGCATACCCTCTAAGGGCCGCATGAGCGTCATTATACTCCGTAGGTAATTGCTCTTTTTTTACATAATTATCCTTGTCAACTTTGGTCATTATGTTAACGTCAATACTACCCATAGATAAATTGTCTTTAAGCCAATGCTTAATTTCATCTAGGTTAAAATGTTCTTTCGTTAACGTATTAAATTCTTGCTTTAAGGACGAAGAATCTGGTAAAATAGAAAAGTATTTTTTTATTTCATTGCTCGATTCTTGCGTGGCACTTTTTAATGCCTCGAATTTTTCTTCTGCTAAATTTTGAATTAGATTAAGATAAGAAGTTATTCTTTTAGCTCTAAAATCCTCCATTTTTTCTGTAATTTCGGAATAGGGTAATTCTGAAATTTCGCAATACATTTTGCGAAGTTTCTCTAATAGAATATCATCTACTAAGGAAATTACAGAGTCTATTCCAAAAGGAGAAACTTTTAAAGGAGAATCTATGGTAAAGCCTATTCCCATAACAGGAATATGAAACGAATGTTTTTTTGCCATGTCTTTTTTGTTACGATTGGATAGGTAAATACATTAGTTAATTTACCAAACGCAAATTTTCGATTTTTCTACTCTATAAAACATGATATTTGTCAGGTATTAATAGCTGTATTGTAATTAGTTTAACGTAATGAAACCAACCATCTTAAAGTTAAAACAACATATTTTAATTGCTCTCGGGTACTTTTTTATAGCTGCATTCCTAGGTGTTGTATTGCGTTTTTTTCGTGTGTTAGATATTCCTGTGAATTATAAGTTTATAGTACATACACACTCGCATATAGCACTTTTAGGTTGGGTTTATTTGGCTTTAACGACTTTATTGTATAGGTTATATTTAAGTAATCAAAATTTAGATAAACGCTATAGTCGTATTTTTTGGTTTACCCAAATGACTTTAGCGGGAATGCTATGCAGTTTTCCTTTTCAAGGGTATGCCTTATTATCCATTACATTTTCTACCCTGTTTTTATTTGCGTCTTATTGGTTTGCATGTTTTTTTGTTACGAACACTCCTAAAAAAATTAAGAACACCTATTCTTATACCTGTTTTTTAATAGCCCTGGGTTATTTGTTGCTCTCTAGTATTGGTCCATGGGTATTGGGTATTGTAATGAATACTTTAGGGCCAACCTCTGTCTGGTACAGAATTGCAATATATTTTTATTTGCATTTTCAATATAACGGTTGGATGATTATGGGACTGCTAGGAGCTTTCTTTTTTTTATTGGAAAGTAGTGAAATAGTACTAGGAAAAAAGCAATTTGAACGCTTTATCTGGGGTTTTAATATAGGAATAGTATTTACTTTTTTACTTTCTGTTTTATGGGTAAATCCTCCTGTGTATGTTAATTATTTGGCGGGCTTTGGAGCTGTATTGCAGATGGCAGCTTTTGGTTATTTATTCCGGGGATTCTTAAAGCTTAAAATAACTTATAGAGGGCTATTTTCTAATGTACAACTAAGTATGATTACTTTCTTAGTTGGTTTATTAATTTTTAAAATGTCTTTGCAATTGCTTTCTGCGGTTCCTTATTTTGCAACATTGGCGGCTACAGTCTTAGATTTTACCATTGCATATTTACATTGGACATTCTTAGGAGTGGTAACTATCGGTCTCTTTTTATTTGCAGATATTTTTGGGCTTATAAGAATATCTGAAAGGAGTTTTTATGTGTATATTATTGGTTTTTTACCTACGGAATTTTTAATATTTTACAAGGGATTTGGTGTTTGGCAGAATAAACCCATTATAGATAATTACGACATTATTTTGGCCATAGTAAGCATCTTTATTCCCATAGCATTACTACTAATTTTAAAAGACAATATTAAGGGAGTATATATGAAATAACATCTATTCTGTATTTTTTTTTCTATGTTCAAACATATGCATGAATAACATGGTAGACATTTTTTGAGCCCTATTTTTAGCTATCCAAGCTGTTTCTCCATCAAATAATTGATCAATAGTAGCAAACCAGGTATTTAACCAAAGACCAAAATGCTCAGAGGTAATAGTGCCATTACTTTTGGTATCTACCTCTTGGTGTGCTGTAACGGGGTTGCCGTGGTATTTTCGTTTTAAGAAAAGTTGAGTTTCCCAAAAATCGGTAAGTAGAACTAAATGGGCATCCCAATCCTTTATAATGGAATTGAATATGGGGCCAAGTACTTGATGTGCTCTAATTTTTTCGTAAAAGGTTTCTACAAGTAGTTTTACATCGTCTCTATTTTCGATGTCCTTTTTTAGAATCATGACTATTTGTTTAAAAAATGTTAAGATAGTTAATTATGGCACTCCATTCCAGATGATACTACTTCTGTTACAGGTTTAGGTGAAATATATGGAATACCTAACCCCAATCCTCTTATAATGAAGAGAGCTCCTATAAGGATAACAAATACGGGAATTATTTTTTGTATTTTTTGCCTTGCCACTCCTTTTAAAAGACTGCTAAAATAAATTGCAGTGGTCATTAAAGGAATGGTTCCTAGTCCAAAAAGAAGCATGTAAACAGAACCTTGCCATGCGTTAGCCATAGCTATGGCTCCAAATAATGCCATATATACTAAACCGCAAGGAAGAAAACCGTTTAAAAAACCTATGGTTAAAAAAGTGTCTGGAGTTTTTTTCTTTAACTCTTTTCCTAATTGGTTTTTAACCTTGCTTATAATTTTATATACAGGTTTAGAAAAATTGTATTTGTTAAATGTTTTATATGGAATAAGAACTATTAGAATCATTAGAACTCCAATAGCGATTGACAATTTTTGTTGTAAACCAAATACTTGTAGGCCTTTACCTAAAAAACCAAATACTAATCCCATAATCGCATAAGCTAATAAACGACCAAAATGGTAAATAAAAATTTGTGTAAATTTTTTAAGATTACTTTCTCTATCTACCGGGAGCATAAATGCAATGGGGCCACACATGCCCACGCAGTGCAAACTACCCATTATTCCTAAAGCTATAGCAGATAGTAGCATTTACATTTTACTTTTGTTGTACATAAGTAATACTTTCTTTGTAAAGATATTCTTTGCCTTTATAGTTCCAGAATATTTTAATGTCCCAGCGACCATCTAACAAACGTTTGTCAGGTATGAGCAAATGTGAATTGGACAGACTTAAGGGTAAGTCAAAATCCAAGTGTTTATTAGATGGTCTGTATAGGGACAAAGTTCCGTTTACACTTTGGGAATCTATATTTTTCGGAAATTTAATTAGAAGGCCTTCTTTTGTTTTTTCTAGAAAGACATTCATTTCTTTTGCATTATTTTCAGCATCTATTTCTTTTTGATAGCCCAATTCTGCTTTGTAATATTCTTTAGTTACTAGATCATGATTAGCTCTATTATCGGTACTCATTCTAACTACAAAAAATAGAATAAAGCTAATAAAGCCAATAAAAGCAATTACAATACCTGTTCCCCAGTTTATTTTCATAGTTCTGTTATTTATAACTTCTTGGTGCTAAAAATCTAGCCATAGTGGTTTCAATGAGTTTATCACCACTATACACACCGATTTCTAATTTGTCTTTGTCACCATTTAAAGCGGAATTATTAATTTCAATAAACAAAGTTCCTTCTGCTAATTCTTGTGCTTTTACAGTAAAATCTTCATGACGAACCAACTCTATTGTTCCTTTATGAGATAGTAGTTTAAAGCTAACATCTTCAATGTTTCTGGACGTTTTGTTTACTAATTTATAGGTGTAAACATTACTAATAATGTTTCCTTCTTTATGTTCGTATAATTGTCCTGGTAATCTTAAGATATTGGCTTCTAGTTCGTTTCTTAAAAATAGCATACCTACAAGAATTCCGATAAGAATAAAAAGAACAGCCGAATACCCTTTAAGTCTTGTCGTGAACTTAAATTTATCTTTATTTTCTATATTATCTTCACTTGCATAACGAATTAACCCTTTTGGTAAATTTACTTTATCCATTATGGTATCGCACTCATCAATACAAGCAGTACAGTTAATACATTCTAGTTGGGTGCCATTACGAATGTCAATGCCAGTGGGGCAGACGTTTACGCATTGAAAACAGTCAATACAATCGCCATTGCCAAGGGCCGAACGATCTTCATTTTTTCTAAATTTTTTCCTTCCATTTTCTCCTTCTCCGCGTTTATGGTCATAGGCAACAACTACAGATTTATTGTCCAACAAAACACCTTGCATTCTGCCATATGGACAAGCTATAATACAAACCTGTTCTCTAAACCAAGCAAAAACAAAATAGAAGATTCCAGTAAAAATTAATAATGAAACTAGGGTACTTATATGGTTTAAAGGATTGTCTATTATGTATTGTATTAAACGGTCGCTACCGATTAAATAAGCCAAAAATACATTGGCAATGAGAAAAGAAATAACAAAGAAAACAGTCCATTTAAGAACGCGTTTTCTTATTTTTTCAGGATTCCAAGGTTGTCTTTCTAATTTTATTTGAGCCCCGCGATCGCCATCAATCCAGTATTCTATTCTACGGAATACCATTTCTAAAAATATGGTTTGTGGACACATCCATCCACAAAATATACGTCCAAAAGCTACCGTAAATAAAGCAATGAAGATAACTCCTATTATCATGGAGATTACAAACAAATGAAAATCCTGAGGCCAAAAAGGGAATCCGAATATATTAAATCGTCTTTCTAAGACATTAAACATTAAAAATTGATTCCCATTTATTTTAATAAAAGGAGATGCTATAAGGAACAAGAGTAGGGCATAACTCACCCATTTGCGATATTCATAGAATTTACCGCTAGGTTTTTTAGGAAAAACCCAAGCACGTTTCCCTTCTTCATTGATGGTACCTATAGAATCTCTAAATTTTTCGTCTTGTGCCATTACGACTCTTGCTTTACTCGATAATCGAGATTGGAATGTTTTGAGTACTTATTCGTACGAAATACGTATCTAAAGTTGTTTTCTTTACGAAAAGAACTAGCCTATAAGTAGTTGTTTAATTAAATGTCTATTCGTTAACTATAATGTTAGTAGAATCTATTACTTGTTCGGGAACTGTTTCTACGGGAGCGTTTGGATCTACCCAAATATCGCCTTCTGGGTCTTTTGGATTGGCAGGTGTTTTGTTTCCAATTTCCTGAATTACGTAACTAGCAACTTGCGCAATTTCTGCAGGTTTTAGGCTTTGTTTCCAAGCTACCATTCCTTTTCCGTCTCTACCACCTTCAGAGATAGTATTAAATACATTTTTAATACCCCCGCCAAGAATCCAGTTTTTATCTGTTAAGTTGGGACCAATTCCACCTCCACCGTCTGCCATATGACAAGCAATACAATTGGCTGTGAAAATAGCTTCACCTGCTTTAAGGTCCGATGGGTCTGTTAATAGTTCTACGGAGTTAGCATCAACCAAGCCTTTAGCAGTCTTTTTGTACTCCTCTATAGCTATTTGTGCTTCTGCAACTTCTTGCTCGTATTCTTGATCTTGATTGTAAGCATTAAATACCTCGAAACGGAGAAAATAAACAACAGCGAAAATAGCTGTAGCATAAAACATATATACCCACCATGGAGGTAAATTATTATCTAATTCTTTAATCCCGTCATAATTATGGTCTAATATTATTTCGCCTTCCTCTTCTATTGGCTTATTGCCTGTTAGGTTTTTATATATTCTTCCTATAGATGATGTTTTCCACTTACTGGCTTTAGAGGCGTCATATTTTGCTTTTGCTTCTTTCGAAAGTGTTTGGTATAAAACATTTTCAATAGATTTTAGAATTACTTCTATTCCTATTAAAATGAGAAGAACCATGAGCAAAAAGAATTGCGTAATAGGGTATTCTATGATTGCAGGTTTATCTCCTGAGTCAATAAAATATTCCATCATTCCGAAGATAAGGAAGAAAATTACAGGAACTCGGATCCACCAAGGTGATATATTTTTCATGATTTTTATTCTTTAGGTTGATTATTGTTTTCTAATGGGATATTACTAACTTCTTCGATATGTTCTTTTGAGGCAGTAAATACCCACCAGAAGAGAAGCGTAAAAAAAATGAAGAAAATTAATAACGATATCATGGGGTACGTAGCTACACCATCTATTGTTTCCATATATCCTTTTACGAATTTGAACATAGCTTATTTGTTTTCAGAGATTAATTCATCAGTTTCTTTAATCTTAATATCCGTTCCTAAACGTTGTAAGTATGCTATTAGAGATACAATTTCTCTGTCTCTCATTTCAACAAACTTTTCACCATTTTCCGCAGCATATTTTTTATCTTCTTCATACCCTTTTGCAAAATCAGGATCTGCATATAGATTTTTTTCTATTTTCTCCGCTTGTGCCGCCATATTCTCATGGGCATTTGCAATATCTTCTTCAGTATAAGGAACACCTAGAGTTACCATTGCTTCCATTTTAGCTTGAATATCGCTTCTGTCATGCTCATTTCTTACTAACCATTGATATGCAGGCATAATAGAACCAGAAGAAGTACTTTGTGGATCATACATATGGTTTAAGTGCCAGTTGTCGGAATATTTTCCTCCCACTCTGAGTAAATCTGGTCCCGTACGTTTACTACCCCATAAGAATGGGTGGTCGTAAACAAACTCTCCTGCTTTGGCGTACTCGCCATAACGTTCTACTTCACTTCGGAAGGGTCTTACCATTTGTGAATGACACCCTACACAACCTTCTCTTATGTATAAATCTCTACCCTCCAATTCTAACGGAGTATATGGCTTTACACTGGTAATAGTAGGAATATTAGATTTTACCATAATGGTCGGAATAATCTGAACAATACCACCAATAAGTATAGCTATAGTTGCCCCAATGGTTAATTGTATTGGTTTACGTTCTAGCCAAGTGTGGAATGTTTCTCCAACAGTTCTCCTTTTAGATACTCTTGTTAAAGGAGCAGCTTCGGCTAACTCATCTTCTACTTTTTCGCCTGCTTTTATGGTAATTACTACATTGTAAATCATTACTAATGCACCAACAATGTACAAGCTGCCACCTATTGCGCGCATCCAGTACATAGGAATAATTTCATTTACCGTTTCTAAGAAGTTACCATAAACTAAGGTGCCATCGGGGTTAAATTCTTTCCACATTAAAGCTTGTATAAACCCAGCAACATACATTGGTAAGGCATACAGGATGATTCCTAAAGTACCAATCCAAAAATGGAAATTAGCCAATCCATTAGAGTGTAATCTGGTTTTAAACATTTTAGGAACCAACCAGTATATCATACCAAAAGTTAGAAATCCGTTCCATGCTAATGCACCTACGTGTACGTGGGCAATAATCCAATCACTAAAATGAGCAATAGCATTTACATTTTTAAGAGAAAGCATAGGCCCTTCGAAGGTGGCCATACCATAACCTGTTATAGCAACCACCATGAATTTTAAAGTTGGGTCAGTTCTAACTTTATCCCAAGCACCTCTTAAGGTTAATAATCCGTTTATCATACCTCCCCAAGAAGGAGCAATTAACATTACAGAGAATGCAACACCTAAATTTTGTGCCCAGTCTGGTAAAGCAGAATATAGCAAATGGTGTGGGCCTGCCCAGATATATATAAATATTAAAGACCAAAAGTGTACAATAGATAGTCTATAGGAATAAACTGGTCTGTTCGCGGCTTTTGGAACAAAATAATACATTAATCCTAAGAAAGGAGTAGTTAGGAAAAAAGCTACGGCATTATGCCCGTACCACCATTGTACTAATGCGTCTTGTACACCGGCGTAAACAGAATAACTTTTAAAGGCACTTACAGGAAGTTCTAAACTATTAAAAATATGCAATACAGCAACCGTTACAAAGGTGGCAACGTAAAACCAAATGGCAACATATAAATGTCGTTGTCTTCGTTTAATCATGGTACCAATAAGATTTACACCAAACGCTACCCAAACTAAAGCAATAGCAATATCAATGGGCCATTCTAGTTCAGCATATTCTTTAGAAGAAGTGTATCCTAAAGGAAGTGTAATAGCTGCTGCGACGATGATTAACTGCCATCCCCAAAAATTAATTTGGCTTAGAGCATCACTAAACATTCTCGCCTTAAGTAAACGTTGTGTGGAATAGTATACCCCTGCATAAATTGCGTTTCCGACAAATGCAAAAATTACGGCATTAGTATGTAGCGGTCTTAAACGACCAAAACTTAACCAAGATATGCCATCTGTTACATTTGGAAACAAAAACATAAAGGCCAATAAAAGCCCCACGGACATTCCCACGATACCCCAAAACATAGTAGCATAGAGGAAATTTTTTACGATTTTGTTGTCGTAATAAAACTGTTGTACTTCCATAATTAATTACTCTTTATTTAGTTGGATTGATTTATTCTTGTTTGTTTTTTCTTCTTTAGAATAGTCTGTAACTAGCTCATCTTCAAAAAGCATTCGTACAGAAGGAGTATAGGAATCATCATATTGTCCGTTTTTTACAGAAAAAATAAATGCCGTAAAAAAAATAATGGCAACAATAATACTTATTGCTAATAACACATAAATAACACTCATACCTACCTGAATTCGGGTGTAAAAATACACCTGGGGTTATTTTTAAAATATGACATATATCAGTTTCTTAATTTTTTTCATCTATTTCTTTTTTATCCAATTTTTGCCCCAAAATGTTCGTTGCTATCGTAGTAAAAGCAACTACACTAATAGAGCTTAGAGGCATTAAAATGGCTGCTATTACAGGTAGTAATTGGCCAGTTATTGCAAAATAAAGACCTACCATATTATATGCTAAGGATAAAATGAAACTCCACTTTATTATTCTCATGGCTTTTTTAGAAGCTATAATAAAATCATATAGATCTTTAAATTTTGTTGCGTCTAAAATTCCATCACAAGCAGGTGAGAATACATTTACATCTTCAGATATTGCTATACCAACATTACTCTGGGCTAGTGCACCTGCATCATTTAATCCGTCTCCAACCATCATAACCGATTTACCTTGGTTTTGTAGTGACTTTATGAACTCTAATTTATCTTCTGGTTTTTGATTAAAATATAATGGAGTTAGTTTTGGTAGTAATTTTTCAAGACGATATTTTTCTCCAGAATTATCTCCGGATAAAATGGCTAAGTTTAATGTTTGAGACATGGTTTTGAATAAGTTAGATAATCCGTCTCTATATTCATTATGAAAAACAAAGCGCCCTTTATAGTTATTGTTACTACTAATATATACAGATGTATTCTCCGTATCTTTTGTTTCTGTATTGCCAATAAACTCTGCGGAACCAATTTTTATGGTATCCTTTGCTTTGGTTCCAGAAATTCCTTTGCCTAAATGTTCTTCATACTCGTCTAGCGTTATTATATTTTGCTCAGAGAGAATATCATATAGCGCTCTACTTAATGGATGGTTAGAGGAACGTAGCGTGTTTTTTAGTAAAGATTCTTCTTCTTTATTAAGAGAGTATCCTTCATAAGTAGCGGTACTTTTTTTAGCAGCAGTGATTGTTCCCGTTTTGTCGAAAATAGCAGTATCTATTTTTGCAAGTTGCTCAATGGTATGGGTGTCTTTTAAATAGAATTTTTTGCTACCAAAAATGCGCAACATATTGCCTAGTGTAAAAGGAGAGGCAAGGGCAATAGCGCAAGGACATGCAATTATTAATACAGCTGTAAATACATTTAGAGCCATACTGCTATCATAATAAAGCCAAAAAGCAGTAGCAACAAACGCAATACTCAAGATACTAGTGGTAAAACGCTTACCTATACTATCGGTAATAGACTGAAATTTACTAGCCTTATTATCTTGAAAAATGGTGTTGCTCCATAATTGGGTAAGGTAACTTTGTGATACCGATTTAAGAGCCTCCATTTCCATGGCACTGTTTATTTGTTTTCCACCAGCAAAGACTTTATTTCCGGATTGTTTGGTAACGGGCTCTGATTCTCCGGTAACAAAACTATAATCGATTTGCGTTTTTTCGCTAATTAAAATTCCGTCTACGGGGATAAGTTCTTCGTTTCTTATAAGAATTCTATCCCCTCTTTTTATATCATATATTGGAGCGGTTTCTTCTTTTCCATTGCTTAGAATACGCGTTACTGCAATTGGAAAATAGGATTTGTAGTCTCTTTCAAAAGATAAAAAGGAATATGTTTTTTGCTGAAAAAATTTACCTAATAATAAAAAGAAGACAAGACCAGTTAAACTATCAAAAAAGCCTGGCCCCCTATTAAAAATTATTTCAGCAGTACTTCTTAAAAATAAAACTATAATTCCAAGGGCTATAGGAACATCAATATTTAACAGTTTTGTGCGGAGACCTTTATAGGCAGATATAAAATAATCTTGGGCAGCATAGAATACCACAGGTAATGAAAAAGTAAACATTAACCACCGAAAAATGTCTTGGTATTTGTTTAACCAGTATTCCCCTCCATTAGAGGCACTACTAGCTAAATCAAAATATTCTGGAAAAGATAAAAACATAACATTTCCAAAAGCAAAGCCGGCAACACCCAATTTATAAATTAAAGTTTTATTGATGGGGGTGTCTTTTTTTTCTAAATCATCTAAAGAAATATAGGGTTCATATCCAATACGTGCTAATAAAAGAACAAGCTGTTTTAAAGAAATCAATTCTGGATTATAGGTAATACGAACTGTTTTTTTTGGAAAATTTACTTGAGAATGATTAATATTGGAGTTTAGTTTGTTTAAATTTTCTAGAACCCAAATACAAGAACTACAATGTATATGTGGAATATATAAATTGAGTATCTGTATGTTTTCGTCATTAAAGTCAATAAGTTTTTCAATGATTTCGGGATTTTCTAAAAAATCATATTTTCCTTCCACTTCATTGGGAGTGGCACCTGCCGTTGATTGTATATCGTAATAATAGGATAAATCGTTGGTTGAAAATATTTCATAGACTGTTTTGCATCCATTACAGCAGAATTTTTTTTCATCAAACTCTATAGGGATATTACCACAATCGTCACCACAATGGAAACATTCTGTCATTTCTTTATTTACATTTGCTATACCTATTGCAAAGGTGTTTTTAATAGATCAAATAAAATATGATAATTGTCAGGTTTTTATTATCTTACTAAGAGTAAATTTGTAGAATCAGATCTAAATAATAACAGGTATGGAAAGTAGATGTGAAAATTGTATTGTTCGTAAGTTTAATACACTACGAGCTATGAGTAAGGAAGAACTTAAAGAAGTTTCTGATTCTAAAATCACTAAGAAGATTAAAAAGGGAGAATCTATTTTTGAGGAAGGAGAAAAACTAAATGGGGTTTACTGTGTTAGAAATGGAGTTTCTAAAATGTCTAAACTTAGTGCTAATGGTAAGGACCAAATTGTAAAGTTGGCAACAACGGGGGAAGTTATAGGGCAGCGTGCAGTTGTTGTAGAAGAACCTACTAATTTAAGTGCTATTGCTGTTAGCGATATGGAGTTGTGCTTTGTTCCCAAAGAGGTTATTTCTAAGAGCATGCATAAAAACCCAGACTTTACTTTAGAAGTATTACGGCATATGGCTCATGATTTAAAAGAGGCAGACGATGTTATTGTTAATATGTCTCAAAAAACGGTAAAGCAGCGTATTGCTGAAGCTTTCTTATATCTAAAAAATAATTATGGAGTCGATGAAGAAGGGTATCTAAGCCTTACTTTGTCAAGAGAGGATATTGCTAATGTAGTTGGTACTGCTACAGAATCTTGTATTAGGATAATATCTGAATTTAAGAAAAAAGAGTACATAAAAACATCTGGAAAGAGAATAGGTATTGTTAATGAAAAACAACTCCAAGATTTAGTAGATGGTTTTTAAGGCGTGGGCAGATAGTCCTATAGAACTTAATTTCCAAGTTCCTGTGTCGCTAGATTAAAGAATTTTCTTAATTAGTGCATTGTTGTATAACAAGGGTATAGGTGGATTATTTTTGGGCTTTTACTTTAAATAACTACTGTGTAGCTTTAAGTAATTAAGTTTTTTTCCATGAATGTTCTTACATCTCTTAACCCTTTATTTTAATACGTTTTTCGTGGTTTTAGTTCTGTACTTTGTTGAAAACTGACATTTGTCATAGTTTTGGTAATGTTGTCATGCTAATTTTACGGCTTAGTTAAAATAATAGCATGAAAAACATATTATTACCTACAGACTTTTCAGATAATGCATGGAATGCAACTAAATATGCTTTAGAACTTTTTAAAAATGAAGATTGTGTTTTTCATTTGGTTAACACCTATACTCCCGCTATTGCTAACAGTCGTTTTATGGCGGCGACATTAAATGGAGGACAAATTGAGGATGGAGTACATACAGCATCTAAGAAAGGCCTTCATACTGTAGTTCAAAAAATAAAAAAGAGGTATAATAACCCTAAACATAGTTTTAATACTATTTCATCCTTTAGCTTATTGGTAGATGAGATAAAAGAAATTGTAGACGAAAAAAAGATAGATCTTATTGTAACAGGAACTAAAGGAGCTTCGGGTTTAGAAGAAGTTTTTATGGGAAGTAACACGGTTCGTATTATTAAATCTGTAAAGAACTGTCCAGTTTTAGCAATTCCGCAATATTTTGATTTTACTAGTCCATCTGAAATTGCATTTGCTACAGATTTTAATCGTTTTTATACTGCTTCAGAATTAAAACCTCTTATAGATTTAGCGAAAACTTTTAAAGCAGTAATTAGGATTGTACATGTGCAGTATGAAATAAAAGCACTGACGGAGTTACAACATTTTAATCTTGGGATGCTACGTAAATATTTTGATGGTGTAGAACACTATGTACACACAGTGTCTGAATTAAATTCGGTATCCAAAACTTTAGAAGTTTTTAGCGCAGAATTAGACATTCATTTATTAGCAATGCTAAACTTTCAGCATAGTTATATGGAAAAAATGACAAGAGAACCAGTTGTAAAAAGACTTGCTTTTCATACACAAATACCTTTACTAGTAATTCCTGAATTAGGAATGGTTGCTGCATCTGGTGTTTCTAAGGTGCAGCAGGAAGCAGTTGCAAAATAACCTACTTTTTGGATGTTAATTAAGATTCCAAAATTTATCTGCTTCCGGAATATTTTTATTTTTCCCTAAAGTTAATGGACTAAAATTTAACTGAGAAAAAAGATACCAAGCAGAGGAAGAAACTGCTGGGGTAAGATCCGCATGATCCCATAATAAACCACTACCGTAAGATGTACCATGATTTGTAGTGTATGGAATGCCTTGCGCATTTTCTGAAGATGTACTTTTAATAAATGTTTTTTCAATATTCTGAATAATATTATTGGCTTCAACATTTTTATTGGCTTGCTGGTATGCCACTAAAATTTGCGCAGTGCCTTCTAACCAAATTACATCTTTATCTTCATCGAAAGAATATCCTGTTATTAACTCGCCGTTTGTAGTGTTTGTTTGTGTTGTTTCGTAGCGATCTGTTTTAGATAAAGCTTCTATTGGAAAATCTGGTAATATACCAACACTTAAACCATGTAGGTCTAAGGCAAATTTATAATCTGCATTTTCTGGCCAAGCTGTTAATAGTTTCTCTGTACTATCCCAACGGTTATTTTCTAAGAAAGAGAGAATGTTAGAATGAAAATTATCATAACCCGGAACGGCATTAAAAGCAGTGATAATACCCTCGGTTACTTTTGGAATCTCAGTGCCATTTTCATTGAAACCACCTATTAACCCTCCGTCTTCTTTTTGTAAGGATCGCAACCATTGTTCAAGTTCGTTAGCCATAAAGGCATATTTTTGAGTCCCCGTAGCTTCATGATAATGATTAAGCGAAATTAACAACCAAGCATTATCTCCCATCCAAGTTCTACTACCTTGTTCGCCATTAGCATTTCTAAATTGAAAAAAACCGCCCGTGTTGTTTAATAATTCGGTTTGGACCTGGCCATTAAAAAAATCGAAGATTTTTTCGGCTTTGGCATGTTCTCCTTGTTTAATAAAAACTAAAGCAGCTAAAGCATTATCGTAAAGAGAAACAAAGTCCGAATTCTCCGAGCTTTGTAATAATCCATTAGTTTGTTGCATATTAAAAACCCAGGTATTGGTTTTTGTAGCCGCAGCAGATAAATTAATAGAAACAGGTTCTTCAATAGGAGTTATTTCTGGAGTTAAACCATCTGGTAAAAGTACTTCAGCAGTAACCTCTTCTTTAGAACAAGAACTAATAAAAAAAGAAAAACAAACAAAAAGCAGAACAAATTTACGCATACCCAATAGTTAATTATTTTCTGCAACAAAATTAAACTTGTTAATAATGCAAAAAAGAAATACACGTTTAAATGTAAGGTTTTTCGTCTTAGGGTAAAGAGTTGTTTTTTAATCTCTATTTTTTGTATTTAATCTATGTGGTATAAAAATTAATGAGATAGTAATATCGATAAAAAGAATTTTCTAATGGTTTACTGGTATATTAGTTGGTTTGTTTTTAATAAAAAGTAATGTTTCTTATATTCATAAATACATTTTAATGTTATGCGTATACTCTTTTTTGTGGTTTTCTTTTTAGTTTCCATCGTCTCTAATGGACAAAATAAGGCCCAGTTATATTTAGATAGTTTAGAACAAAAGTTAGATAAAGTTTCTAAATCAGAAAGAGCTTATATTTTATGTGATCTTTCTAAACAATATAGTTCTAGAGATTCGGCAAAAGCATTTAATTATGGTTTTGAAGCTTTGCGTTATTTTAAAAAAACACGAGATTCTTTTGGGTTGGCTAAAGCAAATACAGCATTAGGTGGCGCTTATTTTGATTATAGCGATATGAAAATAGCGCAAAACTATTATATCGCTTCTAAAGAAATATGTGAAAATTTAATGCAGAAAGATAGCACTGAAGCATTAATAGAACAATGGGTGTTAACTACTTTTAATTTGAGTGCAACCTACTCTAATCAAGGATCAGATGACAAACAACTACAACATTTATTAAAGCTAGCTCCTATTGCAAAAAAATACAATCAGTATAGGATAAGTGCATTTATTAATACCAATCTTGGTATAACGTTTTTAAATATTCAGGACTATTCTAAAGCATATTTTTACTTAAAAGATAATGAGAAGCAGTATCAAAAAATAGAAGAACCTAATGCTTTTGTAACGGATCGTTTAATGTTTTCTCACACCTTATTAGAATTAGATTCCCTAAATTCTTGTAAAGTAGTTTTAGAAGAAACCGGAAAGTTATTAGAGCAAATGCCAAATATTCCGCAATGGCAACAATATCATGAAGCTTGGGGAAGATATTTGTCTGCCAAAGGAAATTTTAAAGAAGCTTTACATAGGTATGGGCAATCTATGGAGGTTATTAAAAAAAATAAAATGTTTAGGTATTTAAGAGAGCTATACCTGCACTATCATGAAACCTATAAATTAATGGGGGATCATGAAAATGGTAAAAGAGCTATGTATAATTTTTATGAACAAGTACAAGGTGAAAATGGCGTTTTAGAATTAGATGCATTACAAGAGCTTTCTAAATATGAAGAAAAAGAGCATAACTATAAAAAAGCTCTGTATTATATAAATCAATATTTAGATTTAAACGATAGTTTACATAAAGAAGAAGTGCTAAAAGAGATTGCAATCTTAGAAACCCAGTACCAAAGTGAAAAAAAGGAACGAGAAATATTAGCATTAAAAAATAGTAATAATGAAACCGCATTAACCTTAGAAAGAAAAAAAACGCAGAGCTATTTGTTGTATTTTGTTTTAGGGTCGTTATTATTTTTACTTGCTTTGGTCTATATAATATATAGAAATAGGCAGAAAAAATCGATATTAATAGCCCAAGCGCAAAAGCAAGAAATTCAGATTTTAAAAGCAGAACAAGAAGGGGTTGTTTTTAAATCTATGCTAGAGGGCGTAGAGCAAGAAAGAAAGCGGGTTGCTGTTGATTTACATGATGGTCTGGGAGGTAGACTCTCTGGTATAAGTATAAAGTTATCTAAACTTGCTAATGATAATAACAAAACAGGCTCTACGCTACCCATAGAAGATATTTTAAATAATTTAAACGATTCTTTAATAGAGCTAAGAAGTATTGCTAAAAATCTGATGCCAGAAACGTTGTTAAAATACGGTTTAAAAACTGCCGTAGAAGATTATTGTAGCACATTAAAACACAATAATACTAAGATGGTTCTTCAATTTTATAATACAGAGTCTTTAAAGGATAAAAACACTTTATTAATGCTTTATAGAATTATTCAAGAGTTAATTAATAACGTAATAAAACATGCCAATGCGAAGGAGGTTTTAATAGAATGTTCCTTAGAAGATAAACAGCTTTTAATTACGGTAGAAGATGATGGAGATGGTATGGAATTAGAGCAAAGAGAAAAAGGAATGGGACTTTTAAATCTAAAAAATAGGGTGGCTTATTTAAAAGGGAAAATAGATATGCATTCTGTAAAAGGGGATGGTACTACCGTAAATATAGAAATAGATAATATAGAATGAAAATACATGGAATTAAAGTAGTCGTTGTAGATGATCATCCTTTAGTTCAGGATGGTTTACAAGCATCACTTGCGGCAGACACAAGAATACAAATTTTGGGGAGTTTTTCTACAGGAAAAGAATTAATGAAGTTTTTAAAAACGACTATTGTAAATGTAGTGGTGTTAGATATTAATTTGCCAGACTATAGTGGTATAGAGCTTTGTTCTTTTATTTGCGATACGTATCCCCACGTAAAAATTTTAGCTTTAAGTAATTATAGTGATCCAAGTATAATAAAACAAATGCTTAAAAATGGCGCAAAAGGATACCTGTTAAAGAATGTAAAATCTCAAGAATTGGCTCTTGCAATAAAAGAAATATATAATGGTAATGAATACCTAAATTCAGAAATAAAAAAAATATTAGCAGATGCCATTTTTAGTACCGTAGGTGCACCAAGATTAACTAGAAGGGAAAAACATGTATTACAGTTAATAGCTGCTGGTAAAACTACCAATACTATAGCAGAGGAATTATTTATAAGTAAGCTAACTGTAGAAACCCATAGAAAAAACATAATGAAAAAAATGAAGGTGTCTAATGCCGCAGGTTTAGTTAAAATGGCTTACGAGAAAAAGTTGATATAAGGCTTTTTTTCTACTAGTTTTTGGGTATTTTTTTTGAGTGTTTAACCATTTTATCCAAAAACCAATATTTTGCTTTATCCAATTAAATGATAAAGTAAAATAGGATTATATGAAAAAGTTATCTCTTTTAGCCTTTGTTTTAGGGCTACTAATTAGTTGCCAGAAAGATTCTGAAAATAAAAATATTGATGAGTCAGGAGAATTGCCAATATCCAATGCCTCTGGTTACGATAAAAGTTTAATACCAGAAAAACAACCACTTTCAGAGAATTTATTGTTAAATGGTAGTTTCGAGGAAGACAATAGTCTTTGGGTAACTTGTGGTACAACGGAAATACTTGATTCTAATGAAGCTTATGACGGCAATACAATATTGGAACTAGAATCTGATGGTACTTGCGAAAATTACAATAGTCTTGTAGGTACATTAAATGGCAATGCGTATTACCCATTAGAGTTCCAAACCATACCAGATAATGTTTACATATCATTTTATGTAAAATCTTCTGTACCCATAAATTTAAATTTTGAAGATATCTTTAATTTTAGTTTAATGGGTAATGAAGATATCTATAATTATTTTGGAAAGAGAAATGCAACCTTCGTAAATATTTATGAAAATGCTATTGGTCAAGATTGGACCAAAATTAAAATGTCATTGGATAAAGAAACTATCGAAAATGCAATGCAGGGAGAAACCCCTAAATGGTTGTTATTAGAAATGGCAACATACTATGAAATTAAATTATCTTTTGATGATATACGTATTACTTTAGAAGAGGATACCATACAGGCAGATGTTATGCCAACTGGGATAACTAAAGAGCAAATTTTAGTTACCAATTTAGATGAAAGTATACCGGCAACTTTAAATTTAGATGGTAGCAATTTTGTTAACTATACAGATATTTCTACAGAGAACATAACTAGTATTCCTTTTTGGTACGATAATTCTAGCATAACTATTGCAGAAAAAACATTTAACCCTTTACCAAGCCCAGACCCAACAGTAATTCCAGCAAGTCAATCTGAACTTTATAAATACGATTTAAAAAGTGGGGATAAAGAGTTTATTTATGAAACATTAGGTAATCCAGGAAAGTACGTAGGTTTTCAAGATGCTTCTAACTCTGATGCGTTAGATGTTGAGGTAAAAAGGTGTTTTTGGAATAAAGATAGAAATCAAGGTGCATTAACCGTATGTGCAAATAATAGGGGTAATGTTTATGTGTCGGATGATGTTTGTTTTATATATATTATTGATAGTGATGGCAATAGAATCGGAGAAGGTTTTAATGGTTTTAATGCAGTTTGGTCTTCTACAGGTAGGTTGGCTTATGTGTATAAAAATGTAATGTATGTTTCCGATATTTCGGGTACTACCATAACGCATGATGAAGTACATAGAAGTTATGCCGGTATTCGCGACGTGGTAGATTGGTCGCCAGATGGTAGTAAGTTGGTTTTTTTAGAAAACGGAGGGGCTTCTGTATATATTAATGAGACTTCTGATTGGGCTACTAATGTGGTAGTTTTGGACCTAAACACGAATAAGACAAGTAATATAGCGCTACTAGATCATGGTTTTGTATACCCGAATATATCATGGTCTAAAGACGGTAAGTATATGGTATACTCTTTACGTCTTAAAAATAATAAGATACAAGTTTGGTGGCTAGAGGTGGCTACTGGTAAAACTGGTCCTGTAACCAATACATTTAATGCCTATGGTGCTAATTTTAAAAAATAAATTAAAAAGTAAAACACGCTAACCATTTATAAAGTTCCTAGAAACATATGGTTTTATATTAAAAGCTTTAGTATCTTTGAACTGTTGTGTTGTGCTTCAATTTTTTATTGAAGCCAGGTGTAGATATCGATGGTGATCGATACTATCCAATGAAAGGCTTTCCATATTGGGAGGCTTTTTTTGTAAAAGTTATTTTGGGGTTGATTTACAGTAGTTTATGTTGGTTTAAAAGGAAATGAATTATAGAAGATGCTAATTTTGCAGTTTGGTTATCTCTATCATATTTTGGGTTGAATTCCGCCAGATCTAGAGAAATTAGTTTTTTGGATCTAATGGTTTTTTTAAGGCATTTTAGTACAATATCTGGCGCAAAACCCATGGGTGAAGCAGCACTTACTCCTGGAGCGTAAGCAGAGGAAAACCCATCTAAATCTATAGTAGTATAAACTACATCTACTTTGTTTATAAAAGAGTCTATAGCCCGAATTACACTTTTTAAATTTTGTATATTAAAATCATAATTATAGATATATTCAACATTAAATTTTTTAGCGGTTTTAAATAGTAATTTGGTATTAGCATCTTTTCTAATCCCTAAACATAAGTAGTTAAAAGGGGTGTTTTCTTTCTTGCAATCTTTTGCAATTTGATAAAAAGGAGTCCCAGAGTTTGGCCCGTTTTCATAGGAACGTAAATCAAAATGCGCATCAAAATTTATGATGCCAATTTTTTTATTCTTACTTATAGCATTTTTAATACCATTGTAATGACCGTACGCAATATCGTGACCACCTCCTAAAATAATGGGAAAGCATTTTCTTTCTAAGATTTTAGAAACTGTAATAGATAAACTTTCTTGTGTACTTTCTAAATTCTCCTGCAAACATTCTATATTGCCTAAATCATAAAGATGTGTTTTTTGGGATATAGGATTTGGCATAGGGGCCAACGTTTTTTTAAGTATGTTTGGTCCATCTACAGCCCCAATTCTACCTTGATTGCGTTTTACTCCATCATCACAGGCGTAGCCAAGAAGAGCAATACTTTTTGGCAGGACTTTTTTTAAGTTGTCGTCTAAAGCAATGCATTCTACTTTTTCATGAATATAGCTTTGATCTTCGGAATTTCTTCCAGACCAATTTTCTTTATTTGGTGCTTCGTAATTCTGCATTAAAACAATTCTTCTAAAAGATTATCTTCTACTAAGTTAGGAATTGTAACTTTTAGTTCTGGAGTTCGTTCCATTTCTCTTTTAATGGCGAAAACAGCTTCTTTATTACGAGCCCAACTTCTACGAGAAATACCATTATTTACATCATAAAACAACATGTTTTTAAGTCGTTTAGACGCTTCATCAGAACCATCTAATACCATTCCAAAGCCACCATTGATAACTTCTCCCCAACCTACGCCACCGCCATTGTGTATAGATACCCAAGTAGCCCCACGAAAACTATCCCCAATAACATTGTGTATAGCCATATCGGCAGTAAATTTACTACCATCATAAATATTACTCGTTTCTCTATACGGAGAATCGGTTCCGCTAACATCATGGTGGTCTCTTCCTAATACAATAGGGGCAGAAAGTTCTCCAGAGTTTACTGCTTGGTTAAAAGCTTCCGCAATTTTAGCTCTTCCTTCTGCATCGGCATATAAAATACGAGCTTGGGAACCTACCACTAATTTATTCTTTTTAGCTTCTTTAATCCAAGTAATATTGTCTTGCATTTGTTGCTGAATCTCCTCTGGAGAATCCAACTTTATTTGCTCCATAATCTCACATGCTATAGCATCTGTTTTGTCTAAATCTTCTGGTATTCCTGAAGTACAAACCCATCTAAATGGGCCAAAACCATAATCAAAACACATAGGTCCTAATATATCTTGTACATAAGAAGGGTATTTAAAATCGATATTATTTTCTGCCATTACATCGCCACCAGCACGAGAAGCTTCTAGTAAAAAAGCATTACCATAATCAAAGAAATACGTTCCTTTTGCGGTATGTTTATGTATAGCAGCAGCGTGTCTCTTTAATGTTTGTTGGACTTCTTTTTTGAATTTTTCTGGTTGATTAGCCATCATTTGATTGGCGTCTTCAAAAGAAATAGCAACAGGATAATAACCACCAGCCCAAGGATTATGCAATGATGTTTGGTCAGAGCCTAAATGAATAAAAATTTCTTCTTCATAAAAACGTTCCCATACCGTAACTATATTACCAATGAAAGCAATAGAAACTACTTCTTTTTGCGCTTTAGCTTGTTTTGTTCTAAATACTAGGGTATCAATATCGTTTATAAGTACATCTACCCAACCTTGTTCATGTCTTTTACGAGCAGCGGCTTCATTCACTTCTGCACAAATGGTTATACAACCAACAATATTCCCTGCCTTTGGCTGTGCGCCGCTCATGCCTCCTAATCCTGCAGTTAAGAATATTTTTCCATTAGGAGTTTCATCCTTTTGTAATACTTTTCTAAAAGCATTCATTACCGTAATGGTAGTACCGTGAACAATACCTTGAGGACCAATATACATATAGGAACCAGCAGTCATTTGTCCATATTGGGTAACACCAAGTGCATTATATTTCTCCCAATCATCAGGTTGTGAGTAGTTGGGAATCATCATGCCGTTAGTTACCACAACTCTTGGAGCTTCTTTAGTAGAAGGAAACAACCCCATTGGGTGACCTGAATAAATATGTAATGTTTGCTCATTAGTCATGGTGGCCAAAAATTGCATAGTTAATAGGTATTGTGCCCAATTCTGAAAAACAGCACCATTTCCACCGTAAGTGATGAGTTCTTCTGGGTGTTGTGCCACTGCGGGGTCTAAATTATTCTGAATCATTAGCATAATACTACCAGCTTGAGAAGTCTGAGCAGGATATTCAGAAATAGACCTTGCATATAGTTTATATTCTGGCATAAAGCGATACATGTAAATACGACCATATTGTTTTAGCTCTTCTGCAAATTCTGGAGCTAATTCAGAGTGCCATGCTTTTGGGAAGTAACGTAAAGCATTACGAACGGCTAGTTTTTTTTCTTCTTTAGAAAGAATATCTTTTCGTTTTGGCGCATGATTTACTTTTGAAGAACGTATTCTTTTTGGAGGTAATTCTGATGGAATTCCTTGTAGTATTGTTGCTTTAAAATCAATCATACTATTTGTGCTTATCGTAAACTAATGTGCCATTTTTCCAGACCATACAAGGTTTTAAGTTTCCTTGGTTGTATAGAATTTCGTTATAATTGTTAGTGTGAAAAACACTCATATCTGCAAGGAAACCTTTGGCTAACTGTCCTCTGTCTTCCAGATTTAAAGAAGCTGCTGCTCTATGTGTTATTCCAGCTAAAACTTCTGCATTAGTGAGTTTTTCAAAAGCCCCTAATATAGAGGCTTGGGTTAGTAAATCTCCCATAGGAGCAGAACCAGGGTTGTGGTCACTTGCAATTGCTAAGGCACCACCAGCATCTAGTATTTTTCTTGCAGGAGTAAAGCCACATCCTAAACCTAATGAAGCACCTGGTAACGCCATAGATATAACATTACTTTTTGCTAAAAGGTTAATTTCTTTTTCCGTACTAGCTTCTAAATGGTCTGCACTTATGGCTTTGTGTTCTAATGCAGTTTGGCTACCGCTAGTAGAAAATTGGTCGGCATGAACTGTGATATCAAAACCTAATTCCTTTGCCCTTTTAAAATACGGGGTAATTTGTTCTTTAGAAAAAGCGCTTTCTTCTATAAAAGCATCTATTCTGTTAGTAAGATTTTCTTCTTTCAATAAAGGGAAAAGCTGCGTAGATATTTCCTCTAAATATTCTTCTTCGGAGCCTTCATAATCTTTAGGTAACATATGCGCAGCTAAGCAAGTAGAAATTAAATCGGATACTGTAGTTTCGTTTGCTTCTTTTATGGCGTACAACATTTTTAGCTCTTCTCTCACGGAAAGGCCATAACCGCTTTTTACTTCTATTGTAGTAACGCCATTTTTTAAATGACGATTGGCTCTTTTTATAGTGTTTTTGGTAAGCTCCTCTTGGGTAGCTTTTCTGGTTTGGGTTACTGTATCCCAAATACCACCACCAGCTTTTGCTATTTCTAAATACGTTTTACCAGCATTACGCATGGCATAGTCATTAGCTCTTGTTCCTCCAAAGCAAATGTGCGTATGTGCATCTATGAAACCAGGAAGACAAACGTGTTTCCCTTTTAGAATAATTACTTCAGCAGTTTTATATTTTTCTAGTAGCTCTTCAAAGTTTCCAATAGCTTCAATAATAGTGTCTTTTATTAGGATTCCGCCTTCTGGAACTACTTGAAGTTGGTCCTCTTTAAGTGTCCCTTTTAAAGGTAAGTTAGCCATGGTTACTACCTGTGAAAATGGCCCGATGAGTGTTTGTTTTTGCATATCCTTAATATACTTCAAATTCGTTGGAATATTCTGTTTGGAGTGATATATCTTCTCTTTTACAAGTCTCATTAATCACATGAATGATAGTTTTGTTTTGAACAATTTTAATCCCAGTTTGGATATCATCAGCGAATACGCGGTCTTTGTCTACAAAGGCAACTTTAGTACGTATTTCTTTATGAATTTCATCTAATAGAATTCCAGATTTTAGAGGTTTTCTAAATTCAAATGCTTGTGCAGCAGTCAATAGTTCAATAGCCAATATTTTCTCTACATTCTCAATAACCTGTAAGGCTTTTCTACCACCTATAGACCCCATGCTTACATGGTCTTCTTGCCCTAAAGAAGTGGGTATACTATCTGCGCTCGATGGAAAGCAAAGCCCTTTGTTTTCGCTAGCTAATGCAGCAGTGGTATACTGTAAAATCATATAACCAGAATTTATTCCGGTATCTTCCATCAATAATTTAGGTACTCCGGGACTATTGCCTTCTAGGGCTAAATAGATTCTACGGTCCGATATATTTCCTATTTCCGAAGCAGCTAAACAAGCATAATCTAATGCCATAGCAAGTGGTTGTCCATGAAAATTACCACCACTAATAGTTAGTTCTTCATTTATAATAATAGGATTGTCTGTAACCGAGTTAAGCTCAATTTCTACCAGTTCTTTTAAATGTAGCCACGCATTTCTAGAAGCTCCATGTACTTGAGGAATGCAACGTAAAGAGTAGGGGTCTTGTACACGTTCGCAGTCGATATGGTCTTCCATAATTTCTGAACCATGTAGTAGCGACTTTACTCGGGAAGCTACATGAATATTACCTTTAAAAGGTCGTAATTCATGTAATTCTTTATAAAAAGGCTTTATGGAGCCTTGGAGTCCTTCAATCATCATAGCGCCAATAATATCTGCTTGTGACAAGCAACTTTGCAACTTGTCTACCACTTTCACAGCATGTGCTGCTATAAATTGGGTGCCATTTATTAACGCTAGACCTTCTTTTGGTCCAAGTTCTATGGGTTTTAGATTCTTACGCTTAAATAAAGTCTTTACTGTAATTGTTTCTCCTTCAAATTGTACCGTGCCTAAACCTATTAATGGAAGAAACAAATGCGATAATGGCGCTAAATCTCCAGAGGCTCCAACGGAACCTTGCGAGGGAACTACAGGTATTACATCAGTATCAATATGCCATAAAATTCGGTCAAGAGTTGTTTCTGAAATACCCGAAAACCCTTTGGCTAAGGATTGTGCTTTTAGAATAAGCATCAGTTTTGAAATCTTTGTAGCAATAGGTTTGCCGACACCGACGCTATGACTCTTTAAAATATTGGTTTGTAATATTTGGGTTTCTTCTTTAGATATTTTAGTAGTGCAAAGAGGGCCAAAGCCTGTATTAATGCCATAAACAGCTTCGCCTTTATCTACAATTGCGGTTACTTTTTTAGCGGAGAGCCTAATTTTACCTCTTTGTTCTGGTGAGATTATGACTTTGGTATTGCCATCTGCAATAGATAGTGCAATACTAGTGGTAAGCCGATCTTCTCCGAAACGAAATGTAGTAGGTGTAGAAACCATATATTTTCTTTTAGATGTATAAAATTATTGATTAATTTTGATACCTGCCAATACCATATAATTCACATGTAATGCCTGTAGGTTATCAATTAGAGTTACGCCATTTTAAATATTTCATTGCTGTAGCTGAGGAACTGCACTACCGAAAAGCTGCCGAAAGGTTGTGTATATCGCAACCTGGACTTAGTAGGCAGATAAAGCAAATGGAAGAAATTCTGGACACGAAACTGTTTATTCGAAGTAAAAAGAAAGTATCATTAACTGCTGCGGGTGAATATTTAAAAGTAGAGTTAGAATTTATATTAAATCATTTAGAGGTAACCACAAAGCAACTAAAGGTTATTGATGGAGGAGAGTATGGAGAGGTAAGAATTGGGTTTTTAGGCTCTGCAATGCAAAGCGTAATACCCAACTTATTGGTAAAGTTAAAGGACAATTTTCCTAAGATTAAAACAAGTCTGGAAGAATTATCCAATGGAGCTCAAATAAATGCTATTGTAAAAGATAAATTAGATTTAGGGTTTATACGCTTATCAAGAGTACCAGAAGGATTACAGATGAAAACCGTGCAAGAGGATACGTTTTCTGTTGTGGTGCCCGAATCTTTTCCTATTTTAACTAGAGATTTTAATAGTGTAGAAATATTAAAGGATGAAGATTTTATTCTTTTTTCTCAAGACTACAGTCCTTTATATTATGAAACGGTAATGAGCATTTGCGAAGATGTAGGTTTTACTCCTAATATTTCTCATAAATCCGTACATGCTCATACCATTTTTAAATTGGTGGAGAATAATTTAGGTGTAGCAATTGTCCCTACAGCATTGCAGTATGGGTTTCATATGCGTGTAAAGTTTATAGAATTAAAGAATATTCCGCAGCGAGCAACCCTCTCGGCGGTATGGAAAGAGGATAATAGGAATAAAGCCTTAACTAATTGTATAGAAATGCTATTTTCTTTGAAATAGCTTATTTTAATGGTTTAAAATAATAAAGACAAATGATTTTTGATATAATAAAAAAGAGACGTTCCGTTTTTCCGGTCCAGTATAATGATAAACCGATTGCTAAAACCGATATTCAAAAAATATTAGATGCTGCCAATTGGGCACCGAGTCATAAGAAGACTGAACCTTGGCGATTTAAGGTGCTGCAAGGGAAAAAGAAAGGGGAATTAGGGGAGTTTTTATCGAACACGTATATTGATATTACAGAAAAACCTAAGCAGATAAAATCTAAAAAACTTATAGAAAACCCTAAAAAGGCTGGAGCAGTAATTGCTATTTGTATGCAAAGAGACCCTTTAGAAAGTGTTCCAGAATGGGAAGAAGTTGCCGCTGTAGCAATGGCAGTACAGAATATGTGGCTTTGTTGCACAGAAATGGGAATTGGTAGCTATTGGAGTTCTCCGGGACTTATAAAATATATGGATGAGTTTTTTGACCTAAACGAAGGGGAAAAATGTCTGGGGTTTTTCTATATGGGATATTCAGATGATGAACCTATAGAAGCAACAAGAAAACCAATAGCAGAAAAGGTAGAGTGGTTATAATTTAATTAAGAAAAGGAAATAAGGCGTTTTTGTATTCCCAGGTTTTAGATACAAATAACCCTAAGAATACAATAGAAACTACAAACTTTAAGAAAGTTCCAGTAAGGAAACCTAAAAAAGAACCGAAAGCCGCTTTTAGAGCGGTTTTTTGGTCCGCTTTATTTAATAATTCTCCGATTAAGGCACCTACAAAAGGTCCAATAATTATTCCGCCTGGAATAGGAGCAATAAGTCCAACAATTAATCCTAAAGAAGTTCCAATCATACCAGCTTTTGTACCGCCAAATTTTTTGGTTCCCAGTGCAGGTATTATATAATCTAGTGCCCAAACGACTAAAGCAACGGCTAAAGTTACTCCTAAAATCCAATAATCTTTGGGGACAGCATTCGTCAAATACAAGACCAACAAACCTAACCAGCCTATGGGTGGCCCTGGAAGCACGGGTAGAAAACTACCGATGATGCCTATAAACATAAGTGCAAAACCTATAATTAGGAGAAAGATATCCATCTTGTTGTTTTCTATAGGACGAAAATAGATGGTTATTGTTACACATACAACCCCAATTTTAGAGTATTATAAAATTTGTAACTAAAAAATTAGTTTAAACTAATTTTTTAGTTATATTTGTAAAACTAAACTTTTAGTTGAATATGAAACAACTCACAAAAGCAGAAGAAGAGGTAATGCAAATTATATGGCAATTACAAAAATGTAATGTGGCATCTATAATAGAAGAGTTACCAGAACCAAAACCAGCATATAATACAGTATCTACTATTGTTAGAATTTTAGAAAGTAAAGGTTTTGTTGATCATGAGAAAGCAGGGAAGGGGCACCTTTATTTCGCTTTAGTGCCCAAAGCGGACTATAGTAACCAGTCTATAAATAAAATAGTAGATGGTTATTTTCAGGGTTCTTTTAAGAGTATGGTATCTTTTTTTATGAAGAAAAATGATATGAGCCTTTCAGAGTTAGAGACCATTTTAAAGGATATTAAAAGCGAAGAATAATGATACAGTATGTGGTAGAATGCATTGCTTTTCAGTTAGTTTTTCTAATGGTATATGATTTTTTTTTAAAGAAAGAAACATTTTTCCAATGGAATAGGGTATATCTTATTGGTTCTTATGTGTTGTCTTTGTTGCTTCCTGTAATAAAAATTACAGCGCTTAAAACTAGTCTGCCAGAAGATTTTATAGTGTATCCAGAATATTTATGGCAACAAGACTTGCCAGAAATAGTTGTTACAGAAAAAGCCTCTAATTGGTTTTTGAATATGCCTTTAGAAAATAGAATTTTAGCAATAGGAATGTGCATAGCATCTCTAATTTTTGGTTATAAATTATATCAACTTAGAAGATTAAAAAAAGAGGGTGAAATTCAGTTTTTTAGTAATTATACCCAAGTACTATTAGAAAAGAGTACTTCTGCTTTTTCTTTTTTTAAGACCATTTTTATGGGAGATCAGATTAAAAAGGAATATTATGAGAGTATTTTAGCGCATGAGTTAGTGCATATAAAACAAAAACACACCTACGATTTAATGTTTTTTGAGGTTATGCGTATTATAAACTGGTTTAACCCTTTGGTCTATATCTATCAAAAAAGAATATCCGAATTGCATGAGTTTATTGCAGATTCTCAAGTATCAAAAAAGAATAAAAAAGAGCAGTATCAGATATTGTTATCGCAGGTTTTTCAGACCCAAAATATATCATTCATCAATACATTTTTTAAATCATCAATAATCAAAAAACGAATAGTCATGTTGCAAAAATCGAAATCTAAAAGAAAAAATCAATTAAAGTACTTAGTATTAGTGCCCTTAGTATTGGGGATGTTGTTTTACACTTCTTCCGCGCAAGGAACTGCAAATAATAGTAGTTCAGATAAATATCAATTAGAAGAAGATGCTAAATTAATAGAAGAGTTAGAAAAAGAAATAAAGAAAGAAATTGCGACTTATGGTACAATAGAGGAGGTAATGCAAGTCATGATTAAAGAAACTAACAAATTAAAAGAAAATGAAATTTGGTCTAAAAGAACATATTTTAAGACTATTCTTTTGTATAAATTAAATGCAAAAAATACGAAAGTTGTTTTTGGGGATGATGTAGAACAAAAAGCATCAAAACATTATCTTCCATTGCCATCTACACCTTTGTATGAGCGCTATGTAAAACGTGAAAAAGCTTTTCGTGTTTTAGATAGAAATTTAGATATTTCTCTCCGTAGAGATGAGTATTATTTAGAGTTAGTTTCACCTTCATCCAGTTACCCCAAGAATTTTCATGAGTTTAAAGTGAAAAATTTAAAGAAGTTATCGGGTAATGAGATTAAACTTTTAAACACTAAGATTGATGCTGTTTTTAAGGGGGGTGGCTTTGAACATAATTTAATACTAAAAGATGGAGAAAAAACAGTAAAAGTGTACAGGACAAAAAATATTTATAGAATTAACGAAGAAGTACAAGAGAAACCTTTTGTTCCCTTTTCACAATTAGATAAAGTTCCCGTTTTTCCAGGCTGTGAAAATAAGGAAGACAAAAGAGCTTGTTTTAATACAATGATGCAGAAGCATATTGCTAAGCATTTTAGTTATCCTGTGGAGGCACAAGAAATAGGGATACAGGGAAGGGTAAGTATATTGCTCACAATATCTAAAACGGGAGAGATAGTCAATATTAGAAAAAGAGGGCCTCATGAGTTGTTAGAAAAGGAGGCTGTACGTATTATATCTAAGCTACCAAAAATGAAACCAGGAGTACATAAGGGGAACAATGTAGATGTAGGTTATTCTATACCTATAACCTTTAAATTAGTTTCCGGTAACGAAGTAAATAAAAAATCTAGTGGTATAGAGATTCAGGAAAACACGGTTAAACTTAAAATGGATAACCCTCCATTAATTTTAGTAGATGGGATAGAAATAACCAAAGAAGAAATGGAAAAAATAGACACGGATAGAATAGAATCTATTAATGTTTTAAAAGATAAAATGGCTACTGAAAAATATGGAAAAAAAGGTAAAAATGGAGTTATAGAAATTACATTAAAAAAGTAAAAATTTATTCCAGATATTACATTATAATCCGAAGAGAAATCTTCGGATTTTTAGTTTTTATATGTTTTAAAGATTATCTTTTTTAAGATGTCGTTGCAGCATTTGGTAATTTAATTCTAGGAGAGATTAAAGTCCTTAAAAAATTGTAATTTGCCCAAAGAATCGTATAAAATGAATAAGGTTTGGGTCTTTCTGGTTATTTGCTGCGTAGCTTCCTGCAATCCTTTTGTATCTAAAGAGGAAAAGACTCGCCAATTAGTAAACCAAGAATTATTACATATGAATTGGAATGCTATAGATAATTACCCGCTTTTTTATACTTGTGATGAAACTGCTTCTAAAGAAGAACAAAAAGCTTGTTTTGAAAAGGAACTAGTTTCACATTTTTCTAACACATTAAAAGAATTTGAGTTTACTATTACACCAGAAGTGGATTCCACAGTGTACGTGGTTTTTGTTATTGATACCATTGGGAAAATAAAGGTTTTAGACATTGAGAAAGATATAAAAATTATAGAGCAAATGCCTGAGTTTGATGGCGTAATAATACAAAGCCTTAAGAGCTTACCAGAAATAGACCCAGCATTAAAAAAAGGAATTCCTGTTACTACAAAATATAGAATTCCGATAGTACTACATAGTAATTAAAGAAATTTGGCAAACGAAAGAATTATATTAGGAATAGACCCTGGAACTACAATAATGGGTTTTGGTGTTATTAAGGTGGTTAATAAGAAGATGCAATTTGTGCAGTTAAATGAGTTGCTACTTCAAAAATATAAGGATCCTTATACCAAGCTAAAACTTATTTTTGAGCGTACTATAGAACTTATAGATACGTACCATCCAGATGAAATTGCTATTGAAGCACCATTTTTTGGTAAGAATGTGCAGTCTATGCTAAAACTTGGTAGAGCGCAAGGTGTAGCAATGGCGGCAGGTTTATCTAGACAAATACCTATTACGGAATATTTACCTAAAAAGATAAAAATGGCCGTTACGGGTAATGGTAATGCTAGTAAAGAGCAAGTTGCCAAGATGCTGCAAAGTGTTCTAAGTTTAAAAACACTACCTAAAAATTTAGACAGTACAGACGGACTCGCAGCTGCGGTGTGTCATTTTTATAACTCTGGAAGAATTGAAGTTGGTAAAAGTTACACTGGTTGGGACGCTTTTGTGAAGCAAAATGAGTCTCGGGTAACAAAGGTAAAAAGTAAAAAGTGACCAATTAACAATTATCAGTTTACAATGAACAATACTTTTAATGCTTTGTTTAAAATTATGTTTTTTAATAGTAAAGACCTCTCATATATATTTTAATTTTGCTAATTGCTAATTGCTAATTGCTAATTGCTAATTGCTAATTGCTAATTGCTAATTGCTAATTGCTAATTGAATAAAATGAGCGGAATATACATCCACATCCCTTTTTGTAAGCAAGCATGTCATTATTGCGATTTTCATTTTTCTACTAGTTTAGGAAAGAAAGAAGCTATGCTTTCTGCTATTGGTAAAGAATTAGAACAACGAAAAGTGGAGTTTAAAGATGCCATTGTAGAAACAATTTATTTTGGAGGAGGTACACCATCTGTGCTAGATACCTCAGAAATTAATAAACTTATAGAAACAGTTTATGATAATTTTAAAGTTGTAGAGAATCCAGAAATTACTTTAGAGGCAAATCCAGATGATTTAACCTCTGAAAAGTTACAACAACTTCATGCATCAGACATTAATAGATTAAGTATTGGTGTACAGTCTTTCTTTGAGGACGATTTAAAGTTAATGAATAGAGCACATTCTAGTACACAAGCACATCAATCTTTAAAAGAAGCAACAGCACTATTTGATAATATTTCTATCGATTTAATTTACGGAATGCCAAATATGGCAAAGGAACGATGGTTACAAAACATTGAAACTGCATTGTCTTTTAATATTCCACATATATCTAGCTATGCTTTAACGGTAGAACCAAAAACGGCTTTGGCTAGTTTTATTAAAAAAGGGCAATTAGCACCTTTAGACGAGGCGTTGGCGCAAGAACATTTTTTTATTTTAAAAGAACGTTTAGAGGAAGAAGGGTTTATTGGGTATGAGGTTTCTAATTTTGGGAAACCTAATTATTTTTCTAAGAATAATACTGCCTATTGGTTAGGAAAAAGGTATATGGGAATTGGACCTTCGGCACATTCTTATGATGGTAAGAATAGGAGTTGGAATGTAGCTAATAACCCTAAGTACATAAAAGCAATAGAAGTAGGAGAACTTCCTTCTGAAATAGAGGTGTTAACCATTACGGATACCTATAATGAGTATGTAATGACTGGTTTACGAACTATTTGGGGTGTTTCTTTAAAAAGAATTCAGTCAGAATTTGGAGAGGAGTATTATAAATATATCGTAAAGCAATCTAAAAAACATATATCCGAAGGCTTAATAAAGATGGAGGATAGTATTTTGTTGGTTACACGAAAAGGCAATTTTTTAACCGACGGAATTGCTTCCGATTTATTTATGGTTAAATTAGACTAGAATTAAATATAATCTTTCAATAAAAAACTGTGTTAGCAACCATTCAACATAAAACTAAAACTGTAAAAATTAATTTACACCAACCGTTGGATATTTCTATGCCACTAAAGGGAGATACTTCTAATGTGAATGCGTGGTATGTTAAACACCCAATGATAGAAGCTCATAGAGATGGAAAATTTATAGGAAAAGTAACAGAAGGAAGCTCTACTAATTTTAATAATATTTCATTTAATCCGCATGCGCATGGTACGCATACAGAATGTTTAGGTCATATAACAGAAGAGTTTTATTCAGTGAATGAGCAGTTAAAACAGTTTTTCTTTTTAGCAGAATTAATCACTGTGGCTCCAGAAGAATTAGGGGAAGATTTCATTATATCTAAAAAGCAATTACAATATGCTTTAGGGAATAAAAAGAGAGAAGCCCTGGTAATACGAACTTTGCCGAATTTGGAGGATAAAAAAAGTAAACAATATTCAAATACTAATCCCCCATATTTAACAGAAGAATCGGTATTATTTTTAGTTGGTAAAGGGATACAACATTTATTGATAGATCTACCTTCCGTTGACAAAGAAAAGGATGGTGGCGCATTAGCAGTACATAAGGCTTTTTGGAATATAACGGGAGAAGCAAGAAAAGAAGCCACGATTACAGAATTAATTTATGTAAATAATACTATTGAAGATGGTACGTATATGTTAGATTTACAAATGGCACCGTTTCATAATGATGCTTCCCCAAGTAAACCTATTTTATATAAAGTAATAACACCATGAAAAATAGTATAAAGATAGAGGAGTTTTGCATGTTAGGCTTAGGTATTTTTATGTTTTCTATCTTAGGATATTCTTGGTGGCTTTTTTTAGTATTATTTTTAACACCGGACATTGGAATGTTAGGATATTTGGTAAATTCCAAAATAGGGGCAATAACGTATAATTTGCTTCATCATAAAGGAATAGCCATTTTGTTATATTTTATTGGCATATATTTTGAATTACCACTTTGGCAATTGGCGGGAACCATATTATTCTCCCATGCAGCCTTTGATAGAATGCTGGGATATGGTTTAAAGTATGAAGATGGATTTAAATTTACCCATTTAGGAAAAATAGGAAAAGGAGAATAAGATATGTTAGAAAGTTTTTTAGGTTTACTTCTTGGTATTGTAGGTACATTTTGGGGGTATTCTATTTTTAAAAAGAAAGAAAACAAACAACTAACGAAACACCAGTCGACGGTTTTGTTAGAAAAAATTCGGAGTGTCTGTAAATTAATTTCTGTTGAAGGAGATTTTGCAGAAATTTATAAATATGAAAATACTAAGGAACGTTTTTTAAGTCTTGTAAGCAGTAAAAAGAAAGCTCTAATAGTTATAAATGCCAAAGCACAAATAGGGTATGATCTTAAGAAAATTTTTATGCGTGCAGATACAAAGAGCAAAAAAATTGTTTTGGAGCAGTTTCCGCAACCAGAAATTTTATCGATAGTTCCAGAATTGGAGTTTTATGATATTAAAAACGGGCTTTTTAATACCTTTACTCCAGATGATTTAACCACGCTTAACCAAGAAGCAAAAAAGCATATTGAAGATAAAATACCAGAAAGTGGCCTTATGGAATCTGCAAGGAAAGAAGCTTTAGATACGGTTTTGTTAATTGAAAAGATAGTAGAAACTATAGGTTGGGAATTGGATTACTCTAAATTAGAGTTGCCAGACAGTAAATTACTTAAGAGCCAGGAGCAGGATACATTAATTGGAAACTGATTTTTGTTTAGAGTAAAACCGTAAAGAATTTGAAAATTGAGTATAGAATAATAATAAAATGATTAGAAAAATAAATTAAATGAAAAAGATTGGTATACTTGTAATTGTATTAATAAGCGCCGTAAACAGTTACGGACAAGAGAAAAAAACTATGAAAGAATTCGATTCTAATTTTGCGCATACCGTTTATTTTTGGCTAAAAAACCCTGAAAGTAAAGAAGATAAAGCAAGTTTTGTGGCTTCTTTACAGAAGTTTTTAAATGCTTCTAAATATGCAAAAACGAATTTCATAGGATACCCTCCAAAAGCAAGTAGAGAGGTTGTAGATGGTTCATTTACTTTTTCATTGATTGTTACTTTTGAATCTGCGGAGGCCCAGCAAAAATATCAGGAAGAAGATGTACACTTAAAATTCATAGAAGAGTCTAGTCATTTATGGACAAAAGTTATTGTTTTTGATTCCGTTCCTGTGCAATAGGCATGTTATATGAATATAGAAGAATTTAGGGAGTACTGTATAAGAAAAAAAGGAATAACAGAGGAGTTTCCTTTTGATGAACATACGCTTGTTTTTAAAGTAATGGGTAAAATGTTTGCTTTATGTGCATTGGAAAGAAGACCACCGCAAGTAAATCTTAAATGTAATCCAGAAAGAGCTATAGAGCTTAGAGAAGAGCATGACGGAAATATTATTCCGGGCTATCATATGAGTAAGGTGCATTGGAATACTCTTTTATTGGAACAACTTCCTAACAACCTAATTGAAGAACTTATAAATCATTCTTATGATTTGGTTGTTTCTAAATTTACGAAGAAATTAAAAGGGGAGTTAGATGCATTATCTTAGGTAGTCTTATTTTCTATTTTTTCCTTAAACGATACATTTTATGCAGGAATTAATTTCCTTTTATACCCAAGAAATACATAAGTACAAAAGTAAATTGACAAAAATAAAAAAGCAGTTGTATGCTTCTAGCATGCTACGTTTATTTGTTTTTTGTATGGCAGCTTTGTCAATTTATCTTTTATATGGTAATACCAAATATATAGTGGCTGTTGTTTTAATAACAGTAATAGTTTTTTTGTATCTGGTAACAAGGCATAGTAATTTACAAAAACAACGGAATAAGTTAAAAGCTTTAATCGCTATTAATGAAACGGAGATACAGGTTCAGGAAAGAAAATTTCATCACCTGCCTGATGGTAAAGAATATAAAAATCCGCTACATCATTACAGTCAAGATATAGATTTATTTGGGAGAGGTTCTTTTTATCAATACTGCAATAGAACGGCGTTAATGCATGGTAGTAATACTTTGGCAGATTTGTTTAATGAAAATAATATTGATAATATAACAGAAAAACAAGAGGCTATTAAGGAACTCGCTGCGAAACCTAAATGGCGACAAGAATATTCCGCAATAGCGTCTCTTTCTAAAACAGAAACACAGGTAGAAGCTATTGAGAAATGGTTAGAAAACTATACGCCATTTATGCCAGAAATAATGAAGCATATACCTTTAGTTTTTTCGGTACTCTCTTTAGGAATGTTGGTACTCTATTTTATGAATGTTCTTCCAGAATCTTCTTTAATAATTTGGATGTTTATAGGATTAGGGATAACAGGCATTTTTACTAGAAAAATTACAAGATTAGGGGCTAACGCCTCAAAAGTGCAAAATACGTTTGAACAGTATAACAAGTTGCTAACTATAATTGAGAATACAGAATTTAAGTCTGTTTTATTGCAAAAAAAGAAAGAAGAGATAATCTCGAACCATAAAAAGACGTCCGTAGTTTTGCACGAATTTTCACGTCATTTAGGAGCTTTGGACCAAAATAACAATATAGTTTATTTGGTTTTTGGTAACGGGCTTTTTTTACGGGGACTATCTACTTGTTATAAAATTGAAAAATGGATTGCTATGCATGGCAAATCGGTAGAAAAATGGTTTCATATTATTGCTTTTTTTGATGCATATAATAGTCTTGGCAATTTTGCTTTTAACCATCCTCAGTACGCTTATCCTATTATACAGGATAACGGTACTGTTCTTAAAGCCAAAGACGCAGGGCATCCTTTGTTACATCCTAAGAGCACTATTTTGAATGATATAAATATAGAAAAAGAGCAGTTTTTTATTGTCACAGGTGCAAATATGGCAGGTAAAAGTACTTTTTTAAGAACAGTTTCTTTACAAATAGTCATGGCAAATTTAGGATTACCAGTATGTGCTAAAGAGGTAAATTACGCTCCTATAAAGTTAATTACTAGTATGCGTACTACGGATTCGCTTACCGATGATGAATCTTATTTCTTTTCAGAACTAAAAAGGCTTAAGTTCATTGTAGACCAAATTCAACTAGATCGTTATTTTATAGTTTTAGATGAAATTTTAAAAGGTACAAATAGTACAGATAAAGCAACCGGCTCAAGAAAATTTATAGAAAAACTAGTACGGTCTAAATCTACCGGTATTATTGCTACTCATGATTTAAGCTTGTGCGAATCGGCAAAAGAATTTTCACAGGTAAAGAACTATTATTTTGATGCCGAAATAATTAATAACGAGCTACATTTTGATTATACTTTCAAAAATGGGATTTGTAAAAACATGAATGCCTCCTTTTTATTAAAGAAAATGGAAATAGTGGACTAAAAAGTTTAGGCTCCTGCGAGCCTATATTTTATTATATCTTATCGATGAAATGCTTTGTTTTGTAGTTGTTAACCTAAATCAATAATCCATTCGTCGACGGTAATATGCATTTAACCGATAATTAATTCTTTTATTCAAACTTTTAACAGAGATTTGTAGTATAAATCTTATAACATGTTAAATGTACTTTTTATTGAGGATGATGCTATTGAAACAATGAAACTGAATAGAACAGTTTCTAAGTTACAATTAAAGCACAAAATAACGGAAGCAAAAAATGGCGAAGAAGCTATTAATTTTCTAAGATCAGATGAGGTTCTACCAGATATTATTCTTTTAGATTTAAATATGCCTAAGATGAGTGGGATAGAATTCTTAGGAATTTTAAAAGAAGACCCAGTACTGAAGTATCTTCCTACAATTGTTTTGACAACATCTGAGAATAGAGCAGATTTGCTTGAATGTTATAGAATTGGAATTGCCGGTTATGTTATAAAGCCCTTAAAATATGAGGATTACGAGGCTAAGCTAGAAAGTGTATTTACGTATTGGGAGAATAATGAGCTAGTTAAAGCATAACTAAATTTAACGTTTCACAACAATAATTTTACAAAAAAGAGTAAAATTCCTACATTTATTGAAGAAATTATTTGTAATTTTTTTATAATGAAAGGAATTGTTTTTACAGAGTTCTTAGAAATGGTAGAATCGGAATTCGGCCTAGAAGTGGTAGATTCTATTATTGAAGATTCAAATTTGCCTTCTGAAGGTATTTATACTTCGATAGGGACTTATGATTTTAATGAAATGATTAGTTTAATAACTAATCTAAGTAATAGGGTTAAAATGCCTATAGATGATTTAATCTATGCTTTTGGCCTATTTTTATTTTCTAGTCTAGTTACAGCTCATCCGGAGGTAGTAGCAAATTACAATAATCCAATTTCCTTATTATATTCTATAGAGGACCATATACATGTGCATGTAAAAAAACTCTATCCAGAAGCAGAGTTACCCACCTTTAAAATTATAGAGAAAACGGATAAATCGATTTCTTTAATTTATTGTTCTAGTAGAGGTCTATACAGACTAGCACACGGACTTATTGAAAAAAGTTTTGAACACTTTAATAAAACAGCCAAAGTAAGTTTTAAGGTGCTAAATGAAGACGGAACCGAAGTTAAATTTGATGTTGTACAAGATGGAGAGTAAAGATATTACATTGTTAAAAAAGGCATTACTACGCCAAAAGAAGGCAAGACAACAAGCGGAAAAAATTTTAGAAGAAAAATCAAAAGAGTTATATGATACTTCTCTTCATTTAAAAGAAACTAATAAAATTCTTGAGAATTTATTAGAAGAAAAGAACTCTGAATTAGATAATGTTTTTGTCAACATTGTAGATCCATATATAGTAATGGATTTGCGTGGTAAAATGATAAAAATGAATACCGCCGCTGAAGAATTTCTGGGATATACCATAGAAGATAATATTATGCTTACAGATTTGGTACACCCAGATTATAAGCAATATTCTATAAATTCTTTTTCAGCATTATATACCACAGGTTTAATTAAGAGATATAGACCCAGAATATTCACAAAAAATAAGGGACTAAGATATGTAGAAATAAATGGTAGTATAGTTAAAGATAAAACAGGGAAACCAATAGCGGCTCAAGGTGTTTTAAGAGATATTACCTATGAATTTGAAATGAAGTCCTTACTCGATTTACAAAGGCAAAGGTTAGACATTATAGTAGAGAATTCTCCTTTAGGTATTTTACTTACGGTAAAAGGTGATTTAATAAAAAGTAATAGAACAATTGAAGAAATGCTAGGCTATTCGGAAGATGAGCTTATGGCCTTACATGTACAAGATTTTATTTCCATTGAGAGCTTAAAAGAGTCTCAAGTACTTAGAGAAAAAATGTATGAGGGGAACATGGATAATTTTTCTATTAACAAAAAATATTTACGAAAAGATGGCTCTGTCTTTTCAGCAAAAACAACTGTAAATGCTGTTAAGAATAGTAAAGGAGTATTAGAATATGAAGTAGCTTTAATAGAAGATATAACACATGAGTTAGAGTTAGAAGAAGAGAAAATACAATTAGTAAAAGACTTAGAATCTAGTAATAAAGGATTGCAAGAATATGCACATATAGTTTCTCATGATTTAAAGTCGCCGTTACGTAGTATAAGTGCGTTAACCACATGGATGTACGAGGATTATAAAGATAAGTTAGATGATAACGGTGTTTATAACCTTAAAATGATGCAAGAAAAGGTAGAATCCATGGACAAACTTATAGATGGAATTTTAAAATATTCTACTATAAAGAGTGATAATTTAGACAACTCTATAGTGGATGTTAATGAAGTAGTTAAAGAAATTACAGATATTATTTATATACCAGATCACGTTAGGGTTGTAATTGTTAGGAAATTACCAACTATTTATGCAGACCGAACGAAAATTCATCAATTAATCCAGAATTTCTTAAGTAATGCTGTAGTACATATAGAGCAAAAAAGAGGTTTGGTAGAGGTAGATTGTATTGAAAGGCCTAAGTTTTGGGAGTTTAGTATTAAAGATAATGGCGTTGGTATACCAAAGGAATACCATGAAAAAATATTTAAGATATTCCAATCTATTGGGAATAAAGAACGATCAACAGGAATTGGCTTATCTATTGTAAAGAAGATAATAGACCTATACGAAGGTAAGGTTTGGTTAAAAAGTGAAATAGGAAAAGGAACTACTTTTTTCTTCACTTTAAAAAAGCAAAAATGAAAATACAACAAGCAGTTAAAAAAGAAAATAGTTTATGGGAATTTGTAGGTTCTAATGAGGATTTACAAAACCCGTTAGTATTGGTTTTTGGAAATAGATTTTTATTAGAAAACGAAAATATTTATGAAGAAATTAGATCAATTTATCCAAATGGTGAGATTGTATTTGGCTCTACTTCTGGCGAGATTCTAGGAGATAATGTCATGGATAATACACTTTGCCTTACAGCAATAGAATTTCAGAAAAGTTCTTTCGTAGTAAAAAAGGCGAATATAAAAACGTACAATGGAAATGTGGAGTTATTGGGAACCGAATTATTAAAGAAGTTACCAGAGGAAAATCTAAGACATATTTTTGTAGTATCTGAAGGTAGTACAATAAATGGTAGCACACTTATTATGGGTTTAGAGAAATTCCTTAGTAAAAAAGTAACTATTTCTGGAGGGCTATGTGGTGATGATTCTAGATTTGAAAAAACAATTGCATCTTATAACAACAATCCAAAAGAAGGAGAGATTATTGTTATAGGTTTATATGGAGAAAGTTTAGAAGTTAGTTGTGCTAATTATGGAGGATGGACAGCCTTTGGTCCAGAGAGAATAGTAACCAAATCGGAGAATAATGTATTGTTTGAATTGGATGAAAAACCGGCATTAGACCTATATAAGCAATATTTAGGAGATAAAGTAAAAGATTTACCAGAAGCGGCTTTACTTTATCCTTTAAGTGTAAAAGTAAAAGACCAAGAAGAAACTATAGTGCGTACTATTTTAAATATTAACGAAAAAGAAAATAGTATGACTTTAGCAGGAGATATACCAGAAGGGTCTATTGTACAGCTAATGATGTCTACAGTAGATGATATAGTTGAAGGAGCTTATACGGCCGCAGAATATGCGATGCGAGATAGAAAAGCAAAACCAGAATTGGCATTATTGGTTAGTTGTGTGGGTAGAAAATTGGTGATGGATCAACGTTCAGAAGAAGAAGTCGAGGAGGTAATTGAGGTTATTGGTAATCAAGCCAAAGTATCTGGTTTTTATTCCTACGGAGAAATGGCTCCCTTTGCAGGGCAAAATAAATGTAGATTGCATAACCAAACTATGACATTAACCCTTATTAGTGAATAATGCATTCTTTATTAAAACGACAAATACGAAAATTTTTACCTGCGGATGTAGCAGAAATGCCTGAATTGGATTTTTTTTTACAGGCTGTAAGTAGATCTTATCAAAATAATGATGATAAATTAGAGATGATACAGAGGTCTACCACTATAAGCTCTAAAGAGTTATCTAGTGCAAACAGAGAGTTACTTCAAAAAATTAAAAATCAAAAAAAGATTTTCGATTCTTTAAGTGAAGTGGTTCGTGTAATGGATCATAGTGAAAACGGTTTGGATGATAATAAAGAAGAAGTTGGTGCTATAAAAATCGCTGCCAGAATAGAACAACAAACGAAAAAAATATTACAACTAACAGAAGAAAAAAACGATTTGTTAAATGATTTAGAAGAGCAAAACGAGTCATTGAATAATTATGCACATATGGTTTCTCATGATCTAAAATCTCCTATTAGAAATATGCATACTCTTATGAGTTGGATAGCAGAAGAAGAGCATGAAAAATTTTCAGAAGAGAGCAAATATAATTGTTCTTTGGTAACACAGAATTTAACAAAAGTAGATAATTTAATAGATGGTATTTTAAGGCATGCTACTCTAGAAGCGCATGAGGAAGAAAAAACTAACGTTTCTTTGAACGAGTTAATTCATGAAATTAAAAATACCATATTTATCCCCGAAAATATAGAGGTAAATATAGAAGGCTCTTTACCCGTTTTGTATAAAGATAAATATAAGCTAGAGCACCTTTTTAAAAACCTTATTACCAATGCAGTAAAAGCTACAGAAGGGTTACTAAAAGGCGAAATTATTATAGCAGCCATAGAAAAGAAAGACTATTGGAAATTTAGTGTAAAAGATAATGGAAAAGGTATACCAGAAAAATACCAAGAAAGTATCTTTAATATGTTTAAAAAACTTGAAAATAATGCTAATGCAACTGGTATAGGGTTGGCTTTAGTAAAAAAAATTGTAAATATATATAGCGGAGAAATATGGTTAGAATCTCAGTTAGAAAAAGGGACCGTATTTTACTTTACTATAAAAAAATAAAAGAACGATTATGGAGCAGCCAAACTTAAATTATATTAAAGAACTATCCGGTAATGATAAAGCATTTGAGCTTAAATTCTTAGATATTGTAAAAGGGGAATTTCCCGTTGAAAAACAAGAATATATTAGCTGTTCGGAACGTAAAGATTTTAAAGGAACAGCAGAAATTGTACATAAGCTAAAGCATAAGTTTAATATTCTAGGGTTAGAAAAAGGATATAAATTAGCAGTAGCCTACGAAGAGGAACTTAAGCGTGGAAGCAATAAACTCAAAGATGATTTTTTGAGAGTTTTAGTCACGATTGAAAACTATATCTTAACTGTTTAATATGATGAATTGCATTATAGTCGATGACGAGGCAACAGCAAGAGCTATAGTTGCTAAATTTTGTGAAGATACTTCAGAAATTGTAATTAAGGAAGAATTTTCAAATGCAATAGACGCTATAAAATTTTTAAATAAACAAACTATTGATGTTGTTTTTTTGGATGTCCATATGCCAGGGTTTACAGGTTTTGATTTTGTAGAAACTTTAAAAACTCCGCCTAAAATAGTATTAATTACTTCTGATAAAGATTTAGCGTTACAAGCCTATGAATATGATGCCATAGTAGATTACTTAATAAAACCACTTACAAAAGAGCGTTTTGAGAAAAGTATAGTTAAAGTTAAAACTGCTATCGAAAACCAAAAGATTATTAATAATGCATCTAAAGTTGCAAGAGCAGCAAACTTGGGTGAGTTATTTATTAATATAGATCGCCGATTAATTAAACTTAAATTCAACGACATACTCTTAATACAAGCTCTGGGAGATTATATTAAGATAAAAACAGAGAAAGAGGAGTATAAAGTGCATAATACTCTTAAAAAGGTAAAAGAAAAATTACCAGAAGACGTCTTCTTACAAATACACCGCTCGTATATAATTAACTTCACTAAAATTATTGATATTGAAGATAATAGTGTCTTAATAGATAAGAGTGTTGTGCCAATAAGTAGGTCTAATAAACCTAAACTTATGAAACATTTAAACCTTTTGAGCTAAGAACTTTGTTTTTCTGAAATTATAAAGTGTAAGATTCCCTCCTTATTAAATTACATATTTTCTCCATAATAAAAAACCTATACATCTTTATCTCGAATAAAGATGTATAGGTTTTTTTTGTGGTATAAAAGCTATTAACTATTCTATTAAAGTACAGTCCTTGTTAAGTCTTAGTTTAATGCTATTTTCTTTTGAAGATTAGCATAGAATAAAGGCTTTTTAGTAAATAACCACTTTAGTTTAAAACCTATTTCTGTAAATTGAAATCCAGCCGCAGTTGCAGAAGCTATGTTACTATATTTTCCATAAATCTTGCCACTTAACCTTTTTGAAAATTGATGTTGAACACCTGTTTCTGCTCTAAAAATTACAGTCATAGGATCTTCTTCAACTTTTTGATAGCCAGAAGCTGCGCTTATCATATATAAAGATTTATCTGATAACTTTGCTCTTACATCCGCAAAAAATTCTACGGCTTGGTATATAGATGGACTAAAATAGATACTCGGTACTTGATTGGAAAAACTTAAATATTGGTAGTTAACACCAATCTTAACAGCAGGTTTTTTAAATAAGTTGTAGTACAAAGAGCTAAAAAGTAGATTTCTTTTATTAGAATCTGTTTGTTCTGTATATATAGCTTGCGTATACCAGCCTAAATTAAAAGTAGTACCTAAATTATAGGTAAGTCCGTAGTGATTCATTACAATCTCTCTTTCTATAAGCTCCGCATTAAAACTTTGAACTTCCCTAGTGTATATTAGGTCTAAGTTTTGTAGTCGCATTGGCTGTAATTGCAGCCTTATATCTAATACAGGTTGAGAAAACGACGTGTCTGTTGAAATAGATTTATTAACTCCGAATACAGTTTTTAAATTGGTTTTTGGAAATAATTTATATTGTAAACCAGCAATAAGTACATGAGAGCTTGCCTTGTTTAAGGTAACAGTATTTTCCGTTAACCTATATTGATAAGAAAAAGTAGAAGAAAACTTTGTAGACAATGCTAATTGAGTAGTTGTTTTAGTAGAATATGCTGTATTGTTACCATTATCAAAGGTATAAGCTGCATGTTCTTCTACGTTCGGAGTAAATTGTAGATCCAGTTTCTCAATGAAATTGGTGGCATCTTTCTGTTTTTTATAAATTACTAATGTTTGTTTAGCCGCTTTATAAGCAGGGATAATTTTGTCCGAGGCAAATAGGGCATTGGCTTTTCCTAAATTCCCATCAAATGAGGTGCTGTCATTGGCAAGTATTTTGTCATAATTTTTAATACTCTTTTTAAAGTTTGCTGTGTACATTCCCAAAGTGGCATCAAGAGCCATAATCCAATTTCTATTAGGATTTGTTACCATTAAACTATCTATTTGGTTTTGGGCCTTTTTGTATTTCTGATTCCATATTAGTGCTTGCACATACCTATTATAAGTTTGTTCTGTCAAGGGAGTATCTCTTACTTTTAATACTTCCCTTTTAGATTTTAGTGCAATTTCTAAAGCAGTTTTGTTTTTTTCTCCTATATGCTCAGCCAACGCTATACCGTTTAAGGCGATTATAGAATCTTTGGCATTAGTTGCGTATCTTTTGTATGTCTCTTTAGCTTTATCAACATTTTTAATTATTAAATAGAGGTTTGCTAAATTTTGCAATGCGTCTTTATCCTCAGGAAAATCAGTAAATATCTTTTGCAAGTATTCTTCCCCTTTGGCGTATTGCTGATTGTTTACGTAGGCGTTGGCGTAACCCAAACGCATATATTTTTTAGAAACCAAAGCACTTTTGTTTTCTGGGTCTAATGCAATAGCTTTATCTACCCATTCTAAAGCAAGTTCATATTCTTTTAGATTACTTAAAGTATTAGCAAAACCGAGCACGGCACCAAATTTATCGGGATAATCAGAAACTAGTTTTTTATACAAAGGTCTTGCAGATTTATAGTCTTTAGACCATAAATAGGATTCGTTGTAATTAATTTCTACTTCAAAATCACCAGGATATTCTTCTAATAATTCAGAGAATAGGGAGTTTGCTCTTTTGGGTTCTCCACTTAAACCTACCGCCCGTCCATAACATAATCTTGCAGTTTTGTTTGTTGGTTCTTTTTGTAAAATGCCTTCAAAGAAATCTTCGGCATTCTGAAAATCCCCTTTTTCTAGGAACTTAAAGCCTTCTGTCATGTCGTTTTGCGCAAAAGAAATTAAGGGTAGTATAAACAATAAAATAAAAGCGTATTTGTACATAGTTATAATAGTAAGTAAATTATTACAAGGAGATAACGCCATTTTTGAATTATTATTAGAGAATTTGTAAGAATTTTCTATAAATAGTTTATTCGTAATTTGTAGCGTTAGTAGAGCTTTGTAGCTGTTTTAGTATCATATACTTATAGTTAGTTATGTAATGCAGATAAATTTTATTGAAGACATTGATTTGTGTAATGTGTTGAAAAACAGATATTTGCGTTGAATATTTATTAAAATAGGAAAAATACTACAATATTATAAGGAAATAACGTTATCTATATACTGCATAATGCAGATGACAAATATTAATCCCAAATAAGTTTTGCTATGGCAATAGAAATTAAAGAGAAGAATGGAATGTTCGAAGTTATAGGTAATATCTCTTCGCAGAATATGAATTCATTAAAGAACTATTTTGAAACTTTAATCCATTCTTCGGAGAAGATTATATTAAATATTGAAAATGTTAAGCATATAGATAAAAGTGGCGCTTTTATGTTAGAAAAGCTATATAGAAATGCTGCAAAAACAAACAAGGTTATCTCTATTATAGGTAGACAAAATAGGGAAATCATGAACATGATGACTACTACCAAAACACATTATATTTTAAGTAATGACCGCATTTAAACTAGTATTAAAAAAAGTAACCCCTGAACAATGGTTTATGGGTAGTGTTCTTCTCGTGAATGGAGGAAATTACTTGTATAATTTGTTTTTAGGAAGAATATTAGGACCAGCTGCTTTTGCAGAGGCTGCACTGTTGGTTACTCTATTGTTAGTTTTATCCTTTATGGGGATGACTTTTCAATTAGCAACGGCAAAATTTGCAGTTATTTTTTCAGGGGACGAATGGAATAATTTTAGAAATAAAATGTACAAACAGTCCAGTTATTTTGGACTTGCTGTGGGGCTTGTTATTTTGTTTTTCTCTAGGCAATTACAACAAATTTTTAATACAGAGAGTCATTGGATGTTTGTTGTATTTGCTATAGGTATACCTTGTTATTTTTTTATGAGTGTTAACCGCGGTACTTTTCAAGGGAAGTTACAATTTAACAAACTCTCTTTAACCTACCAAACCGAAATGTGGAGTAGGTTATTAATAACAATGGGATTATTATTTTTGGTTCCGCTTCAGCCAGGTATATTGGTTGCCTTAGGAATATTAATATCTTTTCTTTTTGGCTTATTTCCGTCAGATATTAAAGGAGTGTCTTTTAGAAAAGAGTCCGTTTTACAACCAGAAAATGCTAAAAGGGTTTCGCAGTTCATTTTATTAACGGCCTGTTACGAGTTAACCCAGATAATAATTAATAATAGTGATGTGCTTTTGGTGAAGCATTATTTTAATGCCTTAGATGCAGGATTGTATGCTTCTCTCGCATTAATAGGAAGAGTAGTGTACTTTGTAGCTTGGATGTTTGTAATGTTGTTATTACCGACAGTTGTACAAAGGCATAAAGATGGAAAACCTACGGCACCTGTTTTGTTTAAATATGTTTCTTACATAGGGTTATTGTCTACAGTAATTGTTTTAAGCTGTTATTTTTTTCCAGATTTAATAATTACTCTAATGTTTGGAGATGCTTATGTTTCTGTAGCTAGTCTCTTATGGCAATATGCGTTGGCTACATCATTATTTGCAATCTCTAACATATTTGCCTACTACTTTTTATCCTTGGATCATTATGTGCCAGTTGTGTTATCTGGAGTATTAGGAATGTCTCAAGTATTTCTTGTAGCATTTTTTCACGAAAACTTAGAAATGGTAGTACACATGCAAATTATAGCAATGTCTATACTCTTGGTGGTTCAACTATTATACTTTATCACTAAAAAAAATGTGCCATCTAAGGCAATAGAATAATCCAAATTTTTGACCCAAAACCTTAAATTATGAAATTAGCAATAGTAACCGCTTATCCCCCGAGTAAAGTAACTTTGACCGAGTATGGTTATCATTTAGTAAAACATTTTAGATTACAAGAACAAGTGTCCGAAATTGTTTTGATTACAGATAAAACCGTAGAAGATAAAGACTTAAATTTTGAAGAGAAAGGATGTAAGATAACTGTAAAAGAAGCTTGGGATTTTAATAGTTATACTAATCTCTTTAGAGTAAATAAGGCAATTTCGCAAACCAAACCAGATGCGGTATTATTTAATCTTCAGTTTTTAAAATTTGGAGATAAAAAAATCCCAGCAGCTTTAGGTTTAATGTTGCCACTATTATGTAAGTTAAAAGGAATTCCAACAATATCTTTACTGCATAATATTCTAGAACAAGTAGATTTGGAAAATGCCGGATTTACAAAAAACAGACTTTTACAGAAGGTGTATAATTTTATTGGAACAACCTTAACACGTTTTGTTTTGGCTTCTGATATAGTTGCAGTTACTATAAGTAAATATGTGTCTATTATAGAGAAAAAATATAAAGCTCGGAATATAGCCTTAATTCCGCATGGTTCTTTTGAAACACCACCGGAGCCAGAATACTCTTTGCCAGTTGGACCAAAACAGGTTATGGCATTTGGAAAATTTGGAACCTATAAAAAGGTAGAAATATTAATTGAAGCTGTAGAGCTAATACGAGCAAGGTGCTCTGAAGATATTGAAATTGTAATAGCGGGAACGGATAGCCCTAATACCCCAGGGTATTTAGATGAGATGAAAGAAAAATATAGTCATGTGCCACAAATACGTTTTACCGGTTATGTAGCAGAAGAAGATGTACCAATACTATTTGGGGAAAGTGCAGTTACTGTATTTCCGTACACTTCAACCACAGGAAGTTCTGGGGTGTTACACCAAGCGGGTAGTTATGGTAATGCTGTAGTGTTACCAGACTTAGGAGATTTAAGTGTTTTAGTACGGGAAGAAGGATATACCGGCGAGTTTTTTAACCCTTCTAATACAGCTTCTTTGGCAGATGCTATAGAAAAAATTATTACTCACGATGCGTATAGAATTCAATTAGGAAAAACAAATTATAAAGCCGCATGCTCTTTGCCAATGTCCGAGATAGCTAGAATGTATGTAGAGTATTTTAAAGCCATTAAAATTTCGAAAAAAGAGGGTTTTGAGCTCAATTTGCCCAAGAAAATAAGTGAGTTAGAGGAACAACATGTATAATAAATTAGGTTAGTTAAAATGAAAGGGAATAGCACTATAGTTATTCCCTTTTTTTATTTGCTAATTCATGATAAACAGGTTTTTTGTTTCCTAAAGAATCTAAACAACCAAAGAAGTGCTGCTTTTTTGTTTTCCAAGGTAGGCTTCCGGCAACAGAACTTGGTACTTTTTTAAAATCGTATAATGTCCAAAACATATATGGAATATTATCTTCTTTTAATATTTGTTGCATTTGTTTATAATAGGCCAATTGTCCTTGTTCGTCGGCACCTCTATACAAATTCCATAGGCCTTTATAAGAAGACATGCCGTATTCTTGTAAAACCTTTGGTTTAGTAGGTACTAACGCCCTTAGTTTATTATGAGCGAGTTTATAATCCTTAGGTTCTCGGTAATAATGATAAGAAACAAAATCTACCTTATCGGCAAGTTCAATACCAGCTTCTGGAGAAGACCAACCTATAGTAATAGGGTGGTTTTTATCCCATTTTTTAATATTATCAATCATTTGTTCTAGCCAACTCAATACACGCTGTTTACCTCTAGAATCAAAATCTAAATCGGGCTCATTTTTTATATCCCATCCTAATAATGCAGGATGGTCTTTCATGGCTTTAATAATACTTTCTGCGTGTCTATGTGTAAGTGTCCAGTTAGAAACATCATAATCCCCATAAAAGTCAAATAAAGTGATTAAAACTTCAAGGTTGTTCTCTTCTGCAGTATCTAAAAGGGTTTTTAATAATGCTAATTTTTTATAATCCACGCGGTTTTTTCCAAAGTCTTCATATTGTATAAATACACGTATGGTATTTAAACCCATTTCTTGAATAATTTTAAAATCTCGATTAATAATACTATCACTAAACTTCTTCCCAAAAGTATCCCATGGAGAGTCTTTAGGGTAGTAGTTTATACCTTTAATATTTTTTACTTTTGCAAGTTTTTTATCTATTGTACGCTTTACAATTTTTGCAGTATCTATAGGTGTAGGGATTTCTTTTAAGTGTCTTATTCGCCAAAAACCATCTTCTAAAAGCATCATTACTTGGTAACTGGTAGTGTCTTTTTCTTTTAGAATTAATTCTTCACCTTGATAAATTTCTTGATACTCTTCTACATTATAATCTTTAAATACAACCATGGTGCCATCAGCAGTATAGAAGTCTAAAGATGAATTATGATTTAGGGTGGTTCTTTTGTACCAATTATTATTTTTTTTATTTGCGTCTATGTGGTCGTACAAACGAACTCTTGCACTATCTGTATAAAAATCTTCAATACCATATGGGTCATTTTTTTTGTATGCAATGTTGCGTACATGCCAGGCATTCATATAGTCATTTGTAATTTCTCCAAGAGCTTGTATTTCCATAGGTCTTCCCGGATTTTCTGTATTAATCCATTCTAAACTTGGCTTGTACACATCTTCCATAGGAACCTCTAAGTGTAGCATAGAAGTTTTATCTGCACCAGTATTCATAAAGGCCCAGGCAGATCCTATACCAGAAATAATAAGCATATTAATGGCCAAGAAAGTGGCTATCAATATGGTACGGTAGAATACTTTGTTTAATTTAATTGCCATGTATGTTTTTTGTAAATTCTTTTTTAATTCCTGCAGCTTCTAATTTTAAAATATAATCTCCTTCAGGAAGATAATGCGCTCCTAAGAAAATATTACAAGATCCATTTTTAGTTGTTGTTTTATTAGTTTGTATAAAATTTCCTTTTGCGTCATAAATATCAAGTTTTATAAGTAAACCATCAGGAATAAGTTGTTTCATAAAACTTTCAAAAGGTCCTATATCAATATTTCTATTTCCTTGTGAAAAATGAACAGGGTAATCTTTTATTGCAGCATTAAAATCAAATTCTATAATATTACTTTCTGCGGCTCCTGTCACAAATCCTTGTATTTCCCATTTAGATGCTTTGTCCGGATGTAGTGTTCTTGCTTCTACAATGCCATTAAGCGTTGTGCCTATAGTATATAAATAAGAATCTTTTTCATTTTTTATAATGAAAGTCACTAGTGTACCATTACTTACAGTATTACCAAATTCATCTTTTATAATGTCAGAGGTAAATGTTATTATTTGATTGCCGTCTGCGTAATTATGAGCACTTTTGGCATTAATAGAAAAATCTGTTGCATTAGAAGGGAAAACTATAGTAGCAAGTTCTTTAGATGTGGTACCGTTACATTCTGATGTAACTAAAATTCTTCCAGATTTTGTTGTTGAACGTACATTATACCACGAAAAAAAACTTTGAGTGGTAATTTTTAGGTCACTAATATTTTCTTCAAACTGATATTTAACTGTAACCTCTGTACCATCATCTAATGGGTTGTCGTAAATATCTGTAGGAGATACGGTTAACATGGAATAGTCTATATAACCAGCAGTAATACTTCGTGGCCCAAAATAGGATTCTATATGTGTAGCCATTGGAGCATTTGTAGCAATGTTTATTTTTCCTTTTGAAGCCGTTTCTCCCTCATGTAATAATATCCAACGGCAAGGGCCAGCAAGCCTAGTGTAGTTTTTTGGAATTAAAAACTGGACTGAGTTATCATTGATTAATTCAGGTGTTAAAAGGGTATTTCCGTAAGCGTTTTTAACTTGTAATATTAGCCTTTCTGTTCCACTATCAGCTTTAAAAGTTAAAGAAATAGAATCGCCGGCAACATAGTTTTTTTGTTTAGTTTCTAAAACTACTTTAGGTAATACGTGTTTTTTTTGGGTCTTCTCTTTTTTGGAAGAACATCCAATAAGGAATAAACATAAAATTATAAAAAGTCTTAAATACATGTTATTTTGGGTTTCCTATATAACTATTCAGTTCAAATTTTATGTACTCGTAACCTTTTCCTTTAAACGGCTGACTTTGCTTAGGGCCATGAATAGTTTTTCTGTTTGGAAATATTTTTTCCGCAATTGCGGCATTTGGAAGACCATTTACAAAACAGTTTTTTAGACTACTATTAACAATCCTAAGGCTATCTAAATCCAAAGGTTTGTAGTTGAAAAATTGTTTTCGTTGAATACGAACACCTGAGGTCACAAACTTATGATCCACCCATAGGAGCTCATGGTCTTTATCATAATAAGAAATTATTAATTGCGGAATGGTGACTTCTTGTACCCCAGAATTAAATAATACACCGTTAAACCCTTGCTCTGTATATTCTAAATCTTGCAATGCTAAATGCTTGTACAAATCTGTGTTTGCAGTATTTCCTGCAGATTGCAAATTAAATTTAGTAGGTTGTTCCTCAAAACTAACAGGAGTAAACTCATCAGGATTAAAGGTAGGCGGTATTGTATCTTTTGTAGAAGACCAGGCAATACCTTCAAAATTAATTTTAAATGTTGTTGTTTCCTTTGGCATTAACTTATGCTTTATTTGATGCTTAGCATTGTAATTTGCTAGTTCTTTGTTTCGGTCATTGTAGAGCGTAGCCTTAATCACAATATCTGCAGGTGTATCGTCAACATTTTGAAGTTCACCTATTATACTATATTGTCCTTTGTATTGTACTAATTTTGCTGTAAGAATTTCTAATACAGGTTGTTTTAGAACATCTTCATGATAGGTTTCTTGTGTTGTGATTTTTCGTCTACCATGGTTGTAAAAAGTTGTGCCATTGGCTGTAAAGAGTTGATCAGGCGGGATGTCATTATCAACTTTAGAGGATTTTATATACCATTTATTTTTTCGTTTTACCAGTTCATGATAATCGTCGTTAAAAACATTTTCTAATGGCGTAATCCACATAGTTGCTACTTTAGCTTTTGCACTATTTTCGGTTACATCATAAATGTTAATATTTAGAGAATCTAATTTTGCATACGAACTTAATATACCATCGGTTACAGATACTTCTAACATATACTGCGCAATGTCAATATTTTGTTCGGGATCTAGATACGAATGGGCACGAGAAAATTCTTTAAAATCTAGTGCGTCATAGTAAGATTCGACTACGTTATTAGGAGATATTTGTTCTACGTTTTTAATATAAAATAGATACATACCATACCCTATGCATAGTAATACAATTAAGGACCACCAATGAGATATTGTTAAAAGTTTTGCTGGGAATTTATTATAGGGCAGTTCTAGTTTCATAAAAGAATGCACTTCTGTTTTTCTAGACTTTAATAAACGAACCCAAATCATTTGAATGTTAACGAAAATTGCTATCAATACGGTTGAGATAGGAATTATTCCCCACATTATTTTCATAATAGTAGGAACATCTTGTTTAGGCATAATTTGTGGAATTGGAGCCACATTTAATTTTTCCCAAACCATAATACCATTTTCTAGTTGCTGTAAACGTTGCCAACCACAATAATAGAGTATGGGATCGTAGAATTTATCATTAGAGAAAATATATTTTAAGTTATATTTTTCGGGTACGGTTAAGAATTGCTGTAAAGAGCCAATACCTTCTACACCTCTAAATTTAGAATTTTCTATCCGTTCAATAGCTCTTGTTGTTAGTTCGGGTAACCTACGAGCGGAATGATAATTGCCATCTACAGTCATCGCTTTAGTTTGCGCAGATAACCAAGCCATTTGATCCCCAAAACCTAAGGGCAAATAACGCCAAGAATCATGGGAATCGGCCCCAAGAAAGTTAACGATAGGAAGCATTTTAATTTGTGCTGGTTGTGAGGGTCTAAAATAACCTAAAGTCATAGTGAAAAGGACCATAAAAAGCATGCCTCCGGCAATTAATCCGCCCAAGACCCTATGGTAAACTCCTCCAAATTTAGATTGTATTAGGGTTTTTAAATCGCCTTCAACCATCCGGTAAGCAAATTCTGCAAATATAGGTAGAGCCATAATGGTGGCCCATAAAGTAAACCTATCTAGTGTAAGAATGTTAAAGGCAGTTTCGCCAAGCATTAAAAGTGGAACAGGGGTGGTTCCTCCTGTTCCTAAAATGGTTAATAGTGTAAAAGATAATCCAAAGAAAAGATATCTTTTGCTAAAATATCTATAAAAGAAATAGGGTAAAATAAATAGAAGTACACCCCATGGTATTAAGAAAAATACAAGTCCCGAAGAAGTTATTTCTAGGAAATTATCTCTTGATCCATGCGGAATTGCGACTTGGGTAATTGGGTTTCTTTTGGAGTTGTACCAATATGGAAAAATACAGAATACGAGTAAAAATATAGCTGTAAAACCAAACTTTGCTATGCGCCAAAAGTGTTGTAAAGTGGTGCTCCAAAATACTTTAAAGGAAAGTTTTTTATAAGAATCTACTTTCTCCCTAGCTGCATCCATTACCGTCATTCCCATTAACGGAGCAATAAAAAACACCATACCAAATAAGGGAGTTACATGATGTGAAGTAACTGTTACAGCAAGCATACTCGCAGATGTAATAAAATACCTTGTTTTACCAGTTTTAATCCACAGGTATATTTCTGTCATTGAATGCAGTAAAATGGATAAGGCAGATACACTTGGTAATTGCCCAAAAATATGTAGGGTTTCAACAAAAGTAGAAGAAAAGACGGCTAAGACAGCACCATACCCCGCAATTCTTCTGCTTCCTGTCATTAACAAGGTATATCGATAAGCTCCTGTAATAAATAAGACTATAGCGATTAGACCTACAGTGTACATTCCAAATTTTAATCCGCCAATATAAGAGAGTATACCAATTAACTGATGTACTAGCGGTGGATAAGACTGCACCGTAAAACCTGTGTACCATCTATATTCCCATGGATCAAACCAACTAGAGGCATAATGATCTGCAAAAAATAAATGAATTAATGCATCGTAGGTGTATTCTAAAGTAAAAAATATAGCGGAACCATGAAAAGCGAGACCAACTATTAAGGCAAGTATTAAGAGGGTATTGGTTTTTTTCTTCAAAATGTATTAAAAAATCTAATTCTGCATAAAGATATAAATAAAATATATGAGGTGAACATTACAATAAAAGAAGAATAGCTTACGTTCTAAGAAAGAAAAAACTTACAAATGAGTAATTTTTATGTTATTATTAAATGGTAAGTGAAAGATTTTTAACCTATTAAGAAATTTAAAAATTATAGTTAAGTAACCCAAATTTTAAGAGCTATTATTAAAATAGTTCATATCTAAAAAAAAAATATTTATGAAAATCCTCGCTATTGATGATCAACAACTAATATTACTTTCTCTTGAAAAGAGATTGTTAGAGTTAGGGTATGATATTAAAACTGCCGATTGTGGGTCGGATGGTAAGTCTTTATTTGAGTCTTTTAAGCCAGATTTAGTTATTGTAGATATAAACATGCCAGATATGTCTGGTTTAGAAGTTGTAAAGTTTATACGAATAGAGCAAAAATCTAAGACGCCAATAATGGTTATGTCTGGTAATACAGATGAAAACGTAATTATGGATGGTTTTGATCTGGGTATAGATGATTACATGAAAAAACCAGTAAGTCTTAATGAGGTTTCAGCAAGAGTAAAACGAATATTAGGAGATAATAAAATTTCTGTAAAAAATACGGAAGAGAGTTCTTCAAGAATGTTGCAAGAATACTGCGTAGGTGTAGTTATACCATGCTATAATGAAGAGGAAAGACTTTCTGGTGTGGAGTTTAAAGATTTTGCACATAGAAACCTTGGGTATCATTTGTGTTTTGTAAATGATGGTAGTACAGATAACACATTAGAAGTTTTACAGGAATTAAGAAAAGGACATGAAAATACGATTAGTATATATGACTGTGAAAAAAATGGAGGGAAGGCAGAAGCGGTAAGACAAGGAGTTTTACATTTAGCTAAAGATCCGCAGTTAGATTATATAGGCTATTTAGATGCAGATTTATCAACGGATTTTAGAGATTTTGATGATTTAGTTAAAACATTACAAAATTCAGACTTTAAAATTGTAAGTGGTTCTAGAATGAGCAGAATGGGGGCTAACATTACTAAGGAATCTGCTAGAAAGATTATTAGTATGACTATTAACCTTATTATTAGAACAATTCTTGGTATGCCATTTAATGATACCCAATGTGGTGCAAAAATCATGGATAAAGATATTATAGAGAATATGTTCACAAAGAAGTTTATAACCAGATGGTTGTTCGATGTAGAGATATTTATGCGCATGCGTAAGCATTACGGAAAGAAAAACGTACAAAGTTTAATATGTGAACAACCTTTAAAAAGATGGGTTCATGCAGATGGTTCTAAATTGTCTATGAAAGATTCTGTAAAAATAGTGGGGCAATTGGCTAAAATTGCTTTTCATTACAATACCTGACAGCGAGGTAATTAGTTGGTTTTGTAAAGTGCACTATGTCCATGACTATAAGTGCACTTTTCTTTAACTAAGTAAAATAACAGTTGAGAGGTAGTAAATGGTCATCTATCTAAAATTGATACTTAGCTTTTTAATAGTAGACTACTTTTGGAATAACCAAAAACCCAAACTATGGAAGCAAAGAAAAAAAAGAAGTATACAGGATTTATTTTAACGAACAAGGCAAAGAAAGTATATCAAATCTGTGATATTAAATTTTCAGACAAGGCAATTATACTAAGTACAATTTAATTTGAAAAAAAAGTATTAGTGGTAGTTCCCCCCAAATTTTACCAAGAGGACCTGTTTTATGTAAAAACAGGTCCTCTTTATATGTTTTTTATTTGCATATCCAAAAAAGCATCCGCCTGTTTTTTTAAAAGTTCTTGTGCTTTGTTCTTCTTATAAGCATATACCTCCTCTTCCTCTTTTATCTCAGAGTAGATTTTCTCGTTAAGAAAGGTACCAGTTTCTAATACATGGTTTTGTTGATTTACTTTATTAGCTATGCTCGTTTTAAGATTGCTTTCTTCCTCTTCTAATTTCCAATCATATTCTCCTTTTGGTGATAGTAATTTGGCGATTAAAGGAGAGGTTTCAATTGCCAAGAAAAGGAAAAAGATAAAAAAAGAAGGGAGCCAAGGTAATTTTTCTAAAGCATTGATTCTGGACATAAGTCCGTCGAAATTATCAATAATTGGTTGTGCGTTGTTAACATTGTTATTGTACTCTTTTTTTAGGGAGGCAATTTGGGTTTCTGTTTGGCTAATCTTTTGATTATTTTTTTCTTTTAATTGCTGTAATTCTGTTAAAGATGCATCGTGTTTTTCTCTTTTTTCTTTGTAAACGGGGCCTTTGCCTAAAAGTTTAGTTCCTGCAGTACCTTCGGCTTCAGAAATATAGATGTCATATAAAGTATTAGTTTCCATCTCTTTTAGGAGAATGTCGTTTTTTAGTTGTGTAATATTTTTCTCTAGCTCCATTATTTCTGGAGTATATTGTTGTAATATTTGTTGTTGGTTAGCAAGGGACAGTTCATTTTTTTGTTCTAATAATATCTGATTTATTTCTTTTTCAAATATTTTCATCTCTAAAGGTTTAGAAATAACAATAGCTATTATAACTGCTAGGATTATTCTGGGGATAGCTTGTACAATTTCTTTTTTAAAATCATCTCTTTTTCTAATAGTAGAAATAATGAATCGGTCTAGATTAAAAATTAAAAGCCCCCATATTAAACCAAAAAATATAGATATATAAATAGAATCAAATACCCTGTATAGGGCATAGCTGCTAGCAATGAAAGCCATTAGTGCAGTAAAGAAGACTGTAGCGCCAATACCCCCATATTTACTTTGTTCTCCTTTAGAACAAGTTTTTAAAATAGAAGTATCTGCCCCTGAACAGAGAATAAAAAATTGCTGTAGCATGATTTGATTGATTGATGAATCATATAAGACGTTAAGTGCAATAATTTGTTACAAAAAAAATAGCCTTCTAATTGAAGGCTATTTACTTTTAAGTCTATTTTTCTATGTAGATAGCTCAGTAAAGTATTTATAAAAATATGGTATTGTTTCTATACCTTTCAGGTAATTCCATATGCCAAAATGTTCGTTAGGCGAATGTATGGCGTCGCTATCTAATCCAAAGCCCATAAGGATTGTTTTGCTCTTTAACTCTTTCTCAAAAAGAGCTACAATAGGTATACTACCGCCACTACGTTGCGGAATTGGCTTTTTGCCAAAAGTAGTTTCATAGGCTTTTGAGGCAGCGCTATAGCCAATAGTATTAATAGGGGTAACATAGCCTTGACCACCATGGTGGGGAGTTACTTTAATGGTTACACCTTTTGGAGCAATATTCTCAAAGTGATTTTTAAAGAGTTCCGTAATTTCTTCCCAATCTTGGTTTGGTACTAAGCGCATGGAAATTTTTGCATAAGCTTTACTTGCAATAACAGTTTTTGCACCTTCGCCTATATAACCTCCCCAAATACCATTTACATCTAGTGTTGGTCTTATAGAATTTCTTTCATTAGTACTGTATCCTTTTTCGCCATAAACGGCATTAATATCTAATGCATTTTTGTAATCTTCCAGATTAAAAGGAGCTTTTGCCATTTCTGCGCGCTCTTCTGTAGATAGTTCTTCAACATTATCATAAAAGCCGGGAATGGTAATATGATTATTTTCATCATGCAAAGAAGCAATCATTTTAGTTAATATGTTAATTGGGTTAGCAACTGCACCGCCATATAAACCGGAATGTAAATCTCTATTGGGGCCAGTAACTTCTACTTCTACATAGCTAAGACCACGTAAACCTGTTGTAATAGAAGGGGTGTCATTGGCTATCATTCCAGTGTCCGAGATTAAAATAATGTCGTTCTTTAACTTCTCCTTATTATTCGCTACAAAAATCCCTAAATTATTACTACCAACTTCTTCTTCGCCTTCTATCATGAATTTTACGTTGCATGGTATCTGATTGGTTTTAACCATAAATTCTAATGCTTTTACATGCATATACATTTGCCCTTTGTCATCGCACGCACCACGTGCAAAAATAGCTCCTTCGGGGTGTTTTTCTGTTTTTTTTATGATAGGTTCGAATGGTGGGGAATCCCAAAGTTCAACTGGATCTGCGGGTTGTACATCATAGTGGCCGTATACCAAAACAGTTGGTAGATCTTTATCTATAATTTTTTCTCCGTAAACAATAGGGTACCCATCGGTTTCACAAATTTGCACTAAATCGCAACCAGCATCAAGCAAGTTTTCTTTGATTTTTTGCGCTGCTTGGATTACATTTTCGGAAAATGCAGGGTCAGCACTCACGGATGGCATTTTTAATAGATCAAAAAGCTCAGATATAAAACGTTCTTTATGGTCTGATATATAGGTTTTTATGTTTTGCATTGTATGTTTTAATTAGTCATGTTAAAAATACAAAAGAACTTTTTTAAAGATAGATTATTTTAAAATTGATTTTTTACTTTATATTTGCACTCCTTTTGCAGGCGTGGTGGAATTGGTAGACACGCTAGACTTAGGATCTAGTGCCGCGAGGTGTGAGAGTTCGAGTCTCTCCGCCTGTACTAAAAGCTCTCAAGAAATTGAGAGCTTTTTTCGTTTGTAATAAATTTTGAAAGTAAAATATCTGAAAGAGGGGAGAAGTTTATCCTGACTATTGTCTAAGGGGGTCTCTCCGTCTGTACAAAGTAAAAGCCTTTCAAGAAAAATTGGAAGGTTTTTTGTTTTGATGTTTTCTTCATAAGAATAGAACTTCTTTTAAAAATTATATTTCGTTCCCAGTTGAGCTCTTCATCTTGAGTTAAACAAGTCGGTTACATAAAGGTTAGTACCTTGAGGGATATTAAATTGGAATTGAGGCTCGTTGTTTTCAATTTCTCTAAAATTTAGTAAACTAAAACTAGAATTCACCACATTAGGCGCAAATACAAGTCGTCCCCAATCTTTATTTGTAAAATAACCCAGCGAAAGTTAATTAGTATTACCATTTTTAAGATTTGATTTTAGTTCTAAGGCAAGATTAGTGGCAATACTATTGTGTCTATAGTCCTGATTTACAAAATTTAAAAAAAGTACTATTCCGCTCTAGGTTATCCTCGTTGCTGCCAACGCAGTTGTTACGATGCGTTAGCTCCTGAATGTCAGAAAGATTGTAATCTAGTATGGTAAATAGTTTGGAGTTAGCAGTTTGTAGGTCTGCACTTTGAAAAAACTTAGGGTCATAGTTGTGTTCTTTTAGGAGTTTATCTCGAATAGCAGTAACATCTTTAATTGAGATATCTGATGAGGTACTTCCTGGAGCGTTTAAAACAAGGGTGTTTGATAGTGCTTGCTCAAAAATTTACGTAATAAAATATTTTGTTTTTAATTAAAGCCCCACCTACGATATTGCCAAACTGTACATCATAAAAAGATTGTACTTCTTCCTTTGTTGTGTTTTATTAACATTACAGGATAGAAAATAAAACATCAAATTTATAAATCAAAAAACTAAATTAAACCATTAAAACTACTTTTAAAAGCAGTGGTTAATATATTCTAAGAGGATAAGAAAAAAAATCTTTTGTAGTTTTTTATAAAGGCCCATAAACATAAAATTTATGAGCCTTTAAACGTCGTATGAAAAAACGTGAATATACTATTTAGACTATCCGTTAGATTTTATATTTTGATTACCTAATTTGTATGAAATACTTAGACTTGCTCTTCTACTATCCCAATTACCATTACCTCTAGAATATAATCCATTGAAATCGGAAAAACCACTCCATCCACTCTGGAAAAAAATATCGGAGACACTTAACTTTACATTCATTTTTTCTTTTAAGAATTTTCGTTGCAAACCTAAATTCAAGCTATATGTAGGTTCGTATAAAAAAACACCTTCCCAAATACCAGGTCCGTTAAAATATCCCGAGATTTCACCTGAAATTTCATAAGGTGATTTAAAATATTAATTAAACTTAGAGCTCTGGACTAGAACTTTTCATAGGACACTTTGTTGCCCCACAGTACTTTAGTTTTTCCAATTTTGAAGTCGGTCTAGATATAAATAATTTTCCACGAATTCTTTATGTTCAGAACTGGTCATTTTCTCCAATAAATTTAAGGCTGAAATATAACTTGCTAAATTTCCATTTGACGAACTGAATTTTCCGTCCTCAACAAAAGCTACCAAACTATCATTCTGTACTTTTAATTTCGGATAGTCTTTTTGTAGTTGTTCTCCACCACCAATATAAGTGACGATTTTATATCCATCTGCAATTCCAGATTTTCCGATTAATTGAGCTCCAGCACAATTACTCACAACATATTCAGTTTCTTTATTTTTTTCTTTTATAAAGTTTACTATTTTTTCGTTGTGAACTTGTGCATACATATCATAAGCACTTGGCACAAAAAGAGCTGTTAATTTTGGGCAATTCTCAAACGTAAAATCAGGTACAATTTTAATTCCTTCTTCAGTTGTGATTGGTTTTTCAGAATCTGCAATCGTGATTACGTTAAAAATTTGTTTTCCGCTTTCGGTGGGTTTAGCGAAAACATCGGAAGTTGCAATTACTTCGCTTTGTAAAACTCCGTTAAACATCAAAAGTCCGATTGTTGGTAATTCCGATTTGAATGGTTTCAGGTGTTTTGTTAGCGTATCCGAAGCTATTTCGATTTGATTTATGTTCTCTTTTTCGAGCTTATTTTTCGATTTTTCAGAGTTGCAACTTATCAGAATAGTTGCGAAAGTCATTATTGTTAAAACTATGTATTTTTTCATTTTGTTCTGTTTTTCTTGTTATGTGGCAACGGTTTAGCTCGTATGTTGGATTATTAGATGCCCTAAACGACAAACAAAAAATCAAATCCAATACCGAACCTTAAAAATAATTTTATGATTTAATTTATTCAGCCATTTCCATAGCCTTTTCGAGAATTACAAGATTTTTTGCACTTCTTGGATGTGTCACAATAGCCAGTACTCTCGTTATAGAATTACTACTTGGGTTAGTTCCAACTTCGTGTAATGCCATCAAGGGTTCATAAAATGTATCGCCAGGGTGAAGCGTTCTAAGGGGTTGACCTTCAACCTTGAATTCGTAAGTACCTTCCAAAACATAACCATATACGGGCCCCGGATGACGATGTGGCATAGATTCTGCTTTAGGCTGAAGAGTTACTTCAACCGTCGAAACACGTGCTGATTGGCCATCTATTTCTTCCTCGACATCTACCGCTGAGATGATTTTTGTGCTTGGCATTTTAGCCATAGTAGATTTCTTTTGGGCTTGAGCGGTTGAATTAAATGCTATAAATAGTACAATGACAAACAGAATGGTTGAATGTTTCATAAGATATTGTTTCTTTAAGAAGATTAATTTATTTGAAACAAAAATAATGTATATTTAACCTGTTAATATGGGGCAGAATGAATAATTTGAATGGGTCAGAATTCAATATATAATACTATTAAAATTGAAAGGGAAAGAGGGACACCTGTGTATCTGCAAATTGTCAATACCCTAATAAAAGAAATACAATCTGGTAGATTGCGACCAGGAACTAAAATGATGGGAATAAAGTCTTTGGCTACCTTGCTAAATGTTAATAAAAACACCATTGAAAAGGTTTATACGGAATTAGAATTGCAACAATGGATAAAACGTATTCCACGAAAAGGAACCTTTGTTTCTGAAAAATTGCCAGATTTCAAACCCAAAAACTGGAACAATCAGCGTGAAAGAACGGTTAAAAGAAGTAGTAAGAATTATTCCGAAAATTCAATATCCGTATTCACAACAAAAAGTAAAAAAGCATTAATTTTTGATGGAGGACTGCCCGATCATAGAATAATAGATAATCAAGCTATTGCAAGGGCTCATAGAAACGTTTTAAAAGCAGACCGTTATACAACCTTGTTTTCATATACCAATGCCTACGGCGATACAATGCTTCGTAAAGAATTGGTAAAACATTTAAACGATACGAGAGGAATACCCTGTGATGAGGAAAATATACTTATCACGAGAGGAAGTCAAATGGCTATTTTTTTAGGAATGAGAATTCTGCTTAAAAACAATGAAATTGCCATTGTTAGTAATCCTTGTTATTTTGGAACAACTAATGTTTTGGAATATATAGGAGCTAATGTGTTAACGGTTTCGGTAGATGAGGAAGGATTGGTTGTTGATGAAATAGAAGATATATGCAAAAAAAACAAAGTAAAGGTCATATATGTAACTTCTCATCACCACCATCCAACCACAGTAAGTTTAAGTCCGTCCAGAAGAATGAGTTTATTAAAATTGGCGGAAATTCATGGGTTTTATATCATAGAAGATGATTACAACTACGATTTTCACTACGATAATGCCCCTTTGTTACCGCTATCAAGCTTAGACGGTCTTACAAATACGATTTACACAGGCTCTTTTTCTAAAACTATTGGTCCTGGGTTACGAATAGGCTATTTGCTAGCAGATAAAAAAATAATAGAGAAAGCGGTTAAAATACGTGAAGTAATTGATTTTCAGGGAAATCCAATTATGGAAAGAGCAATGGGCGTTTTGTTACAACAAGGAGAAATTGATAGAATGCTTAGACGGTCAAGAAATATTTATATGCAACGTAGAGATTATTTATGTGAGATATTGAATACGCTTTTTTCTGAAGAGATTGATTTTAAAATACCCGAAGGGGGATTAGCCGTTTGGGCTAAGTTTAATGAATCTATTAATTTGATGGAAGTTTATGAGCGAGCTTTAGCTAAAAATCTCAATATAGTTTTAACTCCTTATTATGCACCATCGCACAATGCAACGCGTTTAGGTTTTGCTTCGCTTACTTTTTCTGAAATGGAGAAATATATGGGGGTTTTGAAAAGCGTATTGATTTAGTTTTTATGCGAAGTTTGGTTAAATGATACTTATTTTTTGAATTTCATGAAGATGTAGTTGTAACTGGTCTTCGACTTCATCAATATTTAGGAAAAATCCGTATGAATAGTGTAAATTCTTATTTTATCTCTTAAACAGAATTATCATTTGACTTTTATGACTTTATGCATATTGTTTTAAAAAGTATCGAATACTATATGTAAATAGTGCTTTTTTGAAACTTTTTTTTAGGGAACTTTTAGTCGTACACAATTTATTCGAACGTTATAGATTACGTAATATTTTAATAAGAATGAATCAGCTTACATTAAATAAAGTGAGTTTTTTTTGAATATATGAAACAACTTTCATATTTTTATGAAAGGCCTTTTATAAAAAACAATATGGATGTCTCTTTTGAACAATTTGGAAGATTAGTTGGTGCTTCTGCCTTTAGACGCATAAGTGAAAAATTATATGCTGAAGGGGATCGTGTTTATAAAGAATCGGGCATAGATTTTAAAACTGTTTGGTCCCCCGTTTATCATGCACTAGCATGTGCTGAAGACAAATTGACGATAAATGATATTGCCTTGCAAGTTGGTTTTACACATATTACCGTTAAAAATGTATTAAAAGAACTAAAAGAAAGAGAACTAGTTCATGTGGTAATTAATCCAGATGATGGTCGTTCTAAGTTGGTTGGGTTGTCGGATAAAGGAATTACACTTTTAGAGGAACTTAAACCTGTATGGAAAGAATATTCTAAAGCCCTAGATAGCATATACAATAATAAACATTTAGAAGTTATGGAGCTGTTCGACAGTATAGAATTGGAAATTGATAAAATGCCAATTATTGATAGAATGAGAATAAGTTCTGATAAGAATAAAGAGAGATAGTAGGTTAGTTGTTATATAGTGTAGTAGTAAAATCCAAAATTTTTTGTAAAGTGAGAAAAAAGATTACAATTGAATTATCGGTAAAACAAAGTAATTGGATAGATTCATTAATTCAGCAGAATAAAGAAGATAGTGTAGAAAGTTATATAAAGAATTTAATAGATAAGGATATCTCTTTAGATGATAAATGGATTAGTGTTTTTGAAGCTATAAAGAAAAGAGTAGAAAATAAAGAAGACCTTGAAGATTTTTAATTTGCCTTATATTATGTACTATCTGTTTGGTTTGTCTAATAGAAGTTTAGTGTGCTATATTATATAAAACAAAAGCTCCTTTTTTAAGGAGCTTTTTGGCTTGTCAAAATTAAATTTTAAACAATAAATAGGAAGTCAATTTGGGGAAATCAGCTCTTTTGTGGTTACAAAATACCAACGGACCAAAGAATAAGACATAATGCTACAGATATCAAAACACCTACTAAAGCGATTACGGTAATACCTAGGAATCCGTTCAGTAATTTTACACCGAATGTAATTTCCTGTTCCATAATATTATTTATTTATTACAATGTAAGATTTTAGTTTTGTATAACCTCAAAATTCATAGGGGATTTCGATTAAATACTTAATTTACAGTATTTTGTCTCGTTGAAATGCTTGTTTTTTCGTTAAAATGGTATTTTTGCGAAGCTAATCCATGATTTTAAAATTGAAATAAAAATCAATTATTTGCAATAATGTATTGGCTTAAGGTGTAGCAAACCTCGGTTTTAAAGTGTCACTTTTGGTGGTCTCTTTCTTTTTAATGGGGGTCGTTTTAGGAAAATAAGGAACAGGTTGTTGTTTTTTAGGAGCAGTCTTTAGAGAATCTGTAATGTTGTTTTGTTCTTGTTTTTGGGGTAAGCCTTTGCGGATGTCTTTTTTGCAAGAAAAAAAACAAAGTATTCCCAAAACCAGAACAATGAAAGTTTGGGGCAATTTCATATGTAATGGAATAGATTGTTATAATAAAGTACGGATGTAATCTAGTATTTGGATGCTAGCACCAGTATTATTCTGAACATAATTTTTGTTAATGGTACTGGTGGTTTTAAGAAAGTCAGAATCTTCAAGAAATTTATTCATTAGTTTTTCAAACTCAGACGTACTGCTAACGGGTAAAACTCCTTTTAATTTCACCAAATCTTCCGCTTCTTTAAATCCAGAAAAATTAGGGCCAATAATAACCGGAACACCAAAAACAGCAGGTTCCAAAGTATTGTGTAAACCAGTAGAGAAGCCCCCACCTACATAGGTTATTTCAGCGTAACTGTATATTTTGGTTAATAAACCAATGGTGTCTATTATTAGTACATCGTAATCCGCAATATTTTTATTTTGTATTTCGGAATAGCAAATAACTGCTTTGTTAATAGAGGTTTTTAATGCTAAAATATGATCAGCTTTAATGTTATGCGGAGCAATAATATATTTTACATTCCTGCTGCATTGATTAATGTATGGTGTAATTATTGCTTCATCTTCAGGCCAAGAACTACCTGTTATAAAACATTTAGAAGCCCCCTTAAAATTAGAAATGAAATCTAAAGAGTTGTCTCTTCTTAGAATTTCGGCAACCCTATCGAACCTTGTGTCTCCACTAATACTTACATTTTCATAGTTTATGGTGTCAAGTAATTCTTTGGAAGTATCATTTTGCACAAAAATATGCGTGAACTTAGAAAGTGTTTTGCGCATAAAACCGCCATAGGTTTTAAAATAAATATGTTCCTTTTTAAAAATAGCGGAGAGTAGTATTGTTGGTATTTTTCTTTTTTGAAGTTCTCTCAAATAATTAGGCCATACCTCGTACTTTACAAAAATTGCTAGCTCCGGTTGAACTGTATTTAAGAATTGTAATACATTTTTCTTAGTGTCTAGTGGTAAATAAGTTACAATGTCGCCCGCTGTTGTATTTTTTTTTACCTCATAGCCAGATGGGGAGAAGAAAGTTATTAAGATTTTATATTTAGGATAAATAGATTTTAGTTTTTCTATTACAGGTAGGCCTTGCTCAAATTCTCCAAGAGAAGCGACATGAATCCAAATAGTTTTGTCTAATGCAGATATGTTTTTCCTTAGTGCGGAAAAAACGTCTTTACGCCCCTTAACAAACAGAGAAATCTTAGGACTAAAAAGAGCTATTACTCTAAGTAATATAGCTGCAACTGATATTATAGTGTTATAGAAAAAATACACCTATTTTTGGTTTAATGCTAAAATACGTTTCTTTCTATAAAATCATTGGTTACGCTCCCTTAATTTTGTAATTTTACACACTTATATAAGAGCAAAATGAGAAAAATTCAGATGGTTGACCTTCAAGGGCAATACCAATCTCTTAAAGAGCAAGTAAATACTTCCATTACCCAAATTTTAGAATCTTCTACATATATTAATGGACCCCATGTGCATGCTTTCCAAAAAGAACTAGAAGATTATTTGGGGGTTAAACATGTAATTCCATGTGCTAATGGTACAGATGCTTTACAGATTGCCATGATGGGTTTAGGTTTAAAACCTGGAGATGAAGTTATAACCGCTGATTTTACTTTTGCAGCAACTGTTGAGGTTATTGGTTTATTACAATTAACGCCAGTTTTGGTAGATGTGGAGCTAGATACTTTTAATATAGATCCAGTGGCTATAGAAAAGGCGATTACACCTAAAACAAAAGCGATTGTTCCTGTACATTTGTTTGGACAATGTGCTAATATGGATGTTATACTAGATATAGCAAAAAAACATAACCTTTTTGTAATTGAAGATAATGCACAAGCAATTGGAGCGGATTATAAATTTAAAGATGGCAGTAAACAAAAAGCGGGGACAATAGGTCACGTAGGTTCTACTAGTTTCTTCCCGTCGAAAAATTTAGGATGTTATGGGGATGGGGGAGCAATCTTTACAAATGATGACGCCTTGGCTCATACCTTAAGAGGAATTGTAAATCATGGCATGTACGAGAGGTATCACCATGATGTTGTTGGTGTAAATTCTCGTTTAGATTCTATTCAGGCAGCGGTGTTAAGCGCAAAATTACCTAAGTTAAATCAGTACTGCACTAGTAGAAGAGTATCTGCTAGTAAATATTCAAAAGCTTTTGAGGGGCAGTCGAATATTGTTGTGCCTAAAATGGCTCAAACAAAAGGGAATGATTCCTATGATAATCATGTTTTTCATCAATATACATTAAGAATAACTAACGGAAAAAGAGATGCATTAGTAGAGCACCTTAGCGAAAAAGATATTCCTTGTGGTGTTTATTATCCTATTCCTTTACATAAGCAAAAGGCGTATGTAGATGAAAGATATTTGGAAGAGAATTTTCCTGTGACAAATCAACTGGTAGAAGAAGTTATTTCTTTGCCAATGCATACAGAGTTAGATGATGAGCAGATAACCTATATAACGAATACGCTTATCGATTTTGTTAACGGATAAAAAATATAGGTTTTACTATTGCAAATTCTAAACGTTACCATAAAATAAAAATAAATGAAAATACTAGTTACTGGAGGTCTTGGGTTTATCGGGTCACATACTGTAGTAGAATTACAAAATGAAGGTTATGAGGTTGTTATTATAGATGACTGTTCTAACTCTTCGGAAAAAGTTTTAGACGGAATTACTTCTATTTCGGGAAAAACACCATTGTTTGAAAAAATTGATCTGAAAGAGAGATCTAAAGTTGAAGATTTTTTTAAACGTCATGCAGACGTTCAAGGTGTTATTCATTTTGCAGCGTCTAAGGCGGTTGGAGAAAGTGTTGAGAAGCCATTACTTTATTATGAAAACAACATTGGAACACTAGTATATCTTTTAAAAGAATTAGCAGCTAAAAATAAGGCTAGTTTTATTTTTAGTTCTTCATGTACAGTATATGGACAAGCAGATAAAATGCCGATAACGGAAAGTGCTCCGGTAAAACAAGCGGAATCTCCTTATGGTAATACTAAGCAAATGGGAGAAGAAATAATTGCAGACACCTGTAAAGTAAATGCAAACCTTAATGCTATTGCATTGCGCTATTTTAATCCAATGGGAGCGCACCCAAGTGTGCAAATAGGGGAATTACCAATTGGAGTTCCACAAAATTTAGTGCCTTTTATTACGCAAACAGGAGCAGGGCTTCGTGAGGAATTGTCTGTTTTTGGGGATGATTATCCTACACCAGATGGCACATGTGTAAGAGATTATATATATGTAGTAGATTTGGCAAAAGCACATGTTTTAGCTCTAAAAAGATTACTAGAAGGTAAAAATACAGAGAACTACGAAGTATTTAATGTAGGTACGGGAAAAGGAAGTACTGTATTAGAGGTAATCCAAAGTTTTGAGAGAGTTTCTGGTAAAAAATTAAATTATAAAATAGTGGATAGAAGAGCAGGAGATATTACTTCCGCTTATGCAGATACTACAAAGGCTAATGAAGTGTTAGGTTGGAAGTCTCAATACTCCTTAGACGAAGCTATGAAATCGGCTTGGGACTGGGAAGAGAAAATAAGAAGTTAAGAACTTTGCTAAGTTTATAATAAAAAAGAAAGTCAGGGGAAATATTAGTATATTTCCCCTGACTAATTTTTATACCTTTTTTATTATGCGAAACATACTTCATATTTTTCTTTTATTATCTGTATATACAATTACGGCGCAAGACACCTATATTCAATGTGGAACAATTATAGATGTAGCTAATGGTAAATCTATTTTAGAAAAAACTATTGTTGTGTCGGGAGATAGGATTAAAACTATTGATAACGGATTTACATCGGGAACTAATGAAGATATTGTAATCGATTTAAAAACAAAAGTTGTTCTTCCTGGTTTTATAGATATGCATGTGCATATTGAGCAAGAGTCAGGGCCGAAAACGTATACCAAACGATTTACTGATAATGAGGCGGATGTTGCTTTTGAGTCTACTGTTTATGCTAAGAGAACATTAATGGCGGGATTTACTACGGTTAGAGATTTAGGAGGAACTGGAGTAAATATAGCTTTAAGAAATGCTATTGATAAGGGATTGGTTGTTGGACCAAGAATTTTTACTGCGGGTAAAGCAATTGCTACAACTGGAGGTCATGCGGACCCAACCAATGGGATGAAGAAGGAGCTAATGGGGAACCCTGGCCCTAAAGAAGGGGTGGTTAACTCTCCGGAAGATGGTAAAAAAGCAGTCAGACAAAGATATAAAGATGGTGCAGATGTTATAAAAATAACAGCTACTGGGGGAGTTCTTAGTGTGGCTAAAAGTGGTCATAATCCTCAATTTACAATAGAGGAAATAAAAGCAATTACGGAAACGGCAAAAGACTACGGTATGTTAACAGCTGCACATGCCCATGGTGATGAAGGAATGCAAAGAGCAATTCTTGGAGGGATAAAAACTATAGAACATGGAACCATGATGAGTGACGAAACCATGGAATTAATGAAGCAGTATAATACGTATTTGGTTCCAACGATAACTGCAGGGAAACAAGTAGCAGAAAAAGCTAAAATACAAGGTTTTTTTCCAGAAATTGTTGCGCAAAAAGCTGCAGCTATTGGTCCATTGATTCAAGATATGTTTAAGAGGGCATATAAAAAAGGAGTGCCAATTGCTTTTGGTACGGATGCAGGTGTTTTTCCGCATGGTCTTAATGCAAAAGAATTCGGGTATATGGTTGAAGTAGGAATGCCAATTAAAGAAGCGCTTAAATCAGCTACTATTACAAACGCTAAACTATTAGGGGTAGAGGATAAAATAGGGCAAATTAAGGAAGGGTTCGTTGCAGACATTATTGCGGTAGATAATAACCCCTTTAATGATATACATACTGTAGAAAAGGTTTCTTTTGTTATGAAAGAAGGCGTGGTTTATAAAAGGTAAAAGACTATTTGACTATTTGACTTTTGGGTCTATTGGGAGTATGAAATTTAAGAATATAAAAGAGCTTGTTGGGGAGGCAATTTCAGAAAAATTGTATATTAATTTAGTAGAACAAATAAAGAAAGATTTTATCCTAGCAAATATAGATTTAGAAATTTCATTAAAAGTGGAGCCTATAAACTTGATAGCGTTATTACATGAAAAAATCTATGTTTTAATCTTAGAAAAATTTGATAAGTATCTTAATCTGTTATATGTTGTAGATGTGCCTGAAAAAGCTTTTAAAGAAATAAAAGTAACGGATGCTGTAGATATTGCAGAGCAGGTTTGTTTTTTAATTATAAAGAGGGAGTTGCAAAAAGTCAGGTTAAAAGAAAAGTACAGGTAATTAAAAATATACTCTTACAAAAGGCATCCAAGCATCTGCATAAATACTTTTGTTTTTGTCATGAAGCACATCGTATCTAATGCCAAAAGTAATATTGTTGCTTCTGTAACCCGCACCCAAGAATAAAGCTGGTGACCAATAATTATTTTTTATAGTCCCAGAAACTAAATCTAAAGTTTCGTTAATTCGTAATTGCTCTAATTCGCCAGATAGTTGTAAAAAAGATGTAGGATTGTAAAGTGTAAGAATACTTCCTCCGTATGCAAATAATTTATTGAAATCGTATTTGGCGTAATTTATATTCAAGCTAATTCCAGTGGAAATATAGCGATTTACATTATAAAGAGCGCTAGGAGATAAAGTCCCGTTAAAACCACCATTGGAAAACCCAAGGCCAATACCACCACCAAATTGAACGTTTTTCCAGAAAGAATTTTGACTAGTGAGGTTTTGAGAGTTGCATAAATTGATGCTTAATGCAAAAAAGATAAGGCAAAAAAAGCTTTTTAATAAGGTTTTGTCGGTTTTAGTCATAATTGTTTATTTATTTCTAGAATTACTAGTTAAGATACCATTAGAAATCGTAAAAGTTGTATTTTTGGTAAAATTTATTCTAAAGTTACAGAAAAAAATAAATGGATAAATATTCCTTTTTAAATGCTGTGCATACATCTTTTTTTGCAGAGCAATATGACAAGTATTTAGTTAGCCCAGATAGTATTGAGCCTAGTTGGAGAGCTTTTTTTCAAGGTTTCGATTTTGGAATGGAAAGTGCTATTGATGAATTAGAGATTTCATCAGAAAACGGTACCATTTTAGGAGCTGATGGTAAAGAAGTGGAAATCCCTACTACTTTGCAAAAAGAATTCCAGGTTATTAGGTTAATCAATGGTTATAGAGGTAGGGGGCATTTGTTTACAGAAACAAATCCTGTTCGGGAAAGACGTAAATACACTCCAACTTTAGATATCGAAAATTTTGGTCTTTCGGAAAACGATTTCGGCACAGTTTTTAATGCAGGAGAGGTTATTGGTATTGGTCCAAGTACACTTAGAGATATAATAAAACACCTTAAAAGTATTTATTGCGATGCTATTGGGGTCGAGTATATGTATATAAGGAACCCTGAGCGTGTAGAGTGGATTCAAAATTGGCTGAATGTTAACGATAATAGAGCAGCACTCAGTAATGAGGATAAAAAACATATTTTAAAGAAACTGAATCAAGCTGTTTCTTTTGAAAGTTTTTTGCATACTAAATATGTGGGTCAGAAAAGATTTTCTTTAGAAGGTAATGAATCGTTAATCCCTGGTTTAGATGCAATAGTAGAAAGAGCTGCCGAAATGGGAGTAAAACAATTTGTAATGGGAATGGCTCACCGTGGAAGACTTAATGTTTTAACCAATATTTTTGGTAAAGCAGCTAAAGATATTTTTAGTGAGTTTGATGGTAAAGATTATGAAGAGGAAATTTTTGATGGTGATGTTAAATATCATTTAGGGTGGACATCGGACCGTATGTCAGATAATGGCAATAAAATTAAAATGAGTATTGCGCCAAATCCATCACATTTAGAAACGGTTGGAGCTGTAGTTGAGGGAATTGCAAGAGCAAAACAAGATACCCAATATAAAGAAGATTTTTCTAAAGTCCTTCCTATAGTTGTTCATGGAGATGCAGCTATTGCTGGGCAAGGATTGGTTTATGAAGTAGTGCAAATGGCTACTTTAGATGGTTATAAAACAGGAGGAACAATTCATATAGTAGTAAATAACCAAATTGGTTTTACTACAAATTATTTGGACGCTAGATCATCTACTTATTGTACAGATGTAGGTAAGGTTACTTTGAGCCCTGTAATGCATGTTAATGCAGATGATGCCGAAGCGGTTGTACATGCATTTTTGTTTGCATTAGAATATAGAATGCGTTTTAGTAGAGATGTTTTTATCGATTTATTAGGATACCGTAAATACGGTCATAATGAAGGAGATGAACCTCGATTTACGCAGCCTAAACTGTATAAGACAATAGCTAAGCATAAAAATCCTAGAGATATATATGCAGCTAAACTTATGGAGCAGGGTGTTATTGATTCTGGTTATGTTAAAGGGCTAGAAAAACAATATAAAGAATCTCTAGAAGAAGAATTGCAAGATTCAAGAAAGGAAGATAAAACAATCATCACTCCTTTTATGGCGGATGAGTGGAGCGGATTTGAAAATGTTCGGGAGTGGGAAATGCTTAAAAAAGTAGATACTGCTTTTAATAAAGAAAGTCTTTCGGAAATTGCTAAAGTTATTACAGAGCTCCCTTCGGATAAAAAATTCCTAAGAAAAGTCGAAAAGCTAATAAAGGACAGACATAAAATGTTCTTCGAAACCAATAAGTTAGATTGGGCGATGGGTGAGCTTTTAGCTTATGGCTCTCTGTTAAAAGAAGGTTTTAATGTAAGGATGTCTGGACAAGACGTAGAAAGAGGGACTTTTTCTCACCGTCACGCCGTGATAAAAGTAGAAGAGAGCGAGGAAGAAGTTCTACTTCTTAACTCAATAGGTAAAGAACAAGGAGAATTTCAAATATACAATTCATTATTATCTGAATACGGTGTTGTCGGTTTTGATTATGGTTATGCGATGGCTAGCCCCAACACTTTAACCATTTGGGAGGCTCAATTTGGAGACTTTAGTAATGGAGCGCAAATTATGTTGGATCAATATATTTCTGCTGCCGAAGATAAATGGAAACTGCAAAACGGATTGGTAATGTTATTGCCTCATGGTTATGAAGGGCAAGGAGCAGAGCACTCTTCCGCGAGAATGGAACGTTATTTACAATTGTGTGCGAGAGATAATATGTATATAGCAGATGTGAGTACACCTGCACAAATATTTCATATATTAAGGAGGCAAATGAAAGCTAAGTTTAGAAAGCCGTTAGTTGTTTTTACTCCTAAGAGCTTGTTAAGACATCCTAAAGCAGTATCTCCAATTGAAGATTTTGTATCAGGTGGTTTCCAAGAAGTAATTGATGATGCTAGTGTAGAGGTAAAAAAAGTGAAATCTGTAGTTTTCTGTATGGGTAAATTTTATTACGATTTACTGGCGGTTAAAGAATCAAAAAATAGAGAAGATGTTGCTTTAGTGCGTGTGGAGCAGTTGTTTCCATTGCCAGAAAATCAGATGAAGGCAATAATGGATAAATATAAAAATGCTGATGATTTTGTTTGGGCGCAAGAGGAGCCTAGGAATATGGGAGCATGGAGTCATATGATGATGCATTTTAGCGAAGCCCAAAAACTTCGTGTAGCTTCAAGAAGATTTTATGCGGCACCAGCAGCTGGTAGTGCTGTTCGCTCTAAAATGAGGCATCAACAAGTAATAGATTATGTTTTTGATAAAACCAAAAATAATTTAACAAGACCAAAAAAATAATAATACATCAAATTAGATAAATAATGATTCTAGAAATGAAAGTTCCTTCTCCGGGGGAGTCTATAACAGAAGTTGAGATAGCGGAATGGTTAGTGGAAGATGGTGATTATGTAGAAAAAGACCAAGCCATTGCTGAGGTAGATTCAGATAAGGCTACTTTAGAATTGCCAGCGGAACAGAGTGGGGTTATTACTCTAAAAGCGGAAGTTGGTGATGCGGTTGAAGTAGGGGCAGTAGTTTGCTTAATAGATACAAGTGCAGCAAAACCAGAAGGTGGAGATTCTGTGGAAGAAAGTAAAGTTGAAGCTCCTAAGGAAGAAGTTAAAAAAGAAGTAGTTGCGACTCCTACAAAAGAAAGTTATGCAACGGGTAGTGCTTCACCAGCAGCAAAAAAGATATTAAGCGAAAAAGGTATTAATGCAGGTTCTGTAAAAGGAACAGGTAAAGATGGTAGAGTTACTAAAGAAGATGCAGTTAATGCTGTACCGTCTATGGGAACACCAACAGGAGGTAATCGTGGAGAAAGCCGATCTAAACTGTCTATGTTGCGAAGAAAGGTAGCAGAGCGTTTGGTTTCTGTTAAGAATGAAACGGCGATGTTAACCACTTTTAATGAAGTGGATATGGCACCTATTTTTGAATTAAGGAAGCAATACAAGGAAGAATTTAAAGGGAAACATGGTGTGGGTCTTGGTTTTATGTCTTTCTTTACATTGGCAGTGGTTAGAGCGCTAGAAATGTATCCATCTGTTAATTCTATGATAGATGGTAAAGAAATGCTTTCTTTTGATTTTTGTGATATAAGTATTGCTGTTTCTGGTCCAAAAGGGCTTATGGTTCCGGTAATAAGGAATGCGGAAAACCTTACTTTTAGAGGGGTTGAGTCAGAAGTAAAACGTTTGGCAATAAGAGCTAGAGAAGGGGAGATTACTGTGGATGAAATGACAGGTGGTACTTTTACAATTACCAATGGAGGTGTTTTTGGTTCTATGTTATCTACGCCAATTATTAATCCACCGCAAAGTGCAATTTTGGGAATGCATAATATTGTAGAAAGACCAGTAGTTAAAAATGGAGAGGTTGCTATCGCTCCTATAATGTATGTTGCTCTTTCTTATGATCATAGAATTATTGACGGCAAAGAATCTGTAGGATTCTTAGTGGCAGTAAAAGAAGCTTTGGAAAATCCTGAAGAAATTTTAATGGCTTCGAATGTTAAAAAAGCTTTGGAACTGTAAAATTTCTGAATAATATATAAAGCAAAAAGCCTAAAGAAAATTTTCTTTAGGCTTTTTGCTTTAGGTAAACACATTTCTTCTTATAGTCAATTATTGCTTTAGCTTTTTTTAGAACATCAGCGCCAATAATACCATCTACAGGAAGTGCATTGTGCGAGGTTAAAGCCTCATTTACATGTTGTAAATCAAATAAAACGAGTTTTAGTTTATGCATTTGCCAGTCTAATATTTCTATTTTGTTTTTGGTAGATATTAAAGTTTCCATATTTGTTGCTCCCGCTCCTGCTGCTTTAATTTTAGATGCTTTTGAGGTAAGATTAAAGAATTCCATTTTGTCGAACCCTACGCAAGTATTAGAGGCTCCTGTGTCCAAAATAAAGCGACCTGTGATGTTGTTTAATTTTGCTGTTATTTCAAAATGATTAGTTGCGGTTAATGTTAGAGGGACTTTAGTGTATTTTTTCTTTTCTAAGAAATTTTTCAACGATGACATGTATTCTTTTTATCAAAGATAAGGCTATTTTTGCGCTATGATTGTTACAGATACACATACACATTTATATAGTGAAGCTTTTGATGAAGATCGTAAAGAGGTAATACAAAAAGCTATAGATAAAGGAGTGGAAAGATTTTTTATTCCGGCGATAGATTCTACTTATACGGAGTCTATGTTGCAATTGGAAAAAACATTTCCTGAAAATGTTTTTTTAATGACAGGCTTGCATCCTACACATGTGAAAGAGAATTTTAAGGAAGAATTACGACATGTGAAAGAGCAGTTAGTGGCCAGGAAATATGTTGCAGTAGGAGAGATTGGTATTGATTTGTATTGGGATACATCTTTTTTAGTAGAGCAGCAAATAGCCTTTAAGGAGCAGATTCAATTAGCGAAAAAATACAAATTACCTATTGTTATCCATTGTAGAGATGCTTTTAATGAGGTGTTCGAGGTTTTAGAGTCTGAAAAAGGGGAGGATTTATTTGGTGTTTTTCATTGCTTTACTGGTACATTAGAGCAAGCAAAAAAAGCAATTTCCTATAATATGAGACTTGGTATAGGAGGGGTTGTTACTTTTAAGAATGGTAAAATAGATACTTTTTTAAATCAAATTAATTTGAGTCATATTGTTTTAGAGACAGATGCCCCATATTTGGCCCCAGTGCCGTATCGGGGAAAAAGAAATGAAAGTCTTTATATTCTTAATGTTTTAGAAAAGGTATCTTTAATATATGGAGTTGCCCAGGAAGAGGTTGCAAAGCAAACTACCTTAAACTCTAAAGAGGTATTTGGAGTTTAGGAGTTGTGAGGAGGTCTAATTTTAAATGCGAAGCTAATTGAAAGAGAAAGGAAATAGAATATTGTTAATTTATACCGGAGGTACTATTGGTATGGTAAAGGATTATGAGACAGGGTCTTTAAAAGCTTTTAATTTTGATGAACTCTTAAACAATATCCCAGAACTAAATCAGTTAGATTGCGATATAGAAACTTATTCTTTTGATAAGCCTATTGATTCTTCTAATATGAATTTAGAGCATTGGGTTCATATAGCAAGTGTAATAGAGGATAATTATACTACTCATGATGGGTTTGTTGTTTTACATGGAAGTGATACCATGAGTTATACGGCTTCAGCTTTGAGCTTCCTTTTAGAGAATTTAAGAAAACCAGTAATATTTACGGGCTCGCAACTGCCAATTGGAGACTTGCGTACAGATGCTAAAGAAAATTTAATAACCTCCATACAAATAGCAGCGTTAAAAGAGAAAGGGAAATCTGTAGTGCAAGAGGTTGGTTTGTATTTTGAATATAAGTTATATAGGGGGAATAGAACAACTAAAATCAATGCAGAGCACTTTGAAGCTTTTTCTTCTTTAAATCATCCGCCATTAGTAGAATCGGGGGTGCATTTAAAAGTTTTTAAAGAAAATTTATTTCGTCCAAAAGCAATGAAAAAGTTTTTTGTTCATAAAAGGTTGGATAATAATGTTGCTGTTTTGAAACTCTTTCCGGGATTATGCCCTAAAGTTTTGCAATCGGTACTTCAAATTTCAGGATTAAAGGCATTAATTTTGGAAACATATGGTGCGGGAAATGCATTTACGGAGGATTGGTTCTTGGATGAATTAAAAAAAGCAATAAAAAATAATTTATTTATAATTAACGTTACCCAGTGCTCCGGTGGAAGTGTTATAATGGGTCAATATGAAACTAGTAAAGCTATGTTGGATATGCAAGTTATTAACGGTAAGGATATTACAACGGAGGCAGCAATAACTAAGTTAATGTATATGCTGGGAAATGGTGTGACTACGAAATCGTTTAAGACAATTTTTGAAACATCTCTTCGAGGAGAGATGTGTTAAAAATAACACAGAATATTTCTTTAACTAATATTTTTTTTGTTATTTGGCAGACCTTTAAGGCTAAAATAGAGAGGTGGCCGAGTGGTCGAAGGCGCACGCCTGGAAAGTGTGTATACCCCAAAAGGGTATCGAGGGTTCGAATCCCTTCCTCTCTGCAGAAATTTTTTAATTATAATGTATTTTTATTTATCTTTAACCCTTATTAACTAACTAAATTTAAGTTTGAAAAAATGAAAAAATTATTCTCTACCCTAGCAATGACTGGGTTATTTGTTCTAAGTGCAAATACAGTAAGTGCAAAAACATCAGCAGCAGTAGTAATATTACAAGGAGATGCTGAAGCAGCAAAAAGTTTTACACAAGTATTAAAAGAAATGTTTATTACAGGGGGCGCAGGCTTCATGGGAATAGTACTTTTATGTTTAATATTAGGATTGGCTGTTGCAATAGAAAGAATTATATATTTAAACTTAGCAAGTACAAACTCTTCTAAATTAAAGCAACAAGTAGAAGATGCTTTAGCTTCAGGAGGTGTTGAAGCTGCAAAAGAGGTTTGTAGAAATACAAAAGGACCTGTTGCTTCTATATACTACCAAGGTTTGGATAGAGCTGGTGAAAGTGTAGAATCTGCTGAAAAAGCTGTTGTAGCTTACGGTGGTGTACAAATGGGTCAATTAGAGAAAAACGTTTCTTGGTTATCCTTATTTATCGCTATTGCACCAATGCTTGGTTTCATGGGTACGGTAATTGGTATGATTCAAGCCTTCCAAAAGATTGCAGCTGTAGGTAACTTAAGTGCATCTCTTATTGCAGGTGATATACAAGTAGCATTATTAACAACTGTATTTGGTCTTATTACGGCTATTATTCTACAAATCTTTTATAACTACATTATCGCTAAGATTGATAGTATCGTTAATGATATGGAAGATTCTTCAATCTCGTTGATTGATATGTTGGTAGATCATAAAAAATAAGTCGGACTTAATACATTAATGTCATGCATAAAATTTTAAAAATAGTATTAATCGTAATAGGCCTTATAGGAGCTGTATTATGGTTTATGCTTCCAGATAGTGAAATGCCAGTTGCTGAGGCTGCTGAAAATGGCGCAATGGGCGCTATGTTCTTAATTACTTATTTATTACTAGGTGCAGCAGTTGTGTTTAGCTTAATTTTTACAATTAAGAATCTTTTAGCAAACCCTCAGGGGATTAAAAAAGCTTTGTTTGTAATCGGAGGTTTTTTATTAGTTGTAATTGTTTCTTACGTTTTAGCTAGCGGTACTGATGTAGATGATAAAGCTATGGCTATGAGCGACGAGAGTACTGTAAAGAAAATAGGAATGGGATTGAATATATTTTATATCCTAACTATTATTGCAGTAGGTTCTTTAGTAGTACCAGCAGTTAAAAAAATGTTTAGTAAATAAAATAAAACGACTATGGCAAGAAGAGCGGGAGCACCAGAAGTAAGCGCCGGTTCTATGGCAGACATAGCATTCTTATTGTTAATCTTTTTCTTAGTTACAACAACTATTGAAACAGATGCAGGTTTGGATCGTATGTTACCGCCAATGGAGCCGCCAACAGAACAGGATGTTATTGTTAAGCAGAAAAATATTTTTCAGGTTAGCATTAACAAGAGTGGTCAATTATTAGCCGATGGAGAGCTAATTCAATTAAATCAGTTAAGAGAAAAAGCTACTGCATTTTTAGATAATGGTGGTGCACCTTCAGGAACTGAGGATTATTGTAAATACTGTAAAGGGAAAAGAGATGCTAGTTCATCAGATAGTCCTTCTAAAGCAATTATCTCTGTAAAAAGTGATAGAGAAACTAAATATAGTACTTACATAACAGTACAAAATGAATTAGTTGGAGCTTATAATGATCTTAGAGATAGAGAGTCGCAAAGACTTTATAAAAAAGATTTTACAGCTATGGAGGCCGAGTACTTAAATCCAGAAACGGATAAAGATGTTAAAGAAGAATTAAAGGAAAAAGTAAAGAGAATACAAGCTTTATTTCCTCAAAAGCTTTCTGAAGCAGAAACATCCACGTCTAATTAATTAAGCAAAAAATAACAGTATGTCAAAGTTCGCAAAAAAGAAAGATGGAGAAGTGCCAGCGGTATCGACTGCTTCACTTCCAGATATTGTATTTATGCTTTTATTCTTTTTCATGACGGTAACAGTTATGAAAGATAGTTCTGTTAAAGTTTCTAATGAACTTCCGCAGGCTAATGAGATTAAAAAATTAGAGAAAAAGGATAGAGTTATTACCATATATGTTGGAGCACCTACAAAGGAGTACACCAAAACATATGGTACGGAACCTAAGATTCAATTAAATGATAAATTCGCTAATCCTTCAGAGGTTGGTGACTATATTTTAATGGAGCGTGCAAAAAAATCACAAGAGCTGCAGAATGTTTTAACTACTTCTTTAAAAGTAGATAAAAACGCAAATATGGGTTTAATAGCGGATATTAAATTGGAATTAAGAAAAGTGAATGCCCTTAAGGTGAATTATACCACCTATGAAGGTGATGCATTTAAAAATTAGTTTAGTTAATATACTTTCAAACTTAATAGCGCTTCAAATTTTATTTGAAGCGCTTTTTTATTTGTGTAAATTTACTTTATGAAATTTTTTAATTTACTGCTACTTATTTTGTTTTTTATTTCTACTCAAGGGCAAAACAAAGTAGATTCTTTACGTTTAGACTCCTCTTTTTTAGAAGACCAAGTTTACCTTGGGGTGACCTACAATTTTTTAGTAAATCAACCCAATGATGATGTAGGTCAAAGAAACTTGTCTTATGGTTTACAAGCTGGGTTTATAAAAGATATTCCTTTGTCTAAAGATAGAAATGTGGCATTAGGTTTGGGTTTGGGTTATGCTATAAATACCTATTACTCTAATTTAAGAGCTACTGAGATAGGTTCTGATATTGAGTATTCTATTGTAAGCAGTAAGGATTATAAGAGAAATAAACTAGAATCTCATTTAATTGAAATGCCATTAGAATTTAGATGGCGAAATGCAACACCTAGCAATTATAAATTTTGGAGAATCTACGCTGGTTTCAAATTGGGTTATGTTGTAAGCTCAAGATCAAAAATTGTTAGTGATCTTGGGGATGATTCTTTTTATAATAAGGATACTGAAAAATTGGTTTATGGATTAACGTTTAGTCTCGGTTATAATACGTTTAATTTCCATGCTTACTATGGTTTAAATAGTTTGTTTAAAGACAATGTGTTAATTAATGGTGATCCTATATTAATGCGACCGTTGCGAATAGGTCTAATTTTTTATATACTTTAAGTTTTATTTTCTTATTAATGGCATAAATGTTGATATTAATATTTTATTAACAGTAATTGCCCCACAATTTAGATTAATGAACTTACGCACTTAGTTAGCTAGGCAAAACCTATTGTTTAATTAAATGTTTGTATTATGGCTTTAAGAGACGAAATGCCTCAAGTAAGTGCCGGTTCTATGGCGGATATTGCTTTTTTGTTACTTATCTTTTTTTTAGTTACTACTAGTATTGAAACAGATTCTGGTATGAATCGTTTGTTACCTCCAATAGATACTATTTCTACTATGGATGTAAAGAAGAAAAATATTTTGGCTATAACTGTCAATGATAAAGGAGAATTACTAATTGATGATGATATAGTTGCTTTAAGTGATTTAAAACTTTTGGCTATAGAATTTTTGGATAATGGCGGGGCGATAAGTTCTGATGATTTTTATTGTAGCTATTGTAAAGGTAAACGAGACGCTAAATCTTCAGATAGTCCTTTAAAAGCAATAATATCATTAATTACAAGTAGAGATGCAGTGTATGAGGGTTATATATCCATTCAGAATGAATTGTTATTGGCTTATGGGGAGCTTCGTTCAAGGGAAGCTAATAGATTATATAATGTTGATTATAGTTCCTTAGAGGCTATGTATAACGCTCCTGATGTTACTTCTGCTGAAAAGGAAAAAGCAAAGAAAAAGATTAAAGCTATTCAGAACATGTTTCCATTGAATTTGTCAGAAGCTAATAGAAATTAAATCCTTTATATTATGTCTAAATTTAAAAAAAATAATGTCGCTAAATCCCAAGAGATTTCCACAGCTTCTTTGCCAGATATTGTATTTATGCTTTTATTCTTTTTCATGACTGTTACTGTTATGAAAGAGGAAGCTTTAAAAGTGGAAAATATATTACCAAGTGCCACGGAGATAAAGAAAATGGAACATAAAGATAGAATAGTTTATATATATGTTGGAAAGCCTACTCAGAATTATGTTCATATAGTAGGAGAGGAGCCAAAAATTCAATTGAATGATAAGCTTGCAAATGTTTCCGATGTTGGTCCTTTTGTTTTGGCTGAAATAGCTAAAAAACCAAGCCATTTAAGAGGGTTTGTAACAGTGGCTTTAAAGGTGGATAAAAAAGCCAATATGGGCCTAATTTCGGATATTAAGCAAGAACTTAGAAAGGTGAATGCTTTAAAGATAAACTATATTACTTATGAAGGGGAGGAAATAGTTAATTAAAGCTTAAAGCCAGAATTTGATAGTCAGTAGTTGAGAGGTAACACCAACAATGAAGCCAACGAAAATTTCTGCTTTGCTATGGGCTTTTAAATAAAGTCTGGAAGACGCTACTAGACCAGTTGCCACTGTAAAAAAGCATAGAGCAAGAGTTATATTTATTTCAAAATGTATACTTAAGCTTATGAGGTACATAATAAGACTGCCCATACTTATTAGATGCATACTGCTTTTGAAATTAAAAAAAAGAAGCAATAAGGAACTAAAATATGCGCAAACAAGACCGATAAAGAAATAGTATAGTTCACTTGTGTAATTGTACGGTATTACTTTGTAAATAACCATTAAAAGCAACGCAATATTAATATATAATGGATATTTTCTTTCTTGTAAAGTAGGCATAAAAACGGTATGAACTACTCCAATATTTCTAAGAATCAGATAGGAAACAATGGGAATGATAATGGTTAGTATAAATATGGGCAAAATGTTTCCACTCTGTAGGGTGATGGGGCTGTATTTTGGAGTTAATACAAAATAAGATAATGTTCCAATAATTGGGGTGAATAATGGGTGAAAGATATAGGAAATTATCTCTTGAAAGTTTTTCATTAAATCTGTTTACGTAGTCTGGCAACAGGAATACTTAGTTGTTCTCTGTATTTTGCTACTGTTCTTCTGGCAATGGGATATCCTTTATCTTTTAAAATTGCTGCTAATTTATCATCTGTAAGTGGTTTTTTCTTAGTTTCCTCAGCGATAACAGTTTCTAATATTTTTTTAATTTCTTTAGTAGAAACGTCTTCTCCTTGCTCGTTTTTCATGGATTCAGAGAAGTATTCTTTTATTAGTTTGGTTCCGTAGGGTGTATCTACATACTTGCTATTTGCAACGCGCGAAACTGTAGAAACATCCATATGAATTTCATCTGCAATATCTTTTAATATCATTGGTCTAAGATTGCGCTCATCACCAGATAAAAAGTATTCTTTTTGATATTGCATTATGGCATTCATAGTAATAAACAAAGTTTGTTGCCTTTGTCTAATGGCATCAATGAACCATTTGGCGGCATCTAGTTTTTGCTTTATAAATTGAACGGTATCTTTCTGGGATTTAGATTTTTCTTTAGAATCTTTGTAACCCTGTAACATATTGCTGTACTCTCTACTAACATGAAGTTCAGGTGCGTTTCTGCCATTTAATGTGAGTTCCAATTCTCCATCTGCAATTTTAATAGAAAAATCAGGAACCACATGTTCCACGATTCTATTGTTACCGGCATAAGAACCGCCTGGTTTTGGATTTAAACGTTCTATTTCGGATATAGCTTCTTTTAGCTGATCTTCTGTTATGTTGTGCTTGTTTATTAGCTTTTTGTAATGTTTTTTAGTGAATTGTTCAAACGATTTATCTAGTATGGTAATAGCAAGTTCTATACTCGTAGTAGTTTCTTTTCTTTTTAACTGAATAATTAAACATTCTTCCAAGGATCTTGCAGCAACACCAGGAGGGTCTAGTGCTTGAACTATATGAAGAACTTTTAATATGGTTTCTTCATTGGTGTATATGTTTTGAGTGAAAGCAAGGTCATCTAAAATATCTGTAATGGGCCGTCTTATGTATCCGCTCTCGTCAACACTACCAACTAAAAATTCGGCAATCCCCCATTCTTCATCAGATAGGTAAACTGTATTTAATTGCGTTAATAAGAACTGATTAAAAGTAGTCCCAGAGGCGTATGGTACGCTTTTTTCATCTTCGTCCGCACTGTAATTACTAGTTTTAGTTCTGTAATCAGGAATTTCGTCATCACTTAGATAATCATCAATATTTATATCCTCTGCAGTTATAGTTTCGCTATCACTTTCTTCATATACATCGGCATAATCATCTCCTAAGGCTTCTTTTTCTTCTTTACCACCTTCTAACGCAGGGTTTTCTTCTAGCTCCTGTTTAAGACGCTGTTCAAAGGCCTGTGTAGGCAATTGAATCAACTTCATTAATTGAATTTGTTGAGGCGATAATTTTTGAGATAATTTAAATTGTAAATGTTGTTTAAGCATAGGGTTACTTTCTACTAATTATAAAGTTAAGTAAATCCCGTTAAAACTCCGCATTTTGAGGTGTTCTTGGGAAAGGAATTACATCTCTTATATTACCCATGCCAGTAGCGAAGAGAACTAGACGTTCAAAACCTAATCCAAAACCACTGTGCACGGCGCTACCAAACTTTCTTAAATCTAAATACCACCAAAGCTCTTTTTCATCAATACCCAGGGCAGCAATTTTTTCTAATAGCACATCTAAGCGCTCTTCTCTTTGGGAGCCACCAACAATTTCTCCGATACCTGGAAAAAGAATATCCATAGCTCTAACAGTTTTTCCGTCTTCATTTAAACGCATGTAAAATGCTTTAATATCGGCAGGATAATCAAATAGAATAACCGGACATTTAAAGTGTTTTTCTACTAAGTAGCGCTCATGTTCACTTTGTAAATCTGCTCCCCAAGCATCTATTGGGTATTTAAATTTCTTCTTTTTATTTGGTTTGCTATTTCTTAATATGTCAATGGCTTCTGTATAGCTAACTCTTTTAAAATTGTTTTCAGCAACAAATTTCAGTTTCTCTATAAGTGGCATTTCACTGCGTTCTGCTTGCGGTTTAGATTTTTCTTCGTCTAAAAGCCTTTTTTCTAAAAACTCAAGATCTTCTGAACAGTTCGTTAAAACGTAATTAATAACATCTTTAATGAAATCTTCTGCTAAATCCATATTAGCGTCTAAATCGTTAAATGCTACTTCTGGTTCTATCATCCAGAACTCGGCTAAATGTCTCGAAGTGTTAGAATTTTCAGCTCTAAAAGTAGGCCCAAAGGTATATACCTTTCCTAATGCCATTGCATATGCCTCTGCTTCTAATTGACCAGATACTGTTAAATTGGTCTCTTTTCCGAAAAAGTCTTCTTTATGATTAACATCTCCTTCTTCTGTTAGCGGAGGATTTTTTTGGTCTAAAGTAGTTACTCTAAACATTTCACCAGCCCCTTCGGCATCGGAACCAGTAATTATAGGAGCATGGAAATAGTTGAAATCGTTTTGTCTAAAATATTGATGTATTGCAAAAGATAAGGCAGAGCGCACCCGCATTACCGCAGCGAAAGTGTTAGTTCTTATACGTAAATGTGCTTTTTCTCTTAAAAACTCTAAAGAATGCTTTTTAGGCTGAATTGGGTAAGTCTCAGGGTCAGCTGTACCATGAACGTAGATGTCTTTGGTTTGTATTTCTACACTTTGACCACGGCCTTGACTTTCTACCAAGGTACCCGTAATTTTTAAAGCTGCACCAGTAGCAATTTGTTTTAAGAGATTCTCGTCTAGCTCTTCAAAATCTACAACACATTGTAAGTTGTTTAAGGTAGAGCCGTCATTAAGGGCTATAAAACGTTTGCTTCTAAAGGTTTTTACCCATCCATTTACAGTAACTTCCTGTAATAGATGTTTTCCAGATAATAGTTCTTTTACACTAGTGGACTTCATATTAAAAATGCATCAAATATTAAAAAATCAAAGATAGCCTTTTTAATAAAAAATGTTAGTCTTCTTTAATGTATTAAAAGGAACTTATTTTTTTGCGTCTTTACTATTTAGTTCTTCTTTAGGAAGAATATCAATTTGAGGCTTTTTAAGAACCTCTTTATTAGCTATATTTCGTTCTAGCGAAAGCAATAATGAAGGTAGCAGTATTAAATTTGCTAACATAGCAAATAATAAAGTGGCAGAAACAAGAGCTCCTAGAGCTACAGTACCTCCAAAATTCGAAATTACAAAAACAGAAAATCCAAAGAAAAGAACAATGGAAGTGTAGAACATACTTACGCCAGTTTCTCTTAGGGCTGCATAAACAGATTTTTTAATACGCCATTTATTTGCAATTAACTCTTGTCTGTATTTGGCAAGAAAATGAATGGTATCATCGACCGAAATACCAAAAGCGATGCTAAAAACTAATATTGTAGATGGTTTTATTGGTACCCCAACATAACCCATTACGCCGGCGGTTACTAAAAGTGGGAGTAAATTAGGAATTAATGAAATTACAATCATTCTGAAAGAACGAAATAAATATGCCATAAATAATGCTATTAAACCAATAGCAAGGGCAAGGGACATAATTAAGTTTTTTACTAAATATTTAGTTCCCTTTAAGAATAATAGGGCGCTACCTGTCATGTATACATTGTATCTTTCTTCAGGAAAAATTTTAGCAATATGTTCTTCTAGTCTAATTTCAATTTCTTCCATGCGACTAGTTTTTACGTCTTTCATGAAAGTGGTAATTCTAGCAGTTTGACCTGTACTGTCTACAAAACTTTTCAGCATATTTCCGTTGTCAGATGATTTTCGGGCAACATCCATAATAAAGTTGTTTTCTTGCGTAGTGGGTAATTGGTAATATTTAGGGATGCCATTGTAAAATGCCTGCTTGGAATATTTAACTAAGTTTACAACTGAGACCGGTTTGGATAGTTCGGGAATATCTTCAATGATTTCTCCTAAACGATTCATTCTTTTAAGTGTGGTAGGTTTTAGTACTCCTTTAGGGCGCTTGGTATCTACTACAATTTCGACAGGCATTATGCCATCGAACTCTTGTTCAAAAAAACGTATATCTTGAAAAAATTCTGCTTTTTTAGGCATATCTTCAATAGGGCTTCCGGAAATATCTATTTGGTAAATTCCTATTATACTAACTACAAGTAATATAATAGATGTTATATAAACTGCAATTCTTTTGTGGCGCACTATTCTTTCTGTCCAATTAACAAAAGCGTCAATCCATTTTTTGTTTAAATGCTTTAAATGCTTTGTTTTTGGTAAAGGCATAAAGCTGTATATAATTGGAATTATAAGGAGGGATAGTATAAATATTCCAATTATATTAATAGAAGCAACAATACCAAATTCTTTTAATAACTTACTGTCTGTAATAATAAAAGTAGCAAAACCAGAAGCCGTAGTAATATTTGTCATTAAAGTAGCATTTCCAATTTTAGAAATTACCCTCTGAAGAGATAATGCTTGGTTGCCATGTTTCTTTACTTCTTGTTGGTATTTGTTTATTAAAAATATACAGTTGGGTATGCCAATAACAATTATCAAAGGAGGAATTAAAGCAGTTAATACGGTAATTTCATATTGTAAAAGTCCAAGTATACCAAAAGCCCACATTACCCCAATAATTACTATGCACATGGATATTATAGTGGCTCGTACGCTTCTGAAAAAGAAGAAAAAGATTAGAGAAGTAACTCCTAGAGCTGCTAATATAAACTTTCCAATTTCATCTATAATATTTTGAGAATTCATAGTACGTATGTACGGCATTCCAGAAATACGAACGTTTAATCCTGTTTCTTCTTCAAAGTTTTCGATAAGATGTGTCATATCTTTTAGGATAAAATCTTTTCTTACCGAGGTATTTACAATGTCTTTATCTAAGTACATTACAGTACGCATGGTACCGGTTTCTTTGTTGAATAATAGACTTTCGTAAAATGGGAGGTTGTTAAATAGGTGGTTTTTTATACTATCTACTTCGGCTTGGTTTTGGGGCTTGTTTTTTATTAAAGGAACCATAACAAACGCTTGTTGGGTAGTGTCCTTTTTAAGTTCCTGTAAGTTGTCTGTGGATAAAACAAAATCTACTTCTGGAAATGCGCCTAGTTGCTTGCTTAGTTTATTCCAACGATTAAAATTTTTCGTGGAGAAAAAGGAACTATCTTTTATAGCAAATACTACGGCGTTGCCTTCTTCTCCGAATTGCTTTAAAAAGGAATTGTACTCTAAATTTACAGGATGGTCGTCTGGTAATAAATTAGCTTGGGAGTTAGAGAAACGCATGTTTTCCCATTGCATCCCCATGAATACCGTAAATGCAGCAATTAGTAGTAAAATTAAGATTCTGTTTCTAAGAATTATATTAGCTGTTTTAGCCCAAAATCCTTGTGTAAGTTTTGCTACCATGAAGTAAAGCTTCTATTTGTAAATGCAATTATAAAGCAAGATTGCAAAGGTAAATAATGATAGGTTGTGTTCCTAAAAAGCGTAATCAAAATATTGTTTTTAAAATATACGGTTTGTAAAAACAAAAAAAGCGGCTAAAGTAGCCGCTTTGTGTATTCGTAATACAGGTTATACTTTCATAATTTCAGCTTCTTTTAAAGCTAAGAAACTATCAGTTTTTTTTGTAAAAGTATCTGTTAATTCTTGAACATCTGCTTCTGCATTTTTCTTTAAATCGTCAGAAGCTCCTTCTAAATTTTTAATTTCTTTATTCGCATCTTGTCTGGCCGAACGAATACTAACTTTTGCATCTTCTGCCTCTGCTTTCGCTTGTTTTGCTAAATCTTTTCTTCTTTCTTCAGTTAATGGCGGAACATTAATGATGATACTATCGCCATTATTCATAGGGTTAAATCCTAGATTTGCAATCATAATAGCTTTTTCAATTTCTTGAAGCATGTTTTTCTCCCATGGTTGTACTGTAATGGTTCTTGCGTCTGGAGTATTTACATTTGCAACTTGACCTAAAGGGGTTTGTGAGCCATAATAGTCTACCATTACACTAGCTAGCATTGCCGGGCTAGCTTTACCTGCACGTATTTTTAAAAATGCTTTTTCTAAATGTAACATGGCAGCATCCATGCTTTCTTTTGTGCTGTCTAGTATAAATTGTATTTCTTCGTTCATTAGTTATTTTTTAATTATATCTAACAATAATAAAGCCAAATTACAGGTTTACAACGGTTCCAATATTTTGTCCGTCAACAATTTTCAATAAGTTACCTTTTTTGTTCATATCAAAAACAACGATAGGTAATTCGTTTTCTTGACTTAAAGTAAAGGCTGTAGTGTCCATTACTTTAAGGCCTTTATTTAAAACCTCTTTAAAGGAAATAGTATCAAATTTAGTAGCATTTTTATCCTTCTCTGGATCGGATGTATAAATACCGTCTACGCGAGTTCCTTTTAGTATCACATCAGCCTCAATTTCTATTGCTCTAAGTACAGCAGCAGAATCTGTTGTAAAATAAGGGTTTCCTGTTCCTCCTCCAAATATAACGACACGCCCTTTTTCAAGATGTCTCATTGCTTTTCTTCGAATAAAAGGTTCGGCTACTTCGTTGATTTTAATGGCTGTCTGCAGTCTTGTTTGTACTTCTTTGATTTCTAACGCACTTTGTAGAGCTAATCCGTTAATTACAGTAGCAAGCATTCCCATATGATCTCCTTGTACGCGGTCCATTCCTGTTGCCGCACCAGCAAGTCCTCTAAAGATGTTTCCTCCACCAATTACAATAGCAACTTCAATACCTTTGGCTACTACTTGTTTAATCTCTTCTGCATATTCAGAAAGCCTTTCAGAATCTATTCCGTATTGCTTTTCACCCATTAATGCTTCTCCACTAAGTTTTAAAAGTATTCTTTTGTATTGCATGTTTTATGATTAGTTGTGGCAAAAATAATCAAAAAAATTATCTATCCCCGTTACAGTACTGTATAAATGAGCTATAATTATTTCTTAATAAAGAGTGGGAACTCTTTTAATTTTTATATTCTTGTATTTCAATAAAAAATAACCAGTTTTTTAGGGTTAATTAGAGTTAAATTAAATTTTTAAAATGAAGAAAATTATTTTTGTTTTTGCATTAAGTGTGTTTTTTTATAATTGTGGTTCTACAAAGAATATTTTATCGGCTACTAGAACTCCTATAGTTACTAGTATTGACTTGATAAATATAGTGGATGATAAAGTACAAGTTAGCGTTAATCCAGGAAAGATATCATCTGAAACTATTTCATTTTTTATACCTAAAACCGTTCCAGGTACATATAGTACAGATGATTATGGGAAGTATGTAGAAGGGTTTAAAGCAATTGATTATAACGGAAAAGATTTAGAATTTTCGCATACTGATGCCAATACATGGGTTATTAGTAATGCTACTGAATTAGATAAGGTTACTTATTTTGTAAATGATACTTACGATACGGAAAGTGAAGTAGAGGATGCTGTATTTTCTCCTTCCGGTACTAATATAGCCAAGGATTCTAATTTTGTTTTAAACTTGCATGGATTTGTGGGCTATTTTCAAGGACTAAAAGAGGTTGCTTATGAGTTGGTAATTTCGAAGGATGAGAAGTTAAAGTCTACAACTTCTCTAATGTTAAAGAATGGTGCAGAATCTAATACTACTCGGGAGGTTTTTGTAGCAGCTAGATATTTTGATGTAATAGATAATCCAATCTTATATGCTAAAACAAATACAGAAAGCTTTCAGATAAATGACATCACTGTTAATTTAAGCGTTTATTCTCCTAATGGTGTCTATACAGCGGCAAGTTTAAAAGACCGGATGGAGAAAATGATGACTGCTCAAAAAGCATTTTTAGGAGATATTGATGGAACCAAGGAATATAATATTCTTTTGTATTTGTCTAAAATGGATAATAAAGACGCAGGAGGCTTTGGGGCTTTAGAGCATCATACATCTACCGTTGTGGTTTTGCCAGAGGCGATGCCAAAAGAAAGGTTAGAACAAGCTATGGTAGATGTGGTTTCTCATGAATTTTTTCATATCGTAACACCTTTAAATGTACATTCTAAAGAGGTGCAGTATTTTGATTTTAATGACCCTAAGATGTCGCAACATTTATGGATGTATGAGGGTACTACAGAGTATTTTGCTAATCTTTTTCAAATTCAACAAGGATTAATTACAGAAGATGAGTTCTATAAAAGAATTATGGATAAAATAAATAATTCTAAGAGTTATGATGATGCTATGTCTTTTACTACCATGAGTAAAAATATATTAGAAGAGCCGTATGAAGAGAATTATGCCAACGTATATGAAAAAGGGACTTTAATTAATATGGCTTTAGATATTACTTTGAGAGAATTGAGTGATGGAGAAAAAGGTATTCTTTGGTTAATGAAAGAACTATCTAAAAAGTATGATGTTTCTACTCCTTTTGAGGACGATAAGTTAATAGATGAAATAGTGGAGATGACATATCCTGAGTTAAGAATTTTATTTGATACTCATGTTATAGGGAGTACCCCTATAGACTATAGTGTTTATTTGGCAAAAGTTGGTTTGGAAAATAGTACAGAGGAGCAGCAGACTGGATATTTTTTGGAAGGAGAAATGCCTTTTATTGATGTGGATGCTAAGAATAATAATGCTATTTTTATTCGTAAGGGTATTACTTTAAGTACTTTTTTCACAGATTTGGGTATTCAAGGAGGAGATGTTATTAAGAGTATTAATGGAACATCTATTAACTTGGAGTCTATTAGACCTATTATTGGGCAAAGTTTTGGTTGGACAGCCGAAACACCTATTAAGATGATTTTAGAGCGTAACGGAGAGGAGATTTCTGTAGAAGGAAAAGTCGGTACGCCATCGCTTAATGTTACTAAGCTAACTAGCATAGAAAAACCTTCTGATAAGATAGTAAGACTTAGAGAGGCGTGGTTAAAGAATTAGTTTACAGGATAGTATAGATTAAAAAATGTCACTTAACAAAGTGACATTTTTTGATTGTAGGAAGAAGTACCAATGAACATAAAAAAAACCGCCTATTAGGCGGTTTTTTATACGACATAATGTACAGAGGTTATTATCCTAAGGCAACACGCTTAAACGTTGTTACAGATAAATCTCCGGCAGACGCAACATATTTGGCAACGTTTATTTTCTCATCTTTAATAAAGTTCTGATCTAATAAACATTGTTCTTGATCTAGTGTAGTGTTGTCAGAAACAAATCTTTGCATTTTACCTGGAAGAATTTTATCCCAAATTTTCTCTGGTTTACCTTCTGCAGCAAGTTCAGCTTTAGCGGCTTCTTCAGCTTTAGCTAAAACCTCGTCAGTTAACTGCGCCATAGATATGTATTGAGGTACATTTTTAAGTGTTTTTCCTAAACGACCTAATTCAATATTATCTTTTTCTATAACTGCAATTCTTGCCTCTGTCTCAGAAGCAATAAAGGCAGGGTCAAAATCTTTATAGGATAAAGTGGTTGCGCCCATAGAAGCTACTTGCATAGCTACATCTTTAGCAACCTCTTCGTTTTTAGCAGATAAACCAACTAAAGCAGCAATTTTGTTAATATGAACATAAGTACCAACATATGGCGCTTCTAATTTTTCAAAAGCATTGATTTCTAGTTTTTCACCAATAACACCTGTTTGCTCAATTAATTTTTCAGCAACAGTCATTCCTCCGAAATCTGAAGCTAAGAAATCTTCCTTGTTGTCAAAGTTTATTGCTTGATCAGCAAGTTGATTCGCTAAAGCAACAAAGTTTTCATTTTTACCAACAAAATCAGTTTCGCAACCTAAAACAATAGCAACACCAACAGTGTTGTCTGCATTTACTTTAGATATAGCAGCACCTTCTGAAGAATCTCTATCGGCTCTTTTAGCAGCAACTTTCTGTCCTTTCTTACGAAGAACTTCAATTGCTTTGTCAAAATCTCCTTCTGCTTCAACTAAGGCTTTTTTGCAGTCCATCATTCCTGCACCTGTAGCTTTTCTTAATTTATTTACTTCTGCGGCGGTAATTTTAGCCATTTTCTTTTATTTTTTTTGATTAAGTAAAATAAGACACAATTATTGTATCCGTTTTTAGGTTAATGTTAAATTATAGATATTTTGATGTATCTATAAATTTATTCTACACCACCTTTTACATTATCTTGCCATTCTTTAAGCTCGTCCCACTTACCATCAGCAGCCATTTGAGCTTGCTTTGGCCAAGAAGTTGGGTCTAAATGAGCCATTCTTGAGCTAGCTTCTGTTAAGATTGTTTTAATCTTTTCGGCGTCACCTTTAGCTAAGTCAGCGAAAGTAACAAATCCGGCATTTACTAGAGCCTCAGCAGCCTTAGGTCCAATTCCTTCTACTTTTGTTAAATCATCTGCTTTTGCAGGCGTAGCTTTAGCTACAGGAGCAGCAGGTGCTTCAACTTTAGCTTCTTCTTTTTTAGGAGTTTCTGCTTTTGGTGATGCTTCTTTTTTAGGAGTATCTTTCTTTGGTGCTTCTTGCTTACTAGATTTACGTTCCGCTAGTCCTTCAGCAATGGCAGCAGTAACTTGTTCCATAATGATGTCTATAGATTTAGATGCATCATCATTTGCTGGTACTACATAATCAATATCTCTTGGGTCACAGTTGGTATCTACCATTGCAAAAATTGGAATATTCAATTTTTGAGCTTCCTTAACAGCAATGTGTTCTCTCATGGTATCTACTATAAAAAGAGCACCTGGTAAACGAGTCATTTCAGAAATAGAACCTAAATTCTTTTCTAGTTTAGCTCTTAAACGGTCAACCTGTAAACGTTCTTTTTTAGAAAGAGTCATGAACGTACCATCTTTTTTCATACGATCAATAGAAGCCATTTTTTTAACAGCTTTACGTATAGTTACAAAGTTAGTTAGCATTCCACCTGGCCATCTTTCCGTAATATAAGGCATGTTTACCTTAGATACTTTGTCAGCTACAATGTCTTTTGCTTGTTTTTTAGTGGCAACAAATAAGATTTTTCTACCAGAAGCTGCAATTTTGCGTAATGCTTCATTAGTCTCATCTAATTTTGCTACTGTTTTGTAAAGGTTGATTACGTGAATCCCATTACGCTCCATGTAGATGTAAGGAGCCATGTTCGGATTCCATTTTCTTGTAAGGTGTCCAAAGTGCACACCTGCTTCTAATAATTGTTTTACTTCGACTTTCGCCATTTTTGTTTTAGTTTACGTTCTTATGAATTAGCAATACTAGAGTGGTATGCATAAAAATGCAAGCCTCTACTATTTAGATGCTAAACTAAATGGGTGATTAAAAATCTACCCTTACTTATTAATTTTTTAATATAACTAATAAGATTTATAAGTGTCTCTTTTTAGAGACTTTCAATGAACTAGTTAAAAATATAAAAAGGGTATTCGTTAGAATACCCTGGTAATCTTGTATTAACGTTTAGAGAACTGGAATTTCTTACGAGCTTTCTTCTGACCAAATTTCTTACGTTCTACCATTCTTGGGTCTCTAGTTAAAAGACCTTCAGGCTTCAGTGTTAATCTGTTCTCAGCATCGATTTCACACATTGCTCTAGATAAAGCTAAACGAATAGCTTCTGCTTGACCTGTGTTTCCACCTCCGTATACATTTACTTTAACGTCGTATGTATCTACAGTTTCAGTTAAAGTAAAAGCTTGCTTAATTTTGTACTGCAAAGTTGCTGTTGGGAAATACTCATTTAAATCTCTAGAATTTATAGTAATATTTCCTGTTCCTTGAGAAAGATAAACACGAGCAACAGCTGTTTTTCTTCTACCAATTTTATGAATTATCTCCATTATTTGAATTCGTTTAAATTAATAACAGTTGGTTTTTGCGCTTCTTGATCATGATTTGGACCAACATTAACTTTTAGATTTCTGAATAATTCAGAACCTAATCTGTTTTTTGGAAGCATTCCTTTTACAGCTTTTTCAACAATGCGCTCTGGAGTTTTAGCTAACATATCTTTTACAGAAGTATGTCTTTGTCCTCCAGGATATCCTGTGTAACGGCTATAAGATTTAGAATCCCATTTGTTACCAGAAAGGGTGATCTTTTCTGCATTAATAATAACTACGTTGTCTCCACAATCTACGTGAGGAGTATAGTTTGTTTTATGCTTTCCTCTAAGTAATTTTGCTACTTTAGAAGCAAGACGCCCCAATGTTTGACCTTCAGCGTCAACCAATAACCAATCCTTGTTTACCGTTGCTCTATTTGCTGAAACAGTCTTATAACTTAATGTATCCACTACTGCTATTTTTTTCTATTATACACTTCTTTCCCTGTAAGAGGGCTGCAAATGTACAACTATTAAGTTGAAATCCAAATGGTTGTTTCTTATTATTTTTACTTTTTTCAAAAGGTCAATAAATTTCGATGCTTTAAGATTTTCTTGGAGGGTATTTTTGTTAAAATTTTATTAAATATTTTTTATACTGTAACGTCTGTATAATGTTAAAGTCTTTTAATGGACTAAAACAACCAAAAAATGAAAAGCTCTTTATTGTTTTCTCTTATATTCCTATTGTTATGTTTTAAATTATATGCTCAGGATACTCTACGAATTATAGATAAATTGGAATACGTTACTTCTCCGATAAAGGCTGGTAATAACATTGTAGTAGATGGTATTTTAGAAGATAAAGAGTGGTCTAATGCTCTGTGGTCAAAAGGATTTACTGTTTTTGAACCTGATAATGGTGCTGCTCCTAACCAAGACACTAAATTTAAGATTACCTATGATGATAAGTATCTATATATAGGTGTACGTTGTTTCGATAGTATACCAAATTTAATTGAAAAAAGACTAGCAAGGCGTGATAATTTTTCAGGTGATTGGATAGAAATTAATATAGATAGTTATAATGATAAAAGAACAGCTTTTTCATTTAATGTGTCTGCGGCAGGGGTAAAAGGAGATGAGTTTGTTTCTCAGAATGGAGATAATTGGGATGCGAGTTGGAATCCAATATGGTATACAGCGGCTAATATAGATAAAGAAGGATGGACGGCAGAAATGAAAATTCCTTTTAGTCAACTAAAATTTGGAAAGCAAAAAGAGCAAATCTGGGGTTTGCAAATGCATCGTAGATTATTTAGGGAAGAAGAACGCTCTATTTGGCAACCAATATCTAGAGATGCTCCGGGATGGATAAGTGAGTTCGGAACCCTCCGTGGTTTAATGAATATACAGCCTCAAAGGCAATTAGAGGTTCAGCCATTTACAGTTTTGCAACAAGATACCTATCCGAAAGAGGAAGGTAATCCTTTTAGAGACGGGGCTGATTTTAAGTTAAATGGAGGTTTGGATGCCAAAATTGGCTTAACAAATGATTTAACCCTTGATCTTACGGTTAATCCTGATTTTGGCCAGGTAGAAGCAGATCCAGGGGCTATTGCCTTAGATGGGTTTCAGATATTTTTTCAGGAACAAAGGCCTTTTTTTGTAGAGAATAAGAACATCTTCGATTTTCGTTTTGCAGGGGGTAATGATAATATTTTTTATAGTAGAAGGATAGGGAGAAGTCCACAACGTTCTGTTGGTAATCATGACGATGTTGCTTATGTGGATCAACCTACTAATTCTACCATTTTGGGAGCAGCTAAATTTTCTGGAAAGACAAAAAACGGATGGTCAGTAGGATTGTTAGAAAGTGTTACTGGGAATATGTATGCGGAAGTAGAGGATATTAATGGAGGAAGGAGAGATGAGTTAGTAGAGCCCCTTACCAATTATTTAGTAGGTAGGGTTCAAAAAGATTTTAATAAACGTAATTCGTATATCGGAGGTATTTTTACAGCGACTAATAGAAAGCTGCCAAGTGAAATGGAATTTTTGAGAAAGGCTGCTTATACAGGTGGCTTGGATTTTAAGCATAATTGGAAGGATAGAAATTATTATTTTCAGGGAAATATTGTGACAAGTCATGTAACGGGAAGTGCAAAAGCAATTGAAGATACGCAAAGAGGTATAACACATTTATTTCAAAGAGAAGATGCAGGGCATGTACGTGTAGACCCGACAAGAACTTCTCTTACTGGAACAGGAGGTAAATTGGAATACGGTAAAGCTGGTGGGGGAAATTGGAGGTATGAAGCAGGTGTAGTTTGGCGTTCTCCAGAATTAGAGCTCAATGATGTTGGTTTTTTAAGGCAAACAGATGAAATAGTGCAATATGCGCAAGTGAGAAGACTGTTTTTAAAACCTACCAATGTTTATAGGAGGATGGGGCTGCGTTTAGAGCAAGAGTCTAATTATGATTTTGAAGGGAATTATAATAGAATAAAATACCAATTTGAAGGAGATATTAATTATAAGAATAATTGGTGGACAGAGATAGGAGCTGCTCATAAGCCAAGAATTTATTCCAATTCTGTTTTACGAGGAGGTCCTAGATGGCAATGGTCACAAGAAAATTTTGGATACCTTTTCTTTGGTTCAGATAGAAGGAAGAAATTTAACTTTACACTTGGGTATGTAAACAGTCAAGCGAAACAGAAAAATTTTGAGTTTTTACGCTACGTTTTTAGGTTTAATTATCAGCCTTTCGATGCTTTTAGCTTGTCGGTTTCTTCGGAATATGAAGAGAATCCTAATAAAACAAGGTATGTGGATCAAATAGATTACGGAAATATTACTAGGTATGTAACAGCGGCAATAGACCAAAAAACATTTAGCACCTCTATTCGACTTAATTATAGTTTAAATCCTAATTTATCAATTCAGTATTACGGAGAGCCTTTTATTTCTCAAGGAACTTATACCAATTTTAATTATGTAAGTAATGCTGCTGCTGCAAATGTTTATAATCGAGTTAGTTGGTATACTCCTGATCAAATTTCTAGACCTGAAGTTGAAGGAGGTTACTTAATCGACGAAGATTTAGATGGAACGGTAGACTATGAAATAGAAAATCCGGATTTTTCATATGTTCAGTTTCGTTCTAATTTAGTATTGCGATGGGAATACACTCCTGGGTCTGAAATCTTTTTGGTTTGGTCTCAGGGCGTTACAGGTAGTGGAGATCCAATGAATACTTTAGGAAGAGATTTGGATCGCCAAATTTTGGGACAGAAAAAGGATAATACCTTTTTAATAAAGGCTACCTACAGATTTATACTTTAATGTAGTTGGCAATATTGTTCTTTGCTTTTCGTTTGGTTGATATATAAAACCAATTCTTAACCAAAACGAAACCAATGAAAAAATTAATATTTAGCTTAATGGCTGTAGGTACTTTATTTGCTTCTTGCTCTAAAGATGCCGTAGTAGAAAAATTAATTGATGGCCTTACAGATTCTAACAAAATTGTTGGTGTCTGGGAATTATCCGAATTTAATGTAGATGCAGAAGCAGCTGGAACATATACAAATTTGGCAGAGGATGCTCTAGAAAAGCTTAGTGAAGAAGGCTGTGCTATAGTCACTTTTGAATTTAAAGAAGATGCTGAGTTAGTAACGGAGAATGCTGTTAATTATTTGGATATTAGTGCTGGCTTAACAGGATTAATAGTTCCATGCCCAACAGAAAAAGATACAGAAACAACAACGTATACTTATATAGACGGGGTAATTAAATTTAAAGATAAAAATGGGGATGATATTAGTGCTAATGCTTCCATAGATGGTGATGTAATGACTGTAGATGCAGAAGGATTGGATCTTCCAAATTTTAATGTTAAGGGAGAATTAATCTTTAATAAGAAATAGTAAATTCAATTATAGTATATAAAAAGCCACTTAGTAAACTCTAAGTGGTTTTTTTTGTTTTATTTTTTATAAAATTTAGTTTGAAGTTGTTGTTCTTTGGAGTGAATGCTAATTACGTAAATTCCTGTAGAAAGAGAGGGTATAGGTATGTTAAGGGCGTTATTTTTTATCTCCCACGTATGTCGTAGAACAATGTTTCCATATGAATCAAGGATGGTAATGCTAGAGGTGTGGGAGTTCTTTAACCCTAGTACATTAACAATGTTCTTTGCAGGGTTTGGAAAAACCTTTAACGTAGTTTTTTTAATGTCTTTGCTTATTCCATTAGATTGAGCAGTAATTGCAACACTAAATATGAATGTTGTAAATAATGTAAAAAGGAGCCTTTTCATACTATAGTCTTCTATATAAACAATAACGCTATAATGAGAATTATAGCGTTACGAATATCAATTTTGACTATTATTTAACAGTTGGTGTTTAATGGGCTTCCAGCCAATTATCCCCTAAGCCAACTTCTACATCTAATGGAACAGCAATTTTATATGCATTTTCCATTTCTACTTTAATTAAAGTCTGTAGCTCTTCTAGTTCTGGTTTGTAAACATCAAAAACTAGTTCATCATGCACTTGTAAAAGCATTTTAGATTGGTACGTACCCTGTTCTAATTTTTTATGAATATTTATCATAGCAATTTTTATGATATCTGCAGCACTTCCTTGAATTGGAGCATTCACAGCATTACGTTCTGCTGCTCCACGAACAATAGCATTATTACCATTAATATCTTTTAAATACCTACGTCGACCTAAAACGGTTTGTACATAGCCATTATCACGAGCAAAGTTTACTTGCTCGCTCATATAATTACGAAGTTTTGGGTATGTTTTGTAATACGTATCTATAAGTTCTTTGGCTTCTCCTCTAGACAAGTCTGTTTGGTTGCTTAATCCAAAAGCAGAAACACCATATATGATCCCAAAATTTACTGTTTTTGCATTGCTACGTTGCTCTCGGGTTACTTCTTCTATTGGAACATTAAAAACTTTAGAGGCAGTAGAGGCATGAATATCTTCTCCATTTTTAAAAGCTTCAATCATTGTAGTTTCTTCACTTAAAGCGGCAATTATACGAAGTTCAATCTGAGAGTAATCAGCAGCCAATAATGTGTATTCATCACTTCTCGGAATAAAAGCTTTACGTACTTGTCTACCTCTTTCTGTTCGGATAGGAATATTTTGTAAGTTTGGATTGTTGCTACTTAATCTCCCTGTTGCAGCAACTGTTTGCATATAGTCTGTATGAACACGTCCAGTACTTTCTTCAATTTGTTCCGGAAGGGCATCTACATAGGTGCTTTTTAATTTAGCAAGTCCTCTATAGTTTAAAACATTTTGAATAATCTCATGGTCCTTTGCTAAATAAGAAAGCACATCTTCTGCCGTGGAAAACTGACCTGTTTTTGTCTTTTTTGGCTTGTCTACTAGTTTTAGTTTGTTAAATAGTATTTCACCTAATTGCTTCGGAGAGGCTATGTTAAACTCTTCACCAGCGGCTTCATATATTTTGGCAACAAGATTTTCTATATCTGAATTTAAGTCTTCCGATAGAGAATTTAAAAATACTTTGTCTAAATTGATACCTTCTAATTCCATTTCGGCAAGTACGTGGAGAAGTGGAATTTCAATATCTTTAAATAAGCCATCTGTTTTGGCTTCTGCTAACTCTGGTTTAAAGTGTTGTGCTAGTTGGTAAGTAATGTCTGCATCTTCAACAGCATATTCTGTTTGCTTATCTAAAGGAACATCTCGCATAGAAAGTTGGTTCTTTCCTTTTTTACCAATTAATTCTGTTATAGAAACAGGAGTGTAATTTAAATAGGTTTCTGAAAGAACATCCATGTTATGGCGCATATCCGGATTAATTAAATAATGCGCTAACATGGTATCAAAACATGGACCTTTTACTTTTATTTGGTATTTGCGTAGTACCTTGATATCGTACTTTAAGTTTTGACCTATTTTTTCAATGTTTTCTGCTTCGAAGAAAGGGCGTAGTTGTTCTATAAGATTTTGGGCCTCTTCTTTTTCTTCTGGAAAAGGTATATAAAACCCTTTAGTAGCCTGCCACGAAAAGGCAATGCCAACTAATTCTGCAGTTAATGGGTTTAATCCTGTGGTTTCCGTATCAAAACAAACAGATGTTTGTTTCATGAGGTTTTGCACAAAAAGTTTCATCGCCATTCCTGGTGCTATGCTTTGATAGGCATGAGCAATATCTTTAATTGTTTTTCTGCTAGAAACAACTTCTAGAGTTGCAGGAGATTCTCCGTCTCCACCGAAAAGGGAAAATTGTCCTTCCCCCGCTGGTGAAGCTTTTTTAGAATTTTCTTTTTTAGTATTAGGGCTTACTTCTTTAGGAATTTCATTTGGCTGCGGAGCAAATAACTTTAAGAATTGTTCTCTTAGTCTTCTAAACTCAAGCTCTTCGAAAATTTCTTGGACTTTTTCACTATTAGGGGTAGAGAGTTTGTAATCATCGGCTTTAAAAGTTACATCACAATGAATGTCAATTGTGGCTAGTTTTTTAGAAAGTAAACCGAGTTCTCCGTTTGCTTCTACTTTTTCTTTCATTTTACCTTTAAGCTTATCTGTATTTGCTAAAAGGCCTTCCATAGAATCGAACTGTTCAATGAATTTTTTTGCGGTTTTGTCTCCAACACCTGGCAGTCCGGGGATATTGTCACTAGCATCTCCCATCATGCCCAAATAGTCTATGACTTGATCAGGACGTTGCACGCCAAAACGTTTTTGTATTTCTGGAATTCCCCAGATTTCTATACCGTTACCCATACGTGCTGGGCGATACATAAATATATTCTCGGATACTAATTGTCCAAAATCCTTATCCGGAGTAACCATATATACTTTATAGTCTTCCTTTTCTGCTTGTTTTGCTAACGTTCCTATTATATCATCGGCTTCATATCCTTCTAAAACAACTACAGGTATATCCATGGCTTTTAAGATATCTTGAATATAAGGAACAGCTATACGAATTGCATCTGGAGTTTCGTCTCTATTTGCCTTGTATTCAGGAAATATTTCTTTTCTGTCTACACTACCACCTTTGTCAAAACAAACCGCTAAGTAATCGGGTTTTTCTCTTCGGATAACATCTAATAGAGAATTCATAAATCCCATTATGGCAGACGTGTCCATTCCTTTAGAATTAATTCTTGGGTTTTTTATAAGAGCGTAATATCCTCTAAAAATTAATGCAAACGCATCGAGTAAAAAAAGTCTTTTTTGTTCAGCCATTAGTGTTGTTATTGTAGAATTTCAAAACTACGAATTAATGTGTTAATGAATAAAATATATAGTTTCCTTTTTAAAATTAAGTGGTTAAAATATTCTAGTTCTTTATATAGGAATCCGAAGGGATGTTTATATGTCCTTTTTTAGAGTAGGATCTATATGTAAATCCAGGATGAATACAGTAACTTCCTGTTTCTCCTTTTTTATTGATAGCAATAAATCCTATTTGAAAATTGGTGTTGTCTTTGTTTTTTGAAACAATCCTTTTTACACCTTCTTCGCAAGCTTCTTGCGGTGTTTTTCCTTGTCGCATAAGTTCTACAATTAAAAAACTACCTACTGTTCTTATTACTTCCTCGCCAACACCTGTTGCTGTTGCTGCTCCAATTTCATTGTCTACAAAAAGTCCTGCTCCAATAATGGGGGAATCACCAACACGACCTCCAATTTTATAAGCCATACCGCTAGTAGTGCAAGCGCCAGAAATGTCCCCATTTTTGTCTATGGCAAGCATGCCAATAGTGTCATGGTTTTCAATATTAATAATTGGTTTGTATTCCGATTTTTTTTTCCATTCTAACCATTCTTTTTTAGATTGTTCGGTTAGTAGATTGGTTTTCTGAAACCCTTTTTCATAAGCAAACTTCTCTGCACCTTTTCCTGCAAGCATAACATGGGGGGTGTCTTCCATTACTTTACGGGCTACAGAAACAGGGCTGGCAATATTTTGTAGGTAAGCAACAGAACCGCAATTACCATCTTTGTCCATAATACAAGAATCTAAAGTAACATTGCCGTCTCGGTCAGGTCTTCCTCCTAGGCCTACAGTTTGGTTGTTTATATCTGCTTCTTCAACCATTACTCCTTGCTGCACCGCATCTAAAGAGCTACCTCCATTATTTAATACTTCCCAGGCCTTCGTCGTGGCATTTAAAAAGTTCCATGTGCAAATAGCAATCGGCTTAATAGAAGCGATATTTTTTGTATCCTTAAGGGTTTTCTGTTCCTTACAAGATGTTAATACGGAAGCAGATAAAATACTGGCAGTGCTTAAAGTTGAATTTTTTAGAAATTTTCTTCTTTTCATGGAGCTCTGTTGGTTAATTTAGAGTTTTAAATATAAGAAAATGAAAATTGAAGTTTGTGCTAATTCTTTACAATCGGCATTAAATGCCGAAAAAGCTGGAGCCGATAGAATTGAGCTTTGTATGGAGCTTGGTTTAGGTGGTGTTACGCCATCTTACGGCCTTTTAAAAAGTGTAAAAGAGCAAGTGTCAATTCCTGTACATGTTCTTATTAGACCTAGGAGTGGAGATTTTACATATTCAGATTCGGAGTTTCAGATAATGAGAAGTAATATTAAATTATGCGTGGACTTAGGTTTCGATGGTGTAGTCTCGGGTGTGTTAACTGAAAATTTTAAAATAGATATAGAAAGAACTGCAATTTTGATTCAAGAATCTAATGGTATAAACTTTACATTTCATAGGGCTTTTGACTGGGTAGATAATCCTAAAAAAGCACTGCAGCAATTAGAAAAATTAGGAGTAGATTATGTGTTGACTTCCGGACAGCAAAAAAAAGCCTTGGGAGGTATTAGGCTTTTGCAAGAGTTGAAAAATATTGCAAAAAACTGCGTTATTATGCCCGGAGGAGGAATTAATTCTTCTAATATTGGATCGTTTGTTGAAAAGAGTTTTTCCTTTGTGCATCTTTCTGGAGTCCAACTTAAGGAAAGAGAAATATTATCGACTAAAACCTCTATGTACTCTTCTAGTTTTTTAAGAGATGCCGTTACCGTTGAAACGGATTTCGAAGTCATTAGAGCATTGGTGGATAGCGTTAAATAAAAGGTAAATGTTTAAAAAAGGTAGAGTAAACAAATACATTTGCATAAAAAAACAAGAATGATGTTGCGTTTGATAATTTTTACAATTCTATATGTTGGTTTAGGGGCCTATGTTTTACAAGGGGTGAAGACTATTACGAAAAACCCTTGGTTGGTGTATATATATGTTGGTTTGTCTTTGTTGGTCTTATGTAATCTTTTTTATCAATTTACGATAGTAGATACAGGTCGTGCTTTAACAAGAAATAAAACATATGCCTTTACATTTTTTGTGATGCTCTTGGTGTTTAATTTGGTTGCTGTTATTTTTCTTTTTTCGGAAGATATAATTCGTTTTTTTATAGCAACGTATACTAAGTTTTATGGGGAAACTAAATCTTTTGCTATGCCAGATAGGAGGAAGTTTTTAAGCAAATTAGCTTTAGGAATGGCTGCTATTCCGTTTGGGGCGTTACTTTATGGTATGTATAAGGGTAAGTATAATTTTAAAGTGTTAAAATATGATTTAGAGTACGATGATTTACCAGATGCTTTTGACGGGTATCAAATTACTCAAATTTCTGATGTGCATAGCGGTAGTTTTGATGATCGAAAGAAAATTGAATATGCAATAGACTTAATTAATAAACAAAAGAGTGATGTTTTATTGTTTACGGGGGATATGGTAAATAATAAGGCAGAAGAAATGTACCCTTGGAAGGACCTTTTCGCAACTTTAGAGGCTAAAGACGGAAAGTTTTCGGTTTTAGGAAATCATGATTATGGGGATTATGTAAACTGGCCTTCTAAAGAGGCTAAGGAGAAGAATCTTAAAAATTTAAAAGATGTACAAAAAGAAATGGGCTTTGATCTTTTGTTAAATGATAGTAGGTATTTAGTTAAGGGAAGTGATCAAATAGCGTTAGTTGGAGTGGAGAATTGGGGTAAAGGTGGTTTTAAAAAAGCTGGAGATCTAAGTAAGGCAGCTTCTAAAATTAAGAGAGAAGACTTTAAGATATTAATGAGTCATGATCCTTCACATTGGGAGCAAAAGGTTGTTGATGACCCTTATCATTATCATTTAACATTAAGCGGACATACCCATGGAATGCAATTTGGTATTGAAATTCCAGGATGGTTTAAATGGAGTCCTGTTAAATGGCGTTATAAGTATTGGGCCGGCATATACAAAGAGATGGGGCAATTTATAAATGTAAATCGAGGATTTGGGTTTTTGGGGTACCCAGGAAGAGTTGGTATTTGGCCAGAAATAACTGTAATTACACTTAAAAAGAAATCCTTAACATGAATTTAACCTATTGGTTTAGCTGCAATTAGGTGTGTTGTATTCTTATTTTAACAATTTTTCTTACTTTTGAAAAATAATGCAAAGTTATTTATATGTCTAAATTTGGTGAATTAATAGATTTGAATGTTCCTGTATTGTTAGATTTTTATGCGGAATGGAACGATCATTCTACTGCCATGCATGCTGTGTTAAGAGATGTGGCCGCGGCCTTAGGAGATAAAGGAAAGGTAATAAAAATTGATGTAGATAAAAATAAAGAGCTTTCGCAGGCTCTAAGAGTAAAGGGGCTTCCTACTTTAATGATTTATAAAAAAGGGGAAATGGTTTGGCGTCAAAGTGGAGAACAAGATGCTAATACCTTGATTGGTATCTTAAATGAATACGTATAATAATATTTAGATTTTCTTCTAATAAAAAAGCAAGGTATTTTTTAAAATACCTTGCTTTTTTACGTTCTAGTTATATTGTTATTCAGATACTGCGGAGAGTGTAGTGTCTTTTATAGTTACGGTATCTTTTAAATCAGGATTAGTAGTTGGCTCTGCAGTAGGTTCTTCTAGGATGTCGTCTTTATAAAAATGCTGAAATTTATCTATATATTCATTGAATATTAAAGTTTCCTTTTCGGCCATCTCACGATCATTGTTAGAAATTAGAATATCAATATTTCTTCTATAAGCCTCCATGTCGGTAATAATTTCATCAATTTTACTGTACTGCTCATCTAAAGTGGTGTTTGCATAATAATTAAGACGTTCTTGGTACTTTGTTTTTAATTTGTTGAATAAGTCTCTTGCTTTTGTGGTTTCTCCAACTTTATAATAACCATCTACAAATGGTTCTACGAAAGTATAATAACCAAAATAGTCCACAGGCATTTGTGTTATAGAAAGGTCTATAATTTCTTTTGCTTTGTCAATTTTATTTTCTTTAATTAAAGCTTCCATAAGACGTGCTAAATTGCCGCGGAAAGATAATCCTTGAATACGAGTTTGCGTATCATGGTAAATGTCTGCTCCAGAATTACCCCAATCCCATCCTTTTACAATCTTGTACATTACATCGGTGTCAATACGGCCCATGTCAAAAGAGTTTTGTCTTTCTGTTTTAATAGGTACTAGTTTGTAGGCGAGACCATCTAACTGCAAGTAATCTTTCATCCATATAAATTCAGCATCATCAAAACTACCGCCAGAAAAGTATATAGGTCTTTTCCAATCGTTATTTGCTAAAATATCTAGCATCATCATGCTCTTTTTGGTGATGGCAGAAGGTAAGTCTATATCTATGAAGTCGACCATTAAAGAAGAGTCTTTCGCTTTGACTATGCCATATTCTATAGCATTTTTCTTATTTACAGGAATACGTATTTTATTTGTAGGGTAGTATACTATACTCTGCGTATTTTTAGAGTATTCGTTAATGTCTCCGCCTTGTTGTTGTAGTATGTATTTTAATTTTGTTCTTGGTTTGTCGCTGTCTATCCAATTAATAAAATCTTTAAGAGGCCATCTGTTTTCAGTAATGCCTTGGTGATATAATACATCTCTAGACCCCCATCGATATTTTTCGTGTGTAATTTGCGACGGTATAGCTTCGCTTTCATACGCTTTTCTTTTCATTTGATCTACGTACCAATCTGTTTCAAAAAGGCTAGTGCAAATAACTCTAACATCGGTACGATAGTTTTCTATTTCTTGAGCATACCATAAAGGAAAAGTGTCATTGTCTCCAATAGTAAATAATATAGAGCCTGCGTCTTTTTGACAAGAGTCGAGATAAGCTTTAGCAGAAGATTGCGCTGTATATTTCCCAGAGCGGTCATGGTCGTCCCAGTTTTGGTAAGCCATAAGAGAAGGAACTGCTAATAGGCATATAAGGGTAATTACTGGAGCTATAATTTTTGGTTGAATCCATTTTTTAAACTCATTAAACAAGCCATAAACACCAATTCCTATCCAAATTGCAAAAATGTAGAAAGAACCTACCAAGGAATAATCTCTTTCTCGAGGTTGAAATATATATGGGTTCGTGTAAAATTGAATTGCTAAACCTGTAAAAAGGAAAAAGACTAGTAACGCCCAAAAGTGTTTTGGGTTTTTAGAAATCTGAAAAAACAAACCAATAATACCTAAGAATAATGGTAAAAAGAAATAGGTGTTCCTTCCTTTATTATTTAGTACGTCACTTGGAAGATTTTCTTGACTTCCAAGTCGCCAACTATCTATAGGGGTAAAACCGCTAATCCAATTTCCATTTTCATTATAACGTCCTTGAATGTCATTTTGCTTACCTGCAAAATTCCACATAAAATAACGCATGTACATATAGTTGAATTGAAACTCTACCATATATTTTATGTTTTGCCATAAGGTAGGAGGTTGTACTTCTATGTAATCGCTAAACCTTCTCAAAAAGCTAATGTATTGTTCGGTGTCTATTTCGCCGCTCTTAATACCGCTTTTAACTTGATAAACTGCTTCTCTTAGTTCATCATTAGATTTGGTCATTTTAAAGTCCAACGGACCAAAATAGCGCATGTAATTTTCGGCATGTTGTGTACTCCACATACGAGGTAAAAGGCCTAAATGTTTTTCGTTAGGGCCCGGTAAGGCATCTTTAAAATGATTTACTATAATATATTTACCTGTGGTAAAATCTTTTTCGTACTTAGGTTTTTCATCTCTTTCTGGTCCAGCGTCTGCAAAAGCGTCGGAATAATACGCGCCGTAGAAGGGGCTGTCTACACCTGGGTATTGTTCTCTATTGTAATATGCGAGTAGGGATCTAGCATCTGAAGGGTTATTTTCATTAATTACAACATTAGCATTTGCTCTAATAGGAAGCATAATCCAAGATGAAAAACCTAAGAATAAAAACAAAAGACATAGTACAATTGTGTTAGCACTTTTAAAATTATTTTTTCTAGTATAATTTAGTCCAAAATAGAACGCTCCAATAAAAAGAAGGCCAATTATTATAGATCCCGAGTTAAAAGGAAGCCCAATATTATTTACAAAGAAAACTTCTCCCCAGCCAAATATCTTTAAAACATACGTAAGAGAAAATTTGTATACAAGCATTAGCACTGCTATAACGGCGATATTGGCAATTAGAAAGTTCTTTACTGTAGTCTTTTTGTATTTTTTAAAATAGTACAGCAATCCAATGGTTGGTATAGCTAAAAACCCCATAAATTGTATACCGAATGTTAAGCCTACTACGAAAGAAATTAAGATAATCCATTTGTTTCCTCTTGGGGTATTTAAATTATCTGTCCATTTAAGGCCCATCCATAGTAATAAAGCCATTATAAAACTTGCCATAGAGTACACTTCGGTTTCAACAGCATTGAACCAAAAACTATCAGAAAAAGTAAAAGTTAACGCTCCAACAATTCCGCTTCCTAGAACAGCAATAGCTTTGCTGTTTGTAAATTTTTCGTCTTTATCTATTAGTTTTTTTGTAAGGTTTGTAATAGTCCAAAACATAAAAAGAATAGTAAACGCACTAGATGCACCAGACACGAAATTTACCATACGTGCTACTTGTTCAGGTTCAAAAGCGAACATGGCAAAAAATGCCCCTATCATCTGTAATAAAGGAGCTCCTGGTGGGTGGCCTACTTGTAATTTTGCAGATGTGGCAATATATTCCCCTGCATCCCAGAAACTACTAGTTGGCTCTACGGTTAATGAATAAGTAATAAGCGCTATGAAGAAAACTGCCCATCCTAGGATGGTGTCCCATTTTTTAAAGTTCTTAGAAAACATGTAATTTGAAGTTTTACCTGATGAGCGAATTTACTAATTTATATAGATACAAAGGAATAATTTTGATAAACCTTTAACAGGCTTTTTTCGTATTTTTAAATTATTCTTTAAAAAATGCTTGCGCAAATGAAAGTTTGTTTTAAATTTGCACGCTCTTAATAACTATTGGCCCATGGTGTAATTGGCAACACTCCGGTTTTTGGTACCGTCATTCAAGGTTCGAGTCCTTGTGGGCCAACTAAAGTTTAAGGTTTAATCCCAACATCCTAGATGTTGGGATTTTTTATTGCTATAATTTTAAAGTTAATAGGGGTTGTTTCTGGTGTTTACTGCATTGGTTTGTTCCTGCTTCTGTCATATAGTACAATACTCCCTGCTACGGCAACATTAAGACTGTATTGGGAATTAAATTGCACTAAAAAATGAGAGCGTTCTATAGCTTCCAATGTTAATCCATTATCTTCCGCTCCTAAAAGATAAACACAGCGTTTTGGATGAGAAAATGTCTCTAGGCTTTCTGCTTTATCTGTTTTTTCTATACCTACTATTCTTACACCTTTAGGGAGGTGTTCAAAAAAAGCTTCAAAATTTTTATAGTGATAATATGGTAAAGATTTTATTGCATTATGGGTGTCGCAGGCTTGATTCGCGTATCGTTTTCCTATGGTGAAAATAAAACTAGCGCCCAAGTTTTGTGCTGTTCTCCAAAGAACCCCAAGGTTTTCTGGAGTTTTTCCATTTTGAATGCCAATGCCAAAAAAGGAAGTTGTGAAATTATCAGGTTGCATTTAATGTGGTAGAATGAAATTGTTATTTATCTAAGATTTGGTTGTCTTCTTCTGTAGCATTGTTGGTCGGGTCTTTATTTGTTTCTGGGGATTGGTCTAGTTCGTTTTGCTTTTCATGGAGCATATCTTCTGCTTCATTTCTTTCGCGCATTTCTTCATCAATCTCATCCAGGGGAGTATTCATTTTTCGTTTGTCTTTAATCATTGCCCATGTCATAACAAGACTTGTGGCAATAATTACAAAAAGGAGAATACCAGATTCAAAAGTTGCCACTTGTGCCTCTTTAGGTATTGCATAAAACAAAAGAACAGTAATTAATCCTCTTGGAGCAATAAACAATTGCGGCAGAATGTCTTTTCCAAAGAATATTTTAAGGATTAAAAAGCGAATTAGGTAAATCGAGGCTATAATGAGGAGGCTAACAAAAACTACGGTTAGGTTAAATAAGGAGGAAAGAACAATAGTGATGCCAAATATTACAAAGAAAAAAGTACGAACCACAAAAGCAGTTTCTAAAGTTATTATATGTAATTCATGGTATATTTGGTGTATTTTTTCGCTTTCTAAAAAGATTTTTGTTTTGCCGGGAAAAAAGAGTTTTACATTGGCGATTACTAAACCGAATATGAGAATTATTATTAAAGATGATAAGTGCATTTTTTTTCCAATAGCATAAAGAAGTAGTAGTACTGCGATAAGCAAAAATTGCTTTGCTTGGCTTTTTATGCGCTGAAAAATAAGTATAATAGCGTAACTTGCTATAAGAGCAATTCCTATGGTTAGGGCAATATTACCTGCGAAACCAGCTACTCCAGAATCTTCGGCAGGGTTTAGTCCTCCTATTAAAAAGTAGAACATCATTATTCCCATAATGTCAGAGAAAGTGCTTTCGTATATGTGAAACTCTTTTTTTTGGGCACTTAGGCCACTAACGCTTGGAATAATAATAGCACTTGAGAGAATAGAAAGAGGGGTTGCGTATAGCCAAGCAGATTGCATACTCATATTAGGGATAAAATAATGTAAAATTAAAGCAGCGACGTAGGCGGATCCTATTAGTCCTATTAGTGCAATAGCCATTGCTTTAAGGATGGGTATAATCTTGCTCTTTTTTAACTCTAGTTCTAGGGCGGCTTCTAATACAATCATTATAAGTCCTACAATACCTAGGAGCTCTAGAGCTCCATCGAAATTAGGTAAATCTGCAATAAAATATTTTAAAACATATTGTAGTATTATACCTAATACAATAAGCATTAGTACAGAGGGAATATTGGTTTTTTTGGATATTCCATTAAACCAAAAAGAAAGAACTACAATAATGGAAGCGCCTATAATAAGATTGTAAGAAGAGAATATTTCCATGAACTAAGTCTTTAGGTTTTTTTGTTGAATGTCTAAAAATAATGTTTCTAAAATAGAAAAAGGAATAAAAAATATGTAGAAAAAGGAATGATTTTACAATTTTTTATTGTTTATCATGTTTTTAGGTACTTATTACTAGTAATAGTCCATTGTAGAAAACAAAAATATTGTATATTTGCGAAACTGAAAGGATATAAAGTATTCATGAGGGGACATTTTGTCCCCTCTTTTATTACTTAAAATTATGCTCAAACATAGAGTAAAAGAATTATTAGAAGTTGCTTTGCAAGAAGATGAGTCTATTTTTTTAATAGATTTTACAATTACAATGGATAATAAAATTAATGTTGTTATCGATGGTGATAACGGTGTTACGGTAAAAGATTGTGTAAGAGTTAGTAGGGCAATAGAGCATAATTTGGATAGGGAAGAGGAGGATTTTTCTTTAGAAGTAGCTTCGGCAGGAGCGGCTTCGCCATTAGTATTGCCAAGACAGTATAAGAAGAATGTAGGTAGAAAAGTAGAAGTGGATACAGAGAGTATTTCTTATGAGGGTAATTTAACGGAAGCAAGTGAAGAATCTATTACTCTGGAGTGGAAGGCAAGAGAGCCTAAACCAATAGGTAAAGGTAAAGTGACAGTTCAGAAAAAAGTTGAAATACCTTTTTCTGAAATTAAGAAAGCAAAAGTTGTATTAAAATTTTAATAGATAGGTAAAAATGGAAAATATTGCGCTGATTGAATCTTTCTCGGAATTTAAAGATGATAAATTTATCGACCGAGTTACGCTTATGGCGATTTTAGAGGATGTTTTTAGAAACGCTCTGAAAAAGAAATTCGGTTCGGATGATAACTTTGACATTATTATAAATCCAGATAAAGGAGATTTAGAAATTTGGAGAAATAGAATCGTAGTTGAGGATGGTGAGGTAGAAGAGCCTAATGAAGAAATATCCTTAACTGAAGCTCGTAAGATTGAACCAGATTTTGAGGTGGGAGAAGATGTTTCAGAAGAAGTGAAACTGATAGATTTGGGAAGAAGAGCTATATTGGCATTGCGTCAAAATCTTATCTCAAAAATCCATGAGCACGATAATACTACTATATATAAGCAATTTAAAGATTTAGAAGGAGAAATTTATACGGCTGAAGTTCATCATATAAGACATAAAGCTATTATAATGTTAGATGATGAGGGGAATGAAATAATTTTACCGAAAGACAGACAGATTCCTTCGGATTTTTTCCGTAAAGGAGATAACGTTCGTGGAATAATTGAAAGTGTAGAGTTAAAAGGAAGTAAGCCTACTATAATTATGTCTAGAAGTTCTCCTAAATTTTTGGAGCAATTGTTCTTCCAAGAGATACCGGAAGTTTTTGATGGTTTAATTACGGTTAAAAAAGCAGTTCGTATTCCTGGTGAAAAAGCAAAAGTTGCTGTAGATTCTTATGATGATCGTATTGATCCAGTAGGGGCATGTGTGGGTATGAAAGGTTCTCGTATTCATGGTATAGTAAGAGAGCTGGGAAATGAAAATATAGATGTTATCAACTGGACAAGTAATCCGCAATTGTTGGTAACAAGAGCATTGAGTCCTGCAAGAGTATCTTCAGTGAAACTTAATGATGAAAAGATGACTGCTCAAGTGTACCTAAGGCCAGAAGAGGTTTCTAAGGCTATAGGAAGAGGAGGTCATAATATTCGATTAGCAGGTCAATTGACTGGCTATGAGATAGATGTATTTAGAGAAGGAGTTGAGGAAGATGTTGAGTTGACGGAATTTTCAGATGAAATCGATGCTTGGATTATTGAAGAATTCAAGAAGATTGGGATGGACACTGCAAGAAGTGTTTTAGAGCAAGATGTTAGTGATCTAGTTAAAAGAACTGATTTAGAAGAAGAAACAATTGTAGAAGTTGTTCGCATTCTAAAAGAAGAATTAGAAGATTAACTATATATTAGCAGTAATTTTTAAGAACGGGAATCAGTATTTATGGCAGACAATGCAAAAATAAGACTTAATAAAGTTCTTCGCGAACTTAATATTTCATTGGATAGGGCAGTAGATCACCTTGCTACAAAAGGGCATACTGTAGAGGCTAGGCCTACAACGAAAATATCTGATGAGGTGTATCAAGTCCTTTTGGATGAATTCCAGACGGACATGAGTAAAAAGGTTGCGTCTAAAGAAGTTGGAGAAGAAAAGAGAAAAGAGAAAGAGGCGATTCGAGTTCAATTAGAACAGGAGCAAGAAGAAAGAAGGTTGGTTCGTGAGAAAAGAGCAGCTTCTTCGGAACGCATAATAAAAGCTAAAGTAGAGCTTTCAGGGCCTAAAACTGTTGGTAAAATAGATTTAAACCCTAAGAAAAAGGAGTCTGAGGATGTAAAGCCGGCTGAAGAAGTTAAAGCCCCTGTAGTTCAGGAAAAAGTGAAGGAAAAACCTGTTGTTCCGGAGAAGGTAGAATTTAGGGCTGAAGTGCCTAAGGTTAAAGCGCCTAAAGTTGTTTCTCAAGCACCTGTAAAGGAGGAGGAAGAAAAGACTAATGAGAAAGTTGAGGTTAAAAAAGAGGTAGAAGATAAGGAGCCAGTTGTTGTTCCGGTTGAAGGGGAAAAAGACGAGAAGAAAGAGGAGGTTTCTGAGCAAGAGGAAAAAACTCCGGAAAATGAAACATTAACTACCCAGTATAAGAAGTTGAGTGGCCCTAAAATTACAGGAGCTAAAATTGACTTGTCTAAGTTTCAGAAGCCTAAAAAGAAAAAAGAAGAAACTAAAGATTCTAATGCGGGTGGAGATAAGAAAAAACGCAGAAGAAGAATAGTAAGTAATAACAATGGAGGAGGATCTGCTCCGGGTAGAGGTCCTGCAAGACCAGGAGCTAGAGGTACTGGTCCAAGAGGAAATAATGGTCCTAATAAAGGAGGTAAGCGTTTTGGTCAAGTTGCTAAAGTGGAGCCTACAGAAGAAGATGTACAAAAGCAAGTACGTGAGACTTTAGAGAAACTTCAGGGTAAATCTAAAAAAGGAAAAGGAGCTAAGTATAGAAGAGATAAGAGGGATCAACACCGTCAGCAAACAGAGAAAGATTTAGAGAAACAAGAATTAGAAAGTAAAATTCTAAAGGTTACAGAATTTGTTACGGCAAGTGAAGTGGCTACTATGATGGAGGTTGGTACAACGGAAATAATTTCTGCTTGTATGTCCTTGGGGATTATGGTTACCATGAACCAAAGATTAGATGCAGAAACATTATCTATTGTAGCGGATGAGTTTGGTTATGAGGTAGAGTTTATTACTGCAGATATTGAGGAGAGTATTGTAGAGGAAGAGGACGCTCCAGAAGATTTAAAATCAAGAGCGCCTATTGTTACAGTAATGGGGCATGTGGATCACGGTAAAACTTCTTTGCTGGATCATATACGTAAAGAAAATGTTATTGCAGGAGAGAGTGGAGGAATTACACAGCATATTGGTGCTTATGGTGTAACTTTAGAAGATGGGCAGAAAATAGCATTTTTAGATACGCCTGGTCACGAAGCGTTTACGGCTATGCGTGCTAGAGGTGCTCAAGTAACGGATATAGCTATAATTGTAGTGGCAGCGGATGATGATATAATGCCACAAACAAAAGAAGCAATTAGTCATGCGCAGGCAGCTGGTGTTCCAATTGTGTTCGCGATTAACAAAATAGATAGGCCAACGGCTAATCCGGATAAGATTAAGGAAGGTCTTGCGCAAATGAACTTGTTAGTAGAAGATTGGGGTGGTAAAATACAATCTCATGATATTTCTGCTAAAACTGGAGAGGGTGTAAAAGAGCTTTTGGAAAAAGTACTGTTAGAAGCTGAATTGCTAGAATTGAAGGCTAATCCTGAAAAACTAGCTGTAGGTACTGTGGTTGAAGCATTTCTAGATAAAGGTAAAGGTTATGTCTCTACTATATTAGTACAAGCGGGTACTTTGAAAATTGGGGATTATGTCTTGGCGGGTACCACTAGTGGTAAGATTAAGGCAATGCACGATGAAAGAGGGAATAGTATTAAAGAAGCTGGTCCATCAACACCAATTTCTATACTCGGTTTAGATGGTGCTCCTCAGGCAGGTGATAAATTTAACGTTCTAGAAGATGAGCGTGAGGCGAAACAAATTGCGACAAGACGTTCTCAATTGCAGCGTGAGCAATCTGTAAGAACACAAAGACATATAACTCTTGATGAAATAGGAAGAAGAATTGCTCTTGGGGACTTTAAGGAGCTTAATATTATCCTTAAAGGGGATGTGGATGGTTCTGTTGAAGCGCTTACGGATTCTTTCCAGAAATTGTCTACAGATGAAATTCAGGTGAATATTATTCACAAGGGTGTTGGTCCGATAACGGAATCTGATGTATTGTTGGCTTCTGCTTCTGATGCTGTAATTATTGGATTTAATGTGCGTCCAATGGGTAATGCTAGAGCGGTTGCGGAAAAAGAAGAAATAGATATTAGAATGTACTCTATTATTTATGCGGCTATTAATGATCTTAAGGATGCAATGGAAGGAATGTTATCTCCGGAAATGAAAGAAGAGATTACAGGTACAGCGGAAATAAGAGAAACGTTTAAAATATCAAAAGTGGGTACTATTGCAGGTTGTATGGTTCTTACTGGGAAGATATTCAGAAACTCTAATATTAGATTAATCCGTGATGGTGTTGTAATATATACTGGGGAATTTGCTTCATTAAAACGATTTAAGGATGATGTTAAGGAAGTTGCTAAAGGGTATGATTGTGGATTGCAAATTAAGAACTACAATGATATTAAGGAGGGTGATGTAGTAGAAGCTTTCCAAGAAGTAGCGGTGAAGAAAAAGTTAAAATAAGGTAATAGCTTCATGTTATAAATAAAAAAATCGACCTATTTGGTCGATTTTTTTGGTTTTAGTAATATCGCTTCGGGATATTTTTTTCTAACTTCTTTAAATTTTCGTTCAGCAACTAATTTAGATTTAAAACGACCTAATCTTACTCTGTAAGTAGGGGAGTCAAAATCAATTTTAGAAACAAGGTCAGGGAAGTCTATTTCTACATTAGATTTAATTCTTTGAGCCTTAGCATAAGAGCCAAATCCAACTTGTATCCTATAGTAGTTGGCATTGTTTGTGGCAGTCTTGTATATCTCTAATAGTTCAACAATTTTATTGTCTTGATTTATAGTTACTTGTCCATCTTGTGCTTGGGAAAAGGCTGTAAATGCTGCAAAAGCTGTTATTGTTAGTAATGTTTTCATCTTATTGTGTTTATGCGTTTTATAGCTTTGCAAATGTAAATTTTAAAAGTCATTTTCATGATTTTTTCTATTTATTTAGAATAGTTATAAATTACAAATTATAAATACCTTAACATTTTCAAAATAAAGTCTATGTTGTATTTTTGCGATCAATTCAGGTAGAGGTGTGGTTATTTTAAATAACAATGACTAATATCATGCCATAAATTCCGATTGAAATATTCTATTATATGAAAAAGGTTATAAACCGCAATCAGATTTTTAAAGTGCTAAATATCAGTGTAGTGCTTTTCTTGCTTTTCTCTATTTCAGCTTTTGCTCAAGACGAGGCAAATGCGTCTGGAGGTGACCCTGTGAAAGGAAAAGCGTTGTTTAATCAAAATTGTGCAGCTTGTCACTCTTTAACTCGTAAAATGACTGGTCCTGCTTTGGAAAAAGTGGAGGAGCGTCTTTCTGAGGATGAAGGGTTGGATAGAGAGTGGTTGTATGCTTGGATTAAAAATAGCCCTGGACTTATAAAGTCGGGTGATGCTTATGCTAATAAAGTGTATGCGGAGTTTAATCAAGCTGCAATGACGGCTTTTCCAACATTGTCTAATGCGGATATTGATAATATATTGGCTTATACAGCGGCCGCTCCGGCTGCTCCTGTAGTGAAGTCGTCAGAAGGTGTAGGTGTTGCCGCGGCGCAAGGTGTTTCATCTGGAATTTCTAATGAGGTAATATTGGGTGCTCTAACCTGTGTTTTTGGTCTTTTGGTCATGATGTTGTTCTTAGTGAATAAAACATTAAGACGTATTGCGGAGGCTAATGGGGTTTCTTTGGAGCAGGAGAATGCAGAAAAGAGATTGCCTATTTGGAAAGCTTTTGCTCAGAATCAATTTTTGGTTTTAGTAACAGTTGTGTTAATGTTGTTGGGTAGTGCGTATTTTGCTTATGGATGGATGATGCAAGTGGGTGTGGATCAGGGTTATGCTCCAATACAGCCTATACATTTTTCTCATAAAGTGCATGCAGGTGATAATAAAATCGAATGTAAATATTGTCATTCTTCTGCAAGGGTTTCTAAGACTTCTGGTGTACCTGCTTTAAATGTTTGTATGAATTGTCATAAGTCTATTTTTGAGTATAAAGGAAATGCTGAAGGGCCTTCTTCAGAGGATTTGGCAAATGGGTATACAAATGAGTTTTATACAGGAGAAATTAAAAAACTATATAAGGCTGTTGGTTGGGATGAAGAAAATCAAAATTACACGGGAGAAAGTAAACCGGTAGAGTGGGTTCGTATTCATAATCTTCCTGATTTTGCGTACTTCAATCACTCACAGCATGTTTCTGTTGCTGGAGTAGAATGTCAGACTTGTCATGGGCCAGTAGAGGAAATGGAAATTATGTACCAGTATTCTCCATTAACAATGGGCTGGTGTGTTAATTGTCATAGAGAAACTAATGTAAAAGTTGAGGGGAATGCGTATTATGAAAAAATACACTCTGAACTTTCTAAAAAATATGGTGTTGATAAGCTTACTGCTGCTCAGATGGGTGGTTTGGAATGTGGAAAATGTCACTATTAATTTAATCAAAAGAAGCTAATTACATATATAAAGTATGGCATCAAACAAAAAATATTGGAAAAACGAAGCGGAGTTAAATCCCAGCGATTCCATTGTTGAGACGCTAAAACAGAATGAATTTGTTGAGGAAATTCCTGTTGATGAGTTTTTAGGAGATAAAGAAAATTTATCTGAGTCTAATACCAATAGAAGGGATTTTCTAAAATATGTTGGTTTTAGTACTGCGGCTGCTTCTTTAGCGGCTTGCGAAGGTCCGGTGGTAAAAACTATTCCTTATGTAGTGCAACCAGAAAATATTGTTCCTGGGGTGGCTAATTATTATGCTACGACTATTGCTAATGGTTTTGATTTTGCTAGTATATTAATAAAAACTAGAGAGGGAAGGCCTATTAAGGTTGAAAATAATACGGATGCCAATGTCGGTGGTTTTGCAAACGCAAGAGTGCAAGCTTCGGTTTTATCTTTATATGATAGTACGAGATTGCAAGGTGCTTCTAAGGGTGGAGAGCCTGTAGAGTGGAGTGTCTTGAATGCAGATGTTAAATCTAAGATAGAGGCGTTGAAAGATACGGGTAAGCAAGCTGTTTTTTTAACGCAAACATACGCTAGTCCTTCTACAGCTAGATTAATGGAGCAATTTAAAACGGTTAATTCTAGTGTTAATCATGTAGTGTATGATGCTATTTCGCAGGATGCTGCTTTAAATGCTTTTGAGAGTAGATATGGGCAAAGGGCTTTAGCGGATTATGATTTTGAAAAAGCCGATGTTATAGTTTCTTTCGGTGCTGATTTTATTGGAGATTGGCAAGGTGGAGGTTATAATAGTGGTTATTCTAAGGGTCGTATTCCAAAGAATGGGAAAATGTCTAAGCATGTGCAGTTTGAGGCTAATATGTCTTTAGCTGGTGCAAATGCGGATAAACGTGTGGCCTTAACTCCGACACAACAAAAAATAGCTTTGGCAAAATTATACGCTAAGCTTGCTGGCACTTCTGCTTCAGGTGAAATACCTGCTTATGCGGAAGAAGCGGTTAATAGTGTGGCGGCTTTAATAAATAAAAATAAAAAAGGATCTGTTGTTGTTACAGGTTTAGATGATGAGAATGCTCAGGCGGTTGTTCTTGCTATAAATGAAATGCTAGGAAGTAGAGCTTATGATGCAGTTGCTCCTAGGTATGTAAGACAAGGTAATGTTAATGCAGTTAATAAGTTAGTTGCAGATATGAATGCGGGTAAAGTTGGTGTTTTGGTAATGGATGGTGTTAATCCAATGTATTCATTGCCTAATTCTGCTGCTTTTAAATCTGGGATTGAGAAGGTTGATGTTTCTGTTGCTTACGCGACGAATTGGAATGAAACTACAGAAGTTACTACCTATACTGCTGCCGCTAATCATTACTTAGAGTCTTGGGGTGATGTGGAGATTAAGAAAGGCAATTATAGTTTAATTCAACCAGCTATAAAGGAATTGTTTGATACGCGTCAGTTTCAGTCTTCCTTGTTAAATTGGATGGGTAGTGAATCTACTTATTATGATTATGTAAAAGAAACATGGACTGCATCTGTTTTAAATGGTGCAGATTGGAATTTGGCTTTGCATGATGGTGTCTTTGTGGTTAAAGATGAAGTTTTGCAGGAAGTTGCTTCTATTTCTGTTTCTGATGAAATAGAAGAGGAGTTACTGGTAAAGAAAAATTCAATTGATGCTGCTGTAAGGGCATTATCAGGAGCTACTAGTGAGGGTGAGTTTGAATTGACATTGTATTCTAAAACAGGAATGGGTGATGGGCAACAAGCTAGTAACCCTTGGTTGCAAGAATTTCCTGATCCAATTACTAGAGTAGCTTGGGATAATTATGTTACAGTTTCTAAAGCAGATGCAGAGGCGTTAGGTTTGGAAAATTATAATGTGGCAAATGGTGGTATGGATGGTAGTTATGCTAAACTTACTGTTAATGGAGTTGTTGTAGATAGAGTGCCGGTAGTTGTTCAGCCAGGTCAGGCAAAGAGTTCTATTGGTTTTTCTTTGGGTTATGGTAAGAAAGTTGGGTTAAAAGAAGAGATGCAAACAGGAGTTAATGCTTTTCCTTTGTATCAAGATTTTAAGAATACTCAGTCTGTGTCTATTGAAAAAGTGCAAGGTGTTAAGGATCATGAGTTTGCTTGTGTGCAATTGCATAAGACGCTTATGGGAAGAGGAGATATTATTAAAGAAACTACTCTAGAGATATTTAATACTAAAAATCATAAGGAGTGGAATCCTCAACCAATGGTTTCTTTGGATCATCAAGAGGTTGAGGCTACGTCTGTAGATTTATGGGAAAGTTTTGATAGATCTATTGGGCATCATTTTAATATGTCTATAGATTTAAATGCATGTACTGGTTGTGGTGCATGTGTTATAGCTTGTCATGCAGAAAATAATGTGCCTGTAGTAGGTAAAGAAGAAGTTAGAAAGTCTAGAGATATGCACTGGTTGCGTATTGATAGGTACTATTCTTCTGAGGAATCTTTTGAAGGAGATGATGCTAAGAAAGCTGGTTTTGATGGTCTTTCGGGTGATAATGGCTCTTTAGGTGGGTTCTTGGAATTGGAAGACCCTTCGGCTAATCCGCAAGTAGCTTTTCAGCCTGTAATGTGTCAGCATTGTAATCATGCACCTTGTGAAACTGTTTGTCCGGTCGCTGCAACATCGCACGGGCGTCAAGGTCAAAACCAAATGGCGTATAACAGATGTGTAGGTACAAGATATTGTGCAAATAACTGCCCTTATAAAGTTCGTAGGTTTAACTGGTTCTTATATAATAATAATGACGAGTTTGATTATCATATGAATAATGATTTGGGTAAAATGGTTCTTAATCCGGATGTGAATGTACGTTCAAGAGGGGTTATTGAGAAGTGTTCTATGTGTATTCAGAAAACCCAAAAAACTATTTTGGATGCCAAAAGAGATGGTAGAGTTATTGAGGATGGAGAATTCCAGACTGCTTGTTCTGCTGCTTGTGGCGATGGTGCAATTGTTTTTGGAGATGTAAATGATAAGGATAGTAAAGTGGCTCATTTAAAAGAGGATGACCGTATGTATCACTTGTTGGAGCATGTTGGGACTAAGCCAAACGTTTTTTATCATGTACAGGTAAGAAACACAAACGAAGCATAAAAAAATAATAAGAAAGTAACTATAATAGAAGTTTATGGCGTCGCATTACGAAGCACCTATTAGAAAAGCCCTTGTAGTTGGAGATAAAGGCTATCACGATGTAACAGTGGATATTGCTGCTCCTGTAGAGGGAAGAGCTAATAAGCATTGGTGGATTGTTTTTTCCATTGCATTGATAGCATTCCTTTGGGGATTAGGTTGTATTATTTATACAGTTTCAACTGGTATTGGAACATGGGGTCTTAATAAGTCTGTAAACTGGGCTTGGGATATTACCAACTTTGTATGGTGGGTAGGTATCGGACATGCAGGAACATTAATTTCTGCAGTATTATTATTGTTTAGACAAAAATGGAGAATGGCAATTAACCGTTCTGCTGAGGCTATGACAATATTTTCTGTAGTTCAAGCGGGATTGTTTCCTATTATTCACATGGGGCGTCCTTGGTTGGCTTACTGGGTTTTACCTATACCTAACCAGTTTGGTTCTCTATGGGTAAACTTTAATTCCCCTCTTCTTTGGGATGTATTTGCAATTTCTACCTATTTATCGGTATCATTAGTATTCTGGTGGACCGGTTTATTACCAGATTTTGCAATGCTAAGAGATAGAGCTATTCTTCCTTTTCAAAAGAAAATATACGGACTATTAAGTTTCGGTTGGAGTGGTAGAGCAAAAGATTGGCAGCGTTTTGAAGAGGTTTCTTTGGTATTGGCTGGTTTAGCAACACCATTAGTACTTTCTGTGCATACTATCGTATCTTTTGATTTTGCTACATCGGTAATTCCGGGATGGCATACTACAATATTTCCTCCATATTTTGTGGCAGGGGCAATTTTCTCTGGTTTTGCAATGGTAAATACATTGTTAATTATCATGAGAAAGGTTTGTCATTTAGAAGCTTATATTACAGTACAGCATATAGAGTTAATGAACATTGTAATTATGTTAACAGGTTCTATTGTAGGTTGTGCTTATATTACGGAGTTGTTTATGGCATGGTATTCTGGAGTAGAATACGAACAATATGCGTTCTTGAATAGGGCAACAGGTCCTTACTGGTGGGCTTACTGGTCCATGATGACTTGTAATGTGTTTTCTCCTCAATTTATGTGGTTTAAGAAATTAAGAACAAGTATTATGTTCTCTTTCTTTATCTCTATTATTGTGAACATAGGAATGTGGTTTGAGCGTTTTGTAATTATTGTAACATCATTACATAGAGATTATTTACCATCTTCTTGGACAATGTTCTCTCCTACTTTTGTAGATATCGGAATATTTATAGGTACTATAGGATTCTTCTTTGTATTGTTCTTGTTATATGCTAGAACATTCCCTGTAATTGCTCAGGCAGAGGTAAAATCTATTTTAAAATCTTCTGGAGAAAAATATAAGAAATTAAGAGATTCAGGAAAACCATTATATCAAATTAATGGAAATACAGAAGTTACAGAAACAGTGACAGAAGAAATTGTTAATGAAACTATAGAAGTAGATGAAAAGCAAGTTTCTGCTTTGTTTGATACTATTGGAGTTTTTGATGCAGAAACAGAAACTGCAGACGATTTAAAGAAAGTGAAAGGTATAGGTCCAAAAATGGAAGTTACTTTAAACGAAATAGGAATTTACACTTTTGCTCAAGTTGGAAAAATGACAGAGAAAGAGTACGATTTGTTAGATTCTATTACAGGCTCATTTCCTGGGCGTGCACAAAGAGATGATTGGGCTGGTCAGGCCAATAAGTTAAATTCAAATAAATAGATATATGGCGTCTAAAGTATTACATGCTTATTATGATGATGATGATGTGCTTATGCTTGCTGTTAAGAAAGTAAAAGCAGCAAAACATCATATTGATGAAGTGTATTGTCCTTTCCCAGTACACGGGTTGGATAAAGCAATGGGATTAGCACCAACAAGATTAGCTATTACAGCTTTTTTATATGGTTGTGTAGGTTTAACAGTAGCCATTACTATGATGAATTTTATCATGATAGAAGATTGGCCACAGGATATTGGTGGAAAACCAAGTTTTAGCTATTTAGAAAATATGCCTGCTTTTGTTCCTATAATGTTTGAACTTACTGTATTTTTTGCAGCCCATTTAATGGTTATAACTTTTTACCTTAGAAGTAGATTGTGGCCATTTAAGAAAGCAGAAAATCCAGACGTTAGAACAACGGATGACCATTTTTTAATGGAGATTGAAATTCATAATAACGAAAATGAATTGAAAGAGTTGTTGGCAAATACAGGAGCAGTAGAAATAAATATATCAGAAAAAAACAGTCATTAAATATGAACAGTTTTAGAAACATAGTAATTGTATTAGGAATGGTGCTATTAGTCGCATCATGTGCTGATAAGAGTAAACCTAATTATCAATATATGCCTAACATGTATGAATCTGTTGGCTATGAGACGTATAGTGAAGTAGATTTTTTGCCAAATAGTATGGAGGCAATGAAGCCAGTAGAAAATACAATCTCGAGGGGATGGATACCTTATGGCATTGAAAATACAATTGAAGGTAAGGAAATTGCTAGATTAAATCTTAGTCCATTAGATTCATTACAATCTGAGGTCAATTTAGCTAAAGGGAAAGAATTGTATACTATCTATTGTGGAATTTGCCATGGTACAAAAGGAAAAGGTCAAGGAAATTTAGTAAAAAGAGAAAAGATTCTTGGTGTGCCAAGTTATGCTGACGCTGCTAGGAATGTTACTGTAGGTACTACTTTTCATACCATACAATACGGTTTAAATTCTATGGGTTCTTATGCATCCCAATTGAATACAAAAGAAATGTGGCAAGTTTCTGAGTATGTAATGACATTGAAACAAGATTTAATAAAATAATACATAGATAATTACGATATGTACACGTTTTCAAACAAATTAAAAATTGCTTCCTTCATATTGATGGCAGTTGGATTATTAGGTATTGGTGCTGGGTTTTTGTCTGCTCCAGGAACTATAGAAGAAGCGAAAGCTATTGTTGCTAGTCACTCCGACGGTCATGGTGATGCACATGGTGCAGAAACCACACATCATGATGCGCATGGAGAAGAGGTAGGAGCTCACGGGAAGCATGATGCTTCTCATGACGAACACTTATTACATCAATTACAAAATAAGCCTTGGGCAGCGCTATATGTGGCGGCTTTCTTTTTCATGATGATATCTCTTGGTGTGTTAGCCTTTTATGCTATTCAAAGAGCGGCACAAGCAGGATGGTCACCTCTATTATTTAGAGTAATGGAAGGTATTACATCTTATTTGGTGCCAGGTGGTATTATTGTTTTTGTAATTTTAGTATTGTCTGTCTTGCATATGAACCATTTATTCGTTTGGATGGATGCAGATGTTGTTGCTCATGATCATTTATTACAAGGAAAAAAAGGATTTTTAAACCCTACTTTTTTCTTAATAAGAGCGGCGATATTTTTAGCGGGATGGATTTTGTATAGAGAATATTCCAGAAAATTATCTTTAAAGCAGGATGAGTCTAATGATGACTCTAATTTTAAATTGAATTTTAGAATTTCTGCAGCCTTTTTAGTTTTTTATCTAATATCAGAGTCTATGATGTCTTGGGATTGGATAATGAGTGTAGATCCACACTGGTTTAGTACTTTGTTTGGATGGTATGTATTTGCAAGTATGTTTGTATCTGGAATTACAGTTATAGCTATGGTAACTATTTATTTAAAATCTAAAGGTCACTTAACAGATGTTAATGATAGTCATATTCACGATTTAGCTAAATTTATGTTTGGTATTAGTGTTTTTTGGACCTATTTATGGTTTTCTCAGTTCATGTTAATTTGGTATTCCGATATTCCAGAAGAGGTAACATATTATGTAACACGTATACAAGATTATAAGCTGCCATTTTTTGGAATGATAGCAATGAACTTTGTATTCCCATTATTGTTACTAATGAATAGCGATTTTAAAAGAGTTAATTGGTTTGTTATTATGGCAGGTGTTGTTATATTAGCTGGCCACTATTTGGATATCTTTAATATGATTATGCCTTCTACAGTAGGGGATCAATGGTTTATTGGTATTCCAGAAATAGGCGCCGTGTTGTTTTTTGCAGGCTTATTTATTTTCTGGGTTTTTAGAGCATTAAGTAAAGCGCCATTACAACCAAAACGAAATCCTTTTATTGAGGAGAGTAGACATTTTCATTATTAATAAGCTATAATTTTTAAATCATACAATGACTACACTATTAACTTTAGCTGTATTAATTTTAGTAGCAGTTGCTATTTGGCAAATGACTAAAATTTTTGAATTATCTCAGCTTAAAACGGAAAATTCACAAGTTGCAAACGATGAGGATAACAAATACAATGGTTATCTATTGTTCGCTTTTCTAATCTTTATCTATGGTATAACCATATTTAGTTTTTGGAAGTATACTAAAGTGTTATTGCCAACGGCATCTTCTGCACATGGGGCAGAATATGATTCTTTGATGTTGGTGTCTTTTGTAATTATATTTATAGTTCAAACACTTACACAGGCTTTATTGCACTATTTTGGATATAAGTATAGAGGTAAGAAAGGAAATAAAGCTTTGTTCTATGCAGATAATGATAAGTTAGAGTTTATTTGGACTATTATTCCTGTAATTGTTTTGGCTGGTTTAATACTTTGGGGTCTTTATACTTGGACTACTATTATGGATATTAATGATGAGGATGACCCTTTAATTGTTGAATTATACGCACAGCAATTTAATTGGACCGCTAGATATGCAGGAGTAGACAATGTTCTTGGAGGTGCTAACGTTAGGATGATTGATATTGATAATGCCAATGTTTTAGGTTTGGATGAATCTGATAACTATGGTGCTGATGATATTATTGTAAAAGAATTGCATTTGCCAGTTGGTAGAAAAGTAAATTTTAAAATGCGTTCGCAAGATGTTTTACATTCTGCATATATGCCTCATTTTAGAGCACAGATGAATTGTGTTCCGGGAATGATAACTGAATTTTCTTTTACACCGATTACAACAACCGCAGAGATGAGATTAAATCCGGATGTGGTTGATAAAGTAAAAAGAACTAATGCTATAAGAGCAAAGAAAGCTGCTAATGGAGAAGATAATTCTGATCCATGGGAGTTCGATTATATTTTACTTTGTAATAAGATTTGCGGAAAGTCTCATTACAATATGCAGATGAAAATTATTGTAGAAACCGAAGAAGAATACAATGAGTGGCTTAAAGAGCAACAAACTTTTAAGCAAACAGTAGCATCTGTACAATAATTAAAGTAAAATTTCAACGTAATAAAAAACTAGTTCGATTATGTCAGCAACAGCACATGCACAGGTAGAAGGTCACGATGATGATCATGGGCATCATCACAAAGAAACCTTTGTAACAAAATATATATTTAGTACCGATCATAAGATGATTTCAAAGCAGTATTTAATTACTGGTTTAATCATGGGAACGATTGGAATTGCAATGTCTATATTATTTAGAATGCAATTAGCATGGCCAGGAGAGTCTTTTCCTATTTTTGAAGCCGTACTTGGAAAATGGGCTCCAGGTGGAGTTATGGATGCCGATATTTATTTGGCATTAGTTACAATACACGGTACCATAATGGTATTCTTTGTATTAACAGCAGGTTTAAGTGGTACTTTTAGTAACCTACTAATTCCACTTCAAATTGGAGCAAGAGATATGGCATCTGGCTTTTTGAATATGGTGTCTTATTGGCTATTCTTTTTGTCTAGTGTAATAATGTTATGCTCTTTATTTGTTGAAGCGGGCCCTGCAGCTGCTGGATGGACAATTTACCCTCCTTTAAGTGCTTTGCCAATGGCGCAACCAGGTTCTGGTATGGGGATGACATTATGGTTGGTTTCTATGGCTATTTTTATTGCATCATCTTTATTGGGATCTTTAAATTATATAGTAACTGTCATTAATTTAAGAACAAAAGGAATGTCAATGACAAGGTTGCCATTGACAATATGGGCGTTCTTTGTAACGGCGATTATAGGTGTTATTTCTTTCCCTGTACTTTTGTCTGCGGCTTTATTGTTGATTATGGATAGAAGTTTTGGAACATCTTTCTTTTTGTCAGATATATTTATACAAGGAGAGGTTTTACACTATCAAGGAGGTTCACCTGTATTATATGAACACCTATTTTGGTTCTTAGGTCACCCTGAGGTATATATTGTATTATTACCTGCACTGGGTATTACTTCAGAAGTAATGTCTACAAATGCTCGTAAGCCTATTTTTGGTTATAGAGCTATGATTGCATCTATTATTGCAATTGCCTTTTTATCCACTATCGTTTGGGGTCACCACATGTTTATTTCTGGAATGAACCCATTCTTAGGATCTGTATTTACATTTACGACTTTATTAATTGCAATTCCTTCGGCAGTAAAAGCCTTTAACTATATAACAACACTTTGGAAGGGTAATTTGCAACTAAATCCTGGGATGTTGTTTTCCATAGGTTTAGTTTCTACCTTTATTACTGGTGGTTTAACGGGTATCGTATTAGGAGATAGTACATTAGATATTAACGTTCATGATACTTATTTTGTAGTAGCTCACTTCCACTTGGTAATGGGTATATCTGCTTTATATGGCTTGTTTGCCGGTGTTTATCATTGGTTCCCTAAAATGTTTGAGGGTAGAATGATGAATAAGAACTTAGGTTATGTGCACTTTTGGATAACAGCAGTTTGTGCTTATGGAGTATTCTTTCCAATGCATTTTGTTGGTATGGCTGGTGTTCCAAGAAGATATTATGAAAATACTGCGTTCCCAATGTTCGATGAATTGACAGATGTACAGGTGCTTATGACCGTGTTTGCTATTATAGCGGCAGCTGCACAGTTGGTATTTTTATATAACTTCATTACTAGTATATTTTATGGAAAGAAAGGTTCTTTAAACCCTTGGAAGTCGAATACATTAGAATGGACAACGCCACATGAGCATTTCCACGGAAACTGGCATGGACCTATTCCTGAAGTACATCGTTGGGCATATGATTATAGTAAAGTTGATGAGAATGGAGAGTACATTATTGCAGGGCAAGATTTTGTTCCGCAGACCGTACCGCTGCAAGATGGTGAAGAAGAAATGCATCATTAATAATCTTATAATATAATTAAAAAAATGCCCAACTTTCTGAGTTGGGCATTTTTTTTGATATTACTTTATTGGATAACCTAATCTTTCTGCAATTTATTTTGTAAGTTAGAATACCATTAACTAATTTAATTAGAACAATAATGAAAAGAATAGTTTTATTACTTGTCTTTGTGTTTTGTGTGAATTTGCACGCACAAAGAAAACCGAAAATAAAGGGAAATAAGAATGTGGTTGAAGTAATACAAGAGTTACCTGTGTTTTCTTCTATTGAACTTAAGGATGACTTGGATATTAATATTCAAAATACGGGAGTAGAAGGTTATGTACTTAACGCAGATGATAACCTAATAGATGTTCTTAAATTTAAAGTGATAGATGGTACCTTACATATTAGTTCTTTTTATAAAATAACAAGTAAAAAGAAATTAGAGATAACCGTTAATTACCAAAGTTTAAATTCTATTACCGTTAGAGCTGGTAGAATAAGAATGAATGACGTTGTTAATTCTGAAGAGTTGTTTGTGCATATGTTTGAATCCTCTAAGTTAGAGCTTAATGCGAATGCACCCTTGGTTCATGTTAATATGGAAAATAATAGTTCTGGGGACTTTAATATCGACACGGATTCTTTATCAGTTAACTTAAAAGATCGCATAGATGTTAGACTCTATACAACAAGTAGTTTTGTTTCTATGGATATGCAAGATACTTCTTCAGCAAAGATGGATGGTACAACAAACAACTTAATGGTTAGTTTAAAAGGTAAATCTAATTTAAAGGCAGAAAAGCTACAGGCAACAAGTGTTATTGCTGCATTAATTGAATCTCCTACTGCTAGAGTAAATGCACAAGAGCATTTAGAACTTACCTCTTCAGGTTCCTCTAAAACCTATTGTTATGGTGAAGGTAAAATTATACTTTCTGAGTTCTTGGATACTTCGGAGCTCTATCGACGTAAAAATTAAATTTTTCTGGCTATAGGAGCATTTACGCAATGTTCTGGAACCCCAAAACCATCTATTAGGACATTAATATGAGGTCTTAGTTCCGTACATAAACGCTCAACCCTTTGTCTTATAGCCTTCGATTTAGTCCCGCTAATGTAACCTTGCTCTAAATACCAGCTGGCATCTTGTCTTATTTCTTGTAGGGCATAGAGAGTGCCAATCTTGTTTAATAATTTTGCGTACTTATCGTCTTTTATTTGGGAGTTAAAAGTATGGAATTTTTTATACGCTAATGCTGTACTATAAGCTTTGCCAAGAGCTAATAAATGTGTCTGTACTTTTAGAAATGCTTGGTAAGAAGGCATTCCTTTTTTAATATAATCTCGTATACGCATGGCCACACTATAGGTTAGTCTTCTAGTTCTATATTCTAGAGCATGTATGTGGAAATGGGAATCATATAAATGTGCCGTATCTACTTTGTTGGTATATATAGGATTTATACTAGTTATTTTATCATTTATCTGCATGCTTAATAGTTTTAATACAGAAGTGAATCCTGCACTATTAAACTCGGTTTTAAATTCTGATAGAACGCCTTTAGCGGCTAATAATAGTAACACGTTATTATCTCCTTCAAAAGTAGTGAAGATGTCTACATCGTTCTTTAAATCACCAATAGTGTTTTCTTGCAAGTATCCTTTCCCGCCACATGCTTCTCTACATTCTTGAATAGCATTATTTGCATACCATGTAATAACAGATTTTAACCCTGCAGCTTGGGTTTCTACTTTTCTTTTATCTAGTACAGTATCATCGCAATACTGTTTCATCATATCATCCAAAGTAATATGATACACGTAGGCACTTGCCACTAACGGAATTAAACGTAGTTGATGTGTTGGGTAATCCATTAACAAGTCTTCTTGCGCTTTTTTATTGTCATTAAATTGTCGTCTTTGTAGAGCATGTTTTATTGCAATAGTCAAGGCCTTTTTTGCGCCACCTAGACCAGCTCTTGCCACACATATTCTGCCTCCAACCAAAGTGCCAAGCATGGTGAAGAAACGTTTGTTGGGGTTTTTTATATTGGAAAAATAGTTTCCTTTAGAATCAATAGAGCCATATTTGTTCAGTAGGTTTTCTTTAGGTACGGCAACTTGATTAAACCAAATTTTACCATTATCTACACCGTTCAGACCAAGTTTATATCCGTTGTCTTCTATTTTTATACCTGAAAGCAGTTTGTGATTTTCATCTCTTAAGGGTACTAAAATAGCATGTACACCTTCGTTTTTTCCATTTACAATTAATTGAGCAAAAACAGATGCCATTTTGGAATCTAAAGCATTTCCTATGTATTCTTTATTGTCTAAGTCACCAGGAGTATGAATTATAATTTGATCCAATACTTTGTCATAAGTAGCTGTAGTTTTTATACCACGAACATTAGAGCCATGACCAGTTTCTGTCATAGCAAAGCAACCCAGTAACTCAGCCTTTCCTGTTTTTTCTAAATATTTTTTATGATGTATTTCCGTACCTAATTTTTGAATACTACCTCCGAACAAGCCAAATTGTACACCAAATTTTATAGCCATGCTGCCATCTACATACATCATGTTTTCGAAAATTGCAGCATAGCCTTCCATATCATTTTTTCCTCCGTATTCTTTTGGGTAGGCCATAGCACCGTATCCTCGTTCTCCTAAAAAGGAAACTTGTTCTAATACTTTTTTACGATGTATAGATTTGTCCCTGCTAAGAGACCTTTTAAAAATTGGAAAAGAAAGCTCTTCTCTAAAATTGTTTACGGCTTTGGTTTGTTTTCCTTTCAGTAACGAATCTATAATCTTGGAGTCGTATTCTTTAGAATTAAATGGCTTGTCTCTTAGAGTAGAAAAAAGATGATTATAGTGGTTAGGTTGTAGCCCTAAATTAGTTTCAATATGTTTTAAAGACTCATTAACAGGGCAATTATCATAATATAGATTTCCTATTTTTTGACTAAACAAAGTCAAAGGGAAAGAATCATTTTCAATTAATTGAATTTTTGAGGAATCAATTAATGTTTTCCAAGATTTAAATTCTTCATTTTTTGGTGGTTGTTCTTTGTTTAGCCAAGAATTTAAAATTTTTATGTCTTTTTGGGAAAGAGATTTATCTTTTAAAATTGCCGTTTTAACAACATTCGTTTCAGAGGCAGAAAGCAAATCATCTGACCAAATAACATAAAAAAAAGGGAGGTATTGCAAAGTGGCTTTAGAGTATTTTGGTTTTTCCATAAAATGAAATTACAATTATTATCTGAAAAACTAAACTCAAAAAAAAAGCCCCTTGATTATATTATTATAATCAAGGGGCTATTAAAAAAAACAGAATATTATGCCAGTTCTGGTGATTTAGGACCAGCTTCTAAAATTTCTGGGTTTACGCCGCCTTCAAATTGTTTGAAGTTTTCGGCAAATAAAGAAATAAGTTTGTTTTTAGTTACAGCATATTTCTCTTTGTCATCCCAAGTATTAATAGGTACTAAAACTTCACTTGGAACACCAGGACATTCTGTAGGAACTTGGAAGCCAAATTCTTCATCTTTAACATAAGCTACATTGTCAAAGTCACCATGGTGAATAGCATCAATCATTGCTCTTGTATGCTTCAGTTTCATTCTAGAACCTGTACCATTCCATCCTGTATTTACTAGCCAAGCATTTACTTTATGGCCTTTTATTTTCTTTGCTAATAATTCGGCATATTTATTAGGATGCCACATCATAAATGCTGCTCCAAAACAAGCGCTAAATGTTGCTTGGGGTTCTGTAACTCCCATTTCTGTTCCTGCTACTTTTGCAGTATATCCAGAGATAAAGTGATAACTAGCTTGCTCGGGTGTAAGTTTACTTACAGGAGGTAAAACTCCAAAAGCATCACAAGTAAGGAAAATAATATTTACCGGGTGTCCTGCAACACAAGGCATTTGCACATTATCAATATATTGTATTGGGTAAGATGCTCTAGTGTTTTGGGTAATAGAAACATCGGTATAATCTACTGCTCTTGTTTGTTTGTCGTACACTACATTTTCTAATACAGTACCAAATTTAATCGCGTTAAAAATATCTGGTTCTTTTTCTGCAGAAAGATCAATGGCTTTTGCATAACAACCACCTTCAATGTTAAAAGTACCATCGTCTGTCCAACAGTGTTCATCATCTCCTATTAATTTACGTTTTGGGTCTGCACTTAAAGTAGTTTTTCCTGTTCCAGAAAGTCCAAATAAGATAGTTACGTCTCCTTCTTCTCCTACATTGGCTGAGCAGTGCATTGGTAATACATCTTGTAATGGCATTAGGTAGTTCATGATAGAGAAAATACCTTTTTTCATTTCCCCTGCGTATTCTGTACCTAAGATTACAATTTCTTTTCTTTCTAAGTTTAGGTCAACACTGGTCTTAGATGTCATTTCAGAAGTATATCTGTTTGCAGGAAATTGACCAGCATTAAGAATAACGTAATCTGGTTCTCCAAAATTAGCTAATTCCTCTTCTGTTGGCATAATAAGCATGTTCTGCATAAATAATGCGTGGTATGCACGAGTACAAACAATTCTTGTTTTAATTCTGTAATTAGGGTCCCATCCTGCGTAAGCATCAACAACGAATAAATGCTCGCAAGTATTTAGATAATCTAAAGCACGTTCATGGTTTACCATGAAAGTATGCTCATCTAATCCAATGTTAATATCTCCCCAATCAATGTTATTTTCAGAATCAGGGTGTCTTACAATGCGCTTATCTTTTGGGCTACGTCCTGTTTTTTCTCCTGAGAATGTCATTAACGCACCTACATCAGAAATAGCAGTTCCTTTTTCTAATCTTAATCCTAGTTCATACAATACAGGAACACTACTGTTTCTGTAAATTTTTTCGGTTTCAATTCCGTACTGGTGTAAATCAAATTTTGTTGCCATTATCGTTATTTTAAAAATTGGTATTTGTTGTTGTTAATAATTCTATACAAAGGATGGTATTATTACAAATAAAAAAGATGACATATGTCATATTCCCTGATAGTCAGTTAACTATAACGTTGTAATAATGAATATTTCTTTAAATTTTAACATTTGAATTTTCCTATCTTTGTTTTATATGAATGAGAACTTAGATCCTACCACAGAAAATTTTTCTTCAGAGGAATTTGATATAGAAAGAGCCTTACGGCCTGTAAGTTTTAATGACTTTACTGGGCAAGAACAGGTTCTAGAAAATTTGCAAGTTTTTGTGGAAGCGGCAAACCAAAGAGGAGAAGCTTTGGATCATGCATTATTTCATGGGCCTCCAGGTTTAGGAAAGACAACTTTAGCTCATATTTTAGCAAACGAACTAGGGGTTGGTATTAAAATAACGTCCGGTCCTGTGCTAGATAAGCCGGGGGATTTAGCAGGTCTTTTGACTAATTTAGAAGAGCGTGATGTTCTATTTATAGATGAAATTCATAGACTTAGCCCTATAGTAGAGGAATATTTATATTCCGCTATGGAGGATTATAAAATTGATATAATGATAGAGTCTGGCCCCAATGCCAGAACAGTACAAATAAATTTAAACCCCTTTACTTTAATTGGAGCTACTACTAGGTCTGGTTTATTAACATCACCTATGCGAGCTCGTTTTGGTATTCAGAGTAGGTTGCAATATTATTCTACGGAATTACTTTCGACCATAGTAGAACGAAGTGCAGAAATTTTACAAGTGCCGATTACAAATGAAGCAGCAATAGAAATAGCAGGGAGAAGTAGAGGAACTCCTAGAATTTGTAATGCTCTTTTAAGACGAGTTCGAGATTTTGCTCAAATAAAAGGGAATGGAAAAATAGATATGGATATTTCTAAGTTTAGCTTAAAAGCTCTTAATGTAGATGCGCATGGGCTGGATGAAATGGATAATAAAATATTAACTACCATTATAGATAAATTTAAAGGTGGGCCTGTAGGTATTTCTACTATTGCAACCGCTGTGTCCGAAAGTCCTGAAACAATAGAAGAGGTATATGAACCTTTTTTAATTCAACAAGGGTTTATTATGCGTACACCTAGAGGAAGAGAAGTAACGGAGCAAGCCTATAAGCATTTAGGAAAAATAAAAGGAAACGTGCAAGGAGGATTGTTCTAATCTTCTTATGTTTTAAAAACTAAAGAGCGATAGTTTTTATGACTATCGCTCTTATATATTATAGCTTATTTTAAAATAGCATTTTCATCAGAGAATTTTTTATAACTAAAGTAAATAGTTCCTATAGCAAAGGCAATTAGAGATAGTAGGATAACTACGTATTGCATCATATCTATAGTGCCTGCCATTATTTCTTTAACCCCTAATCCAATATTTAAAACAGGAATTAAAACGGTAGACCAACTTAGCTCTATACCTGGCATCATAGCTAAAACTAAAGGGATTATTATTAGCATTATTATTGGCGTAGCTTTACTTTGAGCTTCTTTAAATGTAGATGCCCCGGCAACTAAAGAAATAATAAGTCCGGAAAGGAATAAAGAAAAAGGAATTAAAAGTAATAGTATTAAGGTAACAGCTTCAAAATTTAGCATCTCATTAATTACTAATTTAAAAGAATCGGGAATGTCGTCAACAATTTTTAATCCAATTATAAGCCCTAATAAATTTAATACTGCAGGTATAAACCCTAAGAAAGATGCTACAAATGCTTTACCCAATAAGACTTTGAACTTAGAAACGGGTAAGGATAAGGTTGTTTCAATAGTTTTTCTTTCTTTTTCCCCTGTAACTAAATCTATAGCAGCTAAAAGACAGCCTCCCCACATGGTTAATATAAATAAATATGGTATAAAACCACCGATGCGCTTACCTATAAGCTCTTTTTGTTCTCCGACCTCAATATAATTTTTAGTAAAAGGTTTCATTTTCTCAATAGGAATCTGCAATTGGGCAATTCTGTCTTCTTTTAATTGCGTGTTGTACGCAGTAATAACTTTTGAGACTCTTTGATTTATGTTGTTTTTAGAACTATTACGGTATATTTTAATAGAACTAATGTTTAAGCTATCCATCTGAGTTTTCCAATTACTAGGAAAAACAATAGCGGTATGGATAGTTTTATTATCAATTAAGCTTTTAAAATCATCACCTTCAGAAAAGGTGCTTATTGTATTTAAAGTATCTGTTTTAATTAAATGCAGAAAGGCTTTAGGAGCATTTACTAACCCAATTTTTATAGTTTTATGTTGTTCCTTTTTCTCAATCATTTTGGTAACTTTCATCACTCCAAATAACAAAATTGGAACTAATAGAGTAGGAAGAACTATAGAGTTTATGATAGTTTTTTTATCTCTTAAAAGCTCCGATAATTCTTTTTTTATAATTATAAGTAAATCTCTCATAGTTTATGCTTCTTTAACTCTATTTATAAATTCTTGAGTAAGGTTGTTGGCTTTCATTTCATTTTTAAAATTATGAAAGGTGTCATTGTATATGATAGAGCCTTTATTAATTATTGCAAGATCATCGCATAATAAATCTACTTCGCTCATAATATGGGAAGAAAAAATTACTGTTTTGTTATTTTCTTTAGATTCTCTTATTAGGTCAATTATACTTTCCGCTGTAATAACATCTAATCCAGAAGTAGGTTCGTCAAAAATAAGAACCTCGGGGTCGTGTATAAGCGTACGAGCAATAGAAACCTTTTGCTTCATTCCGGTGCTCATTTGGCCCACTCTTTTTTTACGAAAGTCGTTAATGCCTAATTTATCAAAAAGATAGGCTTTGCGTTCTTTGAGTTTTTCTTCGGGAATTTTATAAATTTTCCCAAAAAAATCTAAAGTCTCATCAGGATTTAGTCGTTCGTATAATCCAGTAGAACCAGTTAAAAAACCAATTCGTTTTTTAACTTCATTGCTTCCTTGAGAAATATCGTAATTATCAACTATAGCTGACCCGGATGTAGGGTTTATAATACCAGCAATCATTCTTAATGTAGTTGTTTTTCCAGCTCCATTTGGTCCAAGAAGAGAAAAAATTCGTCCAGGAACACATTGAAAAGAAATTTGATTTACGGCATTTACAGTCGTTGTATTAGTTTTAAATCCTTTTCTTGTGCTGGTAGTAAAGGATTTTGTTAAATTCTCAATTTTAATCATAAGAAGGATTTAGTAATCATTGTTGTGTTAGTAGGCATCTTATAAGAATTGTTACAGATATGTTTCTATTTTTAAAATAATAAAGTATGCCTAGAGGGGAATACCTATTTTTGCTAATTAATGAATGTAAGGGAAAAACATAGTGCATTAATAAAGGAAGAAGCTAAGCGCTTGGGTTTTCTTTCTTGTGGTATTTCTAAAGCTGAATTTTTAGAGGAGGAGGCACCTCGCCTAGAAAATTGGTTAAAAGAAAACAGAAATGGAAAGATGCAATATATGGAAAACCATTTTGATAAACGTTTAGACCCTCGTTTACTAGTAGACGGTGCTAAATCGGTTATTTCCTTATTGCTTAATTACTTTCCAGAAAAAAATCAAACAGAAGACAGTTTTAAGTTGTCTAAATATGCTTATGGACATGATTATCATTATATTATAAAATCTAAATTACGAGAACTTCAGAATTTTATAAGTGAAGAAATAGGAGAAGTAGGAGGTAGAGCATTTGTAGATTCGGCTCCTGTTTTAGATAAAGCTTGGGCGGCTAAAAGTGGTTTAGGGTGGGTTGGTAAGCACAGTAATTTATTAACCCAGCAAGTCGGTTCTTTTTATTTTATAGCAGAGCTAATAGTAGATTTAGATTTATCTTATGATGTCAGAGTAACCGATCACTGTGGTACATGTACTGCATGTATAGAGGCTTGTCCAACACAAGCAATAATAGAGCCTTATAAAGTAGATGGTAGTAAATGTATATCTTATTTAACTATCGAGTTAAAAGAAGAAATACCATCAGAATTCCAAGGTAAAATGGATGATTGGATTTTTGGATGTGATGTTTGCCAAGATGTATGCCCTTGGAATAGATTTTCTAAAGCGCATTCCGAACCTCTGTTTAATCCGCATCCGGATCTGCTTAGTATGAACAAAAAAGATTGGGAAGAGATAACAGAAGATGTATTTAGAAAAGTGTTTCAGAAATCTGCTGTAAAAAGAACTAAATTCTTAGGGCTTCAAAGAAATATTAAATTTCTTAAATAATAGTATAACAAATTGTTATTTGAGAATAAAAAAAATTAATGCACTTAACCAATATTTAAGTGTTAAATACAAAAGAATACTCTTAGATTTGTATTTCTAAACTTTAGGTATGAGTAAACAAAGAAATAGAAGAGAAGCACTAATTTATCATGCAAAACCAATTCCTGGTAAAATAAAAGTTGTTCCTACTAAGCCTTACGCAACGCAAAGAGATTTGGCTTTGGCATACTCCCCAGGTGTAGCAGAACCTTGTTTAGAAATAGAGAAAGATAAAAACAATGCGTATAGATATACTGCAAAAGGAAACTTAGTAGCAGTAATATCAAACGGTACAGCGGTGTTGGGACTAGGTAATATAGGTCCGGAAGCATCTAAGCCAGTAATGGAAGGCAAGGGTTTGTTATTTAAAATTTTTGCAGATATTGATGTTTTTGATATTGAAGTAGATACTGAAAATGTAGAGGAATTTATTCAGACAGTAAAAAATATAGCACCCACTTTTGGAGGGATAAATTTGGAAGATATAAAGGCACCTGAGGCTTTTGAGATTGAACGAAGATTAAAAGAGGAATTAGATATTCCTGTAATGCATGATGACCAGCACGGAACTGCAATAATTTCTGCAGCGGCTTTACTGAATGCTCTAGAGATTGCAGAAAAGAAAATAGAAGAAGTACGTATAGTGGTAAGCGGAGCTGGTGCAGCTGCTGTTTCTTGCACAAGATTATATAAAGCTTTTGGGGCAAGAGCCGAAAATATTGTTATGCTCGACAGCAAAGGTGTTATTCGAAAGGATCGCAATAATTTAACAAAGGAGAAGTTAGAATTTGCTTCCGATCGTAAAATCGATACTTTGGAGGAAGCTATGCAAGATGCAGATGTATTTGTAGGTCTTTCCATTGCAGATGTGGTGAAGCCCAAAATGTTGCTTTCAATGGCAAACAACCCTATTGTATTTGCAATGGCTAATCCAAACCCTGAAATAGGGTATGATTTAGCTTGTAGAACAAGAGAAGATGTAATAATGGCAACAGGTAGATCAGATCATCCTAACCAGGTGAATAATGTATTAGGTTTTCCATTTATTTTTAGAGGTGCTTTGGATGTTAGAGCTACTGGAATTAATGAAGCTATGAAAATGGCAGCCGTAAAAGCGTTGGCTGATTTAACAAAAGAGCCAGTTCCAGAGCAAGTGAATATTGCCTATGGTAAAACGCGTTTAACTTTTGGAAAAGATTATATAATACCTAAACCTTTTGATCCGAGATTAATCTCAGAAATTCCACCAGCAGTTGCTAAAGCAGCAATGGAAAGCGGTGTTGCAAGAGAGCCAATAGAAGATTGGGATAGGTATAGAGAAGAACTTTTACAACGTTCAGGAAGTGATAATAAAATTGTTAGATTATTACATGATAGGGCAAGAAGATATCCTAAAAGAATAGTTTTCGCAGAGGCGGACCACCTAGATGTATTAAAAGCGGCCCAGATTGCCTACGATGAAGGAATAGCAATACCTATTTTGTTAGGTAAAAAGGAAGTTATTGAAGAACTTAAAGTAGAACTAGAGTTCGATGCGGATGTTGAAATTATTGACCCTAAAGTAGATGAAGCACTAGAAAAGCGTAAGCAATATGCTGAAACATATTTTCAAAATAGAAAAAGAAACGGTGTTGGTATGTATGAGGCGCTTCGTAAAATGAGAGAGCGCACTCATTACGGATCTATGATGGTTGTTGAAGGAGATGCAGATGGTATGGTAACTGGTTACTCTAGAGCATATCCTTCGGTTGTAAAACCTATTTTTGAAATTATAGGTAGAGCAGCTAATGTAAAGAAAGTTTCTACGGTGCACATTATGGATACAGATAGAGGGCCAATGTTCTTAGCAGATACTTCTATTAACATTGACCCCAATGCTGAGGAGTTGGCAGAGATAACCCAAATGACAGCAAATGTAGCTACGACTTTTGGTTTTGAACCAGTAATAGCGATGCTTTCTTATGCAAATTTTGGGTCATCGACAGATCCTAGCGCTAAGAAAGTAAAGGATGCCGTTAATATGTTACATCAGGCAAATCCGGACTTAATAGTGGATGGAGAAATCCAGACCGATTTTGCTTTAAATAGAGAGCTATTAGAAAGTAAATTTCCTTTTTCTAAACTAGCAGGAAAAAAAGTTAACACTTTAATATTCCCTAATTTAGAGTCAGCGAATATCACATACAAACTATTAAAAGAGCTGAATGGAACAGATTCTATTGGTCCAATAATGGTTGGTCTAAGAAAATCAGTGCATATTCTTCAGCTAGGAGCAAGTGTAGATGAAATGGTAAATATGACTGCCGTTGCGGTGATAGATGCTCAAGAAAGAGAAAAGAGAAAAAAGGAAAAAACGGGACAAAAATAGGACTGATTTCATTAAAGAATTCTAGTTATATTCATAAATTATGATTACTCATCTTAACGGTAAATTAGTAGAAAAAAATCCAACGCATGTTATTATAGAATGTGCAGGAGTAGGATATTTTGTGAATATATCATTGCATACTTTTTCTAAAATTGGTGATGCAGAAAATATTCGACTTTTAACACATCTTCAAATTAAAGAAGATTCCCACACCTTGTATGGTTTTGTAGAAAAATCAGAAAGGGAGATTTTTAGGCTTTTACTGTCCGTATCTGGAATAGGTTCTAGTACAGCAAGAACTATGTTATCTTCTTTGGATCCAACACAATTAAAGAATGCTATTGCAACTGGAGATGTGCCGTCTATACAGTCTGTAAAAGGCATTGGAGCTAAAACTGCACAAAGGGTTATCTTAGATTTAAGAGATAAGATTTTGAAAGTTCATGATATTGATGAAGTTTACACTAGTTCAAACAATACAAATAAAGATGAAGCGTTATCTGCTTTAGAGGTTCTTGGATTTGTCAGAAGACAAGCAGAAAAAGTGGTTGATAAGATCATTAGCCAAGATCCTACACTTAGCGTCGAGGATATAATAAAACTCGCGCTTAAAAATTTGTAAGAAGTTTGAAACAAGGGGCAAAAAAAAATCTTAAATCTTCATTTAAGTTTGCTTTCCTATTGGTATTGTTTTTTGGAGCTACGGTAACCGCTGTTGCACAGGATAATACTGGGGATACAGCAAATGAACAACAGGTAGATTCTGTTAAGACGGGCTATGCTTTAGGAAAGTTAATACTTGAAAATCCAAACAGTATTGTGTCTAAATATTTATATGACGCAAATTTGGATCGTTATATCTATAATGAGAGTATTGGTGATTTTGATATAGGTTACCCTATTATACTTACTCCTGCGGAGTATTACGAATTAATTAAAAGAGAAGGCATAAAATCTTACTTTAAAGAAAAGTCAGATGCTTTCTCAGGAAAAAAAGCTGGTAGTAAAGATGCAAAAAAGAATTTATTACCTGTTTTTTATAAAGACAATAAGTTTTTTCAATCTATTTTTGGAGAAGGTGGTATAGAAGTAGTGCCTCAAGGCTCTGTTGCAATGGACTTAGGGGTTATATGGCAAAAAAATGATAACCCCTCTTTATCACCAAGAAATAGAACCAATTTATCTTTCGATTTTGATCAACGCATTAGTTTAAGTATGTTGGGTAAAATTGGAGAACGTCTTCAGGTTACTGCTAATTACGATACAGAAGCTACTTTCGATTTTCAAAATATTGTAAAGTTAGATTATACGCCTACGGAGGATGATATTATTCAGTCCATAGAAGTGGGTAATGTAAATATGCCTTTGAATAGCTCTTTAATTACTGGGGCGCAAAGCTTATTTGGGGTTAAAACTCAATTACAATTTGGTAAAACCAAAGTTACAGCAGTATTTTCAGAACAACGTTCTCAAAATAATACCGTTGTTGCGCAAGGTGGAGGAACAGTTAATGATTTTTCTATAACTGCTTTAGATTATGATGAGGATAAACACTTTTTCTTGTCTCATTACTTTAGAGATAATTATGATGATGCGCTAGCAAATTATCCGTACATCCGTAGTCAAATACAAATTACTCGTTTAGAAGTTTGGGTTACCAATCGTAGTCAGCAAACTTTAAATGTTAGGAATGTTGTAGCTATTCAGGATTTAGGAGAGGCTACCGAGGCTACTAGTAGAATTGGTCAATTAAATGGAAATCCTTCAGGGTTTTTTAATAATCCTAGTAATAGTTTGCCTAGGAATGACGCTAATGATTACAATCCAGACAATATAGGCTCAGGAGCTTTAACCGAGTCTATTAGAGATATTGCAACCGTAGAAGCAGGATTTAATATTCCAGGATATCAGGCAAATCAAGGGTTTGATTATGCTATTCTAGAAAATGCTCGAAAACTAGAGGCAGGTAGAGATTATGAGTATAATACACAATTAGGATATTTATCATTAAACCAAAGATTAAGTAATGATGAGGTTTTAGGAGTAGCGTTTCAATATACGTATAATGGAGAAGTGTATCAAGTTGGTGAATTTGCTAATGGTGGTTTGGACGCTACAACCGTTTCAGGAGGAGTTAACCCAATAATTGAGAATAACACATTAATTCTTAAGTTACTAAAAAGTAATATAACAAATATTACAGATCCAATATGGGATTTGATGATGAAAAATATATATGCTACGGGGGCATATAGATTAAGTCAAGAAGACTTTAAAATGAATATTTTGTATTCAGAAACTACACCAAGAAACTATATTACCCCTGTGGAGCCTTTTCCAGCGCCTATTAATGGTAATAAAGATTTAGAAGAAAGAATTTTATTAGATGTCTTTAATTTAGACAGATTAAATGCTTACAATGATTTACAACCAGGAGGAGATGGTTTTTTCGATTTTATTCCCGGATTAACCGTAGACACTCAAAATGGTAGAATTATATTCACCACAGTAGAACCGTTTGGCGAGTTTTTATTTGAGGAATTAGGAGGTGGTAATTATTCAGATGAGAACGAGGGGTCGTTTAATGAAAATCAAAAGAAATATGTCTTTAAAGACATGTATGAGCAAACAAAAACTGCAGCGCTACAAACTCCAGAAAAGAATAGGTTTTTATTAAAAGGACGTTATAAATCAGAAGGGAATAATGGTATTCCTATAGGGGCTTTTAATGTGCCTAGAGGATCGGTTAGAGTTACTGCTGGTGGTCGTCAATTACAAGAAGGCATAGACTATACCGTAAATTATCAAGCAGGTACGGTACAAATAATAGACCCTACTTTAGAAGCATCTAACACGCCAATTAATATTTCTGTTGAAAATAATGCGGTTTTCGGGCAACAAACAAGAAGATTTACAGGGGTTAATGTAGAACATCAATTTAATAAGAATTTTGTTTTAGGAGGTACGCTTTTGAATATGAACGAGCGCCCACTAACACAGAAATCGAATTACGGAGTTGAGCCTGTAAATAATACTATTTTTGGATTAAACAGTAATTTCTCTACAGAAGTTCCCTTTTTAACAAGAATGGTTAATAAGCTACCTAATATAGATACGGATGTTCCTTCTAATGTTTCTATGCGTGCGGAAATTGCTTGGTTAAGACCAAATTCCCCTAAAAATGCAGATTTCCAAGGAGAAACAACCACATACTTAGATGATTTTGAAGGGGCCCAAGCATTAATAGATATCCGCGCTTCTTTAGGATGGACACTCGCGAGTACTCCTTTGGAATTTGGAGATGCGAATGTTTTATTTGGTTCAGGAATAGAAGATCCAGATAATTTAAGAAACGGATTTGGAAGAGCTAAAATGGCTTGGTATACTATTGATCCTATTTTTTATACTAACCAAAGACCAGCAGATATTAGTGATGATGATATATCTACAAACCCTAGTCGTCGAGTTTTTATAGATGAGGTTTTTCCTAATACAGACGTAGCACAGGGGCAAACACAAGTGCAAAGTACTTTAGATATTGCTTATTATCCAGAAGCCAAAGGTCCCTATAATAATGACCCAAGTTTTGAAAATAAAGGAGGAGGAGAGAAATGGGCAGGAATTATGCGTTCATTAAGTAGTACCGATTTTGAACAATCTAATGTCGAGTTTGTACAATTTTGGGTATTGGATCCTTATGTAGATGGTATTGCTACAAGTTCAGGAGAATTGGTTTTTAACTTAGGTAATATTTCCGAAGATGTATTAAGGGATGGTAAAAAACAGTATGAAAACGGATTGCCAGATACTAATGGTACGGAGTCTACTAGATCAACTTCTTGGGGGGTAGTACCGCAAACGCAAGCTTTAGTATATGCTTTTGATGCTGAAGAAGCAAATAGAACAATGCAAGATGTAGGTTTTGACGGTTTAAATGATGCTGATGAAGGAGCTATATATAGCAATAATACTGGTAATGATCCGGCCTTAGACAATTATCAATACTATTTAAACAGAGATGGAAGTATTTTAGAACGTTATATAGATTTTAATAACCCTGACGGCAACTCTCCTGTTGCGGTATCTAATACGGATCGTGGTTCTACAACTTTGCCAGATGTAGAAGATATTGATAGAGATTTAACTATGAATACGGTAAATAGTTATTATGAATATCGTATTCAGATAAAACCAAATACTAGTATTAATGATACGTACGTAACAGATATAAAAGAAGGTGTTACGCCAGAACTACCTAATGGTTCTACTCTTAACCGTAGGTGGATCCAATATAAGATTCCGTTAAGTGATTTCTCAGCTGCTGTTGGTGGTATTACAGATTTTAGATCTGTAAGTTTCATGCGTATGTATATGACCGGTTTTACAACGCCTACTGTGTTACGTTTTGCTACTCTAGATTTAGTTCGTGGAGATTGGCGTACCTATACAAAATCTTTACAGGAAGATGATGTAGATAATAACGCTGCTGATGATGGGACAACTTTAGATGTAAATACAGTTAATGTAGAAGAAAACGGTACTAGAACACCTATACCTTATGTATTGCCTCCAGGAGTAGTTAGGGAGCAATTAAATAACAATAACACTATTATACGTCAGAATGAACAAGCATTATCTTTAAAGGTAGAGAATTTAGAATCTGAAGATTCTCGTGGGGTATTTAAAAATTTAGATATAGATATTCGTCAGTATAAAAAACTGAAAATGTTTATGCATGCAGAAAAAATAAATGATGGTGACTATTCAGACAATGCAACGCCTTTAGTTGGTTTCTTAAGAATAGGTACAGATTTTAGCGAAAACTATTACCAAATAGAATTGCCTTTGCAGTTTACACCATTCGGAACAAGTTCTGAAAACGAAATATGGCCAGATGTTAATCAGTTAGAGGTTTCCGTAAGCGATTTAAATGAAGTTAAGTCAAAAATAGTAGCTAGCGGAAACTTTGATGATGCGCAGTATTTTGATATTAATAACGGTACTATTACTCCAGTAGGGGAATTTGCTCCAAGAACTTTGGGTAGAATTCGTATAGGAATAAAAGGAAATCCATCTTTAGGAAGTATACGTTCTATGATGGTTGGTATAAAAAACTTGGATAATCTTAGGGCTCGAGGAGAAGTTTGGTTTAATGAACTTCGTTTAGCTGGTTTAGATAATAATGGAGGTTGGGCAGCCGTTGCAGCCGTAGATGCAAATATTGCAGATTTTGCTAATGTTTCTGCTACAGGAAGTAAAAGTACTTCGGGATTTGGTGCAGTAGATCAAATGCCTAATGAACGAGCGAGAGAAGACGCTATTACTTATGATGTGGTTACCAATGTTAATGTTGGGCAATTATTGCCAAAAAAATGGGGTATTCAACTTCCATTTAACTATGGAATATCAGAACAGGTAATTACACCAGAATTTGACCCTGTTTATGATGATCTTAAATTAAAGAGTCGTATTACAGCGGCAGAAAAAGAATATGATGATTTAAAATTAATAGATCCTGTAGCAGCAGAGAAAATAGCAAAAAATGCTGAAGTTATAGAAGAACAAGCAGAAGATTATACCAAACGTACTAGTATAAATCTAATCGGTGTTCGAAAGAATAGAGGTGAAGAAGCGGATGCTAATTTTTATGATGTGGAGAACTTTACGTTCAATTATTCATATAATGAAACCGATCATAGAGATTTTGAAATAGCAGAATTAAGAGATCAAAACGTGAATACAGGTTTCGTATATAGTCATAATTTTGATCCTGTAGAAGTTGCTCCTTTTGCGAAGAAAGATTCTATGTTAACGGGTAAATATTGGAAATGGCTAAAAGATTTGAATTTGAATTTATTGCCTTCGAGTATATCGGTAAATTCTAACATAAATAGGCAGTTTAACCAACAACGTTTTAGAGATGTTTTAGAAGAAGGTGTGGATAGATTAGAATTGCCAAAATTACAACAAAGAAATTATCAGTTTAACTGGCAATATGCCTTAAATTATAGTATTACTAAATCTTTACAATTAAACTTTAAAGGTTCTAATACTAATATTGTGCGTAATTACTTTGAAGAAGACGGTAATCCGGATTCAAGAATTAATCAAGACTTAGAATTGTGGGATGGTTTCTTTGATATAGGAGAACCAAACAGACATGCGCAAGAAATGCAGTTAAATTACGAAATTCCGTTCAATAAGATTCCTGCTCTAGATTTTATTAGTGCACAATATAGCTATACAAGTAATTTCGATTGGCAACGTGGAGGCGATGCTTTAGCTGAAGTAGCATCAGATTTTTTTAACGAGCGAGTTTCTATAAATACAGTTCAAAATGCTAATACACATAATCTTACTGCATCTTTGACTATGCAGAAGTTTTATGATTTGCTTGGACTTAAAAAGAGAACGGGTAAAATCACAGCAGCTAAAAATCCTCTAATGAGGAAAGATAAGGCAGGTAATGGGAAAGAAGAAAAGAAAGCTAAGAGCAAAACTAGTGGACTATTTAATACAGCCGTAGATGTATTAACTATGGTAAAACGTTTAAATATTAATTATAACGAAAGTAATGGAAAGGTTTTGCCAGGGTATACACAATCTATTGGTTTTATAGGAACTACCAGGCCATCTATTGGTTTTGTGTTTGGTAGTCAGGCCGATGTTCGTTTTGAAGCTGCTCGTAATGGTTGGTTAACTGAGTTCCCTGATTTTAACGAACAATATATAGAACGTACCAATAAGCAATTGAATATTACAGCAACAGCACAACCAATTCGCGATTTAACTATTGATTTATCTGCTGATAGGCAATATTCTAATAGCTATCAAGAAACGTATAGTGTTCAGGATTGGAAAGATGACAGATATGGACTTGTAAATCAATTTGGAAACTTTAGTATTTCTACTATCATGATTGGTACTGCATTTGGTAAGAGTGATGAGTTCGATTCTGAGACTTTTAATCAATTTAAAGAAAATCGTATTACTATTGCAAATAGAATAGAAGCAGATCGCGGTAATCCATCTTCGGGTGCGGTGGATGTTGAAGGTTTTCCTGCGGGTTATAGTAAAACACAACAAGATGTATTGTTGCCAGCATTTTTTGCAGCGTATACAGGTCAAAAAGCAGATAGAGTAAATTTAGATGCCTTTAGGGCAATACCAATTCCTAACTGGAATATAAAGTATACAGGTTTAATGCGAAATAAATGGTTTAAAAAGAAATTTAAACGCTTTTCTTTAAGTCATGGCTATAGAGCGTCTTATAGTATAAATTCTTTTCAGACAAATTTAGAAAGAGAAAATGGTGCCCGAGTAAATGATATAGAAGCGGGTGCAGCTAATCAAGATTTTTTGCCAGAACTTATAATGAACAATGTAGTTTTAACAGATCAGTTTAATCCTTTAGTGCGAGTTGATTTTGAAATGAAAAACTCTGTTAGTATTCTTGCAGAAGTTCGTACCGATAGAGCTTTGTCTTTGAGTTTTGACAATAGCTTGTTAACAGAGATTAATGGTAAGGAATATACAGTAGGTTTAGGCTATAGAATAAAAGATGTGCAATTCGTGACACATATAGGAGGAGAAAAAACAAGACTTAAAGGGGATTTAAACCTTAAGGCAGATGTTACAATGCGAGATAATATCACGATTATTAGAAATCTAGATATAGATAATAACCAAATAACTTCTGGGCAAAATCTATTGTCTATTAAGTTTACTGCAGATTACGCTCTAAGCAAGAGTTTAAATGCTTTGTTCTTTTATGATCATTCATTCTCTCAGTTTGCGGTTTCTACAGCTTTCCCGCAAACAACGATTAATGCAGGGTTCACTTTAAGATATAATTTCGGAAATTAATGTAAGTTTTGTTAGGAGCCTCTGGAATGAATATTTTTTTTGGAATTCTACTTTTAGATGCCTTACATTTGTTTTGCTAATTAAAAAATAAATCAATGAATATACCAGCAGAATTAAAATATACAAAAGATCACGAGTGGATAAGTGTGGAAGGAGATATTGCTACGGTAGGAATAACAGACTTTGCGCAAAGTGAGCTTGGTGATATAGTGTATGTTGAAGTTGAAACATTAGATGAAACCCTAGACCAAGATGAGGTTTTCGGTACTGTAGAGGCTGTTAAAACGGTTTCGGACTTGTTCTTGCCATTATCTGGAGAAATAATAGCTTTTAATGAAGGTTTAGAAGAAGAACCAGAAAAAGTAAACACGGATCCTTATGGGGAAGGTTGGATGATCAAAATAAAGATTAGTGATCCAGCGCAGATAGATGGGTTGTTGAATGATGCGGGTTACAAAGAACTGATAGGTGCTTAAGAAATATATATTTAGAATCGCATTTTTAAGCTGGATGGTGTTCGTAACATTTTCCAGCTTATTTTCTTTTTCGGAGGTAAGTACGCCAAGTTTTAATATCCCTCACCTAGATAAAGCCGTTCATTTTACTTTTTACTTTATGGCTGTAGTTTTAGGGGTGTTTGCTATAAGAGAGAAAACTCAAGGCTCAACTTCCCTAATAAAAGCTTTATTTGTAATGATTTGCGTTGCAATTGTTTTTGGTATGGTTATTGAAGTTATTCAATCCGTATATACTGCTGATAGACAAGGAGATGTGTTGGATGGGTTGGCAAATAGTATAGGTGCAATTTTTGGAGGAGCTATTACAAAAATCTATTTTTCAAAGAAATGGGCGTTAAAATGGAAATAGTATTTGGATTTGTAAAAAAATATTAGTTAAATTAGCAATCACTAAATTATATAAATATGGAACTTAAAAAGAATCCAAAAGCGGATTTAACAAAAAATAGCAGCATGTACTTTGTTATAGGGCTGGCTGTAGTTATGTTAGTTGTTTGGCGAGCATTAGAATGGAAAACGTATGAAAAAACAAATGAGTATGACGTTTCTATGAATGTAGATGAGGATTTAGATGAAGAAGTTCCAATGACAGAGCAAATTAAGACTCCACCACCACCACCACCACCAGCTGCGCCAGAAATTATTGAAGTTGTTGAGGATGAGGAAGAGGTTGAAGAGACAGTAATTGAGTCAACAGAAACAAGTCAAGAAGAAGAGGTTATTGAAGTAGAAGATGTTGAAGTTGAAGAAGTTTTTGATGATGTAGATGTACCTTTTGCGGTTATTGAAAATGTGCCTGTTTTCCCTGGTTGTGAAAAAGAAAGTAATAAGAGAGCTTGTTTTAACAAGATGATGCAAAAGCACATTAGTAAGAACTTCCGTTACCCAGAAATTGCTCAGGAAATGGGTGTTCAAGGTCGTGTTAGTGTAATGTTTGTTATACAAAAAGACGGTAGTATTGGTGGTGTTAGAATGCGTGGACCGGATAAAAACTTAGAAAAAGAAGCTGCAAGGATTATTGGTAAATTACCAAAAATGACTCCTGGTAAGCAAAGAGGAAGAGCGGTAAGAGTACCATTTAGTATTCCAATTACGTTCAAGTTGCAGTAAAATATTCCATATAAAATATGTAAAATCCCAAGCCTAGGCTTGGGATTTTTTTTTGGTACGCTTATTGTATTTTAACATAATTATAACAATCCCGATAATCGGGTCTAAAACGTAATATTATGAATAAAAATGCAAGTAACACAGCTAATTCTCACGGCAATGAGAATAGCGGAAAGAGTACCAGCACAAGCCATAGAAATGGCAAGCACAGTGTAAATTTACAAAAAAGAGGGTCTACAAGATTCCAGTTTGGGTTAATAATAGCCATGAGTTTGGTTTATTTTGCTTTGGAAGCTTCTTTTGAAAATTTAAAATCCAAGGAAGTTGCCCAAACGGATGCTATTGAAGAGGTTTTAGAATTTTATCCCGACACGTATATTGTGGAGGAAAAAGTTCCAAAGGAAAAACTTGTAACTCAGAAAAAAATTAAAGACCCAGTGTTTAAAGTTGTTGAGAATGATTATGACAATGACACTGGAGAAGAAGAGTTTATAGATATACCTGCGGATGATTCCTCAATGGATTTAAAGCCTGGTGATATTGAATTTGTAAAGGACCCTCCTGTAATAGAAGAGATGGTTTTTAGGTTAGTAGAAGATGCCCCAATTTTCCCTGGTTGTGAAAATGTAGAGCAAGGCGAACGTTTAGCTTGTTTTACAGATAAAATACAAAGGCATATTCAAAAAAATTTTAGGTATCCAGATGCTGCTAAGGAGATGAATATAAGAGGAAAAGTATATGTAGGCTTTAGAATTGGTAAAAACGGATATATTTCAGACATAGAATTACGAGGACCTCATAAATTATTAGAAAATGAGGCGGCTAGGATAATTGGGAAATTACCTAAAATGACACCAGGAAAACAAAGAGGGGTGCCAGTAAAAGTGCCCTTTAGCATTCCTATAAATTTTCAGTTAAATTAAAAGTTTAGTATTTAAATGGCTATGTGTAAATTTCATAGCCATTTTTCTTTTTTATATTAAATTATTTGGGATAGTAATGTATATATAGGTGTAAATAATTCGTTTTCATTGTATTATAAAATATTTCTGCATGTAAAAATAGAATTTAATTGAAGTAAATCTTTGTGAGGAATTAGACTTGGACTTATATTTGCAGCCCTTGACTAGAATATTAGAAATGAAGACTGTAACTAGCTCGGTAAAGAGTAATTCTTTTGGATTGTTATTTGCTGATTTTAAAGAAATTACGAAAGCAAGACTTGCTGTAAGTGTTGTTTTTTCTTCTATTGCAGGATATCTTTTAGGTGCTACTGAAATCGATTTTTGGGCAATTATACTATTGGCTTTTGGAGGGTATTGCATGGTTGGAGCCTCTAATGCATACAATCAAATCATTGAAAAAGATTTAGATGCTTTAATGAATAGGACTAAAAACAGACCTATACCAGCAGGAAGGATATCTGTTAATAAAGCTATGATCATGGCTGTTGTTTTAACGGTAATAGGAATTATTTCATTATATATTCTAAATCCTAAAACAGCAATGTTTGGGGCAATTTCTATTTTTCTTTACACCAGTGTGTATACACCTCTTAAAACAAAAACACCTTTGTCTGTTTTTGTGGGAGCTTTTCCTGGGGCAATTCCTTTCATGTTGGGTTGGGTAGCGGCAACAAATGATTTTGGTGTTGAGCCTGGAACCTTATTTATGATTCAATTTTTTTGGCAATTTCCTCATTTTTGGGCATTAGCTTGGATGTTAGATGAGGATTATAAAAAAGGTGGTTTTAAGATGTTGCCAACAGGTAAAAAAGATAAAGGAACAGCTTTACAGATAATAATGTATACTATTTGGATGATTGTGGTATCTGTAATCCCTGCTTTCGGTTTTACAGGAAGATTGCATTTATCTATTGTTGCTGCAGTTATTGTTTTTGTAATGGGTGTTGTTATGTTAGTGTACGCATTTAAATTGTACGAGAAAAGGGATAATCCGTCCGCAAGGAAATTAATGCTCGCTAGTGTAAGTTATATTACACTAATACAAATAGTTTATGTTATTGATAAATTTATATAATACCAATGGATTTAACACAAGGAACGGAGAAAGAGAAAAATAGTAGAGCAAAAAAAATGATGCTTTTGTTTGGTATTGTTAGTTTGCTTATGGGGTTTGCTGGGTGGACAAGTGCGTATATTATTAGTAGCAAAAGGGAAGATTGGATAAAGGAATTTAACTTACCAACATCTTTTTATATTAGTACGCTTATTATTATAATTAGTAGTGTAACTTATTTTTTGGCAAAAAAAGCTATTGAAACTAACAAAGGAAAACAAGGCACCGCGCTATTATGGGTAACTCTTTTGTTGGGGGTTGTTTTTATAGTCTTTCAGTTTAAGGGGTTTTCGGAGATGGTAGCCCAAGGCTACTACTTCACAGGGCCTACTAGTAGTATAAAAATGTCTTATATATTTTTAATAGCTATGGTGCATATTGCACATGTAGTAGCAGGAATAATATCTTTATTGGTAGTCTTGTACAATCAAATTAAAGGGAAATATTCCTCGGAAGATATACTTGGAGTTTCGCTTGGGGGCATTTTTTGGCATTTCTTAGGCCTGCTGTGGGTATATTTAATCCTCTTTATGACTATTGTAGAGTAATATTTTTAAATAAATTAGGTTTTGATAGAGAATCACTTTTTCTTAGTCAAAAAAAAAAGTATTTTTGTCGAAATTCTATTAATATAGTAATCTTTTTATGAGTACAACGGTAACAACAGGTACAGAAGAAAATGTTTGGAATGGCGGTAGTCACCAACCCTTAGGAGCAAGTTATGGTAAAATGATGATGTGGTTTTTCCTAGTCTCAGATGCCCTAACATTTTCAGGATTTCTTGCAGCTTACGGATTTTCACGTTTTAAATTTATAGAAACTTGGCCAATAGCTGATGAAGTTTTTACGCACGTTCCATTTACACATGGTAGCTACCCAATGATATACGTAGCACTAATGACTTTTATTTTAATTATGTCTTCTGTGACTATGGTTCTTGCTGTAGATGCAGGTCATAAAATGCAAAAGAACAAGGTTATATGGTATATGTTTTTAACCGTAATAGGTGGAGCTATATTCGTTGGTTCGCAAGCATGGGAGTGGAATACCTTTATAAAAGGAGACAAAGGTGCTTTGGAAACTAAAGGAGGAAGAATATTGCAATTTGTTAAAGCAGATACAGGAGAACGCGCTGCTTTAAGTGATTTTGCTGTTGCAATTCCTGGAGAGAGAGCAGAGCATCAAAGCAAAAATGGTGTTTGGTTCTATGGGGAAGGTAGTTTACCAAGTTATACTGTGAACGAAGTAGTAAAAGGGTTTAAAGCAAATTCAAATATTTTAGTACGTACAGAAACAATAAATGAAAAAGGACATAAGACCTTGCTTTCTAGAGAAGAATCGTTAGCAAAGCTTAAAAGTGCTACTCAGGTTGTAGAAGGGGCCAATCTTATTCATAATGAATATGGTAGTAGGTTATTTGCGGATTTCTTTTTCTTTATTACAGGTTTTCACGGTTTTCACGTATTGTCAGGGGTAATAATAAACCTTATAATTTTCTTTAATGTGGTTCTTGGTACGTATGAACGCAGAGGGCATTATGAAATGGTAGAGAAAGTTGGATTATACTGGCACTTTGTAGATTTAGTTTGGGTATTTGTATTTACATTTTTCTACTTAGTTTAATAATAAAATATAGATATACATTTCTATATATAGAAATTTAAAGCATAAATAATGGCACACGCACACAAATTAGAAATTTTTAGAGGTCTTTGGAAGTTTAAAAATAATACCCAAAAGATATGGGGTGTATTAGCTTTTTTAACATTTATTACGGCAATAGAAGTAATACTGGGTATTATTAAACCAGAATCTCTTACAGGAACATCTGTTCTTGGTATGAAATTATTAAACTGGATTTTTATTATTCTTACCTTGGTAAAAGCATATTATATTGCATGGGACTTTATGCACTTAAGAGATGAAAAATCGGCTTTTAGAAGAGCCATTGTATGGACACCTATATTTTTGGTTCTTTATTTAACATTTATCTTGCTTACTGAAGCAGATTATATATACAATGTATATAAGGATGGTTTCGTTACTTGGAACTTCTAAAGAATATATAGAATTAACAGAATAAAAGACGGTTTAATCACCGTCTTTTTTATTTTTGCATAGTTTTATTGGATAGTGAACATATGAAAAAAGTTTTTGTTTTAGTAGTGCTTTTCGTGCTTCCTGTGGTGGCTTACCTTTTTTTTGCATCTGGAGTTAATAATTTTGGAAAATTACCAACTCTAACTAAAGAAATTAGGAATGTTTCTAAGTTGGATGCTCAAGTTTCTTTTAAGAATAAAATAACCATATTAGGTTTTTTAGGGAATAACTTGGACAATAAAAAAGGAGCTGCGTTTAACCTTAATCAAAAGATATATAAACGTTTTTTTGCATTTAAGGATTTTCAATTTGTAATGGTTGTTCCTAAAGGAATGGAAGAGGAAGTAGAAGTGTTAAAAAAAGAGCTTTCTGCTTTATCAACTATAAGTAAATGGCATTTTGTTTTTGCAGAAATAGAAGATGTACAATCGCAATTTAATAGCTTAAAGACAAATTTAGAGCTAGATAAAAATTATGCTACACCTTATGTTTTTATAGTAGATAAAGATTTAAATTTAAGAGGAAGGACGGATGATAAGGACGAGGGAACTAAATATGGCTTTAATGCAAATTCTGTTGCTGATTTAAACAATAAAATGGAAGATGATGTAAAGATTATCTTAGCGGAATATCGTATGGCCTTAAAAAAGAATGCTGCAGTAAGAAATTAAAAATGAAAAATAAATATACCTATGTTTGGGTTTCTTTTGTGGTTTTGGTTTTTGGTATCATCTTTATACCGAGAATTATAGAAAGAATGCAAAGTGGAACAGTAGTTCAGAAAGATAGAATGAGTCGTTTGTCTTTTATAGAGTCGAATGGGGAACGCAAAAAGGTGCCAGAATTTTCATTTATCAATCAGGATAGTTTAGTAATTACAAATAAAGATTATTTAGGTAAGGTGTATGTGGTAGAGTTTTTCTTTACAACATGTCCTTCTATTTGTCCTATTATGAGTCGTAATCTTGTTGAGATTAAGAATGAGTTTAAAGATTTTCAAAATTTTGGAGTTGCTTCTTTTACCATTAATCCAGAATATGATACTCCAATAGTATTGAAAGAATATGCAGAAAAATATGGAATAACTAATTTAGATTGGCATTTGCTTACAGGAGAAAGGGATAAGATTTATGAATTAGCAAATAAGGGCTTTTATATTATTGCAAAAGAAGCTCCAGAGGTTCCAGGTGGCTTTGAACATTCTGGAATGTTTGCACTTGTAGATAAAAACGGATTTATGCGGTCTAGGTTAGACGCTGCGAATAACCCCATGATTTATTACAGAGGAACCATTACGGAAGATCAAGGCGAAAATAAAGAGGGAGAAAAGGAACAGATATCAATTTTAAAAGAGGATATCAAAAGATTATTAAAAGAATAATATGTCGTCAATTGTAGAAAGAGAAAAGCAATTTAATAAGCTAATTACAATAGTTTCTATTGTTATACCTGTAGTAGTAGCAATTCTTTTTGGGGTTAAAATACCTAATGTAAAACCACTTACTTTTTTACCTCCTATATATGCCAGTATAAATGGTGTAACGGCAGTTCTTTTAATTTGTGCGGTTTGGGCTATAAAGAATGGAAAACAAAGGTTACATGAAAATTTAATGAAAACATGTATAGCCTTGTCATTACTTTTTTTACTCATGTACATTGGGTATCATATGACATCAGAATCTACCTCTTTTGGCGGGGTTGGTATTGTAAAATATATTTATTTATTTATATTAATAACGCATATTATACTCTCTATTGCAATAATTCCAATGGTATTGCGAACTTATGCTAAAGCTTATTTAGGACTTTATAAAGAGCATAGAAGGTTGGCAAAAATAACATTCCCAATATGGTTATATGTTGCAATTACTGGTGTGGTAGTATATATCATGATATCCCCATATTACGTGTACTCTTAATGTAGTTTTTAAAATTAGGTGTTGTTATGAAGAAAATAATTGTTTTATTATTTGTGTTTTTACTGTTGCCGGAAATTTCTTTTGCGCAATGCGCAATGTGTAGAGCTGTATTAGAGAGTGGTGAGAATACAGCAGTTGCTGAAGGGGTTAATAACGGTATTGTTTACCTTATGGCAATCCCTTATATTTTAGTAGGTGGAGTATTTTATTTTGTCTATAAAAAAATGAAATAAGTATTTTTTATATTTTCTGTAACATTTCCTAGGTTTTGTAGTCTTATCTTTATACAACACAATAAGTTGTAATCATCAATCAATCAAAACCAACCTATGTTCGATATTGAAAGATGGCAGGAAATTTTTGATACCATCCGAAAAAATAAGCTTCGTACTTTTCTTACGGGACTATCTGTAGCGTCTGGAATTTTTATTCTAGTTATTTTATTAGGTTTTGGGCAAGGTATGCAAAATGGAATTGCCGCAGAATTTGAACAAGACGCAGCTACAAGCGTATGGGTTTGGCCTGGTGTAACAACAATGGAACACAAAGGTTTAAATCCTGGAAGAAGAATTAGACTCACAAATGAAAATTATGAATTTGCTTCTAAACTTTTAGAAGATGATATCGAAAATCAATCTCCACGAATATTTGTGCGAGGTGTATCTGTGAATTATGGGAAGGAAGGACTTTCTTATGGGGTTCAAGGGGTGTCTAGTCAATTTCAACAAATAGAAAATGCTAAAATAACGAAAGGCCGTTTTTTAAATTACCAAGACGAAATCGGTATAGGAAAAGTTGCCGTAATTGGTAATAAAATAGCGAAAGATGTGTTTGGGGATTTAGAAACTCCAATAGGAGCGTTTATTGAGATTTCTGGAATTCCTTTTAAGATTATTGGGCAGTTTAAAGAAAAAGAAGAAAGAGAAGAAGAGCGTATTTATATTCCAATTACAACAGCGCAGAGAGTGTTTAATGGAGGGAATAGAGTAAATAATTTATCCTATACTTTAGCACCAGCAAAAGATTTTGAAGAAACAGTTGCCCAGGCGATACAATTTAAAGAGAATTTAAAAGGGTATTTGCAAAGTGCGCATACTATTGCTCCTGACGATGATAGTGCTTTGGAAGTTTGGAGCGCTATGGAAGAAGCCAAACGTTATTTTAATCTTACCAGTAGTATTAAATTATTTTTTTGGATTGTTGGTGTGTTTACTATAATAGCTGGTGTTGTAGGGGTTAGTAATATAATGTTAATTGTTGTAAAAGAAAGAACCAAAGAAATAGGAATACGAAAAGCATTAGGGGCAAAACCATGGTCTATTGTTGGGATGATTTTACATGAAGCTATTTTTGTCACCGCCCTCTCCGGATTTGCTGGATTAATATTTAGTATGGGGCTTCTGGAAATAGTTGGCCCTCATATAGAGGTGGATTATATTCTGAATCCCTCCGTAAATTTTACTGTAGCCATTTCAACTGTATTTGTTTTAATATTTGCTGGAGCTGTAGCTGGTTTTTTTCCGGCTTGGCGAGCCGCAAGTATTCATACCATAGACGCGTTAAGAGAAGAATAAGAAATACCATGTTCGAAAAAGACCGTTGGAAAGAAATATTAGAAGTACTAACCAGTAATTGGTTTAGGACGGTTTTAACGGCTTTTGGAGTTTTTTGGGGAATACTTATTCTTATTATTCTTTTAGCAGCAGGGAAAGGCTTGGAAAATGGAATAAAGTCTGATTTTGGAGATATTGCCACCAATACAATGTTCATGTGGACGCGTAGTACTACAAAACCGTATAAGGGTTTGCCAAAAGGAAGGCGTTTTCGTTTTAAATTGGAAGATGTAGAATCTATTAGAGATAACTTTAAGAATCTAAGATTTGTTTCCCCTAGAAATCAATTAGGCGGATTTGGTGGGGCTAATAATGTTATTAGAGGCTTAAATGCTGGAGCTTATAATGTTTATGGGGATTATCCAGAGATAATTAATCAAGACCCAATGACTATAACTGAAGGGAGATTTATTAATCATTCTGATATTAATGAAAAAAGAAAAATAGCCATAATAGGAGAAGGAGTAAAAACAGGTTTATATAAAAAAGAAGAAGAGGTTATTGGTTCTTATATAAAAATACAGGGAGTAAGTTTCTTAGTTGTAGGAACTTATGAAAAAAAGAGTAATAATGGAGATGGGGAAGAGGGTCAGAAAGAAATTTATGTACCTTTTACTTCGTTTTCCCAGGCATTTAATAGGGCAGATAATGTAGGTTGGATGGCTATTACTGCAAATGATGGTAGTTCTATATCCGATTTAAAAGAGGGCATAGTTGCTTTGGTAAAGGAAAAAAGAAAAGTGCACCCCAAGGATAAAAGAGCGGTTGGACATTTTGATTTGTACGAGCAGTATAATAGAGTAGAAAGCTTATTCGGAGCCATGCGTTTTATAGCCTATTTTGTGGGTGTTTTAGTCTTACTTTCCGGGATTATTGGGGTGAGTAATATTATGCTTATAGTCGTTAAAGAAAGAACCAAAGAAATAGGAATTCGTAGAGCCTTAGGAGAAAAGCCTTGGTCTATAAAATTGCAAATATTAATGGAATCTATTTTTCTTACTATAACATCTGGTATGGCGGGAATTACTGTAGGAGCCTTATTTATTTATGGCATCAATATGGTGTTGGAAATGAACGGACCTGTAGATATGTTTTTAAACCCAAGTGTTAGCTTAGGCGTAGTAGTGTCTGCATTGTTAATTTTAGTTTTTTCTGGACTTTTAGCAGGTTTTATACCCGCTCAAAGTGCTATAAAAACTAGACCAATAGATGCAATTAGAACGGAATAAATCAATCAGAATAAACAAACATTTAGAAATGAAAAAGTCAGTTACTATTATCATTTTACTATGCATTTTAATAACCTTTGGGGCTTCTATGTATTATTTGTATCAAAAAAATGCAGAGGACCCAATGGTGTATGAAACAGAAACACCATCAAAAAAAACAATTATTAAAAAGACGATGGCTACAGGTAGTATTTTACCTTTAGAGGAAGTTCTGATAAAACCGAATATTTCAGGAGTAATTGAAGAAATTTATGTGGAAGGTGGGGACTATGTTACATCTGGAGATTTGTTATGTAAGATAAAAGTAGTTCCTAATTTAAATGCTTTAAATGATGCTCGTAATAATATTGACGAAGCCAAAATCTCTTTAGACGATCAGCAAAGAAATTATTTAAGACAAAAGAGTTTGTTCGATAAAGGAGTAGTATCTAAGGTAGATTTAGAAAGAGCTCAAGTGTCTTATGATCAAGCAAAACAAGCATATAGTGCTGCCAATAAAAGATATGATATTGTAAAAACAGGAACAACAAGAGGTCTAGGTAATGCAGCAAATACATTAATTAGAGCAACGGTAAGCGGAATGGTTTTAGATGTTCCGGTTGAAGTCGGAAACCAAGTTATTGAAAGTAATAATTTTAATGAAGGTACTACTATTGCTGCAATTGCAGATGTGGAGAAAATGATTTTCGAAGGAAAGGTAGATGAATCCGAAGTTGGAAAAATAACAGAAGATTTACCCTTAGAAATTACAGTAGGAGCTATAGAAAATAAAACATTTGATGCCGTTTTAGATTATATAGCTCCAAAAGGAAAAGAAGAAAACGGAGCAATACAGTTTGAGATAAAAGGAACATTAAAGAAAAAGGACACCATTTTTATTAGAGCGGGTTTAAGTGCCAACGCTTCTATAATTTTAGCAAAAGCCGATAGTGTACTTTCTTTAAAGGAAGGATTGGTTCAATATGATGCTAAAACAAAAAAACCTTTTGTAGAAATTGCAATTGGTGAGCAAGAGTTTGAGAGAAAAGATATTGAATTGGGAATAAGTGACGGTATATATGTAGAGGTGAAATCTGGAGTTAATCCAGAGGATAAGATAAAAGTTTGGAATGAAGTGAAATCGGAAAAAGAGTCCGATTAATTTTAACAAAAAATTTCGATTGCATTTTGTAACAAAAAAGGAATTTAGAAGTCCAATAGATATACGTCATAAGTTATCCATTAAAAATAAGCAGCCTCGGCGTAAACACGCGAGGAATTAATTGAAAATTAATTTTATTGCGAGACAAGTCTCGAAGCATTTAAATCTCGATTATAGAGTAAAAATAACCATCATGATAGAAATAAAAGACCTTCACAAATCTTATAAAATGGGTAGTAATTCTTTGCACGTTTTAAAAGGAATTAATTTTTCCGTGGAAGAAGGAGAATTAGTCGCCATTATGGGTTCTTCAGGATCAGGAAAGTCTACATTGCTTAATATTCTAGGAATGTTAGATGAATTAGATGAAGGCTCGTATGATTTAGATGGAGTTCCTATTAAAAATTTGAACGAAACAAAAGCCGCCAATTATAGAAATAAATTTTTAGGTTTTGTTTTTCAATCTTTTAATTTAATAAACTATAAAAGTGCTATGGAAAATGTAGCGCTACCATTGTATTACCAAAAGGTTGGTCGCAAAGAACGTCAAGAAAAAGCATTAAAATATTTAGAACAAGTAGGGTTAAAAGAATGGGCTACTCATTTGCCTAACGAATTATCCGGGGGGCAAAAGCAAAGGGTAGCAATTGCAAGAGCAATGGCAGCAGAACCCAAAGTACTTTTAGCAGATGAGCCAACAGGAGCATTGGATAGTAAAACTTCTTATGAAGTAATGGATCTTATTCAAAAAATTAATGATCAGGGTAATACCATTTTATTAGTTACACATGAACCAGATATTGCAGATATGTGCAAGCGCATTGTGCATTTAAAAGATGGTGTTATTATTGAAGATAAAAAAGTAGATCAAGTAAGAGCTGCGCAATATGTTTAGTAGAGATAACTGGAAAGAAATCTTTGAAACCATTCAAAAAAATAAATTGCGGACATTCTTGTCTGGATTTACTGTGGCTTTGGGTATTCTAATTTTTATAGTACTTTTTGGTTTCGGAAATGGTTTAAAGAATACTTTTTCTCAATTTTTTGAAGATGACGCTCAGAATATCATAACCCTTTTTCCGGGACAAACATCTAAGCCATACAAAGGGTATAAATCAGGAAGACGTATAGAATTTGATAATTCTGATTTAGAAGATATAAAAACTAACTTCCCAATTTTTTTAGAGTATATAACGCCAAGAATTTCAAGAAATGGTTTAGTTAAATATAAAAATGAATCTAATAATTATTCTACAAGAGCAGTAGCGCCCTCCCATCAAATAGCAGAGAAGACTATTATTATGAAAGGTAGGTACCTTAATGCAAATGATATTAAGGAAAAGAGTAAAACTGCAGTCATAGGCCGTTTGGTAGAAAAAGATTTATTTAATGGTGCAAATGCCATGGGTGAGTATATAGACGTTGCTGGCAGTGCATTTAAAGTTATAGGGGTATACCAAGATGAAGGGGGGGATGATGAAGAAAGGCGTATTTATATTCCATATACTACAAGGCAATTAATAGAAAAAAATACAGATAAGGTAGACCAAATTATTGTAGCCTTTAGGCCAGAATTAGGGTATGCAGGAGCATTGGCATTAGATAAAGGGTTAACGAAGTTTATAAAGAATAAAAAGTTTATTAATCCTAATGACCAGAACGGTCTTTATGTTAGAAACGTTGCAGAGGGGCTTAAAAACACACAACAAATGGCGTTTGTTCTGCAAATGATTGTTGGTTTTGTAGCCATAGGAACTATTATTGCTGGTATTATTGGAATTAGTAATATTATGGTTTTTGTAGTAAAAGAACGTACTAAAGAATTAGGTATTCGTAAGGCCCTCGGAGCAACGCCAAAATCGGTTATTGGTACTATTTTATTGGAATCTGTTTTTATTACTACGGTATTTGGTTTTGTGGGAATGATTTTGGGAGTTTTTATTTTGAATTCCATGGGAGACAAGTTAAAAGATCGTTTTATTACGGATCCTTACATAGATATGCCAATTGCAATTGGAGCAACAATATTATTAATTGTTTTTGGAGCAATTGCCGGATATATACCAGCTAAACGAGCGGCAAGAATTAAACCCATTGTAGCATTAAGAGACGATTAATATGAAATTTTTATTAGATAGAAATACATGGCAAGAGATTTTTGGTTCTATTAGTAAGAATAAGACTAGAACTATAATTACTGTTATTGGAGTCTTATGGGGTATTTTTATATATGTAGCTCTTTCTGGAGCAGCAAAAGGATTAGATAATGGTTTTGATAAAGCTTTTAAAACTGTAGCCATGAATAGTATGTTTGTATGGGCTCAAAATACAAGCATGCCTTATGATGGTTTTAAAACGGGAAGGCCTATGCAGCTTAAATTGGGGGATGTTGAAACTTTAGAAAATAGAATTCCAGAGATACAATATATTGCCCCTAGAATTACACAAGGTCAGTTTGGTTCGGAGCCAGTATATACGGTAAGAGGGCAAAAATCCGGTTCTTATACCCTTAATGGAGATTTTCCAATTTATACCAAGATATCTACAAAAAAAATATTTGATGGAGGTCGGTTTATTAATCAAGAAGATATAGATCAAGCTAGGAAAGTAATTGTTATAGGAGAAAGAATACAACAGGAATTATTTAAAAAAGATGAAGATCCAGTAGGGGCTTATATACGTGTTGGTAATGTATATTTTCAGGTCATAGGTGTTCATAAATTGGCACAAGGAGTAAGTTTCGATTCGGATAGTGCTATGTTTATTCCTTTTTCTACCTATCGTAAGTTGTACAATTCTGGGGATAATGTAGGTTATCTATGTATAGCTGCTTATGATGATGCAGATGTAGTACAGGTTGAAAAAGATATAAAAGCTATCTTAAAAAGTACGCACAGAGTAAATCCTAAAGATGAAAGAGCGTTTGGGTCTTTTAATTTAGGAGAACGATTTGGAAAAGTTATGGGATTTGCTGACGGATTAACATTTATGTCTTTGGTAGTTGGTATCGCAACTATATTGGCTGGCGTAATAGGTATTGGAAACATACTTTTAATTTCGGTTAAAGAAAGAACAAAAGAATTAGGTGTGCGTAGAGCTTTAGGAGCAACACCATCGGAGGTAAGAAATCAAATTATACTAGAGTCTGTTTTTTTAACCATTATTGCAGGTATTGTTGGTATTATACTGGGAGCAGTAGTTCTTAGTTTATTAAATACGTTCACAGAGGGAGCAGATTTTCCGTATGCAAATCCTACTGTTCCTATACCCTATGTGTTGGGGGCATTGGCAATTATGGTGATTTTAGGAACCTTAATAGGCCTTATTCCTGCGCAAAGGGCTGTAAGTATTAGGCCAATAGACGCATTAAGAGAAGAATAATAAAATCAATTATAAAATAAATACAATTTAAAAATGAACAAAATCGTAAAGTATATTCTAATAGGTCTTTTAGTATTAGGTGCGCTATGGGCTGCTGTGTTTTTTATAAAATCTAACAGTAAATCGGCTATTACTTATGAAACTAGTAAGCCATTTATTTCTAATGTAGAGAAGAAAACAGTTGCTACAGGTAAAGTGGTGCCAGAAGAAGAGGTAGAAATTAAGCCACAGATTTCTGGAATTATTCAAAAAGTGTATTTAGAGGAAGGAGCAAAAGTTAAGGCAGGAGATTTAATAGCAGTAATTAAAGTGGTTCCTAATGAGCAATCTTTAAATCAATCTAGAGGTCGTGTTCGTAATGCGGAACTGGCATTAAACAATGTGAAAATTGAATTTAATAGAAATAAGAACTTATTCGATAAAGGAGTAATTTCTAGTCAAGATTTTAACACAATACAATTGCAATATAACCAAGCAGAACAAGAATTAAAGAATGCGAGAGCCGATTATCAAATAATTAGAGTGGGTTCTTCAGGAGGTTCTTCTAGTGCAAATACAAATATTAGAGCTACGGTTGCTGGTACTATTTTAGAGATTCCTGTAGAAGAAGGAGATCAAGTAATACAAAGTAATAATTTTAACGATGGGACAACAATAGCTTCTATAGCGGATTTAAATAAAATGATATTCGAAGGAAAGGTAGATGAAGGAGAAGTTGGGAAATTGGAATTAGGAACGCCATTAAAAATAAGTTTAGGAGCAATAGAAGATGTGGAGTTAGATGCAAAACTAAAATTTATTGCACCAAAAGGAGTAGAAGAAACTGGAGCAGTACAATTTAAGATTGAAGGGGATATCGAAATAAAAGAGGATTTGTTTATTCGTGCAGGTTATAGTGCTAATGCATCAATTGTATTAGAGAAAAAGGATAGCATATTGGTTATACCAGAAGCTTTGTTACAGTTTGATAAAAAGACCGATGAAGCCTATGTAGAAGTTTCTGTAGGAGATCAGAAATTTGAAAGAAAGGACATAGAGATTGGTATTTCGGATGGGGTTAATGTAGAAATTGTTTCTGGTCTTACAGAAGAAGATGAAGTAAAGCAATGGAATAAGACGGAGCCAATTAAAATTGGAGATGAAGACAAAGATAAAGAAGAGGATTCGGAAGAAACAGAAGAGTAAAACGTCAATCAATAATCAAAAAAAATCAAAAAATGAAATATAAATTAACCCTGCTATTATTGGTTCTAGTAGTGACTATTACATCAGCTCAAGAAAAAAAGTGGACACTTCAGGAGTGTGTAACTTATGCAGTGGAGAATAACTTGTCTGTAGAACAGTTTGAGCTCGATTTAGAGAATACCAAAATAGAAAAATCAGATGCTTTTGGGGATATGCTTCCGAATTTAAACGCATCTAATTCTTATTCTAGTAATACGGGTTTCTCTATTAATCCAACCAATAATGCGCCTACCAATAGTACAGCATTTAATATGAATGCTAGTTTAAGCTCTAATGTAACTTTGTTTAACGGATTAAGAAATATGAACAGATTAAATAGAGCAAAATTAAATGCAATAGCTAGCCAGTATAGATTGGAGGATTTAAAAGATGATATTCGTTTAAATGTTGCTAATGCTTATTTGCAAGTTTTGTCTAATAAGGAGTCTTTGAAAGTGGCTAGAGCACAGTATGCGGTAACGGAACAAGATTTAAAAAGGACAAAAGAATTGGTAGACTCAGGCGTTGTGCCTAAAGGGGATTTACTGGAAATAGAGGCAACTGCGGCTAACCAAGAACAACAAATTGTCAATGGGGAAAGTAGAGTTTTAATATCTAGAATTAATTTATCGCAATTACTTCAGATTACAGATTACAGAAATTTTGATGTCGTAGATGAAGCTTTTAATATTACGCCATCAAATGTGTTAGATAATTCTGCAAAGGATATTTTTAATAAAGCTCTGACTTTTAGAAATGATATTAAATTTTCAGAGTCTAATGTTGCTCTAGCGGAAAAAGACTTAAAAATAGCAAAAGGAGCTATTTATCCTACATTATCAGGGTTTGTAAATTATGGAACAAGATACTCGGATGCTACTACCTTGCCAGGAGGAGTAACACCTAGTTTTGAAGAGCAATTATGGATTTTCGATGGTATTTCATATGGAGCTCAATTAAATGTTCCTGTTTTCAATGGATTTAGTACAAAGAATGGAATTAAGAGGGCTAAAATACAATTGGAAAAAAGTAAACTTCAATTTAAGCAAGATAAATTAGATTTGGAATCTAATATTCAACAAGCCTATGTAGATGTAAAAACTTTTCTTAAAGCGTATGAAGCAGCAGAGAAAACTTTAGAGGCTAGAAGGTTAGCTTATAACTATTCTAAAGAACGCTTTGATGTTGGTTTAATGAATGCTTTTGATTTTAGTCAAGCACAATCTAGAGTAGATAATGCAGAAGCCGATGTTGTGCGAACTAAATATGATTATATTTTTAGATTAAAAATATTAGAATTCTATTTTGGTATTCCTATAAGCCTAAACTAGATTATATTTGTAGCCATTATGGCAACACTACTAAATTTAGAAACGGCAACTACTAACTGTTCAGTTAGCATTGCTAAGGATGGCGAAATTATAGTTTTAAAGGAGCATAATTCGCCAAATTATTCTCACGCAGAACAATTACATGTTTTTATAGAGGAAGCTTTGCAAGAGGCTTCCTTATCTGTTTTAGATTTTGATGCAATTGCAGTAAGTAAAGGGCCTGGTTCCTATACTGGGTTGCGTATAGGTGTTTCTGCAGCTAAAGGTTTGTGTTTTTCTTTAAGTGTTCCGTTAATTTCTGTCGCTACATTAGAAAGTATGGCTAATCAGGTGGTTTTGGAAAAAGATTCTGTTGTAATTCCTGTACTAGATGCAAGAAGAATGGAAGTCTATTCGGCGGTATTTAATGGTGTACACTCCGAAATTAGAGAAACAAAAGCGGAAATTGTAGGAGCTAATTCGTTTAATGAGTTTGTAAATAAAGGTAAAGTTATTATTGTAGGAAGCGGGGCAGAAAAATGTAAAGAGATTTTAACGCATCCGAATTTTGAATTTAATTTAGAAGTAGTTCCTTCTGCCAAAGAAATGGCAAAACTCTCCTATGAAAAGTTTAGTAACAAAGATTTTGAAGATGTGGCTTATTTTGAACCCTACTATTTAAAAGATTTTGTTTTACAGCAAAAGAAAAAAGCATAAAAATAGTATCTACTCCCTAGTACTATTTTTATGCTTTTTTGAGCTTACTTTACTTCAAAAGTGAGTTTTACATTAACGCGGAACTCAGTTACGTCCCCATCTTTAACGCTTGCACTTTGTTCTTGAACATATACAGATCGTATGTTTTTAACACTTTTAGATGCATGTGCAACTGCTTTTTTCGTAGCGTCTTCCCAACTTTTGTCGGAATTAGCTAATACTTCAATAACTTTTAATACTGCCATAATTAGTGTTTTTATGTTTTTTCTAATTTAAGAAATAATAAGAACAAAGACTAATTATATAAGCAACTGCTATCCGTTTAAGGCGACAACTTCGTTTACTTTATCTCCCATCATGTTTTTTAGCATTGTTTCAATACCATTTTTAAGAGTATAAGTAGAAGAAGGGCATCCGCTACAAGCTCCTTGTAAAATTACATTTACGGTTTTAGTATCTTCATCATACGATTGAAAAAGAATATTACCACCATCACTGGCAACAGCAGGTTTTACATACTCTTCTAAAATATCTACAATTTGTTTAGAGGTGTCATCTAGGCTAACCGCTTTTTCTACTTCTACAGGAGCAGCAACTTTTGTTTGCTGTTCAATAGAATCTGAAACTACTTGTTTTCCTGCGGCAATAAACTCTCTAATAAGTTCTCTTAAAGGCATAGTAATGTCTTCCCATTCTGCAACATCATATTTAGAAACCGAAACATAATTTTCATCAATAAAAACTTGTTTAACAAAAGGTAGTTGAAATAATTCTAATGCTAATGGGGAGTCTTTTGCTTCATCAATATTCTTAAACTCAAAAGCTGTTGCTACAATTTTTCTACTGGCTACAAATTTCATTGTAGTTGGGTTAGGAGTAACTTCAGCATATACCGTTACAGCAACTGGTTTGTCTGTGTTCTCTTCTATAACAACTGGCTCGCCAGAATTTAGGTATTCTACTAATTGTTGCGCAACTTCATCTTTAACATCATCCCAAGCAACAATATCATATCTTTCTAACCCAATGAAATTACCAGAAATATAAACAGTCTTAATAAAAGGAAGATAAAATAATTGTTGTGCTAAAGGCGAGTTTTTTGCTTCATCAATATTTTTAAACTCGTAATTGGTATGGCTTGTTAAAAGATGATTGGTCTCAAATTTTAATATGTTAGGATTGTTTGTGCTAACAACCGTAATGGAGTACTCCTTCATGAATCTATATTTTTTACAAAAATACAAAGTAATTCTTAGTTAAACCTTGGATAATATTGTTGTATTTAGTCCGTTATACTTTATATTTAGAAGGTATATCAATAATTAGCCCCTATTACTAGATGAAAAACCGAATTTTACTTCTATTGACTTTCTTTGCTATAAGTTTTAATTCTTATTCGCAGGAGGGTATTCCTGTGTATTTTGATTATTTATCGGATAATTATTATTTAGTTTTTCCTTCCATGGCAGGTATTGGCGAAGGTGGTAAAATACGAGCTACTATACGTAAACAATGGTTTAATGTAGACGAAGCTCCAAATTTACAAACTTTAAATGCTCATTTTAGAGTAGGTGATAGTGATAGTGGAATAGGAGCTATTATGTATAATGATGCGAATGGGTATCATTCGCAAACTGGTTTTAAAATGACATATGCACACCATTTAAGAATGGGGGGAGATGATGTACGTGTTTTGAATCAACTTTCTTTTGGTTTAAGTGTAGGATATTTGCAAAGTCGTTTGGATGAATCAGAATTTAGATCTGTTATTCCTGATCCAGTTATTAATGGAGCGGATAATAGTGTAGGGTATTTTAATATAGATTTTGGAATGTCTTATAACTTTGGAGATTCTTACGCTCATGTTGCTGTATTAAATGCTTTAGGAAGTAGTAGAGATTTGTATTCTGTTTTGGAGATTGATAATGTAAAACGTTATGTGATTTCTGCAGGTCATATTTTTGGAAGAAATGAATGGCAAATAGAACCTTCTGTGTTATTTCAGTTAACGGACTATACGAAAGAAAAGACTATAGATTTTAATGGGAAAGTATATCGAGATGTTGATTTTGGTAGAGTTTGGGGAGGAGTTTCTTATAGAAGAAGTTTTGATGGAGCGCAATTCTTATCCAATGGTACTTTTGGACAACAACGTTTACAGTTAATTACACCAATTATAGGAGCAAATATTAAAAACTTCATGGTTTCTTATAACTACTCATATCAAATGGGAGATATTCGTTTTGATAATGGTGGGTTTCATCAAATTACAATTGGTTATGATTTTGGGCAATCGGAGAGAAAATATGATTGTTACTGCCCAGCTGCACAATAAAAAAGTGGGTTTATTCTATGTTAGAGTAAACCCACTACAAGTATTTATTTCAAACGTTATTATTCCCACTTATAGTTTTTCTTTTCGGCCTGTTTTTTAATCGCGTTTAACATTGCATTTTCCAATTCTCCTTTTGCGTTTTCCTTTTGATTTTTAGCAATGTAGGAATTTCTCTTTTTGTTTAATTCCTGAATCTCTTTCTGAATTTTTATACGTTCTTCTTTCTTTTCGTTAATATAACTTTTAATCTCGGTAGCTGATTTATCTTTTAATTCAGTAGGCAAGTCTTCCTTTTTAATTTTAGATACTTCAAAAGAAGAATCATCGGCTGCATCAACTAAATCCCATTTTTTATTGTTATACATTCTAGAACTTTTGCTAACAGCACGTTTTACGGCTACAGCTTCTTCCATTTCCATAGCATTGCTATCCTGCATATATTGCATCTCCTGTTTGGCTTTACCTAAAGAACCATAAGAAATGTAGGTGGTATTAAGTTTGGAGTTTAGTTTAATAATAACATCATCATAAGGTGTGTCAATATGTACCACTTTTCTGTTGTGATCAATGGCAATATATTCTCCTCCGGTAAGGGTTGCTCCTTTTTTCCACTTACTGTTTATACCTTGTTCATAGTTTCCGCAGAAAATGGTATTCACTATGACATCTTTCTCTTTAGCATTGGTAACAGCATCTTCGTAATTTAATTTACCTTGTGTAAATGGTTCATTACCTGCAATAAAAATTAACTTCAGATTATCTTTGTTAGAGCCCCATTCTAATTGTTTTAACGAGGTTTGTATAACTTCACCGCAATATTCTTCGCCTCCATTGGTAGTAAGTGAAAATAATTTTTCAGAAATTTCATCTAAGTCCCCACTAAAATTTAGTACTTGCTGAATATAGCCTTCTTTAGAAGAAAGGTTGTCATTACCATATTGGTAAAGTGCAATTTGTAAGTTGGGTTTGGCTTCGTTGCCGCATTTAGCATGTGTGAATTTGTTTACAATATCCCATAATTGTGCTTTAGCTTGGTTTATTAATCCGTCCATGCTGTTACTTGTATCCAGTAGCAAAGCAATTTTTACGGTATTGTTTACTGTTGTAACAGGATTCATTGCTTGAGCATATATTATCTCTTTGCCTGTTTTTTTGTTTTTTGGTTCGCAACCAAAAGTGGTAGAGCAAATAAGTGTCATAGCAATTATGCTCATGAAGGAGTTCATTTTTTTCATAATAATTGTTTTTAAACGTTCTATTTATTTTGTTTTAGTTTTAATATGGTCAGTGTTAGTAAGTAGGCTAAAAGAGAAAGGAATGTTAGAGCTACCATTAATTTTATATAGGTTTCAATAGTCCATTCTAATGCTTCTTTAATGATAATAAGACTGTCTTTCTTTATTTCTTTCCCTTCTTTTAAAGATATCTGTACCGTGCAAAATTCATTTTCGTCATCAAAATTTCCTAGACTAACGCCTAAGTCTTGTAGTTGCTGGTCAATTTCTAAGATTCTATTTTCTAATTGTATAAATTCTTCTATTCTACCTCCTTTGGCTTTTAGTTCTAGAAGAGCAGTTCGTATTTTTTCTAACGATAATTTTTTAGCATTTAATTCTTTATACTCATTGGTTTTATCGGTTTTGGTAATTTGTTTAGCAGATACCATCCCAATTTTTATTAGACTTTGGTATATAGCATCAAAATTTTCTGGAGGAACGCCTATAGAAAAGTTTAAATTTCTATATCCAGAATTTCCACTTTTGTGTTCGTATTGAATTAAGGCTTTGTATTTGCTTATTTCAGAACGAATACTTTTTTCGTCCGTATCGTAATTGGAGGTACTAGAATGTATTTCAGCAATTTTTTCGTACTTCTGATCTATTCTAGTCTGTGGGGATCCACTATTGGCGGATATAATTTCGTGCTTCTTAGTTGCATAGTTTTTTCGTGCATTAGAAATTATTGAAGTGATGTTTTCGTTTGTATGAAAAAGTGGAGACGTTTCTTTGTGAGTGTAGCCATAAATACATCTAAAAACAAATAAGACTAAAAAGGCTCCTAGTAAAATTGTTATATATTTTTTTGTTTTGTTTTTAATCTCAGTTTTCATAAAAATGTGGGAATTAATTTCCTTCAAATTTAGGCGCAAGCTTTTGCTAATAAAACGAGGAATGAGTAAAGCATCCTTTTCAATGCGTAAAGAAGCGTTTTTGGTTTGTGAGAGGGGTTATTTAGTGTTTGTATGAAGGGTAAACTGGTTTTTATCATTTTTTAATACCATATAAATCCGCTAAGTTTACGCTGTTATAATGGAACAATGCAAAAAACTATATACATAACTATTCTTTTGTTTCTTACCTCTTTTGGAGTGTTTTCTCAAATCTCTAATAGTAGAAAAGGGACCATTAAAGGTTCTGTAAAAGGAAAAGAAAATAGCACGCCAATTTCTAATGTGGAGATTTCTACTAGTTCTGGAAGTTATACGGTAACTAATACATTAGGGGAGTTTGGAATATTGGTGACTCTTGGTGATGAGATAGTTTTTAGAAGTGATGAAATAGAAACGGTATATTATACGGTTCGTAGTTTTGAGGATGTAGACGTTTTGGTAGAAGGGTATGTAAAGGAAATTAATAATAGTAGCATTAGTAAAAAATACGAAAGAAAAAAAAATATACATAGAGTACTATTAGATTCTGCCGTAAAATATAAAAAAACAGATATAGCAAAGAGTATAGAATTCATTACACAATCTATTGCTAGTTTGGGGAAAAGAGGGAATAAAAAAGAGTTAGCAGAATCTTTAGCCTATTTAGGGCAAGTATATGTGGAACATGGACAATATGACCTGGCTATATCTAGTTACAAAGATGCTCTTAATGCTTATGAAAATAACAGTGTTTCTCTTCTCTTAGGGAAGGCACTGGTTTTAAATAGTGATTTTACTGAGGCAATTGAAGTATTGAATCCGTTACTTAAAATAAGGAAGTTGGTACCTTATCAGAGGGTAGAATTATATGAGACCATAGGAGATAGTAATAAAGGATTGGGGAATATTAATGAAGCTGTTTCTTACTATGAAGAAGGTTTGGTAATTGCTAAAAAGAATCAGATTTCACCAAAATTGGCAGACCTAAATTCTAAAATAGCAGATGCTTTTAACAGTGAAAATAAACTTATAGAGGCAGAGGGGTTTTATAACAATTCATTGGAATTATCTAAAAATCAAGCCCCGCAAAGGTCTATCCAGGAACAAGATAAAGTGGCAGATTTTTATAGTAAGAATAATCAATATGAAGAGGAGATTTCTTTACGTAAACAAAGTTTAGGCGAATTAAATTCATTATCCTCTAAGATAAAAGGAGTTGGTGAAAATGTTAAAGATTCTATTAGTTCTCAAAGAATAAATTATAAAATTGCGAAGGCCTATATAGCGCAAGAAAAGCTAGAAGAGGCAATTCCTTATTTACAAAGAAGTATTATAGAGGCCGATGGGGATGATGATTTGGTGGTGCAGAAAGATGCTACTAGGAAATTATCTGAAGTTTATAAATCTAAAGGAGATTTTAATAAGGCTCTGGAAACATATCAAGAATATGTAAAAGTAGTGGATACATTATATATTAGAAAAGAACAAGAAATATCTAGAGCAGCAAGGTTCAATAGAGATTTAGCCTCTAAGCAAAGCAGAATATCTGGATTGGAGAAAGATAGAGAATTGTCGCAAAGCAAGTACGATTTGGCGTATACTGAGCAGCAATTGTATCAATTAAATAATAAGCGTCAAAAATGGGTTATTTATTCTTTGATAATTGGTTTGGTGTTAACAGGCTTGGCTGCTTTCTTTTTTTATAGAAGTAATCAGCAACAAAAATTTGCTAATAATTTATTGGCCTTAAAATCCTTGCGCACACAAATGAACCCGCATTTTATCTTCAATGCCTTGAATTCGGTAAATAATTTTATTTCAAAAAATGATGAACGAAGTGCAAATCGATATCTAAGTGATTTTTCTACGCTTATGCGTGCTGTATTAGAAAATTCCGATGAAGATTTTATTCCTCTTTCTAAAGAGTTAGAACTGTTAGAGCTTTATGTAAAATTAGAGCATTCTCGTTTTCCGGATAAGTTTGATTATTCCATTACTATAGATGAAAATATAGAAGTACATTCTTTTCAGATTCCTCCCATGTTATTACAGCCCTATATAGAAAATGCTATTTGGCATGGATTAAGATATAAGGAAGAAAAGGGTTTTTTAAAAATTGAAGTTAATGCGATTAAAAATGAGACTTTAAAAATTGTCATATCAGATAATGGTATTGGGAGAAAAAAATCTGCGGAATTAAAAACGCAAAATCAGAAAAAACAGAAGTCCAAAGGAATGGGTAATATAAAAAAACGTATTGCAATTTTAAATGAGATGCATAAAGATAAGGTAGATGTGTATATTTCAGATTTAGAAAATACGGGACTTGGTACAAAAGTACAATTCACGCTAAAAAAAGAATAATGGAGTTAAAAGCAATTTTGATTGAAGATGAGGCAAATAGTAGAGAAATACTTCGAAATTACTTAAACAAGTACTGCCCCAATGTTGTTTTGGTGGGTGAAGCCAGTTCTATAAAAGAAGGTTTAGCGCTTATAGAAAATAATACTTTAGATCTTGTTTTCTTAGATGTAGAAATGCCTTTTGGGAATGCTTTTGATTTGTTAGAACAGGTTCCAGAACGTACCTTTGAAACGGTATTTGTAACAGCTTATAATCAATACGCAATGGATGCTCTTAACCATCATGCTGCATATTATTTAATGAAGCCAATTAATATAGATGAGTTAATAAAAGCGGTAGATTTTGTTACCCAAATAAAGGAAAAAGAAGAAAGTGTTTTGGGTAAAGTTTTGGTTCCAAATATAGCTAGGGTGGAAGGTAAAATTACATTGCCGCAACAAGATGGTTTTCAGGTTCTTAATGTTGCAGATATATTGTATTGTAAAGCTGATGATAATTATACGGAAATATATTTAGAGAATAAAAAGATATTAGTTAGTAAAACCCTTAAGTATTTTGAGGAAGGATTATCTCATTTTTCATTTGCACGTATACATAAATCGTATTTGGTTAATGTCAATGAAATTGTAAAATATAAAAAAGGTAAAGGTGGTAGTGTGCTAATTTCTAGCGGTAAAGAATTATTAGTTTCAGCATCTAAGAAAAAAGAGTTGTTATCTTATTTTTAATAATAAAAAGAAAATCAAAATGGTTATAAAGACGGTAAATGGAAAAACTCCTGTGATAGGGGAAGATTGTTTTATAGCGGAAAATGCAACAATTGTAGGAGAAGTGTCAATGGGAACTCAATGTAGCGTGTGGTTCAATGCTGTTTTGCGAGGTGATGTTCATTTTATAAAAATGGGAAACAAAGTAAATGTGCAAGATGGGGCAGTAATACATGCTACATACCAAAAATCGCCAACTACTATTGGTAATAATGTTTCTATAGGCCATAATGCCTTGGTACATGGCTGTACTATAAAAGATAATGTACTCGTGGGTATGGGAAGTATAATTATGGATGATTGTATTATTGAGAGTAATAGTATAATTGCGGCTGGTGCTGTTGTTACAAAAGGAACGCACGTCCCGGAAGGCACTGTGTTTGCAGGTATGCCAGCAAAAAAAATAAAAGACATTAGTACAGAATTAAGTTCCGGAGAGGTGAATAGAATTGCGGATAGCTATGTAAAGTATTCTAGCTGGTTTAAAGAAGAGTAGCTATTTTGAATCTCATAAGTTGAAAATGGCCGTTTATAAACTTTTTGAACTACACTGTGTGGGGAATGAGATAATCCGTATTTTTGCCGTCTTAAAACACATTTAAAATGAATGCATATATATTTCCAGGACAAGGAGCTCAGTTTGTAGGAATGGGTTTAGATTTGTATGAAAAATACCCAATGGCACAACAATTGTTTGAGCAAGCCAATGAAATATTAGGTTTTTCCATAACAGATTTAATGTTCGAGGGAACGGCAGAAGGGCTTAAGCAAACCAAGGTTACGCAGCCAGCAATATTTTTGCATTCTGTAATACTTAGTAAAGTAATGGGAGATTCTTTTAAGCCAGATATGGTTGCAGGACACTCTCTAGGAGAGTTTTCCGCTCTTGTTGCAAACGGAGTATTGAACTTTGAAGATGCCTTGCAATTAGTGTCAAAGAGAGCTTTAGCAATGCAAAAAGCTTGTGAAATTAAAGCAAGTACTATGGCAGCAGTTTTAGGACTTGAAGATGCTAAGGTAGAAGAAGTATGTGCTTCTGTAGAGGGTATCGTAGTGCCTGCAAATTACAATTGCCCTGGGCAATTGGTTATTTCAGGAGAAATAGAAGCTATTAATATCGCTTGTGAAAAATTAAAAGAAGCTGGTGCTCGTAGAGCATTAGTCTTGCCAGTTGGTGGCGCATTTCATTCTCCATTAATGGAACCAGCAAGAGAAGAGTTAGCAGCAGCAATAGAGCACACAGTTTTTAATACGCCTAATTGTCCTATATACCAGAATGTTACAACAACGGGTGTTACTGATGCCGTTGAGATAAAGGAAAATTTAATTTCACAATTAACTGCTCCGGTAAAGTGGACACAAAGTGTAAAAAATATGGTAGCAGATGGTGCTACTTTATTTACGGAAATTGGTCCAGGTAAAGTTTTACAGGGTTTAGTTCGTAAAATAGAATCTTCAGCAGAAACTACTTCCGCAATTGTGGAATAGTTATTGTTAGTCGATTAACACTGTATTTTATCTATTATATAATGTTTTAGACTACTAATTAAGGCTACAGTTTATTTTTTTAGTAATATTGACTCCCAAATTTTACATTGTTAACTTATTGAAATGCTGTGAGTTGAATTAGTGTTAGTTCAAAAAACAGTTATGAAATTGAAAAAAAATATATTTTTTAAAAACGAAGTAGGCACAAAAGCCTACCTAAGTTTGTCTTTGCTTATAATTCTTTTGTTAAATGGTTTCGTTGGGCAGTCTCAAGTTGTTACTATTGAAGATGTTAGTGGTAATGAAGATGATGGAGCTATAACTTTAACAGCAACTTTGAGTGGTGGTCCTGTTTTTGGGGGGTTTTCCGTGGATGTTGTTTCTACTGATGGTAGTGCATTAATCTCAGATAATGATTATACTGCAATAGTTGAAACGTTAAATTTTACTGGAGTTAATGGCCAATCAATACCTTTTAGTGTTTTTCCAACTGTTGATACGAATATAGAGAGTTCCGAAACAGTACTAATTGGTATAAGTAATTTGGTGTCTCCTTTTCTTATAAATGTTGATATTACTGATACAGCTACGGTTAATATTGATAATGATGATGTTGGTATTATTACAATCATTCCAACAAATGCAGATGAGGAGGGGCCAACAAGTGGTAGATTCCGAATAGAGTTAAGTGATAACAATAATACAGGAACAACTTTAACTTTGGATTATACTCTTTCTGGAGCTGCCAATTTTGGAGCTTTAAATGATTATACGGTAAGCGGTGCTACTACAACAGTTTCTGGGACTGTTACTTTTAACGCAATTCAATCTGCTCGAAATATCAATATAAACCCAATTGATGATTTATTAGTAGAAGGAAATGAAGATGTTATTTTAACTATTGATGCAATAAGCAGTACCTCATATTCAATGATTTCAAATACGGCTAATATTATTGTTGCTGATAATGATTTTGAGCCTACATTGACTGCAACAGATGCAACAGCAGCAGAAGCAACCCCATCTATTCAAACCGGGGAGGTAACGGTAGATTTGGGTGCTGTAAATAATACTGGTTCGGATATTGTGGTAAATGTGTCTAGACTAGGAGCTTCTACGGCAACAGCAGCAGATTATACAGCTTTACCAACAAGTGTTTCTATCCCAAATGGGCAGCAAACAGGAACTTTAACAATTACACCAATAGATGATAGTGATGTGGAAGGTTCTGAGGATTTGATATTAAGAATAGTCGCTGGTACTGGTTATAATTTAGTACTACCTGTAGCATCAAGGACTGCGACAGTTACCATAGCGGATAATGATGCTTATGTGCCTATATTAACCGCAACAGATGATACAGCCACAGAAGGAACACCAATAACAGATACAGCTACTTTTGAAGTAGATTTAGGTGCTATAAACACAACTGGAGCCGCGATTCCAATTACTGTTGTTAGAGTTAACAGCTTATCTACTGCAATTGCTGGGGATTTTACGGGCATACCTGCAGTAAGTGTTGCAGCTGGAGCGCAAACAGTAACCTTTAATATAACTCCTATAGATGATGATGAGGCGGAGAATCTAGAGACCTTGACTTTACAGGTAAATGCTAGCCCATTAGGAGATTATGTATTAGGAACAACAGCTGACAGAAGAGCGGCAATGACTATTACAGACAATGATATTGCAGGAGTAAATATAAATACCCTAGCAGGTACAACAACAGAAGCAGGAGGGACAGCAGATTTTGTTTTTACCTTAACAAGCCAACCTACTGCAAATGTTAGTATTAATATAAATGGGTATGACGTAACGGAAACATCAGGGCCAACAAGTATTACGATAGAGCCAGGGGACTGGAATACAGGTACTACCTTACAAATAACAGGTGTAGATGACGCTGTAATTGATGGAGATATAGAAGATATCATTAATACTGGGAATGTAACTTCTGGAGACCCAAATTACCAGGCTATTAGCGGAGCATCGGTACCTCAATTGACCGTAACGAACTTAGATGATGATGGCTGCGGTGTAACTCCCATGGGCAACGGATTAAGTACAGAGTTTTGTGGAGATATACAAGCTAATCTAAATGATTATACAGATTCAACACCACCTTTAGGAATGGTTTTAAGATGGAGTAGATCATCTAATCCATTTAATGTAGGTGCTAGGTTAACCCAAGATGAAAGTGAAAATATAACAAGTGAAGGTTCTTTCTTTGGATATTTTTATGATGAGGCAAACGATTGTGCTAGCGGTACTTTAGAAATAGAGTTAATTTCTAATGAAATACCTACTATAGATGAGGTTACGGGTGCTTCTAATTGTGGCCCTGGCAGTTTGTTATTATCTGTAAATCCAAGCACTGGAGCTTCTGTAAATTGGTACGATAGTCTTACTGGAGGAACAGAATTAGGGGTAGGAGATACATTTTCCACCGGGAATTTAGACACTACCACCTCTTTTTATGTAGAAGCAGAAGCTAATGGCTGTGTTTCCAGAGAAAGAGTAGAGGTTATTGCTACAATTATTCCAGTGCCTTTTCCTGGTACTCCTTCTAATGCTATTGCTTGTAGTTTAGCTTCTACACAGCAACCGCTTAGTACAATTGATTTAGATGATAGATTATTAGGGAATCCTGATCCAGGAGATTGGTCTTTTGTTTCGGGCCCGGCAATATTGGAAATAGATGCAGATAATGTTGTGAATTTCCTAGGTCAAGTGGAGGGAGATTATATTTTTAGGTATACGACAAATAGTCCAGTTGCTCCGTGTACTATGAATATATCTACGGAGGTAACGATTAGTGTTACTGCCGATTGTACTCCAGATTCAATAGATTTAGAAGTGTTAAAAATAGTGAATAATGAAAATGCTATTGCTGGAGAAAATGTGATTTTTACGGTCATTGTAAATAATTTGTCGCCAAATACGGTTCAAAATATAATTATTGGAGATTTATTAGAATCTGGTTTCGATTTTATTTCTAGTACGCCCTCTAGGGGCACTTATGATGAAAGTACTGGTATGTGGCAAATTCCAGAATTAGCTGCAATGGGTACGGCAACCTTAAATATAGAAGTGAATATCTTGGCAGAAGGTATTTATACTAACGTAGCAGAGCTTTTCGAATCTTTTCCTATAGATGATAATACAACAAACGATAGGGCAGAGGTAACTTTACCTATTAATGCACCAGAAGGGGTAGATCTAGAAATTGAAAAGACAGCAATTAGCACTAGACCGTTGATAGGAGACACTGTTGTTTTTACTATCAAAGTAAAAAATATATCAGATGAGAGTACAGTGAATCAAATTCGTATCTCCGACGTAATCTCAACAGATTTTACTTATGTTTTTCATACTACCGTTACGGGTGATTATGATATAACAACGGGGGAATGGTTAATTCCAGAATTAATCCAAGATGAAGAGGCTATCTTAGAGATAACAGTAACGGTGCCAAATGCAGGTACATTTATAAATACAGCAACAATTATAGGTTCTGTTCCTGCGCAAATAGATAGTGGTAATCCCGATGGAAATAATGGCGCAAGTGTTGAGGTATTGGTAAGTTTACCTATAGAAGCAGATTGCGGGTTTGTTTTTAATCAATTTTCGCCAAACGGGGATGGTACTAATGACTTTTTAAAAGTCCAATGTATAGAACAATATCCTCTAAATCGTTTGCAGATATATGATAGATATGGAAACTTAGTTCATGCAGTTACAAGATATGCTAATAATTGGGAGGGAGAAGGTAATGATGGTCAAGTGCCAGACGGAACATATTTCTATATATTAGATTTAGGAGATGGAACCGAAGTGAGAAAAGGCTGGATACAGCTAATAAGATAATATGTGTATGAATTTTAATATAAAGAAACAGTCTTATAAAGGAGTTATTTTTGCGCTGTTTGTGAGCTTCGTTGGGGCTACTACAATTCAAGCTCAAAAAGAGCCACAATACACCCAGTATATGTATAATATTGGAGGATTTAATCCTGCCTACGTTGGTACTGTGGAGGGCCCAGAAATAAGTGCAGCCTATAGAGCACAATGGATTGATATAGACGGAGCACCTAGAACTATTCGGTTGGGGTTGAATTTTCCTATGCTAAATAAAAAAAATGGTTTGGGTTTTAATATAGTAAATGACCAAATAGGACCATTGACGCAGACTTACATAGATTTAGCATATTCTTTTCAAGTAAAGGTGACAGATGAAACAAAACTTTCTTTTGGTATTGATGCAGGGGGATCATTCTTAAATCTTGACTTTGCAAAAGGAACATTCGAAAACCCCGGCGAACCAATTTTGGATAGAGAAACAGTGAGCAAATTTTACCCTACAGTTGGTGCAGGTCTGTTTATGTATGGTAATCAGTGGTATATTGGAGCATCTGCTCCTAACTTCTTAACAGATGGGATATATAATGAAGATGTAGCTACCATTGTGGAAGATAAGATTCAATTTAATTTTATTGGAGGTTACGTATTTAACTTATCGGATGGACTAAAGTTTAAACCTGCTTTTTTAATAAACTCTTTAAAAGGAGCTCCAGTGAATATTAATGTGTCTGCCAATTTCTTAATTAAAGAGGCTTTTACTGCAGGTGTGTCCTATAGAGTGGATAGTGCTTTTAGTGGTTTAGCAGGTTTTCAGGTATCAAAGAATATGTACATTGGTTATTCTTATGATTATAGTACAAACTTGTTAGGAGAGTATAATGGCGGGTCTCATGAGGTAATTTTTAAATTCTCCTTAGGTAGATCAAAAAAACGAGGTAATGTGGAAAAACAAATTGGTAAGGAAAAACCAAAGCAAATAGATACGCCAAGATTTTTCTAAAGTAAAAGAGAGATATGAGATTTAAAATAGCTATAATAGTATTAATTTTATTTGGAAGCTTCACTTTTGGGCAAAACATAAAGTCTAAAGGAGATTTATATTTCTATGAATATAAATATCAAAAGGCGATACAAGAGTACGTAAAAGAAAAAAAGAAATGGCCCCTTTCTATTGAGCAAGAATTAAATTTAGCAGATAGTTATTTTAAAATAAAAGATTATAAAAATGCTGCTTTGTCCTATATAAATGTAAATAAAACAAATGACACTATTTTATCTACACATAGGTTTAATAAAATGTTGCAAAGTTTGTCTAAAAATGGAGAAAAAATTAGAGTAGATGCTTTTTTAGAATCCAAGTCGCATTTGTTATCCAGAGAATTGTTAGAAAATTATAAGTTTAATAAAGAGATTTTATCAAACAAACAAGATATAGATAATTTTCATATTAAGAATCTTACAATAAATAGTACTGATGCAGATTTTTCACCGGCTTTTTATAAAGATAAAATTCTCTTTAGTAGTAATCGAAAGACGGCGTATAAAAAAGGTAATAAGTCTTCTAAAAATGAGTATCTAGATATTTATGTTGCTAAATTAGGAAATGGAGGAGAGCCAGTTAATCCTAACTCATTTACAGGGATACCAGAATTTGATTTTCATGAAGCAACACCATTTTATGTTGAAAAATATGAAAGACTATTTTATATCCGTTCTAATACCAATGGAGGGGATATGGCTTTTGACGAAAATGGGAAAAATGCTCTGGCAATTGGCTCAATGGATAAAAACAATGTTTTTAGTTATTTGTTAAAAGATTTAAGTACTTCCTTTTATTATCCATTTTTTGATGAAACTAATAATCGATTTTATTTTTCTGCAAATTTTGAGGATAGTTACGGTGGTACAGATTTATATTATGTACAAACAAATAATGGACAAATAATGTCTGCACCTATAAATTTGGGACCAAAAATTAATACACCAGCTAATGAAATAGCACCTTATATTCATAATGGTAGTTTGTATTATTCTTCGGATATTTTTTATGGTTTTGGAGGCATGGATGTTTATAAAACTAATTTAAAGGTAGCTGGTGGATATAGTATTCCAGTAAATTTAGGAAGCGGTATAAATTCTGCTCAGGATGATTTTGGTTTTATAGTAAAAGATAGTGGAAACGGATTAATAGGATATTTCTCTTCGAATAGAAAAGGAGGGGTGGGGGATGACGATTTGTATAGTTTTAATGTATCTAGAGAAATTGGCTTAAAGACGTTCGCTATAAAAGGGAGAGTTATAAGCTTAAAAAATAGACTAGGAATTAATAAAGCTAAAGTAGAACTTACAGACTCCAAGGGGCGTATTGTAAAAGAAATATATACCAATGAAGATGGGGATTATAGTTTTGAGTTACCGTGGTTGAGTCAAGTGTCTGTTATAGCGACAAAAGAAGGGCATTCTTCGTTTTCGGTTACTTTTAATGAAGAGGGAATGGCTGAAGCTCAAAAAGCCCCATTAAATATGGGAATAGTTGCGTTAAATGACTTGGTGGAAGAGAAAGAGGAAAAAACGGTTATTAAATTAAATAAATTTTATTTTGATAAAGGAAAAAGTGTTGTAACGCCTTTAATAGCAAAGGAGCTAGATAAAGTTATAAAGGCAATACAGAACTTTCCTCAATTACAATTAAAAATTGAATCTCATACCAGTAGTAAAGGCTGGGATACCACAAATAAAAAACTCTCTCAAAAAAGAGCAGATGCAATTAAAATATATTTATTGCAAAAAGGAGCTTCAGTATCTAATATTGTAGGGGCTTTGGGATATGGAGAAGAGAAAATTATAAATAGATGTGTTAATGGAGCTTACTGTTTAGATTTTTTACACAAACAAAACGAAAGAAGCTTAATTATTGTGACTAATTCTTTATAGAAACGGAGTTGATTTTTATTAGAAAATAACAATCCAAAAATAGTAGACGGAAAATAAAGACAAGAAAATAATGCCGAGGTAAGATAAAATTTGAAGACCACTTTTTGGCTTCTGGTTTTTATTTAATTCGGGACTTAGTACGTTTTTTAAGTTCATAAAGCCTATTATAGGTGCTACTACAAAAGAAACAAAAGTAGCTAGGGCAACTAATTGAGCCATGTTAGCTCCAAAAGAAGCAATAACAATAAAGTTTAGCAAAGCAAGAATAAGTACCCCTATAGTAAATAGCTTTTTAGAATTTTGTTTCTTAATTTTCGGGTGGAGTAATTGTAGAATATCAACACTTACACGTGCAATAGCATCATGTGCAGTCATACAAGTGCTAAACATGGTGGCAAACGCAGCAACAGAAATAAAAATATAAGCCCATTCGCCAATATGAATTGTAAATAAAGTAACCACCTGATGGGCAAAGGTAACAGAGCTATTGCTCAAAATAGTATTTGTGCCATAAAGTGTAAGCCACCCGATAATTAAAAAGAATAGAGCTAATATAGAAGTTATAAGGTAACCTATATTAAACTCTCTCAAGCTCTCCTTAAGACTAGGTTTGTTTCCTTGAGTTATCCATTTTTCTTTACTCCACAGACTTATCCAACTAGATGCTTCTACTGTAGTTGGCATCCAGCCCATTAGTCCAATTAAAAATAGAATTCCGGCTTCATTAAAAATAGGCGGAGTTTTAAAGTTTTGTACTTGGACTACTTGCCCTTTAAAAATTACAAGTACGGTGGTGATGAGTACAGCAAAAAGTAAAATGGTTATTACATATTTTAAAGATTTTTCTAAAAAAGAATATTTCCCAATAATTAACAATAAGCTAATCAAAGAAAATAAACATAAAGCAATTATAGGGATAGAGATTTCGGAAATATTAAATAAATTTATAAATAAGCCAGATGTAACAATGTATAGGGCAGCTAAGATAGTAAAGGTGCTCACCAGAGTAATAATGGCGTAAAACCATAGATACCCTTTGCCTCTGCTTAAATATCCTTCTATTAGGGTTTTGTTGGTTGCATTAGTATAGCGAACTCCAAATTCGAAAAAAGGGTATTTTAATACATTGGCAATTATAATCGGTAATATCATTATCGCACCGTATTGAGCACCAGCTTTTGTAGACATGACTAAATGAGAGGTTCCTATAGCCATGCTGGCAAATAGTAAGCCCGGGCCAATATTGTCAAGAAGTTTTTTAAAAGTAGATGCCAAAATAGTTTTATTTCTTTTAAAATTAAACAATTTTCAAACCTTACAGGGTTTATTGTATTAGAATTTTATCTCCGAAGAACTTGGGTTGTGTATTAAAAAGTAAATCTATAAAGACTTTAACTCGAGCGAAGTATTCTCTAAAGTGTACTTTAAATCCATTTTTTCCTTCAATATCTTTAGCATTAAATCCAATGGCTTTCAATTCTTTTTTTTGAGCAATATAAATAGCTCTTTCGTTATGAAACTCTTGAGATATTATGGTAACGGAATCTAAACCAAAAATAACCTTTGCTCTTACCATAGAATCTAGAGTTCGAAAGCCAGCGTAATCTAAAAATATTTTTTCAGAAGGAATGCCTCCTTTAATTAAGTCTTTTTTAAAACTATTGGGTTCATTATAATAGATGCTTCCGTTATCGCCACTTACTAAAACAAATTCTATTTTTTTTGCGTTGTAAAGAGCTATAGTTGCTCTAATGCGATTTGTATAGTAAGGATTCGGAGCTCCGCTAACAAGCCTTTTGGATGTACCTAAGACAAGACCTACTTTGTTTTTAGGAATTTCGAGAGTAGTATTAAATGTTCTGTTTTTAGTAGAACGGTTGATTATAAAATTACTTAATATTAAAGCAAGACTTGGTAGAGCAATTAATACTATAATACTACGAAATAAAAATTTTTTCATGTAGATGAGTTCAACTTTAAAGATAGTAAATAGTTAAGGTTATAGGACTACTAAAAGAAAGGTATAGATAATTTATGTAATAGTAAAAGGCAGTTTCACTAAAAATTTATGCTAAGAATCTGATGTTTTAGTTGCTATCGGATGTTTTTTTTTGTTCGTAAAAGATTAAAAAGAATTGTATATAAAACTATTCCTGAAAAATAAATGGAGTAATTGTAGATACAAGAATTACTAGATTTTAAAAGAAAGGAATCGGACTTGTGTATGAAACGTAGCGTGCAAAAAGGCACTAACCTTTCGGATTAACACAGAGCCGAATTTTTATATTTTGTTTTTAATTTTTCTCTTTTTAAAAGCCAAATTAAAAATTTGGCGGACTTTCTAAATATACACAAACCTTTTGGTTTAGCATTTATTAGCTATGTTTTATACACCGTATTGTGTGGCGTTATTACTTAGGTTTCTGCTATTCCACCAATATCAATTACTTCGTTGTTTTCTAACCTTATTTCAATTCCGTGTTCTGTGTCAAGCTTATAATGGATGAGTATTTTAATATTTCCATTTTCTAAGATTCTTATATAATTTAAATCCTTTAAAGATTCAAAGTGTTTCTCCTTAGTTGATATTCCCAAAGGTTTTTCGCCTGATTTTTCTTCATTTTCATAATAATGTGCGTATAATTTAAGGTAGCGTTCAAATGTCTTATTCTTTATTTTCTCTATAATTTCATCCAAGCTACTTAGAAACTTTTTATAGGTATTTTCAAAATCGTCTAACTCACTTTTATTTGGGATGATTTCAATTTCTTCTCCATCATCATCAAATTCACTTCCAAGAAATATTGTAATTTCTTTATTGTCGAAGTATTCTGAATCAAACATAATTTCTGAAGAAAATCCTGCCCAGTCTTCTTCAACTTTTCCCCAATATTTATGATTTTTCATGTTTTATATATTTTTTTCTTCCAATGACACACAACTAATTTTTAAAAAGAGGTTAAAAGTTGGATAGGTAAAAAAACACAACTTTTTGGTATTAAACAAAAGAGTTTAGCTTCCTTGTATTTCTTTATGATATTAAGTATAAACCTTTTGTAAACAGAATTTTAAACAAAATTTAATTGTTTATAAATATATTTTTATTGTTTATCGATAAATTTATCATACATTAGCATCATAATTAAAAAGAAAAAAAATGAATACAGACAGAATTCTACAATTAATGAAGTTATTGTTTTGGATAATTTTTATCATTTTAGGTCTTAGGACATGTGCAGGCATTTATAATAATATTTTATGTTCTTTAACAATTTCAAGAGAATTTTTAATAAAATCGCCTGAGGTTTTAGAATTAAGTAGAGATTGGAATCATAGAATTATAGATATTTTAATTGTTATAGTTTCTGCCGCAAAAACCTACTTGACTTACTTGGTAATTAGAATCTTAACAAAGCTTAATCTTAATAATCCTTTTAATGTAAATACTTCTAAATCATTAATGAAGATTAGTTACACAGCACTATCTATTGGTGTTTTGTCATTAATTACAAATATATATGCAATGTGGCTTTATAAAATAGATTTGCTAACTCTAGTAACTGATCCATATCAACTACCTGTAGGGCAGTTTTTATTTCTTGGAGCTATAATTTACATTATATCTTTGATTTTTAAAAAAGGAACTGACTTACAATCTGAAAATGAATTAACAATTTAAATTATGCCAATAAGAGTTACTCTAGATGTCATGATGGCAAAGCGAAAAATGTCTTTAAATGAACTCTCTGAAAAAGTGGAGGTTACTTTGTCTAATTTATCTATCCTAAAAACAGGGAAAGCAAAAGCCGTACGTTTTAGTACACTTGAAGCTATTTGTAAAGCATTGGATTGCCAACCAGGTGATATTTTGGAATTTATAGAAGAGGTGTAAACCTTTTTGTTTTATTTACCACTTGGGCTTAGGAAATAATAGTACATATATTTAAAAAAAAACTTGAAGAAGAAATTAATCCTAAGTATTTGCTTCCTTATTATTCTTTATTTCTTGAGCTAAATCTAATGAAGATATATTAACCAAAGTAACTTCGAACATAAATATTGTTAAGACCATAAAGTAATTATCAGTGATAGCAATGAGTGATGATGGCTAAGTAGTGTATGTAGTTTCATTTCACTTTTCAACTGGCTTAAAATGTCGTTTTAGCTAGGAAAATTGGGCTAAATTTATAATGGCGAAAAGATAATTCAATATAGCAACCAAGAAAAAATTAGTGCCATAAATGATAATAATAATCCTTAATAAGTAAACAATCCAATAGTATTTACATTAAATTCTTTAAAGCAAATTTTGCCAAAACTAATTCAGAATACCCGTCTTAGTATATAAACAAATGGCAGTGTTATATTTAATGACATTTTTTATTAAATTTAGTTTTTGTTGAATAGGATTAAAAAAACCGGAAAAGAACATTTAAAATAACTAAATCAAAATAATTTAATATGCAGACGTTAATAAGAAATATATTTTTGCTAATCACTTTTTTTAGTTTGGGAGCAAACGTTTTAGCGCAAAATGAGGGTCCTGAAAAAGTATCTAAGGAAAATTTAAATACGTACCAAAGCGAATCCTATAAGCGTTTTAGGAAAGGTAAAATTCGTTATGAAAAATATAATGAGTTTAATACCCAATTTAAATTTGAAAAATTGGAAGGATTTGGATTCGAAAAAGGGGAGGAACGCTACTATCCGTCAAGTGTAATAAAAGTGGATGGCACCTATTATATGTGGTATTCCAAGCCTATGTCTAATACAGAAGTAGTAGGACCAAATAAAGCTACGGATTCATCAAGAGCTTTTCATTGGGATTTATGTGATGTATGGTATGCTACTTCGAAAGATGGTTATAAGTGGGAAGAACAAGGAATTGCTATTCAACGGGGTAAGGTAGGGCGTTACGATCATCGCAGTGCTTTTAACCCTGATGTGTTACTTGCAAATGGTAAGTATTACTTAGCCTATCAAGCGGCTGAAAGTTTAAAGCATGCTCGTTGGGCGAAAATCTTTCCTACTGCAGGTGATTTTTCGCCCAACGTCATTGGGTTAGCAGTGGCAGATTCGCCTACCGGTCCTTGGAAGTCATTAGACAAGCCAATATTAAAACCAGGAGTGCAAGATGCCTGGGATGGAGAAGTTATACATGAACCTACTTTTTTTGTTAAGGGTGGTCAATATTTTTTATACTATAAAAGTCATGGTCGATTGCCTTGGATTCCTAACATATCTCCAGGTGAATTTAATAAAGAACATGCCGATATGCCTCTGATAACTGGGGTGGCCATAGCTAACCATCCAGAAGGGCCGTATGTTAAATCAAAATACAATCCTGTACTAATGGGAGGTCATGGAGGTATGGTTTGGTCTTATCGTAACGGGGTATGTGCTACTTTACCTGAGGGACCGGAGAGAAATAGTATTCTATTCTCTGAAGATGGCATAAATTTTTATCCTGTTATTCAAGGTTTGAATATACCTATGGGAGGTGGAGCTTATAAATCCGGAAATTTCATTGATGTAGATGTTAAGCCAGGACAAGGCTTAAGCTGGGGGGTAGGTCATGCATTTTATCCTAATTATCATTTTGTGCGTTTTGAGTGTAATTTATCCTTGGAACATGGTGATAAAATCCAGAAAGAATATCAAAAAATACAAGAATATAAGAATAAGGATACATACGAGTATAGCCCTAGCTTGGATAGTAGTAATAAATGAATTTTAAAAACAGCTAATCGCTAACTTTAGATTTATAGATTGACTGAAATTATATAAAATAAAAAACCCTTGAAAATCATAAGATTAACAAGGGTTTTAGTACTCGAGATGGGACTTGAACCCATACGGACTAATGTCCATTGGATTTTAAGTCCAACGTGTCTACCAATTCCACCACTCGAGCCTGTACTGTTAAAAATAACAGCCAATTGGTATATTATACTGAGCGAAAAAAGGGATTCGAACCCTCGACCTCCACCTTGGCAAGGTGATGCTCTACCCCTGAGCTACTTTCGCATTATGTTTATGAACGAGTATCTGTTTCCAGATGCGGGTGCAAATTTAAGATAATTATATAAATTGCAAAGTAATTTTTAAGAAAAAAATAGATTTTTTTTTACGAAGATGCTTTCTTCTTTTTTACAAGTAGTCGCTTTATCTCATTTAGTTTCATTAAGGCTTCCACAGGTGTTAACGTATCTATGTCTAAATGAGTGATTTCCTCTTTTATTTGTTCCAATAACGGGTCATCTAAATTAAAAAAACTCAATTGCATTTCATCTTGAGCGGATTGCAGTTTATCTGTAAGTTCTTCGCTGGAATGTGATTTTTCTAACTTTTTTAAAATTTTATTCGCCTTGTGAATTACTTGTTGCGGCATTCCCGCCATTTTTGCAACATGTATTCCAAAACTATGCTCACTTCCTCCAGGAGTAAGTTTACGTAAAAAAAGAACGTTATCTTTTAGTTCCTTTACGGAGACATTGTAATTTTTTATTCTTTCAAAAGTAGTACACATTTCATTTAATTCATGGTAATGCGTAGCGAATAACGTTTTTGCTTTCGCTGGGTGTTCATGTAAATATTCCGAAATAGCCCAAGCTATAGAAATACCATCATAAGTACTTGTGCCGCGGCCAATTTCATCTAATAACACTAAGCTGCGTTCAGAAAGGTTGTTTAGAATAGAGGCAGTTTCATTCATTTCTACCATAAAAGTAGACTCTCCCATAGAAATATTATCGCTAGCCCCTACGCGAGTAAATATTTTATCTACTAAACCTATGGTAGCAGATTCAGCTGGGACAAAGCTGCCCATTTGTGCTAATAATACAATTAAGGCTGTTTGTCTTAATATAGCAGATTTACCACTCATATTAGGTCCGGTAATCATTATTATCTGTTGCCCTGTTCGGTCTAAATGAACATCATTGGCAATATAGGTTTCGCCTAGAGGTAATTGTTTTTCTATAACTGGATGCCTACCATTAGTTATTGATAAATCCGTAGTATCGTTAATTATGGGTAGAACATATTGATTCTCTTTGGCTAGTTGAGTAAAACCGCAAAGACAATCTAATTGGGCTATTAATTGTGCATTATTTTGTACAGGAGGAATGTATTCTTGCATCCAAACGATAAGTTGCGAAAAGAGCTGTTGTTCCAAGGTTAAGATACGTTCTTCAGCGCCTAATATTTTTCCTTCATACTCCTTTAGCTCTTCGGTAATGTAGCGCTCTGCGCTAACTAGAGTTTGTTTTCGAATCCATTCTTCAGGAACTTTATCTTTATGCGTATTACGGACCTCTATATAATAGCCAAATACGTTATTCGATGCTATTTTTAAGGAACTAATTCCGGTACGTTCTGTTTCTCTAGCAAGCATATTGTCTAAATATTCTTTGCCAGAAAAAGCAAGTCCTCTAAGTTCATCTAACTCCGCGGAATATCCTTTGGCAATTGCATTTCCTTTTAGAATATTTACAGGAGCTTCTTCACTAAGCATTTCTTTTATTTTGCTGCGTAATAAATCGCACTCATGCAATTGGTCTCCGATAAGATTTAACGCTTCGTTCTTAGAATTTTTAGCAAGTTGTTTTAAGGGAACAATAGCTTCTAAAGAATTTTTTAATTGAATAATTTCTCTAGGGTTTACTTTTCCCGTGGAAACTTTGGATATTAAGCGTTCCAAATCGCCCATCTGTTTAATCCAATGTTGCAATTTATCCAAGTCATCCTCTTGTTCAGATAAATAGGTAATAACAGCATGTCTTTTTTGTATGCGTTCTAAATTTTTCAGAGGAAGCGCAAGCCAACGTTTTATCATTCTTCCTCCCATAGGCGAAATGGTTCTGTCTATAACATCTAATAAAGTAACCGCATTTATATTATGAGAATGGTAAAGCTCTAGGTTTTTAATAGTAAACCTATCCATCCAAATATATTCATCTTCTGCAATACGCTGTAATTTATTAATATGTTGTAGTTGGTTGTGCTGTGTATCTGATAAATAATGTAAAACTACCCCAGAAGCAATAATTCCATTAACAAGGTGGTCTACTCCAAAACCTTTTAAGGTGTTAGTTTTAAAGTGATTAGTTAGTATTTCATGGGTGTAATCTTCTTGAAAGGCCCAGTCTTCCATGAAAAAAGTATGAAATTGAGTTCCAAATACTTCTAAAAATTCTTTTTTATGAGCTTTTGATATTAGTATTTCATTAGGAGCAAAATTTTGTAAAAGCTTATCAATTTGCTCTTCGGTACCTTCCGATGTTAAAAATTCCCCGGTAGAAATATCAACAAAAGCTACACCAAGCTTTTTCCTGCCAAAATGAACCGCACATAAAAAGTTGTTGCTTTTTGCATTTAGAATATCATCATTTAAAGCAACTCCCGGCGTTACTAATTCGGTAACTCCTCTTTTAACTATAGTTTTTGTTTGTTTAGGATCTTCTAATTGGTCGCAAATAGCAACTCTCTGACCAGCTTTTACAAGTTTTGGCAAATAAGTGTTTACAGAATGATGAGGAAATCCGGCCAACTCTGTTTTTTCACCACCATTGTTTCTGTGTGTTAATGTAATACCTAATATTTTGGAGGCCTTTATAGCATCTTCGCCAAAGGTTTCATAAAAATCGCCAACTCTAAAAAGTAACAAAGCATCTGGATACTTTGCTTTAATAGTGTTATACTGTTGCATTAAAGGAGTGACCTTTTTTGTTTTTTCTTTAGCTGCCAATTGGTGTTTTTTAAAGTATTTTTGTAACCAAACGAAAATAGTATTTTCCTTGAAGAATTTATATTATTGTTGATATTTCAGGATAACTTAAAAAAAGAATTTCAAAGTATTTTTATTTTGATGTTTTATTAATACAAATAGATGCGAAAACTAAAGAATGAAGAGTTAGACCGCTTAGATATAGAAGGGTTTAAGAATGCTAATAAAACCCCAGTTGTTGTTGTTTTAGATAATATAAGGAGCTTAAATAATATTGGTTCTGTTTTTAGAACCTCTGATGCTTTTTTAATTGAGAAAATATACCTTTGTGGTATTACTGCAACTCCGCCAAATAAAGATATTAATAAAACCGCACTTGGAGCAACAGAAAGTGTAGCTTGGGAGTATAAAGAAAATACATTAGATGTAATTCAGAATCTTAATGCGGATGGGTATACTAGCTTAGCTATTGAGCAAGCAGAAAATGCCACAATGCTTCAAGATTTTAAAGTAAAACCTAATGAGAAATATGTTTTGATTTTTGGAAACGAAGTAAAAGGAGTATCTCAAGAAGTAGTTGATGTGTGCTCTGGGGTTATTGAAATTCCGCAATTCGGAACCAAACATTCTTTAAATATAGCAGTAAGTGCTGGTATAGTAATATGGGATGTATGTTCTAAAATACAAGCAACAAAAAACCCAACCTAAAGTTGGGTTCAAGGGTAAAGTTTGAGTTAGTTAGTTGCATAAATGCTTCTGCAATTACGTAAATTGATTTGTAGTGTGCAAGAAAATTGCCAAAATTATGTTAATTTAATTGTTCAATGGCTAGGTTTTGTATTTTTTCAATAATAGCATCATAGTCCTTTTTGTTAGATACAAAGTCCAATTCGCTAACATCAATTACCAAACTATTTTCTTTAGGATACCCCTTAAGAAAATCGAAATAACCGCGATTTATTTTTTCTAGATAATCCGTTTGTATGTTCTGTTCGTAGTCTCTTCCGCGTTTTTTAATGTTTTCTAAAAGGCGTTCTGTAGTTTGGTAGAGATACACATATATTTGCGGTTTCTTAACCTCTTTATACATAAAATTAAATATTTTCTTATAAAGCTCGTATTCGTCTTTTTGTAAGGTTACTTTGGCGAAAATGAGGGATTTAAAAATATCGTAATCACTTACCATAAAACTTTTAAAAAGGTCAAATTGCGAGGTATCATCTGAAAATTGTTGGTATCTATCAGCTAAAAAAGACATTTCTAAAGGAAAAGCGTATCTAGATTGGTCTTTATAAAAATTTGGTAAAAAAGGGTTTTCCGCAAAACGTTCTAAAACTAATTTTGCATTAAAATCTTCCGATATTTTAGTTGCTAGAGAAGTTTTTCCAGCTCCAATATTTCCTTCAATAGAAATAAACTGTGTTCTAGAAAATAAGTCCTTACGATTGCAAAAAAGAGTATAGCTGGTTTTTGTCAAAGAGCTTTTATCTCTGCATTCTTGAATGAGGTTTCTAGTATCTTTTTGTAATATCGGATGGTAAAATTGCGGAGCGATATCTGCCAAAGGACGTAAAACAAATAAACGATCTTGTAATTTGGGATGCGGAATGGTTAATTCTCTATTTTTTATTTCAGATATGCCATAATACACAATATCTAAATCAATGGTTCTTGATTGGTATCCGTTTTGTTGAGACCTTTCTCGTCCTAGTTCTTTCTCTATCTTTAATAGTTCTTCTAACAAGTGGTTGGGAGAGAGAGTGGTTTGTACAAGAATACAGGCGTTTAAAAAATTTTCGCCAATAAACCCCCAGGCTGGGCATTCATAAACCTGTGAGCAATTTGTAACTTTGCCAATATTTTTTTGAATTAAAAAAATGGCCTGTTGAATGGTGTGGAGTCTTTTTCCTAAGTTACTTCCTATAGAAATGTAAGCGTTCGTAGTTTTATTCATAATCTTAGGGCAAAATAAACAAAACAATTTCAATTGGTTATCTTTGGGAGCTAATATTAACAGCTTATTTAATGAATTTTTTAAGAAACCTTTTAGCAGCAATTCTTGGATGTATCATTGCAATCGGGATAATTTTTGTAATGTTTTTTGTTTTTGCCGCTTTATTGGGTAGCGGAGAGGATGTTGTTGAAGTTAAACAAAATTCTATTTTAGAAATTCAATTACAACAACCAATAAGTGACTATGTTGGTAGTGATGAGGGGAATCCTTTTGGTCCTTTGTTTCAAAAATCTCAGGGGTTAGATGAAATTTTGCATGCTATTAGAATAGCAAAAAAGGATGATAAAATAAAAGGAATAAGTATTAATAATAATTTTTTAATGTCGGGTTGGGCACAGACGCAGTCCTTGAGAAAAGCTTTAGAGGATTTTAAAGCGGATGGGAAGTTTGTTTATTCCTATGGGGATTTTTATATGCAAAAAGATTATTATTTGGCTAGCGTGTCCGATTCTGTTTTTCTAAACCCTGTTGGGATATTAGATTTTAAAGGTCTTTCTACGGAGGTTTTGTTTTATAAAGAGTTGCAAGAGAAAACGGGTGTTAAGATGGAGGTTATTCGCCATGGAAAATATAAAAGCGCTGTAGAGCCGTACTTAAATAATGAAATGAGTGATGCTAATAGAACTCAGATTAAAGAGTTAATAGGTTCTGTTTGGAGTTCTGTCGTAGAAGATATAGCTACGAGTAGAAATATGTCTATGGATAATATTAATATAGTTGCTGATACGTTAGGAGGCAGAACACCTAAGTATGCGAAAGCGTCTGGGTTAATTGATGGTGTAGCGTATTTTGATGAATATGAGACTAAACTAAAAAGAGCTATTGGCTTAGAGTTAGATGAAGAATTGAATCTTTTGTCTCTAGAAGATTATAGTAGAAATGCAAGTTCTAAAAGATGGTATAAAGGAAAAGATAAAATTGCAATCATCTACGCCCAAGGAGAAATAATGTACGGAGAGGGGAGTAATGAGATTATTGGTCAGGGGATAATTAATGAAGCTATAATCAAAGCAAGGGATGATGAAAAAGTAAAGGCGATTGTACTTAGAGTAAACTCACCTGGAGGAAGTGCTTTAACATCTGATATTATTTGGAGAGAAGTGGTGTTAGCTAAAGAAGTAAAGCCAGTAGTAGTTTCTATGGGTAATGTTGCAGCCTCTGGAGGGTATTATATTGCAGCTGGTGCAGATAGAATATATGCCGAACCAACAACCATAACAGGTTCTATTGGTGTTTTTGGTACGGTGCCCAATGTAAATGAACTGGCGGCTGATATTGGTATAAACGCAGAACAGGTAGGTACAAATAAAAATTCTATTGGTTATTCTGTTTTTGAACCTATGACCGAAAGTTTTAGGGAAGAAGTGCAAGAAGGAATAGAAACTACGTATATTACGTTCCTAGAAAAAGTTTCTGAGGGTAGAGGAATTTCTATGGAGCAGGCAGATAGTATTGCTCAAGGTAGGGTTTGGAGTGGTGTAGATGCTAAACGTATAGGGTTGGTAGATGAGCTAGGCACTTTAGATGATGCTATTGCTGAAGCTGCAAGCTTGGCTTATGTAGAAGAATTCGGAATTAAAAAATTCCCGAAATATAAAACTGGAATAGAAAAATTAATGGAAGATTTTGGTAATGCAAATCTCTTAAATAAAGAAAATATTATTGCTAAAGAAATTGGTTCAGAAGCACATACTGTATTGAAAGAAATAAGAAAAGCCATGGAGCAAAAAGGAGTGCAAACAAGAATGCCTTATACTTTAAATATTAAATAAGCATGAATGCTCTAGATAAGAAAGTAGCTTTTAAAATATATTTATATCTAGGAGCATTGTTTATTACCTCATTAGTGGTATCTAATTTAATTTTTCAGAAATTTTTTTATTGGCAACCTTTTGGTGATGTTACCATTTTTGGGGCTCCTCTATTTGAGGTTTCTGTTGGTATTTTGCCATATCCGATTACTTTCTTAATAACGGATTTAATATCAGAAATTTATGGGAAGAAGAAGGCTAATCAAATTGTGGTAGCTGGTATTTTTGCTTCATTCTTTTCTATGGGAATTGTATTGATAGCTAATTACGTTCCAGCAATAGATGCTTCTCCTATTAATGATGCTATTTTTAATAGTGTTTTTTCATTATCGCCACTAGCTGTTCTTGCTTCTATGTTGGCGTATTTATTTGCTCAATTTGTAGATATCCAAATCTATCATTTTTGGAAAAAAGTAACCAAAGGCAAGCATTTATGGCTTAGAAATAATTTTTCTACATTCTTTTCTCAGTTTATAGATACGTTTACGGTTGTTGGTTTATTATGTTTGTTTAAGGTGCTTCCATGGGATTTGTTTTTTGGATTAGTTGTTAGCGGATTTATTTTTAAGATAATTATAGCATTTGTAGACACCCCTTTTTTGTATTTCTTCGTATATATTTTTAGAAAACGATTTAACCTGGCAATAGATCAGGAAATCGATTTGGAGGCATAATAATTAAGCCTTTTTATAGTTGTAAATGCATACTCTTATTGATATATGAAAAAAAAGGTATTTAAGATTCTAGGAATTGTTTTTTTACTGCTAGTTGTAACGCTTATAGCGGCTCCTTTTTTACTAAAAGGAAAGATAGAAGAGGTAATTAAAAATAAAGTGAATCATAGTGTAGAGGCGAACTTCGATTTTGAAGGTGCCAGCCTGAGTTTATTCTCTAATTTTCCAAATGCCAAAGTAAGTTTAGAGAATATATCTTTAATTAACAAAGAACCTTTTGCAGGGGACACGCTTTTCTCTTCTGGTGAATTGGAATTGGAAATGTCTATTAAAGAGCTTTTTAAAGAAGCAAATGAGCCTATAAAAGTTAAGAGCCTTATAGTTGATAATGCACTGTTAAATATTTTGGTGAATAAAAAGGAAGAAGCTAATTACCACATAGCTAAAGAAAGTGAAGAAGAAAATAGTTCTTCAGAGGAAACTGTAGGCTTTACTTTTTCTATGGACTCTTATGCAATTACCAATACTAGAATAAATTATATAGATAAAGTTTCAGGAATGACGATGGTAGTTAAAAAGATGAATCATTCTGGTTCAGGGGATTTATCTTTGGCTGCTTCCGAATTAAACACGCATACAGATGCATTGGTTTCTTTCGCACTGGATTCTACGAACTACCTTTCTAATAATAAAATAAAATTAGACGCCGTTATTGGAGTAGATTTAGAAAAAAGTAAGTACACTTTCTTAGAAAATAAAGCGATAATAAATCAGTTGCCTTTAGTCTTTAATGGTTTTGTACAAGTGAATGAAAATAACCAAGAATTAGATATTACTTTTAAAACCCCATCATCAGATTTTAAAAACTTTTTAGCCCTTATTCCAGAAGTATATTCTAAAAACATATCAGATGTACAAACGGCTGGTGATTTTAAAGTAGAAGGTGTATTTAATGGGGTGGTAGATGAAGCGCATATTCCTAAATTTAATATTGCAATTGCTTCTAATAACGCATCATTTAAGTATCCTAATTTACCAAATTCAGTTAATGACATAAATATAGATGTAGCCATAACTAATAAAACAGGCAATACCGAGGATACTTATGTAGATATAAATAAAGCTTCATTTAGAATAGATAAGGATGTGTTTTCTGTTGTATCTCATATTAAGAATTTAATGGGAAACACTCAGGTAGAAGCACATTTAAAAGGGATTATGAACTTGGGAAACTTATCTAAGGCGTATCCCGTACCAGCGGATTTAGATTTGCAAGGTATTTTAAATGCAGATATTAGTACTGCTTTTGATATGGCTTCTGTTGAACAAGAAAAGTATGAAAATACAAAGACAACGGGAACAATGCAGCTGAAGGATTTTGTATACAAAACAAACGAAGCGCCTAATCCCATAGAACTACAATCTACAGCAATAACATTTACCCCTAGAACAGTAACTCTAAATGAGTTATATGGAAAAACTGGTAAGACAGATTTTAATGCTACAGGAACCATGGATAATTTATTGGGTTTTATGTTTAATAAAGAAAAGTTGGAGGGTAATTTTAACCTTAATTCTAACACTTTTGCACTAAACGATTTTATGTCTACTGAATCTGAGGGGGGTAATCTCGAAACAAAAATCGCAGAACCAGATATAACAGAAGAGCAGATAAAAATCCCGTCTTTTTTAGATTGTACTATAAATGCATATGCTAACACCGTGCTTTACGATAACCTAAAACTGCAAGATGTAAAAGGAAATCTTAAGATTAAGGATGAAAAAGCAACCTTGTCTAACATGACGTCTTCTATGTTAGGAGGAAAAGTAGGATTTAATGGAGAGGTTTCTACAAAGGAAGATACTGCAACTTTTAATATGCAACTAGCGTTAGATAAATTAGGTATAGGAGAAACGTTTACATCCTTAGAGCTTTTTAAAGTTTTAGCGCCAATTGCAAGTGCTTTAGAAGGAAAGATAGATTCTAATATAAAAATAGCAGGAAATTTAACCAATGACTTTACGCCAGATTTAGCTTCTATCTCCGGTAATGTATTGGCAGAATTATTGGCCAATGATATTAATCCTAAGAAAGCAAAAGTACTGTCTTCTTTGTCTAGTTCTTTAAACTTTATAAAATTAGATAAAATAGATTTAAAAGGGCTAAAAACAGCATTGTCTTTTGAAAATGGAAATGTGAAAGTAAAACCATTTTCTATTAAATATGACGATATAAAAGTAAATATTGCTGGGAGTCATACTTTTGATAGTAATCTTAATTATACTGCGACAGTAGATGTTCCTGCTAAATACTTGGGGAGTGATGTAACAAACTTAATTGCGAAGATTAATGATGATAGTTTAGAAGATTTGACTATTCCTGTTATAGCAAATATTAGTGGGTTGTATGCTAGTCCAAAAATATCTACGGATATGACAAGTGGAGTTAAAAACTTAACTTCTAAATTGATTGATATTCAAAAACAGAAGTTGATTAATCAAGGAAAAAATAAAGCTAAAGATTTACTTTTCGATGTTTTAGAAGGAAATAAAAAAGAAGGAGATAGTTCGCAATATGGAGATAAAACCGCGGAAAATGTGAAAGAAGTTTTAGGTGGAATTTTAGGGAAAAATACCAAAGAAGATACCTCAAGTGTAAAAACGGATTCTGCAATAACAATTCCTAAAAAAGAAGAGGATGTTATTAAAGAGAAGACTAAAAATATTTTAGGAGGTCTTTTGGGGGGTAAAAAGAAAAAGGATACTTCTAATTAATAGTTAATCCAACATAAAGGCCTTCGTTTGCTCTAATATTAAAAACGGTATTGTCTTCAAAGATTAAATATTGTCCTTTAATTCCTTTTAATTTTCCTGTATAGCTTGGTGTTTTGCTAAGGTTAAGGCTTTTTACTTTATCGGGGTATTTAAGAACTGGGAACTCTAAGTGGGTTTCCGTATTATTCTCTATAAAATATTCTTGAACCTCAGAAGGAATGTATGGTTTTAATTTTGTTCGCCATTCCACTAAATTTTCATCATCTGTACTGTTAGTAAGCATTTTTCGCCAATTGGTTTTGTCGCCAACATAGTTTTTTAAAGCAACTTCTGTTACACCAGCTAAGTAACGATTAGGAACTTCTACTATCTCAATGGCCTCATGTGCTCCTTGGTCTATCCATCTCGTAGGTACTTGTGCTTTTCGAGTTACTCCCACTTTTACATTGCTAGAGTTTGCTAAATAAACAATATGGGGCTGTAATTGCGCTTTTTTTTCAAAGTCTAAGTCACGGTCTTCTATGCCTAAATGTGCCGTGCTTAACTCTGGGCGCATAATCCAATCCCCCGCAGATGGCGTTTCAAAAAAACAAGATTTGCAAAAACCCTGTCGATATATTGCTCTGTCATTTTTACAATTTAAACACTGGTATTTAATAAAATCAATGGTAAGATTTTTATCTAGTACTTGATTAATGTTTAGAAAATCAGAATCAAAAACTAAGTAATATTGAATTGGAGATCCTAATTCTGTTTGCATTTTTTTTAAAACACCTTCGTACTGCATAATATATAATCTTATTGGTAAATCTATTTGAAAATGATAACTTTTAAAGCTATTTTTAGAATGAATTTGTATCTTAAAATAGATGTAAATTAAAACAGTATAAAGATACCCAAAAATGCCAATACCACTATTTAATTCTATCGCTTCTTGGCTCTTAAAAAAAAGATTCCATCAAATAGAACTTTTTATAAAATACCCCGCGGAGGTGCAAGAAGAAGTTTTAAGTCAATTATTAGAATTTGCTGAGGATACCGAAATTGGAAGAAAATATGATTTTACATCTATAAATAAATACCAAACGTTCAGAGAAAGAGTGCCTATTGTTGCTTATGAAGATGTTGAACCTGTTATAGAAAGAACAAGAAAAGGGGAGCAAAATTTATTTTGGCCAACCGCAGTGAAACTATTTGCAAAAAGTAGTGGTACTACCAACGCTAAGAGTAAATTTATTCCTGTTAGTTCAGAGGCTTTAGAGGATTGTCATTTTAAATCTGGAAAAGATTTATTGTGCTTGTATTTAAATAACAATGAAAACTCTCAATTGTTTACAGGAAAGAGTTTGCGGTTGGGCGGTAGTAAAGAGTTGTACGAAGATAATGGTTCTTTTTTCGGTGATTTATCTGCTATCTTAATTGATAATATGCCATTATGGGCAGAGTTTAGTAGTACACCTAGTAATAAGGTTTCTTTAATGAGTGAGTGGGAATCTAAACTAAAAGCTATTATAGCAGAAACTACGCAAGAGAATGTAACAAGTTTAGCAGGAGTGCCCTCTTGGATGTTAGTGCTTTTAAATAATGTTCTAGAAGAAACAGGTAAAGAGCATCTTTTTCAGGTATGGGAAAATCTAGAGGTTTATTTTCATGGAGGAGTTAGCTTTAGTCCATATATGGATCAGTATAAAAACTTATTTCCAAGAAAGAGTTTTAAGTATTACGAAATTTATAACGCTTCTGAAGGCTTTTTTGCTATCCAAGATTCTAATAACGAGAAAGATCTTTTGTTAATGTTGGATTATGGGATATTTTATGAATTTATCCCGATGGAAACTTATGGAACAATAGAGCAGCATGCAATTCCACTTTGGGAGGTGCAATTGCTTAAGAACTATGCTATTGTTATAACTACTAATTCTGGATTGTGGCGATATAGAATAGGGGATACGGTTCGTTTTACTTCTTTGAGTCCTTATAGGATTAAGGTTACGGGTAGAACCAAACATCATATTAATGTGTTTGGAGAAGAATTGATTATTGAAAACGCGGAAGAAGCTTTAAAAAGTGTTTGTGCTAAGACAGGAGCAGAGATAAAAGATTACACCGCAGCTCCTATATTTATGTCTGGAAAAGAGAAAGGTGCTCATGAGTGGGTTATTGAATTTAGAAAACCTCCAAAGCAACTAGATTACTTTACGGAGTTTTTAGATAATGCACTAAAATCTTTAAATTCTGATTACGAAGCAAAACGGTATAATAACATTACATTGAAAGTGCCGGTAGTTAATGTTGCTAGGGAGAATTTGTTTAATGATTGGTTAAAGTCTAAAGACAAGCTCGGAGGGCAGCATAAGATACCTAGATTGTCTAATAAAAGAGTATATATCGATGAATTGCTTCAGATGAACAATTAAATGCCTATATCTGTCGTTAAATGTAGACATTAGAGTTCTAGACACTATAGAACTATTAATTTAAACAACTAAAAATGGCAGAAAGACTAGTAATTATTTCAGATATGTGGGGGGCAAAAAAGGGACTTTGGATAACATCCTACCTTGGTTATCTTCAACAATATTTTGATATTGTTTTTTACGATAGTCAGCAATTAGCAAATCTAGATTTAAAAGTAAATTCAGAAGAAAATATTCATAATGCATTTGTGGAAGGTGGCATTGATACAGCTGTGACTCATTTAGCAAAAAAAGAAAAAGTAGCAAGCCATTATTTAGCATTTAGTGTAGGTGGCACAATTGCTTGGAAAGCGGCAAATTTAGGTATGCCAATGAAATCTTTGTATACTGTTTCTGCAACTAGAATCCGAATGGAAGATAAGAAACCGGAGGTGCCTACGAGATTAATTTTTGGAAAAAATGATGCCTATAAACCGTCTTCTAAGTGGGAAAAGAAATTGGGTGTAGAAGTAGAAAGTGTAGAGAATTTTGGTCACACTATGTATACAGACGAAAAAATAATTAAAAAAGTCTGTAAGGATTTATTGGATCAAGTTACTAAATTGCCAAAGAAAAATAAAAAGGCAGTTTAGTTTTAAAAAGTATAGAAACAAAAAAAGCGAAGAATTAACTCTTCGCTTTTTTTGTTTTATAAATATCACGTATTAAGAAACGGCTTTTAGTTTTTTAATAGTATCAAATGATATTTTTTTCTCAGCGTAGGACTTTGTTACTTTGAATTCCTTTTTGTCACTGCTTGGTAATTCAAACATGGCATCAGTAAATATAGCTTCGCATAAAGATCGTAGTCCTCTAGCTCCCAATTTGTATTCAATGGCCTTTTCTACAATATATTCTAAAGCTTGATCCGTTATAGAAAAAGATATATCATCCATTTCGAATAACTTTTTGTATTGCTTTATGATGGCATTTTTTGGTTCCGTTAGGATAGCTCTTAATGTCTTTTTATCTAAAGGGTTCATGTGAGTTAACACGGGAAGCCTTCCAATAATCTCTGGTATTAAACCAAATTCTTTTAAATCTTTAGGGATAATATATTGTAGTATGTTAGACTCGTCTAACTGTTCATCAGCTTTAGAAGCACTATAGCCGACAGCTTGCATGTTTAATCGTTTGGTTATTGCTCTTTCGATACCATCAAAGGCTCCTCCTGCTATAAATAGTATATTTTCGGTATTTACTTCTATGAATTTTTGATCAGGGTGTTTTCTACCACCTTTTGGTGGAACATTTACAACGGTTCCTTCCAGTAATTTAAGAAGTCCTTGTTGAACACCTTCTCCAGAAACATCTCTAGTTATAGAAGGGTTATCACTTTTACGCGCAATTTTATCAATTTCATCAATAAAAACGATACCTCTTTCTGCTTTTTCTAAATTATAATCGGCAGCTTGTAAAAGACGTGTTAGTATGCTTTCTACGTCTTCACCTACATAACCCGCTTCTGTTAGTACAGTTGCATCAACTATAGCTAAAGGAACATTAAGCATTTTTGCAATAGTTTTTGCCATTAAGGTTTTTCCTGTTCCTGTTTGGCCAACCATAATAATGTTACTCTTTTGTATCTCTATGTCATCCTCTTTAGAGGAGGGTTGTAATAATCTTTTGTAGTGATTGTAAACCGCCACAGACATTACTTTTTTGGTCCGCTCTTGTCCTATTATAAAAGTGTCTAAAAAATCTTTTATTTCTAAAGGCTTTTTTAATATAAGTTCGCTAGAAAGGTCATCGTTTTTTGTTTGCTTAGATTCTTCAGCAACAATACCGTGAGCTTGCTCAATACATCTGTCACAGATATGTGCATCCAAACCAGCGATTAAAAGGTTGGTTTCTGGCTTTTTACGGCCACAAAATGAACATTCTAAATTTTCTTTTGCCATAGTAGTCTGTATCTTTCTTATTGTTTAACGAAAGATTTTATGTTTTGGTTCAATCTTATGAAATACAAAATATAATTTTAATATAGTCGGAATTATTGTTTATCCCTAACTAAAATCTCATCAATCATTCCGTATTTTTTTGCTTCATCTGCCTTCATCCAATAATCGCGATCACTATCATCGTGAACTTTATCTATGGTTTGCCCAGAGTGTTGTGCAATTATTTGGTATAGCTCTTCTTTTAATTTTAGGATTTCTCTAGCCGTAATTTCAATATCACTTGCTTGCCCTTGTGCACCTCCCATTGGTTGGTGAATCATTACACGAGAATGGGTTAGTCCGCTTCGTTTCCCTTTTTCTCCTGCGCAAAGAAGAACAGCTCCCATAGATGCAGCCATACCAGTACAAATAGTAGCAACATCTGGTTTAATAAATTGCATAGTGTCATATATACCTAGACCAGCATAAACGCTTCCTCCAGGAGAGTTTATGTAAATCTGAATATCTTTAGAGGCATCTGCACTTTCTAAGAATAATAATTGCGCTTGTACAATATTAGCAACTTGGTCATTTATCCCAGTTCCTAAAAAAATAATGCGATCCATCATTAGTCTAGAGAAAACATCCATAGCAATGGCATTTAGTTGTCTTTCCTCAATAATGTTTGGAGTCATATTTGTTGGGTACATGCTGCTCATGATTTTGTCATAGTACATGCTGTTAATCCCTTGATGGTTTATAGCGTAATTCTTAAATTCTTTTCCGTAATCCATAATCGATATTTATTCAACTTTATAGGTAAAAAAAGGTGCCGAAAATAAATTTCCGGCACCGTAAAGATACTTATTTATTTTATGCAAAACTTATCCGTACACTTCTTTAACGAAGTTTTCGTATGTCAATTCTTTAGTCTTTAAGTTTACTTTTTCTTTGTAAAGAGAAAGTAATTTTTGACTCATTAGTTGCTCTGATAATCTTTTAACTTCGTCTTGGTTACTTAAAACTCTGGTTGCAATATTATCTAATTCTTCTTCCTGAGGATTTAATTGTCCAAATTGTGCCATTTGACTTTTAATAAATCCTTTAGCAAATTCTTTTAACTCATCGAATTGAATTTGAATATCATTGTCTTTAATAATTTTCCCTTCAATCAATTGGTAACGTAATCCTTTTTCAGATTTTTGAAACTCTTCACTAGCTTCCTCATCTGTTAACGGTTTTTCTCCAGTAGATTGTATCCACTTAGTTAAAAAATTTGACGGAAGTTCAAATTTTGTGTTTTCAATAAAGTATTCTGTAACGTCATTTAACAGTTTTTGGTCTGCTTGTTGTTCAAATTGTTTTTCAGAATCTTCTTTAATTTTTGCTTTTAATTCTTTTTCAGAAGTTACTACGTCTTTTCCAAAAAGTTTATCAAACAATTCTTGGTCTAATGGAGCAGCTTCTCTTTCGTTTATTTCTTCTATGGTAAAAGAAACCTCAATGCTTAAATCTTTTGCTTTTTCCGCATCAACACCTAAAGTACTAGCTAATAAATGCTCTTCTTTTAAAAGCCCTTTAGTTTTTAAAACAACGACATCTCCAACTTTCTTTCCAACTAAAGCATCAATGGCTTTTTTGGACTTTAATTTGTCTATCTCTAAAGTTGTTTTGTTATCTATTGCTTCTTCCTCATTAGAGAATGAACCCGAAATTTCATCTTTTTTGCTAACTTCTTCTTTGCTAACTAGTTTTCCATATTGTTTTGCAATACGCTCAATTTGTTCGTTAACCATTTTGTCATCAGCAACAATTTTGTAACTGGTAATTGCTTTTTTTGTTTTTAAAGCAACTTCAAAATTAGGAGCTAGTCCTAATTCAAATTCAAAATCAAAATCATCTTGATCCCAATCAAAACTGTCTTGTTGTTTTGGCAACGGGTTACCAAGAACATCTAGTTTTTCTTCTGTAAGGTATTTATTAAGATTTTCTTGTATAAGTTTGTTTACTTCGTCTACTAAAATCGCCTTTCCGTATTGCTTTTTTATAAGCCCCATTGGAACTTGCCCTTTTCTAAATCCAGGGATGTTAGCTTGTTTTTTGTAATCTTTTAAGATGTTCTCTACTTTGTCTTGATAGTCGTCCTTTGTAATGGCAACTTTTACTACAGCATTTAAATCGTCTATCTGCTCTTTTGTGATATTCATTATGGAATCTATTTTTGCATAAATAAAATGGGATGCAAAAGTAGTATATTTTATATAGTTCAACAACTTTTTAAATCACTGAATCTCAAACCTTAAGTTCCGTTTTATTTGTCTTCTTTAAGGAAAGTGAACAGAATGGATTGTAAAATAGATAGAAGTAGACTGAAAATTAGAGCGGACCATATACCACTTACATAAAAACCATCTATTAAATAATCTGCAAGAAGAATTATAGATGCATTGATAAATAGTAAAAAAAGGCCAAAGGTTATTATGGTCACGGGAAGAGTGAAAATTATTAATAAAGGTTTTACTAAAAAATTTAATACACTTAGAACTAGTGCTACTATTATAGCGGTTATATAATTGTCTATTCCTACACTTGGTAAGATTTGCGCTAATATTATTACAGCGAGTGCACTTAAAAGAAGTCTTAATATACGTTTCATATTAATAATTTAAACAAAAAAGGTGCCAATGTTGGCGCCTAATAAAATTACGCATTTATTACTGATTAATAAAAAGTACAGATTTACTGAAAAATTGTTTAGGATTTTCTGCATGCAACCAATGTCCGGCATTGTCAATAGTCTCTATAACAGCATTTGGGAAATAGCTTTTAATTATGGGAGAATCGTTAGGCATAACATATTCAGATTTATCTCCTCTTAAAAATAAGGTTGGTCCATTGTAAGAATCAGAATTGCTTATGTTTTCTCCGATTTCTTCCATTTTGTTTTTTAAGACTTTAAGGTTAAACCGAAACCCTAGTTTTCCTTTTTCTTCCCAGTACAAATTCTTTAATAAAAACTGTCTAATACCGATTTCAGGAATATGTTTAGCTAAGTTAGCGTCTACCTCTTTTCTAGAAGTTAAACCTTCTGTTGAGACTATGTTTAAACCATCGATGATTGTTTGGTGGTGTGGAGGGTAGAATTTAGGAGCAATATCTGCAACAATAATTTTTCGGGTCATGTTGGGATAAGAACAGGCAAATTGCATCACTGTTTTTCCACCCATGGAATGGCCTATTAGTATAGTCTGCTCAATACCGTGGTGTTCTAAATAATTTTTTAGGTCTTCCGCTAATATGTCATAGTTAAAAGTGTCGGCATGAAAACTTTTTCCATGATTTCTTTGGTCAATAAGATGTACCTGCATGCCTTCATTAGCATATTGGCTGCCTAAGGTTTTCCAATTGTCAGACATCCCTAAAAAACCATGTAAAATACATATTGGTTTGCCTTCTCCAATTATTTTAGAATGTAATATTTGTCTCATTTTAGTTTATTTAAATACATGTTTACAACATTCTCTAATCCTAAATAAAGAGATTCGCTAATTAAAGCATGGCCTATAGATACTTCTAAAAGGTTAGGTATTTTTTCTTTAAAATAGTTTATGTTATCAAGACTTAAATCATGTCCTGCATTTATTCCTAGACCAAGTTCGTGGGCTAAAATTGCAGATGAAGTAAAAGGAATTACACTATCTAAATTATTCTTAGCATATCCTTCCGCGTAGCTCTCTGTGTATAATTCTATTCTGTCTGCGCCTACCTTTGCGGCACCTTCTATCATTTTAGAGTTTGGATCCACAAAAATAGAAGTTCTTATGTTGTTCTTTTTAAAAGTAGAAATTACTTCGGTTAAAAAGGATTTGTTTTTAATTGTGTCCCAGCCTGCATTGGAGGTTAGCGCATCTATAGCATCGGGGACCAGTGTAACTTGAGTAGGGTTTACTTCTAAAACTAAGTCTATAAATTTTTTTATGGGGTTACCTTCTATATTATACTCCGTGGTTACAATATTCTTGAGGTCCATGGCATCTTGGTAGCGAATATGTCTCTCATCTGGTCTTGGGTGAATAGTTATGCCTTCTGCTCCAAAATTTTCAATGTCTTTTGCTACTTTTAACAAATTAGGAACATTACCTCCTCGAGAATTTCTTAGAGTTGCAATTTTATTTATGTTAACGCTTAATTTAGTCATGCTGTCTTTTTTGATTTAAAGCAATGCAAAAATACAAATTAGGTATGCTTTTTGATATTTTAAATTAGTATTTTGCGTTATATTTAAAGATATGCAGATTCAGACTCATATATTATCCGGTATTCCTGTTTTTAAGGTTGAAGACTCCATGAAGAAAGTTATTCAATTTTTTGAAACAACAACCTTTTCTCATGTAGCAGTTACAGAGGAAGGAAGGTATTTAGGTGTTCTAAGTGAAAATGATTTGGAGAACCTTAAAATAGATGAAAAGATTGAAGATTATAGATATAACTTAGATCACTTTTTTACTAAAAAAGAAGCCAATTGGCTAGATGTTTTAGAAGGCTTTGCTCGTAATGAGGCCAATTTGTTGCCTGTTTTAGGAGAAAAGGAAGAAGTGTTAGGGTATTATGATCTTACCGATGTGGTGGGTGTTTTTATAGATACTCCTTTTTTTACAGATCCGGGGAATATATTAGTGATAGCCAAAGGAGTTAAGGATTATTCTTTTAGTGAAATTGCTCAAATTGTAGAAAGCAATAACGCTAAATTTATTGGCGGATTTGTTACGGATATGACAAATGATGTAGTGCAAGTAACTATAAAGATAAGTACATCAAATTTTAACGATGTGGTGCAAACTTTTAGAAGGTATAATTACAATATTATTTTTGGTAACAGTGATGATAAATTTTTGGAAGATTTAAAAAATCGGTCTGATTATTTAGATAAATACTTAAATGTCTAAAAAAATGAAAGTTGCCATTTATGGTTTAACATATCAGGATAATGCTCTTGAATATGTTTTAGAGTTATTACAAGAGCTTCAAAAAGAATCTGCTCAAGTTTATTTAGAAGAAGATTTCTATAACAATTTAGTTGCTAAAAAATCATCAGAAACGTATAAGACATTTACATCCGACCAGGGATTAGATACTTCTTTTGATATGTTTGTTAGTTTTGGAGGCGATGGAACAATTCTTAGAGCTACGACCTATGTTAAAGATTTGGGGATTCCAATTGTAGGGGTAAACACAGGTAGACTTGGGTTTTTATCTACTTTTAAAAAAGAAGATGTTCGTAAAGTAGTACAGGAATTTATTAAGGGTGATTATGCTATTGTTGAAAGGAGCCTGGTAGAGATAAAAGTAGATGGCTACGAAGGAGAGTTTAAAAATCTAAATTTTGCACTAAATGAAATAACAGTTAGCAGAAAAGATACTACCTCTATGATAACAGTAGAGACGTACCTAAATGGAGAGTATTTAACCTCATACTGGGCAGACGGTTTAATAGTTTCAACCCCAACAGGTTCTACGGGTTATTCTTTAAGTTGTGGTGGTCCGGTAATTGTACCAACGGCTAAGTCATTAGTTTTAACTCCTATAGCTCCTCATAATTTAAATGCAAGACCATTAGTTATTTCTGATGAAACTATAATTCGTTTAAAGGTGTCCGGTAGAGAAGAAAATCATTTAATTTCATTAGACTCTAGAATAGCTTCTGTACAAAATGAAACTGAAATTGAGATAAAAAAAGCAGGTTTCAGTATAAAAATGATAGAATATACTTCGGAGAGTTTTTTAAAAACTCTTCGTAATAAGTTGTTGTGGGGTGAGGATAAGAGAAATTGAGAACGCAAATAAACAATAAAAGCATATAAAAGCTGTTTATCTTCAAAGAACAGGGCTATGATAATTTTTTAGCGTAAGCTGTTGAAATTGTTATTTTTGTAAACTTTTAAATTTTATGAAGAGAAGTATTTTTGTAATCTTCGTTATTGCTTGTTTAGGATTAAATGCACAGACTTATGAAGCAGGTTTGTTTCTTGGTGGAGCTAATAATATTGGCGATGTAGGGAGAACAAGTTATCTGTTACCTTCTGGACTAGCCTATGGTGGCTTATTTAAGTGGAATAAAAGTAAAAGATACGCATGGCGTGCAAGTGTTACCTATGGGCAGTTTACAGCGGATGATGCAAAATCTAATATACCATCTAGAAATCAAAGAGGGTATGTTGTTGATAATTCTATTTTAGAGGCCTCCGCGGGATTAGAATTTAATTTTGTGGATTACAACTTACATCAATTGGGGCCTGCCTTTACACCTTATATGTATACAGGACTTACGTATTTTAGATATAAGTACAATTATTTTAATGGTGGTGTGTTACAAGATTTTGGCCAAAAAGATGGGGCTTTAGCAATACCAATGACTGTTGGCTTTAAGCTTCGTTTAAATCAAATGCTTATTTTTGGGGCAGAAATTGGAGCGAGGTATACTTTTACAGATAATTTAGATGCTAGTAACCCAGAAAACTCTAATTTTGAAGCTTTTAAATTCGGAAATATTTTTAGTGACGATTGGTATGTATTTTCGGGGGTAACATTAACGTATACCTTTGGAAGAGTTGTATGTGGCAATTGTTTTGAGTAAAATTACCTTGGAGAGATGCTCGCAAGGCATAAATTAGAAACTGATTTTTATTATCGAGATGCGTTACAAGACATTGTAATCTCGATTATTGAGTAAAACTATACATGAACACTATAGAAGATATTAAAGATCATCAGTTACCAACGCATTTAGCAATAATAATGGATGGTAATGGCAGATGGGCAAAAAAGAAAGGAAAATTACGTGTGTTTGGTCATGAAAATGGGATAAAAACCGTAAGAGCTACAGTTGAAAGTTGTGTAAAAATAGGAATAGAGTACCTTACCTTATACACTTTTTCTACAGAAAACTGGAATAGGCCAAAACTGGAAGTCGAGATGCTAATGCGCTTGTTGGTTAGTTCCTTAAAAAAAGAATTGAAGACTTTTTTAAAGAATAACGTTAAATTAAATACAATAGGCGATATCAATGCTTTACCCGTTAAAGTAAGGAAAGAACTTCAAGAGGTTATGGCTAAGACCGAAGAGAATACGGGTATGACCCTTACTTTGGCATTGAGTTATGGCGCTAGGGAAGAGTTGAAAAACGCAATTCAACAAATAAGCCTCAAAGTTAAAAATAATATAATTTCTCCTGAAAATATTGATGAAACCATTATTAATACTCATCTTTACACGCACAATTTGCCAGATGTAGACCTACTTATTCGTACAAGTGGTGAGCATAGAGTAAGTAATTTTTTACTTTGGCAAATAGCATATGCAGAATTATATTTTATTGATGTATTTTGGCCAGATTTTACAGAACAACATTTGGTAGAAGCATTAAAAAATTATTTGAACAGAGAACGAAGATTTGGAAAAACTAGCGAACAACTCAACTAGAAAAACGAAAAAGGTTATATTTCTAACACCTTTATTAACAACCCTTTTTATTATAATTGCTTCACTAACTTTTGGACAGGATACTCCTTCCTACGAAGATGGTAAGAAGTATATTTTAGGTGGGTTAGAAGTCACTGGCCTACAAAGTTATAATGAGCAAACGGTGAAAACATATACTGGTTTGCGTGTGGGGCAACCAATTACACTCCCTGGAGAGCAGATTAGTGCTATTATTAATAAGTTGTGGGGATTAGAGCTTTTTAGTGAAATAGATTTTTACATCACTAATATAGAAGAAGAAAAAGTGTTTTTGGAGCTTAACATAATAGAGCGCCCTACCTTATCTAATGTTACTGTTTATGGTATTAAAAAGCGTAAGACAGATGAGATATTAAAAGACACTGATCTTAAAAAGGGAAAAAAAATTACGCAAAGTTTAATTGCTAATTCTAAAAATTATTTAGAAAACAAATATAAAAAACAGGGGTATTTAAATGCAGCAGTTACTATTGCTACAGCAAAAGATACGTCAGAAACCAATGCGCAAAGCATGGTGGTTAATGTTAAAAAAGGAGAAAAGGTAAAAATAAAAGATATTGTCTTTGAAGGTAATGACCAACTCTCTGCAAAAAAACTTAGAAAAGCTTTAAAAAAGACTAAGAAAAAAAAGTTAGGACGTTTTTGGAAAAAATCTAAATATATAGAGGAAGACTATAAAAATGATTTAGATTTATTAGTAGATAAGTATGCGGAAAATGGTTTTAGAGATGCACGTATTTTATCGGATACTATAGAAAAAATAGATGAAAATAATATCTTGGTTAAGCTAAAGTTAGAAGAAGGTAATAAATATTATTTTGGAGATATTGATTTTGTTGGTAATAGTGTGTATACAGATCGCCAATTGCACCGTCTTTTGGGTATTAAAAAGGGAGCAACCTATAATGGTGTTGTATTAAGAGAGCGTATTGCAGATGATTCTAAGCCAGATGCTAATGATGTAACAAGTCTTTATCAGAATAATGGTTATTTGTTTTCGAGTATTAATCCTGTTGAAGTTTCGGCAGAAAATGATACCATTAATTTTGAAATAAGAATAATAGAAGGGAAGGAAACTTTTTTGGACCATGTTACAGTTACTGGTAATGATAAAACCAATGATCATGTTATTTTCAGAGAATTAAGAACTAGACCGGGACAGCGTTACAACAAATCCGATATTATTAGAAGTATTAGAGAATTAGGACAGCTTGGTTATTTCGATGCGGAACAGGTAAAACCAGATATTATAAACCCAGACCCTAATACAGGTACAGTAGATTTAGCTTTTAGTTTGGTAGAATCTGGCTCTAGCCAAATAGAATTACAAGGAGGCTACGGAGGAGGTGGCTTTATTGGTACTTTAGGACTTTCTTTTAGTAATTTTTCGATAAAAAACCTTTTTAAAGGAGAAGAATATAAACCTGTACCAATGGGAGATGGGCAAACATTTGCTTTGCGTTTACAAGCAAGTAGAACCTTTAGAGTATATAGCTTAAACTTTGCGGAGCCATGGTTAGGAGGAAAAAAGCCAGTACGTTTTAATTTGTCTTTATCTAGAACGCAACAATTTCAGGCAAATTTTAGTAATAGAGGAAGAGTACAAGTGGATAAAAATAGACAATTTTCTATTACTGGTATAACAGCAGGCTTGGCAAAAAGAGTGCAATGGCCAGATGATTTTTTTACTATTTCGCATTCTTTAAGTTACCAATTGTATGATTTTAAAAATTATAACCTTGGATTGTTTAATACTTCCAATGGAAAATTTAATTCTATAGCCTATACTTTGGGTATTTCTAGGAATGCAACTGCTGGTGGGCGAATATTTCCAAGAGGTGGCTCTAATTTTGAGATTACAGCTAAGTTGACACCGCCATGGTCTTTATTTAATGGTAAAGATTATAAAGCTTTAGCGACTCAGGAAGATGTAATTGATGGTTCTAAAACGCGAGCAGAATTTGAGGAAGATGAAGAGGAGCGTTACAAGTGGTTGGAGTATTATAAAATTAAATTTAAAGGAGATTGGTATACTACTTTAATGGGTAGTGCAGATCATTCCTTAGTATTAAGAACTAATGCTGAATTTGGTTTCTTAGGAAATTATAATAGTAATGTTGGTAATGTTCCTTTTGAGCGTTTTTTTGTAGGAGGTGATGGTTTAGGGAATTTTACTCTAGATGGTAGAGATGTCGTTCAATTACGAGGGTATGAAAACCAATCTATAAATACTAGTAATGAAGGTGCACTAGTATATAATAAGTTTTCTATGGAACTTAGATACCCATTAACATTAAAACCTTCAGCATCTATCTATGGTCTTGCCTTTTTAGAGGCGGGTAATGCTTTCAACAATTTTCAAGACTTTAATCCGTTTGAGTTAAAACGATCTGCTGGAGTGGGACTTCGTATTTTTATGCCTGCGTTTGGTTTGTTAGGGATTGACTTTGGGTATGGTTTTGATGAAGATGGACAGGCAATTCCAGGATCTGGAGCTCACGGATGGGAAACTCACTTCATAATTGGTCAACAGTTTTAAAAAATCACACTTGCTAAAAGCTAATGTATTCATTTTGAAATATTTAGTATTTTTGGCACGATATTTTCAATAGGATAAAACGATAACCGTAATGAAATTAAAAACAAAAGTTTTATTAGTAGTAACAGCAATTTTATTTGCTATTAATACCAAGGCGCAAAGGGGAGTTAGAATAGCTTATGTAGATATGGAATACATTCTAGAAAATGTAGAAGAATACAGAGAAGCTACCGCCCAGTTAGAAGCAAAAGCGCAAAAGTGGAAATTGCAAATAGAACAAAAACGAAGTGTTGTAGACTTGGCTAAAAAAGACCTTATGGCTGAAAGGGTTTTATTAACGGATGAGTTAATTTCGGAACGCGAAGAGGATATACAAATATTAGAAAAAGAAATGTTGGAATACCAACAAGATCGTTTTGGACCGCAAGGAGATTTGATATTGCAGAAGAGAAGGTTAATACAGCCAATACAAGATCAGGTTTTTAATGAAGTTCAAAAGATAGGAACGAATAAAAAATATGATTTTATTTTTGATAAATCAGCAGATGTTGTAATGTTGTATTCTCAAAAAAGACACGATATTAGTGATTTGATTTTAAGGGGTATTGCTAGAACAAGAAAAATTAGCGCTCCTAAAAAGAAATCGATAGATAAAAGAGCTTTAGATAAATTTGATGACAAAGAAGAATTAGAAAAAGAAATTAGCGAGGAACTAAAAGAGCGTCAGTCAAGGGCAGAACAGGCAAGTGAAGCAAGAGCTAAATCTGCAGATGAAAAGAGAGCAGAACAACTTAAATTGCGAGAGGAACGTAAAAAAGCCTATGAAGCAAGAAGAAAGAAATTGTTAGAAGAAAGAGAAGCTAAGAAAAAAGCTAAAGAAGAAGAAAGAGAAACAGAGAAAAATAACTAATTAAATTATAATTTAGTACCATTAATTAACACTCAAATAGGAATTGAAATCATGAAACAAGTAAAGAAAATAGCTGTAGCATTAGTATTGTTTATTGCAGCAACAAGTTTTGTAAATGCACAAAGTAAAGTAGCTCATATAGATGTAACACAATTATTATCTCAGATGCCAGAAATGAAATCGGCTGAAGCAGAACTTAAGAAATTACAAGAAACGTATAATGCAGATATACAAGCTTCCATGACGGAGTTGCGTAATAAGTTTACCCAATACCAAAACGAAGCTGCTTCTAAGTCTAAAGAAGAGAATGATAAAAGAGCTGTAGAATTGCAAGGTTATGAAAAAAGTATAGGCGAGGCGCAACAAGCTGCACAACAAGAATTTCAGAAAAAACAAGCAGAATTATTTGCTCCAATATCAGAGAAAGCAAAAGCAGCTATAGAAAAAGTTGCTAGCGCGCAAGGATATGATTACGTTATCGACGCACAAGCTGGTGGTGGTTTAATTGTAGCTAAAGGAAAAGACCTTTTAGTAGATGTTAAAAAGGAATTAGGGTTCTAAAAACATTACTATAGAAATAAATAAAAAGCTGTCTTGTCTAAGACAGCTTTTTTTATACCCCATTTTTAGTGGTTTGTTAAACATTACCTAAATTAATCCTAAAGTTTTAAGAATATTCTTTCATTCGATGTTGTATTTTATTTTCTTTAAAATCTAAACAACAAAACCATTTAAATTGAACGTATTAAAAATTTATAGACTTATAGGTCTAAGTGTACTATGCTCTACATCGGTGCAAGCATTCACTTCACTTCCTCTAGTGTCTAATGTTCTTTCAGAAGGGAAATTAAAATCTGATAAGGATAACAAAGAAAATAAAAAGCAAGAATATACGGTTAGTGGGTATATAACTGAATCTGGTAGTGGAGAAAACTTATTTGGTGTTTCCGTTTATGTTCCAGAATTAAGAATAGGAGTAACTACAAATACGTATGGTTTTTACTCTTTAACGCTTCCAGAAGGAAAACACAATCTAGTAATTTCTTATATGGGTTACGCTACAATAAATAAAGAAATTACTATAATTAATGATACGTCGTTGTCTTTTGCCTTAGAAACTTCAGTGGAATCTTTAGAAGAAGTTGTTGTTTCGGCAAAAGAGAGTATAAAGGAAAGTAAGGTTACTCAAATGAGTAAAGTGCAAATAGATCCTGCAGATATAAAAGACATACCTGCTTTATTAGGAGAAAAAGATGTGTTAAAAAGTTTACAATTGCTTCCTGGAATACAAGGAGGTTCAGAAGGTAGCTCTGGTTTTTTTGTTCGGGGTGGAACACCAGATCAAAATCTTATAATTTTAGATGACGCTGTGGTTTATAACTCTAATCATTTATTTGGTTTCTTTTCCGTATTTAATGGTGATGCCATTAAGTCTATAGAGGCATTTAAAGGAGGGTTTCCAGCAAGATTTGGTGGAAGGTTGTCCTCTGTAATAAAAATTGATATGAAAGACGGAAATAAAGAAAAACTGTCTGGAAAAATCAATGTAGGGTTAATTTCTAGTTCTTTATTATTAGAAGGCCCTATAAATAAGGGAAAAACTTCTTTCATTTTTAGTGGTAGAAGAACGTATGCAGATATTTTAGCACAACCTTTTTTAAACAAGAATAGTAAAGGTGGTTATTACTTTGGAGATTTAAATTTTAAAATTCACCATGTCTTTGGGGATAAAGATAAGTTGTATTGGAGTAATTATGCGGGCAGAGACAAGTTCTATAGCAGAGATAAACAAGAAGGTTATGATTATGGAAATGGCTATGTAGATTCTGGATACGAAGATAAAGCTAATTTAAATTGGGGAAATATAACTTCAACCTTAAGATGGAATCATCAATTCAATGGTAAATTCTTTTCCAATACTTCTTTTATATTTAGTAATTATAAGTTTAGTGTTGGATTGGATGAGAGGTATGATAATCAAAAATATATTTTTAAATCTAGTTCAGGAATTAATGACTATTCTTTAAAATCAGATTACTATTATTATCCTAATAATAAACATACCGTCCGTTTTGGACTACTTGGAACAATGCATAAATTTACTCCACAGCGAGTGCAGATAAAGGAGGCTGAAGTTCCAGAAGTAAATACTACCCAGGAGCTTAAATCTTTTGAAAGTGCTTTTTATTTAGAGGACGATTATAAAATTACCGAAAGGCTTAATTTCTCTGGCGGATTACGTATTAGTGGATTTAATTATAAGGCTAAGAATTATTTTAATATAGAACCTAGAATTGCCATGTCTTATAATCTTAAATCAGACATGGCTTTGAAAGCGTCTTACTCTAAGATGAATCAATACATACATTTATTATCTAGTTCTGGAATCGGTTTGCCGACAGATCTATGGGTGTCTTCTACAGATCAAGTAAAACCTCAAGAATCACAACAGCTGGCATTAGGTATGGCAAAAGATTTTTTAAATAACAACTATTCTTGTACTCTAGAAGGGTATTATAAGAAAATGGATAATGTTATAGCCTACAAAGAAGGAGCGTCTTTTTTGGCACTAGATAATTTAGAAAGTGGAAAAAGTATTGATTGGCAAGAGAATATAACTTCTGGGAAAGGGTGGGCTTATGGAGCAGAAATACTATTTAGAAAAAAGAAAGGTCAGTTAACGGGTTGGTTAGGATATACGCTTTCATGGTCCGAAAGGCAGTTCGAGGAATTAAATTTTGGACGTAAATTTTATGACCGTTATGATCGACGGCATGATATTTCTTTAGTTGGGATATATAAGCCAAATCCTAAGATAACATTGTCTGCTACTTGGGTGTTGTCCACTGGTAATAATTATACGTTGCCTAATTTGCAAAAGTTACCTCCTGTGGACAATTTTCCTATTCGAGGAGAAGAGACTAGTTTTTATGGGGCATCGGCTTCATTTGATCCGGAGTCCTTCATAACACAAAGAAATAATTTTAGAGCAGAGACAAGCCATAGGTTAGATTTGGGAATACAGTTTATTAAAAAGAAGAAGAAAAATAGAGAACGTATTTGGGGGTTCTCATTATATAATTCCTATGCCCGTAAGAATCCTTTTATTTATACCGTGAGTAGGGATTGGGGTGAATGGAATGATCCCGATGCAGTTATTGAAAATAAATTGGAAAGAACTTCTGTATTACTTCTAATACCATCATTTAATTACACTTTTAAATTTTAATTATGAAAAACAATAGAAGTGCTTTGTTAATTATTTTAGTATTTGTGTATAGTTGTACTACGGAGGTAAAACCTGATAATTTGTATGAACAAGAAGAACAAGTCTTTATTCAGGGTTATTTGTCTCCTACAGATGAAAATATATCGATATATGTTTCTCGTGCATTATTAAATTTTGGAACTAAATTAAGCGGAAATGACTATGAAGAGAATAAAGATAAATTTGTGATAAAAAATGCTCTTGTTCGTATTGAAAATACAAAGGGAGAATCTATTTCTTTGCCTTATTCGCTAGAGAATAGACAATATCGGGTATCTAAAGAAGAATTTGCAATTACAGAAGGTGAGAAATATTATTTAGAAGTAGATGTTGAAGGAAAAAAGTTTTCTTCGGAATGTGTAATACCGAAAAAAATAGGTATTGTAAATACTAAATTTGGTAAAGGAATTTCTCAATATGGAGGTGAGGGAGATTTTATTACAGTTTCTTTTGAAGATCTAAAAGGAAGTAAAGATTTTTATATTATTGGAGGTAGAATAGTGTTTGAAGGATTAAAATATGAAGGAGTTGAGCAGGAAGAGGATTTAAGTTCAGAGTTGTATTTTGGGTTGGAGCGTTTTGCTACAGATGTTATAGGAGATGGTAACGTAATAAGTAGTAAAGGAGAAATGTATACATATTATTATAACGAAGAGGATAATGTAAGAGAAATTTTAAGAGTGCAGGTAGCTCATGTAGATGAGAATTTGTATCAAAATTTAAGAGCAACATATTCAAATTATTATAATAATGATAATCCTTTTGCAGAGTATGTAATTGCTCCGGATAACATAGAAGGGAAAAATGGAGTTGGGGTTTTTGCGGGTTATAATTTAACAGAAAAAGAAATAGTTCTTACAGATCAATGAACCTAGTTAAAAAAGTTTTCTTTTAATATTTTGCCACCTAAGTTTTCTTATGAAGTCTCCTTCTTCTTTAGAAACTAAAAAAGGAACTTTTTCTTTTTTAGCATTTCTATATCCCTCAAGATTATGAAAAAAAGTAGCGCTTTTTTTTTGTTTTAAGGCCATTTTTAATGAAGCAATTATAGTTATCCAAAAACCATAGCGTAATGTGCGCATGGCTTTTCCTTGCAGTAACTTTGCTTTTTTGTTGTAAGCACCTCCAGTAGGTCTTAAATGTTTAACCTGTAGTTGGTCTTTAGTGTATATTTCAAAGCCGTGGTATTGCGCTAATAACTCATCTACCGTATCCCATCCCATGGCATTTTTAAGTCCGTTAATGGCTTTAAAACAAGTTTTAGAGTATGCTTTAAAAGCGCCACGTACATGGTCTTTATTCATAGGGTGATTTAAAAGCCATTTGCCATCTTTGGTTTCTTCATATGCAAACCCTCCTGCAATACCAACTTTAGGATTGGTTTTGAATATATAGGCTATAGTTTCAAAATAATTTTCTGGGAGAATAATATCAGCATCTAACTTAACAATAAAATCATAAGAATTATCTAGTAACTCTAGTCCTTTATTAAAGGCATTTATAACTTTACTGCCAGGCATATGTTCTTTAGAAGAAATGGTATTTAGCTTGGTGATAAAATTGTGTTTAGAAATATAATTTTCAATAATTTCTTCTGTCTTGTCAGTAGAGTTATCATTTACAAGGACTACTTTTTTTGGACGTAGAGATTGTTTTAAAATAGAGTCTAATGTATAAGAAATGTACTGTTCTTCATTATGAGCGGGTATTACTATATAATAATCCATAATGCAGACTTTTAAACTTGTTTTATTTTTTCTGCATATACAATGTAGTATCTAGGAGTAAAATAACGTAAAAGAGGCCTAATTCCAATTTTTTTAACAGGGTTGGTCCATTTGGCACTATCTTTTATTTGCCATCCCGCTTTTTCTAAAAGCCAATTAAATTGCCAATCTTCAAATTCATGATAATGTCTATCCCAAGGGTCTGTTTTGCTTTGGTATGCTGGGGAAAACCATAATCGCATTGGGATACTAGCAACTATTTTGTTGGCTTTAATTTCCTTTAAAATAGTTAACGGGTTTAGTAGGTGTTCAAAAATTTCAAAGGCAGTTACAACCTCTGCTTTAGAGGCTGTAAGGGCAGAGAAATCTACATCTAAATCTTCTCCTTTTGTGTTTTCAACAGAATATCCATTTTCAATCATTATTTTCGAAAATGGATTTTCTACTCCTAAATCTAGGATAGATTCGTTCGTAGAAATATGTTTTTCTAAGAAAGTTAAAGTGTGTTTAAATCTTTTACTTGGAAAAGTTTTTTCGTACATCAATTGCCTGTTATAAATATGAATACGAAGTTATAAAAATAAGCTTATAATAGTTAAATGTTTTAAACTCTATATACAATTGCATTTACATTCATACCAGCTCCTACACTTGCGAAGAGGATAACATCTCCTTTATTTAATTTTTGATTTTCAACTTCGTTTTTATTCACTAAATCTAGTAATGTTGGTATGGTCGCTACGGAACTGTTTCCAAGTTTTTCAATAATCATAGGCATTACTCCCTTAGGAGTTTGATCTATTTCGTATAATTTGTAGAAGCGTTGTACTATTGCTTCGTCCATTTTTTCATTGGCCTGGTGGATGAATATTTTCTTTAAATCCTTGATAGGAATTTTTGCACTATCTAAGCAATGTTTCATAGCTACAGGAACATGTGTTAAAGCAAATTCATATATTTTTCTGCCAAACATTTTAATATAAAGATTATCATCTTCTATTTTGGTATTGTAGGTTTTACCAAAGAAGAGATAATTGGCTTCACCATTTGCATACGTGGCAGAGTCATGAAAAAGAATTTCTCCAGCATTGGTGCTATTTTCTACAATTGTTGCGCCAGCCCCATCAGAATAAATCATAGAATCACGATCATATTTATCTACAATTCTGGATAATGTTTCGGCACCAATAACTAAGCATTTAGTTGCAATTCCACTTTTAATAAAGGCATGTGCTTGTATCATAGCTTGTACCCATCCAGGGCAGCCAAAGAGAATATCGTAAGCCACGCATCTTGGATTTTTTATTCCCAACTTATGTTTTACTCTAGTCGCTAAACTTGGAAGTGTGTCTCCTTGTATATTACCGTAAATAACATCTCCAAAATTATGTGCAACAATGATATAATCAAGTGTTTCTTTGTCAATCCCAGCATCTTCAATTGCTTTTTCAGAAGCAAAGTATGCGAGGTCAGAGGTGTTTAAATCTTTACTTGCATAACGCCGTTCTTGTATGCCCGTAATTGCTTTAAATTTTTTTATTATTACTGGGTTCGGAGCATTTATATTGGATCCGTCAGAATTTAAAAATGTATGAGATTCAAAATCCTCATTTTTAGTGATTTCTGTTGGTAAATAACTTCCTGTGCCGGTAATTCCTATAGGCATAATTATGATTTTTTTGTTGTATCTAACAAGGTAATTAATATTGTTTTTTATTATGCGCGCATAATAAAAGAAATACGATAGCCAGCAGTTATTTTTACTATGTAGTATTAACGAAAAAAGCCCTTTGAATTTTCAAAAGGCTTTGTTTTATACATGTTTCGAGTGTTATTTATGCTTCGGCATATGCTTCAATAGGAATACAGCTACAGATTAAATTACGATCGCCATAAGCATCATCTACTCTTCTAATAGCCGGCCAAAATTTATTCTCTTTTACGTACTCTAAAGGAAAAGCAGCTTTTTGTCGACTATACGGGAAATTCCATTCATCATTAGTAATCATTTCTAGAGTATGAGGAGCATTTTTAAGAACATTATCGGGATAATCTTTATTAGTTTCTTCTATCTCTTCTCTAATAGAAAGCATAGCATCACAGAATCTATCTAGTTCCGGTAGGCTTTCACTTTCAGTAGGTTCTATCATCAATGTGCCAGCTACAGGAAAAGATACTGTCGGAGCATGGAAACCATAATCCATTAACCTTTTTGCAATATCTGTTACTTCCACACCTTTTTGTTTAAAGGGTCTACAATCAATTATCATCTCGTGTGCTGCTCTTCCTTTTTCTCCGGTATATAAAACATCAAAACCACTACTTAGTCTATTTTTAATATAGTTGGCGTTGAGAATAGCGGTTATAGTAGATTGTTTTAAACCTTTTTCTCCAAGCATTTTTATATAGCTATAAGAAATTAAACAAACTAAGGAACTTCCCCAAGGGGCTCCTGAAATTGCAGTAATAGCTTTACTTCCTCCTGTAGAGATAACAGGATTTGACGGTAGAAAAGGAACCAATTGTTTAGCAACACATATAGGGCCAACACCCGGCCCTCCTCCACCATGTGGTATTGCAAAAGTTTTATGAAGGTTTAGGTGGCAAACATCTGCCCCAATAGTAGCAGGATTGGTAAGTCCTACTTGAGCATTCATATTAGCACCGTCCATATATACTTGTCCGCCATGATCATGGATAAGTTGGGTAATATGTTTTATAGAGGACTCAAAAACACCATGAGTAGAAGGGTAAGTGACCATCAATGCGGATAAATTATCAGAATGAAGCTTTACTTTTTCCTGTAAATCGGCAACATCAATATTCCCTCTTTCATCCGTTTTAGATACAACTACTTTCATTCCCGCCATAACTGCTGAAGCAGGATTTGTTCCATGAGCGGAAGCAGGTATAATACAAATATTTCTATGGTGTTCATTGTTAGACTCGTGATAGGCACGAATGGCCATTAAACCTGCATATTCTCCCTGTGCACCAGAATTAGGCTGTAATGAAGTGCCAGAAAAACCGGTTATAGTAGACAAGTCATTTTCTAGTTCTCTTAAAACGGTTTGATAACCTTGTGCTTGCTCAATTGGAGCAAAAGGGTGAATGTTTCCCCATTGACTAGAACTTAAAGGTAGCATTTGCGTAGCTGCATTTAGTTTCATGGTACAAGACCCAAGAGATATCATGGAATGATTAAGAGCTAAATCTTTACGTTCTAATCTTTTTATATAACGCATTAATTCTGTTTCTGAATGATAGCTATTAAAAACAGGATTTTCTAAAAATGCAGAGGTTCTTTGAGAATTAGGAGATATAGCAATATCATCTTTAAGAGTTGTAATGCGAAATGGGCTTTTAGCTAATGCTTCTGAAAAAATATTAGCTATAGCCTCTACATCTGCTAGAGTTACACTTTCATTTAATGAAATACTGATCGTGTTTTCATCAATATAATAAAAGTTAATCTCTTTTTTTTCGGCAATAGGCTTAATTAATGCACTGGAAGCAGAAACTACAATAGTATCAAAATAAGAGGTGTTAATTTGATTAACTCCTAGAGACTCTAGTTTAGAGGTTAATGTTACAGCCGAACTATGCACTTTTTTTGCAATATATTTAAGTCCTTCAGGACCGTGATATACAGCATACATCCCGGCCATTACCGCTAATAAAACTTGTGCAGTACATATATTAGAAGTTGCTTTGTCTCTTTTAATATGCTGTTCTCTAGTTTGTAGTGCCATTCGTAGTGCAGGCTTTCCGTCGGTATCTTTTGTAATACCAATAATTCTTCCGGGGATACTACGTTTATAAGTTTCTTTAGTAGCGAAAAAGGCGGCATGCGGTCCACCGTATCCTAAAGGAATACCAAAACGTTGCGTAGTACCAACAACTACATCAACACCAAATTCTCCAGGAGGAGTTAGCATGGTTAAACTTAAAATATCTGCGGCTACTGCAACTTTTATTTCTTGTTCCTTAGCTTTAGATACAAAAGTACTGTAGTCATTTATTTGCCCATATTTACCAGGGTATTGTAGCAAAGCTCCAAAGAATTCATTAGAAAAACTAAATTCTTCATGATTACCAATTACTAATTCAATTCCAAGAGGAGTAGAACGCGTTTGCAATAACGATAACGTTTGCGGTAAAACTTCATTAGAAACAAAAAACTTTATAGTTTCTGCCTTTTTTTGGGCTCTACTGCGAACATCAAAAAGCATAGTCATTGCTTCAGCCGCCGCTGTACTTTCATCTAATAAGGAAGCATTGGCAATTTCCATGGCAGTTAAATCGCAAACTACAGTTTGGAAATTTAACAAGGCCTCTAATCTGCCTTGCGCAATTTCTGCTTGGTAAGGAGTATATGCAGTATACCAGCCGGGGTTTTCTAATATATTACGTTTAATCACGGAAGGAGTAAGGGATTCGTGATACCCAAGTCCAATATAAGATTTATAAACTTTGTTTTTTTTTGATAAAAGTTCAAGGTGATTTAAAAAAGCATGTTCGCTCATTTCTGGAGCTAATTGTAAATCTTCTTTAAGACGAATATCATCCGGAATAGTTTCGTAAATAAGTTGTTCTAAACTATCAACTCCAATGCTTTGTAACATATGTTGATGGTCTTCTTCTGTTATGCCGATATGGCGAGATGCAAATAAGTCTGTTCGCATATTCTGAGTTCGTTTTTTTTACTTTAAAATAGTGATGCAAATTAAAGAAATTATTTATGGAATATTTGGAGTAATTAGGGGAAGAATACTAAAGTTTTTAACTAAAAATGAGGGTTATAAACAGTTTGGCTATTTTTGTAGTATGAAGGGCTTAAAAGCAATTTTTAATTTTTATATAAACGCAAGTATCCATATAGCCCTTGCTGTAGTGTGTTTACTACAAATAACAGGAATTCTTTTTGCTATAGAAATTAGCAATTATCTTTTATGTTTTGTTTTCTTTAGTACTATTAGTTGTTATAATTTTATTAAGTATGGAGTGGAAGCTGAAAAGTATTTTTTGGTCGTTAAGGCATATCATAAAAAGATACAATTTGTGAGTCTTGTTTCTTTGACTTATGCATTGTATTGTTCTTTTTTCTTGACTAAAGAAGCTATTTTAGGTTGCTTTTTATTAATTATTCTAACGGGTATTTATGCAATTCCTGTATTGCCTAAAGCTAGAAACTTTAGAGATTTGGGGGGGCTAAAGATATTGCCAGTTGCTTTGGTTTGGTCCGGTATTACGGTTATTATTCCTTTTTTGAATATAAAACAGCCTTTATCATGGGACATATATATGGAAGCGTTGCAGCGTTTTATTTTGGTATTAATACTTTTAATCCCTTTTGAGATTAGAGATTTAAAATATGATCCTCCCGGGTTAAATACATTGCCGCAAAAGTATGGAGTAACCAAAAGTAAAATATTTGGAGCTTATGCAGTAATTGTCTTTTTTTTGATAACGTATTTAAAAGATTCCATTGCTACTTTAGACTTGGTGAGTAAAGGAATTCTTTTTTTACTGTTAGGAGTACTAATGTATACTACAAAAAGGAATCAGAGTATATATTTTGCATCCTTTTGGGTCGAAGCTATTCCCATTGTATGGTTAGGAATTGTTTATGGTTTAAATTTATTCGTCGGAATATAATTTTTGTTTCATAAGCTCTTTATCTCCTTCACTTAAACTGTGTAAATTAGCCTTACTACATAACTCTGTAAGTTGACCATTTTTTTTACTATGCCCGGCACAAGCTTTGCAAATAAAAAGATGCATTTTTAACTTTATCTTTTCAAAAAAAGAAGCTTCTTTATATTGAGCTTTATTGCAAATTAATTTTGCTTTTTCACAAGATATCATACTTTTAAAACCAATTTTGATTAAGGCAGCCCATTAAAGCGGTTCTAGCTCTATGAATCATAACCCAGAGGTTAGACGGATTAATTCCAAGTTCATTACAAATATCTTCAGTATCTATTCCTTGGATAGTTTTCATTACAAAAACTTGGGATTGTTTTTTTGGTAATTTAGAAATACAGTCTTGAATGGCGGCACCTAATTCTTCATTTTCTAAGAAGCTGTTATTTGTAGTACTAAATGGGTCAGCTACTTGTTCTTCTAACCAATCTCCATCAGAATCACTACTAGAACTATAGTTCATGCGAACCTCAGCTTTTCCTTTTTTAGAATTTATTTTTCTATAGTGATCAATTACTTTTCTTTTAAGAATAGCAACAAGCCACGTTCGTTCTGCTGCATCTCCTTTAAAGTTTTTTGCAGATTTTAAGCCAGCAAAAAAGGTTTCTTGAACTAAATCTTTTGCAATTTCAGCATCGCTTACTCTTGTTACAGCATAATTAAATAAGTAATCTGCATATTGATCTACCCAGATATTTGGATTTAGTTGATGAGATGCCATTCTATTGTTTATCAGTGTCAAATGTAAAAGTTTTTTATTGAATTTGATTATTTTTGGAAGAAATCAAATAAAATATATGAAAACGCCCTTTTTAATAACTTTTTTATTATTCTTAAATCTTAGTTGTTCACAAAGTAAAACTATAGATATCACAGAGTTTTCACAAAAAGATACTAAAAATGCATTATTAGTAGATGTTCGAACACCTGGCGAATATAATAACGGACATATAGAAAATGCAATAAATATTAATTGGTTTGATGACAATTTTGCAGAACAATTTAATAATATAAATAAAGAAAAGACTATATACTTATACTGCAAAGTAGGTGGTCGAAGTGCAAAAGCACAAGCAAAGCTATCTTCTTTAGGATATACGAATGTAATTAACTTAGATGGTGGTTATGATGCTTATTCGAAATAAAAAGCTGAAGTTGTTTTTCCCTAATAATCTCCAAAATAATGGATGCTCCCAGTTCTTTTAAAGCAACTCTTAATTTGTATTTCCTAAAAGAGTTAATAAATAAAATTAAGATTAGTATCGGTTATTAATAAAATGCAACAATTAAGTGCATTATAAAAACGTTGCTATTCCAGATAAATTAATTTTAAAAAAATGGAAGAACAAAACAAAAGAATGAAAGTAGGAGAGGGTAGAATTAGTGGAGCAATTTCCATATTCCTTGGGTTACTTTCTTTGGGTGGTATTTTATGTTTTAAATTCCCTGAGCAACTGACGACCTCAGAGTTTCGTGAGGTGTATACAGCAGAAATGGTAGAGAATTTAATGTTAGGAGCTATTATTTCTACATTCCTTTTTGCTTTGGTAAGCCTTTTATTGGCAAAAAATAAAAAATATGCGGTTGTAGGTGTGGCTTTAGGCGTTCTCGCAATTATACTTGGAGGAATGACAGTAGAAGGCAGAGCGGTAGAAAAAATGAGTTGGAGTTTAGGTTTAGATTGGTTAATACTAGACTTATTGGTGATGGTTTTAATATTTGTGCCTATAGAATTGGTTTTTCCAAAGAATAAATTGCAATCCAAGTTTCATCCTGAGTGGCGTACAGATTTGGTGTATTTTGGTATTAGCCATTTAGCTATTCAGTTGTTTGGAGTGTTAACAAAAAAACCAGCAGTAGCTTTTTTTGGTTGGATGAATTTAGAGAGTGTGCACCAATGGATAAATGATTTGCCTTTTGTAGTAGAACTTTTAATTGCTTTAGTAGTCACGGATTTTTTTCAATATTGGGCGCATCGTTTTTTTCATTCGCACTACTTTTTATGGCGTTTTCATTCTATTCATCATTCCACGGAAAACATGGATTGGCTAGCGGGTTCACGTACTCACTTTATAGATATATTTTTTACCCGTAGTGTTTCTTATATGCCATTATATATATTGGGTTTTTCTACATTAACATTTAATGTGTATGTGGTGTTTATTGCCGTCCACGCTGTATTTATTCATGCAAATACCAGAATAAATTTGGGTTTTCTAAAATATATAATAACTACACCGCAATACCATCATTGGCATCACTGTCAGGAACCAGAGTATTACGGAAACAATTTTGCAGTAGTTTTTCCTTTTATTGATAAGTTATTTGGCACATATCATTTACCAGGTAACGAATGGCCGAAAGGAACTGGTTTAGTAGATGCATCTTTCCCTAAAGGATTTGTGAGACAGTTTGTTTTTCCTTTTATTAAAAATCCGTTTAAGAACGATTTGTTGCCAGAAGAACGTAGTGATCGTTAATAGTAATGAAGAGAAAACGCCCCTAAATTGCGGTAGTGATAATATGGGGTTAATTGTTGGTGTGTTCAAATACAAGAATTAAAAAACTCCCTCTTTATTTCTATTGAAATAAAGAGGGAGTTTTTTTAATTTGTTTTTTTTATTGCCCCAGTAATATTAAATTACTAACTACATCATTTAATTCTTCATCAGTTGTTCCTGGGATTATGTCATTATGGTATAGAAGACGAATAATCTCTTTCTCTTCATCGGAGAGAACTACTCCAGGTAAAAAATTTGAACACATAAAACTGATTTCTGTATTACAGTTGTTAGAATGTCCTAAACCAAGTGCATGTCCTAGTTGATGTTTGAATGTAGAAGCAATATCATCAGCTACCCATATTCTTGAGTTACTTAGAATAGAATTATTTTCGGTTGAAATTTGATATCCATTATATGAACCATTACCAACCACTGCAAATATGTCTGCCCATAGTTCTTCAATTTCTGATGCGTTGCTAAGATATAAATGAGTATTAGCTTCTGCCAATGTGTCTACCAAGGATATAGAAAAATCACCTAAATCAAATAAAGCATTGAATTCATCTAAAATATTTTGAACTGTAGCTTTGTATTCCGTTGTAATATTACCATCTAAGAAAATTTTCATAGGAGCATCCCATTTCTGTATAGAGGTCAAATTATTGCTGCGCCCATTTAAAGCTAAATGACTAAAATAACTTGTCAGTTCTTTTTGATTAACATCTAGAGTATCAAATTCGTTAATGTCTTCTAGAGTTAAAAGAATCTCTTGTTCTGTAGTAGCTAAGCCATCAGAAACGGAAACAGTAAAAGTTAAAGTAGATGTGTCTTCATAATCTAATATAGTATTTGGCCCTACGGTAACTTCTCCTGTTTTTTCATTAACTATAAAGGCGTCCGAATTTGTAGATATAGTCAGCTTATCATTTTTATTTTTATCAGAAAAGACAATTGTTCCTATAGATGTTCCACTTGTGGTGTGTTCTTTAGTTTGTAATTTCTTTGTTGTAATTACAGGTGCTATATTGACAATATCATCTACTTTGGCTTCAAAGTCACTGCTGCAACTTGTTATAAAAATAGCGAACGCTGGTAGTATCAATTTGTTCATTTTCGTTTAATTTTATTTGGAGTGAATAACTTTTATTAGCGATAAAATTGCACTTATTTTTGTTTAACTCCATGAGAAAATTGATTTTTTAGTTTAACTCATATATAATAACGGTAAAGTGTGGGAAATGCGTTTTTACGAATTGGTTAATTCTAATTCAGTAATATTAAATTACCTACAGCATTATTTATTTCTTCAACTGTTGTTCCAGGAGTCATATCTGCATGATATAAATAACGAATTATGTCTTTCTCTGCTTCTAGAAAATCGTTATTGGCGCTAATAGTAGAGCACATAAAACTATTTTCGGTATCGCATTTATTCGAATGTCCTAAACCTAGGGCATGACCTAATTCATGCTTAAATAAGGAAGCAATGCTACTAGATATCCATATTCTAGAATTATTAGACTTATTGTTTACTGCTCTAGTCATTGCATAGCCGTTGTATGTTTTGCCGTCAATAATTTCAAACATATCGGGCCATAAATTTTCAATAGTATCGGTAGTTCCAAAATATAAGTGTGCATTGGAATCGGTTAGATTGTCTACTAGGGAAATCGAAAAGTCACCCAAATTAAATAAAGCATTATATTCATCTAGCACTCCTTGTACAGTTGCTCTATATTCCACGGTTATATCACCATCTAAGAATATTTTCATAGGAGCTCCCCATTTTTGTATGGAGGTTAAATTGTTAGAGTCTTCCCACAAAGCTAAATATTTAAAGTAATCGGCAAGTTCTTTTTGCTCCAGACTTAGGGCATTATATTCCTCAATATCAACTAAGGATAAATCAATGTTTTTTTCTGTTATAGCTGTACCATCAAAAACTGAAACAGGTAAGGTTATTTTTTGTGTTGATTCAAAATCCAGAATGGCATTGGAACCAACAGTAATTTCGCCAGTTACTTCGTCAATAAAAAAGGCATCGGATTCGGTACTTATAGTAAGCTTATCATCTTTGTTATCATCGTGAAAAGCAATGGCTCCAATAGAAGTTCCTTCGGGAGAATGTTCTTCTATTTGTAATTCAGAGGTAGTTATTTTTGGAGCAATGTTAATTAAGTCCTCTGCATCGGTTTCTTTGTCGCTGCTACAACTTGCTATACAAATAGCTAATGCAGGTAGTATTATTTTTTTCATCATTATTAATTAAATTATTTTAATATAAAATAAAAGACATGCATATTTTTTAAAACCTGAAAAATGAGAGTTTTAAATATGATATGTAGGATACAAAAACGTTAAAGCACTAAAGAAAATTGTTTAAAAGGCAACAGAAAAATTTTTTTAAAGTTCTAGTACTTTATAAAATACCTGAATACTGGGATGTTAAAAGTATATATTCTTAATATTTTTGACCTAAAGCTAAATATATAGTTCTATGAGATTTACAAAGTTGATTATAAAGTCAGTTTTAATACTGTTAATTGGGAATACTTTGCATGCGCAACAAGATACAATATGGTATGATTCTAAATGGAAGAAATTACCCAATAAAACAGAAGCTACTTTTTTTAGACCGCCAATAAAAAAAGAAGGAGACTTTTTTAGAGTAAAAGATTATTACAAGTCTGGTGTTTTACAAATGAATGGTTTATCTAAATATGTTGATAAAGACTTTTGGGAAGGTAAAGTTACTTGGTATAAAGAAAACGGAAAAGCATACCAAGAGGGTACTTATAAGAATAATAAGTTAGATGGAGAGTATATAAGCTATATACAAGATAAAAAGATAATTTCTACTTATAAGAATGGCGCATATGTAAGCGGAGAAACAAATTTAAATTGCAGTTCCTACTATATCTACTATAAAGAAATTGAAGATGGTTATAAGAGAATATATCATAATGGAGATTTAAATGGGTTGCGCTACGAAGAGTATTTAGATAAGGATAACAAAAAAAAATATACAAAGTATTATGATAAAAATGGCATACTCTTAGGGGAGTCTAAATATTTATCTAACGGAAATATAGCCGGTATAGAGGTGTATTATAACTACAATCCATTTTCTATATCTAGTATACAATATTATTCTAAAGGAGGAACTGTACTAGGTAAATCTGTATATTATAAAAATGGAAATATAAGAGAAAAATTTATTTCGGAACCAAACTACAAAACAGTTTATTATACTACTAAAGGAGAAGAATTAGGTTCTTTAACTTATAGTATGGCAAATTCTTATTTGAGCCCTAGAAATGGGACTAAATATACTTTTAAATCTAATTATCCATACACAAAAAAGGAAGATAAGAAAGAAGAAGATTGGCTTTCTTACATTACTGTTTATGAAGAAGGAAAAATTGTTGAGTCTACAGAAAAGTATAAGAACGGGAAAATAAAATCCCTTTTTACATACAAAGATGGCACTAAGTTGCTAGATGTTTTTTATGATGAAGAAGGGAAAGAAAAATCAAGACTAAGTTATAAAGATTACAAGCCTTATAATGGAATACAATATAACAGAGATTCTAAAATAACATATGTAGACGGAGATTTAATTGAAGAGATAAAATACTACCCAGAAACTAAGATTAAATTCATGGTTTCAAAAGATGATTTAAAAACGTATTACGATAAAGAAGGAAAGGTTTTGGGAACCTTAATTATAAGAAGTGGGTCTTACGGATCTCCAGAAGATGGTGTTAAGTATAGTTATTATAATGGTGTTTATGATAGAATAGAAGAATATAAAGCAGGAAGAGTAATAAAAGTCACTACGTTAAGAAAAGGGAATAATGATGCTTATTATAAAACTATTGAGGTGTATGATTCTAGCGGTTATAATAAAGAAAAAGAGATAAAATTTTATAGTAATGGAAAGCCACAAAGTAATACAGATTTTAAAAATTATAAACCAGTCTTAGGAGTTTATTTTAATGAAAAAGGAGAAGAGATTGGTAGCTATGATTTTAAAACGAAAGAGGGGAAACGTTATGAGTTTTTCCGCAATGCGAACCAAATAAAGGAAATAGAAGAAACAAAAAACGGAAAGTTAATAAGAGCTTTAACTTATGAGAGGGTTTATAATTATGATAAGAAAGGCTATGAATATGTATTGATAAAAGATATAGATAGTTCTAAAGATGCCAAATTTTTTGATAAAGAAGGAAAGTTAATTGCTAAAGCTACTTTTAAAAATGGGGAATTATATAATGGTACTACTTTTGAAGCAAAAGATAGAGTCTTGTATACTATAAAAGAAGGTAAGAAAAATGGTGTTTATGAAAAGTATGATTATAATGCTAATGTGCTAGAAAAAGGTGCTTATAAGAACGATTTAAAAGACGGACTTTTTGTAACCTACAATACTACTGGTTCTAAAAAGTCATCTGTAAATTATGTTAATGGAAAACCAGAAGGAGACGCTATTTTTTATAAAGGGGATGAAGTGCTAAGCAAAATGACCTATAAAAATGGTAAGCCATATAAAGGGAAAGTAACTAATTACAATTCTTATTCAGATACGTATCAAGAAGACACATACGTTGATGGAAGTTTAGTAAAATCTATAGATACTAAAAAGGACGGAAAAATTATAATAACATATACTAGCAAAACAAATAAAGAGATTGTTAAGTATAATTTAAATGATAAAAAGGTCTTAACTTATAATTTGCATAATGAAAGTTTAGAAGGAAAAGTTATTGGTTATGATGATGAAGGTAATGTAGAAAGAACAGCAGAATTTGAGAAAGGTAAATTAGTAGCTGGGAAAGTAAAAATAAAAGGACAATCTTATAACAATCCTTCTAGTTATGTTTTTTTAATAAGAACAGATACTACTTTTGCTATAGAGCAATATAATGAAGATGGCTTGGAATATAAAGCTTTTGAAAAAGTTGAAAAAGGAGTTCGTTTACAGCATTTATATAAGCTAGATTCTAAAACGGAATATATTTACCATACCGATTTATTATAAGAATTTAAGACACTATCCTAAAAAGGGCGCAACTCTAAATATTAATTAAAGTCAAACCCAAGTTATTTTTATTTACACACTTTTTAGGATAGTGTCTAATATATTTAGTTTTAGAAAAACAATTACTTTAAATTATGACCCGTTCTATATTCGTACATAGGGTAGGTGGTTTCTCTTATTTTATCAACCAGTTCTTCATAAGGGTTGTCGCAAATATCAATTAAACCAACATTGTAATTTTCGCCATCAAAACGTCCAGTTAGAGGCTCGTCTATATATTGAAACCAATGCGCGCCAACAATCAACGGATTCCTTAAAGCTCCTTCAATATAATCTTTGTACATAGCTCCACGTTCTGATTGATTTTTAGCTTTCTTAATTCCTACATGGAAATTCCCTCTGTCTAAAGCTCCAAAATGAAACTCTCCAATCATAATAGGTTTATCCACACCTTCTGGTAGTTTTAAATTTTCAACGCTGTATTCGTACTTGTTAAAACTCATAATATCCATGTATTTACTTGCTGCCGTAAGTACTACATCATTATTTGCCCAAGCAAACCGACAACCCAGATAATTATGGTCTGCCGCAATCACGTTAAGTTCTTCCTTAATAATTCTAAAGTAAGTCTCAGCAATCTTTCCATAAAAAGTTACCAAATCATCCCAAGCTTTTTCTTTATTTGGTGCTTTAGTACTTTTTAATAAATCGCCCCATGAACCATGGCTTGTCTCCCATATATTGTTCAACTTATTAATAGAGCCATATTTAGCACGTAAATCTTTTACAAATTCTTGCTTTGCCATTTGTGTTTCCGGACTTTTTAAAACCCCTATCGCCAACGAACCTAATGCTCCCCATGACAATTCGTTATCGACAAAATAACCGATACAAAAAGGGTCTCCTGCCCCTTCTCGCTGTACATCCATAGATGCTGTTACGGCTTCTTTAAAACGTGGGTCGAATACGTCATGAAACTTGCCCCAAAACCCATCAGAGCCCTCTATTTTTGGTGTATTTCTAATCCAAACGGAACCTACATAAGGTGTTTTTCCTTGATTGGTTGCACCTTTATCAGATACAAAACCAATGGTATTTAATCCCCAACTTTTAAAACGCCTATGTGTTAAATCCCTAAACGTATTCAACCAATCAGAGCCATAATTTTTATACATATTAGCCTGATAAAAATTATAGTACTTATAGCGCTCCGTTTTGCTGTACAATCCATGCGAGGCCCTTCCTCTTTCACCATAAAACTTAGCAAATTCACTATCATTACTTGGTAATGTTTCAAAATAGTTTTCCCTAGCTGTTATACCTGTAGATGAACTAGTAGACGCTACACAATTAACACCAGCAGTCCAAAACAAATACCCTTCAGGGTCGACCATCCACCATTTATTATTGTGTTTTTCGGTTCTAAAAAAACCAGTAGCTTTTAATTTAGGCCCGGCAGTCCATCCACCGTATTTTCCTCTGTTTTTGGGTCCTGGTTTTTTTGAAAGAATTTTTAAATTTTTTTCAGCCTTTATTTTTAAGTCCCTAACGGATTCTGTTTTCCCTTCCCATCCTTTGTGCTTATACTGGCCAAAGATATCAACAAAGGGAAAAAAACCAGTTGTATCCCTAACTTCCAAAGTGCCCACTGCTCGAACATTATCAACAGTAAATTCATTTTTAGTTGTCGCGTACCTTGAACAAAACATTATTTCGTCAATAGCATCAATATTCGTTTTAATTTTGCCGGGTGTTCCGCGCATACCGTCAATGTTAAGCTGTGGTGAAAATACCCAAGGTGTCCAAGCTAAATCTATGGTTATGGTTTTGGTTTCTCCGGGGTTTAAATCTACATAGTCAGAACAATACCAACGGGTAAGTTCATCAGGGTCATTCCCTACAAACATTTCAGCTTGCATATAAGCATCTCCCACATTGGTAACATCAGCTTTTATTTGATGATAGCCATTTAGATCCCAATGTTTTCCCTTGGGTCGTTTTAATTTTACACTAGGCTTCGAGGCGAAAAAGCCACTGCTTATCTGTAAATGATTACTGTCATTAATCCAGTAATTGGCATCTACCGTTTTAACATTACTAATGTCTGTTTGATCTTCAAAGTCAAAGAGCACTAAGTCTTTATTTTGAGGTTTTGTATCGGTCTGTTTACATGAAATAAACAATAGCGTCAATAATACTATAATTTTAATAGGAAATCTCATTTTAGTTTCATTTGCTTATAAAGTTAGGATGCTTTTATAGTAAACCATAAAAAAATAACTAGATAAAACCTAACAATCTACAGGATTCATTACTAATGCTTGTCCTAACAAAGATGATGAAAGCAATGATATAGATTGTTGTTTCGTGAAAAAAAATTACTTTAACTATTTGTTATTCAATTAATTAACATTTGTATTAGGGCTTCAAGTTATTGTTAAATAAGTTTGATACTACATTAACTAGCTGAAAAGGATTTATTTTTATCGCTCTTATTGTATTTATATTGAAGAAACTCTATAAGCCAAAAAATCAAGGTAACTTTATTAAATGCATTCTTAATAAGCGATACTTTATTTGCACAGTAATACACTATATGGTATAATTCTAAATAAAAAAAACACCTAATTAATAGAAGGGACTATTATTATAATTTTAATTATTTCTTATTAAGAAAGCACCTTATAACAAACCTGCACGCTCTAATAAAGCTTCTACTTTAGGTTCTGCCCCTCTAAAACGTTTGTATAAAACCATTGGGTTTTCTGTTCCGCCTTGGGAGAGTACGTTGTCTTTAAACTTTGTTGCAACCTCTTTATTAAAAATTCCTTTTTCTTTAAAATATGCAAAAGCATCAGCATCTAAAACCTCTGCCCATTTGTAACTGTAATACCCAGAAGAATACCCTCCTTGAAAAATATGAGCAAAAGCAGTACTCATACACGTTTCTTTTGTTTCTGGGTATAAATTTGTTCCTGTAAACGCTTTTGTTTCATGTGCTTTTACATTTGTAATATTTGTTGGGTCTGCACCATGCCAAGACATATCTAACAATCCAAAACTTAGTTGGCGTAGCGTTGCCATACCTTCTTGGAAGGTGGCAGATTCTTTTATTTTTTGAACCAATTCCATAGGTATTAATTCTCCCGTTTCATAATGTGTAGCAAAAAGCTCAAGAGCTTCTTTTTCATAACACCAGTTTTCTAAAACCTGACTTGGTAGTTCTACAAAATCCCAATACACCGAAGTCCCAGATAAGCTAGGATAGGTTGTATTTGCGAGCATACCGTGTAATCCGTGACCAAACTCATGAAAAAGGGTAGTAACCTCGTTAAAAGTTAAGAGAGATGGTTTGCTTTTGGTGGGTTTGGTAAAGTTACATACATTAGATATATGCGGGCGCACATTTTCTTCTCCTCTTTTGTATTGCGACTTAAATGAAGTCATCCAAGCACCACCACGTTTTCCTGCTCTTGGGTGAAAATCTGCATAGAAAAGAGAAATAAAATTCTTTTCTGCATCGTATACTTTATATGTTTTTACTTCTTCATGGTATTTATCAATATCAAAAACCTCTTCAAATTGTAGACCAAAAAGTTTTTCAGATACTTTAAAAACACCATCAATTACGTTTTCTAATTTAAAGTATGGTTTTAAAATTTCATCATCTAGATTAAAAAGTTTTTGCTTTAATTTTTCAGAATAATAAGAGCCATCCCATTTTTGTAACTGCTCTATACCATCTAATTCTTTTGCAAAATCTTCTAATTGTTTAAATTCACGTTCTGCAGCAGGTTTCGCTTTTTCTAGTATCTCGTTTAAAAATGCTTGAACTTTTTCTGGCGTTTCTGCCATACGCTCTTCTAAAACAAAATTTGCATGGGTTTTATAGCCTAAAAGATTAGCACGCTCATGCCTTAGGTTTGCTATTTGCAGTACATTTTCTTGGTTATCTAAATTATCTCCTTTAAAACCTTTGCTGCCAAAAGCCAGAGTAAGTTCTTTACGTAGTTCGCGGTTACTAGCATACTTCATAAAAGGAATATAGCTTGGGTAATCTAAGGTAATTAGCCAGCCATCTAAATCTTTAGATTTTGCTAATTGTGCAGCAGCCTCTTTTGCTCCTTCTGGGAGTCCATCCAAATCAGCTTCGTTAGTAAGATGTTTTTGGTACTTATTGGTTTCGGCTAAAATATTCTCGCCAAACTGTAATTTTAGTTTTGCAAGTGCAGCATCAATTTCTCTTAGTCTTGTTTTTTTATCTTCAGGCAGGTTAGCACCATTACGACTAAAACTTTTATATCTTTTGTCTAATAAAGTCTGTTGCTCTGTATTTAGTGTTAAGGAATCTTTTTGGTTATAAACCGCTTTAACTCTAAGAAATAAATCTTTGTTAAGTGTAATATCGTTCCCAAACTCAGAAAGTAAAGGAGATATTTCTTGCGCTATTTTCTGAATTTCTTCATTAGTTTCTGCGGAGTTTAGATTAAAAAACACAGATGAAATTCGGTCCAATTGCTGTCCAGAAAATTCTAAAGCTTCAATAGTATTTTCAAAACTCGGAGATTCTGTATTTTTCGTAATAGCATCAATCTCTGCTCTAGCATCTTTCATTGCCTGTAAAAAAGCAGGTTTAAAATGTTCGTTTTCTATAGTAGAGAAAGGAGCAGTATCAAAAGGAGATAAAAGTGGATTCATTTTTTTATAGTTAATCGTTGCTATTTAATTTTTGGTGTATGCGCTAATACACATAACAGTATCATCAATATTTATTGGTGGTGTAGCAAGCATATACAATACAAATCCATCAGTAGTTGCTTTATACTCCTCTAGAATAACACCAAATTCATTAGTAGTGTAGCCAATAATGGCATCTTTTTTTACTTTATTCCCAGCTTTATATTGGCTGTAGAAAATTCCTTTTACATTAGATTTTATGTAAATTTGATTATTACAATGGATAATATTTTTATGGCTTCCAGTACTGTTAGCATACATATTCATTGTTCCAAGCATGTTATATACTGCTTTTTCTATTAAAGCTACGTTTTCACTTTGTACATTTCCAAGTTTACCACATTCTATACTTAATGCAGTTTTTCCATCCTGTACCGCTTGTTTAAAGGTATATTTTGCAGGTTCTTTATTAGAAATATTATAAGGATAGGAAACAACATATTCAAATCCGCTATTTTCAGAAAGTTTTTTAGCTAAGGCAGTTTGGGTCGCTTTTTTGGGATTGTTATAATAGCAAACAAAAGGAATTAAATCTTCACAAGCATCCCCACCATGTATATCTAAAAAAACATCACTTTTAGAAATAATATTTGTAGTTATAAAATGTGCTATTTGTTCTGTAATAGTTCCGTTTTTTTTTCCAGGGAAAGCATTATTTAAGTTTTTCTTATCCTGAGGATTAATAAAGGGAGTTCTAGTAAAAAAGGAAGCAGTATTTGCAATTGGGATTATAATTAATGTTCCATTAAGACTATCCTTTTTTATTTCTTTGATTAAATTTTGTGTAGCTATGATTGGAGGGTATTCATACCCGTGAACACCTGCTACAATTGTGAAAACAGGCCCTTTAGTCTTCCCTTTTATAATAGTAATAGGTAGGTAACCAGAATTCCCTGCGGTATCAGAAAAATTTATCCGAACGTTTTCTTTTGAAGAATTTACGTTAGAATCAAATGCTTTTTGAAAAGCACTTTGAGCCAAAGTAAGTTGGGATAAAAAAAATATAACAATGAATAATGGTAATATTCTCATTTTATTCTGATTTTTATTAAAAGCCTAATAAAACTAACAACCAACAATTTTATTTATTAATAGACTTGGCTCCATCAATAACTTTTTGTTTTAAACCTTCTTTGTAAAGAATAACTTTATCTAGAACACATTTGTCACTAGCGCCAATAATTTGAGCTGCCAAAATACCTGCATTTTTTGCGCCATTTAAGGCAACCGTAGCTACAGGAACACCGCCAGGCATTTGTAGAATAGATAAAACAGAATCCCAACCATCTATAGAGTTGCTACTTTTAACAGGAACACCAATTACTGGTAGCGGTGACATAGAAGCAACCATTCCAGGTAAATGCGCTGCACCGCCAGCACCTGCAATAATTACAGTATATCCGTTGGTGTGGGCGTTTTTACTAAAATCGAATAATTTTTCCGGAGTGCGGTGTGCAGAAACTATATCTACATCGACCTCTATATCAAAACCTTTTAAAATGTCTATGGCTTCTTGCATTACAGGAAGATCACTTGTACTCCCCATTACTACTGCTACTTTGCTCATAATTTTATTTGCTTATAACTTTAATTGTTTCTTTTACTTTTTGAGCGATAGCTCTTGCTTTTTTCAAATCTTTGTTTACTATTGTAACGTGTCCCATTTTTCTAAAAGGACGCGTTTGCTTTTTACCATAAATATGCGGAGTAACACCTTCTAATTTAAGAATGTTTTCCATGTTTTTATAAACAACATCCCCTGTATGTCCTTCTGCACCAACCAAATTAACCATTATACCAGGTACTTTATTTTCTGTATTGCCTAAAGGAAGGTTCAAGATAGCACGAATATGTTGTTCAAATTGATTGGTGTAACTTGCTTCTATAGTTTGGTGTCCACTGTTGTGTGGTCTTGGAGCAACCTCATTTACTAAAATTTGGTCATCTTCTGTCTGAAACATTTCTACAGCTAATAAACCAACTTGCTGTATTTTATTAGAAACTTTTAGCGCTATTTCCTGTGCTTTTTTTGCCACATCTTCATTAATTCTTGCCGGGCAAATAACATATTCCACTTGGTTAGCTTCTGGATGAAATTCCATTTCTACCACAGGATAGGTAACTACCTCACCAGATGCACTACGGGCAACTATTACAGATAATTCATTTTTAAAAGGAACCATTTCTTCTGCAATACACTCTACATTGGGCAAGTTATTTAAGTCCTCTATTTGTCGAACGACTTTTACCCCTTGTCCGTCATACCCAAATTGTGCAGCTTTCCATACAAAAGGTAGTTTTAAACCTCCGTTTTCTATACTGTCTTTAATTTCACTCGTATAAGCAAAGCGAGAAAAAGCTGCAGTAGGAATAGTATTGTCGGTATAGAATAATTTTTGCGTTGCCTTATTCTGAATAATTTTTAGTGCCTTGGTTGGGGGGTAAACTTTTACTCCTTCATCTTCTAATTTTTCTAGGGCCTTAATATTTACATTTTCTATTTCAATCGTAAGTACATCCACATTTTTCCCGAAGTTGTATACTGCATCATAATCTAACAAATCTCCCAAAACAAATTCGTTGCAAGCAATTTTGCAAGGAGCATCCTTACTAGATTCTAGAACTTTTGTATAAATATCTAACTTGCGGGTTTCGTACAGCATCATTTTGCCTAGTTGACCACCACCAAGAATTCCTAGCTTAAAATTTGAAGAAAAATAATTCATGTTAAAACTATACTTTAATAAAAAATAATGACAAAAATACAGCTAAATCTTAGAATCCAATTCTATATAATCTAAAAACAGTCTTCAAAATGTTATCTTTGCCACCTTATTAAAATTATGGCACTTATAAAATTACATGATAAAACATTTAAGCCTTTTCTTAGCGAAGAAGAAATTCTTGCTGCTGTGAAGTCTGTTGCAGATAAAATTGCAGCAGATTATAAGGATGAAACTCCAATATTTGTTGGTGTTTTAAATGGTTCTTTTATGTTTGTTGCTGATATTTTAAAAGCATATAATTATCCATGCCAAGTTTCTTTTGTGAAACTTAGTTCGTATCAAGGGCTTACGTCAACAGGTATTGTAGAGACTTTGTTAGACTTACCAGAGAATATAGAGGGAAGAAGTGTTATTATTTTAGAAGATATTATAGACACGGGAAGGACTTTAAAAGAACTTATTCATTTGTTTAGCAAAACAAATGTTAAAGAGTTTAAAATTGCCACTTTGTTTTATAAATCAGAAGTTTATAAAGGGGAATATACTATAGATTATTTTGGATTAGATATTCCGAATAAATTTATAGTGGGCTACGGATTAGATTATAATGAACTAGGCAGAAACTTAAAAGAAGTATATCAATTAAACCAAACAACTATGATTAATCTTGTCCTATTTGGAAAACCAGGCGCTGGGAAGGGCACTCAGGCTGAATTCTTAAAAGAAAAGTACAATTTAAAGCACATATCTACAGGAGATGTATTTAGATATAATATTAAAAATGGGACAGAATTAGGAACTTTAGCAAAATCCTATATAGATAAAGGAGAGTTAGTTCCGGATGAGGTTACTATTAAAATGCTACAAGATGAGGTAGAGAAAAATGCCGATGTTGCAGGTTTTATTTTTGATGGTTTCCCGAGAACTACCGCTCAAGCAAAAGCACTAGATACCTTTTTAGAATCTAAAAGTATGGCAATAAATGCAACGGTAGCCTTAGAAGCTAATGATGAAATTCTTATTCAAAGACTTTTAGAAAGAGGAAAAGTAAGCGGGCGTTCGGATGATCAAGATGAAAGTAAAATTCGTAATCGTTTTGATGAATACAATTTAAAAACGGCCCCGTTAAAAGAGTATTACGAGGAGCAAAATAAATTCCATAGTGTAAATGGTATTGGAAGTATAGCTGAAATTACGGAGCGTTTGGCGAGAGTAATAGATACTCTATAGTATTAGAATAGCAATAAGAATTTGTAGGTATGACGGAGGGGAATTTTGTAGATTACGTTAGGGTATTTTTAACCTCCGGAAATGGAGGTAAAGGTTCTGTGCATTTACATAGAGAAAAATTCATTACCAAAGGTGGTCCTGATGGAGGAGATGGTGGCCGAGGAGGCCATGTAATTCTTAGAGGGAATAAAAACCTTTGGACGTTAGTAACCTATAAATTTAAAAAACATTTTAAAGCGACCCATGGTGGTCATGGAGCTAAAAGTAGAAGTACTGGTGAAGATGGTACAGATGTGTATTTAGAGGTGCCATTAGGAACTATTGTTAAAGACCCAGAAACAGAAGAAATAGTTCATGAAATTACCGAAGACGGACAAGAAATAATCATCTTAAAAGGTGGTATGGGAGGTCGAGGTAATTGGCACTTTAGATCCTCAACAAACCAAACTCCGCGATATGCACAACCAGGAGTAGAAGGAGAGGAAAAAGATTTTATTTTTGAACTAAAAGTATTAGCAGATGTAGGTTTGGTAGGTTTTCCGAATGCGGGTAAATCTACTTTGCTTTCTGTCGTTACATCTGCGAAACCTAAAATTGCGGACTATGAATTTACTACTCTTAAACCAAATTTAGGGATTGTGCAATACCGCGATTTTCAAAGTTTTGTAATGGCAGATATTCCTGGTATTATAGAAGGTGCTGCGGAAGGAAGGGGTCTAGGACATTATTTTTTAAGGCATATTGAACGTAATTCTACGTTATTGTTCTTAATTCCGGCGGATAGCAAAGATATTGGTAAGGAATATGAAATTTTATTGGATGAATTACGCAGGTATAATCCAGAATTGTTAGATAAGGAAAAACTAATTGCTATATCTAAAAGCGATATGCTCGATGAGGAATTAATAGCAGAAATGCGAGTAGAATTAGACAAAGATTTAAAAGGAGCTCCTTATATGTTTATTTCTTCTGTTGCGCAATTAGGGATTACCGAACTAAAAGATAAGCTTTGGAATATGCTTAACGTTTAATCGAATAAATCAATTAGTCTTTAATTTAACGTACTTTTTTAGTTACATTTATATAAAATGCTTACTATGAAGAGGTTAGTTTCTTTACTGTTTGTTATTGTTTTATATTCTTGTAGCTCCGTTCGGGTACATTATGACTATGAGAAAGCCGTAGATTTTACGAGTTACACTACCTATAATTACTTTTCTGATTTAAATACAGGACTAGGGGAATTGGATACTAAAAGATTATTAAAGTCCTTAGATATAGTTTTGCAAAGTAAAGGAATGTTATTTTCTGAAGAGCCAGATTTTTATATAAACATAGAGAGCGATTTGTACCATGCGGTCCATAATAATACTGCTGGTTTGGGGGTAGGGGGCACAGGAAACTCTGTTGGCGGAGGTATTTCGGTCGGTATACCTATAGGTAAAACAAAGAATAGGAGAGAAATTATTTTTAACTTTGTTGATTATAAAAAGGATGTTCTTTTTTGGGAAGCTGTTAGTATTGATACGTATAGGGAAAACCAAACTCCAGCACAAAGAGAAATGCACATACAAACTATTGTGAATAAAGTGCTTAATAAGTATCCACCAAAAGGGAAGAGAAAATAAGATTAACTTTAATAGCCTATTTTTTAGAGTTTAATTTGGACATACATACATTTTAAATAGGCTCCTTCTTTAAACCCTATCGGATGATCTATATCGTGTAGTGTTTTCGCTTTGATGGTATAATCTACCCTATTTTTATGAAGAGTTTCTTCTATCAAATTAAAAAATAGTTCAGGGGTTACTCTAGAACTACATGAAGCTAAAACTAAAGTTCCTTTATTTTGAACTAGTTTTACACCAAGCGTAGTTAACTTTTTGTAAGAAGCTAAAGCTCTATCTATTTCGGAAGCACTTTTGGCAAAAGATGGTGGGTCTATAACGACAATATCATATTTCGTATTTGCTTCTGCTAGTTTGTTTAATTCGTCAAAAGCATCGCCTGCAATAGTTTTATGTTCCCCAATATAAGGGTTTAGTTTGGCATTTTGCTTAGCTATTTCTAAAGCGGGTTTGCTAATATCTAGACTAGTAACTTCTTTGGCTCCACCAGCCAGGGCGTGTATAGAGAAGCCTCCTGCATAAGAGAAAACATCTAAAACAGTTTTGCCTTTTGCCATGATACCAACTTTTTTTCTGTTAGCCCTATGGTCTAAGAAATAACCTGTCTTATGCCCATGAATAACATTGGCAGAAAAATAAATACCATGTTCTTTGAAAATAACAACTTCATTTTTTAGATTTCCATCTAGTATTTGCCCATCAGAAAAGTTAAATTCATTTCCTTCTTTTTGGGTATTTCTGCTAAGTCTTAGAATTGTAGTTTTGGCTTTACTAATTTCTATAAGTGTTGGTAATACATCTTTTAAATAATAAAACCAGAAAGAAGCATATAGTTTTACAACCAACACGTTGTCATATACATCTGCAACCAATGAAGGTAGCCCGTCATTTTCACCATAAATTAATCTATAACTGTTAGTGTTAGTTTGTAATAATGGAATTCTTTTTTGATGCGCCTCTCTAATTTTATGCGTAAACCATTCCATATTTACAGTTACAGGTTTATTAGCTTCTACTATTTTAATTCGAATGGGGGAATTTGGGTCGTAAAAACCACAGGCCAAAAATTTGTTTTTTCTACTATCGAAAATTATTGCTAAATCACCTGATTTTCCTTCTTTATTTTGTTTAATGATACTATTTTCAAAAACCCATGGATGTCCTTTTTTCACCAATAGCTCCGCACTAGGCTTTAGCTTAATTGCGATTTTGGATGTTGTTTTGTTTGGTAATTCTATCAAAAGATTTTTTTTTAAAACCATATTATAGTTCTGCAAATATGCAATAACCTTTTGGTTTAAGATGCGCAATAAGATTTTTAAAATAGAAAAGTAGAGTGATTTTTATTTTAGTTGAATGTGAATATGATCATCATGTCTAACAGCTCTACATCCATGATATCTTATTCTATCATTTTTTAAATTCATCCTAACTTTTAAATGTGGTTCAATAAAAAGTTTTCCTAATTTTTGATTTTTTAACAAATTTTCAATCAGGATTTTTGTTCCTTCTTTTGAAAAAACTAGTTCTTTGTTAATTAGCCCTAGTGTTAGATATTTGGGGAAGTCATATTGAAAATATCCGTTTGTTAAACACTTCTTAACTTGGCTAAATTCAGATTCTGTAGGATTTTCAAAAAGACCATATCCACTTATAGATTTTTGTTTATTCGTTATTTGACCCATTTCTGTTTCGTAAATTAAACTTAGGTCAATTTTTTTTCCGTCATTATGACTTAAATGAGGAAGTAGAGGAAATTTATTAATGAAAGGAAAATTTGCGTCTAAATAATGAATTTCAATTTTTGTTCGGCGAAGTCTTTTCTCTGTTTGTTGTAATAACTCGTTTAGTTCAGGTTGTACATAATTTCTGTTTAGAAAAACAGTCCAGTAGTTAGTTGGTTGTATTTTATCGGAATGTATTACTTTTTCACGACCAAAAATAGGTGCAATTAATGGCGTAATTAACAGTGTTGAAAATATATATAATACTAAGAAAACAATAGAAGTTTTAAACTTTAAGTTTTTGTCCCATTTTTTCGAAATAACTAAACTTACCAAATAAACAATACCACCGATTTGAGTGAATGCTGTCAAAAAAATAAATAATAGAAGTTTAGATATATTTTTTAATAAAGCTTTCAATTTACTATATGATTCTTTAGCATTAACAATTTTAATATAAGTTGCCCCATTTGTTGTAAATAAGGTATACGAAAAAACACCTGTTTGTTTAGAAAACTAGGTGTTTTGAATATTTAAAACAAATTCTAAGCTCTTAATATATTTTTATATTGGTTCTTGTATCCATAAAGCATTATTATATTAAATATAATTAATATTAATGAACCTGTTATAGTGGATGGTTCTAATGTAGTATGGTATAAAACAGCGTTTATAGAGATACTCATTAAGATAACCATAAGTAAAGCACCAAATTTATTTACAAGTAAAGAAAGACCTGCAATAATCTCAAGAATAGCTACCATGTGCATGGTTTTGGTAACTTCCAATGCTTCTAAATAATTCACTGCATTTTCTGTTTCTGGTACAAATACTATAAAATCGAAAAATTTGTTGAGGCCAAAGAATAAAAGAAAAAGTCCGAAAAGAATGCGCAATACTAGAAATACTTTTGAATTCATAATACATGGTTTTGTTGTTATGTCTTAAATTTACGTAATATTTTTCTTCTATTTCGCGTGCGTATTGTTTTTGGCTATTTAGTTATTTTAACGGTGTATGTAGCAATAATAGATTCTTCTATTTTAATATGTACATCATAACTTCCTGTTCTATTAAATATATATTGCAGTTGGCATATGTTTTCATTTATTGTAATATTAGGAGTTACGGTTTTAGTAAAATCTCCCTTAACCAAAACCAAGGCTATTTCTTCGCTTGTAAATGCAGATGATTTAGATAAAGTGAACTTAATAAGGGTATTTTTTTTTGTTACCAAATGCATTTTTTTAGGGAATACAGGAATTACACTATAAGTAAAAGCTTCCTTATAAAGTATGGGGCCATTTATGAACTGAGAAAAAGTAGGTGTATTATCTAATAGAGTCCATTCCAAATCTAATGGGTAATGATTTTTTATAAATAAAGCAGGATTTGCTAAAAAGTAACCATCGAAATATTCGGGTATAAATTTAGGATAGTTATCCTCAATCATTACTTTTCCTGCGGACCACGTAGCGTCACTTAAATACCACTTTCCATTTAATTTTATGGCATTCCATGAATGATTAGGAAGACTACCCTTTTGCAAGTTTAAGGCAGCAGTACGTCCAAAACCGTTAATTATTTTACATTCTATACCGGCTAAAACAGTAAGCTCTCTTATTAAATAGGCATAACCTGTACAAGCAGTTTTCTTTTGCTCTTGTAAATTTTTAAACACTTTTGGTGTAAAACTAGAATTCCATTGTAATAAAGCTTCTCTGTTTTTATACAGTTTTTTGCGTTTTTTTCTAGTTTTTAAATAAGAGCTATAATCGTTTTCAATATTGGTACATACCCAAGTGTAAATAGCTCTAAATTTTTCTACATTGGTCTTTAAATTAACACTTAATTTTTGAGTTAATAGTGGAAGGTTATCTAAGCTTTCACCTTTATAGCTATGGGCAATACTATCTGCTTTTTTGAAGCTAATATTTTTAAAATCGCTTTGTTGGCCAAAAGAAACTATAAAGGTGAAAATAAAAAATAAGGTAAGGCTTTTCATTATTTAAATAAGCCAATAAATTTCTGAAAGATGTTTTTCTTAGTTTTATATACGCCTCCAACTTCAATTGCCCCCATGAGTTCTACATCCACATTAGTAAAATTAATGGTTACAGAGATAGTCTCGGAATCACTTTTCTTTACCTTATATTCTTTAGTGTCATACCCTATATAACTAAAAAGCAATACATCGTTTATTTCTAATTTCGAGGGAAACTCAAAATTGCCATCTAAATCTGTTACTGTTCCTATTTGGGTACCTTTCAATACAACATTTACACCCGGTAAAGGAATATTCTCTTCATCGAGTACAGTTCCTTTTATAGTATATGATGCAGAATGTATACTAGAGATATCACCCATTGTAATACTAGAAATTTCTGTTTTAATAGGGGGGTCTATACTGGTAGTTTCTTGGGCATTAGAAACGGAACACAATGCAAGTAAAGAAAAACTCATGGTCGCAAGCCCTTTAGATATGTAGTTAGTCATAGTATTGCGTTTAATAGTTTGTAATTGAGAGTTTTTAAATCTCCCACAAGTATTTATTCTGGGAACTAGAAAATAGTTGTTTATTTCAGATATAGTCATGGTTGTAAAATCGATAACTTCTTTCTCACAGGAATTACAATACCCGCCTAATTCTGTTTTACTAAAGGTATTAAAATTTTCGGAACATGGTTTTTTAATGCTAATGGTTTTGTCATTTTTCATACTATTTTGGTTTTAGATTATATACCTAAGCTATAATCTTTTCCCTATTTATTAAACCTATACTTAGTTAGTGCGTGCATATTTTACGTAAAACTACCCTTTGGCTTAGTTAGTATATATTTGTTATTCAACTTTTACTCTTACACCTTTACTATGACTACTGAATTCTGGAGCATACATACTTTGTATAGTGGTTATACCATTACTAAAGTCCCCCGCATTATTAACCCGTAGGTCATATTCGAATATATAAATGCCTTTAGGTAGGTAATCAAAAAAGAAATTGGTACTCGCATCTTTGGTGCTTTCGTAATACCCTAAGCCATCTTGCCATTTGTGCTGTGAAAATACATTTATAGGTTCAAAACCAGCGGCACGCATATCTTTCATGTGAATATATTGCATGGTTCTGTCTACTTTTAATTCTATACGAATGCGAACTAAGTCGCCTACTTTTACAGTAGATTTAGAATTAATTTCAGAAAGTTGTTCTCCTGTATCTGTATTCTTTTTTAAGAACAGTTTTTTCTTTAATTGTAATGGTGTTTCTGCAGAAGTTATTTTGTCTAAGTCTTCAAAATACTGCCAATAAAGAGCTCCCCAGGCAATACCTTTTCCTTTTTTGGAAATACTAACTTTTCCTAAACTTGTATCTATTTCATTGGTGTTCCAAGTGGTTTTGTAATAGCCTGTTCCGGCTTCAGTTTTTACATTTTTTAGCTTTTCAGGTGCTATTTTATTTCCGCCAATTAATACATCTACAGTTTCAGAAACAGAAAGCCAATCGCTTCCTTGTAATAATAATGCATATACCGCCTCTGTAGTAGCCTTGGTAGTTTTCCATTGATTGGTTTGCTTGTTTTTAAGTAACCAAATTTTAAGATTATCAATAGTATTAGTATTATTTTCTATTTCAGAAAAAGCTTCAATTAGTAATGCTTGTGTTTCTATTGGAGCCTGGTACCAATACCAAGAATTGGTGTTTTCTTTCCAATACATTCCTAGTTCCTCCGAAGTAATACTATTCTCTTTTAACGACCTTAGAATTTTAGAAGCTGTAGTGGCATCTTTTGCTCTGTGACTGATTAATGCTAACATTCCTTTTCTATACAAACTATTTGCTTTCCAATATTTCTTAGTTTGCCCAAGATAGTATTTCGTTATTTCTGTTACTTTTTTTGATGTTTTATACTCCGTAAAAAAGCTTCGCATATACAAGTAATGAATCTGTGTACTTGATAGGTGGTTGTTTTTTAAGTTAGAAGAGTGTTTTTTCATATACTCATACTCTTTCACGAACTCTTTGTCTAAATAGCCTATTGCTTTTTTAAGCATAGTATGTACTTCTTTCTTGTTATCGGTAACATTTAATTGTTTTAAATGTCCTAAGCCAGAAATAATATGTTGCGTTATAAAACGATTTTCTCTACCGCCTTTAAACCAAGACCATGCGCCAGAAGACATTTGATTCTGTTGTAGTTTTATGAGAGCAGAAGCTTGTTCATTTAGCATTTTGTTTAGGTTAAACAAAAGTGCAATTCTTTTTTTCTGTTCCGTTTCGGACTGTGCATCTCTTAGCCAAGGAGTTTCTTGTATTAAGAGCGATTTTAATTCTTGGTTCTTTTCTAAAGTACTAACCAAAGTGGTTGTTGCGTTTGTAGAAGTAGCCCATTGTTTAAAAACTTCTTGAATTCTAGGGTTACTATTTGCGATATGGCTGGCTAATGTATTGGCGTAATATCTAGAAAATGTTTGTTCGTTGCATTCATATGGATATTCCATTAAATATGGAAGAGCTTGTACAGCGTACCAAGCAGGATTACTAGTAATCTCTAGAGTAAGTTTGTGATGTTTTAAAGTGGTAGAGGTATTATCTCTAAGTTTATCTAAACTAAAATTCTTAGTAGCATTACTTCGAACCCACATAGGTAGGGTTTCTGTAACCAACATACGATTACTTAGAACAGGTAACGCATTTTGTTCTCCATCACTAAAATCGCCTGCTTTGGCTATTATTGTGTATTGTATTCCTTGTAGTCCTTCGGGTATTTGAAGTTTCCATGAAACTTGGGTATTATTTAAAGAATCAACGGTAAAGGTTTGCTTACTTTTAGAGGCAATAAGTTTTTTCGAAATAATTTCCCCAGTTACTACGTCTGTTAGTTTTAGTACAGAAGAACCAGTTAGTTTTTTACTGGTAAGATTAGCAATTTTACTACTTATAATAACAGCATCACCTTCTCTTAAAAACCTAGGGGTATTAGGCGTAACCATAAGTTCTTTCTGCGTTACGGTGTGCATGGTTGCAGTAGCACTTTCTAAAGTTTTAGAATGCGCTACTAATTGAAGTTTCCATTTGGTTAAAGCCTCTGGCGTAACAAAACTAAAAGTTACGTTCCCTTCTTTGTCTGTATTTAAGTGTGGAAAGAAAAAAGCAGTTTCTTGTAGATTTTTTCGAATAACAACAATCTCTTCTTTTTTAGAATTAGTTTCTGTGGATTCTTTGTTTTTGGTCGCATTTCCTGTTTTTGCTAATTTTTTCTCCGCTTTAGGGGCGCCTTCTGGAGCAGTCATATCCATTTCTGCTTCAGCAGAATCTTCCATGATTTCCATAGCAGCCATTGGAGCGCTGCTTTTTCTTAACTTTCCTCTGCTTCTACCGTAATTAGCGTATCCGAATTGTAGTCCAAACCATTGGAAGGTGTCATAATAGCGTCTAGGGTAGCTGTAGCCATTGTTAAATAGGTTATACGCTGTAAAATAATTAGTATTAAAACTAGCGTACCCATTTATACTACATTGAGAATAATAATAGGGCAAGGAATTGGCGTAAAAACTCCAATTATGACCTCTAAAGGAGTCTAAAGAAGCATCATACATACTTGCTAATAGTTCCGCAGAAACCTTTTCTCCTTTAGCTCCCTTTACTTTAAAAGACCAAGTTTCTTCTGTTCCAGGTTGTAATTTATCTCTAAATGTTAAAGTTTCAATTTCTAAATCTTTCTTAGGATAGGGGACAGAGATAGTTAAGCTATTATTACTAAACGAATTGTAAGCAGCAAAACTATAACTAATCGAGAATCCTCCTAAATCGTTTTTCTCCACAGGAATAGTAATGGTTTTACTAGTGCCTTTTGGGTGTATAATTTGGGTAGAGGTAATTTGTTTGTTTTTCTCAACGAATAGGGTTATTGCGATATTTTCTACATTAGAAAAGAGTGTTAATTTTATATTATCGCCAATAGAATAAGAAGACTTATCCGCCTGTATATGAAAAAGTTGATTATCCGCTAATTTTTTATCCTTGGCACTAAACAATGTAGTTCTAGCAACATCTTTAACTAAATTCCCAAATTTATCTTTGGTTTCTAATTCGATTATATATTTACCAGATTCCCACTTACGGATAGTCTTTAACTTTAGTTCTGTAGTTTCTTCTGTATTGAAATTATTTTCCCAAACCATTTCGCCTTTTTCCCAAGTGTCTACACTATGTTCGTTTGTATAACTTTCATGTGGGAAAAGGTTTTTAAACTCTTCTTTATTCCATGTATTATAATCTGGTGCTGTCCATGGTCTTTGTCTTAATACATAATTAGGGGCCTTAAGTTTAAATATTTTTATATTCCCTTTTGCAGGAACAAAAGAGCCATTAAGGTTTTGCGTATATATGTGAATAGAATTTTCTTTATTTTCTTTGTCTAGAAGGTTAGCCACATTAATATTAGCGGTTAATGAATGATACCCGACTTGTATAATGGTAGATGTACTATGTGTTTCTCCATTAATATCAGTTACATCCGCAGTAACTTCGTAGCTAAACGTTGGTAAATCTTCTTTGTTTAAAGAATTATCCGGAATAGCTTTAAAAGTAATTTCATACAAGCCATTGTCATTTGTCGTTGTTTCGCCATGAGCAATTTCTTGGGGTTCTATATTATTATAAGACCTATAATGCCAATAATACCACCTCGGAAAGTAAACAACTCTTTTTACGCGGTAGCTTACTTTTGCATTAGTAATATTACTACCAGCATAAGCTATTGCTTTGCCAGTTGTTTTAATACTATCGTTAATTTTATATGTTTCCGAAATAGGGATAAAAGAGGTTTCAAATTTTGGTCTTTTGTATTCCTCTACGGAGAAATTTGTATACCCGTTTAAATTAATTTTAGAAGAATTAACATAGATAGAAAAGTTACCTGTAAGTCCGCTACTTGGTAAAACAAATTCCCCAGAAAAAGAACCAAAGTCGTTTGTTTTATAGTTTAGCTTTTTTATTTCTTGGTAATTTGCATCTCTAAGAGTAACAATTACATCGGTATTTTTTAATAGGGTAGAGGTTTTCTTCTCTTTGCTTATAGCAATTCCTTTAAAGTATAAAGGTTGCCCTGGTCTATATATACTTCTGTCGGTGAAAAGGAAGCAGGAGTTTGTGATTGTTGGAGAATTTCGGTCATATTTTCGATTAATGTAAAACTCTCCAAAAAATGCTTTATCGCCTTTGTTTTTGGCCTCTATATTAACATCGCTCCACCTTTGGGTAGATAAAGGTATTTTTACAAAACCATTAGTATCTGTTTTTAAAGTCTTTGTTATTTTAGGACCATCATAATTAACACGATAAGAAAATTTTAAAGTAACATCGTCTTTCGGTTCTCCGTTGGTTCTATCAATTATTTGATATTTATAAGCTTCAGGTGTTCTTGTTTCTATTAAAGCCAAATTCGTAATTTGTAAGGGACTAAAGGCAAAAGAACGCCCATCATCTTTAGATTTTACCACTATTAGATAATGACCATTTTCTAATTTAGGAATTAAAATCTCTGAACTATGTGTTTGGTAGTCGCTTTCGTTTTTTAAAACAGTATTCCATTGTTGATGAACTTTTAAGCTTTGTATAAAAGCTAACTGTTTTTTTTCTGGGTATGTTTCGTTTAATTTTTTTAATTGAGTTTTAGTTATTTTGACAGCAGAAAGAGCTAAATTTTCATGATTTTTATACCGAACTAATATTTTAGCAGGAGTGTTTATTGGGATGTATTCTTCTGTGGTTATATGAATGCTTTTGTCTAGGATGTTAGCTTTTAAAGCTTTGCATTTCTCAGCACCATAACTTTTAGGAAAACGGTGAATAGTTTCTTGGCATAGAGTATGAGCTTCTTTTAATTTCCATTGGTTATTGTTTTCTGATGTCGGATTATAAGAGTTCCCCCATCGTTGATAAAGGCTTGCAATCTCATAGGCGTAGAGTGCAGATGCTTTATCTTTTTTATACGTTTCCGCATTGTTTAGAAGAGTGTGTAAATAAGTAGCATCTTTATCTTTGGAAACGGAGTTGTTGTGTATATAGTTTAATCTGTCTATATCTACAAGGACTAAAGCATCTAGGTTTTTATCGTTTAGATGAAAGGAAAGTAATTGTTGGTATATAATTAAGGCTTTAGCTTCTAACGAGGTGCTGTCTTCCGTTTTTATCTTTTCAGAAATATACATAGAAGCGTCGCATAAATAAATATCTTTTTTAATTTCAAATTTATTTGCAGGCCTAGTAATGTTATTTTCGTTTGTTTTATAGAAATCTAAGGCGGTATGTGCTAAAATATCAAATAAAGTAGGTCTATATATTTTAGAATTTTCTTGCTGATGAAGAATAGCGGAGAACTCAGAAATAGGCGTTTGTTGTAATCCCTTCGGGTTTTTTAAGGAATTAGAAAAGTGTAGATTAATTTCATGGAAAAGAGTAGTTAAATCCCAAGTTCTAAAATCTTTAGAATTAACTTTCGTTTCGGTATGGGTCCTGTTATAAAATTGATATCTATTTTGTTGAAAATACTGCCAGTATAAATTTGCCAAATAACTTTCCAATACATTTTTAGTAGGAAACGTTGCTTTAGTTATCTCTGTATTGAAATTAGAGATAATTTTAAGTTGTGCATCTTCTTCTAAAGTCATAGAATATTTAGAAGTGTAGAGTAGTGCTTTTAATTTTTGAGAAGTATTATTCTCTTTGCCGGCTTTTTTCGAAATGGTAGCGACCACATTTAAAGCCGATTTTGTAAGTTCTTCCTTTTCTAACTGTTCTACTTTTTCCCAAAGAACTTCGAAAGAATGGCTTTGTTTTTGAGCTTGCGTCATTTGAGCAAAAAGAATTATGGTGAGTATTGCGATTGTATTTTTCATCTGTATAAATTTACATAACAAATATGAACTCTTATGGTACTTGCTGCAAGTTTAAATGAGTAAAGTAGCCTATGGAGTTAGCGAATGTTATGTTTTACTCAATAATCGAGATTTAAATGCTGAGAAGCTTTCCGTCGGAATTTAATATGAATTTCATTCGAATGCCTTATGTGCTTTACGTGAGGTAGATTACTTCTTTGGAAAAGAAATACAAAGTTTGTTTTTGGTAAAAGAAAAGGAACACATTTATTTAATAAGCTAAAAACCCCATAAAAACATATAGTTCTTATGGGGTTTTGTGTTGTTTATGTACTGTTATTATTTCCAGTCTACAATTACAAACTCACATCTACGGTTAATCTCGTGTTGTTGTTCCGTACATGACTCTTCTGTTTCACATTTAATTATAGGTTTACTTTCACCGTAACCTTTCGCAGAAAGACGTTTTTTAGAAATTCCTTGGTTTATTAAATATTCTAACACAGAATTAGAACGTTTTTGAGATAGCTTTTTGTTGTAATCGTCATTACCTCTAATATCTGTATGTGTTCCAATTTCTAATTGAATACCAGGATTTTTTTTGAGTATTTTGATTATTTTATCTAAAGTTTCTTTAGCTTCTAAACGTATGTACCATAAGTCATAATCAAAGTGTAGTTTAGGTTCTGCTTTTATAATAATTCGCTTTCCTTGTCTTACAACTGCCGGCTCATCTGCAATGGCTTTTTCAATACGTTCTTTGCGTTCCTTTTCGGCCTTTATTTTAGCTTCTTCTTTACGTTTTTTCTCTAACTCTTTAGCCCTTTTAGCTTCTTCTTTTTTGCGTTTTTCTTCTTTAATTCGCTCTTCTTTAGCTAGTTTAGATTTTCTTTCCTCTTCCTCTTTTTCTTTTTGAAGTTTTTCGGCTTTTTCTCTTTCTATGTCTGCGTTAGAACGAAGATTTACAGAACCATCTTTAACACTATTACGTTTTTTGTCTGTAATAATAGTTTTAGAATTATTTTGGTACCCTGCTTTTCTTGCTTTTATAGTATATTGTGCTTCACAAGCAACTGAGAATTTAAATTCTGCAAGTTCAGAGGCTGTTTGCGATTCTATTAAAGTTCCTTCTTCGTCTACTAAATCTACTATTGCGTAAGCAATAGGTTTTTCTGTAGTAACATCGGTAACTATACCTCCGATGAATTGAGAGCAATCTTTAATATCTAAAGGCTTTGTTTCTTCTAATGAATAAATGTCATCACTACCAATGCCTTCTGGCCTGTTTGATGCAAAGTAACCTTGGTTTTCACCAGTGTTTAAATTGTATGCAAAATCATCGTAGCCACCATTAACTGGCTTACCAACATTATTTGGTTTTTGGAAAGCGTCTCCTTGTTTTTTGGTAACAAAAACATCTAATAATCCAAAACCTGCATGTCCGTTAGATGAAAAGTATAAATTGTTTTTAGCGTCGATAAAAGGAAATTGTTCTTTTTTATCTGTATTAATAACAGAGCCTAAGTTTTTGGGTTCTCCAAATTCTCCATTACCGTTTAAAGAGACAGAGTAAAGGTCTAATGAACCAAAACCTCCTGGTCTATCAGATGCAAAATACATAACAGTTTCACTAGAGTTTAAAGTTGGGTGTTCTGTAGAAAAATCGTCTCCGTTAAATGGTAATTCTTCTATGTTTTCCCATTTGTTATCAACTAATTCTGCTTTGTAAATTTTTAGTCTAGATATTTTTTTACCATCCGTTTTCTTTTTCCCTTTTAGGAAGTTGTTACGTGTAAAGTAAATAGTTTTTCTGTCTTTTGTTATAGCAAAAGTAGCTTCGTGCATTTTAGTGTTAATGGTAGATGAAAGACTTGTACTAACGCTATCTCCCAAAGCTATTTTATCTAATGGATGCGCGTACATATCTAAATAGTTTTCACTATTCCACCTGTATAATTTATTTAATACTGGTGTAGCTTTCTTTTTAGAGGCAGCATAAATTATAACTGTATCTACTTTGGTAGCACCAAATTCAGATTTAGTAGTGTTTAATGGTAAGTTTTCTAATTTAAAACGGTCACCAATAGCATCAACATTTTCTAAATGCCTTAAATCTTCCTTAAGTTTTGCTACTTTTTCTGGTTGGTTTTGACTTGTGTAATAATCCATTAAAACCTCTGTAGCTTCTTCAAATTCACCAACTGCCTTTAAAGTTTGGCTATATTTAAAAAAGTAGCTTTCGTCTAGATTTTCTCCATATACAGAAGTTAAGTATGAGTACCATTTTGCTGCTTTAGGCAATTGGTACGTGTTATAATAACTGTCTGCTAAGTTTTTTACAACTTTAGAACTTTTATTGGTTTTAGCAATTTCTTCATATAAAGGAATAGCATCACCATAGAAAGCTCTTTCAAAATACGTGTTAGCACGTTGTAAATCTTCTTGTGCAAATGCAGTCTGCTGCATTAGCCCTATAAATAGTATAAATAGAATTGTTTTCTTCATGGTGTATTTTAATAAAATCTTGGTGATTTATCATATCCTCTTTGTAGACCTAATAAGTCTAAATCGAAAAGAATAAAAATTTCGTGTGATCCTGAGCTAAAGTCACTAAGGTTAGATAATGTATAGTCATAAGCATAACCTGCTTTTAATCCTGGTAAAATCTTCATATTGAACATTGCATTAACTGAATCGTCTAATCTGTAAGAAACACCAGCTTCAAAAGTATTATTTATTAATGCATTAAAGGAAGCATCAAAAGAAAGTGGAGAACCTTTTACCATTTTAGCTAATAAAGATGGTTTAAGTTTAATAGAGCTATTTAAGTCATATACGTAACCAGCTGTAGCGAAGACATGCATGTTTTCTGAACCTTTTGTACTTATGCCATTTTGATTTTCTAAATGGGTAGAACTTAATAAATTTGGTACAGATAAGCCAGCATAAAACTTATCTCTGTGATAAAAAGCACCAATACCTATGTTTGGAAATGTGCTGTTTTGCCCATTATCAAAAGCAAAATCTTGTTCTAGTTCCTCTGGAAGACGAAATCCGTTAAAATTGGTTGAAAATGTAGTTACACCAGCTTTTAAACCTAATGCTAATCTACTTTCATCATCTAACTTTAAGCTATAAGCAAAATCTGCGTAAATGTTATTTTCTTTAAGTACACCATCACCAATATCATCTGTGATAAAAGAGATTCCTGCTTCTACTTTTTCTGTTAAGGCAGCATGTGCAAAGAACGTTAATGTTTTTGGTGCACCTACTGCAGATGCCCATTGACTTCGGTATAACGTACCAAAGTTTACAACACTTAAGTTATTCGTTGTATAGGCAGGGTTTATAACACTCATGTTATACATATACTGCGTATACTGTGGGTCTTGTTGCGCATGCACGTAAATGGAGTGCGCAAAGAATATAAAGAGAAAATATATAAATAATTTTTTCATTCTATTTTTATTAAAATGTATAGTTGGTATGGTTTATCTGTTTAAGTATATTCTTCCTTGTTTGGGAGAAAAACCTTCTTTATTATAATTAATGATGTAGAAGTAAACACCGTTTGGAGAAATACTATTTCCGTTATTAGTACCATCCCAAGCTGGATTATTAATGTCCCCTTTAAATAATGAGTTTCCGTATCTATTAAGGATTTCAATAGTAAATTCAGGGAATATAACTTCAATGTTCGGAACAAAATAAGTGTCATTTGTACCATCTCCATTTGGTGAAAAACCATCTGGAATATAAAAATCATGTTCTTCAGGGTTGCAATCTGTTAAATCTACAAGTACTTCTATTCTTGTTGGAATAACACATCCTGAAGCAGGGTTATAACTTTCGGCGTAGTAATTAGTGCCTGATACTAAAGCATCATTTGCAGAAACTTCATTTCCACCGGTTGCAGCATCGTACCAACGAACATTCCATCCAGTAACTATATTCTCTAAAGCTATTAATTCACTAACAGTAGGGGCGTCTAATTGACAAATAGAAAGGCTCACTGCGTTTAGCACAGGTTCTGTTAACCCTACCACACTAGGGGTTACTTCTAGCCTAGTTGCACTTTGGCATGCATTGTTTATTTCAGATTCAGCGTAATATGTTTGCCCGTCTACTAAAGCAGCAGAGGAGTCAATTAAATTTCCTGCTGTTGCAGCATCATACCAAACTAAAACTTCATTTCCTGTAATTTGAACATCTAAATCTGCTACTGTAGGATTATCTGTGGCACAAAAAATAGGAGCAATTTCTGTTGTAGTAGGTAGTTGCGGGTCAGCAACTGTTACGTTTACTTGTATTCTTTCAGATTCTGCACAAGTATAGTTTAAATCAATAGTAGCAATGTAATAATCTTCACCATCAACTAAAACTGTTGTGTCTGGTAAAATTGTTGTGTCTGTTGCTGTATCATAAAAACGTATAGTTCCTGAAGCTGTTAACATTATATCTGCTATTGTAGGGCCGACTGGCATAAAATCTTCTAAACAAAATGTTTGGTCCATATCTGCTGTTGGAGGTAATGAAACTCCACCTCTTGCAAAATCTATAGAGTGACTAAAATCGAATACCGTTCTACACGGTGTTGTATCTGTTTGCGTGCTAGTAACTGTTACTGTGTAATTACCATCAGCTAAAGAAGAAACATCAAAAGGAAAAGTTTGTGTTGTTCCTGTTGTTATTTCTGTATTAGATAATAGTACAGCTGTATCACCTAAAGCAGTTACTTCATAAGTAATTGTATATTCTCCTGTAGAAAGTACAGGAGCATCTACTATAACATCAATAGTACTAGTATTACAAGAATTGTCAAATGTTAAGTCCAAAGTCATATCACTTGGAGTTGGTAACAATTCAAAAGTAGCTGCTAAAACACAGTTCGTATTTAATTCATTCGCTACAGAAATTTCAATACTATAATTCCCTAAAGTAGTTAAGTTAGCAGAAGGGATGGCAAAAGTTGCATCACCATCTACAAAATCAACAGCTGTGGCTGTATATGTTGTTTGTGTCGATGCAGCATCGGTTAAAGTATAGGTTACATCAAATGCTCCGTTTTTCAATACTTTAGTATCGTCTAGTATATTTGTTAAATCTACAGAACCATCTGTTGTTATACATACATCAGCCACATCAACATCGGCATTGGAAACAATAAAGCTTAATCCTGGTACAGGAATATCATGACAAACATTGGAATCACTTAAAGTTACTATATCACTTATTGTTAAATCATATTCAATATTTGGATTTACTAAATTACCTAAAACATCAAAGTTTGCCGCTCCACCATTAAAAGCAATAGTATCTCTCTGACTTATTGTATTCGTACCATCATTTAAAGAATAAAAAATGTCATAATTGGCATCAGGTAATAAGGTATTGTCATAAGTTACGTCAATGGTATAGGTTTCTCCAGCGCAATAGTTAGGAGAAGTTAAAGTTTCTTCTAAAGCTGGTACTATATTAATAGTAACGCTTTCTACAGATGGTGGACAAACACCATGAGAAGGTGGTGCTCTATATGTAAAAGTGTACGAACCTCCTGTAGTAGATAAAGCTCTTAATTCTTCAACGTTTACAGTATTGTCTTGTGTACTAGTAATTTGCCCAAAGGAATCTGTTTGGTCCCAAGTACCTAACATACTTTCACCAGCTAATAAGTCATGTAAATCAAAATTTGTATAACTAGATAAATCATCATTAGTACATACTGTTAGATTAGAAGGTATTCCTGCTGTTCTAGAGTCATGTACTTCTATTTCAATTGTCGAAGTTCTACTAGGGCAAAGTAACGTAGCTCCATCCATTAGGGCATCAACCGTATAAGTAAATCTATAGATTCCTGGGTCAGCGCTTGCGGCATTAAAATTACTTCCACTTAAACTACCAGAAGTGAAGCCTGCAAAATCAGTAAGCTCTTCCCATGTACCATTAAAATCTTGAATTTTACCTTCAGTGGAGCTACCTAAGAAACTATGTAGGTTTACACTAGGGTCATCGCCACATACATTGGCACCACCAGGAGTAAGGTTGTCTTCGCCCGGGTAACCACCTAAATTAATAGTTACAATTGCAGATTCGTCTGCTCCAGTACAATTATTAGTATAAATAAATTCATGTGCACCAAAATTATTGATTTTCCATAAATCAACAATACCTGTAGCAGTATTCAAAGCAGGTATATTTACTGGGTCATCGGTTCTCCAAGTACCTCCGGTAGATTCTCCTGTTAATACAGTAAATAAATCGAAGGTTCTATAGGCTACGTCGCTATCTTTTTCACAGACAGTAACAGAAACATCAGATCCAACGCATTGAGCACTAGAAATGATAGTATAGTTCATCATAATTAGGAAGATGAACCATCTTAGAAAAATAGTTAATTTGTTTTGGTTGTTCATTTTTTAAATGGTTAAATGATATTCTAGAAATGCGAAATTACCTTGGAACGTGATTTTTATACTTAGTTTTGTTGTAAAACCTAGGAAATAAGTGGTTAATTGATAACAAAGTATGGTTAGTCATCTTCTAAATTGTGCATTTTGTCGATTTTTATCGGTTATTATTAGCTTTGATATGGCTTGATGGCCTTAGGAGCTTTCCTTATCTTTACACATTAATTATAGATTTTATGCACATTCATTTTATTGCAATTGGTGGGAGCGCAATGCACAATTTAGCTTTAGCACTGCAACATAAAGGATATAACGTTTCGGGTAGTGATGATGTTATATTTGAACCTTCTAAAACAAGACTCAAAGAAAAAGGTTTATTACCAGAATCTTTTGGTTGGTATCCTGAAAAAATAACAAATGATTTAGATGCTGTAATTCTAGGTATGCATGCCAAACCAGATAATACGGAATTATTAAAGGCGCAAGAATTAGGAATTACTATATATTCTTACCCAGAATTTTTATACGAACAGTCTAAAAACAAGACTAGGGTTGTTATAGGTGGTAGTCATGGTAAAACGACAATTACTTCTATGATTTTGCACGTTTTAAACTATCATGATTTTGCAGTAGATTATATGGTTGGTGCACAATTAGATGGTTTTGATAGAATGGTGCATTTAACAGAAGAGAATGATTTTATAGTACTAGAAGGAGATGAATATCTTTCATCGCCAATAGACCGTAGGCCAAAATTTCATTTATATAAGCCTAATATAGCATTGTTAAGCGGTATTGCTTGGGATCATATAAATGTTTTTCCAACTTTTGATAATTATGTAGAACAGTTTAAAATATTTGTAGATAGTATAGTTAAAGGAGGAAGTGTAACGTATAACATAGAGGATGCTGAGGTTTGTAAAGTTGTAGAAACATCTGAAAATGCTATTCGAAAATTAGGCTATGCTACACCTGAATATAAAGTAGAAAATGGACAAACACTTTTAGAAACGCCAGAAGGATCAATGCCTATAGAGGTTTTTGGGAAACACAATCTTAGTAATCTTGCAGGGGCAAAGTGGATATGTCAAAACATGGGAATAGATGAAGATGATTTTTATGAAGCAATTGGAACATTTAAAGGAGCTTCTAAAAGATTGGAGAAAATTGCAGAAAGAACTAACGCTATTGCATATAAAGATTTTGCTCACTCTCCTAGTAAGGTGTCAGCAACCACTAGAGCAGTGAAGGATCAATACCCAAAAAGAAAAGTTATAGCTTGTTTAGAATTACATACATATAGTAGCTTTAATCCAGAGTTTTTACAAGAATACAAAGGAGCTCTAGATGCTGCAGATGAAGCTATTGTTTTTTATTTGCCAGAATCTGTTAAAATAAAAAAGTTAAAAGAAGTTAGCAAAGAACAAATTTCAGATGCTTTTCAAAGGAAAGATCTTAATATTCAGACCAATGCCGATTCTTTTAAGAATTTTGTTTTTAGTAAAAATTATGATGATTGTGTATTACTATTAATGAGCTCTGGTAATTATGGGGGCTTGGATTTTGAAGAAGTAAAATCTTTGATTAATAGTTAGTTATGTTATTTTGGCAGCTAAATCCCTAATGGCTAGTTTTTTGAAGTATATTATATATGGAATTAAAAACTATATATGGGGTAGGCGAAAAAATGACTTGTTATATTAAAAAGAAGTTATCTATATTGATGATTGCCTTTATGCTGGGAATGTCCAACGTTATTTTAGAAGAAACAAGAATGATAAATGACACCAGACCAGAAATAGAATTACAAGAATTACAAGAAGAAGATTCTATTTTGTAAACTAAACATTAAACTGTCTTAAATGATGGTCAAGATGTTTATACTCCATTTTCCCCCATTGTTCGTGCGTTAGCGTTCCAAAAAAAGGATGTGGTTGCCATTCCTCTCTATTTTTAAGAGCATTAAATTCTTTTACCAAAGTTTTTAGTTTTTCAATTTCTATACTAGCATTTTTATTTTCTCCAGTTTTTAAAGCAGGAGCAGTGGGTAAACCTCTGCGCCAAACCTTGTTGTTATAAGCGGACTTTTTAAAAAACAAACGAACAAATAAATTGCCTTTTTTTCCAGTATCTTTATTTTTGATGGCAATTTTCAATGGAAATTGGCAATGCCAAGCCATCTGACCTAAAGACATTTTTCCCCATTGTCTTTGAGAATCGTCCTTTAAACTATTTATTCTATCTAGAATTTCGTTACATGCTTTTTCTTCAAATAAAGATTTCATTCTTCTTTTTTTATTGCGATTGAAATTTACACATAAAATATTAAGTTCACTATCTTTAAACCATGCAAACAAAAATAGGTTCTTTTTCAATTAAACATTGGTCGGATGATGATAAACCTAGAGAAAAGTTAGTTCAGAAAGGAAAAGCGATACTTTCTGATGCGGAACTTGTTGCTATATTAATAGGCTCAGGAAGTAAAGATGAAAGTGCTGTGGAGCTTTCTAAAAGAATTTTAGCATCCGTAGATAATAATTTAAATGAGTTAGGTAAACTTTCTATAAAACAATTAACACAATTTAAAGGTATTGGGGAAGCCAAAGCGGTATCAATAGCTGCAGCATTGGAATTAGGGAGGCGTAGAGGAGGAGAAGATGCTAAGAAAATAACAAAGATTACAAGTAGTAAGAATTGTTATGATTTACTACAACCCATATTAGGAGAATTGCCTCACGAAGAATTTTGGATTCTTTATTTAAACAATGCTAATACCGTTTTATATAAAAATCAGTTGAGTAAAGGTGGCATAACAGGAACTCTAGTGGATGTACGTTTAGTTATGAAACAGGCTTTGGAATATGGGGCTGTTGCTTTAATTTTAGCTCATAACCACCCTTCAGGAACATTAAGAGCAAGTGAGGCGGATAAGAATATAACAAAAAGGTTAAAAGCTGCTGCGATAGCTTTAGATATAAAAGTTTTAGATCATCTAATCATAACTCAAAAGGATTATTTTAGTTTTGCAGATGAAGGACTAATGTAATTGATTATAATTTATGTTATTAATATACACCCATAAAATTACGTCTAGATTTAGTTATGTAATGCGACATGTATTTACCGGAATATTGGGGGTAGAGGTCCTTTTTACAACCAAAGTGGAAGACTTTATAAAACATAGTGGGCCTAAAATAACATATACCAAGCAACCTCTGCAGAACGAATTTTTTGTTCGTAGTAATGATTTACTTTTTGAGCAAGGAATTAATGATTTAGATATACGAATAGCAGATTGGAATGGGACTCCCTGTTTTTTTAATACTGGGGAAAAAAGCAGTATACCCTTTGATATTTTTTCGGCAAGCTTTTATTTACTAAGCAGATATGAAGAATATTTGCCGCATGTTAAGGATGAACATGGTAGGTTTTCTCCTAGAGATAGTATAGCATATCAAAATAAATTTTTAAAACTTCCTGTTGTAGATATATGGGCATATACTTTATTAGACGAATTAAAGGAGCGTTTTCCTGAGATTAAATATAAAAAAAGACCTTATAAATATACCTCTATTGTAGATGTAACAACTTCGCATTGTTATGCTCATAAAGGGCTAGTTAGGGGAATATCGGGCTTGTTTTTAGATGTGGCCTATTTTAAATTTAAAAGAATTTTTCAACGTATATCTGTTTGGTTTAATTCTAAAAAAGACCCTTATGATAATTTTGAATTTTTAATAAGCTTTCATAAAAAATATAAGATACATAGTATGTTTTTTTTTCAATTTGCGTCCTATTCTACTTATGATAAAAACATTTCAACGAGTAATAATAAATTTAGATTTTTAATTAAATCTATAGCAGATTATAGCATGGTTTCTTTGGCGACATCTTACAGTTCTTTTGAAAATGTAGAACTTCTAAAAAAAGAAAAAAAAGCACTTTCTTCTGTTATTAATAGACCTGTGAAATATTCTAGATTGCGCTACAATAGAGTTGTTGTTCCAGATTCCTATAGAAATTTGGTAGAGGCAGAGTTTACAGATGATTATACAATGGGGTACACTTCGGAAATCGGTTTTCGAGCAGGTACTTGTACGCCATTTTATTTTTACGATATACCGTTAGAGGTGCAACAACCTATAAAATTACATCCTTTTGCAGTACATGATTATGCATTGTTACATATGAATAAGGAAGAGGAAATTAAATTGAAAATGGAGGAGGTCAAAAGTATGGTAAAAGAAGTAAATGGTACATTCATCACTATTTTTTCAAATGAACTATTGGGAAGTAGCCTAAGGATAAATTGGAAAGATGTTTACAGAAATGTTTTAAAACAATCTAATGTTTAGAGAGAAAGTAACAGACGTATTTTTTGATTTAGATCATACTTTGTGGGATTTTGAAAAAAATTCAGCTCTCACTTTTAGCAAAATTCTTGCTAAAAATGATATATCTGTTGATTTAGATACGTTTTTGAAAGTATATGTTCCTGCAAATTTGAATTTTTGGAAATTGTATAGAGAGGATAAAATCACCAAAGAAAATTTAAGATTCCAGCGATTAAAAACGGTTTTTGAATCATTAAATTACCCTGTTTCTGATAAAATAATTGGTGTTTTATCAGAAGAGTATATTGAGTATCTCTCGACGTACAATCACTTATTTCCATATACCATTGAAATATTAGAATATTTAAAACCTAATTATAATTTACATATAATTACAAATGGTTTTCAAGAAGTACAACGTAAGAAGTTAAAAAATGCAAATATTTTTGATTTTTTTAAGGTTGTCATTGATTCTGAACAAGCAGGGGTTAAGAAGCCCAATCCAATAATTTTTAACAAAGCTTTGAATGAGGCAAATGTTCGACCAGAACAATCATTAATGATAGGAGATAGTTTGGAAGCGGATATTCTAGGAGCCAAAGCAGTGGGTTTTAATGTTCTTCATTTTAACGCTCATGGCGAAGATTTACATGATCATTGTACTATGATTAAGGATTTGAGTGAAATAAAAAGTTATTTATAGAGTTATTATTTATAGTGTAAAAACAACATTCTTTAGTTGTTTATAACTAGCAGATAATAAATGAAAAAATTTAGTGTTTTTTGTAGCCTCTTTATCCTAATGTTTATGGGGAATTCTTGTGTAGAAGAACAAGATTTTGGACAATACAATGAACTTAGTGTTATACCTCAATTCGAAAGTAGTATAATATATATAGAGGCAACAGAAGAGATTATAAATCTTGCTACAAGTGCTGCTTTTTATACTCAAGATTTTGATTTTAATCCATTTTCAGAGAATGTATTTGCCGATAGAGTTGTAGATGGAGTGATAACTTATGAATTGGAAAATACAACTAGTAAACCGTTGCAGATAATTTTAGAGTTTTTAGATGAAGCAGATACTATTTTAGATACAGAAACATTTTTTATAGATGAAACTCCGTCTGCAGTTTTAAAACGAGACGTAGCTTATGGCAATACAGGGAAGAGCTTAGATATTATTACAAATACTTCAAAGATAAGAGTAACGGCAAATAATTTAGGAGATACCTCTAGTATTTCAAGTCAGCAAGAACCTTTAATAGTATTAAAGTCGAGTGGTAAATTTAGTGTAAGAATAAAATGAGAATAAATAACATTTTTTTAATTCTCGTGCTCGGGGTGTGTAATTTTGTGACGTCGCAGAACAAGCAAATTCTTTACGATTTTTCTGAAATCCCTCAATCTCTTATTGTTAATCCGGGAACAGAAACTGATTTTCAGTGGTATTCTGGAGTTCCGTTATTATCAGGTATTTCTTTTCAAGCTGGATCTAGTGGAATTTCAGTGAATGATGTATTTGCTAATGATGGATTGGATATAAACGATAAGTTCAGAGATCGTGTTATAAATGGAATGAACACTAAAGATGATTTAAGTGGAAATTATCAAATAGAGCTTATAAATGCGGGTTATAGAGGGAAAAATCCTGATAATTTTTATTCTTTCGGTATATATAATGAGGGTGATGCTATTGGGTATTGGTTTCAAGATTATGCTCTCTTAGGCTATGAGGGTAATGCCGATAAACTAAATAAACGTTTTGATTTAGGAGATTTAAAAACTAGAGGAGAAATTCTTAATGTTTTTCATTTTGGTGTTTCTAAGAAAATAGATAACAAATTAACATTAGGTTTAAGAGGTAAATTATATTCCGGAATTTTAGATTTTACTTCTACTAAAAATAAAGGATATTTTGTGACTAATGAAGGTCAAAATAACTTATTAGCGAATACTTTAAATGCAGATATTGAATTAAAATCTTCTGGTTTTGTTGTTTTTGACGACGTTACTAGAAAAGATGGATCTGTAGGAGATTTAGTTAAAAGAGGATTCTTTGGAGGCGATTTAGGTGTAGGAGTAGATTTTGGGTTTACCTATCATTTAAATGAGCAAACAGTTGTAACAGCAAGTATCTTAGATTTAGGATTTATTTATCATTCTACAGATGTTCTTAATTATACTTTAAAAGGGGATGCTAGGGTAGAAGGAGTAGAAATTATTTTGCCAGATGCTATAAATAATGGAAATACTGATTTTTGGCAAGATTTAATAGATGAGGTAGAAGAATTAGTCCCTTTTGAAGATAATAATAAAAGTTATATAACATATAGACCAACAAAGTTATACGGTTCTTTAAGATATAATTTCGGGGAACAAATAGGTTCTAAAGGTTCTTTAGATTGTAATTGTAATGTTTCTGGAGGAAGTTCTTATAGAACAAAGTATGCAAATAATGTTGGAGGGCAACTATATGTAATAAACAGACCTAGAGGGCCGCAAGCAGCATTGTCCGCATTTTATTTAAGAAGATTCGGGAATGTTATGGCAATAAAAACGGCATACACTATTGATAAATACTCTCTTACAAATGTAGGATTAGGGGTTAGTATGCAAGCGGGGCCAGTGAATTTGTATTTTATGGCAGATAATCTTTTGGCATATCAAAATATAGCAGCAAGTAATTACGCTTCTTTTCAATTAGGAATTAATATCATATCTTGGGGTAAAAATTGATATAAAAAGCTAAATCTGTTTTTGGCATGCTTATTTCATAGTTATTATTCCTAATCTAAAAAGATATTTGTTGTGAAGTATATTATAATGTTAGCTTTATTTAGTTTTAGTTTTTCTTCCATGGCCCAATCCGTTTTTAATAACTATAAGTATATTATAGTTCCTAAGAAATTTGACAATTTTAAAAAGGAGAATCAATATCAAACCAGTACTTTGGTAAAATATCAGTTGACTCAAAAAGGGTTTACGGTAGTTTATGAAGGTTCTTTTCCAGAAGAGCTGGTTTTTAATAGGTGCTTAGGTTTGTATGCTAAACTAAATGACGAATCGTCTATGTTTAATACAAAAGTAACTATGTCTTTCATAGACTGTAATTCTAAAGAGGTATATGTTACATTAGAAGGTAAAAGTAAAGAGAAAGAATATAAAAAATCTTTTGTTAAGGCGATTACCGAAGCTTTAAATTCTGTAGATGGTTCTAATTATAAATATATAGGAAAACAAAATAACGCACCGCTTAAGGTTAGTTTTAGGAATGATGTAAAAACCGTCCCAGAGAAAAGTAGAGAAAAAAAAATAACTATTATGCAAAAGGCGACAGAGGATGACCAATCTTATAAGAACTTAGAACCTAAACCTTCTAGTTATAAGATAGTGGAGCCGAAAATGGATAGTATCGATGCTAATTTGGCTAATCAAACATTATACGCGCAAGAAATTAAAGATGGCTATCAGTTAGTAGATAGTTCTCCGAAAATACGTTTAAGAATTTTAAAAACTTCTATTAAAGATGTATTTATTGTAGAGCATGCAATAAACAATGGAGTTGTTTTTAAGAAGGATAGTATTTGGTATTACGAATATTATGTTTCGGGAAAATTAGTAATCGAGAAATTAAGTATTAAGTTTTAAAACTGATATTTATCTTTCCATCTTTTTTTTAAAAAGTCTTTTAAAGCGTTCTCTCTTTGATTATTTCCTGGTTCGTAAAAAGAAGTTCCAATAATTTCATCAGGCAAAAATTCAGCTTCGACGAAGTTGTTTTCGTAACTGTGAGCATATTTATAATCTTTACCATAGCCAATATCTTTCATTAATTTAGTTGGAGCATTTCTTAAAGCTAAAGGGACCGAAAGGTCACCTGTTTGTTTTACTATTTGTTGCGCTTTACCTATGGCAGCGTAACTGGCATTGCTTTTCGCGGAAGTGGCTAAATAAATAGTGCATTGGCTAAGAATAATTCGGGCTTCTGGATATCCAATTGTTGTAACTGCTAGGAAGCAATTATTTGCAATAACCAAAGCTGTTGGGTTTGCAAGACCAATATCTTCAGATGCAGAAATTAATAAACGACGAGCAATAAATTTTACATCTTCTCCCCCTTCAATCATCCTTGCTAACCAATATACTGCACCATTAGGGTCGCTGCCTCTGATAGATTTAATAAACGCGGATATTATGTCGTAATGTTGTTCCCCAGTTTTGTCGTATAAAACGGTGTTTTTTTGAACTTTACTCATTACTAAGTCATTAGTAATAGTAATTTTGTCTTTTTCTTCTGAATTTACGACAAGTTCAAAAATATTTAATAGTTTTCTTCCATCACCTCCAGAAAGGCGCATTAAAGCTTCTGTTTCTTTTAGGGTTATCTTTTTATTTTGTAGTAGTGAATCTTCTTTTATTGCTCTTTGCAATAGAGCTTCTAAATCTTCTTTATTGAAAGGGTTTAATATGTATACTTGACATCTAGATAGCAATGCGGGGATAACCTCAAAACTTGGGTTTTCTGTAGTTGCTCCAATTAGTGTAACCCATCCTTTTTCTACTGCTGCAAGTAGAGAGTCTTGTTGGGATTTACTAAATCGATGAATTTCATCTATAAATAATATAGGGTTCTTAGCAGTGAATAAGCCTCCAGATTGTTTTGCTTTCTCAATTACCTCCCGTATATCTTTAACACCACTATTAATGGCACTGAGGATATAAAATGGTCTTTTACTTTCTTCAGCAATAATATTGGCTAAGGTTGTTTTACCTGTTCCTGGTGGTCCCCATAAAATTAAAGATGGGATTAGCCCTTTTTTAATTTGATTGGTTAAAGATCCTTTTTCTCCGACCAGATGGTTTTGGCTAATATATGCATCCAAAGTTTTAGGACGCACTCTTTCCGCTAGTGGCTTATTCATGTTATAAAAGTAAAACAAATTTTAAGATGACAATCTTACAGTATTTACAATTTTGGCTAACTTGTTGTTTTCTTTATTGTATGTCCGAAAATAATTATTTTAAATTTTCTAATAGAATACTAATAGCTCCTTTATTAGGGGTAATTAGTATATGGTCTGTATATTGGTTAGAACTTATTTTTGTAACTAATTTTAACGTTTACGGAATTTTTCCTAGAAGTTGGGTTGGTTTAAGGGGAGTAGTTTTTAGTCCTTTTATACATGGTTCTTTGGAACATTTGTATAACAATACAATTCCCTTGGCAATTTTAATGGCTTCTTTGTTTTATTTTTATAAAAATGTTGCTTCTAGAGTTTTAATTTATGGAATATTATTATCCGGACTTGTAACATGGATTATTGGTAGACCTTCTTATCATATTGGCGCTAGCGGATTAATATATGTTTTGGCAAGTTTTATTTTTTTTAAAGGGGTTTTAACCAAATACTATAGGCTTATTGCTTTATCGCTTATGGTGGTTTTTGTCTACGGAAGTTTGTTGTGGTATATTTTCCCCATAAAAGATGGTATTTCTTGGGAAGGTCATTTAGGTGGTTTTTTAACCGGGATGCTATTAGCGGTAGTAGTTAAAGCCCGAACCCCATTACCAAAAAAATATATTTGGGAAAGGGAAGATTATAATGAGGAAGAAGATACCTTTTTAAAACATTTCGATGAAAATGGTAATTTTATGGAACTTTCAGATAATTTACCTGAAGAAACACATACTTCTGTTAAAGTTAATTACCATTATAAAAAGGATATGCGGGATAAAGAATAATTATATTCTTTGTCGCACAGCTTCATACAAAAATACAGCGCAAGCTACGGAAACATTTAGAGAGCCTATTTCTCCTAATAAAGGTAATTTAGCTGCCTTATCAGAAGCTTTTATAATGGATGGAGTAATACCTTTGTCCTCAGAACCCATTATAATAGCAGTAGGTTCTTTAAGACTTACATCGTAAATGGTATTATTTGTTTTTTCCGTAGCGGCTATAACTTGTATGCCTGAGGATTGTAAATAATATACTGCATCTTTAATATGATCTACTTTTGCTATTGGAACTTTAAAAGCTGCCCCAGCTGAAGTTTTAATAGTATCTGCTGTAACAGGAGCTGCCCCTTTTTTCTGAATAATAATTCCATCTACACCTGTACACTCCGCTGTTCGGATAATAGCCCCAAAATTACGAACATCCGATAGTTGATCTAGTAAGAGAAATAGGGCAGGGACTTCTTTTTTTTCTGTTTTTTCTAGCAGCTCGTCTAAAGTAAAGAAGCTAATAGGAGAAATATTGGCAACGGCGCCTTGGTGGTTGTTTTTTGTTAAACGATTTAGTTTTTCAACAGGAACATAAGAAGAATTAATTCCGTTTTTACGAATTACACTTTCTAGTTCTCTATATAAATCACCTTTAAGGCCTTTTTGAACAAATACCTTATCTATTGCTTCATTAGCGTTAATAGCTTCAATAATGGCTCTTAGACCGTAGATTTGAGTTTCTTTTTTCATGGGGTAAAGGTAAAAAAAAAGCTATCTATTTATAGATAGCTTTTAATTAAAAAATAAAAAATGAATTTGTCTAATTATAGTAGTCTCTGAAAGTTCTTTAGCACCTTTATTTACGTCCTTATTTGTTGTACAACCCTCTATTTAACTTAAGGAAAATTTTAAAAAGTTCATATGATAGTAAGAGCTTATTTATTGTAATGCCACAATCTAATGTTTTATGTTAGTTAATCTATTTTTAGGTCTAAATTTTTAATTGCAATGTCTGTTTTATTATAGTGATAACCTCGCCAAAAAAAGCCGGTAGTTGTATAACGCCATAATATTTCACCACTTTCCGAAACCTCCCAGAAACCAAAATCTCCCTCAGTTATTATTCTGTTACCGTTTGGTAATAAATCTGCTCCAGAGACTCTCCCTGAAAAAAGTTCTGTGTCAGTAAAGTTCCATATGATTTTAGGTTCATTGTTTTGGCTTGATGCGAGGGGCATGTTATTTGGAATTTCAAGTTCGTATACGGTAGATTGTTCGGCATTTAAACCATTTGAATAAACTAATATATTTCCTTTTTTTTCTCCTGATAGAAGATTTGGGTGATGGTTTCTGTCAAATAATCTAATCCCTTTTTCGTTTTTATAAGCACTAGGATTTCCAAACCTGTATACTAAATTTCCACCTACATTTTTATTACCACCTATGTTTGTTCTGGCTTGTATTGCTGTAGTACTATGATCAATAACCCATACTTCACTGTAGTAATTAACACTTAAGTAAATTAAATCATTATCGGAATCATAGTCTATGCCATTAGCATGACTTACATCACCTGTTGAGTTTTCAACTTCTAAATAATTAATATCTATAAGTCTTGGGTTTGCAAGTACGTCGCCAAAATTTTCCTTTGTTTGATCATAATCTTGAATAAGGTGATCCCACATGTGCCATTCCCAAACTATTTCATTTGTTTCCGGATTTATTTCAATAATAGCGTCATAAATAATTTCTGTACCAGCCGAAAAACCAATTTGGTTAGCTTGTTCTATAGATTTTTTTTCCCAAGAAAGGAATAGAATGTTTCCATTAGGCAGCATTTCAGCATCGTGATGAGCAATTTGATTTTCATTAGAATATTCGTAGCTCCATTCTACAGTGCCATTTTTATCCAATAGGGAAATTATACCGCCAAAGCCTCCTAAAGTTAATTTTGGATTTTCGGATTCGAACATAGCTAAAAGTCTACCATCATTTAACAAAAAAGCATCGTTACCTAGTCTTTTTCCATTGAGGTCCCATTCATGAAGTATATTCGTTGTTTTATCCATTAAATATACGCGGTTCGCAGAAGCATCATTGACCAAAATAAGGCCGTCATATACTTTATTACTTTTAAAAACTTCTAAGCCTTCTTTAATTGGAAAACTAATAGTGTTAAGAGGTGCTTTATTATCTCTATTACAGGATGCTAAACTTATCAAAATTATTAAAAGAGGAACCCATATGTTATTTATTGTAAAATTCTTCATAAGATATAAATTTAAAAAATAAAGGGCTACCTTTTTTATGGCAGCCCTTTAAATATTAAAATATTATGTAATGATTAATCACAAGTGTTAAACTGTTCTCCTTCTTTTGGTCCATCGTTTCTGTTTCCATCACCAATACCATCTGATAGAACAACATTACCACTAGGATCGGTAAGGGTGTAAAGGTTTTCTCCTTCCCAGTCGCCAGCAGTATAAGTTACCAAAAACCTCGATGTACCAGCCGGAACAGTAATAGTTTCTGTTGCTAGGGCACCAGGTGAAGAATATTGCGTTTCAGTTCCATCTATAGAAACTGTTAGGAAACCACCATTCCATCCATCTCCATAGACATCTTCCATAACAAGTGTCCAATCTCCAGCTTCTGGCGTTTTGAAACATACAACTACAGAAGAATATCTAAATGGTGTAACATGCGATGTGGTTCTAACATTAGTACCTGTATCAGCAGCTGAAAAAGATCTACCATCTGTAAGATTTAAAACGTATCTTAATATAAATAAATCACCACCATCTATATCATTAGCAGTTAATCCAACGGCATCGAGCATAGTTGCTGCATTAATGCTATATGTGTGTTCTGGGAATCCAGAATCACCAACAGTGAAAGCAGAACCCGGTATGTTTTCGATGAACGCTTCATCAATATTTAAAACTTCGTTGTTTACTGGGGTAGTATCTGCAAAAAGGATGTATAAATCTATAGATTCGATAGTATCATTTTCGTCAAAATCATTGAACAATACGGTGTTTTCTAATAATGATTCACTTGGGTTCAGTTTGTTTATAGTACCTCCTACAGTCGATACTGTAGTCAATACCGCTCCTTCATTTTGTGCTACAATATCCTCGTTTAAGGGCGTCTTATTATACTCACACGAAGTGGTTAGTAAGAATATACACAAAAAGCTATAAAGAAATGTTTTTCTTAAAGTTTTCATTTTTTTTTTTTTTTATTAGTTAATAAAACCAGTAGCAGGGTTAGTATCCCAAAATACTTGTTCCGTTACGTTTTCTTTTTGATCAGAATTTGAGTTATTGGAAACACTGGATGTCGGATAGAAGAAAGATCTAAGGAAATTATCCGTATCTGTAGCTCTTAATGGCTGTAAATCATTAGGCATTCCTGTTCTTCTATATGAATTATAAGCTTCAACACCATTGCCATATAACGCAATATGATATTCTGTCATGATAATATTCATTTTTTCATCATCGGAAGCTGCTGCCGTATAATTAGCCATAACTTCATCAATATAAGCATCAATATCGGCTTGAGATGGTTCAAAAGGAGAACCAGCTGCCTGACCACTACCAAATGCCATAACCTTTGATATGGATTGCGTAATTCCTTCTCTTAAATATGTTGCTGGATCACCAGTTGTTCCTAAAGTCAAAGCAGATTCCGCAAGCATAAAATTAACAAAAGAGGAAAGCATAATTGGGGATATACCAGAGCCTTGGTAACCAACACTTCTACTTACGATGGGCGCAAAGGAGTCATTGTCAAAAACACCACCAACAGGATAAACACCCCAAATAGCCCTAGATCCAGTATCTGGTGGGATACCAGCATCATCTCCATGATCTCTACCCCAGTAACCTTGAAATACAGTAGTACAGAAAGGAATTGTAAACCCATAGTGTGCAGGTGGTAATGAACCAAAACAATCTTGCTCATTCGTATCTATAGCATTTCTGTCTAACTGCCTGTAGAAATAATAACGCAATCTTGGATCTACAACCGTTTTATCATCAACCCCAGCATTAAGTTCGTTCATAAGGTGATTGGACATATAGTCTAAAACAATGCCTGGTGAATCGAAATTTTTGGCAAAATCTGGATGTCTGCTGTCTGGGTTATTGTCGTTAGAACTCCAGTTGAATTGAAAATCATCATCAGCAGTTGTAATATAATTTCCTGAAGAAATAATGGCATTGATTCCTGCAGTGGATTCAGCTGTATTCACCAATCTAGACTGTAAATAAAGTCTTAATTTTAAAGTGTTCGCAAATTTAATCCACTTATCACTATCTCCACCATAATACAAATCTGAAGAATACGATATTGCAGAGGTTTTATTAAGATTTTCTATGGCATCATCCAGTAATGTGTACATCTTAGCATAGATTTCAGCTCCAGAATCCCTTTTCGGATTTGCTGTACCGTTTACAGCTTCACTATAAGGAACATCACCTATATAATCCACCAAAGTAGTTACTGCATAAGCTTCAATTATTTGAGCTATTCCTAAATGTTGAAAAGCTTCCTGCTCTATTGCTAAAGGTTCCAAAGCTCTATTATTTGATATAATTCTAGAATATGTAAGTTCCCAAACAATATTAAATTTATCTGAAGTAAAAGCATTTTGGTAAAGAGGGCCACTTAAATGTAATAATCTTGTTGCCTCCATTCCAGCTCCAGATACTCCATTACGTTCGTCTCTATCTGATCTTCCTTGGAAAATATCCGCTAACGCTATTTCATTTGAATTTAAGAAAAAATTCAAATCGGCCTGTGTTAGAGAAACTTGATCGGGATCGTCTAAAAGTTCTAATTCTATAGTTTCGCAAGATGCGGCTACAAAGAATAATCCTAAGAAAATTAACTTATAAATTAATTTTTGGTTTATATTTTTCATTTTTTTTTTTTTTTTAAAATTCAAATTTCATGCTAAACCCATACCTAGCTGCACTAGGACCTGAAAAGAAATCTAAACCTTGTGCATTACTTACACCGGCACTGTTTACGTTTGGATCAAAGTTCGCATCCTTTGGAGTATTGAATGCTCTATACCAAAGATTAGAACCCAATAAAGTGATGTTTATGTTTGAGAAAGGCGTTTTATCCAATATTTTGTCACTAAAGTCATATGCTAAGCTTACTTCATTTAATCGTAACATGCTACCATCATAGATTTTAAAATTAGCTGGACCAAATAACCAGTTGTCAAAAGCAATGTCCGTAGCATTAATTTGAACGTTGTTCGGTTGACCAGTAGATTGGCTTACCCCAGGTAATATGTAAGTGCCCTCTCTAGAAAATGGAAACTCAATTACACCTCTATTTTGAAGTGTAGAAACAGTACGAGAATATACGTCTCCGCCATGTCTGTAGGCTAAATCCACACTTAATCTAAGATTTTTGTATCCAATATTAGTTCTAAAGTTAGCTGTGTAATCTGCATTAGGATCACCTATAATATTATCAATGCTGGCAGTTGCAACATATGTACCATTGTCATCTACTAACAAATTACCATCATCATCTGTATCTACTGTAGATCCTAAGAATACTCCATAAGGCTCTCCAGGAACAGCAGCATTTCTTGCATCCGCAACAGTTGTTGGCCCACCTATAGTAATGTTGTTGATACCTTCAGGTAGTTCTGTAATAACAGGTTCGTCAGCGTAAAGGGTTAAGCCAAAGTCTAAATTGAAACCGTCAGGGTTTCTAAACATATCATAGGTTAAACCTAGTTCAATTCCTTCATTCTCCAAAGTACCACCGTTTATGAACGATTGAGTAAAACCTTCACTTGGAGGCAATAGTCTACGGGTAATTAAGTCAGTGGTTTTTCTTTTGAATACGCTAGTGTTTAAACCGATTCTATTATCCCAAAGTTTTGCGTCGATTCCTGCTTCAAACTCAGTAACAAGTTCTGGTACTAAATCCGCATTTCCTAATTGGAAACTAGTGTCATTACCAGAAAGGTTGTTACCATCTCGATCCACAAATAAGTTACCATTAAGTGATAAAGTGGTTCGTGTTGAATATGTTGGTGGGAAACCAGCAGATGACCCATAGCCTAATCTAAGTTTTAAATAATTCACGGCTTTGGATTGCAGACCATCTATTGCAGAAGTTGGTATAAATGATAAACTTGCTGAAGGATAAAAGATAGAATTGTTATCACTTTCTAAAGTTGAAGTCCAATCATTACGTCCTTGAACATTTAGATATAAGTAATTATCATAACTTAAAGTCAAATCACCGAATACTCCGTAAGTATTTTCACGCGTTTGCTCTTGGAGAGGGTCATCCGAAAAAGAGTTAGTTGTTGATTGTTGCGTAAAATTGAAGTGTCTTAAAATTCCAAACACTACTTGGTTTGTGCTTTCTACCCCATCTTGATCAAACTCTATTCGGTTAGAGTTGAAACCGAGAATACCCTTTAAATTGAATTTATCAGATAAGTCTTTATCGTAGTTGATAGAGAAGTTATGGTCAAGAGAAGTATTAACAATATTTGTTGTTCTCAAAAGACCTAGCGGATTTCCGTCGATACCCCCTCTGTTTTGTGCATAAAAACCATTTTCAGTATATGTGTTAAAACCAAATCTGTACGCAAGTGATAAATTATCGTTAACAGAATAAACAGTGCTAAAACTAGAAAAGATATTAGTAGTTTTTTGCCCAGTTTTTACATTTTCAACGGTCCATAAAGGGTGCTGAATACCATTGGTTTCTCTATAGTATAAGGATCCACCATCAGCTCTTTGAAAAGGAATATTAACTAAATCAACATTACGTGGCGTGTAAAATATATCACTAAAGATTGATCCACCACCACCAATAACTCCACTACCTCTTGAAGATGCAATAGGAGGTGATTTATAATCTGTTCTTGCAACGTTAATGGAAGCATTAATTTTAAGCTTTCCAAGGGTGCCATTAGCACCTACTGTGAAGTTATTTCTTGATAATTCATTACCAGGTGTAAAACCTTCATCGTCTAATTTTGTATAACCAACAGTATACCCAAAGTCACTATTGCCTCCAGTTAAATTAATACTGGTAGTAGTGTTAAGACCCTGTCTAAAGAAATTTTCAACACTATTATAAGGTTTAAGTTCGTATTCTGAAGCAGCTAAATCTTCATAACCTTCAATAAAGGCTTGATTGACATTGGTTGCAAAAGGGTGCGTTACAAAAACAGTTCCGTCAGCACCAGTGCTTGTTTGATAAGCTTGGTAGTTAGCTGTAGGGTCTTTAAATCGAGGACCCCAGTTACTGAAAAACCAACCGAAGGTATTGTTAAAACCACCGGCAAATTCGTCTTGGTATGTTGGAAGATGAGGATTACTCGCAAAAACAGATGTTGTAATCGATAATTTCGAAGCGCCCTTATTGTTTCCAGCTCCTGATTTTGTTGTAATTAAGATTACACCATTTCTACCTCTATTTCCGTAAAGTGCTGTTGCACTAAGACCCTTAAGAATACTAATGTCTTCAATATTATTAGGGTCAATATCCAAGAAGCGATTCGATTCAGTACGCCCATCACGGAAATCACTTTGCTGGTTAGAACCACTGTTAAAAGGAATACCATCAACTACAAAAAGTGCTTGGTTGTTACCAGTAATTGAAGTATTACCTCTAATAACAACATTGGAGGAGGAACCAGTTAAGCCATTTGATGCTGTAATATTTACACCAGCTGCTTTACCTTGAAGTAAGCGACCTATATCACCCTCTGATTTTTGTTCCAATTCTTCACTTGCTACCTTACTTACGGCATATCCAAGAGATTTTTGCTCTCTTTTTATACCTAGTGCGGTAACAACAACTTCTTCAAGAGCTTGTGCGTTTTCTTCCATTTGTACATTGATGGTACTAGTAGCTCCAACAGTTTGTCGAACATCTTTTTGGCCGATGTAGCTGTAAAGAAGTGTTTGACCTTCACTACTTGAAATAGAGTAGTTGCCATCAAAATCAGTTTGGGTACCATTTGTGGTCCCTTCTACAACGATATTAACCCCGGGAAGCGGCAGACCGTCTTGATCTGTCACCGTACCGGTAATCGTTTTTTCTTGCGCAAAGGATATTTGCACAACAAACGCCAATAGCAGCGTAAGAATTCCATTGAATTTTGTTCTCATTTTTAAATTATTTGAATTAGCTATCGGCAAAAATCATAATTTCATGTTAATAATCCAAGCTTTTTTAACTTTTAATTATGCAAGCATAGGTTTTTTTGTTAAAATTTATGTTTTTTTTGATTAAAATTGTTGGTTTGCTATTTTTTTGGGGGTATTTTTTTTGATTTATAACAGTTTTATTAGGTTGTGTAGATATTCCTACATAAATATTAAGTGGTATTAAATGGCGCTTGATTTTATGTCCCTGTATGGCTTTTGTGCTTGAGGTTTTTGGGTTATCTAAAAAAACTTTGAAAATAAGTGAGTTAGGATTTGAATTATTGCAAAATATCACTACATTTGCCGACCCTTAAATAGGGGTAAGTTTTATATACATATAAAAATAGTATGCCAACAATTTCACAATTAGTACGAAAAGGAAGGGCCACGATTACTAAGAAGAGTAAATCGGCTGCTTTGGATTCGTGTCCACAAAGAAGGGGAGTTTGTACACGTGTTTACACAACTACACCAAAGAAACCAAATTCAGCAATGCGTAAAGTTGCTAGGGTTAGGTTGACCAATGGTAAAGAAGTAAATGCATACATCCCTGGAGAAGGACACAACCTCCAAGAGCACTCGATAGTATTAGTACGTGGAGGAAGAGTTAAAGATTTGCCTGGTGTTAGGTATCATATCGTAAGAGGTGCTTTGGATACTGCGGGTGTTGCAGGAAGAACACAACGTAGATCAAAATACGGAGCAAAACGACCTAAAAAATAATCAACTTTTTTAAAGAAAAGAAATGAGAAAAAAACAGGCAAAGAAAAGACCGTTGTTACCGGATCCAAGATTTAATGATCAATTGGTAACGCGTTTTGTAAATATGATGATGTGGGACGGGAAAAAATCCGTTGCATTTAGTGTTTTTTATGACGCAATTGATATTGTGGAAGAAAAGAAAACAGACGAAGAGAAGACAGCTTTAGAGTTGTGGAAAGATGCACTTTCTAATGTTATGCCTCATGTAGAGGTTAGAAGTAGAAGAGTTGGTGGTGCTACTTTTCAGATTCCTATGCAGATTAGACCGGATCGTAAGATTTCTACGGCTATGAAGTGGTTGATTAGTTATGCTAGAAAGCGTAATGAAAAAGGAATGGCTCAAAAATTGGCTGCAGAAGTATTAGCTGCTTCGAAAGAAGAAGGTGCTGCGGTTAAGAAAAGAGTGGATACTCATAAGATGGCTGAAGCAAATAAAGCATTCTCTCACTTTAGATTTTAATCAGAAATGGCAAGAGATTTAAAATACACAAGAAATATAGGTATTGCTGCGCATATTGATGCCGGTAAGACCACAACTACGGAGCGTATATTATTTTATACGGGTGTTAGTCATAAAATAGGAGAAGTGCATGATGGAGCTGCTACTATGGATTGGATGGAACAAGAGCAAGAAAGAGGTATAACTATTACTTCGGCGGCTACTACATGTGAGTGGCAGTTTCCAACCGAAAATGGTAAGCCAACATCTGATGCTAAAGGGTTTCATTTTAATATTATAGATACTCCTGGTCACGTTGATTTTACAGTAGAGGTGAATCGTTCATTAAGAGTTCTTGATGGTTTGGTTTTCTTATTTAGTGCTGTTGATGGTGTTGAGCCTCAATCGGAAACAAACTGGAGGTTAGCTGATAATTACAAGGTTCCAAGAATTGGTTTTGTTAATAAGATGGATCGTCAAGGTTCTAACTTTTTAATGGTTTGTAAGCAGGTGAAAGATATGTTAGGTTCTAATGCGGTTCCTATCGTTTTGCCAATTGGTGAAGAGGCTGATTTTAAAGGTATTGTTGACTTGGCTAAGAATAGGGCTATTGTTTGGCATGATGAAGGATTTGGGTCTACATTTGATGTAATCGATATTCCTGAGGAAATGAAGGCTGAAGTAAAGGAGTATAGAGCTGCTTTAATTGAAGCGGTAGCTGAGTATGATGAGGAGTTAATGGAGAAATTCTTCGAAGATGAAGATTCTATCACAGAAGAAGAGGTGCATGCTGCTTTAAGGGCTGCTGTAATGGATCGAGCTATTATTCCTATGATTTGTGGTTCTTCTTTTAAAAATAAAGGAGTTCAGTTTTTATTAGATGCTGTTTGTAGATATTTACCTTCTCCAATAGATAAAGATGATATTGTTGGAACAAATCCTGATACAGGTAAAGAGGAAACTCGTAAACCAGATGTTAAGGAGCCATTTTCTGCTTTAGCTTTTAAAATTGCTACGGATCCTTTTGTTGGTCGTTTAGCATTCTTTAGAACGTATTCAGGTCGTTTAGATGCTGGTTCATATATATTAAATAATAGATCAGGTAAAAAAGAGCGTATTTCTCGTATTTATCAAATGCATTCTAATAAGCAAAACGCTATTGATTTTATTGAGGCGGGAGATATTGGAGCTGCAGTAGGTTTTAAAGATATTAAAACCGGAGATACTATGTCTGCTGAGAAGCACCCTATAGTGTTAGAAAGTATGGATTTTCCTGATCCAGTAATTGGTATTGCTGTGGAGCCTAAAACTAAAGCTGATGTCGATAAGTTAGGTATGGCTTTGGCTAAATTGGCTGAAGAAGATCCAACTTTTCAAGTTAAAACGGATGAGGCTTCTGGGCAAACAATTATTTCTGGTATGGGTGAGCTTCACTTGGATATTATTGTAGATCGTTTAAAGCGTGAGTTTAAGGTTGAAGTGAACGAAGGTGAGCCTCAGGTTGAATATAAAGAAGCTTTAACAAGATTGGCTTCTCATAGAGAAACTTATAAGAAACAATCTGGTGGTCGTGGTAAGTTTGGAGATATTGTCTTTGAGATGGGGCCTGCTGATGAAGATTTCGAAGGAACTGGATTACAGTTTGTAGACGAAATTAAAGGTGGTCGTATTCCTAAAGAGTTTATTCCGTCTGTAGAAAAAGGATTCCAGGCTGCTATGAAAGCTGGTCCATTGGCTGGATTTGAGATGGATGCAATGAAAGTAACTCTTAAGGATGGATCTTTCCACCCTGTGGATTCTGATGCATTATCATTTGAACTTGCAGCAAAAATGGGGTATAAAGCCGCTGGAAAAGCTGCTGGTGCTGTTATTATGGAACCAATTATGAAACTCGAAGTGTTGACTCCTGAGGAGAACATGGGTGATATTGTTGGGGATTTAAATAGAAGAAGAGGTACTATTAGCGATATGAGTGATAGAGCTGGTGCTAAAGTTGTTAAAGGAACTGTGCCATTGTCAGAAATGTTTGGTTATGTAACTTCTTTAAGAACATTATCTTCTGGTAGAGCAACATCAACCATGGAATTTTCGCACTATGCGGAAACACCTTCAAATATTTCGGAATCAGTTATAAAAGCTTCTAAAGGTTTAACTGTATAAATTTTAGATATGAGTCAAAAAATTAGAATAAAACTAAAATCTTACGATCATAGCTTAGTAGATAAGTCTGCTGAAAAAATCGTAAAGACGGTTAAGACTACAGGTGCTGTTGTAACAGGTCCTATACCTTTGCCAACACATAAGAAAATATTTACGGTTTTGCGTTCACCGCACGTAAATAAAAAGTCTAGAGAGCAATTTCAATTAAGCTCATATAAGAGGTTGTTGGATATTTATAGTTCTTCATCAAAGACTATTGATGCGTTAATGAAACTTGAGCTTCCTAGTGGGGTTGAAGTTGAGATTAAGGTGTAATTTTAGAATAGAAATTTATTTAATAAAAAAGTCCTAAGATATTTTGTCTTAGGACTTTTTTTTGTCTTTAATTCTTGTAGAATTCTTTTGGGTTTGTTTTTTTTTTTTTTTTTTTGCGGCATGGTATGGGGAAGCTGTTATGGTTCTTTAGGTGTAATGTGTGTTTAATTGTTCATTTGTCTATTTTATTTGAAGTGTTGGGTCGTGTTTGGAGCTTTTTTTTTTGCATGGAAATCTTATTTAATTTCTGGGGGTAGGAGTGAAAAATCGCCGTAATTAGAGGTGTATTTTGATGTAATTTAAAAACTCTTTTTAAATATATTGAAGTATAGTTTGTTAAACCAAAAAATATTTCTATTTTTGCCGCCACTAAAAACCTGTATACAGGTAAATTAGGTGTACATGTCCTAAGCTGCGTGCGAAGGAAAAACGGAAAAAACAAAATTCAGGGTTGAATTAGTTTTGACCCTTTTTTTATGTTTAAGAGTTACGAGTAATAAGAATAATTAATATAATCGGAAGTAGGGTTTTAGTTTTTAAAACCGGAGGTCCATAATCTAAAATCAAATGTCTGGGTTAATAGGAAAAAAAGTAGGCATGACTAGTATTTTTGACGAGAATGGTAAGAATATGCCATGTACCGTTATTGAAGCTGGTCCATGTGTGGTTACCCAAGTCAGAACCGAAGAGGTAGACGGGTACAAGGCCCTTCAGCTTGGTTTCGATGACAAGGCAGAAAAACGTGCTAATAAGGCTGAAACAGGTCATTTTAAAAAAGCAGGTACTTCTCCTAAGAAAAAAGTCGTTGAATTTCAAGAGTTTGAAGGTGATTACAAATTGGGAGACACGGTGGGTGTTGATGTATTTGTAGAAGGAGAATTTGTTGATGTAGTTGGTACGTCAAAAGGAAAAGGTTTTCAAGGTGTTGTAAAAAGACATGGCTTCGGTGGTGTTGGTCAGGCAACTCACGGACAGCACAACAGACTTAGAGCTCCTGGTTCTATTGGTGCTGCCTCATATCCAGCAAGAGTTTTTAAGGGTATGAAGATGGCTGGTAGAATGGGTGGTGACAGAGTTACTGTTCAGAATCTTAAAGTATTGAAAATAGTTCCAGAGAAAAATCTTTTAGTTGTGAAAGGTTGTGTTCCTGGTCATAAAAACGCTTACGTAACTATTCAGAAGTAATGAAAGTAGCAGTTTTAGATATAAAAGGAAAAGAAACAGGTAGGAAAGCTGAGCTTTCAGATGCTGTTTTCGCAATAGAGCCGAATAATCATGCAGTATACTTGGATGTAAAGCAATATTTAGCACATCAAAGACAAGGTACGCATAAGGCTAAAGAAAGAGGAGAGATTGCTGGTAGTACTAGAAAAATTAAAAAGCAAAAAGGTACTGGTACTGCACGTGCAGGTAGTATTAAATCTCCAATTTTCAGAGGTGGTGGCCGTATTTTTGGTCCAAGACCAAAGGACTATACGCAGAAATTGAATAAAAACTTAAAGCGTTTGGCAAGAAAATCTGCATTAACAATTAAGTCGAAAGAGAATGCTATAGTTGTTCTTGAAGATTTTAATTTTGATACTCCAAAAACAAAAGATTTTATTGGTGTTCTTAAGTCTTTAGGTTTAGAAAACAAAAAGTCTTTATTTGTGTTGGGTGATTCAAATAATAGTGTATATTTGTCTTCGCGTAATTTGAAACGTTCTGAAGTTGTAACTAACTCAGAATTAAGCACTTACAAAGTGTTGAATGCGGATAATATAGTATTGCTTGAAGGCTCGTTAGAAGGAATTGAAGCAACTTTAAATAAATAGGAAACATGAGTGTGTTGATAAAACCAATTATAACAGAGAAGATGACCGCTGATAGTGAGTTGTATAATCGTTATGGTTTCTTTGTTAGTCCTAAGGCTAATAAGATTCAAATTAAAGATGCTGTTGAGGCAACTTACGGTGTTTCCGTAAAAAAGGTACGTACTATGAATTACGGGCCTACTAGAAAATCACGTTACACTAAGACAGGTGTACAGCATGGAAAGACTAATGCTTTGAAAAAAGCTATAGTTGATGTGGCTGAGGGTGATATTATTGATTTTTACAGTAATCTATAAAGACAAGAAATGTCAGTTAGAAAATTAAAACCAATCACTCCTGGACAGCGTTTTAGAGTAGTAAATGGATTTGACGCCATTACTACTGATAAGCCGGAGAAGAGTTTGCTTGCTCCGTTAAAAAAGTCGGGAGGTAGAAACAGTCAAGGAAAGATGACTATGCGCCATAGAGGTGGTGGTCATAAAAGAAGGTATCGTGTAATAGACTTCAAGAGAGATAAGCAAGGTGTTGCTGCTACGGTTAAGTCTATTCAGTATGATCCAAACAGAACAGCATTTATTGCTTTATTAGAATATGCTGATGGTGAAAAGAGGTATGTAATCGCTCAGAATGGATTGCAGGTAGGGCAGAAGATTTCTTCTGGTTCTGATGCTGCTCCTGAGGTTGGAAATGCAATTCCTTTAAGTGATATACCATTAGGTACAGTTATTTCGTGTATTGAGTTGCGTCCTGGGCAAGGAGCTGTTATGGCTAGAAGTGCAGGTACATTTGCTCAACTAATGGCGAAAGATGGTAAGTTTGTTACTGTTAAAATGCCTTCTGGTGAAACTAGATTAATACTTTCTGGATGTATGGCTACGATAGGAGCTATATCTAATTCGGATCATCAGTTATTGGTTTCAGGTAAAGCTGGTAGAAGTAGGTGGTTAGGTAAGCGTCCTAGAACTAGACCAGTGGCAATGAATCCTGTGGATCACCCAATGGGTGGTGGTGAAGGTAGAGCGTCTGGTGGTCATCCAAGATCAAGAAACGGTATACCTGCTAAAGGATTTAGAACGCGTTCTAAGACAAAGAGTACCAATAAGTATATAATAGAACGTAGAAAGAAATAAAAAGTAGAAAGAAATGGCACGTTCACTAAAAAAAGGACCTTACGTTCACTATAGCTTGGATAAAAAAATCCAGCAAAATGCAGCTTCTGGTAAAAAGTCTGTTATTAAGACTTGGTCTAGAGCTTCAATGATAACACCTGATTTTGTGGGTCTTACTATTGCAGTACATAATGGGAGGCAGTTTGTTCCTGTGTTTGTTACTGAGAATATGGTAGGTCATAAACTGGGAGAATTTTCTCCAACTAGATCTTATAGGGGTCATGCTGGGGCAAAGAATAAAGGAAAAAAGTAAGCTATGGGAGTTCGTAAAAAACAAATGGCCGAAAGAATTAAGGCTGAAAAACAAAAAATAGCATTTGCTAAGCTTAATAACTGTCCTACTTCACCAAGAAAAATGCGTTTAGTTGCGGATTTGGTAAGAGGAATGAAAGTAGAGAGTGCTTTAGCTACTCTTAGGTTTAATCCGAAGGAGGCTTCTAGAAGGTTAGAGAAATTATTACTTTCTGCTATTGCAAACTGGCAAGCAAAGAATGAGGATGCTAATATGGAGGATGCTGATCTTGTGGTAAGTGAGATTAGAGTAGATAGTGGTAGTATGTTGAAAAGACTGCGCCCTGCACCTCAAGGAAGAGCACATAGAATTAGAAAACGTTCCAACCATGTTACATTGGTTGTAGGATCTAACAATAATACACAAAGCTAGAATGGGACAGAAAACAAATCCAATTGGTAATCGTTTAGGAATCATCAGAGGTTGGGAATCTAACTGGTACGGTGGTAATGATTATGGAGATAAGTTAGCTGAGGATGATAAAATTAGAAAATATATTCATGCTCGTTTATCAAAGGCAAGTGTATCAAGAGTTATTATTGAGCGTACATTAAAGTTAATTACGGTTACTGTAACTACTGCAAGACCTGGAATTATTATTGGTAAAGGTGGACAAGAGGTAGATAAACTTAAGGAGGAACTTAAGAAGATTACCAGTAAAGAAGTTCAAATCAATATATATGAAATTAAAAGACCTGAATTAGATGCTAATTTGGTTGCGGCAAGTGTTGCAAGGCAAATTGAATCAAGGATTTCATTTAGAAGAGCAATTAAAATGTCAATTGCTGCTGCTATGAGAATGAATGCTGAGGGTATTAAGATACAAATTTCTGGACGTTTAAACGGTGCGGAAATGGCTCGTTCTGAATCTTATAAAGACGGGCGTATTCCTTTGTCTACTTTTAGAGCAGATATTGATTATGCTTTGCATGAGGCTCATACTACCTATGGTAGATTGGGAATAAAAGTGTGGATCATGAAAGGTGAGGTTTATGGTAAGAGAGAACTTTCTCCTTTGGTTGGAATGCAAAAGAGCCAAGGTGGAAAAGGTGGAAAAAATGATGGTGGAAGAAAGCCACGTCGTAGAAAGTAATTTTTTAAAGAAGTAAGAAAATGTTACAACCAAAAAGAACGAAGTTTCGTAAAATGCAGAAAGGCCGTATGAAGGGTAATGCCGGAAGAGGGCATCTGCTTTCAAATGGTATGTTCGGTATAAAGTCCTTGGATACATCTTTTTTAACTTCCCGTCAGATTGAAGCTGCGCGTATCGCTGCAACTAGATATATGAAAAGGGAAGGGCAATTATGGATTAAAATATTCCCGGATAAGCCTATTACTAAAAAGCCTTTAGAGGTACGTATGGGTAAAGGTAAGGGTGCTCCAGAATATTTCGTGGCTGTTGTGAAACCAGGAAGAGTTTTGTTTGAAATAGCAGGAGTATCAATAGATATAGCTAAAGAAGCATTGCGTTTGGCGGCACAAAAATTGCCTGTTAAAACAAAATTTATAGTGGCTAGAGATTATACGGACCAGAAATAAACGTAGGAATCATGAAAAAACAAGAAATAAAAGAATTGTCTGACCAGGAACTTACGGAGAAGTTGGTAGAGTTAAAAAAGCTTCATGCTGATTTAAAGATTGCACATTTTGTAACCCCTCTAGAGAATCCACTTCAAATAAGAAAAGTTAGAAGAACAGTAGCTAAATTGGCTACGGAATTAACTAATAGGGACAACCAATAATTGGTTCTGCTTTATGGAAAAAAGAAACTTAAGAAAAGAAAGAGTAGGAGTAGTAACTAGTGATAAAATGGAGAAATCTATTGTTGTTGCTGAAGTTAAAAGAGTTAAGCATCCTATGTACGGTAAGTTCGTGTTAAAGACAAAGAAATATGTTGCGCACGATGAAAAGAACGATTGTAATATTGGCGATAAAGTCAAAATTATGGAAACTCGTCCTTTGAGCAAGAACAAGTGTTGGAGATTAGTAGAAATCTTAGAAAGAGCTAAATAATATGTTACAGCAAGAATCTAGACTAAAGGTAGCGGATAATACCGGAGCAAAAGAAGTTTTGACTATTCGAGTTCTCGGAGGTACAAAAAGAAGATATGCTTCTATTGGCGATAAGATTGTCGTTACTGTTAAGGAGGCAACTCCAAACGCAGGTATTAAAAAAGGAGCAGTTTCTACAGCAGTAGTTGTTAGAACTAAGAAGGAAGTTAGAAGACCTGATGGTTCGTATATACGTTTTGATGATAATGCGTGTGTATTGTTAAATCCTACAGGTGAAATGAGAGGTACACGTGTTTTTGGACCTGTAGCTAGAGAACTTCGTGATAGACAATTTATGAAGATTGTATCATTAGCCCCTGAGGTACTATAATATATTCAGTACGATGAAAAAGTTAAAAATTAAAACAGGAGATACTGTAAAAATTACTGCTGGCGACCATAAAGGTACAGAAGGTAAAGTTTTAAGTGTTAATGTAGGAAAAAATAAGGCAATTGTTGAAGGTGCTAATATGGTGTCTAAGCATGAAAAGCCTAGTGCAAAGAATCCTCAAGGAGGAATTGTTAAAAAAGAAGCTCCTATTCATATTTCAAATCTTTCTTTGATAGATGCCAAAACTGGCGAGACTACAAGGGTTGGTTATGAAGTAAAGGATGGAAAAAAAGTGAGAGTTTCTAAAAAATCTAAGGAAGTAATTTAGTTATGGCTTACGTTGCAAGATTAAAAACGGAATATACAGAGCGTATTGTTGGCGCTTTAAAAGAGGAGTTTGGTTATAAAAATGTAATGCAAGTTCCTAAGTTACAGAAAATAGTAGTAAGTAGAGGAGTTGGAGCTGCAGTTGCTGATAAGAAGTTAATTGATCATGCGGTTGATGAAATGACTATTATTACTGGGCAAAAGGCAGTAGCGACTTTGTCAAAGAAGGATGTTGCTTCTTTTAAATTACGTAAGGGTATGCCAATTGGGGCAAAAGTTACTTTACGTGGAGAAAGAATGTATGAGTTCTTAGATAGATTGGTTACAAGTGCTTTGCCACGAGTACGTGATTTTCAAGGTATTAAAGCTACTGGTTTTGATGGTAGAGGAAATTATAGCTTAGGTATTACTGAACAAATTATTTTTCCTGAAATTAATATTGATAAAATCAATAGAATTAACGGAATGGATATTACTTTTGTAACTTCTGCGAATACCGATAAAGAAGCAAAATCATTATTAACAGAATTAGGATTACCTTTTAAAAAGAAGTAGTATGGCTAAAGAATCAATGAAAGCCCGTGAAAGAAAAAGGGCGAAGACTGTTGCTAAATATGCTGAGAAAAGAAAAGCTTTAAAAGAAGCTGGTGATTTCGAAGCTTTGCAAAAGTTACCAAAAAATGCATCACCAGTACGTATGCATAATCGTTGTAAGTTAACAGGTAGGCCTAAAGGGTATATGAGAACTTTTGGTATTTCAAGAGTTACTTTTAGAGAGATGGCTAATCAAGGGTTAATACCTGGTGTTAAAAAGGCTAGCTGGTAAAATTGAATATAAATTGGTTTCAGGTTTGGTGATAATACCAAAAACCGTCTCCGCAATTAATAAATATGGTAACAGATACTATAGCAGATTATTTAACTAGAATTAGAAATGCCAGTAGAGCAGGGCATAGAGTGGTAGAGATACCAGCTTCTAACGTTAAAAAAGAAATTACTAAAATATTATTCGATCAAGGATATATTTTAAGTTACAAGTTTCAGGAAGATAAAGTACAGGGCTCAATTAAAATAGCTTTAAAGTATAATAAGGTAACTAAAGAACCTGTAATTAAGAAATTGCAGCGCGTTAGTAAGCCAGGTTTACGTAAGTATGCTGGATCGGTGGATTTACCTAGAGTTCTTAATGGATTAGGTGTAGCAATTGTTTCAACTTCGCATGGAGTAATGACTAGTAAGCAAGCCAAAACTGAAAATGTAGGTGGTGAAGTTTTATGCTACGTATATTAATAAAAAAGATTTAGAAAATGTCTAGAATAGGTAATAATCCAGTAGCGATTCCAGAAGGCGTAACCGTAGAGGTTAAAGATAATGTAATAGCTGTAAAAGGTAAATTGGGGGAGTTAACCCAAGAGTTTTCATCAGTAGAGGTGAAAGTAGAGGATGGTCAGGTTTATGTTACAAGACCTTCTGATTCTAAGGAAAGTAAAGCAAAACATGGTTTGTATAGATCGTTAGTTTTGAATATGGTTAATGGTGTGTCTTCGGGATGGACTAAAGAACTTGAATTGGTTGGTGTAGGTTATAGAGCAAGCAATCAAGGTCAAAAGTTAGATTTGGCTTTAGGGTTTTCACATAATATAGTTATTGATTTGGCTCCAGAGGTTAAAGTTGAGACTATTTCTGAAAAAGGTAAAAATCCAATAGTGAAATTAACATCTCACGATAAACAATTAGTTGGTCAAATCGCTGCTAAAATTAGATCTTTCCGTAAGCCGGAGCCTTACAAAGGAAAGGGTATTAAGTTTGTTGGAGAAATTTTAAGAAGAAAAGCCGGTAAATCAGCTTAATAAAAGTATTATGAAGTTATCAAAGACACAAAGAAAATATAGAATTCGTAGAAGAATACGTAAGGTTTCTTCTGGAACAGCTGAAAGACCAAGACTTTCAATTTTTAGAAGTAATAGTGAGATTTATGCTCAATTAATTGATGATGTTAAAGGGATTACTTTAGCGGCAGCGTCTTCTAGAGATAAAGATATTGAATCTAAAGGAAGTAAATCTGAAATAGCAGGTCTTGTTGGTAAGGCTATCGCTGAAAAATCGTTAAAAGCAGGAGTGGATAAAGTTGCTTTTGATAGAGGAGGAAATTTATACCATGGTAGAGTAAAATCTTTAGCGGAAGGCGCAAGAGAAGCAGGACTTAAATTCTAATTAACATTATGTTTCAGAAATATAAAAACGTAGAAACAGTTAAACCAGGAGGTTTAGACTTAAAAGATAGGTTAGTAGGTGTACAAAGGGTTACTAAAGTAACTAAAGGTGGTAGAGCTTTTGGCTTTTCAGCGATAGTTGTTGTTGGTGATGAAAATGGTGTTGTAGGACACGGTCTTGGTAAATCTAAGGAGGTTGCAACTGGAATTGCTAAAGCGATTGAAGATGCTAAGAAGAACTTAGTGCGTATTCCATTAAATAAGGGAACTGTACCGCACGAGCAGAAGGGTAAATTTGGAGGTGCTAGAGTTTATATTCAGCCAGCTTCTCATGGTACTGGTGTTATTGCTGGTGGTGCTGTTAGAGCGGTATTAGAAGCAGTGGGAGTTCAAGATGTATTATCTAAATCTCAAGGTTCTTCTAATCCACATAATGTAGTTAAGGCAACTTTTGATGCTTTGTTGCAATTGAGAGATGCTAAGTCAATAGCTCAAGAAAGAGGTGTTTCTTTAGAAAAAGTTTTTAAAGGTTAGTAATAGAAGGATATTATGGCAAAGATTAAAGTAAAACAATTACGTAGTGGTATTAAAAGACCACAGAACCAAAAGAGAACTTTAGAGGCCCTTGGTTTAAAAAGAATAGGACAGGTAGTTGAGCATGATGCTACTCCGAGTGTTCTAGGTATGATAAATAAAGTTAAACACTTAGTTTCTACAGAAGAAGCTTAATATATAATTAGTGTAATGAATTTAAGTAATCTAAAACCAGCTGAAGGTTCTATTAGTAGAGATGGTAAGCGTATAGGTAGAGGTCAAGGATCAGGTAAGGGTGGTACTGCAGCTAGAGGACATAAAGGTGCAAAATCTAGATCTGGTTATTCTAAAAAGATAGGTTTTGAAGGTGGTCAAATGCCACTGCAAAGACGTGTACCTAAATTTGGTTTTACCAATATTAACCGTAAAGAATACAAAGGCATTAATCTTTCTACGTTACAGGAATTAGTGGAAAAGAAAGTTATTAAAGATCAAGTTACTTTTGATGCTTTAGTGGAAAACGGTTTAGTAGGTAAAAATGATTTAGTAAAGATATTAGGTGGGGGTGAATTAAAAGCTTCACTGAAAATATCGGTTCATAAATTTACAGCAACGGCAAAAGCGGCAATTGAAGCAGCTGGAGGTGAAGCTATAAGTTTATAAGAATATAAGAGACACTATGAAGAATTTTTTCGAAACATTATCCAATATTTGGAAGATAGAAGAGCTAAGGAATAGAATACTTATTACCTTAGGTCTTTTGTTGGTTTATCGTTTTGGTTGCCAAATAACAATTCCGGGTATTGATACAACGCAACTTGGGCAGTTAGCTTCGAGTACAGATCAAGGTATATTTGGTTTGCTTAATGCTTTTACGGGGGGTGCATTTGCAAAGGCTTCTATTTTTGCATTAGGTATAATGCCATATATATCGGCTTCGATTGTTGTTCAATTAATGGGTATTGCTATTCCTTATCTTCAAAAACTCCAAAAAGAAGGAGAAAGTGGAAGAAAGACCATTAATCAAATTACTAGATGGTTGACTATAGGGATATGTATAGTTCAGGCTCCGGCATATTTATATGGTTTAGGTGCTTTTGGTGTACAGGATAGTGCTTTTGTTTTAGGAAAAGGATTAAACTTTATGGTTCCTGCAGTAATAATTCTAGTTACAGGGTGCGTGTTTGCGATGTGGTTAGGAGAAAAAATTACGGATAAAGGAATTGGGAATGGTATTTCATTGTTAATAATGATAGGTATTATTGCAACATTGCCACAGTCATTTGTTCAGGAATTTGTATCAAGAACTACCAATAACAATGGTGGGCTTATGTTTATTCTTGTAGAGGTAATAGTGTGGTTCTTGGTTATATTAGCTAGTATTTTACTAGTGATGGCTACTCGTCAAATACCGGTACAATATGCTAGGAGAACGGCTTCTGGAGGTTATGAAAAAAATGTGGCTGGTTCTAGACAATATATACCCTTAAAGCTAAATGCTTCGGGTGTTATGCCTATTATTTTTGCGCAGGCAATTATGTTTGTTCCAGGATTAATTGGAAGTGCAGAATTTTTGAAAGATAGTAGTTTTGGACAATGGTTGCAGTTGAATTTTGGAGGAGGAGGGGCAATGTTTAGTTTGCCTTATAATCTTTTATTTGCGTTTTTAATTATAGTATTTACTTATTTCTATACGGCTATTACTGTTCCTACAAATAAAATGGCAGATGATTTAAAAAGGAGTGGAGGGTTTATACCTGGAACACGCCCTGGTAAAGAAACTGCAGATTTTTTAGATAAAATAATGTCTTTAATTACGTTACCTGGATCTATATTTTTAGCTTTGCTTGCTGTATTACCGGCAATCGTTGTAAAGCTTATGGATGTACAGGCAGGATGGGCAATGTTTTACGGAGGAACATCACTTTTAATTATGGTAGGTGTTGCTATAGATACGGTGCAGCAAGTAAATTCATATTTGTTGAATAGGCATTATGACGGTTTAATGAAATCTGGTAAAAACAGAAAAGTAGCATAATTTATGGCTAAACAAGCAGCAATAGAACAAGATGGCTCTATAATCGAAGCATTATCAAACGCAATGTTTAGAGTAGAGTTAGAGAACGGACATGTAGTAACGGCTCATATTTCTGGTAAGATGCGTATGCATTATATAAAATTGCTTCCAGGCGATAAAGTAAAATTAGAAATGAGTCCTTATGATTTAAGTAAGGCTAGAATCACTTATAGATATTAAGATAAAAAGATGAAAGTTAGAGCATCAATAAAAAAGAGAAGTGCCGAGTGCAAAATTGTGCGAAGAAAAGGCAGGTTGTATGTAATCAACAAAAAGAATCCTAGATTTAAACAAAGACAAGGATAGTTATGGCAAGAATTGCAGGTATAGACATACCAAAACAAAAAAGAGGCGTAATTGCCTTAACTTACATTTTTGGAATTGGTAACAGTAGAGCTAAAGAGATTTTGAAAATAGCTCAAGTAAGTGAGGATACAAAAGTATCAGACTGGAATGATGATGAAATTAGTCGTATTAGAGAGGCAGTTTCTTCTTTTACAATAGAAGGAGAATTGCGTTCTGAAACTCAATTAAACATCAAACGTCTAATGGATATTGGATGTTATAGAGGAATACGTCATAGATCTGGGTTGCCTTTAAGAGGTCAAAGAACTAAGAATAATTCTAGAACCAGAAAAGGAAAGAGAAAAACAGTTGCTAACAAGAAAAAAGCGACTAAATAATAATTAGGTATTATGGCAAAAGCAAATGCTAAATCTACTAAAAAACGTAAAGTTATAGTAGAGTCTGTGGGTGAAGCTCACGTTACTGCTTCTTTTAACAATATCATTATTTCGTTGACAAATAAAAAAGGAGATGTAATCTCTTGGTCGTCTGCGGGTAAACTTGGTTTTAGAGGTTCAAAAAAGAATACTCCTTATGCTGCTCAAGTAGCTGCTGAAGATTGTTCTAAAGTTGCTCATGAAGCAGGACTTAGAAAGGTAAAGGTTTACGTTAAAGGTCCTGGAAATGGTAGAGAATCTGCTATCCGTTCTATTCATAATGCAGGTATAGAAGTAACAGAAATAATTGATGTTACTCCAATGCCACATAATGGTTGTAGACCTCCGAAAAGAAGAAGAGTTTAATTAAATTAATATTTCATAGAAACGTGTAGTTACGATTATCGAAGGATAAGCCTTAATTCATAATCACACTTTCAAATTTTTAGAAAATGGCAAGATATACAGGACCAAAAAGTAAAATCGCTCGTAAGTTTGGAGAAGCGATTTTTGGAGACGATAAGTCTTTTGAAAAGAAAAATTATCCTCCAGGACAACACGGTAATAACCGTCGTCGTGGAAAAAAATCGGAATACGCTGTCCAGTTAATGGAGAAGCAAAAAGCGAAGTATACTTATGGTATATTAGAGCGTCAATTTAGAGGCATATTTGCTAAGGCAAATAGTAGTAAAGGAGTTACTGGTGAAGTGTTACTTCAGTTATGTGAATCTAGGTTAGATAACGTAGTTTTCAGAATGGGTATCTCTAACTCTAGAAGAGGGGCTAGACAGTTAGTATCGCACAGACATATTACAGTTAATGGAGAATTGGTAAACATACCTTCTTATTCATTAAAAGCTGGTGATGTTGTAGGCGTAAGAGAAAAATCTAAATCTTTACAAACCATTCAGGATGCGTTGTCTTCAAATAGCAATGTTTATGAATGGATGACATGGAATACTGAAACTAAGCAAGGAACATTTGTTTCTGTGCCAGAAAGAATGCAGATTCCAGAGAATATCAAAGAACAATTAATAGTCGAGTTATACTCTAAATAAACAACACCAATCGAATATGGCATTATTTAATTTTCAGAAACCCGATAAAGTAATAATGATCGATTCCTCTGATTTTGAAGGCAAATTTGAATTTCGTCCTTTAGAACCAGGTTATGGATTAACGGTTGGGAATGCATTAAGAAGGGTATTACTTTCTTCATTAGAAGGTTATGCAATTACTTCTGTTAGAATAGATAAAGTAGAGCATGAATTTTCTGTTATCCCGGGTGTTGTTGAAGACGTTACCGAAATAATATTAAATTTAAAACAAGTTCGTTTTAAGAAACAAATAGAAGATTCTGAAGCAGAAGTAGTTTCAATTTCTATTAGTGGAAAAGATCAATTAACAGCTGGAGATTTTCAGAAATTTATTTCTGGCTACCAGGTTCTAAATCCAGATTTGGTAATTTGTAATTTAGATGCTAAAGTTAGTATCAATATGGAAATTACTATTGATAAGGGAAGAGGATATGTTCCTGCTGAGGAAAATAAGAAATCCGGTGTTGCGCTAGGAACTATTGCAATCGATTCTATTTTTACACCTATCAAAAATGTAAAGTATAGTATTGAAAACTTTAGGGTAGAGCAAAAGACGGATTATGAGAAGTTGGTTTTTGAAATAGTAACTGACGGATCTATACATCCAAAAGATGCTTTAACAGAAGGAGCTAAAGTTTTGATACATCACTTTATGTTGTTTTCTGATGAGAGAATTACTCTTGAAGCCGATGAGATTGCTCAAACGGAAACTTATGATGAAGAATCATTACACATGCGTCAGTTGTTAAAGACTAAGCTTGTAGATATGGATTTATCTGTCAGAGCGTTGAATTGTTTAAAAGCTGCGGAAGTAGATACATTAGGAGACTTAGTTTCTTTTAATAAAAATGATTTAATGAAATTCAGAAACTTTGGTAAAAAATCTTTAACAGAGTTAGAAGAGCTTGTAATTAATAAGGGATTAAGTTTCGGAATGGACTTATCCAAATACAAATTAGATAAAGATTAATTTTGCTTCTGTTAGAAGAGAAAAACTCTGATAAGGAAGAAAATAGAATAATATAATGAGACACGGTAAAAAAGTTAATCATTTAGGAAGAAAAGCGGCTCACAGAAAAGCAATGTTAGCTAATATGGCTTGTTCCTTAATTGAACATAAAAGAATTAATACTACAGTTGCTAAGGCGAAGGCTTTAAAACAGTTTGTAGAACCTTTAATCACAAAGTCTAAAGCAGAAAATAATAAAACTGCTGATAAAGGAACGCATAACAGACGTATTGTTTTTAAAAATTTAAGAGATAAGTATGCTGTTACAACTCTTTTTAGCGAAGTAGCTGAAAAAGTTGGCGATAGACCAGGTGGTTATACTAGAATTATCAAATTAGGTAATCGTTTGGGCGATAATGCAGACATGGCAATGATAGAGTTGGTTGATTTTAACGAGCTTTATAATGCAGGTAAACCAGCTAAAAAGAAATCTACTCGTAGAGGTAGAACTAAAAAGGCTGATACACCGCCAGTAGCTGTAGCAGAAACTAAAACAGACGATTCAGAAGAATAATATGTTTAGGAAAAATATTTAATATAATGGGATGAGTTATTTATAACTTATCCCATTTTTTTTGTGTTTTAATATCAATATGTATATATAATGAAATATCAAACTAAGAAAAAAGCGATTTTATTATTGGCAGATGGAACCATTTTTCATGGTAAATCTGTAGGAAATAAAGAAGGAACTTCCTTTGGTGAAGTTTGTTTTAATACTGGTATGACGGGTTACCAAGAGATTTTTACAGATCCTTCCTATTTTGGTCAGTTAATGGTTACTACAAACGCGCATATAGGAAATTACGGAACAAATAAAGACGAAATAGAATCAGATTCTATTAAAATTTCTGGTCTAATATGTAAAAATTTTAGCTATGAATATTCGCGTGATCTTGCGGATAAAAGTTTAGAAGAATTTTTAAACGATAGTAATTTGTTTGCTATATCTGATGTGGATACGAGAGCATTGGTTAGTTACATACGTGATAATGGTGCTATGAACGCGGTTATAACTACAGATGTAAATAACTTGGATGCTATAAAACAACAACTGGGAGAAGTGCCAAGTATGGAAGGGCTCGAATTGTCATCTAAAGTTTCTACGAAAGAACCTTATTTTTATGGAAATGAAAATGCGAAATACAAAATTTCGGCATTAGATATTGGTATCAAAAAGAATATTCTAAGAAATTTAGAAAAAAGAGATGCATATATTAAGGTGTATCCTTATAATACTAGTTATGCGGATATGGCAGCTTGGAATCCAGATGGGTTTTTTATATCCAATGGCCCTGGTGACCCTGAACCTTTAGTAGATGCTATAGAAACTGCAAAAGGTATTATAGAAAGTGGTAAGCCACTTTTTGGTATTTGCCTAGGACATCAAGTTATTGCTCTGGCAAATGGAGTGTCTACCTATAAAATGCATAACGGTCATAGGGGAATAAATCATCCGGTTTTGAACTTAAGAACGGGAAAAGGTGAAATTACTTCTCAAAATCATGGTTTTGCTATTAATAGAGAAGAGGCAGAAGCAAATTCTGATTTGGAGATTACACATGAGCACTTAAATGATAAGACTGTTGCAGGAATTCGTATGAAGAATAAACAAGTTTTTTCAGTTCAATATCACCCGGAAGCAAGTCCAGGGCCGCATGATTCTGATTATCTTTTTGATGAATTTTTCGAAATGATTCAGAAATAACAAATAGTTAAAATATAGTTTAAATTTTTCTAATATTTAGGTTAATATATTGCCTAAATGGAGGGTAAAAAAGTAGGGTTTTGTATCTTTGTAAAAGAGATTTTAAAACAATAAAAAACAATAACACATGAGTATTATTCTAAGTGTACACGCAAGACAAATTTTTGATTCTAGAGGTAACCCAACGGTTGAAGTTGATGTAATTACCGAAAATGGTATAATGGGTAGAGCAGCAGTTCCTTCTGGTGCTTCAACAGGTGAACATGAAGCTGTTGAACTGCGTGATGGAGGTGACAAATTCATGGGTAAGGGTGTTTTAAAAGCAGTTAGTAACGTAAATACAGAAATTGCTCAAGAAGTTTTAGGAATGTCTGTTTTTGATCAAAATTTAATTGATCAAACTATGATTGAGTTGGATGGAACACCGAATAAATCTAAATTAGGTGCAAATGCTATATTAGGAGTTTCTTTAGCAGTAGCAAAAGCAGCGGCAAATGAATTAGGAATTTCATTATATAGATATGTTGGGGGGGTAAGTGCAAATACTTTGCCAGTTCCAATGATGAATATTATAAACGGCGGGTCGCATTCAGATGCTCCAATTGCGTTCCAAGAATTTATGATTATGCCAGTTAAGGCAGAAACATTTTCTCATGCGTTACAAATGGGTACTGAAATATTTCATAACCTTAAGAAGGTGCTGCATGATAGAGGTTTAAGTACTGCTGTTGGTGATGAAGGAGGATTTGCTCCAAATTTAGCAGGGGGAACAGAAGATGCTTTGGATACTATAGCCAAAGCGGTTGATAAAGCTGGATATAAATTAGGTGATGATATAATGATTGCCTTAGATTGTGCTTCTGCAGAGTTTTATGTAGATGGAAAGTACGACTATACAAAATTTGAAGGAGATAAAGGTGTAATACGTACTTCAGAAGAGCAAGCACAATATTTAGCCGATTTATCTGCGAAATACCCTATTCTTTCTATTGAAGATGGTATGGATGAAAATGATTGGGATGGTTGGAAATCTCTAACAGAAAAAGTTGGTGACAAAGTACAATTAGTTGGAGACGATTTATTTGTTACTAATGTAGAGCGTTTAGCAAAAGGAATTGACAATGGTATAGCTAATTCTATATTAATAAAAGTAAATCAGATTGGATCATTGACAGAAACAATTTCTGCCGTTAATATGGCAAAAAATGCGGGTTACACTTCTGTAATGTCACACCGTTCAGGAGAAACAGAAGATAATACTATTGCAGATTTAGCAGTAGCACTTAACTGTGGTCAAATTAAAACTGGATCGGCTTCTCGTTCGGATAGAATGGCTAAGTATAACCAACTTCTTAGAATTGAAGAAGAATTAGGAACTACAGCATATTATCCTCAACAAAATGCTTTTAAAGTAAAATAATTGTTGCTAAAATATTAAAAAAGCCTTTCTATATAATAGAGAGGCTTTTTTTTTGGGATAATCCTTAATATTACCTACCTTTTTATTATAACTGTTTAACTAAATCTACTTATTACATTTATGAATAATTTTCTTTTTGTTGCAGCGGAAAATGATGCCTTGTACAATTGTAAAGCCGGTGGTATGGGAGATGTTGTTAGGGATGTTCCAAGACAATTATCTTCTAAAGGAGATAAAGTACATATTGTTGTACCTTCCTATTCTAGATTGCATAAACAAGCCATACTCAAAACCACTTTAACTTTTAAGCTAAGAAGTACTACATATATAGCCGAACTCTATGAAGTGGCACCAAAAAAGAAATTTAAGAATATTCATCATTATGTAATACATCACCCAGAGATAGAAGCAGGAGATATTGCCCATATTTATCATAATGATCCAACAGAACCCTTTTACACAGATGCAATAAAATATTTTATATTTTGTACAGCTGTAGCAGAAGCTATAAAAAACGATGCTTTTGGAGGTCTAGATATTGTTCATATGCATGACTGGCATACAAGTCTATTATTGTTTCTTAAAAAATATCATAGAGGGTATAAAGTCTTAGAAAAAATACGATTTGTTTATAGTATTCATAATTTGGCAATTCAAGGTATTCGACCTTTTGAAAATAATTACTCTTCATTAAGGAACTGGTTTCCGGACTTCCCTTTTGATAAAGAAGCATTAATGGATTATCGCTACCCGGATTGTATTAATTTAATGGCATTAGGTATTCGTCTTGCAGATACTGTACATACTGTTTCTCCATCGTATAAAGAAGATATTCTTAATCCAAGTACTCCTCCGGAATTTATAGGTGGCGAGGGTTTAGAAAAAGATTTACTAAAAGCCGATAATGAAGGTCGTTTAGTAGGTATTTTAAATGGTTCTAATTATAAAAATATTAGAGTAGCAGAAAAGGGTAAATTATATTTAATAACTGTTAATGCTATTTTTAGATGGTTACAAGAAGAGTCAAAAAAGTATAAAGCAGATTTTTTGGCTCATACTGGAGAAAAAATTGTAAAGTATTTAACAGAACCACCAAATTTTATTTGTTCTAGCGTTGCTCGTTTAACAGAGCAAAAGTTTTATTTTTTTAAAAGGTCTCCAGAAGCATTTGTACAAATCTTAGAAAGACTAGATAGAATTAACGGAGCTTTTATTTTATTAGGAACAGGAGCACCAGATTATGAAGAGCTTTTTCGTAATATAAGTTATGAACATAAGAATTTTATTTTTATTAATGGACAATCGGAAGATGTAATAGATGCTATTTATCTAGAGACGGACCTATATTTTATGCCAAGCTTGTTTGAACCATGCGGAATAAGTCAAATGCTAGCAATGCGAAATGGAAACCCATGTTTAGTACATCATACGGGAGGGTTAAAAGACACTGTTCATCATTTAAAAACAGGATTTAGTTTCGATGGGGATTCTTATAATGAGAAGATTAAAAATATGTTATCTGTTTTTGATACGGCTTTGTCGATTTATGAGAACGAAAAACCTAAATGGAAAAGAATTCAAGATAATGCAAAAAAGAAGCGATTCACTTGGGAAAAATCAGTAGATAAATATTATACATTACTCTATTCAATAAATCAATAATAAATAGCACTTTTTTTTAAGTTAGTATGTGGAAAAAAACGTTTGAGACGGAGTTTTTGGTTTTTTAAAAATTGTTAAAATCCTAGGATTTTCGTAGATTTACGAACCACAAAAATTTAGATTAAATATAGATGTCAGACAAAGCAATTTTAGAATATAAAGGAGAGAAATATGAGTTTCCAGTAATAGAGGGAACAGAGAATGAATTAGCAATAAATATTAAGACATTAAGAGCATCTTCTAATGGGTTAATTACTATTGATCCTGGATATAAAAATACGGGCTCATGCGAAAGCGCTATCACGTATTTAGATGGAGAAAAAGGAATCTTAAGATACAGAGGCTATTCTATTGAAGAATTGGCAGAAAAGGCTGATTTTTTAGAAGTTGCGTATTTGTTAATTTTTGGGGAACTACCAAATGCTAATCAGTTAGCTCAATTTCATAATGATATAAAAGAAGAGTCTCATATTGATGAGGAAATGAAAAAGATTTTGCATGGTTTTCCAAAGTCTGCACACCCTATGGGAGTGTTATCTTCATTAACAAGTGCACTTATAGCTTTTAATCCTAGTTCTGTAAATGTAAGTTCAGAAAAGGAAATGTATCATGCTATTGTTAGAATTTTAGCAAAGTTTCCGGTACTAGTTGCTTGGACTATGCGTAAGAAAAAAGGGTTGCCATTAGATTATGGCGACGATGCTTTGGGGTATGTAGAGAACATTCATAAAATGATGTTTAAAAAACCGACTCATGAGTATCAAAAAAACAAAGTAGTTATAGATGCTTTGGATAAACTTTTAATTCTTCATGCTGATCACGAACAGAACTGTTCTACATCTACAGTAAGGATAGTTGGCTCTTCACATGCAGGATTATTCGCTTCTTTATCAGCTGGTATTTCAGCTTTATGGGGGCCTTTACATGGTGGTGCTAATCAAGCTGTTTTAGAAATGTTAGAGGCTATTGAGGCCGATGGAGGTGATACTAAAAAGTACATGGCCAAAGCTAAAGACAAAAATGACCCATTTAGATTAATGGGCTTTGGACATAGAGTTTATAAGAATTTTGATCCTAGAGCTAAAATAATTAAAGTAGCAGCAGACGAAGTGCTTTCTGATTTGGGTATAAATGATCCAATTTTAGATATAGCTAAAGGCTTAGAAAAGGAAGCTTTGGAAGACCCATATTTTGTGGATAGAAAACTTTATCCAAATGTAGATTTTTACTCTGGAATTATTTATAGAGCATTAGGCATACCTACAGAAATGTTTACGGTTATGTTTGCTTTGGGTAGATTACCTGGATGGATAGCGCAGTGGAGAGAAATGCGTTTAAATGGGGAGCCAATAGGTAGACCAAGACAAGTTTATACTGGAGAAACCTTTAGACCTTTTAAAAGCGTAGAAGAGAGAGAATAAGATTTTAATCTTTTATATTTTTATAGAGCCCTTTTTTTAAAAAGGGCTTTTTTTTAGTAAAAAAGTAATTCTATATTTGTTTCAAATTTTTTCTATGTTATACTTAAATGTTACAGATGAAACATCTGTATTAAAGGCTGTTGTACTAGGTACTGCAAAAAGTTGTGGCCCAACACCTATGCCGGAAGAAGCATATGACCCTAAATCTTTGGAGCATATTTTGGCAGGAACGTATCCTATAGAAAAGGATATGATTGTAGAGATGGATGGCTTTGCTAAAGTGTTAAAAAAACATAATGTTACCGTTTATAGGCCAGAGGTTATCAAGGATTGTAATCAAATATTTTCAAGAGATATCGCTTTTGTGATAGAGGATAAATTAATTTTAGCAAACATTCTACCCGATAGAGAAAAAGAGATTGATGCTATACTTCATGTCCTAGATAAAATACCGGAAAAGAATATTTTAAGACCACCAGAAGAAGTACATGTGGAAGGAGGTGATGTTATGCCCTGGAACGATTATATTTTTATAGGAACCTATACCGCTGATGATTATTCGGATCATATTACGGCGAGAACCAACAAAGCGGCAGTAGATTTTATGAGGGAGCAATTTCCAAATAAAAAGATAAAATCTTTTGAGTTACGTAAATCAAAAAATGCGAGAGAAAATGCGCTGCATTTAGATTGTTGTTTTCAGCCCGTAGGTAAGGGAAAAGCAATATTACATAAAAATGGTTTTTTAATAGAAGAAGAATATTTTTGGTTGGTAGACTATTTCGGAAAAGAGAATATTTTTGATATTACAGCAGAGGAGATGTATCAAATGTTTAGCAACGTTTTTTCTATTTCCCCAGAAGTAATAGTTTCGGAAAAAAGTTTTGTAAGATTAAATGACTGGTTAAAGGATCAGGGTTTTATTGTAGAAGAAATAACATACTCTGAAATAGCTAAACAAGAAGGATTATTGCGCTGTAGTACACTTCCTTTAATTAGAAAATAGTTTTTTTTGGAAAAATTAACAGTATTGTTTTGCATTACTAGACGAGTGGTCATATTTTTGTATTCGATTTAATAAAGATGAGTAAAACACTAAAGCATGATATAAAATCAAATGCCATATTAAATATCGGTATGGAGGTTATATGGAGTAAAGGGTATAACGCAACAAGTGTTAATGATATAGTAAAAGCGGCTGGAATCCCTAAGGGGTCTTTCTATTTTTATTTTGATAGTAAAGAGGATTTTGTTTTAAAATCCTTGGATAAGTATTTCGAAAGTCATTTTTACCCTGCAATAGAAGTTTTACAAGATAAAAATTTTTCACCTAGAGAACGTTTACTCAATTTTTATGAATTTAGGGCGAAGGCTTTAAAGGAAGAACTAAATTGTAAAAAGGGTTGTTTGTGTTGCAATATGGCAAATGAAATGGCAGAACACAACGAGGAAATAAGAAAATCTGTTGCCAGTAAAAGTAATCTTATAAAGTCGCATATTGTAAAAGTAATGGTTGAAGCCCAAGAAGAAGGAGAAATAAGTAAAACGGTTGATGTAGAAAAGTTAACAGGTTTTATTGAGGATTCGGGGAAAGGAGCAATGATTACTATGAAAGAGATGAATAGTGCCGAGCCTATTGAGAATATGCTTGATATTATTAGAACATTATTATTGCAATAATTTTTTTATGAACAAAATAGACGACTGGTCAACTATTTATTGTTTTTGATAAGTTGTCCTTTTTTTGGAAATGAAATCGTCATAAGAGTAAAACACTAAAATTTTAATAAATAATCTACTAGTCAACTAAATAATAAACAATGAATGCATTTAAAAAAATAGAAAGCGTTTCGAACAATTTTGTTCGAAAATGGGGAGAATTTGTAGCAGCTAAAAAATGGATGGTTTTAATTTTAACACTTATTCTTGCTTTGGGCTTAGGCTCTCAAGGGAATATGGTATTTGATGGAGATTATCATGTTTTTTTTAGCAAGTCAAACCCTGAACTGGAGGCTTTTGATGCCTTACAGGATAAATACACAAAAGATGATAATGTCGTACTAGTTTTATCACCAGAAAATGGCAATGTATTTACTAAAGAAAACCTAATTGCTATTGAGGAATTAACGGCTGAGTCGTGGAACACACCTTATTCTTCTCGTGTGGATGCCTTAACAAATTTTCAATATACAAGTGCAGAGGGAGACGATTTGTATGTAGATGATTTATCGTACGAGTCTGGCTCTAAATCAGTTTCTGAAATTGAAGAAATTAGGAAAAAGGCTTTAAACGAGCCGCTTTTGGTTAATAGGATATTAAACAAAAAAGGAAGCGTAACCGCTGTCAATATAACCGTAAGGTTACCAGGAGTAGATAGCGCAACTGAAATACCTGAGGTTACTACTTTTATCCGTAATATGATAAAAAATTTTAAAAAGAAAAACCCAAATTTTCAAGTACATTCATCAGGGTTGGTTCCTTTAAATACAGCATTCTTTGAGGCGTCAATGAGAGATATGATGCTTACCATGATAATGTTATTAATAGTTATTATTACAACATTTGTGCTTACCCGAAATATATATAGTACAATAGCAACTTTTATTGTTGTGGTCTTTTCTATTATGAGTGCCATAGGATTTGTGGGACTAATGGGCATTAAGTTAACACCTCCATCGGCAGTATTTCCAACAATGATACTAACCTTGGCAGTTGCCGATAGTATTCATATTCTGGTTACAATGTTGCAGAAAATGAGAAGTGGAGGACTCGATAAAATAGATGCTTTAAAAGAAGCATTACGTTTAAATTTTATGCCAGTTTTTATAACTAGTTTAACTACTGTAATAGGTTTTTTAACGATGAACTTTGGTGATGTTCCTCCGTTTTGGGATTTAGGTAATATTGTGGCATTTGGTATGTTAATGGCATTTTTATATTCAACAACAACCCTTCCCGCTTTAATGGCTATTTTTCCTGTCAAGGCTAAAGGGGTTGGTAAAAAGAAAGAAATAAAAAATTGGTATACTGAACTCGGTAATTTTGTAATAAAACAGCCCATGAGACTAACTATTGTCTCTTTGGTAATAATAGGATTTCTTGGTTTTTTGGCCACCAAAAATGAATTTAATGATGAGTTTATCAATTATTTTGATGAAACAGTCCCTTTTAGAACAGATACGGATTATATAAGTGAAAACCTTACAGGTATTTACAATGTAGAATATTCAGTTGGTAGTGGCGAAAGTGGAGGAATTAATAATCCAACATATTTAAAAACATTAAATGCTTTTGAGGATTGGTTAAATGAGCAGCCAGAAGTAGTACATGTTAATGCATTTAGCGAAGTAGCTCGTAGAGTAAACAGGTCTATGCATGGGGATGATACGAAATTTTATAAAGTTCCCGAAGATAGGGAGGAAGCTGCACAATATTTATTGCTTTATGAGTTGTCCTTACCATTTGGTTTAGACTTAAACAACCAAATTAATGTAGATAAATCTGAAACGCGTGTAACAGTTACTTTAAAAAACATTGATAGTCCGCAAATGATTGCTTTCGCAGAACGTGGGGAGCAATGGCTTAAAAATAATGCTCCTAAAGAAATGCATGCAATAGCTGTAAGCCCAATGCTTATGTTCTCGAAACTTGGCTTTAGACAGGCAGAGAGTATGTTAAATGGTAACATTATAGCATTGTTGTTAATATCCTTAGTGTTAATGTTGGCTTTACGTAGCTTTAAATTAGGGTTACTTAGTATAATACCTAATGTTGCGCCAGTTCTTATTGGTTTTGGAATTTGGGCTATTTATAAGGGGCAAATTAATACGGGAATGGTAATTGTTTTCGGTATGACTTTAGGTATTATAGTAGATGACACGGTTCACTTTATGAGTAAGTTTTTAAGAGCGCGTAGAGAACTAGGTTACGATGCGAAACAAGCCGTTATCTATGCTTTTGAAACTGTCGGAAAAGCTTTGGTAACAACAACATTAGTGCTTTTAGCAGGGTTTACGGTGCTATCTACTTCTTCTTTTGCCTTAAATAGTTATATGGCAAGAATAACCGTAATAATTATCCTTTCGGCCTTAATAATAGACTTTATTTTACTGCCTGCTTTATTGATATTGACAGCCAAAAAGGAAAACAAAATAACAAACTAATAATTATAAATTAATACAAATAAAATGAAAGCAAGACTTTTAACACTTTTAGCATTTTTAACACTATTTATAGTAAAAGCGCAATCTCCTGAGGAGAAAGGAATTCAAATAGCAAAAGAAGCTGAGAAAGCAGATTTAGGTTTTAATAGCTCTATTGCTGAGTTAAAAATGACCTTGAAAAATAAAAATGGACAAACAAGTGAACGTTCTTTAACGACACGAACTTTAGAATTAACAGAAGATGGTGATAAGTCCTTAATAGTATTTAATAGTCCAAAAGACGTTAAAGGAACTTCTACCTTGACTTTTACGCATAAAGTAGGTTCGGATGATCAATGGTTATATCTACCTTCAATAAAAAGAGTAAAAAGAATTTCTTCAAACAACAAATCGGGGCCTTTTGTTGGGAGCGAGTTTGCATATGAAGATTTATCTTCTCAAGAGGTTGAAAAATATACCTATAAATTTTTAAAAGAAAACAATAGTATTCTTACTGTAGAACAGGATCCTGTGGATCCTAAATCTGGTTATACTCGTAGAATAGTTTCTTATAATAAGAGTAAAGGGTATCGTATAGAAAAAATACAGTTTTATGACCGCAAAAATGCGCTGCTTAAAACACTAAGTTATAGTGACTATAAACAGTATAAGAATAAATTTTGGAGGGCCGGAGTTTTGAAAATGGTTAACCATCAAAGTAATAAAGAAACTATTTTAAGTTTTAGTGATTACAATTTTGATGCTGAGTTATCTGAGGATGATTTTTCTCAGGTAGCACTTCAAAGAGCAGGAAATTAAGTAGTGACAAGGCAGTTTAGGTGGAGACTATAACACCTGAATTGCCTTTAATTTATAAAATAGAATCCGTTGAAATATAATAATTTAATATTCGTAGTAATAACGTTTTTAAGTATTCCTATAAACGCTCAAAATGATGACCATAGGAAGGTTAATCATGATTTTGAATTAGAATTACAGGCTGAATACAGATACTTCTTTAACGAGGCTCAATTCTCAGGTCAAGAAAGTCATTTCCCCGCTTTAGCAATAAAACCAGAGTATTCTGTAGATTGGAACAAGGGAAGAGAACAAATTAACTTTTCTGGTTTTTTTAGACTGGATAAAGATGAGGAGCGTACTCATTGGGATATTCGGGAGTTATATTACCAAAAAGCAAAAAGTAGCTGGGAGCTTAATGTAGGTTTAAAAAAAGTGTATTGGGGAGTTATTGAGAGTAACCATCTGGTTGATATTATTAATCAAACGGATGTGGTAGAAACATTTGATGGTGAAGAAAAGTTAGGACAACCAATGGTGCAATTTAATTGGATAACTAATAAGTTAGGAACCTTTGATTTTTTTTACCTACCCTATCATCGTAAGCGTACTTTTTCAGGAATTGACGGTAGATTACGATTTGGAACCGTAATTGAAAAGAATGATATTAATTATGAAAGCGGTGCCGAAGAATGGCGTCAAGATTTTGCGGTAAGATGGAAACACTATTTTGGAATTTTTGATGTGGCCCTTTCTCATTTTTATGGAAATGGACGAGAGCCTCTTTTTCTTTTTGACAATCAAGGAAATACGAATGCATTTTATCCAATTATTAATCAAACAGGATTGGAAGTTCAGGTTACCCATGATGCTTTTCTTTGGAAACTAGAATCAATATATAGAGATGCAAAGACTCAGCATTTTTTAGCACTGGCGGCAGGTGTTGAATATACCTTTGGTAATATTGATGGCAATGGTTTAGATATCGGTATTTTAGGAGAGTATTTATATGATGATAGAGATGCCTTAGCACTTTCAGGTTTGCAAAACGATGTTTTTTTAGGAAGCCGAATAGCCTTTAATGATACACAAGATACTTCCATTTTAATTGGAGGAATTATTGATTTAGATAAGAGTAGTAAAATATTCAGTTTAGAAGCTTCTCGGCGAATAGGAAATAGTTGTAAAGTAGAAGTGGAAGCAAGAATTTTTAATTCAATTGACAAGGAAGAATTAATTCTATCCAACTTTAAAGAAGATAGTTTTTTTAGATTATCCCTGTCTAAGTTCTTCTAGGAGCTATAATACATTATAATAAAACACCTTTTAGTTATAAACGTAAATTAACTAAAAGGTGTTTTCTGTGTTAAATGTAAAATAATCTTCTTTAATTGTTTTAATTTTGCTGATTTATAGGGAAAATTGAATACAAGGATGAAACAAATTACAAATACGATACTTATGGTTCGCCCTATTAGTTTTAGGATGAACGAGCAAACCTCAGTAAATAATTATTTTCAAGAAAAAATTGATGCCGAGGCTGTGATTGTAAATAAGAATGCGCAAAAAGAATTTGATGATTTTGTAAAAGTTCTAAAAGAAAAAGGGGTAGAGGTAATTGTAATAGAAGATACTAAAATCCCAGACACCCCAGATTCTATTTTTCCAAACAATTGGATTTCCTTTCATGCCGATGGTACTGTAGGTTTATATCCTATGTTTGCCGAAAATAGGCGAAATGAACGTCGTGAAGATATTTTAGATGCTTTAGAAAAAAAAGGATTTATTATTGAGAATGTAATGGATTATACTTCCGCCGAGGAAGATAATATATTCCTAGAAGGTACAGGTAGTTTACTCTTAGATCGTGTAAACAAAAAAGCGTATTGCGCTTTGTCCGATAGGGCGCATGAAGAGTTGATTATTGAATTCTGCGAGGATTTTGATTACTTACCAGTTATTTTTAGTTCTTATCAGTCTGTTAGAGATAAGCGTATGTTAATTTACCATACAAATGTAATGATGTGTCTGGCAGAAGATTTTTCTGTTATTTGTTTAGCTTCTATTGATGATAAAAAAGAAAGAAAAAATGTAATTCATCATTTAAAAGAAAATGGAAAAGAAGTAATTTCTATTACCGAAGAACAAATGCATCATTTTGCAGGTAATATGCTTCAGGTTTTAGGAGGAGAGGGTAAAAGGTATTTAGTAATGAGTTCTGCTGCTTATAATAGCTTAAACAAAGAACAGATAAACAGTATAGAGAAGTACTGCGAGATATTACATAGTTCCTTAGAGACTATCGAAACATGTGGAGGGGGAAGTGCTCGCTGTATGATGGCTGAAGTGTTTTTACCTCAAGAATAGGAGTAATAAAGTAAAAGAACATAATAACAAAAGGGTTCTTGGTACACTAGGGACCCTTTTGTTATTCATAGAATTCTGCTATTTGATCTAAAGGTTTTCTTTCTATATTAGGAACGTATGTTGGGGATTTAGGATACCCTACTGGTAATAATAAAAAAGCTCTTTCATTACTAGGTCGGTTTAGAAGTTTAGCTAAAAAATTCATTGGACTTGGTGTGTGTGTCAGTGTTACTAAACCTGCATTGTGAATTGCTGTAATTAGCATACCGCTTGCAATCCCTACAGATTCGTTTACATAATAGTTGTTCATTTTTTCTCCACTTTCTCCAATTTCATGAACTTTTTTAAAAACAATAATTAACCAGGGAGCAATTTCTAAAAATGGTTTATGCATATCGGTACCTAAGGGTTCTAAGTCTTTTTTCCAACGATCACTCATTCTACTCTCGTAGCTTTCCTTTTCTTCTGCTTCGGCAGCTTCTTTAATTTTTGCCTTTAATTTGGGATTAGAGACAGCGCAAAAAGTCCAAGGTTGTTTATGCGCACCAGATGGAGCAGTGGAAGCAGTTTTAATTAAATTTTCTATGACTTCTTTTGGGACAGGAGTATCATCATATTCTCTAACAGACCTTCTCTGGTCTAAAAAATTATAAAAAGCAATACTTTCCTTTCTTAACTCTTCTTGGGTTAAAGCATTGGATTGGTATACTACATGCTCATGACCATTTACTATAATATGAGATTTTGTATTCATGACTTAATATTAATATGGAGTACAGATTTTTTTTCTGACGGTCTCGGAAAGATAAGAATAACTTAAAAAAAATGAGCTAATTTTTATTTCTAGTAATATAGTTATAGGTTATTATAGAATTAGTCTTCCATTCCTAGAACTTTCCACTCTTCATTAGTTTTATAAGTGTGCAATTTTTGTATGGAGGTAGTCCCATCCTTAAGATAACAAAACTCCGTAATAATATAATGTTCTTCTGTTATTTTGAATCTTTTAAATGCTCTTTTAATTCCTTTAAAATCTGGAAAACCATTTTCTTTTAGGCCTATAATAAAGGAAGATTTAAGGGCTTCTGCAGTACTGCTAATTAGAGCATTATCCAATGCAATGTTCATGGATTTATGAAGAAGCAATTCGGCCTCTTTAAAAAAATCTTTGCATGATAGAACGGCGGTAATATCTTTGTTGTTGTAGGCCTCTTCTAAGGAAAGAATAGCGCCTTCTGGTGTTTCTAAATTGGTTAAAAAATAATCTTCTCCCGCATCAATTTTCATACCACCTACACTCCGGTCAAAATTTTCCAGTTGGTCGGTCGCGAGTCCTTCTCTAATTGCTCTTATAGTATAACCACCAATGAGTCTCCCATCTTCAATAAACATCCAATCCGAAATATACTCTTTGGTTATTCCAATTTTTTGATGCAGCTGTACATTTTTAATATATATGGGGGCATTACCCACTACTCCAAAAATATTCCCTTCAGAATCTATACTAGGGTCTACTAGCCAAATGTGTTCTGTTTTTCCATTATCCTCGATACGGGCCTTTATAGATAAATGTTCTTGTTCTGGTTTGGGATGTTGTAAGCAATCTTGAAAAAAATGAAAAGTAAGCCTGGCTTTTTCCATGCTCCAATTCATTCTTTCATTTTCACTAGTCATATTATAAACGTCAGGATTATTTCTGCGCTTTATTACATTTTTTTTTCTATTAAATAATTTGGTAAAAATTCCCATGAATAATTAGTAGTATTTTATGTAGTTATACTGTAAAAGGGGGAATTCTTAATATTGGACTATTAAAGGGTTTTTATTTTAAATTTAGCTCCGGTAACTGAAAAATTTCTTTGGATTGTTTTCTATTTATAGACTCAGGAGTTAATGCCATAATTCTATTTCGTAATGCGATTAAAATAGGATTAGAGATATGAGCTAATTTTCCTAAACTCCAACTAGCTTTTACTACTTTATGCGCTTTGTTTATTCTTAATTTTTGAAACTTTAAAAAGGCATCAGAATAATTATAATTGGCTAGGCACTCGCTAAGCACATAAGCATCTTCTATAGCTTGGCAAGCTCCTTGTCCCATATTCGGAGTAGTCGCATGAGCAGCATCCCCTATTAAGCATGTATTCTGATTGTGCCATTTGCGCATTGGCTTTAAATCTTCTATTTCAGCAGTATAAATAGCTTCCTTGGGAGTGCATATAATAATGTCTTTGACTAGCGAGTTATAATTTTTAAAATATTCTTCTATTTTAAGCATAGAATACTCGTCATTATTTTTTGGAATTGTTTTAAGAGCATACCAATATACTTTGTTATTTGCTAGAGGAACAAAACCAAAACGGTCTGAATTTCCCCAAGCCTCATTTAACTCCCTTTTATAGGAGTTTGGGAGATTGTAATCTGTGACACCTCTCCAGCATATTTGATTGGCTTTTCGAATAAAATTATTTTTAAAAAGTTGTTTTCTAACCATAGAATTAAGGCCGTCTGCTCCAATAAGAATGGAAGAATGTTCTACAGAATCATTGTCAAAATATAAAGAATGACCATTCTCGTTTTTTTCTATTTTCTTAAGTTTATGATTTAGATATACTTTAGTTTCTTTTAATTGATCTATCAGTATTTGTTGTAAAATACCTCTATGTATTGCAATGTTTTTTACGTTGTTCGCTTTTTCAAAAACAGATAAATCCATCGAAGAAATTACTTCTAAATTATCTTTTACAATATTTATAGTTGATATAGGAGTTCCATGTGCTTCAATAGTATCTTTTAGCCCTAGCTTTTTATATACCTGCATGGCATTATTAGCTAAAATAATACCTGCCCCAACTGGTTTTATTATTTCCGTTTGTTCAAAAATTCGGCATTTTACGCCTTTTTTTTCTAAAGCAATGGCTGTAGTTAATCCTCCTATCCCTGCTCCGATAATATCTATGGTCATTACTATTAATTTTTTTTGTGCGGCATTCGTACTTCTCCAAACCAAAGATAAAGCACCCTCTAGAAAAGTAGGATAAATATTGCAAGAAAATGAATAGACGTTTTGTTAAATTTTAAAAATAGAGGGCTTTTCCATCAAATACCTACAGGTGGAGTCTTTTTTTAAGAAAAGCAAAAGCCATAAATATCATAAATAGAGCAAAGGGTAGTGATGTAATTATGAGTAGCTTTTGTACTGTGCTTAGAATGTCTATATTTTGTTTTACGTTAGCGAGTACTAATAAAGCCAAGGTTGCTAAAAGAATAAAAATAGACCAAAGCAGGCGATGTTTTTTGCTAGGGTTGGGTTTGCCATTGTCAGTGAACATGCTAAGTACAAATACTGCAGAATCTACAGAAGTAACCAAAAAACCAATTAAAAGAATTATGGTTGTTATGTTTAGTAGACTTGCCATCGGATAATTTTGCAAAAACACAAAAATGGAGGTAAATACATTATTGAATTCACCTTGGTAGGTTCCCCAATCTTGAAGTAAATTAAATGCCGAATGTCCAAACACAGAGAACCAAAAGAAGGTTCCTAAAGAAGGGATAGTTAATACCCCTAATAGCAATTGGCGCAGTGTTCTTCCTTTAGAAATACGGGCAATAAAAATTCCTGTAAAGGGAGCCCAGGCTATCCAAAATGCCCAGTAATAAAATGTCCAGTCCGTTAAAAAGTTTAATCCTGGGTTATAATTTCCCATAGCTATACTCATAGGAATAAAATCTGTTACATAGGCAAAGGTTGCGTTGGCAAAAGAATTTATTATGCCAAGTATATCACTCGCTATAAAAACAAATAAAAGTAGGCCTAAGGTTACTAAGATATTTCCTTTAGATAATAATTTAATGCCTTTGTTTAGCCCTTTCCAAGCGGATAAAAAAGCTAAAGAACAGATGATAAGTGTTAGTAAAAGGGTTGTCTTAAAACCAAAGTCTATTTCGAGTATATGTGTAAGGCCTCCGGAGATTTGTGTAGTACCAAGACCTATTGCAGCTATGAGGCCAAAAATAGTAGTAATAATTGTTAGTAGATCAATACTTCCTTTTGCTACTGGGTGCGGAATAGTGTCTTCTATAGTAGCACTTATTTTTACCTTTTTATGGTCTACAAATAAAGCAACCCCCATTACCATAGCAAATAAACCATAAAAGGCCCATGCAGTAAAGCCCCATTGGTAAAAAGTGAATTCTAGAGCTAAAATACTTGGAATTTTTTCACTTTTAAAAGGGGGATTTTGCAACATAAAAACGGGCTCTTGAACGGCACGTAATAAAATACCGGCTCCCATTCCTGCGCTGTATAACATAGCAATCCAGCTCCAAGTAGAATGTTCTGGTTTACTATTTTGTTTTCCGAGTGTTATATTACCAATAGGAGAAAAAGCAATTGCTAATAAGAATAAAACACAGCCCAAGCCTAGATATAAATAAAAGTATCCAAAATAACTGCGAACCCAGATAGAAGTGCTTTCAATAACTTGATAAGTACCAGTAGTTGCAAAAAAAGCAAATAAACATAAAATGATTAATATGCCAATTGCTATACTTAAAATAGGGCGTTTCTTAATTTCTTGAGTAAAACGTAAGCGCTGCATGTTTTTTTTGTGTAGATACATTAATTTATACTGCTATGACAAATAAAGATACCGTATTTTTTTAAGCTTAAAATTATTATATAACAAGATAACTCTCTCATAGTAAAAGTAGTAGTAAGAGCAATTTATAATTGTGAATATTTATTTTAAAAATTGTAAAATAGAACTATGTCTAAGGACTATATTGGTACCCCTAAAATAGAATGTATGAGTGCAATTTGGTATGAATGTAAAGTAAAGTATAGAAAAATAGATGAAAATAGCGGTGTACAAAAAGTGACTACGGAGCCTTATTTGGTAGACGCTATATCGTATACGGAAGCGGAAAGTAGGATTACGGAAGAAATGGCTTCTTATATTAGTGATAGTGATGAGATTAAAATAACTAATATAAAAGTAGCTAACTATGCAGAAATACACCCTTTCGAGAATTCGGACCGTTGGTTTAAATCTAAAGTTGCTTTAATTGCTTTTGATGAGGAAAGTGGTAAAGAAAGAAAAACAAATATGTATTTATTAGTACAGGCTAATGATGTAAAAGAAGCCTATGATAATACAATAAGTGTAATGCAAGATACTATGGGAGAATATACGATACCAGCTATTGCAGAGTCTCCCGTTAGGGATGTTTTTCCTTATTTTTCGGGAGAAGAAGGGGATAAAGAACGTCTAGACAGATTTAATGCAATTAAAGCTTCTGTTCCAGAAAAGAAGGAATTTAATGATGCCTTAGAAATGAAAGATGTTCTAGAGGAGGCAGAAACAAATTAGTCCTTATTTCCAGATGTAACTTAATAAAAAGAGAGCATGTTAATTGCTCTCTTTTGTTGTATATTCTTGATTTAAATTCCCAAGACTTGGCTGAGGTAGTTTACTTATCGGACCATATGGCAAGTTTATTTCCACTTGGATCTATAAATTCAAATCTACTTCCTCCTGGGAAGGAAAATATTTCTTTCGTAATTTTTCCTCCATTTTGTATTACATTTTTCTGTGCTATAGATAAATTACTGTGGTATAGAACAATTAAAGTTCCACCTGTTGTTATTGTATCTGTTTTTGCAAATCCTCCGGAAATACCTGCTTCATGAAAATCGCAATAAACATCACCATAATCCGTAAAAGTCCAGCCAAAAGTATTCCCATAGAATTTTTTAATTTCTTCTAAATCGGTTGCTTGTAATTCTATAAAGTTAATTTTATTGTTTTCCATTGTTATTTATATATTTTAGACATGTAGTTTAAACAAGGGGTAACATCAAAATATAATCCTTTTATTTTGGTTTCTCCTTCTGCAAGTTCTAAATAATCGTAATGTTCTATTAAGCTTTGCGAGCCACCAAAAGTTAAGCCTAATATATTTAATAAGTCATACTCATGGCTTGTATATATTACATAAAAAGATTCTTCTTTCGTAGTGCCATTTCCAGAGCTAAGTAGGGCATCTATAATCATATTAAATTGCTTCATTTTTTTACGATACCCTCTTATATTATCTGTTTTGTCTAAGGCATATAGTTGGTAATTAAGAGTTCTTAATGCAAAAGGGTTTTTTACTAATACCGAATCTCCAAAAGTGATTATTTTTTTAAATGCTATGATGTCGTGTGTTTTTAATTGCAGAATAACTCTTAAAGAATCTGCAAAATCAGAACGTGAGTATGGGGAGTAATTCTCCTGAAAAGAATAACCATAATATAAATGCCTTTTTTCTTTTAAGGTTAAGGTAGAGTCTGCTTTTAAAAACCTATCCATTAAATTAGGATAGAACAAGTTAGAGCTTTGTTCTGCAATATTTTTTTCAATAGCCTTGTAATCTGGTTTTTCGAAATTCCAATCTTGAGAATGCAATTGTAATCCGTATAAACTAAGTATTACGAGTACTATTTTTTTCATAAATTACAGTATTAAATTTGGTTACTTTTTATATTCCAAAAGCTAATTTTTCTTCTCGTTTTAAATCCAAGTTTTTCGTATAGTTTTAGGGCCAAACTATTGGTCTCGGCAACATGTAAAAACGGAATTTTGTTTTTACTTAATATATGGTCCGAAGTATGTTTTATAAGTTGCTTGGCGTAACCTTTTCTACTATGTTTCGGATGAGTGACTACAGCACTTATTTCGGTGTATTTGTTCATTTGCATTCTTTCTCCGCATACAGAGATTAAATAGCCATTTATATATATACCAAAATAAGTACCTAGGTCGCTAGTTTTTTTTCTAAAGTATCCAGGCTGTACCATATTAACCAAATGAAACACTTCTTCTTTTTGTGTAGAAGTTTTTATAGGTGTAATTTCTGCATTAGATTCTAGTTCTATTGGTTTAGAAAGTACCATCTGGTTACAAACTAGTTCTTTTTCTATGTAAACTTTATTTCCGAGTTTTGGTTTTTGTCCTACAATAAAAAAATCATCCGACAGAGTAGCGTATTGGTCAATTCCAATATGGTTTTTCTCGGTAGAAGTAAAGCCACCGAAAGGGCAATATGTTGGATTATAGAAGGTAATTCCTTCATATTCGATAGCATATTTTTTATGCGTCTCTAGTAAGGAATGCAAAACTACATTATCTAATTTGTTTTCTTCTTTTTGCATTTTACGATATCCCTAATTATTTGTCTAAATTTGTTTTCCAAGTAGTATAACTTAATCGTTGGGTTCCATTTTCATCTAAAAGCCCTGTGTCTCTCCATAATTTACCTATATCTTTTACTTCATCAGGGAAAGTTTCCCAAAGCGCATCATAATCTCTATGCGCCCACCAGATAACAAATTCATAATCTTGTTGTTCTGCATTGTCTATTAGAGTTTCTAAATATATATTCTGCCCTTCTTCATTACCGTTAATATCTAAATTGAAATTTGGTAAAGATAAATTTTCGGCGATATGACTTGTTTCTACAAAAGCAATTGGTTTATTTATCTTGCTGTGTAAAAAGTCAAAAGTTCGTTGAAATTCTATTTTAGTATGTTGATTTTTTAAGAAAGGATAAAAACTAATAGATACAAAATCCATTTGGTTCATGTGGGTTACTATTTCATTTATATATTCTGCGGCATTTGTAATTTCTGGTTCGTATAAATTGTGCAGCGATATAGATTCCGATATCTTTAGATTAGGATGTAGTTGTTTAATTCTACCCGTAACGTTCTCCATTAATAAAGTATACGAATTCCATTTGTTTTCTGCCCTTAATCTTAACTCATTAACTTCAATTGCAATGACTAAATATTCCGGAGAAAATTGGTCTACTAAATAAGAGATATGTTTAAAATATGCCTCTGCAATTTCTGGATCATTAAGGTTTGTATATGTAGGCGGTAATCCGTTAAAATCTTCCGCAAGGTCATTTCTATCGGTATTAAGAAGACTTACTGCAAGTAATAAAGGCTTGTCCTCTATTTTGTTATTTAACCTTCTTGCTACCTCATTAGTAAACTCTATGGGTAAAGTAGTATCATTTATCCAAGCATCCCAGGGAATTTTATTATCTATTTGTTCCGTGTAAATATCTGCGTTATTTTCAATAAAAGAATAAGTTTGGTTTACATTTTGTTGCGTTGGTCCGTAGCTCCAAGTAGTAAAACCCATTTTAAAACTTCGGTTAGTTTCATGTATTGGGCTATGGTCTTCGCCATTATCGCAACTGACCAAAAAAGCAATAAGAGTAGTAAGTAAATAAAATTTATTTTTCATGTATTAGCTACAATTATGGGTATATTACCTTAGTATACTCACGGTTTTATTATTTGATTGTGTGTAGTAAGCCAAATACCATTCTTATAATTAATAACGCCAAAATCTTTATGATAGTAAGTATCTCCTAAATTAAAATTATGTAATGCTCCTTCTTCGAACTCTGGTACACACCAACTGTTGCCATCTACTCCGAAATGCTCTATGTAACCTTCATCACACTTAGGTTCTCCAGAGCAACTATATAAAAGAATTACGATTATTAACATAATTATTTTTTGCAGCATATTTTGTATATTTTTTCCTACGTAAATTTACTATAAAAAAAGTATTTCTTTTTTATAGTAATTGCGAATTATAATTTTTTTTTTAAAGTAAATGGTTTAATTTTTATGGGTAATTTCTTTTCCGATTCGGATATAATTTTCTTTAATTTCATTCGGCATATTTCTCGCGCCAATAGATTCGGGGTCATCAAAACCACTTGGCCAAAAATAACCTAGTATTGCTATAGTTTTTGGTTGCGATTTGGCTATCTCATAGTAGCTGTCTGCTACATTTCCCATTTCATTTAAAGATATACCACTAAAATCTCCGTGTACAGAAGTAATATAATGGGTATCCATTACAATTACCAATTTTTGTTCGGCATTAGAGAATTTCGTTTTTAAGGTATTTATCCTATTTATATATTCCTGGTTTGTTTTTGGATCTTTAATAAAATAATAATCAAAACCAATCCAATCTACAGAATTAGGTATAGTAAGTTTATCGATACTAGGATAAGCTTCTATGATTAGTATAGGCACTGTAGGTATTGTTAATTTTACATAATCAGTAGCAGATTTTAACTCCGAAAATGATATTCCATTCCAAGTAGGTTCTTCCCCAATGTAGAAGGATTGTATTATATTTTTATTTTCTTCTATATTGTTACGGCTTATAAACTCATCCCATCTTAATTTATAGTCTGTACGCAACGCATATTTTGCTCCAGAAGGGCTATTTGTTCCAATTAATTCAAAGAATAACTCCGATACATGTAATATACTTTTAACCTCTAGATTATTCATTTTGGTCATTCGGGAAACTATATTATCCGTAGGATTTGCAACCAAAATATCTGCAATATTAGAGAAGGAGTTTACTTCATCTAAATAATTTGTTTTTGTTTGGTCATCTGTAGGGTCATCCCAATAGGTATCAATCAAAGTAAAACCAAAATATTGTATATGAGATTCCTTTATGGGTTGCTCAGATTTAATTTCTTTATTACAAGATAGTAAGGTAGAAAAGGCAAATACCCAGATTAATTTATTCATTCTGTATTATTCTTAAAAGATTGTCTTTACGTTTTGGGCTTTTTTCCAAAAAGGGGAGTGTTTTTTTATAAATATAAAAATATTAATTCTATTAGTTTCCTTAATTTAACAGATTCTAAGCATTGCTAAAATGAAGTATACTTTTTTATTTTTTTTATTTATTTCTATGTCTATAACCTCACAAACTAATACCACTTTAGTTAGGCCGCCTTATTTGCAAAAAGGAGATACTATTGCTATTGTGGGGCCAGCCGGAATTATAAAAGCTCATAAAAAACCAGATATAGCAAAAGCAAAGGCATTAGCAGAGAGTTGGGGCTTAAAAGTAGTTTACGGAAAACACTTGTTTAGCCAAGCCAAGCATTTCGCAGGAACAGATGAAGAACGATGTCAAGATTTTCAGGATGCCCTAGATAACCCTAATATTAAAGCTATTTGGAGCGGAAGAGGAGGTTATGGGTCTGTTCGAGTTTTAGATAGATTAGACTTTAGTACCTTTTTAAAACATCCCAAATGGATTATTGGTTATTCGGATATTACGGCATTTCATAGTCATATACATAATTTAGGAGTAGAAACCCTACATGCTATGATGGGGACAAGCATGCAAGATAAGCCCGAAGATATACCAAATACAATAGAGAGTTTCCGAAAAGCACTTTTTGGTGCTCCTATAAGTTATACCGTACCTTCCTCTACATACAATAGAACAGGAAAGGTTAGTGGAAAGATAGTAGGCGGTAATATAGCCATATTATCTTCCATGCTTGGTTCGGATAGCCAAATATCTACTGAAAATAAAATTTTGTTTATAGAAGAAATAGGGGAGTACAAGTATAGTATAGACAGAATGCTGCAAAGCTTAAAGCGTGCCGGATATTTTAAAAATGTAAAAGCGGTTATTGTTGGCGGTATGACAAAAATTAAAAAAAACACTACACCTTGGGGAGCCCCAATAGAACAAATAATAGTAGATGTTGTACCTAAAGAGGTACCATTACTTTTTAATTTTCCTGCAGGTCATGACGCAGATAATAGAGCCTTAGTATTAGGCAGAATTGTAGATGTTACTATTACGAATACGGAGTCTTCAGTAGTTTTTCGTCCTTAAAAATTTGCATCAATGAACTTTTTTAAAAAGATATTCCATTCTAAAAATCAGGAGGCTAAAACAGCAAAATCTAAAGTAAAATTTAGTGAAGTATTTAAAATAGAAGAAAATACCTCTTCTGTTTCAGACAGTCTTATAGAGGAGTATAGATTTAAAGTTCCGCAGTTTTTGATTGATTTATGGAAAGCAGACGGATTTGGGAAATATAATAATGGGCTCATAGAGTTGGTAAACCCAAAAGATTTTGAACCTTCATTATGGACATGGTTGGGACAAGAAGTAGAAAAATATGTTCCGTTTGCTATTACTGGTTTTGGCGAGTTGTTTTATTACCGAAAGCTTACAGAAACAGACGAAGATGTTTGTATGATTGATATTCAATATAGAAAAGTAGAAACAGTCGTTTGGAGTCTTGCTTCTTTTTTCGAGGATTTTCTAACCAATGAAGAAGATAGGGAAGAGTGGTTAAGAGAAACTTTGTTTAAAAAAGCCATTAAAGAAAAAGGGTATTTAAATAAAAACGAAGTCTTTACATTTACCCCCGTTTTAGCAATGGGTGGAGAAATGGAAACGAAATACTTAAAAAAGGGAAATGCACAAGTTTATCAAGATATTGTGTTTCAAATGACCATGTAGAAGTTAAATAAAAAGAGACCTCTTTTTAACTTTTTTAAAGCAATTTTTTATGGTTTTTATCTAAGTGCCAATATTATTTATCTCATTTTCTGGTTTGTTTTTCTCCCAGGTTTTTTCTAAATATTTATAAAGTAAATAACAACTTAAAACCCCAAATGGCAACATTAAAATTCCAATAACAGTTTCGCTTGTACCATCTATGGAGCCAGGATATAATATTTCAGCTACAATACCGGTAATAAGTCCGGCAACTATAGTTCCTCCGTAATAAGTAACAATACCCAAAATAGCATAACCCCATTCACTTTTATTATATTTTTCGGCTAATTTGTAATAGTATTTTCCTATCCACCAAAGTAATAAGATTCCTAACATAATTTTTTATTTTTTTCTAACGTTTAAGTGTATATAACGATGTTTTTTTTAAATAATTGGGTATAGTTAGTAGTTTTATTTACACCTTAAGTTTGATTTTTCATTAAATTGATAGTATAAACTAAAAAGAACAAAAGAGAGAATTAAGGTTAATTTATTGGTTTTTACCTCAGTTCTTTGATGTGCCTTCGTTTTTTCTTTAATTATTAGTTTTCATTCTAAGTGTGATTTCTCCAATATTATATGCATAGATAGAAGCTGGTAGAAAAGTAAATCTCAAGTCTCGTGTTTCTGTGATTCCTATTTGATCAATTGAAGTGACAACCGCAGCTTTAAGTTTATTTGTTTCACAAAATTTAATTAAACTTTTCAATTCTTGTGGTTTGTCAAAATATCGATTACTCCACTTAATTTCTACTCCCCAAACTGGTTTGTAATTTTTATCATCTACTAAAACAAGGTCTACTTCCCCTTCATTTCTGCCGTCTTTCCATCTAGCATAAGTTAAATCTAGTTGCTCCCGATGCATCCATTGTGAAAGAATTGCAGTTTCAACCATGTTTCCCATTTCTTGATCTGTTTCACTTATCGGTGAAAACAAAGCAGTACGAAGTGATGGATTAGTAAGATATACTTTGAAACTTGTAATTCTTTTTAATCTTTTTGCATTGACTCCGACTTTGTTTAGTACTTTAATTAGGAATGCTGCCTCTAAATATTCTAGATATTTTTTTAATGTATCCTTTTGAATCCCACTTTCCCGAGACATTGTCTCATACGAAAATTCATTTCCCGTATTATAAGCTATATATGTAAAAAATCTGTTTAATTCTTGGACATCTTTGATGCCATATAAACTTGGTAAATCTCTAAGAAGAACTTTGTCTACAATATCATTTTTTACATATCTACCCATATCACTTTGTATTTTATCAGATAACACAACCTCGGGGTAGCCTCCAAAATTTAAATAATGAATGAATTCTTTATTTAAGGCTTTTGAATCATGAGTTAAGCAATACTCTATATCCTTGTCTCCATATTGAATATCGCCTTCAAAAATTAAATGGTCTAGATTTTTCAAATGAATATACTCCTGGAATGTCAACGGAGGTAATAGGAAATCAGTAAATCTACCCGCTCCACTTTCTGTGCTATGCCATTTCAATGCTGCAGCTGCTGAGCCCGAAACAATAAATTTAGTTTTTGGATATGAGTCAACCAATACTTTTAAGTGTCTTTCCCAATCTTTCAAGTATTGTATTTCATCAAAAAAGACATAGCAATCATTAAGATTGTCAAGGTTTAAAGATTCTTTACAAAGGCTTAGAACGTCTTCTAAACTTAAGTTGACATAAATCGGGTTGTCAATTCCAATAAAGAACAGTTTATGAGGATTTGTTCCTTCAGTTAGTAAGTTCCCAATGCAATGAAATAGCATTACCGTTTTACCTACTCTTCTTGGTCCCATTAGAACCAATGCCCTATTAATACTTCTTTCCAGAACGAATGGATAAAAGAGATCAAAATATAATCTTTTGGACATTGAACGGTAAGTGTCTGGAATCTCTTTGGTAATCCACCACGGATTTTCGTATTGAAGACGTTCGATAATCTTTTTTGCAGGAATAGGGTTTAGTATGGCCATAAATTTGTCTTAATAAAACAAATATATGCAAAATAAATAGATTTAAAACTATCTATTTGTGCATGAGTAAGCAAATAGGGGGATTTTTGGAAGAATAATGAGTTAATTTGACAATCGTATATTTTATCTAATGAAGCGCAACGCATAAGCATTGTTGGTAAATCGTTTTTTATTCATCCGAATTTTTGTATTTCCATATATTCTCATAATTCAAACTCCAATTTTCAAAAGATTTTAGTACATCAACTAAGGTGTCCCCTTGAAATAAATTTAAATGTTTTTCTTTATTAGAATAAACCGTATCAGTTCTTTTTTTCGCAATGACGGGCTCTTCGTTAAAGTCAATGAGTAATTGATTAATAATCTTTCCATTTTTTATAAAAGTATATTTTTCTTCAAATACTAATTCAATTGAATTTATAGAATCCAATACATAGCAAGTATACGTATCTCCATAGTCTCCGCAAGAAGTAGTGTCAATTGTCACGAATTTTTTGTCAATTTTATACCGAGTTATATTCCCTCCACAATCTCCAGCATTAAATATATGAGTACTGTCTATTTGGTTTTGATTTACTTCAATTTCTCCAAAGGAAGGAATACTTATTTTTTTGATTTTTAATTTAGATTTTTCAATTATAGCGGAAGAATTTTTAACCTTTGTTTCTGTGGTATACTTCTTTTTTGGGCCTTCCTTACAATGAATAAAAAACAAAGAAAAGACCAATATTAGTTCAATTTTTAATTTCATTTTTAATCTGTTTGCCAAGGGACTTGTGTATGAAATGTAGCATGTAAAAAGACGCAAACTCTTCGTACTAACACAGAGTCGAATTTTTATGTTTTGTTCCTATGTTGGTATAAAGACATTGTTTAAACACTATTTGTCCTATTTTTTAATAAATATAGAGCAAACGTTTTTTAATTATGGAACAACATCAAATTTTGTCATTCCGTTTTTATTAAAAATAGTTCGCATTATTTCAATTCCAATTTCCGTAGCTTTATGTTTGTCGACATTCAATTCCAATTTATAAACAGGTGCTTCTTTTAAATCAGAATAAGTAGGTTTATTTCCGTAAGACGTTTTAGTTAGGTTGTAATTATTCATTTTGGCGAAGCTACTTAGTTTTTCCGCATAAGGTTTTTGCTCATTAGTTATAACCTCAAATTCAATATTTATTTCCCCATTATCATTTGCAAAATAGATACAATCAATTCCGTCGGATGTTATTCCGAAAAATTTATATTCCAATTTCCCATCTAACAATTGAGTCATAACAGATTCCAATTCCGAAAATTGAATCTGTTTGGCAACATGTATAATTGAATTATTGCCGCTTTTATTTCTTGAAACGAAGTACATAACTCCAAGTACTACTAAAACTCCAATTATTACTTCTGTTTTCATTCTTTGGTCTGTTCTTTCATATTTGTTAACGTGTTTGTATAAGAATAGTTGCGGGTTTGCGTGCGAGGATTTTTCGAAGGAAAATCAGATGTAGTAAACTTGCAACGACCTTTGTTTTATCACTATAGCGCAATTATTTTTATACACCTTAAGTTTAATTTTTCATTAAATTGATAGTATAAACTTAAAAGAACAAAAGAGAGAATTAAGGTTAATTTATTTTTTTTTACCTCAGTTCTTTGCTGGGGGCAGTTTTATTCTCCTAAGTATTTTGAAAATAAACCAATGTCTTCTTCTAAATCTTTATCTCTAGGCAATGTTAGATGTTTTAATTTTGGCAAGTTTAATATAGGTTTGTAATCTTTATCTCCAATTTTTGTCATACATAAATCTAGCCTTATAATTTCTGTTAAAGAATTAAGAAATTTTAAAGAATCAATGTTAATTTTTTTCATAGCAGAAAACGGGTCTCCCCATAGTGATAAATCTTCTAATTTTTCAAAATTTTTCAAAAAATCATAATTTGTGATTTTATATAAACCTTTAGATTCAAAAGTTTTTAGCATTTTTAAATTTTCTAATGGTTTAAGTGATTCAATTTGTCCGCCACCACCTAAATGTAAATGTTCTAATTTGTTAAGATTTTCTATGCAAGATAAGTCTTTATATCCGCCCCATTTTATCCAAAGTCCATCTAAACTTTTTTGATTACAAACCGCATCAAAAATTTTTTGCGAGATTCTAGTTGTAATCCATATTTTTTTAATTCCAGTTTGTTCAGTTAAGAATAAATCGCACCATTTTTGGACACTTTTTTTTTGTTCATTTGCGGATAATTTAGATTGTTGTGTACACGCAAGAACTATTTCTTCTTCTCCTTTATATTCAGAAACGTTTCGAAAATATTTTTTATCATATTTCTCTCTTCGATTGTTGTCGTAAAATTTCCAATAACCGTATTTCAAATCTTCTTCATTCATTATTTTGGAGTGTCGGTGTATTATCCTGATATAGGTTGACCATTTTTTTGTTTAACTTAAATGGTTAATAGGTTTAAATTTAGTTTATTTTTTCGATAACTCTTGTAATGTATTTCTGGGTTCAAATGAACCTGACTTAGTTTATTAAGGTTTAGGCTAAAATGTGTTCTAAGGTTATTGTAAGCAAAGACAGCTTTTTTTGTTATTTTGGTTGCAATATGTAGGTTCTTAACGGTTTGTTTTAGTCCATATTCATATTTTAAAGTTTTTAAATATTTTTTCCTTTTAAACTCATTGTAATCGTCAATTAGAATTCCATCATTTGTATGAAACGATATAGAGTCAGAGTTTACTTTTTTAATGATTGAGTCACCAACATTTAATTTACCAAACAATTCCCTATGTACGATTAATTCAGGTCCATTCTATAAGTAAATTTTATTTCCTTTTATAGGGTGTTCATCTTTTTTTGAGAATAGTGTTGCTTTAAATTCAGTTTTCTTAAAATCCAAATAATCTTTTTTGATAAAATAACTTGTATTCAGAAACCAAATTAAAAGTCCAAATATTACTACGAAAACTCCGAGCACTGAAAATCTTATTTGTTTATCGTTAATTTTTGTCATTTTCAATGTCGCGTCCTAAAATACGGCTGCAGATTAATAATTATGTTTACGCGGCAATTTGATGCACGTCATTAGGTGTTTTGTATTCCTTTGCTAGCGCGGGCGTCTCGTTCGTGTTCATAATTTATTAATCTTTAGGGCAATGATTAAGACGGGAATATTTATGCCAATATGGTTTATTTGTAACGCTGTATAATCATTTTCAATTTATTTTTTAGCACTCTTACTCATATAGGTACGATTGTGACGCTCCTTTTAGCAGAGTAATAGAACTATTTTTCGAGATGCATTTTAAAATCTAGTATTTCAGATAAGTATATTTCATTTAAATATTCATTGTAATAATCATCTCTTTTGTAATTAAAAGAATTTTCTGCTTTGACGATATGTGTTTTTGCTAAATTCAATTCACCAAGTTTTTCATGTGTTTTTGCCAAACCTAAATGAGCTTCGCAAATGTTCTCTGATTGTTTTAAAGCTCTTTGAAATTCCGAAACAGATTTGTTATAATTCCCCAGTTTGTATTCGCAAAGACCTAAATAAACAAATGTGTGAACGTCGGCCCAGTCTTCTCCTTGGTTTGCTGCACTTTGATTAAAAGATTTGATTGCATTTTCATAGTCCTCGTTTCCATAGTGGCACTCTCCACGGAGAAAGTCAATATCTTCTCCCCAAGGCGCATCAACCACGTTAGGAGTTAGCAAAATCTATTAATGCTTTATCAAAATCGCGCATTTTTCTTAATCTAAGCCAACCGCGGTAGTCCCAAATGTTTTAATGGTTCCAGTTCAACGGCTTTATCTAAGAGTTGAAACCCTTTGGCATATTCTCCTCTTTTGTTAAATGGTACGGATTGTTCAAAATAAGCATCAGAATAATCGGGGTTTTGAAACCTTAAAATGTTGAACATAGTTTGCGAAAGATATGTGCCTTGAGAATTTCCAGCTATTTCGAATCTTTTTTCTTTAGGTGCTAGAGCAATAAAGTAGAGGATTACCGCTGAAAATGCGAAAAGAATAATGGTGAGAATCACTTTAACTATTTTCATAAAAAAATTCATAATTTTTTAGAATATATCGGTGATTTTGCCATTTTGAATTTTAAAATTCAATACGTAGTAACTATCCAAAGATTCATCTTTCCATTTGCCAGCTTTCCAACCATTCAATTTTTTAATGGATGCCTGAATTTGCTGAATGTTATTAGTTTTAAAACTATGTTTTTTTAAGTTATAATCTACCATTTTTACTCTAAACCTGCCTACTTCGTTTTTACAATTAACTACAAACCTGTAGGTTATAAAGCCCGATTCATTAAAATTTAAGTTTTTTATAAGTTCTTTTAATTTTTTTTTATCATTTTTTCTCCGCCTTGATAATGAGTTCCAACGGCGTAGTATTGCAAAACACTATCTTCATTACAAACGATAAATTCAGAATTGTCTGTGTTCTGATTATACGCAATATCTCCAATTCTATGTGTTGTTTGGTAATAAACCCAAATAGCAAGAATTACAGATATAAGAAAACTTAATGATAAAAGTATATTTAGTTTGTTTTTCAATTTTGGTTTTTAGATTAATTGGTCGGCAAGAACCTTGGCTATAACATTTAAGGAAGATAAGGAAACTTTTCGTTTCTATTGCTGGCGCGAGCGTCACGCTCGCGCTAGCCAGGGGGATTGATAAAGTTAAAATTGGTTATACGTAATTAGAATACTATTTTTCCTATTCAGAAATTATTTTTAATGGATTAGGAATAAAAAAATCCAAAGGAAGTTCCTTTTCTTCAATAGAAACGGCTGTTGAAACCGATTTAAAGAGGTTCATAAATTCTGTTTCATTGCGTATACTTATGGCATTGGATTCTTTAACAAAAAGATTCCAAAATCCATCTGAGTAATTTTTGTAAAGGGAAGCGTTCAACTTATACTTAGGATTAAAATAGTAGGTGCCTTTATGAATTTTAAAAAAGGACTCGGAATCTTCTGTTTCATAGTTAAGAGTTACAGATTCGCATAACTCTCCTAATACTTCCTTTTTATTACCTGTATTTCTTTTAAAATCAAGTAGTTTATTATTTTTAGTACCGAACTTAGTTTTTGTAATAGTATCTCTTTTTTCAAACTCCGTATAGGAATACCCCTCATCTAAGCGTACAATGATTTTCATATAGCCAAGCTCTCCTTCGGCATGATAAATCATGGCATACCTATCTTCTTTTACATAAGCAGAAAAAGAAGTGCCAAACTGGGTTTCTAATATACTAGTAGTTATGTTTTTGTTAAGAGATTCATATTCTATTTTATAGTGTAATTCTCCCTCAAAAAAGTCTTGACCAGAAACTGTTGCCGTAAAGAGTAATAGGAGAGCTATAGATATTCTTATAGTATTTTTCATAATGCATTTTATATTTTTATATGGTTTACGGAACGAGCAAGATGCCAGCCTTAGCGGAAGTATTAATAAAGACTATTTTTCAAGTTCGTATATCTCTTTTTCGGTGAAAGATTTAAATGCAAATTTGTAACCCTCATAAGCTGCAAATCCGTAAAATAGAACATCTATAAAACTAAAGGACTCACTCATTATTGGGATTAATTGCGAGTAGTCAAACAATTCAAGAGTTTCAAAATACCCTAAACTTTCATAATTCGCTAGGTAACCAATGATACTTAAAAAATTACCTAGAAGACAACTTAAAACTGCTATTATTGCCCCAGTTATTCCAAAAATTTGGTCTATTCCTTTCCCTGTAATTCTTATTGTGTAACCTACAGCTGCTCCTATAGCAATTGCCATATATGCTATCTGGTAACCAGTAACTACGGTAATAATACCCCATAAAATAGCGCATAAAAAACCTACCAGTACTCCAGAAATTAATGCTTTGGAATAGTTTTGTTCTAATTTAAATTTAGCAATAGTTGTGTCCGATAGTTTGGCTAATACATCTTGGTGTTCCATTGCTTGTGTATCGTCTATTTTTTCAATAACCGTCTCATCTAATGAAAAGGAACTACATTCTATTTCAAAATTTGCTTTTTCTCCTGTTAAATTACATAATAGCCCTACCTGCATATCTAGTTTTCTATTAATACATTTTTTACAATATTTTAATTGCTCTTCTCTTTTCATTTTGATGGTTTTTATAGTTGGTTTCGTGGTTTTATATTATGATTACAGGTACAAACAATATGCTAGCGCTAGCAGGGGGGTAAATTTGTATTTTCTGCTCATTTTTAATCTCTTTCGCTTATTTCTTTTAATATGGATTCATTTTCTTACTCTTGACGGCACGAACGTGACGCTCGCGCTAGCCAGGGGTCAATTGTTTTTAAGCCAATTTAAATGTAATTGGGAAGCTGAAATAGACTAGTATCTTTTTACCATCTTTTACATAAGGCTCTAATTTTTTTAAAGAATGCATTATTCGGAAACATTCTGTGTCCAAAGAAATATTTACACCTTCTAGGATTCTTAAATTACCAACGTTCCCGTTTTCGTCCACTGTAAACTGAAAGGTTACTTTTCCTTGAATTCTTTTTTCTACATCTATTTCCGGATATCGAAATTGCTTTGAGATATGCTTTTGTATTTTTTGGGAATTAGCATCTGTTTGTACAAATAAACCTAAATCGGAAAACCTAATGGCATTCTCAGGAATATACTCTCCATATTTTAGGATAAAGTCATAGTCTCTAGTAGATTCTATATTTCCTTTTTTATCATAATATTTCCAAATTCCGTAGGGTTGCTCTCTTAAGTAAGATTGTGCCCATATTTTTTTGCCGTTTTTTGTTTTACTAAAAACACGGCTAGTAACACTATCATTTATTTTTTTTATGGATAGCATATAAGGGCCATTATTAACCTCTTTACTTCTGTATTTGTCTTTGTAATAGGTTATTTTAGGTTCTGTTTGCCCAAAAGTTAGGTTGGTAAATAAGGTGCATAAAATTAGAATTCTTAACATGTGTTTGGCTTTTATTATAATTGTTTTGGTTCGTGGTGTTATACTATAGTTGCCAGTACTAGCGTGACGCTCGCACTAGCAGGGGGGCTCAAATTGCATACAACAATTGGCTAAACATAATACTTAAGTTTATACCTATTTTACTTATACTTATTGCGGTTTACTTACTTAATAAGTTTGGTAACCTAAAGATACCATTATCTACTAAAATAGGCCTCGTAGATGTAGGTAAAAGTCTAATATTTTTGTAATAATGATGGTAAAACCATCAAATTAAAAAAAACTAAAATGTATCTTTAAATGCACTAACGCTTAGGTGTAAAACTAAACCTAACAAATGAATTTTAATTACGCTTTTCTGTAAAGGTGCTTAAAAAATATGTATTGGGTAGGGTATAGCACATAGGCGTACGCATATTTATGTTTAAGAAAACTGGTATGGTTATAATGTTTGTAAGTAATCGTTATCTATTCGTCAATGGTTGTAATTTTTGCTTCTGAAATCGTTTTGTTTAATTCCGCAATTTCGGATTGGTTTTTTAAATAGATAAGATCGCGTGATTTTCCGTTTTTTAATATCAAACTGAGACTTCTTCTTCCAAAAAAGTCTTTTCTCTTTAAACCACGTATTCTTTCTAGCGGTATTTTTTCAAGACTGGTTTTTTTGAATATTAGGAAAAGGAGAGTTATCAAGGATAGTATACTTATAAATATCCATGCATAACTTACACTGCTTAATGATCGGTTGTTAAGAAGATATACATGTAAGCCAGCATTCCAGATAATAACAAGCGTTAAAATTTTAAACAAAAAAATATGAATTTTAGTTTTATCCTCTATTTCTATAGTTTCTTCTTGTTGGTTATACGTAACTTTCATAATGCTATTTTTATAAAAAAGATAATTTTGGAATCTAAAAATACTACAAAATTTGTAAGAATAAATATATTTTATAAAATAAAATAGAGTAAAGTAGCAATGTTAAAAAGAATATATTTTTCCGTAGTTTTGCACCCTTAAATAGGGATTACCAATGAACATACAAGAAGTGCTTACTATAAAAGTAAAAGAGGCCATACAAGAACTGTTTAGCGCAGAATTGCCTAATGTAGAGTTTCAGCCTACCCGTAAAGATTTTAACGGCGATATTACCGTGGTAGTTTTTCCTATGCTTCGCGTGGTAAAAGGGAATCCTGTGCAAATAGGTACGCAAATAGGAGAGTACCTAAAAAAGGAGGTACCGGAGGTAGCGGACTTTAATGTGGTAAAAGGCTTTTTAAATTTGGTAATCGCAGATGCTTTTTACATTAATTTTTTTAATAGTATTAAAGAAGAGGCACATTTTGGCTACGCCAAAAAAGATAGTAAAGAAGCGGTAATGGTGGAATATTCTTCGCCAAACACTAACAAGCCCTTACATTTAGGGCATATACGCAACAATTTATTAGGTTATTCGGTGGCCGAAATTTTAAAGGCAGCGGGTAAAAAAGTATATAAAACTCAAATCATTAACGATCGTGGTATTCATATTTGCAAAAGTATGTTAGCATGGCAACGTTTTGGAAACGGAGAAACTCCAGAGAGTACGGGCTTAAAAGGGGATAAACTCGTTGGGAATTACTATGTGGCTTTCGATAAAGCATACAAAGCTGAGGTTGCCGAATTGGTAACTAACGGTACGGCTAAAGAAGTGGCAGAAAAAGAAGCGCCTATTTTAGTAGCGGCACAAGATATGTTACGTAAGTGGGAAGCTGGCGATGCAGAAGTGGTATCCCTTTGGAAAACTATGAACCAATGGGTGTATACTGGTTTTGAGGTTACCTATAAAAATATGGGAGTAGATTTTGACCAGTTATACTACGAGAGTAATACCTATCTATTAGGGAAAGATGTAGTTACAGATGGTTTAGAAAAGGGTGTGTTCTTTAAAAAAGAAGATGGTAGCGTTTGGATAGATTTAACCGATGAAGGTTTAGACGAGAAAATTGTTTTACGTTCCGATGGTACTGCGGTGTATATGACCCAAGATATTGGTACAGCCATACAACGTGTAAAAGATTATGCCGATGTTAGTGGTATGGTTTACACGGTAGGGAATGAGCAAGATTACCATTTTAAAGTACTATTTCTTATTCTTAAGAAATTAGGCTTCTCTTGGGCAGAAAATTTATTTCACCTAAGCTACGGTATGGTAGATTTACCGAGTGGTAAAATGAAGAGTAGAGAAGGTACTGTAGTAGATGCCGATGATTTAATGGAAGATATGGCGCAGACGGCTGCAAAAATATCGGAAGAATTAGGAAAGTTAGAGGATTATAGCTCCGAAGAGAAAGACAAGCTGTACCGAATGATTGGTATGGGGGCTTTAAAATATTACATCTTAAAAGTAGACCCTAAAAAACGAATTTTGTTTAACCCGGAGGAGTCGGTAGATTTTCAAGGGAATACAGGGCCTTTTATTCAGTATACTTACGCCAGAATACAATCTATCTTACGTAAAGCAGAAAGTACGGGTGTACATGTTTCAACTGCCGTTTCTGTAGATATTGATTTGCATGAAAAAGAGAAAGAACTTTTAAAACAAGTACAGATTTTCCCTGATACAATTCAATTAGCAGCAGAAAATTATAGTCCGGCTGTAATTGCAAACTATACGTACGATTTGGTAAAGGAGTTTAATTCTTTTTACCAGAATGTTTCTATTTTGGGAGAGCAAGACGAACAGAAGAAAATATTTAGAGTACAGCTTTCTAGTAAAGTAAGCAAGGTAATTCAAGATGCTTTTTCTTTGTTAGGGGTAGAAGTGCCGGAACGTATGTAAAACTCGTTGGTTTTAATACTTCTACAATAGAAGAGGTATATCGAGAATAACAGAGTTTTATATTATACGAATAGCTGCAAAAAGGGAATACATGGATGGAATAGATATTTTTGGATTTGGAGCGGTAGCTTTTATTTTAGGGTATCTGTTATATATTATTTATTATACATTAGATTTATTTTTTCTGAATCCGTTTAAAAGAATACCTCCTTTAACGGCGCAAGAGGAGCGTGCTATACAAAATAACCTCCCTTTTTACAATCATTTAAGCAGGAGAGAAAAAGAGCGTTTTAGAAAACGCGTGGTGCGTTTTAGAAACCGCAAAAAGATGCTTTTTCATGAAGATGTAATAGAGAAAGAAAAAATTACTCTTTTATTAAGTGCTACAGCAGTTATGCTCACTTTAGGAATGGCAGATTTTCTTATTCTCTCCGTAGAGAAAATAATGGTATACCCTAAAGCATATTATTCTAAATTTACTAAAAAGGACCATTACGGCGAATATAATCCTAATTTAAAAACGCTAATTTTTTCCGAAGAATATTTATTACACGGATTTAAGATTCCTAATGATAATATTAATTTGGCGGTGCATGAGTTTTCGCATGCTATTAGTTTTAACATAGCGAATAAGTTAAATATTAGGTCCTATATTTTTATGTTCGGAATGCGACGTATTCACAAACTCTTTCATGATGTTACCTTTATCGCTAAGGTAGATAGTACAGGTTATTTTAGACAATACGGAAAAACCAATATTCACGAATTTTTTGCTGTTTCGGTAGAGAATTTTGTTGAGACGCCGGATGAGTTTAAAAGACAATTCCCGAAACTGTATGGTATTCTATTGCGCATGCTAAACTTTGGGTTTTATAAAATGACGCCGTAGGCCTAGAAGGGAAAAGAAAAAAGGTTTAAATTTTTCGTGTTTTATTTTATTTATGATTGTACTTTTTATCTATGGTTATATATGTTTAAATTGTAGTGCATTTGACATCATCAATCTAATTCATCAATGAAAAAATATGTACCAATAATTCTATTTTTATCTATTGTTAAATTTATAATTCAGTTGCTTGGAAATAGAAATTATGGCTTCCATAGGGATGAATTACTACACTTATCCGTTAGTGAGCATTTGGATTGGGGATTTATGGAGTTTCCACCTCTTATTGCCGTAATAGGGAAAATATCGTATTGGCTTTTTGGGTATTCCCTTATAGGAGTACGTCTTTTTCCAACACTTGCGGGTATTGCAATTTTAGTTTTGTGTTGTTTAATGGTTAAGGAACTTGGGGGAAAATCAAAAGCTATTTTAGTAGCCGGAATAAGCGTTTTGGCATTTCTGCCTTTTTATCGTAATCATACTTTATTTCAACCTGTTGCATTCGACCAATTATTCTGGACTTTAGGGTTTTATTTTATTATTAGGTTTATAAACGTACAAAACAATTTTTTTTTAATTCTTTTAGGAATAACTTTTGGGGTAGGATTAATGAATAAATACACCATAGTAGTTTGGGCTTTTGGACTATTTGTTGGGTTGTTTTTTTATCAAAAAGGTAGCTTATTTAAAAATAAATGGTTGTATATATCGGTATTGATTTCATTGCTTATTTTCTCGCCCAATATTATTTGGCAGATTCAAAATAATTTTCCCCTTTTTCAACATTTACATGCGCTAAATGAAAATCAATTGGATACTATAAAGCCTATGGAATTTGGTCTAGAGCAATTGAATTTTCCGTTTACATTAACGATTAGTCTTTTTGGGTTATTTGCTTTGATATTTGGCAGAAATTTGAAAAAATATAGGTCAATAGGAATAGCATCATTAGTGATTTTTGTTACTATGTGGTTGCTTAATTCTAAAGCGTATTATGTGTTTGCTATTTATCCGATTCTTTTTGCAGCTGGAGCGGTAAAAGTTGAAACTTTATTACAAAAAAAACCAAATTGGGTTTATATTATAGCTGCAGTTATTTTGATTCCTTCGGTTTACTTTATTCCAGAACTTACTCCAGTTTTGCCGATCAATAAGTATGTGAAATATAGTCAAAAAAAAGAGCAAAATGGGCGTGTAGAATTAACAGGAGATTATGCAGATATGTTTGGTTGGGAAGAGCAGGTAAAATTGGTAGATAGTGTATACCAAGCGTTGCCGGCTAAAGAAAAAAACAATTGTGTTTTATGGGTTGAGAATTACGGAGAGGCCGGCGCACTTAAAATATTAGGAAATAAATACGGTCTTCCAAACCCGATAAGCAGACATGGAAGTTTTTGGACTTGGGGTTACCGTAATAAAGATGCGGAGGTTTGGATAAGTTTAGGGAATGAAAAACAATCAGTTGAATATGTATTCGATGAAGTTGAACTAGTGAAAATTATAACTCATAAATATGCAATAGGGGAGGAAAATGGAATACCACTTTACATTTGTAGAAAACCAAAAGTAGATATTGCAAAATGGTGGATAGACTATGAACAACATGTATTTAACTAAAAATAAGAAGTAACTAAAAAGTTTATTAAAAGCCATTATATATGTAGTCTTTCTATAAAATTATATGAGACTGATGCTTATGTACAGGGATATTCTGGTAATAGCAAATTTGGTATAAATAAAAATGATTTATGACCGCATAACCTTACTAGGTTTTAATCCATGATTAGCCGCTTACGTAATTAAATTTTAGGAATTGTAAGATGAGGCTATTAAAATTGGAAAAGAAAAAAGGTCTAAAACATAATATGTTTTAGACCTTTTTGTTTTTTATAATGCTGCTTTTTTTAAGATTATTTTCTCTTGGGTATATTGGTAAGCGGCTTCTAAAAACTGTACCATTTTAGACCAGTTGGTATTGGGCTCATAATAGTTGGCGTAGTATTTTTCGGTTCTTATTTTTAAAATACTATCTTCTACAGTTGCTGTGCTAATGAAACCACCAGTTTCATTTTCTACACTGATATTTAATTTATCTAGTGCGCCAACTACATATCCACTAGGTATGGTAAATTCTATTTCATTTACAAAAGACCTAGGAAAGTTCATGTAAATATTATTGGTTCTATTTTTTTCTTCCTCGGTAAGAGTTACTTGTCCGCCAATAAGTTTGCCTATTTCTATTAAATAATTAGGACCTGCCTTTTTTATTAAATGCTCTGTAATATTAAATTTTTCTTCTAAAACTAATGGCTGTTTAACACCATACCTACCTGTATTTGCTATGGTAAATTCATGGTCTTCTACAGAAAAATCATATTGATCTTCGGTTTGTTCCTCTATATATTTAGCTTGGTTTTTCTTTATTTTTTTTACTAAGGCCGCCGCTTCTGCATTAATACGTTTTTTGTCTTTCTCTTTTTTTACGTTTTTTTCAACATAGGTCCGTGTGCCAAATCTTTCGTAGTCCTCATAGATATAGTCATAATACATTAAAATATCATCCTGAGTTTTGGTTTTACTATGTCCAAAGTGGTTTGTAGTTTTGGTAACTATAAGAGCATCCATATCTTCATTAAAAGATAAAGTGCTATGTTCTTTAGTTCCGTTATCTTTATAAGTAGAAGAAGGTATCTGATGATTATGTATACTTTTTATTTTATTATGTCTCATATCGACATGCATATTATACCCTTCACTATTTTCTAATCCATAACTAATTTCATCAATATTTGAATGAAAGTTTAAAGGCGGTAAATAAATTGTTTTGCCTTCAACTTCCACAGCTAAGAAAGTGGTTATGTCACTTTTAAAAAGATTATTTTTCATAGAGCCATAACTTCTTGGTGTTGCAGTAACAATACTATAAGGGATTTTAGCTTGATAAAGGAACTCTCCTAGCCTATAGTTATTATCGTTAGATAATTTATAAACAAGATCCGCAGGATATGTATAAAAAATACCAGGTATAATTTTAGCACTAGAATATACGGATTTTTCTATGTATTGTGTTAAGTAATAATGTCTTATGCGGTAATAGGCTTCTCTAACCTTCCCTTCTTTAGATAATTCTTTTTCATTAAGAAGTTTTATTAGTCCTTTATAAGAAAAAGGCATTCCAAGTCTGAACTTTTCTTTGTATAAGTCAATAACATCTTCTTTAGTATTATTGGTCTTTACTACGCCTTGTTCTGGAGATATAAATTCGAAAATATCATTTTTGTGATGTCCTTTTCTAGCAAAAGTTACCTGAAACTTATAATGAGGTAATTCTTGTAAAGGGTAGTACCAATAAGGAAAGTCATTTTTGTCAATATCTTCAGCTTCTAGATAATATTGTTTTTCACTTTTTTTATCGGTGGCTATTTCTTGTAATTTAGGAGCACCATTGTAACTATTAAACTTTACATAGAAATCATTTTCCGTATGTAAATGCAAGGCCATTTTTTTTATAGGATAGTCATCGCTAATAATTTTGGTTACTGGGTCAAAAGTATAACCGTGGCCTTGTTTAAAGGGCTCTATACTGTAGATGTAGTAATCTAAAATATCTCCTTTTTCTAAACCAGAAATAGCAATTTTATATTCATCGTCTGTTTTTACAGCTTCTTTATCTACTTCTATTTCTCTTTCTGTACCATCTGGCTTAATTATTTTTATGCCGACATAGTTTTTTCCTCTTTTTATCCACCCTTTATTTACCGCGAACTTTTTAGTAAAGGTAAATTCAGAATAATCCTCTATAGAAGCTTTATCTAATAATTTAACACGTTTTCTATAGGAATGTTTGTATGTAACAGCGGTTGAAAATTTATGAAAGTCATAAAAATATTCCTTATACAGAACTACGGCAGATTCGTTTTGCCATTTTTCAGGGATATCTATATTTCCTTTTTGTGTATCGTTTTCTCCCCAAATGGAGGCTTTTATTTCGAGCTCTTTTTTACTTTGTGCAAAAACGCTAATTGCTGAAAATAAAACTATAGGTAATAAGAATAGGTGTTTTTTAATCATCGGGAGGTTAATTTTTGGTTTTTGGTTACAACTATTTGTTCTTTATAGATTTTTTTTAGGGCAGAAGAAACAGTATTCCATTCCGTAAAAGATGCTTTGGTTATAGCAGCATTTTTGAATATGAACTTCTTAGTATAGATTATAGTATTTGCTTTTTCTGTAAAGGATATAGCTACATTAAAATCTTCTGTCTTATGGTTTATTCCCTTGGGCATATTTTTTACATAATACCCTTTTGGAAGATGTAGAATAGTAGTAAATTCTACGTTAGCTTTATAAGGAAATTCTAGATCGTGATTTCTTTTACTAAGGTCTATGTTTTTGTAATGTTTACCATATTCTAAATCTATATAAATATCATCTTCATAGGTAGATACTTTGTTTTTTAAAGAGATGTTATAATTTATATTAATAGTATTATCTCTGTCTTCTAAATTGGAGGTTTCTATAGAGTTTATGCCGCAATTTTTATCTCCGTTAGTTAAGTAGTATTTTAGAACTTCTTCCTTTTTATGGTCTTTAAGTGCATTGTAGCCATTTAATAAACTTGCTCTACTTTCTCCAGCAAAAACTTGTTTTACAGTACCTTCTAGGGCTTCATCTGCAATATGAAGTTCCATAACGGTAGATTTTTTGTTTTGAGCAACATTTTCTACAGGCACAGTATCTAATATATATTCCTCGCCATTTTCAATTAATACGGGTCTTCCTTGGATTCTTTCTGCATAGGAGCCAAAAGAGTTATATTTTTCTGTACTATCTAGAAAATAGCGTTTTCCGTTATGTAAGAGAGTACATATCATATGGTTATCTACAGCTAAGCTTGGGATAGAATAATCGTAACCAATTCTTTTGGTACCAATCCACGTAAGGCGTGCATCGAAGCCAGCAATTTTAAGCATTTGTTTGGTTAGGTTTGCCATTCCCTTACAATCGCCATATCGTTTTTTAAATACGTTTTGAGACTCGTCTGGCTTAAAACCAGCAATGCCATCTTCAAAAGCTATATATCGTATGTTATCTTGTACCCAATAGTAAATGTTTTTTATTTTTTCTTCTTCTGTAGTGGCATTTTTTGTAAGCTGGTTTACTTTAGATTTTAAGATAGTTGTATCTTCATCCATACTATCTACCAAAGATTTGTACCAGCTATATAATTGTTTGGTTTCAGAAAACAAGGTAATAGTTTGCCCATCTTTTTGCATAGACTTGGCCACAACAAGAATATGAGGATTTATTTTGGAAGGTCCCGGTGTATTACTTTCATCGGTTAAAGAAGGAATGTTTTTTATAGTAAAAATATGTTCTGTAGCTTTTAGCTTGTCATTATATTTTTCTTCCTTTTCAATTTCAAAGCCATCAAAATTAAACTCTAATAAATCTACATGAAGCCAATCTGGAACCATAAAAGAAACCGATTTGTTTATGGTAGGATACTCGTCTATTAAAGATACTTGAGTAAAATATTTAGAATCGGTATATTCTTTCTTTAAATGAAATAAATATTTAAATCCTTTTACAGGAAAATCTATAGCCATGTATTTTACACGAGCATCGTTATAAAAAATATCGCCGCTAGTATAAAATTCATCTTTCTTTGGAAAATGAACCACTTTAGAGTTTCTATACCTGGTATTAAATACCGTTACAGAGGAAGTATTATCATAAAAAACATATTTTTGAATATCGGACCTTTCATTAATATTCATTAGTTCTTCATTGAGGTCTTTCTCTACGGTAACTAATTGCGTTTTTTCGTTATAATCAAATGTTATTTTTTCGGTACTATTTACAATAACGACATTGTCTTCTGGGTAGATTTCTTTAAAAGAGTCCGCTTTTTCTATATCCTGGGGTAATGGGCTAACATTTTTTTGAGAATAAATGGAAGTATAAAACAAGAAAAATAAACAACTAATAGAATATAGATGTTTCATTATATGTAGGTTTTACAGGTTAAGTTGGAGTTTAATAACTTTAATATGATCTTTATATTGCCTTTTTTACACAAGATTTGTGTAATTAATCCTACTTTTTTCATAGGTAAAAAGAAGAAATTTAGTTATAATGGATGGTCGCTGGGCAAAAAAGGTTAGTTTAATTATCCGTTAGGAACTAACGTTGCTAGTATGTAAAAGTACTATTCTTTAGCGATTGCTTTTCTCTTAATTTTACTTAAAAATTCATGGGTTATTCCAAGATAAGAAGCTATTTGCCTATCTGTTAATTTAGAGGTGATATTGGGGTAGGTAGATACAAAATGGAGGTACCTTTCTTTTGCAGTTAAAGAATGATTACGTATTAATCTTCTTTGCCAAGCGGTTATTGCTTTTTGACTCATAATACGAAAAAGTTTTTCTACGATCGAAAATTCATGATATAACTTTTCCTTACTAGATTTATCTATCATTAAAACGGTAGAGTCTTCTAATGCTTGCATATTTAGGTCGGAGGGAGTGCGGTTCATAAAACTGTCAGTGTCAATTAACCACCAATCTTTTACGGCAAAATACAAGATGTTTTCATTTCCTTTTTTATCTAATGTAAAAATTTTAAAACAGCCTTCCGTGACAAAACCCTCAAATGTGCAGGCGCTACCTTGGGTAAGTAAAAAATCTCCTTTTTTTACATCGGAAGCCCTAAAAGGGGAGCAAATAGAATTTAGTTCCGCATCTGAAACGGATATATTTTTTTTTATGTTATTCTTTAATAATTCGTAAGGCATTTTTTAAGAATGAAAGTAATTTTTATAAATCTAAAATAAATATTGGTATCTATTTCTTAAAACAAAACTAAAAAAGAATTCTAAAACTAAAATTAGGGGTTACACCAAGAGAAAGTCGTTGTACGGTTTCAATTTCATTATCTGTATTTACTCTATAATAAGTATTTAAAATATTCTCTTTACCTGTAAAATTTAAAATAGATGCGCCGACTACGGCATTAAGTTTTTGGTTTAACTTAAAATTATAGGTTGCAGAGGCATCGGCACGTGTATATTCTGGTAGTCTGCTACTATTGGCTTCTTGGTAGTTAATTTGCGCGGGAAAAAAGTTTTGATTTATTGCCGCATCTCCTTCTTGAGGTTTGGTATAAGGTGTACCACTTCTATATGTAAATCCTAGACCTAGTTTTAGGTTTTTGTAATTATAGGTTCCCGCTAGAGTGGCGGTGTGTCTTATATCTAAATTGTTTGGAAAATTACTAGGAGATAAGGTTTTAAAAGTATAGTCGTTTTTATTGTAAGCGTAACTAAGCCAAGCACTGTAATATTTGTTTTTTGTATTGATTAAAAACTCTATTCCTTTAATAGCGTACTGTCCAATTTCGCCATGAAACTGATTTTGGTTTTGAAAACCCTGCGTAGCAGTACTAATTCCTTTAACTTCTTTATAAAAACCTTCCAGTCCAATATATAAATTATGATGGTCGTAATTAATTCCCAGAGAGCCTTGTTTACTTTTGGTAATTGGGAGTTGCTCACCATCGGATAATACCCATCTTCTTTTCTCTATGCCCAGAAAATTCTGTTCCAAATCTATAACCTGATTGGTACTTTGACTTTTAAATTCACCTTGCGCTTCTAATTTTACAAAATCATGTACGGCATAGCTGAGGTTTATCCTAGGTTCTAAAATGGTTTCAGAAAAGGTGTTTATATTTTCTATTAAGTTTAACCTACCACCAAGGGTCGCATGGAACTTGTCATTAGGAGAGCTGTAATCAACTTCTGAGAATAATGCATGAGTGCGTATTACTCCTTTTATATTACTGGTAAATGGCGGTTGGGTTACAAAAGTAAAATTGGTAATACCTACTTCATTAAAGTTGTATCCGTTTAACCAATGAAAATTATCATTTGGTTGGTATTTGGTAGTTAATTTAATAGCAGTTTCTAATACCTCATTTTCTTGAGCAAGTTTTTGGCTTACAGGTATTGCGTTATTTTGAGCTTTCAACTTATATTGCGTGTAATATATATTCAAATCTGTAGAAAAATAATTGCCCCAACTACTTTTTAAAGAGCTACCAAAAGAGAGGTTTGTTTGGTCTAAACTACTTTCGGAAAATGGCGCATTGCTTTGCGTTTCCGTAAAATCTAAAGTGTTACCTATATTTATAAAACTCCATCTAAGTTTATGATTGTCGTTAATATTGTACAGAAGTTTTCCTGTAAAATCATAGAAATAAAAATTAGCATCGCGTTTTATATCTCGTTCTGTAGGAGTTTCTACAATTTTACTGTCTTGAAAAACTTTATCGAAAAATTGGTCGTAGGTAGGAGAATTAAAAAAATCCGTGGCCGAGCGTCTTCCGGAAAATTGTACTGCAATTTTATCTGTAACAGGAATTTGTCCAAAGGCATCGCCGCTTATAAAATTGATGCCTGCTCCGCCAAAAAAAGAATCGGTTAACTTGTCTTTTGTTTGCATACTGAGTACACCACTAACACCATCACCATATTGCGCACTTGTACCGTTTTTTATACTAACGATGTTTTCTGTTAAATAGGGGTTAAAGGCAGATATTAAACCAAAGAAGTGTCCAGATTGGTACATTTTAATGCCATCCCATAGCATAAGGTTTTGGTCATTGGTGCCTCCTCTAATATTAATATCGGAAACCGTTTCATCTATACTTTTTATACCAGGTAAGGCTTGTATGGTTTTTAGAATATCGGGCTCTATTTGTCCTGGAAGTATTCCAAAATCGCTAGCATTTATGGTAATACTACCATCCGTATTTTTTTGTAATCCAGTAGTAAGAAATTGATATACAATAACTTCTTTTAGTTGTTGGTATTTTAAAGCTAATGCTATTTTGGTGCAAGATGGTTGTTGCGTAAGAGCGTCTGCTTGTATAAATAGGGGTTTATAGCCAAGAAATTTTATTTGAAGTAACGCACCTAAAGGAATATTGGATAACTCAAATATTCCATTTTCATCGGCAATAGTAGCTGTTGCTGTGTTTATAACTTGTATGGTTGCTCCTGCTAAAGGTTTACTTTTATAATTATCTAGTATCTGCCCGCAAATATTTAAAGTGGTCTTTTTAGAAATAGCATAATATCTATCACTTAGCCTTTTAATCTCTAATTTAGTTTGCTGTGAGATATAGTCTAAATGCGTTTCTAGAGTATTTTTGCTATCCGGAATAATAGTAATGCCTGTTACGGCATCGTCTATAAAAGAAAATTTTATATTAAATGTCTTTTCTATGGTTTTTAAGTGCGTTTTTAAAGGAATAGAAGAGATACTTCCTTCCTGCGCACTTCCTATGCAAATAAAACATAATAGAAGTACGTGAAAAAGTAGAACCGCTATTCTTTTATTCTGCATTCTTAGCATAGAAAACCACTTTATTCCCCTCTAATTTAAACTTTAATTGAGTAGGAACACTTATACTTTGAAGTGCAACATAAATTTCTGTATTACTAAAAGTACCAGTGAAAAGTTGTGATGTGTCTATATCTTTAGTTTCTACTATTACATTATGTTGCCTTTGAAGTTCATTTAAGACAAATTGTAATGGAATACTTTTAAAAGAACTTTCTTTGTTTACCCAAGAGGGGGTAGTAGTATCGGGACCACTTACAGAAACTTCTTTTCCATTTATAACAAGGAAAGAAGAGCCTGCTGGGAGTTTCGTTTCTTTATTATTAAAAGTTACACTCACTAAACCTTCAAAACATGTTACTTCAAAAAAGCCATTTCTGTTTTCTACATTAAATTGCGTTCCTAAAACGGCAACGGTTCCACTTTCGGTAGCTACTGTAAATCGTTTTCCCTTAGCTACTTTAAAATATGCCTCTCCTTGTAAAGAAATATTACGCTCTTTATCCCAATTTTTTTCGCTATAACTAATCGAAGATTCTGCATTTAATACAATTTCAGAAGAATCAGGTAAAATTACTTCTTTGTTTTCAGCATACTGGGTGCTAATAGATTGGTCTAAAGTACCTAAATAAAAATAAGAAGCTACTAATAATACGGCAACTGCCGCTGCAAGTTGTAAAAAGCGTTTGTATGGCTGTAATGTTACAACTTTAGGTTGCTCCTTATTACGTTTGTTCTTATGTTCTTCCCAAGCCGCATCCAAATCAAAAGAAGGAGCTTCTAAGGTAGAAGAAGCTTCTTTGATTTTTACATAGGAAGTATACTCCTCGGACTTTTTAAATTCCACGAGTTCTGCATCCGTTAGCTCATTATTTAGCCATTTTGCCAAGTAATTTTCTTGCATCATTTTTAGCTTTATATATTTATAACACCTTTAGAGGTAAATACCCTACTTTTTTAATTTTTGGTTCAAAGTCTCAAAGTATTTACTAATTAGTACAGAGTACGTAACCTTGCTTCTTAACTCTTTTTTTTTAACTCTTTTTATCAAATTCCATCAATTTTTTCACGTAATGCCTTAAGCGCTAAATGCATTCTCTTTTCAATTGCTTTTACACTTACACCTTCCATTTCAGCAATCTCTTTATATTTTTTTCCGTCTATTCTATTTAATAAAAAAGTAGTGCGTTGGTTTTCTGGTAAGCTGTCTAAAGCGTTTTGTAATTTTTCTTTAAACTGGTCCTCTTCCATTAAAAACTCGGGAGACTCATTCGTAGTAGTAACCACTTTGTCTCTATGCTTTAATCGTACTTTTTCTGACTTAATAACATTTAAATATAAATTGTTAGCTACAGTATATACGTAAGACTTAGCTTTAGAAGGTGTTACCTTACCACAGTTTTCCCATAACTTTACAAAAGCTTCTTGTACAGCGTCATAGGCTTTTTCTTCGTTGCCAAACTTATAATATATGTAGTTAAATACCGTTTTAGAATGAGAAGAAAATAAAGTGCTAAATACCTCTTCCTTACAGACATTATCTTGTTCGTTGTTATTCAATGGATTGGTTTTGTCTCAAAGATATTTTAAAAAAATTAAATATTTTGGGTAGGGTATTTTAAAAGTGGATTGTTTTAGAAATATAGAAACAAAAAAAAATCCAAATCGTTATGAAAAAGTTTTTTAAAACTACATTATTCGCAAGCTTATTAGTCCTTGCATTATCTTTTACTTCATGTCAAGATGAATTTGAAGAATTAACAACAGGAGAAGAAACAGAAGCTATATCCTCTACATCGGCTGCGGCTAAGCTTATAAAAGATACCTCTTCGCAAGACGGTTCTTTTGATAATATTGTAGACGGCGTTAGTTGTTTTGCTATTGAATTCCCTTATACTGTTAATGTAAACGGATTAGAAGTTAACATAGATTCGAAAGATGATTTAGAAACTATAGAAGAAATTCTAGATAAGTTAGATGTAGATGAAGATATTGTAAACATACTATTTCCTATAACTGTAACGCTAGCAGATTTTACAGAAATCGTAATTAATAGTAAGGAAGAATTAAGAGAAAAGGCTAAGGACTGTATAGAAGGTGGTGGTGATGATGATATAGAGTGTATTGATTTTGTATACCCAATTAAAGTGTACAGTTTTGATATAAACCAACAACAAACAGGAAGTGCTACAGTAGAAAGTGATAAACAATTAAGAAGGTTTTTTGGAAACTTAGAAGAGAACCAATTAGTAAGTATGGATTTTCCTATTACTTTAAAGTTATATGATGGTTCAGAGATGGTTGTAAATAACAATGCAGAATTAGCAAGAGCTATCGAAAGTGCAAAAGAAGCTTGTGATGAAGATGACGATAATGATCATAATGATGATGATTTCTCTAAAGAACGTTTAGATAACTATTTAGTAATGTGTCCTTGGTTAATACATGAGGTTAACAGAAATGATCAAGATCAAACAGAGCAGTATTTTGAATATGCAATGAACTTTAAAGAAGATGGAAGTGTAAAAGCTTTTGATAGAGAAGGGAATGCAGTAGAAGGAACATGGACTACCAGAGTAGGAGAGAACAGAGTGCTATTGAAATTAGAGTTTAATGATTTAGTAGATTTCTCTTTAGAGTGGTTCGTATATGAGATTGGGGATGGTAAGATTAAATTGTTTGTAGACGGTGCGAATAAGATTATTATGAAAAAAGCTTGTAATATCTTAAACCAAGACCCAAATACATTAAGAGAAGTGCTTAAGGAATGTAGTTGGATTATTAAAAAAGTGCATAGAGATGGTCAGGAAATAGATCGTTTATTAGGATATGAATTTAATTTTATGGCAGAAGGCGTTGTTACCTTAAGCAGCGGAGATGTTTCTTCAGAAGGTTCTTGGGAAATAGCACAAAATAATCAAGGGCGTTTGGTAATGGCAATTACAATGGGTAATGAGCCAGGAGTTAGTTTCGAATGGCCTTTGTCAGATTTAAGAGATGATAGATTAAAATTTGAGATTCCAGGTACGGATTACGAGTTAATTTTAGAAAGAAACTGCGATAACGATGTTAACGATGAAGATGTAGTTTGGATAAGAGGATTGTTTAATGAATCGCAATGGGAAATTGCTTTATTCTCTGAAAATCAAGATCCATCTACAGAGAGCTATACAAACTACAGTTTTACATTTGGACCAAATGGAAAGATTACTGTCTATAATCCAAATCAGGTAGAAGTAAGTACAGGAAGATGGTTTGTTTACAGAAATAGTGAAGAACAATTAGAAATGATTTTAAACTTTGGGACGGAAAATAATTTTTATCCACTCGCAAATGATTATAAAATTCTAGAAGTAGAAGAAAATAGATTAGAATTAAAGCATTATAATGATAGTGGTTATGATCATTTAGTGTTCGAGAAATTATAGTAAAATTAACAGGCACGCAACAATGAGTAGCGTGCCTTTTTCGTTTTCTTATAAAGGAAAATTATGGTTGGTTTTATTAAAAGCAGATTAGCGTTAATACCTATAGCTCTATTTTATTTTGTATTTGTTTCTTGTGAATCTAAGGATGATTCTGTAGAGCCTGCCAAGGTGATAGATATAGAAGGCATCACTAGAGTACTTACGCAAGATACATGGCAAGTAGAAAGCTATAGTAAAGCTACTATAGATGAAACTGTCAATTATGCGAATTACATATTTACTTTTAATGCAAACGGAACAGTAGGGGTTGTAAATGGAAGTGTTTCTGTTTCTGGAGCATGGGTTTTATCTAATCCAGAATATAATTTAATTAGATTAGAGCTTTTTTTTAGTACACCAGAAGAGCTAGCTGAGTTAGCAAATGATTGGGAAATAGATGATTATTCGAATGTTACTATAAACTTGGAAAATAATAGTAGTATTGGGGAAACTGAAATTCTAAGTTTTCGAAAAAATTAAACCTTTTTTGCCCCACATTTTTAAGAAAAGCGCATATTTTAACGATATGCGCTTTTTTGATGGGCATATTTTTCTGTGGAAACTACCCACTTACGGCGGATATTGTTAAATTTGCCTTCCCTGTTAATAAAGTAAGAAGATGTTTGATAATTTAAGTGAAAAGCTAGATAAAGCACTCCACGTTCTTAAAGGACATGGCCAGATTACCGAAATAAACGTTGCAGAAACAACAAAAGAAGTTCGTAGAGCTCTTTTAGATGCCGATGTTAACTTTAAAATAGCAAAAGAATTTACCAATAAGGTAAAAGAAAAAGCATTAGGTTCCGATGTACTTACAACTTTACAACCAGGCCAGTTAATGGTTAAGATTGTAAAAGATGAGTTAACGCTACTAATGGGTGGAGAAACCGAAGGTATAAACCTTTCAGGAAAACCATCTATAGTTTTAATGTCTGGTTTGCAAGGTTCTGGTAAGACTACTTTTTCTGGTAAACTGGCAAACTTTTTAAAGACTAAGAAATCTAAAAAACCGCTATTGGTAGCTTGTGATGTATACCGTCCTGCGGCTATTGATCAATTACATGTAGTTGGAGCGCAAATAGATGTGGAGGTATATTCCGATAAAGACAATAGCGATCCAGTTGCCATTGCACAAGCAGGTATAGCACAAGCAAAAGCAAATGGTAATGATGTGGTAATTATTGATACCGCTGGTCGTCTTGCTGTAGATGAAAGAATGATGGAGGAAATCTCCAATATTCATAAAGCCATACAACCCCAAGAAACATTGTTCGTTGTCGATGCTATGACAGGGCAAGATGCTGTAAATACAGCAAAGGCTTTTAACGATATTCTTAATTTTGACGGTGTTATTCTTACCAAGTTAGATGGGGATACTCGTGGTGGTGCTGCTATTTCTATTAAGTCGGTAGTAGATAAACCTATAAAGTTTATTGGTACAGGGGAGAAAATGGAAGCAATAGATGTTTTTCATCCATCTCGTATGGCAGAACGTATTCTCGGAATGGGAGATGTTATTTCCTTAGTAGAACGTGCGCAAGAGCAGTTCGATGAGGAAGAAGCTCGTAAGATTCAAAAGAAAATAGCAAAAAATAAGTTTGGTTTTGATGATTTCTTGAAACAGATTCAGCAAATCAAAAAAATGGGTAACATTAAAGATTTAATGGGAATGATACCTGGTGCAGGAAAAGCACTAAAAGGATTAGATATCGATGACGATGCTTTTAAACACATAGAAGCTATTATTCATTCCATGACCCCAAGTGAAAGATCTACACCTTCTTCTTTGAATGCTAGCCGTAAAAAACGTATCGCTAAAGGTAGTGGACGTAATATTCAAGAAGTAAACCAATTATTAAAGCAGTTTGACCAAATGAGCAAGATGATGAAAATGATGCAAGGCGGTGGCGGTAAAAAGATGATGCAGATGATGAGTAACATGAAAGGAATGAAATAATTATATAATTTTCGAAATTAAAAAGAGTAATAAATTAAAATATAAAAGCCTTCCTAAAAAGAGCCGGAAGCGATTATAAAATTGTAATAATGGAACTACTAGACGGTAAAAAAGTATCGAACGAAATTAAAGATGAAATTGCTGCTGAGGTAGCAAAAATGAAAGAGAGAGGAGAAAAAGTTCCGCATTTAGCTGCTGTTTTGGTAGGTAATGATGGGGCTAGTTTAACTTATGTAGGTAGTAAAGTACGTTCTTGTGAGCGTATTGGTTTTGAATCTACTTTGGTGCAATTGCCTAGTACCACTTCGGAAATTGAATTACTTAATAAAATAGAAGAATTAAACCAGAATGAAGATATTGATGGTTTTATTATTCAATTGCCATTACCTCCTCAAATAAACGAACAGAAAGTTTTATTAGCTGTTGATCCAGATAAAGATGTAGACGGTTTTCATCCAACTAATTTCGGTAAAATGGCATTAGATATGAGTACTTTTATCCCGGCTACGCCTTTTGGTATATTAGAGTTATTAGAACGCTATAAAGTAGATACACAAGGAAAACATACCGTTGTAATTGGTAGAAGTCATATTGTTGGTCGTCCAATGAGTATTTTAATGGGAAGAAAAGGATGGCCCGGAAACTCTACAGTAACTTTAACGCATAGTAGAACAAAGAATATTACGCAAATAATATCGCAAGCAGATATTGTAATATCGGCCCTAGGAGTTCCTAACTTCTTAAAAGCAGAAATGGTAAAAGATGATGCTGTAGTTATAGATGTTGGTATTACACGTGTACCAGACGAATCTAAACCTAGAGGATACCGTATTACAGGAGATGTAGATTTTGAAAACGTAAGTAAAAAAGCGTCTTTTATAACTCCTGTACCTGGCGGAGTTGGGCCCATGACTATTGCAATGTTACTTAAAAATACATTGCTTGCAAGAGAAAGACATAGAGCTTCTAAAGCATAAATAATTTTTAAAATTTATAAAGCCCTAAGGATTCCCTTAGGGCTTTCTTTTTTTATGGTATAAGAGTTATTTCTAAGTGCTTTCCTTTAAGATTATAGGGGTATTGTATTAAAAAGTAAAGGTGCTATATTTTAGCTTTGCTTTGAGTGTTTTATAAAAAATAGCAATTACATGTTAAAGTTTAGTAAAGAAAAGTGTTTTAAATTTTTTTTGTTGCAAAAAGGAGTATCTTTTTATGATAAAAATATATAAAAATGAAAACTCTTGAAGCAATAGTAATTCTTTGTTTTGCAATGACTATATCTTGTTATAGCCAAACAGGAAAAGTTTACGATGAACTAAAAATGCCAAGTAAAATATTAAAAGGAGAACGTAAATATGCGGTTTATTTACCTCCAGATTATGACACTTCAGAACGTAGCTATCCGGTACTTTATTTATTGCATGGAGCAGGGGATGACCAAACAGGCTGGATACAGTTTGGAGAGGTGTTACGCATTACGGATGAAAGTATTAAAGAAGGTATTGCAACTTCTATGATTATTATAATGCCTGATGCTAATACTGGAGAAAGAGGGTATTTTAATGTAGGAGATTGGAAATATGAGGATTTCTTTTTTGAAGAATTTATGCCTTATGTAGAGAAAAAATATCGAATCAAAAAAGAAAAAAGATATAGAGCTGTAGCAGGATTGTCTATGGGAGGTGGCGGTAGTTTTATGTATGCACTTCGTCATCCAGAATTATTTTCTTCTTCTTGTCCATTAAGTGCTTATGTGGGGCCTTTAACTATAGAAGATTTAAAAACACAAATAACAAGGATGGGTAAATCCTATACAGAAGAAGAGATACAAAGCTATTTTGAAAATTATAATGCTTTGAATTTATTAGAATCTAAGCCTGTTGAGCAAATAAAGTCTGTAAAGTGGTATATAGATTGTGGTGATGATGATTTTTTGTATGAAGGGAATAGCTTAGTGCATATTGCCATGAAAAAGAAGGGTATTCCGCATGAGTATAGAGTCCGAGAAGGAGCACATAGTTGGGTGTATTGGCGTTCGGCTTTGCCAAAAGTATTGCAGTTTGTGTCCGATACTTTTCATCAAAACTAATTAAAATGGATGCGAAAAAAGTGGTAATTCAAGTTCTTGTAGCAATGGTTTTGTTTGTTATAATTTCCTTAATTATAGAAGGGGATTATTCGCAAGAAATGATTTTTTATAAAGGAAAAATAGCATTACTGTTTGGAGCATTTTATAGTGTTTACATTGTTTTAAGAACTAAGCTTAAAGGAGGGGCAAAGTAGCGGATTTTATGTAGTAAATAGTGGAGATGTATTTTTAAGATTTAAATTCTAAAGCATTACCAGAGGGTCTAAAAAGAATATAGTTGCTTGTCTTCTTATTTCTCCTTCAAATCTAATGTAGGGTACAATAACAAATAGTACTTTTTTTTCTTGCAACGCTTTAGCAAAAAGTGGCAAGGTGTTTCAAGGAGGCCCAGCGTAGAAATGGGTACTGGTAAAGTTTGTTAGTTTAATATGTCTTTGGAAAAAGTACAGCATTCTTCTAAATTATGTACCGGAATGGTAAAATGAAAAGAAATACTGTTTTGTATGTTTTTACTCGTTTAAGAAATTTAAAATTTCATCGTTTACACTTTCTTGATGCATGGAATGGCCTAAGCCTTCGGTGGTAACGAATTTACTATTTTTCCAGTTTTTGTGGACATTTTCAGAATCAATATATGGCGCTATTTTATCTAACTTATCATGGAAAAGTAGCCCTTTGTTGGTATTATTTTTAATATATTCGGAGGTTGAAAAATCTTTAACGTGAAAACCAAAACGGTCTTTTATATAGTTATCCAAAGCCACTAAAACTCTGTTGTTAAACTTTAATATATTTTGGTAGTTATTCATCAGTTTATAAAACTCAGAAGGGGAACCTATGGTAACGATCTTATCTATAAATTCGTTTTTGTTTATATATTCATTATAGATAACGGTCATACCACCTAAAGAATGTCCAATAAGATGTGTTGGCTGGTGTTTGTCTATATTAGCCTGTATAGCATGGGCGTATAAAGGAGCATATAAATATTTTCCTGTGGAATACCCATGACCTGGAGCATCAAAGGCAATAATATTATAATTTGCTTCTTTTAATTTTTTAATTAGATTTCTCCATCGAAAAGTATTGCTTTCCCATCCATGAACGAGTAAGACCGTTTCCTTGCTTCCAGGCCATTGATAGGTTTGGATATCATGGTTTTCTATGGATATAATTTCTTTTTTTGCACCGTCTAAAAATTCTTTTTGGTGTGGTAATACTCGTCCTTTACGAATGGTGCAAAAGAAATAAAAGGCCTTTTTGGCTGTTTTCTTCGGGAAGAAAAGCGCATATAAGTCAAAATATTTGCCGTATGCTAATGGTAGTATTTTGTAAAAAAGTTTTTTCATATGGTTACATTTAGTAACTTACTCTTGTAAAGAGAGTTAAAAGTACAAATTACTTTTTAGAATTTGCGAAGTTACTTAGAATGTATTAGGTATGGAAAAAGAAACTATTGTTGATAATCAGCATATTAAAAATGCAAAAAAAATAAAAAATATGTTTGGGCATATAGATTACCGTAACCCACCAGAGTTATGTACGATCCGGGATGTATTGTCTTTATCTTCTGATAAATGGAGTATTCTTATTATTTTGTATTTGGGTTACTTTCCAATTTTACGTTTTAATAAACTAAAGAAGTATGTTTATGGAATATCTAATAAAGTATTAAGTGAAAGGCTTAAAGCCTTAGAGAGTAATGGGTACGTACATAGAGAAATGTACCCGGAAGTTCCAATACGAGTAGAGTATAGTTTAACTTCTTTTGGTAAGAATTATGTTGAGAAATTAATAGAACTCACCGAGTGGATGCAATTGAATAACCCTACTATATTGGCAAATAAAGAGAAGTTTCATATTAAATAATACTGCAAATTTAGTTGTAAAGGTTGTTTATATTTGTAATTTGAAAATTGAGAAAATACAAGAAATAAATCCAGAAATGTATAAAAATAATTGTTCAATTTGGGATTAAAACACAAGAATTTATTAGTGCGCTACGCATGAGTTTCCTGTAACAATCGAGTAACTAGACGCAGTCTTTTCCTATATAAGATTGCTATTTACGAATTTAAAAGAAAGCCTAAACCATCTTAATGCAAAAACTAAAAACCCATTATCATCCTGAAATAAATACTTTAGAGAATAAATCTGTTTTTACAAGATTATCTACAAGGAGTATAGCGGTTCAAGGAGATACTATTTTGTTGCTTTATACAGAAAGATATGAAGACTATAGCCTTCCTGGTGGCGGTTTGGATTTGGGAGAGGATAAAATAGAAGGTATGGTACGGGAGCTTATAGAAGAAACGGGGGCAAAAAATATTAGAAACATTAAGCCTTTTGGTCTTTATGAAGAGTATAGGCCGTGGTACAAATCAGGTTATGACGTGCAACATATGATTTCATATTGTTATACTTGCGATGTTAACAAAGAGCTTGGAACGGCAAACATGGAACATTACGAAACGAATAATGGTATGAAAGCCGTATGGGTTAATATCCATGAAGCCATTAATCATAATAAAAGGACAATGGCTACAAGTGATAAAAAAGGAATGTCTATTGAACGGGAAACTTTTTTGTTAAAGCGTATTGCCGAAAGTATAAATTAAAAATATATTTATTTAAGAATCCCAACTAATCATCATATACTTAATTTTTGCAACATCGGGAATTTGCACTTCTTCTATATTGGTATTTGTTTTGTAACGTAAATTTTCTGGTAATTCTTTCTTGTCAATAGTAAAGTATATGTCGCTGTCTTTTAAAAGGATTAGCACATTGTTTAAAGAGGTAATTATTTTCTTAATAGCATACTTTTCTTTAATGTCTTTAAAAGTACTTTTTGTATTTATACCATTATCTGTTGTGAACCTAGGGTCGTTAATAAGTATGTTTTCAATAGAAGGAATACTATCTCTATTAGGGGTAAGGGTTAGCAATTTTTTTCCACCTTTTTCAAAAATTTGTATTTTACTGGCATTAGAACCAAAGTTACCCCTTACCGTATCTCGAACAATAGAATCTTCCTCGTAAATAAGTTCTATATCTCTTGTTAGGCTATTTTTTTTGAGCTTTCCTATTTGTTCCGAAGTAATTAAAAAAGTGGTGTCTTTTTCTTTTTGACATTGACAAAACAACAAAACGGCTAATAGGCAAAATGTTCTTAATATATTTTTCATAGGTATTAACGCATAACTTTTTTCAGTACTCCTAAAACGCCGCGTATAAAAGTGGCACTTGTTAGAACTTTTATAATTGGGTTTTGTCTTGTACTAGTTCTTCTAGAAGATGTTTTTCTTGTTCTGGGTTTATTTTTTTCTTTTTCCGCTTCTTTTTCTGCTTTTTCTATTTTTTCATTTAGAATTTCATAAGCACTTTCCCGGTCTATATCTTCATTATATTTTTTAACTAAAGCGGAGTTATTAATAGCTTCTTTAAGTTCTTTGTCAGTAAGCACATCCATTCTACTCATAGGTGCTCTTAAAAGTGTAGCAGCAAGCGGAGTAGGCCTTCCTTTTTCATCTAAAGCAGAAATTAGAGCTTCCCCAATTCCTAAAGAAGTTAAAACTTCTTTGGTATCATAAAAATCCGATTCAGGATAATTTTCGGCTGTAAGTTTAATGGCTTTTCTATCTCTGGCAGTAAAAGCACGCAAGGCGTGTTGAACTTTAAGCCCTAATTGCGATAATACTTCGTTAGGAACATCCGTTGGGTTTTGAGTTACAAAATAAAGTCCTATTCCTTTAGAACGAATTAGTTTTACAATACTCTCTATTTGGTCTAATAATGCCTTAGAAGCTTCTTTAAAAATTAAGTGCGCTTCATCAATAAATAATATCAATTCTGGACGGTCACTATCTCCTTGCTCCGGAAAGGTAGAGTAAATCTCAGCCAATAAGCTTAACATAAATGTGGAGAAAAGCTTGGGTTTATCTTGAATATCTGTTAAACGAAGAATGTTTATATATCCTTTTCCATTTTCATCAATCCTAGTTAGGTCGTCAACATCAAAAGATTTTTCTCCAAAAAACAAATCGGCTCCTTGCTGCTCTAATTCAATTATTTTTCTAAGAATAGTACCCGTAGAACTTGTGGAAATACGACCATATTCTTTAACAAATTCTGCTTTTCCGGTTCCGGTGGCGTATTGTAATACTTTTTTAAAATCTTTAAGGTCTAATAAAGGTAATTTGTTATCATCACAATATTTAAAAACTACAGCAACTATCCCTTCTTGGGTTTCTGTTAAATCTAATATTCTAGAAAGTAATATGGGGCCAAATTCAGATACAGTGGCTCTAAGTTTTACACCATCTTGTTCTGACAGAGATAATATTTCTACAGGGAACCCTTTAGCATCAAACGGAATCCCTATTTTTTCATGACGTTCATTAATTTTGACATGTCCCGGACTTGGTTGAGCAAGGCCACTTAAATCACCTTTTAAATCCATTAACAGTACCGGAATACCTTTTTCGGATAGATTTTCGGCAAGAACTTGAAGTGTTTTTGTTTTACCCGTACCCGTAGCGCCAGCAATTAACCCATGTCTGTTTAATGTTCTTAAAGGAATTTTAACCAAAGCATTGGTTACTGCTTCGTTTTCTAACATTGCAGCACCCATGGTAATAAAATCTCCTTTGGTGGTATACCCTTTTTCTATATGTGCAAAGAACTCCTCTTTGGTAGCCATGAAATATTTTTTTATAAAAATAGGGGATTTTTGGGCAATTGTAAAGTCTGCATGCTTTGAAAATAGTAGTTATGCCTTCTTTTATGCTTTAGCTTCTGGTATATAGGAATTTATTGAGCTGTTAAATTTTGTTAAACATAAAACCTAATAGACGATTCTTAAATTATACAGGGTGAGCTACCTTAAGACAGGTCTATGAAGTTTTAAAAGGTAATAGTGTTTCTTTATTTAGATGATTTTACGGTATTTAACCCATTGGCGAGAATAATTATCTAAGAACTTAGATGTATCTTTGCAAAATGGTAAATGAAGATGTGTTAGCACTAGTAAATAAAGGAGAGATGCTTCCTTTGATGGAAGAATTTTATACAATCCAAGGAGAAGGTTTTTATAAAGGTACGGCCGCGTATTTTATTAGAGTTGGTGGTTGCGATGTCGGTTGTCATTGGTGTGATGTTAAAGAGAGTTGGAATGCGGAAACACATCCTCCTACGGAAATAGGCGGTATAGCGGATAAAGCGGCAAAATATTCTGATACTATAGTAGTGACGGGAGGAGAGCCTTTAACTTGGGATATGGGACCACTTACTAAGTCTTTAAAAGAAAAGAATTTAAAAACCCATATAGAAACTTCTGGTGCCTATAAGTTATCCGGAGATTGGGATTGGATTTGTTTGTCGCCAAAAAAGAACAAATTACCATTTGGTGAAGTGTATGATAAGGCGCATGAATTAAAGATAATTGTTTTTAATAAGCACGATTTAATTTTTGCAGAAGAACAGGCTGCTCTTACTAACAAAGATTGTATACTCTATTTGCAACCAGAATGGAGCGTAAAGGATAAAGTTGTGCCGCTTATTGTGGATTATGTAATGGCAAATCCTAAGTGGAAAGTGTCATTACAAACACATAAATATTTAAATATTCCTTAAAAGCTTCAATTTTAACTCTTGGTCTTTTGCTTTATTTTTCCCCAAAAACCTCTTTTATATTATTTTTTTGACAGAAATATTTTTTCTTTCTAACCATCACAACCTACCTACCACCATTAGCTTTTAAATCTAAAATACATTCTGCTCCTAAGTCAATAGTGTTAAGACCAGATTTCGCATTTTTATTTTTCAGCATATGGAGTACGGAAATTGCATTTAATTTACAACCAGCTTTAATACCACTATTAAAAGAAATAGTAGCCCCTTTGTTAGAGGTGCTGAATTGTAATTCAGCTCGCATTAAACAGCCTTCTGTAGTACAATGATTGGCAGCGGTGGTATCTTCATGAGGATTAACCATAGTTGTTTTTAGAGGGCTATTTGGTTCGTCCTCGAATCCTAAGTTTACTAAGCCTAATAAGTGTCCAAATTCATGGTTTATCGTAGGGGTTTCTATATCTTCATTGGTAACCGAAAAATTAGTTGCAGCCAATTTTTTAATGGTTTTTTCATAAATAATCATGGATGTATTTCTATACACGGCACCTAGTGTAACTAAATCTTCTTCTTCATCATCTTCATCGGAAGGGGCATCTGCAAAATAAATATAGAAGGCTAAAGTTTTTCCATCGTTATACGCTGTACGGTTTTCTTGTTCTAATTCGCTTATTTCTTCTAAGCTTAAAGTTTCTTTATTAGGAGATTTTAGTTCTTTATAAGAAAGTTCTATATTTTCTTTAAAGGAATGTTGTTTTAAATATGCCGTAAAGGAATTCATGGCGCCATCGCTAGGTTTAAAGCCTTTAACGTATGCAATTTCTATTAACATTTTATCAAAATTGGTGTTCGATAAAATATCATTAGCAGATTCTCCGGAACCTTTTAAATTACCAGCTTTATTAACAAGTTTGGTTGCTGTGTCATCTTCATCGGCAGACTTTTTAGAACAAGCTAAAAATAACCCTAATAGGAGTATTACACTTAAAAATCGAAACTTCTTCATAATACTAAAGATAAGCGTTTTATATAAAGTCGTAACGAATAACAAGTGCTTACTATTATAAAGAGAGTGTTAAACGTGCCAAAAAATCATAATGTTCTCCTTCAAAAACCAATTCGCAATCTAAATTATTATAGTTAGCAGCTCTTTGTAAGGTGTTGTAATCTAGGTATAACCAAGGAAAAGTGGTGCTTTTTTTTTCTTTATATTTCATGTAAAAACTCACTTCTCCATAATAATCTACGTCATTTGGAATCCAATAGCCACCATCTTCATCGTTTTCGAACATATAAAGGATATCACTAGAATCTAGTAAAATTTGACCATTCGGTTTTAGTAAAGATTTTAAATGCGTAAAAAAGGTGTCTAATTGGTTTATTCTTCCGGCGATGCCAATACCGTTCATTAATAAAAGAAGGGTATCAAATTTTGGTTTTTTAAATTGGTATAAATCCGTACATATAGCATTTTTTAGGCCTCTAAGGGTACAAGCTTCAATAGCACCTGCTGAGGAATCAATGGAGGTAATAGAAAATCCTTTTTTTTGAAGTTCTAAACTGTGGCTACCAGCGCCGCAACCAATATCTAAAATAGTACCTTTAGATAATTTTAAGGCTTGCTTTTCTAAAGGAGGCATATCTTTAAAATCGCGAAACAAATAGGGTAAAGGAAGAGTATCTTCTTCATCTAAAGATAAAAATGTGGTAATATCTTCTGTGTAATTTCCTTTTTGATAATCTAAAAGTGCTTCTCCGTAAATATCATTATCCATTATATTTGTACTTTGCAGCAAAAGTGAGATTTTTTATGCATTTTAAAAAGAAACCCATGAACCAGTTAAAATATATTCTACTATTTGTTTTGAGTATTCCTGTTTTTAGTAATGCTCAAGACAAGAGTTATACTACTTTAGTTTCGGAATATTTAGAGGTTAATGGGTCTATGGGGCAGTATAATTATGCATATGATGAATTATTAAAGATGTTAAATGGTAGATTTCCTGAGACCGATGCTAATGCTCAAGGGTGGAAGTTTTTGAAGGAAAATAAAGGTAAGGCTGTAAAAGAGATGATATCTTTGCTAGAACCCATTTATAAAAATAATTTTACAGAAGCGGAGATTACCAAAATGTTGGCATTTTATAAGAGTGGAACAGGAAAGCAATTAGTTGCGGATAGGTCTAAAATGAACCCGGCCCAGAAAGAAAAATTAAATACGTTTTATAATTCTGAAATTGGGAAAAAAATAATAGAAAAGCAACCGATTCTCGGAACTGAGATTTCTAAAGTATCGGAGGGTTGGAGTAGAGAGTTATATGAAACTGCATTAAGCCTATTAAAGTAATGGAGGACATTCTAAAGGGGTTAGGAAAAAAAGCAAAAGATAAGCAGACAGAAAATAAAAAGTTTTTTACTAAACTTAAAAAGAAAGCCCCAAAGAAATTAGATTATTTAATGCAAGAATTGCATGAATCAGAATTCGAAAAAACGGATTGTTTAAAATGTGCTAATTGTTGCAAAACTACAGGTCCCTTATTTACAAAGGCAGATGTGGAACGAATAGCGAAACATTTTAGACAAAAGCCTCAGAAATTTATAGATACCTATTTGCGTATAGATGATGAAAATGATTATGTTTTACAGGAAGTGCCTTGTACTTTTTTAGGGGCGGATAATTACTGTTCTATATATGACGTTAGGCCAAAAGCTTGTAGAGAGTTTCCTCATACAGATAGAAAAAAGTTTCAACAGATAAGCCATCTTACCATGAAAAATGTAGCTATTTGTCCCGCTGCTTTTAACATTGTGGAGGAAATGAAAAAAAGAATAAAAATTTAAATATATAAAAGATATTTTTTTCTAATTTTTTTAAATTTTTCTATTGTCGGTTGCCAAGTTTCTTTTATTTCTTTTTCCGTTTTTTTAGCTTCAATTTGTTGTTGTAATTGTTCTGTTCCTGCATGTTTTGTAAAGCCGCTTTTCAGGAAAATGTCTTTTTGGTTATATGCGTTATTATAAGCATCGATTAACCATTTGAGAGTGACTTCGTTCATTTTTTTTATGTCAGATAAATCTTTTCCATAGCATTTTTTTCCATCTTCTTTTGGGTTTTTAGAACCAAAGTTTGGTCTAGGCCAAAATTTAAAGCTGTATTGCGTGCTATCTAAAAAAGAAGCCCCGTAACGTTGAAATTGAAACTCTGTACCTCTTCCTGCATTGACATTGGTACCTTCAAATAAGCCAAGACTAGGATATAAAGATATAGCGGTAGCATTTGGTAAATTTGGCGAAGGGCGAATGGGTAAATTGTAATTGCTAGTATGCGTCCAATTTTGTAACGGAATTACTGTCAAAGATGCTTTTACTTTGTTTGTTAACCAACCCTCTTCATTTATCATTTGGGCATATTCGCCTATTGTCATGCCATATACAAGAGGAATTTCGGTCATTCCTAAAAAGCTAGTATTTTCTGCTTCCATGGTTGGTCCATCAATATAATGCGCATTAGGGTTAGGACGGTCTAAAACTAAAATAGGAATGTTATTTTCTGCACAAGCTTCCATAACCAATTGTAAAGTAGCAATGTAAGTGTAAAAACGAACACCAACATCTTGTATGTCAAAAACAACAATATCTAAATTTTCTATTTGTTTTTTTGTAGGCTTTCTATTTTTACCATGAAGAGATATTATAGGTAAACCTGTTTTAGTATCTATGCTATTTTTAACTTTTTCTCCAGCATCCGCCTTACCACGGAAACCGTGTTCGGGAGAAAAAACATTTTTAATTTCTATGTTATGATTTAATAAGGAGTCTACCAAATGGGTATAGCTATTGTCTTTTTTAAAAATAACACTAGTTTGGTTTGCTACAATACCAACTTTTTTGTTTCGTAGCATCGGTAAATAATCAGGAATACGGTTCGCCGCAATAACCAAAGAGTCTTTCTTTAGACTCCCGGAAGTATTTTCTGTATTTTTAGATGCAGATTCTGGAGTTTTTCCTTGGTTTCCGCATGCTATCAATACGAAAAACCATAATAAAAATGTACTTTTGATTCCCGATAAAAACATCATAATTTGAATTTAGAATACTTTATAGCCAAACGACTTATTAAGGGTAAGGAGCATAAAATTAGTATATCCGCACCAATAATAAAAATTGCAATTACAGCAATTTCACTTGGTGTAATAATGATGTTAGTTGCTATAGCAACAGGAGTAGGACTTAAGCATAAGATTAGAGAAAAAATCACAGCCTTTAATGGGCATATTCAAATTTATAATTACGATAATAATACTTCAGAAGTTTCGGTTGTTCCGGTTTCTTTAGAGCAGGAATTTTATCCGGAGTTTAAAACTATTGATGGTATTTCTCATGTACAGGCAGTAGCTACAAAAGGAGGAATTATTAGATTAGAAAATACTTTCGAAGGTATCATTGCGAAAGGAATTGGAAAGGATTTTAATGATGAAGTTTTCGGAGAATATATTGTAGAAGGTGTTATGCCAAATTACCATGGCGAGCTAAATAGTGATGCCCTGGTGTCTAAAATAATGGCAAATAGATTACAATTGAGCGTGGGAGATTCTTTTCCAGCCATTTTTCTAAAAGACGATGACCCATCGAAAATGCCAAACCAAAGAAAATTTAATGTTGTTGGTATTTACGATAGTGGATTTGAAGAGTTCGATGGGACTTATATTTTTGTGGACATTAGGCATATTCAACGTATGAATAAATGGGGGTCTAATGAAGTTGGAAATTTCGAGGTTTTCTTGGATGATTTTGATTCTATTAAAGAAAAGAGCAATGAAATCTATGGGCAAACCCTTTCTAATTTAGACACACAGAATATTACAGGTAAGTACTATAAAATATTTGAGTGGATTGGTTTATTCGATTTTAATATAGCTCTAATTATTGGTATCATGATAATTGTTGGAGGTATAAATATGATAACGGCTTTGTTAGTTTTAATTTTAGAACGCACGCAAATGATTGGCATTCTTAAGGCCTTAGGTACTAACGATTGGAGTATACGTAAGATATTTTTATATAATGCGGCTTATCTCATTGGAATAGGATTATTCTGGGGAAATATAATCGCTTTGGGGTTTGTTTATCTACAAGGAAAATTTCATTTATTTAAGTTTCCAAATCCAGAGGAATATTATATAGAATACATTCCTGTCCATTTAGATTTTTTAACCGTAATTATATTAAATATTGGGGTTTTATTTCTTTGTTTGCTTATGTTGTTACTACCATCTTATATAATAACAAAGATCACTCCAGTAAAAGCAATTAGGTACGAATAGTATTTATAAATTAAAAAATATGATAGAACTTACTTTAGATAGCCAACACGTAAAAATTGAAAAAGGAGAGTTAGTAAGTTATCAAGTAGATACTTATGAAATAATACACCAAAAAGGAAATCCTGGCTGGCGTAATTCGGATACTGAAATGTTTCCTATTATTGGGCCAACCGACAAGGCTAATTTTAGAATACAAACTTTACAGGGAGAAGCCATACAAGATCAGCATGGTCTGCTACGAGAATTAGAGTACGCACTTGTTGAAAAAACAGAAACTTCTGTGATTTTTGAAAAAAAATACGTGAAAGGAACTAAAGTAAAAAACTCTAAATTTCCGGCTAAGTCAACAGAAGAACTATTAAGCTGGCCATATGATTTTACTTTTAAAAAGCATTTTATCTTGTCTGAGAATGGATTAGAAGTAGCTTTTACTATTGTTGGCGCAGAAAATATGCCTTTTATGCTTGGCTATCATCCAGCTTTTAAATTAAGAAGCGCTATTTCTAAAATTAAAACAGATACTAAAGAAATTAGTTTAAAAGAGATTAAGGAGGCAGGCAGTAAAGCATTACCAGTTTTAAAATGTAATAGTCTAACTTTAATAGATGAAAAGAAGGTGCAGATAAAAACAGAGGGATTTGGTAATTTTATGCTGTGGACAGAAGTAGATAATATGGTATGTATAGAACCTATTACTTTTTATCCTTATGCTGTAGAACAAAAAAAGTTAAATACAGGCTTTGCCAAATTAACTTCAAGGCCGCAAATATACAAAGTGAATATAGCTTTATAATCCCAACTAGTTTACCAAAAAAAATATACAATTAATACGAAAGAAATTATAATGAAGATTAAGCTAATTGTTTTTTTACTGTTTATATATAATACTACTAATGCTCAAAATGCAATGAAAGACACTACATTTTACGCGCAAATTCCAGAGCCATCTAATGAATATACACCAGGAGCTATTGTTTCTAGAATGGTAGATGGTTTAGGCTTTAGATTTTATTGGGCTACAGAAGGTTTAAAAGAAGAGGATTTAAAATATAAACCTAGTGATAAGGGGAGAAATATTTTACAAACTGTAGATCATGTCTTAGGATTGTCCAATGTAATACTTAATTCTGCCAAAAAAGAACCGACTGTCTTTTCAGAAGAAAAGAAAGAAATGTCTTTTGCAGAAAAGCGAGAGGCAATCTTAGATAATTTAAAAATTGCCAGTAATTTATTCCTTAAATCTAAGGACCTGTCGAAACACAAAATAATTTTTGTTAGCGATAAGGGAAAAAAAGAGTTTCCATTTTGGAACCAGATTAATGGACCAATAGAAGATGCGGTTTGGCATGCAGGCCAGATTGTAGTTTTAAGGCGTTCAGCCGGGAACCCTATGAACCCAAATGCTAATTTTCTAACAGGAAAATTAAGAGATAAATAATTTTCGAGGAAAGGGAGTATGTTTAACAGAGTGCTTTTAGGAATAAGTTGCATGCTAAGTATTTTAGCATGTAGAGATAAGGTCTCCGAAAAAACAGTTACTCTTAAAAAAAATAAAGATACTTTAGTTTTTGGGGCCTTGCCCAGAAAGGTAAAAAGCCCAAAATATAATCTCTCTTCCAAAGAAAAAGTAGACTTGGGAAGGTTACTTTTTTTTGACCCTATTTTATCTGGAGATAAAGATGTTGCTTGTGCTACTTGCCATCATCCAAGTACCGGGTACTCCGAATTCTTGGATATTTCTATAGGGGTAAACGGTACAGGTTTTGGAAGTAAAAGAAGGTTTAATACTCCAAATGACATTCCTTTTGTTAAAAGAAACGCACACACTATTATAAATACAGCTTTTAATGGTTTAGAAAAAGAGAAAGACTACAACCCAGAAAGCGCGCCCATGTTTTGGGATGTAAGAGCAAATAGTTTAGAAGAACAAGCTCTTATGCCAATAAAAACTTTTGAAGAAATGCGAGGGCATAATTTTTCTGAGGAGGAGATTCTGCTAAAGGTAGTAGAGCGCTTAAAAAATATTCCAGAATATGTGGCTTTGTTTGATAAAGCTTTTAAGGAAGAAAATTCTTTGAATATAGAAAATATAGGAAAAGCAATTAGTTCTTTTGAAAGAACTATTGTTGCCAATAATTCTAGATTCGACCAATACATGAGGGGGGATGAGGATGCCATTATGTTATCAGAAAAAGAGGGTTTTGCTTTATTTAAAAAAGTAGGTTGCGCAAATTGTCATAATGGCCCTATGTTCTCGGATTATAAAATTCATGTGCTTGGTGTTCCAGAAAATAAGAAGCTAAACGAATTAGATTTAGGGACAGAAGAAAGTTTTGGTTTTAGAACAGCTTCATTACGCAATTTAAGATTTTCGGCGCCGTATATGCATAATGGGACCTTTGTAAGCCTTCAGAAGGTGTTAGAGTTTTATGAAGATATTGCTAATAATAAAATTACGAACCCAAATGTTTCTTTAACTAGTAGAGATCCGTTTGTAGATCAATTAGATCTTTCAGTAAAAGAAATGTCTTTAATTATTTCTTTTCTTAATACACTTAATGACGAGTATTTCCCGAAGGATATTCCAGAAACTGTGCCAAGCGGATTATCGGTTAGTGGGAATATTAAGTAATCGTTTTCGTAAATAGTGTTAAATTTGTCTTATGTATAGATTTTTTCCAATTCTGGAGTGGTTAGGAAATTATAAAAAAGGATACTTTTTTAGTGATTTAATAGCGGGTCTTACTGTTGGAATTATTCTTATTCCGCAAGGAATGGCTTATGCCATGATTGCTGGTTTGCCCCCTGTATATGGTCTTTATGCTTCTTTGTTGCCAGTTTTAATGTATGTTTTTTTAGGAACATCAAGACAAGTAGCTGTTGGTCCTGTAGCAATGGATTCGCTTTTGGTTGCAGCAAGTTTAGGTACTTTGGCAATTACGGGAATAGAAAATTATATTGCCATGGTAATAGTACTAACATTCTTAGTTGGTGCCATTCAAATTACTCTGGGCCTTTTTAAAATGGGCTTTTTAGTGAATTATTTGTCTAGACCCGTTATTAGTGGGTTTACATCGGCTGCTGCACTTATAATTATATTTAGTCAGTTAAAACATTTACTTGGAGTAAAAATACCTGGAAGTAGCGCTTTTCATAAGCTAATTATGAATGCTTTTGTAAAGATTGGTGAGACCAATTTATACGATTTATTAATTGGGGTATTAGGGATTCTAATTATTATTTTACTAAAAAAAATAAACAAAAAAATACCTTCGATTTTAGTAGTTGTAATTTTAGGTATTGCTAGTGTGTATTATTTAAATTTAGAACAGTTTGGTGTTAAATTAGTAGGTTTTGTACCTAGCGGATTGCCATCTTTTCAAATGCCGGGAATAAATATGCAGTTAGTGTCAGAATTATGGCCAATGGCTTTAGCCATTGCAATGGTGGGGTATCTAGAGGCCATATCTATTGGCAAGGCAATGGAAGAAAAAGCAGGAGAAGAAACCATAGAACCTAATCAGGAATTAATGGCATTGGGTTCTTCTAATGTCGTTGGTTCTTTTTTTCAGGCATATCCAATTACGGCAAGTTTTTCAAGATCAGCCATAAATGGAGACGCAGGAGCTAAAACAAATTTGGCAGCTTTTTTTTCTATAATTATGGTAGTAGCGACCTTGCTTTTTCTGACTCCAATTTTTTATTATTTGCCCAATGCGGTATTAGCAAGTATAATTATGGTTTCTGTTTTTAAGCTTATAGATATTGGCTATGCCAAACAGCTGTGGATACATAGAAAAGATGAATTTTTTGTTTTACTGATTACTTTCTTGGCCACCCTTTCTATAGGAATAAAAGAAGGAATTTTAATAGGAGTTTTAATTTCGTTATTGTTAATGGTGTATAGAACATCTAACCCACACTTTGCAGTTCTGGGGCAAATAAAAGGCACCGATTATTTTAAAAATATTAATAGATTCGAAGAGGACGTTGTTTTACAAGAAGACCTGTTAATTGTTAGGTTTGATGCGCAATTGTATTTTGCCAATGCATCTTACTTTAAAAAAGAGCTTTTTAAGCATATAAACGCTAAGGGAATAGCTTTAAAAGGAGTAATACTGAATGCGGAAGCTATTAATTATATAGATTCTACAGCAGCTAATATGTTAAAGAAAGTAATTTTAGAACTTCAAGAAAAAGGAGTACGTTTTTATATTGCTGGAGCAATAGGCCCCACGAGAGATATCATTTTTTCAAGTGGTATTATACATTTGGTACAAAGAGAAAATCTATTTGTAAAAACAAAAGCCGCAGTCGCTTACTTTAATAATCCTGAAATAACAGAGGGATTAGGGGTTAAAATTGCCCATCAAAATAAAACATATAGTAACTAATGTTACAGACTAAGAATTAATTTAACATTATTTTTGTCTTAAGAAGCTGATAATTATGATAATAGAACAGATTTACACAGGTTGTTTGGCGCAAGGAGCGTATTATATAGAAAGTAAAGGAGAGGTAGCAATTATTGATCCTTTAAGAGAAATAGCTCCTTATATTAAAAAAGTAAAAGAGGCTAATGCTAGTATAAAATATATTTTTGAAACACATTTTCATGCAGATTTTGTTAGTGGTCATGTTACTTTATCTAAAGAAACAGGAGCGCCTATAATTTATGGCCCAACAGCTTCACCTTCTTTTGATGCCGTAATAGCGGAAGACGGGCAAGAATTTAAATTAGGGGAGTTAACCATCATTGCCTTGCATACGCCAGGGCATACTATGGAAAGCACTACATTTTTATTGAAGGATAAAAATGGCAATGACCATGCTATTTTTTCAGGCGACACCTTGTTTTTAGGGGATGTTGGTAGGCCAGATTTAGCTCAAAAAGCGGCCCATTTAACGCAAGAACAATTGGCAGAGACCTTGTATGATAGTTTACGAAATAAGATTATGCCTTTGTCTGATGATGTTATAGTTTACCCAGCTCATGGTGCAGGTTCTGCTTGCGGGAAAAACATGATGAAAGAAACGGTAGATACTCTAGGGAATCAAAAAAAAATGAATTATGCGCTTAGGGCTAGCATGACAAAAGAAGAGTTTGTGAAAGAGGTTACGGATGGTTTGTTGCCACCGCCAAAATATTTTCCTTTAAATGTACAAATGAATAAAGAAGGTTATGAGGACATTAGTATTGTGTTAGATAGGGGTACAACCGCTTTATCTCCTAAAGATTTTGAAATAGCTGCCAATGATACTGGGGCAATAGTTTTGGATGTTAGAAATCAGTCAGAATTCGTTAAAGGGCATGTACCTCGTTCAATTTTTATTGGATTGAATGGAGATTTTGCACCATGGGTAGGAGCTTTAATTGCAGATATAAAGCAAACTATTTTATTAGTAATACCAGAAGGTAAGGAAGAGGAAGCAATTACGCGCTTATCTAGAGTTGGTTTTGATGGGACTATAGGGTATTTAAAAGGAGGAATAGACGCATGGAAAAGTGCTGGAAAGGATTTTGATACCATTTCCTCTATTTCTGCCGCTGAAGCAGAAAAGGGACTAAAGGATGACTCTATTTCCGTTTTTGATGTTCGTAAAGTAAGCGAATTTCAATCAGAACATGTAAAGAATGCTATAAATACACCTTTAAGTGACTTAAATAGCCATTTATCGCAATTTCCGGCGAAAAGTACTTTTTATATTCATTGTGCAGGTGGTTATCGTTCTGTTATTGCCGCATCTATATTAAAAAGTAGGGGAATTCATAATTTAGTAGATGTTGCAGGTGGTTTTGCAGCTATAAAAACGACAAATGTTGACGTAACAAATTATGTGTGTCCGTCTACACTATAATGCTTTTTCTAGAAAATTAAAAAAGTAAAAAGAAATACTGATTTTTATCATATTCTATATTTTTATAAGGTTTTAATTTTACATCAAATAATAAAAATAGAAAGATGTTACATACGTTGCCTTTAGTAGATTGGACCAATGGAATTGTTATGATAGGAGTTTTTGGATTGGTTTGTGTAGGTCTAGTTGCCATGTTACTAATTTTTATGAATAGTGGTAAAAAGGAAGAGGAAGTGTAGCTAAAAAATACTGCATACCTTGTTGTTACGAATGGGTTAGAGCTTAATGTTTTTGCATTACGTTTTAACTCATTTTTTTTTCTGTTGACTATTAAGTTTGTTATCTAAATCTATTTACCTATATTTAGTAGGAATTAGGCTACGAAATTGTAATAATTTAAGAAATAAAAGATTGGTTAGTGGTAAGTTGGTGCCTTATTAACAGTGTTGTGGGCACCAGCTTTTTTAGTAAGAAGTTAAAGAAGAGATAACATTTTTAGGTTTTTTTTGAACGTAATTACTTATTATCCTTAAAGTATCTAAATTGTGTTTTTGAGGTATAATATGCACTTGCAAGTCTTCTAAGTTATTTACTTGTTCATCTTTTGGTATAAAAGCATATCCTTGGTACTCTCCTTGTTCTACTAGAACAATGGCAATTTCGTTACTTACTCTTCCTTTTTCTTTTATTAGATACGTTTCTTGGGAATTTTGCAAACTCTTTAATGCTTGTTTTACACGTTTGTTATAGATTTCTACACTTTCTTTTTGTTGGCAAATTCCATTACATTTTTTTATTTTATAATGAGAGCATTGGCCTATGTTTTCTTGTAAGTGGCAATATTTAGGGCATAGTTCAAATTCTTCGCATATTTTTTCTAACGCAAATCTACAATCCGTTATATTAAAGAATTGCTGAACAGAATTGGGGGCTAACTTTATTTTATTATAGGCTATATGCTTAACCCCATTTCTGTCTTCATAGCAAAAAATGCCATATTGTATAGTAGTTTTTTTTTGCGCTTTATTATATAAAGGCATTTCTTTTTTTATAGCGGCAGATTCCATTAATAAAGCTACTAATTCGTTCCCAGAATTTTCAAAATCTAAATGAGCGGTATTTGCGCACATTTCAACCTCTTTATTGCTCTTGTTGTAAAAGTGACTAAGTACTCTTTTTTTTATGTTTATGGCTTTGCCAATATAAATACTTTTGTTTTTGGCATCTTTAAAGTAATACACACCAGGTGTATTTGGTAGTTTGTTAAATTCTTCCTTAGGTAAAGAAGGTGGGAGGGTGTTTTCTTGAGACTTAGCATTTAAAAAAGAGCTAAAAACAGTTGAAGAGCCTTCTGTTTTTAGTAATTTCTCAAATAAAATTAAGGTAGCATGTGCATCTCCACGGGCCCTATGTCTGTCACTCAAAGGAATTTTTAAAGTAGAACATAGTTTGCCTAAACTATAAGATTGCAATCCAGGAATTAATTTTCTAGACAGCCTAACTGTGCATAGTTTTTTTCGACTATATGAAATTCCAAGATTTTCGAATTCATTTTTAATTACATTATAATCAAACCCAACACTATGTGCCACAAATATGGTGTCTTTGGTTATTTCTAAGATTTTGGGAGCTATTTCCTTTATTGTTGGGGCGTCGCGGACCATTGCGTTATCTATTCCTGTAAGTCCAGTTATAAAATAAGGAATATCACATTCAGGATTTACGAGGCTAGTGTATTCTTCTACTACCTCTTGGCCATTGAATTTGAAAATGGATATCTCAGTAATCTTATTACCTTTAATTCCGTTTCCTGTTGTTTCAATATCAATTATAGTGTACATACTTCCCAAATTCAATGGAAAGTTAAGAAAATAAGATACTATTACTTACCCTATAATTCCATTTTTTTTACAAAAAGATAATACGTCATCAATGGAATGAGATTTAGCTTTTCTTAAAATATTTTTTCGATGGGTTTGTACTGTTAATTTACTTAAGCATAGTTGATTAGCTATTTCCTTTGAGGTGTATTTTTTTGCAATTAAGTTAATGATTTCTTTTTCACGTTTTGTGTAGAAATCGCGATATAGGTTATAAATAACTTTTTTAAAAGCTATTAAATCTAATTCTCTTGCGTGAAATTCCCATTCCACTCTATCATGAGTTTCTATAAAAGAAATATCTGTAAGTAATGAAAAGTTGCTAATCATTTTCCCTTCTTCGTCTCTTTCTAATACGGAGGATTGAACTAGTATTTTGCAATAACTGCCATCTTTCTTTAAAAATCGAAAAGAAAGTAATAAATGAGATTCTTTGTTTTGTATGGGGGTGCTAATAACATGAGAAACAACCCCCGTAGTTATATTTTTTACTAATTCTCTATCCTCTGGATGGGTATATGCAATTATATCTTCGGTATTAAATTCTTTTAAGGTATAACCAGTTAAATTTTCTAACCCTTTTTCATAAACAATACCTCTGGATCTCCAATTTGCGACATACAAACATTGTTTGCTATTTAATGGAAACTGGTCAAAAATTGCATAATTTTCCAGCTTACTACTATAAGTTCCTGTAGTTTTTTGAATATTTTCTCTAAGGTTTTTTATTTCGTCTCCCGCTTTCATTTTTTTATAAATAAAGCATTTTTGGTTAATCTATTTTTAAAAATTTGAGGGAACTAAAATAAAAGCCACTAATTTTTATACAGTCTCTATATGAATTAAGTGCATCCATTTTTTTCAATTAAATGGTAGAAATGTACCTAATCTATTTTCATGAAATGGTGTATCATGAGTGTAACGAACTATTAAAAGATTGATTAGCTTTTGTTTAAGCGGATACAAAAATAGTCATTTTTAGACGAAATAACTTTTGTTTTTAAAATTGAAGACTTTTTTATGTAAAAAACCCTTTACTTGTTTTCCTAGTAATAGTTCCCCCGAGTATTATCTAAGTTTTATTAGTAAAGGGCAATATGTTATTTAATGTTGAATATTTAGAACTATCGGTTACGTGTAAATTTTATGAGAGCGAAAGTAAAAATCATATTTTAGGGAAACAATACCCACTAGTGGGTATTTATTATACTTAAACAACTAGTAAGTTAATGCCTTCTTTTTTATGAGGCATATTGTAGGATATTGAAATAGGTTATTGGTTTCTTTTTAGGGAGTAGTTTTTAATAAAAACATGATATTTATCATGTTTTTATTAAAAAAATTGAAATCAAAAATTTTATTTAAAATATTGATTTTCTTTTAGTTACATGTTATTTTGTTTATTATTTTTGTGCTATAAATAAGCAACCAAGAATTGAAAGAAACGCCTAATATATTACCTAATAAAAATTCTAGATGGAGAACTACAGCAGTATTTCTTATTGCAGTGTTTCTTGGTGTAGGTTTATTTTTGGCTAAGGAAGGAGAAGTTGTATCCTATATGTCGGATAATCCAGAAGCATGTGTAAATTGCCATGTTATGACTCCTGTTTATAATGGGTGGATGCATAGTTCCCATAGAGAATGGGCAAATTGTAATGATTGTCATGTTCCTCATGATAATGTAGTAAACAAGTACTTTTTTAAAGCAAAAGACGGATTGTATCATGCGTCCATATTTACCTTAAGAGCAGAGCCCGATGTTATTAAAATGCAAGAGGCATCACAAAAAGTGGTACAAGCAAATTGTATTCGTTGTCATGTGCAACAAGTAACGCAAACCAAATATGTTGGTTGGGTAGATAATCATACAGAAAATAGAACGGAAAGACAGTGTTGGAGCTGTCACCAGGAGATTCCGCATGGGAAGGTTCAAGGGATATCCACTTTACAATATAATATAGCACCATTACCAACCGATCAAGAGGAAGCAGTAATTCCTACTTGGTTACAAAAAGAAAAGAATAAATAACGACAGGAAATATGAAAAATAAGGTCTTATTTGTAGTAACAATTATTGCTGTTTTTTTACTAGGCTTATTGGCTTCTAGTATTATTAATAGAAAGAGTGAAGCCAAATATCAATATGTGCCAAAAGTTAATATTGGGGAAAATGAGCCTAGAAATAAGGTTTGGGGAGATAATTACCCCAAAGAATATCAGTCTTGGTTACAAACAGCAGATACTACATTTGCTAGTTTTCAGGGCGGATCTGCAATGAGAGATGTGTTGGAAGAAGATCCCAGATTAGTGGTTCTTTTTGCAGGCTATGGTTTTTCTAAAGATTACAATCAAGGAAGAGGACACTCTTATGCTATTGAGGATATTCGTAATACTTTAAGAACGGGTGGCCCAACAGGAAAGGGAGATGGGCCTATGCCTGCAACATGTTGGACCTGTAAAAGTCCAGATGTCCCAAGACTAATGAGCGAAAATGGAGTAGCAGAATTTTATGAAGGAAAATGGGCAGATAAAGGGGAAGAAGTAGTAAACCCTATTGGTTGTGCGGATTGTCATGATCCGGGTAATATGAAATTAAGAATTACGCGGCCTGCTTTGGTAGAAGCTTTTGATTCAATGGGGAAAGATATTAACCAAGCTACGCACCAAGAAATGCGTTCCTTAGTTTGTGCGCAATGCCACGTGGAGTATTATTTTAATAAAAAACTACCAGGAAAAGAAGGTATTCCGTATCTGGTTTTTCCTTGGAAAGATGGAATGACTGTAGAAGATATGGAAAAGTATTATGATGATTTAGAATTTTCCGATTGGACTCATAAGATTAGTAAAACACCTATGTTAAAAGCGCAACACCCCGGATACGAAACTTTTAAAACCGGAGTACATGCAGATAGGGGAGTTTCTTGTGCAGATTGCCACATGCCTTATAAAAGTGAAGGTGGTCAAAAATTTACCGATCACCATGTACAATCTCCTTTAAATAACATGGCTAATGCTTGTCAAGCCTGTCATAGAGAAGAATCTACTAAATTGATGGAAAACGTTTATGAGCGTCAGCGTAAAGCCACGGAAAATCGTATAAAATTAGAAGATTTATTAGTTAAATCTCATGTAGAAGCTGGTAAAGCATGGGAATTAGGAGCTACTCCAGAACAAATGAAACCTGTTTTACAAGATATTCGGCATGCGCAATGGCGTTGGGATTATTCAGCAGCGTCTCATGGTGCATCTTTTCATTCTCCTGTAGAAATAGCAAGAGTAATTGGTGGTGGATTAGATATTGCAGCAGAAGCGAGAGTTAAATTAGCACGTCTTTTGGCAGATTTAGGGCATAATAAACCAGTAGAGATGCCCGATATTTCTTCTAAAGAAAAGGCGCAAGAATATATAGGTTTAGATATAGAAAAGCTAGAAGGAGAAAAGAAAGCTTTTAAAGAAAATTTATTACCCAAATGGATGGAAGCTGCCAAAGCTCGTGAGGCTAAAATGGAAACAAAGTCCGTTTCCATGAATTAATAGCCATTCGGATAGATTAATAATTATATAACTTATCCTCATCACTGCTGTAGTGTATGAGGATATGTTTTTTTAGAAAGATATGACACAGAAACTATATAAAATATTTGCATCTCCTATACTAGCAACGTTTCTCTTATTACTATTTGGTACCGCTATGGCCGTGGCTACTTTTATTGAGAATGATTTTGGAACTGCAACAGCTTGGAAATTAATTTATGATGCCTTGTGGTTTGAGCTCATTATGGTCGGTTTAAGCATAAGTTTTCTACTGAATATTTTTAAATATAAACTCCATCGAAAAGAAAAATGGTCTATTCTTCTTTTTCATATAGCATTTATTGTAATTATAGTTGGAGCAGGTATTACTAGGTACACTTCTTATGGAGGCGTAATGCGTATTAGAGAAGGGGCTTCTTCCAATATTATAATATCAGATGCTAATTATATTAAGGCAAAAATATCCGATGGGAATACAACCAAAGTAGTACTTAAAAAAGTTAGTTTTTCACCATTAACGGATAATGATTTTAATATAAAAACAGATTTTAATTCTACTCCAATAGAAATTTCGTACCATCAATTTGTAGCGGATGCTTTGCCAAAAATCGAGGATAATGTAGAAGCCGGTACATCTTTATTAGAGATGGTAGTTACTTCTGGTAACGGAAGAGAAACAGTATTCTTGCAAAAAGGAGAAATAGAGCAAATAGGAGCGCATAAACATTTGGTTGGTTTTGAGGCGGAAGGAGAAGGCGTTATAAATATTTTAGAAAAAGACGGTGTTTTTAAAATGCATACCCCTAGGGAATTAGATTTCTTTATTATGGCTTCCCAAACGGCAGGAAAAATTAAGAAAGACACATTAATGAATATGACTTTACGTACGCTCTATAGAGACGGAGATGCTTCTTTTGTTCCAACAGCGTATCATCCTAAGGCAAAAATTAACATTGTAAGTACATCTGATAAGTTAAAAGACAATGACCCTAACAAGGATGATGCCTTATTAGTAGATGTTACTATAGACGGAGAAACAAAAACAACCAACTTATTATATAGACAAGGCTTTTTGCCCACAGAACATAAAGCGGAATTTAAAGATATATCTGTTTTACTTTCCTATGGCGCAGAAGCACAGGAAACCCCATTTTCTATTCAGTTGAATGATTTTCAGTTAGAGAGGTATCCGGGGTCTACAAGTCCATCTGAATATGCAAGTGAAGTAACTGTGGTAGATGGAGAAGTAAAAACGCTCTATCGTATTTTTATGAATAATGTTTTGGATTATAAAGGATATCGTTTCTTTCAGGCGAGTTATGATACGGATGAGCAAGGAACAGTACTATCTGTAAATCATGATGCTATAGGCACATGGGTAACCTATTTGGGGTATCTTTTAATGGGATTAGGTATGTTCTTTACACTTTTTGGAAAAGCATCAAGATTTAGAGAGATAAACAAAAAACTAAATAAGCTAAAAAAGAATAAAACAATGTTGTTGTTAGTACTTCTTTTAGGGGGCTTTGTACAGGCAAGTCCTATTCAAGAGCAAGAAAAAAGACAAGAACAAATTATAGATGTTGACCACGCTGCTTTATTTGGAAGGTTAATGGTACAAGATTTAGACGGTAGAATAAAACCAATTAATACACTAGCATCTGAGTTTTTACGTAAAATTTCTGGTAGACCTTATTTTAAACTAACTCAAAATGGCGCTACCGTAACATTAGATGCAAATCAAACGTTTTTGGCAATGCATGTTTCTGCCAATTATTGGGAGCAAGTACCTATTATTAAAATAGATAAACAAAAACTTGGAAGTATCTATGCGTCTTTAGAGTTGGGAGAAAATGGTTTAATATCTTTTCAAAACTTGTTAGGAGAAGGAGGGGAGTACTTGTTTTCTGAAGATGTAGAAATTGCCAATCAGAAAAAACCAGCGGAAAGGAACGAGTTTGACAAAGAGGTTTTAAAAGTAGACGAACGTTTTAATATTCTTTACAATGTGTTTATTGGTAATTATTTAAAAGTATTTCCTAATAGTAAAGACGCTAATAATACCTGGTTTACTTATACCCATCATTTTAATGATTTTCCAGAAGAAGATGGGCGTTTTGCAAAAGCAATAATTCCAACATATTTTTCTGACGTTGCTATGCAAAACTGGGGAGAAGCAACGGAAAAGTTGGGGTATATAAACACCTATCAAAAAATTTTAGGAAAAGATATTATTCCTAGTGATAAAAGAGTAGCTGCCGAGTTATGGTATAATGATTTGAATCTTAATTTTTGGCTTTTTCAGGTACTATTCGTTTTAGGGTTTTTGCTATTAGTATTGGCAATGGTAAAAGTATTTATAGAAAACAAAAATATAGAACTGCTATGGAATTTTCTGATCCTTCTAACCCTTCTTAGTTTTGTTGCATTTGCAGGGAATATTGTTTTACGTTGGTATGTGGCGCAACATGCTCCTTGGAGTAATGGGTATGAAATGCTAATATTTGTTGCTTGGGTACTTATGCTTTGTGGATTACTAACCTATAGAAAGTCAGATTTTGCATTGCCTCTTGCAACCTTGTTTTCTGGAGCTCTACTATTTGTAAGCTATTTAGATTGGATTAATCCTGAAATAACGAACCTAATGCCAGTACTAAAATCGTACTGGTTAAAAGTCCATGTAGCGACTATTGTAAGTAGTTATGCGCCTCTAGCATTATCTGCCATTTTGGGATTAATGGCTTTAATTCTAATGATTATAAAAACACCAAAAACGAAAGAAAGGCTAGATCTAAAAATAAAAGAACTTACCTACATAAATGAATCCTCTATGACTATAGGGTTGTTTGTTTTAGCTATAGGGACTTTTTTAGGAGGTATTTGGGCCAATGAATCTTGGGGGCGCTACTGGGCATGGGACCCCAAAGAAACTTGGGCATTAATTAGTATCATTGTTTATGCTATAGTGTTGCATTTACGATTTATCCCAGCATTAAAAAGCACCTACGTATTACATGTAGCAAGCATGTTTGCTTTTTGGTCTATAATTATGACCTCCTTTGGGGTTAACTACTATTTGTCAGGATTACATAGTTATGCAGCAGGTGACCCCGTGCCAATACCACTGTTTGTATATTTTGTAGCAGGTTTTATGGTTGTAGTTGCTGTATTGGCCTATTTTAGCAATAGAAGAAAAGTGTAGTGTTATTTGTTTTATTTTTTTTGCAGAAAAGAACTCATATTGTTAGTGTGCGTTGGTACATATTTGTTAATAATACCTGTAGTTATTTTTTTTAGTGTTTCACCATTTACTGGATGAAGCCCTGGAGCTGTATAATATTCTATTTCTCCTTTTTTGTTTTTGTAATACCAAATACGAGGTTGGTTGGTTATCTCATCAAAGAATTCAGTAGCCATAGTCACTTCTTCTTTTTTAAAATTGGCTAATTTAATTGGATCTATAGGTTCTGTCCTAGAACCGAATTTTTTGGAGCAGGAAACTTCTTCATAATGGGTTTTTACCCAGGTCATGCATTTCTTTTTTTCTTGCAATTGTGTATAATCAAATAGGTCACTTTTTGTTAATAATGTTACTAAAGCTATTACTCCGAATACTATTCCAACATAGATTGTAATAAGTTTCCAATTGTAGTTTTTTGAAATACCTGAGGGATTAGGATTTAGTTTTTTAGGAGCAGATTTCATGTAATCTTCATAATCCAAATATCCTAAATACTTACAAAGTAAGTTTATACTTTCTGGATTTAATGCTCCATTATTCCCTTTATTGTTTATATATCGATTATAAGCTCTTTCTAAGGTTTTTGAACTCAATGTTGTTTTCTCTCCTATATGGTTAGACAAGGCATATCTTGAATGTGATATGCATTCTGTTTTTGCTTTAGTAAAAACTTTTCGAACAATTTCTTCTATTTTTTTAGTATCCATCCTTTATTAAGTACAATTCTCATTAGACAAGTACCCGACACAATGCTTTTGAAAAGCCCATTACTATTAGTGTCTAATAGGTGTCTAAAACATGTCTTTCACATGTCTATAATATCTTCTTTCTATTCAATTTACTTTGCATCATCGGCAAGTTCTTGTTATGAAATGCTAACATAACAAATGTACAAAACAAGCTGTTACGGAAATCTGTAATGCAGTTGGTAATTAACCCAATAGAGAAGTAAGTTAAGCACTACTGCATTTAGATTTCTACTTCTCAAAACCAAGGGAGACGTCTCTTCATTTTTTTAACGCGATAAAGTATCGCAAAATATCTGAACAGTTTGGATAGCCGTAGGTGCGTCCAAATTTTAAACTAAAATATTATGAAAAAAATAATGATAGCCGTTATGGCACTAGTTTTTAATACGTTTTTATTTTCTTGTACAAGCGATTCTATTGCAGATACAGATACCCTTTATGAAACCCAAGCAACGGAAGGAGATGATGGAGATGTTCCGCCACCGCCACCACCAGAAAATTAATAAGAAAAACTATATTTATTAGGGTTATACTATTGTGTATAGCCCTTTTTTGAATACTTTTAAAAAAAAATATTGTTTGAAAAACTACATAGTTTTATTTTTTATTAGCTTGTTTTTCTCTTGTATAATGATGAATGAAGATGATTCTTCAAAAACAGAGATGTTAAATGATAGTATTCTTTTTTATCATAATATCTCTATGGATAAAACTCTGGCATTGAATAAGAGGCTTAATGCAATAAATAAATCTTTATTTTTATTAAAAGCTAGTGATAAGGATACGATATATTCTCAATTACTATATAAAAAAAATCGTCTTCTTTTTTCATTGGAAGAATATGATAGTCTTCATGTTTCTAATTTGGAACTAATAAATCATGCCTTGCAAATTAAGGACGATATTTTTCTTGGAAAACAATATTATTTAATGGCATACTATTTTGATAAAATAGCTAATAACTCCAGTGAAACATTCCAAAATTACAATACCTCAAAAAATTATTTTAGTAAAAAAGGAGATAGTAGTTGGATAGGTAAGTGCCTCTATAATATGGGAACTATTCAAAAAAATAAAAATGATTTTTTTGGTAGTAAAGAATCTTTAACAGAGGCGTTACAATATTTAAATAATAAAAAGGATTCTAAATATATTTCTTCTTGTTATAATGCTTTAGGAACAAACCATCGAAAACTTTTAAATTATATAGATGCATTAAAATATTACGCTAAGGCAATAGAAACCGCAAATTCAAAAAAAGATAAGTTAATATACCAAAATAATTTAGCTGCTACTTATATTGATAACGAACAATATAAAAAAGCAATTGCAATACTAGAAAGCATTAGTAAAGATTCGTTGACTCAAAATAGTAATCAAAAATATGCACGGGTTTTAGATAATCTAGCATACGCAAAATGGCTGTCTGGTTTAAATCAGACAGAAGATCAATTTATTAAAGCTTTATGGATACGAAAGAAAGAAAAAGACCAAAGAGGGCAAATTGCTAGTTATACCCATTTAGGAGAATTCTATACTAGAAAGAACCCGTCAAAAGCAAAAGCTTATTTTGACTCCGTTATTCAGTTATCTAAAAAATTAAAGATTCCTAGGGCAGAAAAAGATGCACTAAAATTCTTAATGAAAATAGACACAAAAAATGTTTTTATACGAGACCGTTATGTTACTTTAAACGATAGTTTATATCAGCAAGAATTAAGAGTAAAAACCCAGTTTGCTAAGTATAAATATGATGATAAGTTAAAGCAAGAATCTATTTTACGTTTAGAAAAAGAAAATGCAGAAAAAGAATTAGAAACCAGTGAACAAAGAAATCAAAAGATATTGTATTTGGGAGGTTTCCTTTTTATTACTTCCGTTTTTGGACTTTCGCTATACGGTTTTAGACAGCGGACTAAACGATTAAAACTAAAAAACAAAACGGAAAGGCTAGCTGCTATTCAAGAAACTGAAGCAGAACTCTCAAGGAAGCTGCACGATGATCATGGGGGCAAACTAAATAAAGTAATGTCTTTAATACAACGTAATGCTGATAAAGGATTAATTTTAGATACTGTAGAAGGAATTTACAACCATGCTAGAGATTTCTCTAGAGAACTTAATTCAGTTGATACCGGCCCTAATTTTTGGAATGGCCTGAAAGCGACATTAAAATATACAAAACCAGCTGAAGTCGACATGACTTTTGATGGTGGTAATGAGCTAGACTGGTCATTGGTAGGTCATCAAACCAAAACAATGCTTTTTAAGGTATTGCAAGAATTGGTTATTAATATGGCACGGCATAGTAAGGCTCAACAAACTGTCATTTTGTTTAAAGATTTAAATAAAGAACTCTTTATTTACTATGAAGATGACGGAGTAGGAGCATCCAAAGAAGCCTTGTTTCGAAAAAATGGACTTCAAAATACAGAAAAGCGTATTCAAGCTATAGACGGAATCATTACTTTTGATTCAGAAGAAGGAAAGGGCTTTCGAGCAGAAATCCGAATTCCTAAGTAATAAAACGCAGTATGTTCAAAAAAGTAATATTAGCAGAAGATTTTCAAGGAGAAAATCATGGTATCGCTGAAACCTTACATGAAAAATTGGCCATTGAAGAATTGCAAAACGAGTTGTATTGCGATAAGGTATTTACAAGATTAAAAGTAGCACTGAAGAATAATGCTCCATTTGAGTTATTGGTTACCGATTTGTTTTTTGAAGAAGACCATATTGACCGAAAAATAACTTCTGGGAGAGAACTCATAAAAGCAGCAAGAGCATTGCAGCCCAATCTAAAAATTATTGTGCATTCTATGGAGAACAACCCGTTACAAATCAACACCCTTTTTAAAGAACATAAAATTAACGGTTATGTATGTAAGGGGCGTAACGGAATGATTGAATTGGTCAATGCTATTAATGAAGTGTTTCATAACAGGACTTATGTATCGCCACAAGTTAATTTAACTGCTGCGAACAATACTATTGAATTGGATGATTTTGATAGATCTATATTGAAAGAACTCGCTAACGGGCTTACGAAAAAAGAAGTCTCTGATAAGTTTAAAAGGGAAAATAAAACTCCTAATAGTGAAAGTACTATTGATAAAAGAATAAGCAAGCTTTATGATGAGTATGAAACCAAGAACACTACAAGTTTACTATTTAAACTAGCGAAAGAAGGAAAAATTTAACATTTAAGCTTTCTTAAAAACTTCAATATTTAAACAAATTTAAATCCCTTACAGATATCTGTAAGGGATTCTTTTTTTATGGGGGTATGTTTGGAGTGTTATTAATTATAAATAGGAATAGTATGGACAAATGGGAATTTTACAAAGATGTTAGTAATGAATGGAGATGGAGAAGAACTGCTCTAAATGGACGAATTGTTGGAGCTTCAACACAGGGTTATGTTAACAAATCGGATTGTATTGATAATGCAAAACGACATGGTTATAAAGGTTAAGATATGGATTATAAAGTAGTGCCTTTAGAACCTAGTTTTGATGTTAAAGCATCTACATCCAAAGATGCATCAGATTATTTAGAAAGGTTTATTAATCATTATGATAATGAGGGGTGGAAATATGTTAGAGTAGAGGTGATTTCAACGTATGTTTCTGGAGAAAATGGGTGTTTTGGAATCGGAGCTACTCCTGGATATACTACTAATAAACAAATGGTTGTTTTTAAGAAAGCATGATAAAGCATTTCTTTCTAATTTTTATTCGATTCTATTGGGTGTTAATTCCTGAATCGAAACGCAGAAAATGTATTTTCAGAGAGTCATGCTCCAAGCATGTTTTTGAGGTTACTTCTAAAAGTGGTTTTTGGAAAGGGGTAAAGGCATTCAAATTTAGATATAAAAATTGTAGACAAGGGTATCAAATATTTCAGAACCCAATCAATAATAAAATTCACCTGATATTACCAAATAGAGATATTATCAATGAAGAAAATATAGCAAAAAGATTATTAAAATAAGACACCATGGAAATCCAAAACCAACTAAAAGCAATCGCAGATAAAATAAACACTCTCAAAGGTAAAATAGATACCGAGGAATCTACTAAACATGCTTTTGTATTACCATTTATAAATGCCTTGGGTTATGATACTTTTAATCCAACTGAGGTAGTACCGGAGTTTACAGCCGATATTGGACTTAAAAAAGGCGAAAAGGTCGACTATGCTATATTTCAAAATGAAAAGCCCATTATTATAATTGAGTGTAAAAATTGGAAAGAAAACCTCAATGCGCATAATTCACAGCTATTTCGGTATTTTCATGCATCAAAAACTCGATTTGCATTACTAACTAACGGTATTGATTATCGTTTTTACACCGATTTAGATGCTACCAATAAAATGGATGAAAAACCATTTTTAGAATTCAATATCACCAATTTAAAAGAAGCTACAATACATGAAATTGCAAAATTTCAAAAAGCTAATTTTGATGTTGAAAAAATAGTAGATAATGCAAGCTCCTTAAAATATACTAAGGAACTTAAAAAAGTTATAGCTAATCACCTGCAAACCCCTTCTGTAGATTTAGTAAAACTATTAGCAAAGGAAGTATACTCTGGAATATTAACAAAACGTGTTACAGAAGAATTTACCGATTTGGTAGGCAAAGCATTTAACCAAACAATTAGCGATAAAGTTAATAACCGTTTAAATGCAGCCCTAAATAAAGAAACCGAAAAGCAACAAGAAGAGATTGAAGAAATAAAGGAAGAAAGTAAAATTATAACTACAGAGGAAGAGCTAGAGGCTTATGGAATTGTGGTCGCCATTTTAAGACGAGTGCTACCTACTCATAGAATTGCACATAGAGATACCCAGTCTTATTTTGGAATATTATTGGATGATAATAATAGAAAACCTTTATGTAGGCTTCATTTAAATGGAGGAAACAAATACATAGGTGTTTTTCAAGAAGATACTGGGGAAACTAGAATGCCAATAGAATCTATAGACGATATATACCAATTTGAAGAACAACTTTTAGAAACAGCAAATTGGTATGAAAAGGAATAAAACCGTAAAGAATGGTATGCTGTTTTTAACAATTGCATTGCTATTGTTCTCTTTTAAACCAGAAACACAAGTATACATCTGTAATACAAAAAGCAGTAAAAAATACCATTATTCTAAGTCTTGTCGTGGCCTATCTAGATGTTCTGCATCCATAGAAGATGTTACTATAAAAAAAGCAAAAGCATTAGGTAGAACTCTCTGCGGTTGGGAGGATTAAAATAAAACTACTTTTTAAACACTATATAATTTTTGCAATTTTCATTAACAGTTGCAGAATTATGTAATATAAGTAGACGTTGCTTGCTTACTAAGGAGGAGCTCGGGGGAACTACCAAGTTAGTGGGCAGGTTTTTTTAGAATAGGGGGTAACACTATTCTATAATATGGATATATACGTGATAAAATACGTTTATCCAATTGTTGTGTATAATATTGAAGAACTTTCGGAAATAATATTACAATTAAGGAAAGTGGTAAGGCTTTTATTAACCAATTATTGACATTAAAATCTTAATCTCTAAATATAAATAAACAAGAATGAAAAAGACATTACTTAGATTGACGCTCATCGGAATTTTAACTTCTTGTTCTGGGCCTTTGGATAAAAAGTATAATGAAGATACTCTTTCTCAAGATGCTAAAGAAATTAAAAAAGATGGAGACTTGACGGAAAAGGAAGTTCAGGTTATGGCTGGATGGATTGTTCGAGCAAAAATGAAAGATGAAAAGCTAGAAGGCAAAACCTACAGAGAAATTCTTGAAGAAGCTAAAGATTATAAAAAGGAACAAGAAGAACTTACTGAAAAAACAAAACGACAAGAAGAAGAAAAAAGACAGAGATTGGGTTCTGCATTGACGGTAGCTATGTACGACAAGGGTTACCAAAAATATGACTATGAAGACTACTTAACTTATAGTTTGGCTTTTGAAAACAAAACAGACAAAGATATTAGAGCTTTTAAAGGAAGCATTTCAATAAACGATTTATTTGATACTAAAATTACATCTGTAAGCTTGACAATTGACGACCCTATAGAGGCAGGAACTATTTTTAAAGGAACTTACACAACAGATTACAATCAATTCAGCGATGAGGATAAGCGGATACGAAATAAAGAATTAGCTGATTTAAAAGTCGTATGGACACCTGATAAAATCATATTTGCAGACGGTTCAACACTCGAATAAAAACTGTAGATAATGGTTATGAGTAATATGTTATTAGTCACTTAATCTAAAATCAACAATAGTAATCAACCAAAAAAAAATATGAAGGCATTAGGATTTAACTTTGCAAAAAATGAATTTAGCTTTGCAATACTTGAAAAAATAGCAAGTGAACCAACAATAATCGAAAAGAACAAAATTGTCCTACCAAATTTAGAAACTGACGAATTAATGGAATGGTTTGAAACTCAAATATCATTAATTATAGACAAACACCATCCAGATGTTATTTCACATAAAATATCAATTTCAATATCATCATTAGCTCAAATAAAAAGTTCTTGCTATCCTCAAGGGATTTTGAATTTGATAGCAAAAAAGAAAGGAATTAAAATAAATTCTTTTTCATCTCAAGGAATAAATGCAACTAAATTTGGAGAACCAAAGAAAACTGATGTTTACAAATATATTGACCCAATAATAGGTATACACAAACCCTATTGGAATAAAGCAATGAAAGATGCTGTTTTAGTGGCTTGGTTTAATATTTTATAAATGGCTGTAGAGCAATTAGATAAATTTCAAATTATTACCCATATAGGTAGTGGTAACTTTGGAAACGTATTTTTATGTTATGATCCATTCTTACAAAAAGAGATTGCAGTAAAAGTAATAAAAGTAACTAATCCAAATAAGTTTGTAAATGCAGTTAAAGAAGGTCAAACTTTAGACGTTTGTAGACATAAACACATAGTGGATGTTAAAGATGTTCGCTCTATAATTTTTAAAGGAGAGCAAGTTGTAATTATAGTAATGGAGTACCTTTCAAAAGGTTCTATTCAAAAGCATATCGAAAAAAGATTTATAACAGTAAAAGATTCTTGTCGAATAATTCAACAAACTCTTTTAGGACTTGAACATGCACATAATAATAACGTTCTTCACAAAGATATAAAACCAGCAAATATATTGTTTGGCGATTTGAACGAAATAAAACTTTCAGATTTTGGATTAGCAATTAATTATCACTCTGAACCAAGTAATATAGATGGATATAGACCACACCAACCTTTAGAAGTAATTGAAGGAAATCCAATGGACAGAATTTCTGATATTTATGGGACAGGAATTACTTTTTACCGACTTTTGAACAATACAAATAAATTGGATTTTGTATTTACTAGTTTTGAAGAATGGGAAAAAGCTGTGAAACAAGATAAATTTCCGCCAAGAATATTTTTGCCACATATTCCCAAAAAAATAATTAAAATTTTAAAAAAATCAATTCATAAAAGAAAAGGAACGAGATATCAAAATTGTAATGATTTTCGACAAGCGATAGACAAATTAAATTTTGATATTGATTGGGTGCAAGTTGACGAAAATTATTGGACTGGTCATTCTAATGGGAATAATTACGAAATGGTTAAGTTGAAGAAAAGAAATGGATGGACGATTGATTTCAAAAAGAATGGAATTAGAAAAACAGAAAACTGTTGCAAAGGAGTACCTGAAGACAAAGTAAAATCAGAATTTTTTGAAGTAATAAGAAAAACAACATTAAGATAAAACTCAGTAACCAACTATTTCTCCTATGAAAAGCCCTAGTCTAGTTTTTTGCACCAACGAGGTTAAAATAAAACTGAAAAGTTAAGATAAACAGGCAAATGATCTGATAGTTTTCTGGCATTTGTTAAATTTTCGCAAAAGCTTACAAAGTCAATTACGCTGCTTTCTGTTTTAATAATGTTCTTGGAATAAAAAATATTATCTATAGCATGGTTTAGGTAATTATTTTTGTTACAGGCTTTTTTTAGAGTTGTTTTTTTACCCAAAACAGCAGGAGCGTAGCCACTATTTTTTAAAGAGTTAAAAACAACATCCTTCTCATTTACATTAAAATCGCCTGCCAAAATAAGAGGACTTTTAAATGTTTTTATACAATAGTTAGTTAAGGCTGTTATTTCGGACTGCGGATTTTTATTAAAAGGCCTAGAATGAAAATTTAGTACGGACAGTTTTTTGCCATTAATATAAAAATCTAGCAGAAAAGGTTCTCTGTCTATCTCTTTTTCCAGCTCCTTAATTAATCTACCTCTGTTTTTTATTTTAATATGTTTTGTCTTCCAAACAAAGGCGTAGCGTTCTGCCACGTATTTTGGGCTATTGGTTGGGTTACTAATTACATAATCCCATTTACTTCCTTTTCTGTTTAAAATAGCGGTAAGTTTTGCTACAGCTTGTGCACCACCATAACCCGCTACTACTTCTTGGATAGCAACAATATCTGCTCCTTTAATAATATCTGCAATTTTTTCTAGTTCACCGCTGTTTTTAGTTTTCCCAAAGTCTTGAATATTCCAGGAAATTAAGTGGAGTTGTTTAGATTGAGAGAACAAACTATGTTGAAAAAGTAAGAAGGCTAGGAGTATTATTTTTTTTAGCATTATTAAGAATTTTAACATTGCTAAATTAAAAATATTAAGTGTCGTATGTGTTACGGATTTCTGTAATACTTTATGTAAACATGGTTTTTAAGATTTATTAAATACGCTTTTTTAAAACCTACCTTCAAAACTTAATATTTTCATTATTACGAATATAGATATGGATAGTATTGTGCAAACAACTGCAGCTAATGTATCTTCTTTATGAAGTTCTTTTTTAACTTTAAGTAGTACGGTTTTCATGCTTTCCTATGTTTTTCTCTATAATCGAGGTATATAATTGTTTCTCGCAGGTTTCTAGCCATTTTAATGTACTACAAAGTTATTCGGTTAGCTATATATAGAATAAAGTACTCTATAAAATGAAGTCTTATAATGATAAGGTGTTTGTATGTTGATTTTAATCTAGAATAAAAACATTAAAGCGATTTTATTTTTTTAATAAACAAGACGGGGTATAGGGCATGAGAAAAAATGTGGTGTTAGTATCGGTGGTATGGAGGATTAACTTTGTTGTTCACTAAAGCTTACGTACTGTAAATGCAACAGGTTGTACATGTAGTACAGGCGCTTTAGAAACAACGAAGCCCGATCAAGTAAACTTGTCGGACTTCTTAAGTTCTAAATCGCAAACCTGTTGCGTTTAATCGTGGAGCCGGAGGGATTCGAACCCTCGTCCAAACAAGTAATTAAAATACTTTCTACATGCTTAGTTTCTACTTGGTTTTCGATATGTACCTGACTAGAAACCGCCCAATACATACTTAGCTTCTTTACCTTTTAGTGATACTGCCAAAGCAACAATATCCTTATATCGACATTTATGGTGCCCCGAGTTGAATCGCCGTCGACAGAGGCTATTCAGGGACATCTCGCTTCTCTACCTAGTAGAGACGAGGCTAATCTTACTATAATTCAGATTAAGCGGCAAGAGCGTAATTATTTTCGCCTATTAAAAGTGTGATATATGAGATTAACGAGCCATATAACAAAGCTCGGCATGCTTATATTCCAATTAGTCTCGCTGTCAAAACCAGTCGGCCCCTTAACGCTTATTAGGTGCATAAAAACACCTTTAAACATTATTTTTTTCAATGAACTTTGCTCTATATTTGTATCCTTATATAGTACTGTATACACAATATATATGGGATTTTATTATAAGGAGCCAGCAAAGGTAGTTCAAAAAGTATTCCAAAAAAAAGTTTTGTTTCTGCAGTTCAATTTTGTTACATTTGAAACTTTTGTTAAAATATAAGTTATAAAAATATATTTATGAAATTCGGAGTTATTCAAGAACGAAAAAATCCACCGGACCGTCGTGTTGTTTTATCACCAGAAGCTTGCAAAGAAGTAATTAGCAAGTTTAATGATGCTAAGATTTTAGTAGAACCTTCTTCAATTCGTGTATTTAAAGATGCTGAGTATGCTAATGTGGGGTTGCCTATCTCTACTAATATGGAGGAATGCGATGTGTTGATTGGTGTAAAAGAAGTTCCTATGGAGTCTCTAATTCCGAATAAAAAATATTTCTTTTTCTCCCATACCATAAAAAAACAACCATATAATAGGGAGTTATTGCGCACCATGTTGCAAAAGAATATAGAAATGTACGACCATGAGGTAATTACAAATAGCAAAGAGCAACGTGTTGTGGCTTTTGGAAGGTATGCCGGAATTGTAGGAGCGTATAATGGTTTTAGGGCTTATGGTTTAAAATACAATGCTTTTGAGTTACCGAAAGCAGAAAATTTAAAAGACCAAGAAGATTTAATAAATCATCTAAGAAAAATAAAACTGCCGAACATAAAAATTATGCTAACCGGAAAGGGTAGAGTAGGGAATGGTGCAAAAGAAATGTTAGATGCTATGCATATAACCAAGGTAAATGTAAAAGAGTACTTACAGGATGATTTTTTGGAGCCTGTGTATTGCCAGATTGATGCATCGGAATATAATAAACGCAAAGACGGTATACGTGGAAATAAAGCAGATTTTTTTACAAATCCAGAGGAGTATAAAACGAATTTTACACGTTTCACTAAAGTAACAGACTTTTATATCGCCGGTCATTTTTATGGGGATGGTGCGCCATATTTGTTTAGCAGAGAAGATGCAAAACATCCAGATTTTAAAATTAAAGTTGTGGCCGACGTAAGTTGCGATATAGACGGTCCTGTGGCTTCCACTATAAGATCATCTACTATTGCAGACCCTATTTATGGGTATAATGCGGAATCAGAATCAGAAGTAGATTTTAAAGAGACTAATGCAATTGCAGTAATGGCGGTTGATAATTTACCTTGCGAACTCCCAAGAGATGCGAGTATTGGTTTTGGAAAAGCCTTTGTTAAACATGTGATTCCCGCTTTTTTTAATGATGATAAGGATGGTGTTTTGGAAAGAGCAAGAATGACAAAAGAAGGAAAGTTAACCCAAAGGTATGCCTATTTGCAGAATTATGTGGATGGTAAAGAATAAGGGAAGAATTTTATTGCCACCAGTGGAATTAATATCACAATTATTGTATAGAAATGTTTAAAGCTATTTCATCTAATATCTTGTGAGTATTGCCCATCGCTATTTACTGGGGTGCCTAATAAATGGTTTAAGAATTATAAAAGATACCCACATAAAACTACCAAAACCAAGCGTCCATAACCATGCTTCCCATAGGAAAAGACATTTGTAAATACAGTAGAATAATACCTTTGGGCGGGCCACTATATCCCAAGAGTTAAAGCGTAAAAAGCGACCAATAAAAATACCAAAACCGCTCAAGTAACAGCTGCTCAATAAAGTGATGTTAGCTATTTTTTGATTAAATTTCTTGGTGAGAGAATGAAACATGTCTACCATTGAAAGTGTTCCTAATAGAACACCATTTAATGCAAAAATAAAAAGCATAAATAGATCTACCCACATGGTAGAAATTCCAGTTTCTAAATGAATAAAGTCCGTTATTATATAAGGACTATTTGGTAAAAAGAGTATCCATAATACAAATAGAACTGCTAAGGCTATGTTAGACGAATTTACTTTCGAATTATAACGTATAATTTTAGAAACGATTAACGGTAAAATTGCTAAAAAAAGATTCCATAATAAGAATGTAAAAAGTATTGTTTGTGTAGTAGTTACTCGGTAAATTAGGACCAAAGTTCCTAATAGAGATAACAATGCTAATCTTCGGTAATACGGGTTAATAGGTAAGAATGTATACTTCATTTTTTGAAAATTAAGATCTGGGTACGTATAAAACGTTTATTGTTTATTTTTGTTGTAAGAAAAAACCTTCTTTTTTTATAAAAAAATGGGAATCTATTATACTGTTGAAATGAAATAAATATATAGTCCTGCTATGGGCCAGTTAAACAGTAATAAGAATAGAACAGTAATATGTTCTTGCATTTTCTTTGGTTCTGTAAGCATATTTATTAGTATAGTAAACATTGCAATGGCATTACTAAGTATAAAAAAGCAAAAAAATAAGATACCAAAACCAATAACAAAATCTTGTTTTGAGATTAGGAGTAATAGGAATATAATATTACCTAAAGCAAAACATATAGCAGTCAACTTTACTATTTTTTGGTGGTGTTTAAGTGTAAAATAACTCATTGTTTGTTGTTGTTATCTGTTAACTGATACAGCGTATATTCTTGCCAGGTTCTTTCGGATTCTTTTTTTAAAAAAGAGGAGTATTTTGCGTTTATACGTTCAAAATCTTTCTCTTTTATTTTTCCTTTGTTTTGTGAAGAATACGTATGTAACTGCTTACTATTGGTTACTCCTAGTTGTATTAAATAGGTTATGTCAGGGTTATATATTTGCGTTAAGTTATATTCTGTTATTGCTTTATCCCACGGTATTAGAGCACTAATAAAAAGGCAAGAAAATAGTATGGTAATATTGGTGCGTAAGAGGAAATAAAAGTTTTTTAATTGGTTAACTTTTATATAGGTTGTAATAAGACCAATGAGTGTAAGTAATATATATACGAAAACACCAATACGCTTATAAGTTAAACCCAAAGCTTCTACATATTGATAGTTCTTAATGCAGGTAAATAATGCTAAAATGACATTGAGACCTATCCAAAGGAATGTTAGGGTCTTTAATTGCTTATTCTTTTTATAAAAATTTAAGTTTCCTCTAAAGAAATAAAGAATTAAAATTATAGCACAGATAATAGAAAACATTAAAGCGTAGACTCCTTGATGCACAGAGGAGGAATAAGAAACTTTTATGCTAGAATTTTCTTGGAGTAAATAAATAACATCTGTAGTTAAGAAAAATACTAATAATACATTTAGAGCAATAAATATAATACTCCCTAAGGTGTGCTCTTCTTTTACTTTTTTTAGAGTTTTTAATGAAAACGATTGTATAGGTTTTTCGAGGTTATTTCCTATTTTTTCATCTTGTTCTATGAGGTCCTTAGGGTTATAAGGACGTAAAATATGTTGAAATAAAACATAGCCAATAAACGTAAAAAACAACCAAGGAACACTTATGAAATCGAAACTTATCTGCGTGAGTACTTCATTAAAAACGGGATTAGCATTTTTGTATAATAAAGAGAATGCAAAAAGAAGAAGAATTGCGGCAATAATGCCCTTTATATAGTTTATAGTTGTGTTTGAAATTTCTTTTTTAGTAGTTTCTGTACCTTTAGTACGTTCATTATAGTTAATTGCTGAAGCAACTATCATATTCATGACTCCTATAGACCAAGAAAGATAAATAGGACTATTCGGAGCTATAGATTTTCCTATAAACAGAAGAAATGCCATTGCATGAACAAAAATGGTATAGTTTGTAGGGGTTATAAAAACAAGTAGTGCGCTTAGCAAATAAATAGTTGGGAATTTCCAAGAAGTATAGTGCTCTTTTTTCAAAGCCATTAATAGACTAACTATAAGAATAGAAATTAAAAATAAATTTAAACCGAAGCTTTTACTGTAAAATAATATGCTAAAGGCCAATGCAGATAAAATAGATTTAATATGTGTATTCATAAGATGATGATTTTATTGAATTTTAAAGGTGGATTTTATTTTTTCTATAGGGTGTTGTAGCATTTTTAAAAAGTTTAGTTGGTAGAAGGGGAGTGCTATTTTCCCTCTTTGGTAGGCTCTGTAGAATAAAGTAATGTAATCAGGGAATAATATAGTTCCTAATACTATGACTGTTATTAAATAGATACTACGCTTACCATTTCCTAAAAGATAATATTGCATGCTAATTTCTTCTGGAACAGAAGTGCCCGTGTTGGTAAGTACATGAAACACATCATGACTTTCTAATTTGGGTTCTATCCGAAAATTATTAGTCTTTAGAAATAGTCCCAGTTGCTGGCCTAATGTTCCTTGAGGATAGGACTGTAGTTTAGCCGTTGAAATGTGCCATGGGGTATTGTTTTTCATAAATTTTTGATATGGTTTTTTACTCCATTCATATAGTAACTCTAATATTTTCTCTCTCATAGTTTATTTGAAAGTACTTTGAATTTCAAAGTAGATGAATAAAAAAAAAGGTTTTCACTTTCGTATTAATTTTTCTAAAGCATTAATATGTTTTGTAAATGCCGCTTTTCCTAGTGGGGTTGCAGAGTACCTTGTATTAGGTTTTCTACCTATAAACTGTTTTTCTACTTTAATGTAATCTTCTTTTTCTAGAGCCTTTGTATGGCTAGCCAAATTACCATCTGTTGCTCCCAACATTTCTTTTAGCATTTTAAAATCGGCATAATCATTTACCATAAGAATAGACATTATGCCTAATCTTATTCTATGATCAAAAGCTTTATTTATATTGTCTATTAAACTCATGGTATTATTTTTCGTCTTTAAAATACATCAAAGCTCCATAAAATATATGGAAAACACCAAAGCCTAAAGCCCAAAAATAAAGTCCATAGCCAATAAATTGTGTAGCAATTAAACCAATAATAATGTTTGTATAACCTAAATAACGTACTTTACCCAAAGTATACTTACTTGCATTAACACATGCAAGTCCATAAAAAATTAAAGTAGTAGGAGCAACCAAACCAGCAATTTCTTGCTGTATTAACACAAAACAAAATAAGCCTCCAATAAGTAAGGGGACACCAAAATTAATTAACAAACGCCTGCTAGAGACATCCCACATTTTTTCACCACTTTTTTTTGCTTTGTTATACGTTAAAATAATTCCGGTTACAGTTGCGGCTAGAATAACACTAAATGCAATGATTAGTAATTTAATAGCTAATGCCGAGAAACCATATACCTGACTAAATTCTGTTCTGGTAAGAATTTCACTCGAGTCGGAACTATATATGTAATAATCCATATTAGATTTAGCAAGAAAGGCACCTATGAGTGCGTATATACCAGCCAATATTCCAGATAGTCCACTTAAGGACATGAATCGAGAAGAACGACTCATCATATTCTTTATTTCAGAGATATCTTCTAAGTATTTATTTTGCTTCATTTTTAAAGTACTTTGAAATACAAAGTTAATATTATTTTATTAGCAAACAATTATTTTTTGTTTTTTAATTCGGATTAAAATTTTACATTTAGTTATGAACCCTGCAGAGAACTATATTATTAATCAATCAGAACCCTTTAGAAGTATCTTATTACATCTACAATGGATAATAGAAAGTACTATTCCAGGTATAGAGTTAAAATATAAATATAAAATACCTTTTTATTATGTGGATGGTAGACCCTTTTGCTATTTAAATAAGAGTAAAAGTGAAAATTATGTAGATGTAGGTTTTTGGAATTCGGCGCATTTAACCGTCCACACAGAATTATTGGTAACCGCAGGTAGAAAAGTAATGAAATCCATACGCTATACTACTTTAGAAGAGATAGAAGACACTATTTTAAAAGAGGTTCTTGACGATGCGTACCAAGTTCGATATAAAAAGTTTTGGAAATAAAAGTATAAATGTAATGTAGTATTATTTCTTATTCTGCTTTTTTGAAAATTATAAGGGAATTATTTTGAATGCTAGTTACATATTTAAATAATTCTTTAAGCGCTGAGTAATTTTCAGCCTCTAAATGAGTTTTATTTAATGTTAAATCAAAGGACAAAGCAATGTTATTCGAGTTTTGCTGCGTTGAAAAACGGAGAAGACCATAATTATCTCCGAATTTTATGTTTTTATTATTAGGTAATTCATGTACCATGTAACCAAGTGGTTTTTCTATATTTATCATGTAGGTATATCTCCTTTTATATCCAAAATCTACCGGAAAGTTTCGTTCCTCACTTAAAAAAGGATTCTTTTTGAAAAATTTCACAAGAAAAGGATTTAGATAAACCATCTTTTCTTTAAAGCTATTCTCCAGTTCAAACGTAAGTATTTCGTGTGTTTTTAGAGGAGTATTTTTTTCTTCATCAAAAAGATAATCTGTAATTACAAAATCATCAGAAATGCTTTCTTCTAGTTGATTAAGATATTCTTCCTCGTTTATCTCATTCTTTTCTTCATGTTTACTAATTCCTCTATATCCGGTATTAACAATTCTTAAAGTACCATTTGTTTTTTTAGTGGTTGGGTTAAGTTTTATTTCACCTATAACGGCTTCTCTACTTCCATGTTTAGGGGTTATTTTTTTCCAAGAACTTTCATTCTTAAAATCCATAACACGACCATAGTGGTTTAATGCTCTAAATGGTAATGAGCCAAATGGCATATACTTGTTAGTGGCATCTAGCAAATAGGTTTCTCCTTTAATTTCTGTTTTGGCAAGTATGTAATTAAAATCATTCATAACCGGATGCGTGGTTTTAGGAAGACCACTCTGTCTTGTAGAAATAAGCATCATTTTAGAAGGTATTCCGGCAGCATTTAGTAAATTAATGAGCGACATATTTATTTCCCAGGCATTTCCTTTTTTGGAATTAAAAGCTTCCTTAACACGAGCTCTTCCGTAAGAAGAATATTTACCATCCCATGTAAAGTGGTTTTGTATAAAACCGTATATTTTTTTAGCTCTTTCTAAAGAGTCTTTCTCACTAGTTAGTAAACTTGTCGGGACATTTTTTTCAAAGAAATTCTTTTTGGTCAGTTGCCTACCAAAGTCTTTATCGGTTCTAAATTCTTTGTCTACATCTTTCCATGATTTGGTGTATTTGTGATTTAAACCGTCAAAACGACGATGCTCCGAAAGTTCAAATTCAATTTTAGATATGTAATTAGATGCTGCGAGCATGTATTCTTCTTCCTCATTAAAAGCAGGAACATCTTTCATTACATATTTTAAAACCTCGCAATCTGCGGGTTCAGGGTATCCGTCTACGTAGAAACAATCTTTTTTAATAGAAGCATCATTTGTGTTTAAAGAAAGAGGGCCTTTTAATACTCTATTGTATAAGTAATTACCTGGTATTTTAGCGTTAAATTCACTATAGATTTTAGGAATATTAGATTGAAATTCCCATCCATTAAAATTAAAAATGTAAGGAGATATTTGTTTGTATTTGTATTCTAAAATACTTCCTTCTTTTATATTAGGAAAAGTAAAAGTAGTTTCTTTCCATCTTTCAGATAGATCTTTTGTGTATATTTTATTCTGTTGAAGAATTGTTTTAATTCCTTCATTGTGGGTAATAGCTTTTAGTTCTTTTAGACTTTCTCTACTGTCATTATTATGGTATAGATTTATGGAAATAGTGCCATTATCGAAACCTTTTTTGTTTAAGATTTTAATTTTTACATGATAATCTTTAACTAACCTTACATAGCCATTTATTATTTCAAAATAATTGTCTCCTCTTTCATAAAGGACTACTGCATTTGCAGTTGAATCTTTATCATAGGTTGTTAATTGTTTTTCGGAAAAAAGCAATTCGCCAAAAGGGTGGCCTTTTTTTTTCTGAGAAAACAAAAATGTAGTAAAAGTAATAGATAATAGAAGAAAGAATTTAATGCGCACTTTGAGTAAATTTTAAATTACGCACCAAATATAGAATTTCTTACAATAAATTAACCGTTTTCCTAATAGAAACTAAATTAGTTAATAACCCTTCTAAATAATTTAAATGTAGCATATTGGCGCCATCACTTTTAGCATTAGCTGGGTCGAAATGTGTTTCCATAAAAATACCATCAGCGCCAGTTACGATACCCGCACGGGCAATTGTTTCAATCATATCTGGTCTGCCTCCAGTAACTCCCGAAGATTGGTTGGGTTGTTGTAAGGAGTGGGTAACATCTAATACCACAGGAGCAAATTGTTTCATAGTTGGTATGCCTCTAAAATCTACCACCATATCTTGATAGCCAAACATAGTTCCACGATCTGTAACCATTACTTGTTGGTTTTTAGAATCGGTTACTTTGGTCACCGCATGTTGCATGCTTTCAGGACTCATAAATTGTCCTTTTTTTAAATTTACAACTTTTCCAGTTTTTGCAGCAGCAACTACCAAATCTGTTTGACGGACTAAAAAAGCAGGAATTTGAAGAATATCTACATATTGAGCAGCTCTTTCTGCATCTTCATTAGTGTGTATGTCGGTTACTGTAGGAACATGAAAAGTTTCAGATACTTTGCGTAAAATTTTCAATGCCTTTTCATCCCCAATACCTGTAAAAGAATCTACTCTACTACGGTTTGCTTTTTTAAAACTACCCTTAAATACATAAGGTATTTTAAGAGCATCAGTAACAGAAACTATTTTTTCAGCAATTCGTAATGCCATATCTTCTCCTTCAATAGCACAGGGACCAGATAAAAGAAAAAAGTTGTTGCTGTTAGTATGTTTAATTTGCGGTATTAGGTCTAGTTTCATTTTCTTACAATTAAGTTCGCAAAGATACAATTTCTATAGAGGAGAAGGATGGTATGCACCAGGACAAGTTTTAATATTTTTGGTAGACTTCTCTAATTTAAAAAATAGAGAATCTTGTAATAAATGGAACTGTCTCATAGTCAGTTAGATAAAAATAGTGTAACTATTTGCTAGCTTCATAAAAATAAAGGTATCTTTGCACGCTTAAAATAGCATATATTAAGCTATTAAATAATTTAATTTTATGTCAACAACAAAAAACATCGCAATTATTGCGCACGTAGATCACGGTAAAACTACCTTGGTAGATAAGATTATGTATCACTGTCAATTGTTTCGCGAGAATCAGAATACAGGAGATTTAATTTTGGATAATAATGATTTAGAACGTGAACGTGGTATTACTATTACCTCTAAAAACGTTTCTGTTGTTTATAAAGACACAAAGATTAATATTATAGATACTCCTGGTCACGCCGATTTTGGTGGTGAGGTAGAACGTGTACTAAACATGGCAGATGGAGTTTTGTTGTTGGTAGATGCTTTTGAAGGTCCTATGCCGCAGACGCGTTTTGTATTACAAAAAGCAATAGATTTAGGTTTAAAACCTTGTGTGGTAGTAAACAAAGTAGATAAAGAAAACTGTACTCCAGAAGAAGTGCATGAAAAAGTTTTTGATTTAATGTTTGAGTTAGGTGCTGAAGAATGGCAGCTAGATTTTCCAACGGTATACGGTTCAGCTAAAAACAATTGGATGAGCGACGATTGGAAAAAAGAAACTGAAAATATAGAACCATTATTAGATATGGTTATTGAGCATATCCCAACTTTTGAGCCAAAAGAAGGGAATACGCAAATGCTAATTACTTCTTTAGATTTTTCTTCTTTTACAGGGCGTATTGCTATCGGAAGGTTACAGAGAGGTACTTTAAAAGAAGGGCAACAAGTTTCTTTGGTAAAAAGAGATGGGTCTATGGTAAAATCTAAAATAAAAGAACTTTTTGTTTTTGAAGGTTTAGGAAAACTAAAAGTACAAGAAGTTGCAACAGGTGATATTTGTGCTATTACAGGTATTGAAGGGTTTGAAATTGGGGATACTGTTGCGGATTTAGAAAATCCAGAAGGATTAAAGACTATTGCTATTGATGAGCCAACCATGAGTATGTTGTTTACCATTAATGATAGTCCGTTCTTTGGTAAAGATGGTAAGTTTGTAACTTCGAGACATATTAATGAAAGATTACAAAAGGAACTAGAAAAGAATTTAGCCTTACGTGTAAATGAAACCGATAGTGCAGATAAGTTTTTAGTTTTTGGTCGTGGGGTACTACACCTTTCTGTATTAATAGAAACTATGCGTAGAGAAGGGTACGAGTTACAAATAGGGCAACCGCAAGTTATTATAAAAGAAATAGACGGGGTTAAATGCGAACCTATGGAATCTTTAACTATAGATTTACCGGAAAGCGTTTCAGGAAAAGCCGTAGAATTTGTTTCTATGCGTAAAGGGGAAATGACTAGTATGGAAGCTAAAGGAGATCGTATGGTTTGTGAGTTTTTAATTCCATCTAGAGGTATTATAGGTTTACGTAACCAACTTTTAACTGCTACAGCTGGTGAGGCAATTATGGCACACCGTTTCTTAGAGTATCAACCAATGAAAGGAGAAATTCCTCAGAGGCAAAACGGATCTTTAGTTTCTATGGAGACTGGTAAAGCTATTCCTTATTCTATAGATAAATTACAAGATAGAGGTAAGTTTTTTGTAGATCCTGGAGAAGATATTTATGAAGGACAAGTAATTGGCGAAAATTCTAGAGGGGATGATATGACTGTAAATATCACTAAAACTAAAAAGCTCTCTAACGTACGTTCTTCTGGGGCAGATGATAAAGCGAAAATTGTTCCGGCTATTAAATTTTCTTTAGAAGAAGCCTTAGAATACATTCAGAAAGATGAATATGTTGAGGTTACTCCAAGTCATTTAAGATTACGTAAAATTTACTTAACAGAGAATGAGCGTAAGCGTAATAAAATTGCGTAAACGTTTTATAGATAAAAAAGCTCCAAATTATTTAATTTGGAGCTTTTTTAGTTTTAATATGTATCTGTTAATCTTTCGGAGCTTGGTGTAATGCGGCTGCAGCTGCACCAATAATACCAGCATGGTTTTGTAATTCAGAAGGAATTACAGGAGTATCTATTGTAATACACTCGCGATATTTTTCAAAGTGTTTGGAAGAGCCGCCTCCTAAAATAATTAAATCGGGACAGGTAATAATTTCTACCAAACTTAAAAATTTATTAAATCGTTTACCCCATTTTTTATAGCTAAGGTCTTCACGTTCTTTCGCAGAATTAGCAGCCCAGAGTTCTATTTTATCATATTCTTTATATGGTATTTGTCCTAGCTCAAAATTAGGAATTAATTCACCATCTAAAAACATACCGCTACCAAGACCAGTACCAATAGTAATCATAACTACAAGGCCTTTCTTATTTTTGCCAATGCCGTAATTCATGGTAGCGTATCCCGCAGCATCTGCGTCGTTAATTACAGTTACAGGTAGTCCTGTTATCTCGCTAAAAAGTTCATGTATGTTTACGTTTAACCAAGAAGCATCTAAATTACCAGGAGATTTGCATACACCATGCTTTACAATGCTTGGAAAACCACATCCGATAGGACCGTTATAGTTAAAATGCTCTGCAATTTCTTTAATAACCTTTGCCATATCTTTAGGCTTTCTTCCTTTAGGTGTAGGGATTCTAAACCTCTTGGTGGTCATTTCTCCAGTTTCTACATTTACTATAGCTCCTTTCATTCCGGAGCCACCTATATCAATACCTAATACTTCCATGAATTTTTATTAGTTCGTGTAACAAAGTAACGAAAAGAATTAGAAAAAGATTGTTTGCATAGTTTAATTTAAAGAATCCGTAGTTGGTTCTATAAAATAATCAATGGAGTTTAAAGAATGGTTTGGGTCTATTATATCTAATATTTTATCTATTAAAATTCCAAAAGAACTAAGCGTATTTAGCTGTTTGTTTTTTCCAATTGCGCTAGAAATAGTTTCGTCTCTATTGCCAAATTTATAACCACCTTTTTTAATCCATAAAGCATTTAATAGGTGTTGCATTAATACATTACCCAATTGGTCTATGGATATTGCTATTTTTAAAAGATATTCTCCAATACCAATTATTCCATTTTTAAAAAGCTTATGACAAAAGCCATATATAAGACCTAATGGACCTGTAATAAGGAATAAAATTACAGATATAATAAAAAGAAGAATTCCTATAAAAGGGTTAACTTTTTTGATGTTTGTTTTTTCTTTTCGGGTCACCATATAAAGAAGGCTTGTAGTAATTTTTATAATAGGAGTTACACAGCTTTTTGAACTACTTCAAAGACTTTGTTAGCATCACATTTAAGGGTTTTTGCGGGGTATTTTAAAATAAGAGCATAATCATGGGTAGCCATAAGTATGGTTCTGCCTGCTTTATTAATTTCTTGTAAAACCTTCATAACTTCCACACTGGTTTGGGGGTCAAGATTCCCTGTAGGTTCATCGGCAATAATAAGTTCAGGATCATTTAATAGAGCTCTTGCGATAGCAATTCTTTGTTGTTCACCACCAGAAAGTTCATGCGGAAATTTAAATCCTTTGGTTTTCATGCCTACCTTATCTAAAACTTTTTCTATTTGTTGTTTCATTTTGCTTTGGTCTTTCCAACCAGTAGCTTTTAAAACAAAAAGTAAATTTTTATTAATGGTTCTATCTGGTAGTAACTTAAAGTCCTGAAAAACAATCCCAATTTTTCTTCTTAAATATGGAATATCTTTTTCTTTAAGGTTTTTTAGATTAAAGTCTACTATAGTTCCAGAACCTTGTTTTAGGGGTAAATCGCCATAAAGTGTTTTCATAAAACTACTTTTGCCACTCCCTGTTTTGCCAATTAAGTATACAAATTCTCCTTTTTGAACTTTTAAACTAACCTCATTCAGGATTAAACTTTCCTTTTGAAAAATAGCTACATTATCAAGTTCTAAAATATTCTCTTCCATAATTGGTATTGTTGATATAAAAGTAATAAGTTCTGAGGTATTCTACGGCAACCTTTTTTAAAAATCTTTTAGTTTAACTAGCTTTGAATATTATTTAGGAATAAATTAGGAAGCATCCATATTTATAATATACTTCGGAACGATATTTGTCGTTATATATTTTAGTTAATAGTTAGAGAACGCTATGTTTAGAAAATACACCGTATTACTTCCCATGATTCTGGGAGTGGTTTATATTGGTACTGGCCAAGAAACCAAAATTTACACCCACGAAGAAAAAGAATATCAAAATGCATTGGCATTGTATAATAATGAACAATACCAAGCAGCCCAGACTATTTTTGAAAAAGTAAAAGCAAAGACAGAAGATGAAGAAACAGCAGCTAATAGTGCCTACTATTCTGCTAATGCAGCTGTGAGACTTAATCAATTAGGGGCGGATCGACTTATGGAAGATTTTGTCGAAAACTATCCTACATCTACTAAAAAAAACTCTGCTTTTGCTGATGTTGCGGAATATTATTTCGAAACGGGGAAATATCCTTACGCGTTAAAATGGTATAATAAAGTAGATCAAGGGGCTCTTTCTAGAAAGGAGATGGATAAATTTAATTTTAATTATGGGTACTCTTTGTTTTCTTCTAAAAAAACAAAAGATGCAGAAAAGTATTTAAGTAAAGTTACTTCTTCGCCAGTATATGGGTCTCAAGCTAAATATTACTTGGGGTATATCTCTTATCAACAAGACGATTATGAAGCGGCTAATGAGCGTTTTGACCAGATAACAGACCAGAAAGTTTTAGAGGAAAAATTATCCTATTACCAGGCCGATATGAATTTTAAGCTTGGTAAGTTTCAAGAAGCTATTGCTTTGGCAAAAAAACAACTACCAAAAGCAGATCGTAAGGAGATATCTGAGTTAAATAAGATTATTGGTGAAAGCTATTTTAATCTAAAGCAATATTCCAACGCAATTCCGTACTTGGAGGAATATAAAGGGAAACGAGGAAAATGGAGTAATACGGATTACTATTTATTAGGATATGCGTATTATCAGCAAAAAGACTATGCTAATGCAATACAGCAGTTTAATAAAATTATAGGAGGAACTAATAGTGTTTCGCAAAATGCATATTATCATTTAGCAGAATGTTATTTAAAATTGGATAAAAAGCAAGAGGCATTAAATGCTTTTAGAAATGCATCTCAAATGGATTTTTCTGAAGAAATTCAGAAAGATGCGTATTTAAATTATGCTAGGTTAAGTTATGAGGTAGGTAATGCATACGAACCAGTTCCTCAGGTAATAACTAATTACTTAAAACAATATCCAGATGATTCTCACGAACAAGAAATGCAAGAGTTGTTGGTGGATTCATATATTACATCTAAGAATTTCTCTGGAGCAATGGAGTTGTTAGAGAAAAATAAAAATTATGCCAGCAAAACTACCTACCAGAAGGTTGCTTTTTATAGAGGGGTAGAGTTGTTTGTAGATACAGATTACGGAGCAGCTTCGGATACTTTTGAAAAATCTATAGCAAGTGCGGAAGATGAAAATTTTAAATCAAGAGCCGTGTATTGGAAAGCGGAATCGGATTATTTATTGAATAAGTTCGATGATGCTTTAATTGGTTTTACAACTTTTAAACAAAGTAGTAATGCCTCTTTGTTGCCTGAAAATGATGAAGTAGATTATAATTTAGCATACACTTATTTTAAAAAGAAAGATTACGCCAATGCGATAACTTATTTTAATAGTTATACTAGCAGTAGTACTAAAGATATGCAGAAGCTAAATGATGGTTATTTGCGCTTAGGGGATAGTTATTTTGTAAGTAGAAAATACTGGCCGGCAATAGAGACATACAATAAGTCTTTGGCTTTGACTGGACCAGAAAAAGATTATGCGGCTTACCAAAAGGCCATGAGTTATGGATTTGTTGATCGCAAGACAAAAAAAATAGCTGGGTTAAATGATTTTGTAACCACTTATACTAAATCAACCTTACGAGATGATGCTTTATATGAGCTAGGGAATACTTACGTTTCTGAAGGGGAAGAAGATAAGGGATTAAGAGCTTACGATAGATTAATTACAGATTTTAAAGGAAGTTCCTTAGTGCCACAAGCCTTAATGCGTCAAGGTTTGGTACATTATAATGCTAATAGAAATGAACAAGCTCTGGGGAAATTTAAAACGGTAGTTCGGGATTACCCTAAAACGCAAGAGGCAATACAAGCAGTATCTACAGCAAAGTTGGTCTATGTAGATTTAGGTAGAGTTAATGAGTACGCGGCTTGGGTTAAAGATTTGGATTTTGTAGAAGTAACAGATAGCGAGTTAGATAATGCCACTTTTGAATCTGCGGATAAGCAATATATCGAAGGAAATAATGATGCTGCTATTCGTGGTTTTTTAAATTATATAAAAGAATTTCCTAATGGTCTTCATATTATACAGGCTAATTTTAGCGTAGCGCAATTATATTTTGGGAAAGAACAAAAAGAAAAAGCATTACCCTACTATAAATATGTTGCAGAAAGTGGAGTTGGTGAATATTCTGAGCAAGCTTTAACCAGGGTTTGTGAGGTATATATTGGAGAAAAAAAGTACAGTACTGCTTTACCTTATCTAGAAAGATTAGAGAATGTTGCTAACATTTCTCAAAATAGAACTTTTGCTCAGTCCAATTTAATGAAAGGATATTACCAGCAAAAGAATTATGATAAAACAATAATTTATGCAGAAAAGGTATTGGCTACAACTAGTATAGATAATAGAATAAAAAGCGATGCGCAAATAATGATTGCTCGTTCAGCAATTAAGACGAACGATGAGCCAAGAGCTAAAGAAGCCTATTCCGAAGTTTTAAAAATTGCGACAGGAGAAACGGCAGCGGAAGCATTGTATTACGATGCTTACTTTAAATATAACGATGGCCATTTCGAAACATCTAATACAGCGGTACAAAAATTAGCAAAAGACTACTCTAGTTATAAGGAATGGGGAGGTAAAGGATTAGTAATAATGGCTAAAAATTTCTACGCTTTAGAAGATGCTTACCAAGCTACTTATATTTTAGAAAGTGTTATAGAGAACTTTAGTCAATATCCAGATTTGGTAGCAGAAGCCAAAGGAGAATTAGCGCTAATAAAGGCTAAAGAAGCTAAAAGTAATTCTTCTATAAATCCAAACTAAAATAATTTGTATAGCCGATTTACCGGAACAAAAGAATATTATATGAATAAGTATATTAAAGTAACTTTTATAGCAATTTTGAGCTGTATTCAGCTAGGGGTAGCACAAGAAACCGAAGAAGACGATTTAGGAACGGAAACAGTAACGGTTACCAAAGCATATTCTCCAACGGTATCAGATGCTTTTAAGATAAAGTCAACCCCTGTATTAAACGATTCTATTGAATTACAGAAAAAAGCAATAGAATATAGTATTTTTTCGGTACCAGTTGCATCTACATTTACCCCTGCAAAGGGGAAGGCATCTAAGGTAACTAAACTTCCTCCACCAGAATTGTTTAATTCGTACGCTTCTGCTGGTATAGGTAATTATGGTAATTCTACTGCGGAATTTTACACTAGTAGAGCATTAAACAGAGATGAACGGTTAGATATTGGTTTAAATCATAATTCCTCAAGAGGAGATTTGGATGGAGTTGTTTTGGAAAATATTTTTTCGGATTCTAAAATAAATGGCTCCTATTCTAAACGAGATAGAGATATGGATTGGGGAGCAGATGTGGGGTTGCAACATCAATTGTATAATTGGTATGGTTTGCCTTCTAGTATTACGGATGTAAATACTATTGATAGTATAGATGAACGCCAAAATTACTATATGGGAGAAGCAGGGGCGTATATTAATGTAGAAGATGCAATTTTTAAAAAGGCAGATTTTAAATATAGGAGATTTTGGGATGCTGTTAAATCTGGAGAGAATAGAGTAGTATTTAATGCTGCGGCACAGTTTCCTATAAATGATGAAACGCTAGATATAAATGCTAACATCGATTATGTTAGTGGTAAGTTTAAAAATGACAATGTCAACAGCACTACAAATAGTGTAGGGAGTAACTATAGTAATATGCAAGTAGGTATAAATCCTAGCCTAACTATGTTAAGAGATGATTTATCACTTCGTTTAGGTGTAAATTTAGTTTATGGTGTAGATACAGAAAATAGCGATAGTAACTTTTATATTTATCCCGCAGTTACTGCTTCTTATAGATTAATAGATGAGACTGTAATTGCTTATGGAGGAATTGTTGGGGAATTAAAGCAGAATTCTTATTATGATTTCGTTGAAGAAAATCCATATGTTTCGCCTACATTAGAAATAGCTCCAACAGATAAACAATATAATGCATATGCAGGGTTAAAAGGGCAATTGTTACCTAATCTTAGTTATAATGTTAAAGCTTTTTATACAGCCGAAAATAAAAAACCATTATATAAGCTAAACCCTATAAATAATTTTAGGGATGATGAAAAAGGATATTTTTACGGAAATTCTTTTGAAGTCTTTTATGATGATTTAAAAACATTAGGTTTTTTCGTAGAATTAAATGTAGATGTAAATAGAAACTTTACTCTTGGTGCTAACGCAGAGTTATTAGATTATACTACAGAGACAGGGAATTCTGCATGGAATTTACCTACAACAAAGGCTTCTATTTTTATGGATTACCAAATCGGTGAAAAGTGGTTTGCGGGAGCTAATTTGTTTTACATAGGTAAGCGTCAAGATTTTTCTACTACGGTAGGCAATCCAGAGGCTACAATTATAAATTTAGATAGCTATTTTGATGCTAACGCGCATGTTGGATATCGTTATACTAAACAATGGTCTTTCTTCTTAAAGGCTGCTAATATTACAAATACAGACTATCAACGTTGGGCTAATTACCCGGTACAAGGAATTCAGATTTTAGGAGGAGCTACCTATAAGTTTGATTTTTAAATTAAATAATAGGCAGTATGCTATATAGTTATATGTAAGTATACTTTTTTGATGTAATCGTCGTTAGGGATATATTACATTGTAAGTTAAAACCTACAAATTATATATCAAAACCCCCGATATGTGTTTAGTGAAAAATATTTTTTTGGTAGTATTTCTGTTTCAGATTACCTGTGTTCAGAGTCAAAATCTTGTAAAAAACCCGAGTTTTGAGAGTTTTGAAGATTGTCCTAAAGAATTAGGTAATGTTACTACAGATGTAAAGTATTGGAGTAGGGCAACACAAGGAACATCAGATTACTTTAATGAATGTAGCTATAAAATGGGAGTTCCAGATAATTTTAACGGAACCCAATCTGCGGCTTTTGGTAAGGGGTACGCCGGGATGTATTTATTGGCTCCAAATAATTATCGCGAATATTTGCAGGGGGAATTAAATCAAACTCTAGAAAAAGGAAAACGATACGGCGTTACCTTTTATATAAGCCTTTCAGAAAAATCTATGTTGGCTATCCAAGAATTAGGGATATTATTTTCAGAAAAACATATAGATGTAAAAAGTACGAAAGTAATAGGAGGGGAAAGATTTATAAACGGTAAGCTCTTAAATATGTACACTTATGAAAAAATACACGACCCTAAATTTTATACAGATAAAGAAGGTTGGGCACAAGTATATGTAGAAATTATTGCAAAAGGACAAGAAAATTTTTTAACTATTGGTAATTTTAAGGATGATGCTACCACAAAAACTAAAAAAACGAAGGGAGTAAAGTCTGCATCTTACTATTATTTAGATATGGTATCTGTAATACCTATAGAAAACAGTATTTACAGTAATTTAATGGTGGATAGAGTTTATGCTTTAAAGAATGTATTATTTCCTACAGATGAATATGCGTTAGACTTGAAATCCAAGTCGGACTTAAAGATTTTGTATAACCAGCTGAAAAAGAATCCAGAATTATTTATAACAATTCATGCGCATACGGATAACGAAGGGGTAAAATCTTATAATAAAGACCTTTCTGAAAACAGAGCAAAGAGTGTCGCTAGCTACTTAATGAAATTAGGGGTAAAAGAAAACCGTATACAGTGGTACGGTCATGGAGATGAAAAGCCCGTGGTAGACAATATAACGTCTGAAGATAAAAAGAAAAATAGACGTGCAGAATTTGTGTTAACTAAAAGGAGGTTTGCTCCAGGTGCAAAAAGAAGTTCTTTTGCGGAAACAAGGTTCGAAGAGGATAATTAGTTTTTTTCTTCATTACATTAATAAAACTGGTTAACTTAGGAAAAGTTAATTAGGCACTTATGTTTTTCTTAACGATTTTAAAAAATACTTTTCTTTTGGGATTTTTCTTTTCTCAGACTGTTTTTTATTCTCAAAATTTAGTATTGAATCCTAGTTTTGAAAAATTTAAAAAATGCCCCACACAATTAGGAAGCTTTAATAAGAATATTGCCCATTGGTCTATACCAACCAAGGGCTCTACAGATTATTTTAATACTTGTAGTAAGTTAATGGGTGCCCCTAAAAATTTTAAGGGCTCTCAAAACGCAGATTTTGGAAAAGGGTATGCTGGGCTTTTTTTATATGCTCCTGAGGACTATAGGGAATACTTGCAGGCAAAACTTAATGTTCCTTTAAAAGAGGGAGCCTTGTATAATCTTTCTTTTTATGTAAGTCTTGCAGATAAATCAGATACGGCAATAAAAGAATTTGGGATATTACTTTCTAATAAGGCATTTTATATTCCTATTAAAAAAGAACTTTCTAAGATGCACTTATCTAAATTAAATTTAGAATCGAAGACAAATTTAGAAATTGGCTATAGTAATTTTTATAAAGATACTAAGGATTGGGTTATGGTACATACTCAGTTTAGGGCAAAAGGGAAGGAGCAATATATAACCATTGGTAATTTTAAAAATAATGACAGAACTAGAAAATTTAGGGTAAAAAAAGAGAATCAACAAGGTGCTTATTATTATATAGATTTAATTGTATTAAATGAATTGCCTTCCGATTTAAAATCAGATACGAATTTGCCAAACCCTAAAATAGAATACGAATTAGAAGAAATACATGTTTTTAAAAGTGTACATTTTAGTTTTAATGTCTCTGAAATAGATTGTATAGCAAAGAAAGAACTAGTTAAAATCGCAACATATTTAAGAGAGAATGAAGGGTTGAAAATTAGTATTTCTGGACATACAGATGCTATTGGCAAGGAGGGTTATAATCAAGTTTTATCTAATAACAGAGCTAAAGCAGTAGCGGAATTTTTAGCAGGTTTAGGAGTTTCTTTAGAGAAAATACAATGGAAAGGATACGGGAGTTCTGTTCCTCTAAAAGAAAATATAACGAACAAGAATAAAAGTAAGAACCGAAGGGTAGAGTTTACTATCACCAAGGAGTAAAAAGGGTTTTATTATTTACCCTTTTAAATCCATTTCTTTAAGACTTTCTATTCTGTTTCTAACCAGGAAAGCATCAATAGTTTCAAAATGTTCAATAACTCTTTTTTCTTTGAATTCGAATACTTTATTAGATAGTCCCTGTAAAAAATCTCTATCATGAGAAACTAAAATAAGAGTGCCATCAAATTCTAATAAAGCATCTTTTAAAACGTCTTTAGATTTTAAATCTAAATGGTTAGTAGGTTCATCTAAGATTAAAACATTTACAGGCTCTAGTAAAAGTTTAACCATTGCCAATCTTGTTTTTTCTCCACCAGATAAGACACCTACTTTTTTGTCAATGGCATCACCACTAAACATGAATCTTCCTAATACATTTTTTATTTGTGTTCTAATGTCTCCTTTGGCAACTTCATCTACAGTTTGAAAAACGGTTAGTTCAGGATCTAGTAAAGAAGCTTGGTTTTGAGCAAAATACCCTACTTTGGCGTTATGTCCTAAAGTACATGTCCCTTCAAAATCTATTTGTCCCATAATAGCCTTTATCATAGTAGATTTTCCTTCTCCGTTTCTTCCAACAAAAGAAACTTTTTCTCCTCGGGCAATACTAAGGTTGGCATTATTAAAGACAATATGGTCTTCATAACTTTTGGAGAGCTCTATGGCCGTTACAGGATAATCTCCGGAACGAGGAGCAGGAGGGAAACGCAAACGTAAAGAACTATTATCTACTTCATCTATTTCTATAATTTTAAGTTTCTCTAGCATTTTTTCTCTAGAAGAAACCTGATTCGTTTTAGAGTACGTCCCTTTAAAACGATCAATAAAAGCTTGGTTATCTGCAATAAATTTCTGCTGTTCTTGGTATGCTTTTATTTGGTGGCTTCTACGGTCTTCTCGTAATTGTAAGTAATGAGAATAGTTCGCTTTATAGTCATAAATGCGCCCCATGGTTACTTCAACAGTACGGTTGGTTATGTTATCAATAAAAGCACGGTCATGCGAAATAACCAGTACAGCTTTGGCTTTATTAACTAAAAAATCTTCTAACCACAAAACAGATTCAATGTCTACATGGTTAGTAGGTTCATCTAATAGTATTAAATCTGGTTTTTGTAGTAAGATTTTTACTAGTTCAATTCGCATTCTCCAACCGCCACTAAATTCACTAGTTGGCCTGCGAAAATCATCTCGTTTAAAGCCTAAGCCAGTAAGAGCTTTTTCTACTTCGGCTTCATAATTTATATCTTCCAGAGCATAGTACTTCTCTCCTAAATCGGATACTTTCTGAATGAGTTTCATGTACTCTTCGGACTCATAATCTGTACGTGTTTCTAGAGCGTTGTTTATTTCTTCCATTTCATCTCGCATAGAGAATATGTGGCTAAAGGCTTTAGAAGCCTCTTCAAAAACAGTGCAATTATCTTCCGTTAGTAAATGTTGAGGTAAATATGCAATAACAGCATCCTTAGGAAATCTAATATTTCCTCTTGTAGGATTCTGAATTCCAGCAATAATTTTCATTAAAGTAGATTTTCCTGCCCCATTTTTACCCATAAGGGCAATTTTGTCTTGTTCGTTTATAACAAAGGAAACATCACTAAATAATGTGTCGCCACTGAATTCTACCGCTATATTATCTACTGAAATCATAGTAATTTTTTAAAAAGGCAAAACTAGGTAAAAGCAACAAATGTTAAACGTATTACTTTTATAAATAAAATAGAAATTACGGATTGGACCAAAAACAAAAAAAGCTATGATGAAACCATAGCTTTTTTAATAATTGTTCTTATTGTAATTAAAGAGTAATAGGAACAGCAACTCTTGTTTTTCCCCATCCCATAACTAAATGAGCTCCATTATCAACTTTATTAAAACTTATAGAAAAGGCTTCTAAAGATTCTTTGTCACTGCTAGGAGTTACATTAACACGGGCTACATCACTATCTTTATCATATGTGTAAGCGCCCCATTGGTTTAATTTGGAGTTAAGTATTATAGTCCATTCTTTTTCACCTGGAATAGTAAATAAGGCGTAGGTTCCCGGTTTAATAGTTTCTCCGGCTAATTTTACTTCTTTATAAAAAGTTATTTCAGTAGCTTCGTTAGCTCCTGTTCTCCATACTTCACCAGAAGGAGCCAGTTGCGCAACGGAACGACCTTTTAATTGTGGTCTGCTATAGGTTACTCTAACTGTTTTTTCTGAGATTTTGTAACTACTAGGATAGGTGGCCATATCCATAGGGCTTTTGTCTAAGCCATTAAATTTTTGAGCGTTTACTTGAGTAGTAAGTACTAAAGCAAAAGCTAAAGTTGCGAGTGCAAGGAATTTTTTCATAATAGGGTTTGTTTTATATAGGATTCAAATCTAATAAGTTCTTTACGTAAACTTTGATAAAATGTCGTTAAAGTTTTGGACAACTTACAAAACGTCATCAATAAGGACGTTTAATTTTGATTTTAATTTCTATATTATATAAAATGGCTTAAAATTGTTTGTATTTGTAACTATATACTTGTTTTGTGTTTTGTAATTGAAAGTTAATACGCATCTTTGTTTAAGAATTGATATAATTTATAATAATATGTGTGGAATTGTATGTGCGTTTGATGTAAAGGAGAGCACAGAGGTATTGAGGCCTCAGTTGTTAGAGATGTCCAAGAAAATTAGGCATAGGGGACCGGATTGGAGCGGAATATATGCAAATGATAAGGCTATTTTAGCTCATGAAAGATTAGCTATTGTAGATCCGGCTTCTGGGAAGCAACCTTTGTTTAGTGAAGATAAAAAATTGGTCCTAGCGGCTAATGGGGAAATTTATAATCATAGAGAATTAAGAAAACAATTCGAAGGAAAGTATAATTTCGAAACAGAATCAGATTGTGAGGTAATATTAGCATTGTACCAAGAAAAAGGAGCAAGCTTTTTAGATGAAATGAATGGTATTTTTGGTTTTGCAATATACAATTCTGAAGATGACTCTTATTTTGTAGCAAGAGACCATATGGGTATTATACCTTTATATATGGGATGGGATCAGAACGGAACTTTTTATGTGGCTTCTGAGTTAAAAGCTTTAGAAGGGACATGTACTAAAATTGAATTATTTCCTCCTGGTCATTATTTAGAAAGTAAAGATGGAGAACTTAAGAGATGGTATTCTAGAGATTGGATGGAGTATGATGCCGTTAAAGAAAACGAAACTAGTATTCAGGAAGTAAAAGAGGCTTTAGAAGCTGCAGTGCACAGACAATTAATGTCTGATGTGCCTTATGGAGTTCTTTTATCTGGAGGTTTAGATTCTTCTGTAACATCCGCTATTGCAAAGAAATATGCACAAAAAAGGGTGGAGTCGGGAGATACTAAAGATGCTTGGTGGCCACAATTACACTCTTTTTCGGTGGGGTTGGAAGGGTCTCCAGATTTAGCAGCAGCTCGTAAAGTTGCAGATCATATTGATACTGTACATCATGAGATAAAATTTACCATACAAGAAGGCTTAGATGCTATAAAAGATGTAGTATATAACTTAGAAACGTATGATATTACCACTATTAGAGCTTCGACTCCTATGTATTTAATGGCGAGAGTTATTAAATCTATGGGTATAAAAATGGTATTGTCAGGAGAAGGAGCAGATGAGCTTTTTGGAGGATATTTATATTTCCATAAAGCACCAAATGCAGAAGAGTTTCATGAAGAAACGGTACGTAAGTTAAGTAAACTGCATATGTATGATTGTTTACGTGCAAATAAATCTCTAGCTGCTTGGGGAATTGAAGGTCGTGTTCCTTTCTTAGATAAAGAATTTATGGATGTGGCAATGCGTATTAACCCGCAAGATAAAATGATTAATGGGGAGCGCATGGAGAAATGGGTAGTGCGTAAAGCCTTTGAAGACATGATTCCGGAAAGTGTTGCTTGGAGACAAAAAGAGCAATTTTCTGATGGGGTAGGTTATAGCTGGATAGATACTTTAAAAGAAGTAGTGGAAACGGAAGTTACCGATGAGCAGTTAGAAAATGCTAAATTTAGGTATCCATTACAAACACCAACATCAAAAGAAGAGTTTTATTACCGTTCTATTTTTGAACAACATTTCCCTTCAGATGCGGCAGCATTATGTGTGCCTCAAGAAGCATCTGTAGCATGTAGTACAAAAATAGCATTAGAATGGGATGAAGCATTTAAAAATATGAATGATCCTTCTGGTAGAGCGGTGGCTCAAGTCCATGAAGATGCATACTAACAATTAATCTAATGATTAAGCGTTATTAACAGTAATTCTGTTTGTCTATTCGAGAGAATAGTATCAGTTTTTTTTATTTTAATTAGTCCTTAAGAAGCGCCCAATTGGGTGCTTCTTTTGTTATGAGAATTAAGTTATAGTTTGGAGGGAAAAGGTGCTTATAAAGAGTACTAAATGTTTCTAATAAAATTAGGGCATAAAATGAAGCGGTTTTAGAGACTTTTATGGTAATATTAAAAATATGTCTGTGTATAATTTTTCGCAAAACTTATTTAAGCCCTTTTTTAGCCTTTTTAAGAAGCTTTTTTAGATTTAAGGTAAATGTTGATAACTATTTGATATCGGCTTAAAATCATTTAAAAAAAGAAAATCCTTTATTTTATCTTTGTTAAGTTGCTGTTGCAATAAGTATAATTAGGAATAAAAATTAATATGAGCGAAGAAGCAAAAAAGAATAATTATTCGGCGGATAGTATTCAGGCATTAGAGGGAATGGAGCACGTGCGTATGCGTCCTTCAATGTATATCGGAGATGTAGGTGTTAGAGGGTTGCATCATTTGGTTTATGAAGTAGTAGATAATTCCATTGATGAAGCAATGGGTGGACACTGCGATACAATTAGCGTAACTATCAATGAAGATAACTCTATAACCACTAAAGATAATGGTAGAGGTATTCCTGTAGGGCTTCATAAAAAAGAAGGAGTTTCTGCATTAGAGGTGGTAATGACAAAGATTGGAGCCGGTGGTAAGTTCGATAAAGATTCGTATAAAGTTTCTGGTGGACTGCATGGTGTTGGTGTATCTTGTGTTAATGCATTGTCTAATGATTTAAAAGCAACTGTATATAGAGAAGGAGTTGTTTGGGAACAAGAATATAAAAGAGGTAAGGCGCAATACCCAGTAAAAAGAATAGGAGAAACAGAGGAGAGAGGTACTGTTGTAACTTTTAAGCCAGATGATTCTATTTTTACCCAAACTATAGAGTACAATTATGAGACTCTTGCAAATAGAATGCGCGAACTGGCCTTTTTAAATAAAGGTATTACGATTACCATTACAGATAGAAGAAATAAAGACGATAAAGGAGAGTTTATCTCTGAGACGTTTCATTCTACTGAAGGACTTAAAGAATTTGTTAGGTTTTTAGACGGAACAAGGGAATCTTTGATTCAGAATGTTGTTTCAATGGAGGGGGAAAAAAACAATATCCCTGTAGAAGTTGCGATGATTTATAATACATCCTATACAGAGAACTTGCATTCGTATGTAAACAATATTAATACCCATGAAGGAGGAACTCATTTATCTGGGTTTAGAAGAGGACTTACTAGTACTTTAAAGAAGTATGCAGATTCTTCTGGAATGCTTGATAAATTAAAGTTTGAAATTCAAGGAGATGATTTTAGAGAAGGTTTAACAGCAATTGTTTCTGTAAAAGTTGCGGAACCACAATTTGAAGGACAGACAAAAACTAAATTAGGTAACCGTGAGGTTTCTTCCGCAGTAAGTCAGGCAGTTTCAGAAATGTTGACAGATTACTTAGAGGAAAACCCAGATGAAGCTAAAACAATTATCCAAAAGGTAATTCTTGCGGCAACAGCACGTCATGCAGCTACTAAAGCTCGTGAAATGGTGCAACGTAAAACGGTTATGAGTATTGGCGGATTGCCGGGAAAACTATCCGATTGTTCGGATCAAGACCCGGAGAACTGTGAAGTTTTCTTGGTTGAGGGAGATTCGGCGGGTGGTACTGCAAAGCAAGGAAGAGATAGAATGTTTCAGGCCATATTGCCACTGCGTGGTAAAATATTAAATGTGGAAAAAGCAATGCCACATCGTGTTTTTGAAAACGAAGAGATTAAAAATATTTATACGGCTCTTGGAGTTACTATTGGTACAGAAGAGGATAGTAAAGCTTTAAATCTATCTAAATTAAGATATCATAAAGTAGTTATTATGTGTGATGCCGATGTAGATGGTAGCCATATTGAAACACTTATTTTAACTTTCTTTTTCCGTTACATGAGAGAACTTATAGAGAATGGTCATGTATATATTGCTACACCGCCTCTATATTTAGTTAAAAAAGGAACTAAAAAACGCTATGCATGGAATGATGAAGAACGTGATGCGATTGCAGCAACATTTAATGGATCAGTAGGTATTCAAAGATATAAAGGTCTTGGGGAAATGAATGCGGAACAACTATGGGATACAACTATGAATCCTGAGTTTAGAACATTACGACAAATTACTATTGATAATGCAACAGAAACTGACAGAGTTTTTTCTATGCTGATGGGGGATGAAGTTCCACCGAGAAGAGAATTTATTGAGAAAAATGCTGTTTATGCGAACATTGATGCATAAGAAAAGCTAGTTACACAACAAAAACTCGTCCCTAAAGGGCGAGTTTTTTAGTTTTAGGGAAAATTTAAATCATGAAAAAAATATTTTCTCTACTAGTACTTGTCTGTAGTTTACAGGCGGTAGCACAATCTAACATCAACGATTTGTTGGCAGCAGGATTAAATGATGCTGAAAAATTTACTACAGCATATATGACTCCGGTTTCTGAAGGATTAATGTATAGTATGTCTAATGGCTGGTATAATTCTGGTAAAGCGAAACCTTTAGGAGGTTTTGAGATTTCCATTATTGGTAATATGGCTTCCTTTAAAAATAATGAGGATAAAAAATCTTTTGTATTAAATACAGCAGATTATGAAAATATTCAATTTCAGGATGGCAGTACTTCTAAAATGGTTTCTACAGCTCTTGGAGATATAGAAGGGCAAAATATTATTATGTCCGCTACTGTAAATGGAAATACAGTAAACGAGACGATAGAGTTGCCTTCCGGTTTAGCGTCTGAAAACATTAATTTTGTTCCTTCGGCCTTTATTCAGGCTAGTGTTGGTTTAATCAAAGGAACAGAAATCAAAGCTCGTTTTTTACCGAAAATAGATACGGATGGCTCAAAAGTTGGGTTTTACGGACTGGGTTTGCAACATGAGTTTACAAAACACTTACCTGCAGACAAGGTTTTGCCAATTGCTGTTTCGGGCGTAATAGGATATACGCATTTAGATGGTACCTATGATTTAGAGAATACAGGAGCAATTTCTGGAGATAATCAAAGTTTAGACTTGGTTATGAATACTTGGGTGTTTCAAGCTGTTGTATCTACTAAATTACCTGTAATCAATTTTTACGGTGGAGTAGGGTATATAACCGGTAAATCAGAAATAGATGTTTTAGGTACTTATGAGGTTTCTGCAACGCCGTTGCCTATAACATATACAGACCCATTTTCTTTAGACAATAAAATCAGTGGTGTAACAGGAAATATTGGAGCAAAGTTAAAACTAGGATTTTTTAGATTGCATGCAGATTATACACTAGCGGAGTTTAATAGCTTGTCTTTTGGTGTTAATTTTGGATTTAGATAAAATAAAAGCTCCACATCTATATTTAGATGTGGAGCTTTATGCAATCTTCCGTTTTTAAAATTTATTCTCTTAAGGCAATTAAGTTGCCAGTTGGGTCTTCTAGAAGAACACTTTCAGGAGAGTTGTCTACTATAACAACAGTGTCAGTAGGTTTATCTGGTAATCCAGGATAACTAATAGTGTACACACCATCTTTTTGACTCCACTTAAAATCGGTCTTCATAATAACTTTACCATTTTGTAAATCGTGGTATCTGCCTAAATAGGCATCATTAAAAATCCACTCTTGTTTGTTTGTGGTAAGTTTTTGAGTTGTACTATTAGTGCTGGTAGTGGCATTAGACCAAACACCAATTACAGGGTCGTTGTTGTCCTCAATTCTGGAGCAATTGCTCACCAGAATAATGGCTAGAATTGTTAGGAATGAAAAAACTTTTTTCATTGTGTAGGTTTTTGAGATTTGGGGGTTTTATGTTTTTTTAACGTAAAATAAGAATGGCGTATTGCTAAAATTCGACGTATTGCACAATATTTACGATATCTTCGTTGAATTGCATTTATTTTTATTCTAGAAGGTATTTCGTCGATGTTTTCTATTCTATAAATAGTACAATTTTGCTGATTTTCGTCATATTTTTTTGAGGAGAATTCAGTACTTTTGATGTGTTGAAAATTTGAAATTATAAAATATAATAATATGAAAGTTACCGTAGTAGGAGCAGGTGCTGTTGGCGCAAGTTGTGCAGAGTATATTGCTATTAAAGATTTTGCATCAGAAGTAGTTTTATTAGACATTAAAGAAGGTTATGCGGAAGGCAAAGCAATGGATTTAATGCAAACAGCCTCATTAAATAGTTTCGACACTAAAATTACAGGTGTTACTAATGATTATTCTAAAACTGCAGGAAGTCACATTGCTGTAATTACATCTGGGATTCCTAGAAAACCAGGGATGACAAGAGAGGAATTAATAGGTATAAATGCAGGTATTGTTAAAACTGTTTCTGCTAATTTGGTAAAAGAATCTCCAAATGTTATTTTAATTGTTGTGAGTAACCCAATGGATACCATGACATATTTAGTACATAAAACTACAGACTTACCTAAAAATAGAATTATAGGTATGGGTGGTGCTTTAGATAGCGCGCGTTTTAAATATAGATTAGCGGAAGCTATGGAAGCCCCAATTTCTGATATTGACGGAATGGTAATTGGTGGTCATAGTGATAAAGGAATGGTTCCTTTAACTTCACATGCTACAAGAAATAGTGTAAGAGTTTCTGAATTTTTATCAGAAGAGAGATTAGAACAAGTTTCTGCGGATACTAAAGTTGGTGGCGCTACTTTAACAGGACTTTTAGGAACAAGTGCTTGGTATGCACCTGGAGCAGCTGTATCTGGATTGGTACAAGCAATTGCTTGTGACCAGAAGAAAATGTTCCCATGTTCTACTTATTTAGAAGGAGAATATGGTTTAAATGATATTTGTATCGGTGTTCCTGTAATTTTAGGAAAAGATGGAATAGAAAGAATCGTAGATGTTCCTTTGAGTGATGCTGAAAAGGCGAAAATGCAAGAAAGTGCAGCCGGTGTAAGCAAGACAAATGGACTTTTAGAGTTATAGTCTAAAACAGAAATAAAAAAAAGCCTTTATAGTTTTACTACAAAGGCTTTTTTTGTAGGAATCTATTTTAGAAATATATATTAGTAAAAAATATACTACATAGTACATCTTTATTTTTATATTTGCCGCATGAATGCAAAATGGTACATAGGTACTTTATTTATTATTCTAGCTATAATAGGGCTAAGTCAAGAGCAAACAAAGGTTGCTAATCAGCAAATTGTATTGCAATTTACAGATGTTGAAAAGAATGCTGTAACTAATTATGACGATGCCTTGGTAATAATTACCAAAAAACTTCAAGCTTTAGGTGTTGCTAATATTGAAATAATAGAAAATAATAGTTCGCAACTAAGTATTCGTTATTATAGTGATATAGATGCTATTAGTGTTAAAGAAATTCTTTCTCAGGATAAAAAAATAACCTTAGCATATAAAGATATAGATCAATTACCTGTTGATTTTCCAAAGGATAAACTTCCTAAAAATTATGATTTAGTGGTTTCTGATTTGCAGCAACAAACAGATAACGGATTAAATTTACATGGAAAATTTGCTTTTGTATTAAAGCAAGGCTATAAAAAACTTTCTTACCCAGTAGCAATACCATTTAATAATTCTATAGTTTTTAAGGAAGATGCAAAAGTACATTTAGCTTATAAAATAAATAGAGGTATTGCAATTGCAATAGATAATACTTCATATACTATTCCAGGTGTAAGGGCAGGGCCAAATGGTTTTTGTTAATAGACAAAGAAATGTCCATGTAAAAGATACTATTAAAGAATTTAAATACTTTGAATAAAGTAAAATCTTTAATTCTTTTAAAAAGAACAATATCAAAATCAATATAAATTAATCATTAAAGATATTTTTTAGTATAGCTAAAGGGTGTCAAAAATTCAAATTAAATAACCAATGCAAAATAAAGGACTTATAAAGCTATTTGCTTTATTATTTGGGTTAGTTAGTATTTATCAACTTTCTTACACTTTTATTACAAGTAAAGTAGAAGGGGAAGCGGAAGTATATGCAGCTAGCCAAATTTCGGAAACTGAAACAGATTATATCGCAAAACGAGAAGCGATAGGAGCTAGTTATTTAGACTCCATTGGGAATAATGCTGTTTTGGGGTATACTAATTATAATGAGGCTAAAAAGAAAGAGTTAAATAAAGGACTAGATCTTAAAGGTGGTATTAATGTTACACTTCAGATTTCAGTAAAGGATATCTTAAAAGGGTTAACAAACAATACTAAAAATCCTGTTTTTAATAAGGCATTAGCAGATGCAGATGCATTATCTAAAGACAGCGATGATACATATGTAAATTTATTTTTTGAAGCTTTTGATAAAATAAAAGGAGATACTAAGCTTGCTTCTCCGGATATTTTTGCAAATAAAGGACTTAGCGAGGAAGTTAATTTCCAAATGACAGACGATGCTGTTAAACCTATAATTGAAAGAAAAATAGATGAGTCTATCGTTTCTGCATTTGAAGTGTTAAGAGAACGTATAGATGGTTTTGGTGTTACACAACCTAACATTCAGAGAGAAGGTAATTCTGGACGTATTTTAGTTGAGTTGCCAGGAGCAAGAGATATAGCAAGAGCGCAGGGTCTATTATCTAGTACTGCACAGTTAGAATTTTGGGAAACACATAAACAAGGGAATCCTAGTTTTAATACATTCCTAATCTCTGCAAATGAAAAATTAAAGACTATTGTAGACCTTAAAAAGGAAAATGAGCCAGAAGTTCAAGAAACTGAGATAGATTCTTTGCTTTCGGATGTTGCAGCAGATTCTTTAGATTTAGCGAACCAAGTAAATCCTTTATATGATTTATTAATACCTGCTAGCCCAGGTAGTCATGCAATGTTTAGAGTTGCTATTAAGGATACTGCTAAATTAGGGTCTTACTTAAGGATGCCCGAGGTAAGAAGGTTGCTACCTGCAGATGTTCAATTTACAAAATTCGTTTGGGAGCGCCCTTCTAGTGAAGATGCAGAGATAGTAGAGCTATATGCTTTAAAATCTAACAGAGATGGTACTCCTAGAATTAGTGGAGATGTAGTTAGTGATGCTACAAATGAATTTGATCAATTTAATAAACCAGCAGTATCCATGACCATGAATACGAAGGGTGCTAAATTGTGGGAAAAATTAACAGGAGATGCGTATACAAACCAAACTGGTATTGCTATTGTTTTAGATAATAAAGTGTATACCGCTCCGGGGGTATCTTCTGGTCCAATTTCTGGAGGACGTTCAGAAATTACTGGAAGCTTTACGGTTAATGAAACAAAAGATATTTCTAATGTACTGCGAGCAGGTAAATTACCCGCTTCAGCAGAAATTATTCAATCGGAGATTGTAGGTCCTTCTTTGGGACAAGAAGCTATAGATAGTGGTTTTATGTCATTCTTAATAGCAATGGCTATTGTTTTGTTATGGATGATATTTTATTATGGTAAAGCAGGTGCATTTGCAGATGTAGCTTTATTGTTAAACATATTATTAATATTCGGTGTTCTTACTAGTTTAAATGCAGTTCTTACTTTACCTGGTATAGCTGGTATTGTATTAACTATTGGTATGTCGGTAGATGCTAACGTTCTAATCTTTGAACGTATAAAAGAAGAGTTAGCTAAGGGTAAAGGAAAATCTCAAGCCGTAGCAGATGGTTTTAGCAATGCATTATCTTCTATTTTAGATGCTAATATAACTACAGGTCTTACAGCGATGATATTATTTGTATTTGGATCAGGTCCTATTAAAGGATTTGCAACAACCTTACTAATAGGTATTGTTACTTCTTTATTTACGGCAATCTTTATTACAAGATTATTGGTAGATTGGTATTTAAGTGGAAAAGGAAGAACTTTAGATTTCTCTACTGCAATTACTAAGAATTTATTTAAGGGGATAAAAATTAACTTCCTTGCTAAAAGAAAAATTGCTTATGTAATTTCGGCAATATTAGTAAGTGTTGGGTTATTCTCTCTATTCTTTGGAGCAGGATTGCAGCAAGGTGTAGATTTTGTCGGAGGACGTTCGTATCAAGTTCGTTTTGAGCAACAAGTGAATCCTTCGGAAATTGCTTCAGAATTGAATACGGTTTTCGGAAGCGGTACTAATGTAAAGACATACGGAGAGGGGAATCAGATTAAGATAACAACCCCTTATAAAGTAGATGTAGAAGGTATTGAGGTGGATAATGAAATTCAAACTAAACTATTTACTGCATTACAGAAGTATTTACCAGATGGTATATCTAAAGGAGATTTTATTGTTGGTAGTAATGATAAGTCTATTGGTATATTACAATCTGTAAAAGTAGGTCCAACTATTGCCGATGATATTAAGAACAATGCATTTTTAGCAATTATAGGTTCGCTTGCAGTTGTATTTTTATATATCTTATTACGTTTCCGTAAGTGGCAATTCTCATTGGGAGCGGTTGTAGCTGTTTTTCATGACGTTTTAATTGTATTGGGGATATTCTCAATCTTAGGAAAAGTAATGCCGTTTAATATGGAAATAGATCAAGCGTTTATTGCAGCCATACTTACTGTAATTGGTTATTCTCTGAATGATACCGTAGTTGTGTTTGACCGTATTAGAGAGATTATTGGTGAAAGAGGATGGAATAATGGAGAGAATGTAAATTCGGCTATTAACAGCACGTTAGGAAGAACATTGAATACATCTTTAACCACTTTAGTAGTATTACTTGCGATATTTATTTTCGGTGGAGAATCGCTAAGAGGATTTATGTTTGCTATGATTATTGGTGTTGTTGTAGGAACATATTCATCCGTATTCATTGCAACTCCTGTGATGTTTGATACTTTAAAGAAGAAAATACTTTCTGGTAAAGCAGAAGATATTGTGGAGTAACAAATACAAAAAATGTACATATAAAAGAGCCTTAAGAATTTTCTTAAGGCTCTTTTTTTTTTATTATCTGCTTTTATAAGTAATAGAATTTTTCTCGTTATTTGGCTTAAAATATCATTTTAAGAAGGCTGTATTGTTCCTAAAGACCCATTGGAACTTGGATTTAAAACAAAACGATAGGCAGGGTTTAATCCTCTTTCACTTCTGTGAGAAACAAAAATAATTGCTGTTTCGGAATCTGAGGCTATCTTATTTACAAAAGATATTAGTAAATGCGCAGAAGCGTCATCTAAACCAGCAGTAGCTTCATCTAGAATTAATAAGTCAGGGTGTTTTACCATGGCTCTAGTTGTCATAACTAAGCGTTTTTGCCCCATAGATAGTTCGTTGTATAGGGAGTCATGTAAATGCCACATATTTATTAAGGAGAGCCATTCCTTAGCCAGTTTTTTTTGAGTAGCAGATGGTTTTACATAAAGACCAATAGAATCGTTAAATCCGGAAATTATCATTTGTTCAACGGTGTGGTAACCTCTAAATTTATCTGTCATCGCTGGAGTAAAATATCCGATTCGTTTTTTTATATCCCATATACTTTCTCCTGTTCCTTTTTTTCTTCCGAAAAGAAATAGCTCTTGTCCGTATCCTTTGGGGTTTTCTCCTGTAATCATAGATAATAAAGTGGTTTTTCCACTGCCATTACTTCCTATAAGTTGCCAAAAAGAACCTCTTTCAATGGTCCAGTTAATATTTTGAAGTACTTTTTTATCTTCAAAAGAAACATTTACGTTTTTTAATTGAATTAGTGTTTTTTCGGTATAGTTAGATGGTTTTATAGGAGGTGGAATAGTACCAAGGAATTTTGTGTTTTTATTTGGGATATTAATTTCTTTAAAGGAGCTATAGGTATTTAGAGTTTCTTTTTCTAGAAAAGCATAATTAGTTATAAAAGGGAGTAAATCTTCTTTTCTGCTTATAATCTGAATAAAAGAAATAGTTTTGGCTTTTTCCGAAAGTGTTTCTTTTAGATTTTTCTGTGAGTTACTATCTAAATTATCAAACGGATTGTCTAAAATAATAGCTTCGGTATTCTTGTTAAATAGATATTGTAATAGTGCTTTTTTTTGTTCACCACTAGATAGCGTTTTTAAAGCTTGTTTAAAACCTTTTGTAAGAATCTTTTCATCATGACGATCTTCTTCATCAATAAAACGCTCTATTGTTATTTTAGAAAAAAGAGAAATTTTGGTGCTTGTGAAAGGGGTAAAGCCTTTATAACGTCCTTTTTTGAGTAATCTTTTCGCAAGAAGATTTTTATTGGATTCGTTATTTGTAAAAATAGCCCAGTGTTGTGTTTTTCTCATAGTTTTATTCTATAAATGTGTACTGGATTATTTTTATAGGTAGTAGTTTTGTCTAGAAACATACCATTTGCTATTGCTACTTTTTGAGAAGGGATATTGTTTATATGAATTATGGATATAATAGAATCGGAGATTTTATTAGAAATAGCAAATTCTTTACATTTTTTGGCTGCTTCTGTAGCATAACCTAATTTTCTATATTTAGGAAGTATAGAGTAACCAATTTCTATTTCTTTTACAGCGTCTACTGTTTGTACTAGTAGACCGCACATTCCTATAAATTCTAAGGACTCTTTTTCTAGTAAGGCATTCATTCCTCCTAGATTATTATTATATCTACGAAAAACTCCTTCAAAGTGGTTTTTACAAGCAATTTTTGGATCTTTCTCTATCCCTTCCCAAAATTGGGTGCTTGTTGGGTCTTTGTAAAAAGGAAGCCAGGAATCAAAATCAGAAGGAGCTATTTTACGGAATATTATCCGTTTAGATTTTTCGCCTTCTAATAATAAATTCACTTTTTTCTATTGTTTGCTATATTCTACCTTATCGCCAACCTCTAGTATCCATTTTTCAGCTAAGCCAGCATTTACTTCTAATACATATTTAACAGGGACTAATGAAGAAAGTCCTTCTTCGTTAAAGGGTTTTGCATTTTCTTGAAAACTAGCTATTCTTAGGTTTTCGTCAATATAAATTATATCTAAAGGAAATTCTGTGTTCTTCATATAAAAAGAATGTACCGCCACATCTGGAAATATAAAAAGCATTCCTTGATTTTCTTTCATACCTTCTCGGTACATTAAACCTGTTTGAGTTTCGTAATCGCTCTCAGCAATTTCAATGTCCATTTGGGTGAGAATAGAGTCTTTTTCTGCTTTATATATAGTTAATATCCCTTCTTTAGTAAAAACAATAGGTTTTGTTTTTACTACTTTTTTAGTTTCTTCTTTACAGCTGATAAGTATTGCGAGGAAAAAAAATAAGAAAAACGAAAGATTAATTTTTTTCATCCTTAAGAGTATTAATTGGGTTATACTTTTCTAGGTTTAAACATAAAAAATAAACCTACAATTATAAATGGAATACTTAACCATTGGCCGGTAGATAAAAGTCCTAAAGACTCCTCAAAACCACCTTGGCTTTTCTTAACAAATTCTACAATAAAACGAATAGTCCATAGAAGAACCAAAAACAAGCCTAAAAGATATCCTGGTTTGTTTTTCTTATCTGTTTTCCAATAAAGAAAATATAGGATTACAAAAACAAAAATATAGCATATGCCTTCGTATAATTGCGCAGGGTGTCTGTACGGAATTTCAGCTAGGTATTGAGAAAATTCTGGATTATTCTCTATCGCATCATATGCTGCGGTTAATGTTTTTTCTTTAGTAATAGCTAATGCTTTGCTAGGGTGTAAATCATCCGAGTCTCTTATAAACCTTGTGGCAAATATAAAAGACTCTTCTACAGGTTTTCCATTAATCTCGGAGTTAAAAAAGTTTCCTAAACGAACACAAAAAGCCCCTATGGAAACAGGAACAACTAATCTGTCTAGTATCCATAGAATTTTAAACTCCGGATATTTTCTGGTGTATAAATACATACCAATGATAATACCAAGGGTAGCTCCATGACTTGCTAGTCCAGTAAAGCCAGTAAATTCGTACCCATTAATAAGACCAAATAATTTTTCACCAGCACTTTCTCGAATGGGAAGTAATATTTCTAATAAATGATTTTGATAGTATGGCCAATCATAGAAAAAAACATGACCTAAGCGAGCTCCTAACATAGTAGCTAAAACGGTGTAAATAAAAAGAGAATCTAATTGTTCAACAGTTTTCTTTTCATTTAGGAATATCTTTTTCATTAAGTACCATCCTAGAGCAAATGAGGTTATCCATAATAAATTGTAATATTTAATTTGAATGAAACCAATATTGAAAAGAGTTTCATTTGGATTCCAAGTGATACCTAAGAAAAACATACGATATTATTTTTTTGAACGACTAAGATAAGTATTTACGTCAATGTAACCTTAAAAAGAAATGTTAGTATTTCTTAAAGTTGCAAATTAATTATGGCACCGGGTCATAGCCTTTGCCTCCCCATGGATTGCAGCTAAAAATACGTTTTGTGGCTAACCAACCGCCTCTAAATAGACCATGTTTTTTTAAAGCTTCTAATGTATATTGCGAGCAGGTAGGGGAATATCGGCATGTTGCTGGTGTAAATGGAGATATCGCTGTTTGGTAAAACCTCACTAAAAATACAAAAGGAGCAATGAGTATTTTTTTTATCATGCTATTTAGCCATTTTTAGTGAGGTTTCTTTAAGGTAATTTAGGAAACATTAAATGTAGTTCCTTCTTTTCCGTCTTTTAGTTCAATACCCATTTCGGCTAGTTGATTTCTGATTTTGTCCGATGTTGCAAAATCTTTATTTTCTCTAGCTTCTTTTCTGAGTTCTATTAACAACTCTACGACACCTTCTAATTTGTTACTTCCATCATTGGAGTTGTTTTTATTTTCTAAACCGAGTACATCAAAAACAAAACTATGTAAAGTTGTTTTTAAAATATCTTTATCAGCCTTACTAATACTTTCCTTTTCTTCTTTAATCAGATTAATTTGTTTTACAGCCTCAAACAATTTAGAAATTAGAATAGGGCTATTAAAATCATCATTCATAGCATCATAACAGTGTTGTTGCCATGCTTTAAAATTGAAAGAAGAGGTTTCTTTTGCTGGGAGTTTTTCTAGATTATCTATAGCTTCCATTAATTTGTTGTATCCTTTTTCAGATGCCAATAAAGCATCGTTGCTAATATCTAGGATACTTGTGTAATGCGCTTGCATCATGAAGAAACGAACTACAGACGGGGAGAATGCTTTGCTTAAAATAGTGTTTTCTCCTGTAAAAATTTCATTTGGTAGAATGCTATTTCCTGTAGATTTTGCCATTTTTTTTCCGTTCAGAGTAAGCATATTGGCATGTAACCAATAGTTTACAGGAGAATGGCCATTACAAGCCTCGGCTTGAGCAATTTCGCATTCATGATGGGGGAATTTTAAGTCCATTCCGCCTCCGTGAATATCAAACGTTTCTCCTAAGTATTTGGTACTCATTGCGGTACATTCAAGGTGCCATCCTGGGAAACCATCTCCCCATGGAGAAGGCCAACGCATAATATGCTCTGCTTCTGCTTTTTTCCATAAGGCAAAATCTTGAGGATTTCTTTTTTCACTTTGTGCGGCAAGTTCTCGGGTATTAGAAATCATATCTTCTAATTTTCTACCACTAAGTTTACCATATTCATGAGATTCATTAAAAGTATTTACATCAAAATAAACAGAACCATTTATTTCGTACGCAAATCCTTTTTTTATAATATCTTTTACAATCTCAATTTGTTCAATAATATGTCCCGTAGCTGTCGGCTCAATGCTTGGCGGTAAAAAATTGAATTTTTCTAAAATGTTATGAAAATCGATTGTATAACGCTGTACAACTTCCATAGGTTCAAGTTGCTCTAATCTTGCTTTTTTTGCAATTTTGTCTTCGCCTTCATCGGCATCATCAACTAAGTGACCAGCATCTGTAATGTTGCGTACATACCTTACTTTATAACCTAGGTGTTTAAAATACCTAAAAATCATATCAAAAGACATGAATGTTCTACAGTTTCCTAGGTGAACATTGCTATATACGGTTGGACCGCAAACATACATTCCAATATGTCCTTCGTTAATAGGTTTAAAAATTTCTTTTTTTCCGCTAAGAGAATTGTATATTTTTAATGTCTGATTTTCAGATACTTGCATTCGTAAGGGTGATAGTGTTAAAAATTAGTTTCTAATTTAATGAAGTTTAAGAATTCTTGTCTAACAGCTTTTTCTTTAAATTTGCCTCCGTATTCGGCTGTTACAGTACTGCTTTCTATATCTCTTATTCCTCGGGAATTAACGCATAAATGCTTTGCATCTATAATGCACGCGACATCTTCAGTACCTAGGGCTTTTTGTAATTCTCTAACAATTTGAATGTTTAATCTTTCTTGAACTTGAGGTCGTTTTGCATAATAATCTACAATTCTATTCATTTTAGAAAGCCCCACAACAGAACCATTAGAAATATAAGCAACATGAGCCCTTCCAACGATAGGGAGTAAATGATGCTCACAAGTAGAATAAAGTGTTATGTTTTTTTCTACCAACATTTCACCATATTTGTATTTATTGTCAAAAGTAGAGGCTTTGGGTTTTTTTTCGGGATTTAGACCACCAAATATTTCATTGACAAACATTTTAGCCACTCTATTTGGGGTGCCTTTAAGACTGTCATCCTCTAAGTCTAATCCTAGAGTTTGTAGAATTTCTTTAACGCTCCCTTTAATTTTTTGTATTTTCTCTTCGTCGTTTAATGCAAAAGCATCTTCTCGCATCGGAGTGTCTTCAGAAGAGGCAATATGGTTATCACCAATGTCATCATACTCCTCATTCGTTGTGCTGTCAATTTTCATTTAAATTCAACTTTTAGGAAGGGCAAAGATATACATAATATGCCACTTTATACTATTCTAGGGGTGTTACACAACATAAATTAGTGTTAATAATATGCTGTAGTTATTTTTATAGATTCCAAATTTTAGCATTATTTATGAGCCGTTTAGGAGCTATATTGAGTTTTCTTTTTGTTTTAGGCGGATTTAGCCTTCATGGACAGGTATATCCTGACTGTTCAAATGCTGTTCCGATATGTAACAATACGCCTGTAAATGGAGGTACTGTTGGGTATGGTGTAGATGATTTTAATAATGCAGAAGAGAGCGGTTGTTTAAGACGGACTATGTCGGGTTTTTTGGAAACTAATTCGGCCTGGTATAGATTTAGAACTGGAGCAAGTGGGCAATTAGGATTTAATATAGGCTTTGACGTTTCTGAAGATTGGGACTTTGCTTTATATAAAGCATCCGATTGTAATGCTCTAGGAGAACCTGTTCGTTGTAATTTTTTTGATAATGCGGATGCTAATTCTTTTATGGGTGTTGGTGTAGATCCAACTGGAGATGAAGATACTTTTTTATATGAAGATTGGCTGCAAGTAGAGGCAGGAGAAGATTATTATTTGTTGCTGAATAATTTTAGTAATACAAATTCAGGTTTTTCTATTCAGTTTTCTGGAGATATTTTTATAACAAATCCTTATGATGCTTTGGATTGTTCAATTATTAATAACTTATTAGGACCGCCAATCTCTGCCTGTGATACGGATAATATTGTTTTAGATGCTACAACGGTAGGGGCTGTTACCTACGAGTGGTTTTTAGATATTGGCACTGGTTTTTCTAGAATACCTGGAGAAAACGGACCTACATTAACGGTTGCGGTTTCTGCTCTTTATAGGGTTGTTGTTGTAATGCCTACCAGTGGAAATATAATTAGTGAGGCTCAAGTAGCTTATTCTCCTTCCCCTATAACTAATTCTTTAAATAATGAAGTGGTATGTTCGGATGATTCTGTATTTAGTCTGGCTTTAAAAGATGTGGAAGCTTTGGGGGGCCAAAGTCCAGATGACTTTAGGATTAGCTATCATTTATCGCTAACAGATGCTATGAATGGTGCTAGGGCAATGTCTAAAGATGTGATAGATGTTTTGGGAACACATGTAATTTATGTTCGAACAACATCCATAGAGAATTCTAGTTGTTTTGATGTGTCGGAACAATTTACTTTAGAAGTTATAGAAGAGCCGGTTTTAAACTTTCCCAATGAATTGTTTTTATGTGCCAATGAAACTTCAGGATTTATTGGTCAAATAATACCAAATACGAATTATTCTTATTTATGGAATACTGGCGAAACTACCTCTAGTATAGAGGTGTTTCAAGAAGGAGTTTATACTCTTACGGCTACGCAGACCAGTAATGGTGTAAGTTGTTCTAATACAGAATCTATTACAGTAGTAATTTCTGAATTACCAAGGATTACAGATGTGCATATTGATGATTTACAGAGTAATAATGTGGTTACGGTTACAATAGATTTAGAAGGTGAATATGAATATCAGTTAGATGATGGGGAGATACAATTGTCAAATAAATTTCAGAATGTTTTACCAGGAACTCATTCCCTAACTGTAATAGATCCTAGGGGTTGTGGGGCTGTTACAGAGGAGATAGTTGTTGTGGGTTTTGATAAATTTTTTACCCCAAATGCAGATGGATTTAGTGATATTTGGCATATTGATGGAATATATATATTGCAAAATCCGCAAGTGTATATCTATGATCGGTATGGGAAATTAATTAAGCATTTAAATGCTAACTCCGTAGGTTGGGATGGTACTTATAATGGAGTTGAGTTACCATCATCCGATTATTGGTTTAAATTAACTTATGAAGATGAAAATGGGCAATCCAGGACTGCAAAGTATATTAACAATCACTTTTCCTTAAAAAGATAGTTCTAGCGAGCTTTTCTTAAAAAAAATATGCTGTTCATCGATTAACGGTATAATTTTATCGTTATACATAATAAACCCTCTTTGCTACAGTTATAGTAGTAATCACTAGTATAATGTTAGCCCCATATCTATGCGATCACTTTTTTATGTAGTTTGCTTTTTTTTGTTTTTATCAATAAGTAGCAAAGCTCAAAACTCGGCAGACTGCAGAACAGCAATTCCTGTTTGCGCAGATGCACCAATTTTTTCCGAAGCCGATGGAGGAGGAGATATTGATGATTTTGACCCGGACGTAGTTCGGCAAACAGGTTGTCTTGAAAAAGGAAGCATTTCTTCCGCAAATATAGAGAACAACACATCGTGGTATGTTTTTAGGGCAGGTACCGGAGGACAAGTTGGTTTTGATATTGAAGCCTTGCCAGTAGGAGGTGCAACTATAACAACGGCGGAATGGGATTTCGCGGTATATGGCCCAGATGTGAATTGTGGCGATATAAGTAGTGGTGCTGTTGAACCTATTCGTTGTAATTATGAAGTAAACGATACAGGATTTACAGGAGTAGGGGTAAACCCCGAAAGTGGACAAATAGGAGCGCCATTTTTAACAGGAAGTCAGAATACCTATGATGAGTGGTTAGAAGTGCAACCAGGAGAAATATACTATATTTTAATAAACAATTTCAATACTAATTTTGACGGAGATCCAGAGCCTTATTCTTTGACCTTTACAGGTAGTTCTGTTGAGGCGGATCAGAATACAGCTTTAGACTGTACTTTGAGAGATGAGTTTTTAGGATTAGATATAGTTGCTTGCGAAGGTGATCCAGATATAACATTAAGTGCTCTTAATTCTCCAGCAGGCGCGGATATTGCGTCTGTTACCTGGGAAGTTGATTATGAGAATGATGGGGTAATAGATGGTTCTTTAGTTGGTACTGGTCCTTTTGGAGCAGAATTAGTGGTTTCTAGTCCTACTTCTGGCAGATACTTCGCGGAAATAACAACTATTTCAGGAACCCCTCCAACCGTAGAGGATGAGGGAGGAATACTAATAACTTTTTATGGGGATCCTGTTTTGGACCGAGTAGAAATATTAGACACCAATTTAACTATAGATCCGGATAAAAACAATATAGAAATTTTTGTGGAAGGAGATAGTAGTTATGAATACGCCATTAATGGAGGAGAGTTTCAGGACGATCCTGTGTTTACTGATGTGCCACCGGGATTAAATACAGTGGTAATAAATGATAAAAATGGATGCGGAATTACGGAGCCTATAGAATTTTTAATAGTTGCATATCCTAAGTTTTTTACGCCAAATAATGATGGTTTTTATGATACCTGGAATATATTTGGAATTGAAACATTGGCAAACCCTAGAGTTTATATATTTGATAGGTATGGGAAATTATTAAAACAGCTAGATGAAAATAATATTGGATGGGATGGTACTTTTAATGGTAAGGAAATGCCGTCTTCTGATTATTGGTTTCGTTTTGAGTATGATGAAGATGTTGCGGGTACCTTAGTTGCTAAAATAAGAAAAACACATTTTACCTTAAAAAGATAAAAAAAGCGCTTTTAGATAAAAGCGCTTTTTTTACATATTTTCATTTTTCTTTAAAAGTTAAGAGTGTAACTTAAAGTAGCATTGGTATTTATTCTGTTTATCATTGTAGGTGTAGTTATGCCAGTACTAAATAAACGTTCGCTAGAATCCTGTTCGGTTTGGTTTAAGGAAAAATCTAAACGACTCCCTCCAAAGTTGTATCCAATTCCCGCAGAGTAGCTGGTTAAATCCCCAATTAAATTATTATCCGCATATGGACTTTGTTGGTGACGATAACCTGCTCTTAGGCTTACTCTTGAAATTCTATACTCTCCACCAATTTTCAAAGTAGAAACGGCATTTAGATTATTACGAATGTTATCATTTTCAATAGAAAAACTGCTATCCGTCGTTGGTCTTAACTCTCCTTTAGACATGTCTTGGTAAACGTAATCAAAACTTAATAAACCGTCCTTACCAAAAATAAGAGCTAAACTACCGGTAAGTTTGCTTGGTGTTTTAATGGTGTAAGTGTCGAATAAATTAACAACATTAAAATTTATAAAGTTAATATTTTCATCCCCTAGGTCAGAGTCTATTCGTTGTGAAAATTCATCATCCAACCTATACCAAGTAGGAGATTGATAACTACCGCCAATACGTACATTTTTATTTAATTTAGCAATAGCTCCAATATTTAAAGATACCCCATTTCCTTCTGTTCTTAAAGAATTGTCAAAAATAGTTCGTTGAATAGGGGAATCGGAATTATATCCAGTCTCAGTAAATTCTTTATATTCTTGATAAAAAACATTATGAAAATTTAAAGAAGCGCCAAAGTATAAATTGTTTTGGTATTGAGAGGCTATGTTTAAAGTTAGTTTACTGTTATAACCAGAGGTGTTTTTTAATAATGCTTGGTTTATACTGTTGTATTCGGCTGTTCTTATGTATTGAGTATTATCATCTATTTCGTCTATAGGGTCAATAACTCCCCCATAATACCCTAGAAAAGCTTGTTGGTCAGAGAATCCTTGGTTGGCCCCGATATCTAAATAAGCATCCTCTAAAAACTCTCCTTGCTGTCTACTTATAGATCCCAAAGTTACACCTTGAGCAAAGTTTAAAAAATAATTATCAATCCCTTGTTGGCTAGTTCCTGAAGTGAGAATTTCGTTATCAAAATTACTAACAACATCATAATTAATAGCTAGAGCTATTTTTTTCCAGTTAGAGTTTCCGGAGCTTTTAAGAATAAAAACCCCACCTGCTTGGTTAATATTTATGTAATTTTCTTCTGTTTTGTTTCTAGTGTTGTTATAGCTAGATGAGTTATTTCTATCATAAGCCGTACCAGAAACTGTAAATAAGCTATTGTTAAATACAGCTGATCCTGCAGGGTTTACATTTAAAGCAGATAAATCTCCCCCTAGAGCTCCAAAGGCACCACTCATAGATTGAAAACGAGCAGTTCCTTGAGTGTTGTCTAAACTATATCGAAGTACATCTGTACTGTTTTGAGCATTGATAGTTGTGCATGCCAATAGTATTATGAAAGTTACTATTTTTTTCATTTTAAAAGTATTTATTATAATAAAATATAGATTTTGGGCTAGGTGTTATTGCCTTCTGCTGCTACGACCGCTACCGCCAGATGATCTTCCAGAACTGCTACTTCGAGAGCTTCTCCCTGAGCTGTAACTACTTCTGCTACTAGAAGAACTACTTCTTGCGGAGCTAGAACTTCTACTAGAAGAGCTGCTTCTACTGCCTGAACTATAAGAACTTCTACGGGGAGAAGAGCTTCTGTATGATTGATTTGTTCTAGAGCTACTTGTTCTACTAGATGGACTGCGGTAGGCAGATGTTCTTGGAGCTGTTCGTGTACTTCCAGAAGTAGTACTCCCACTTCGATATGTACTAGTTCTTGGACTGTTGCTTCTGTATGTTTGGCTTGTTCTAGAAGAGCTATTATATCTTGGAGTGGCTCTAGTACTTCTGCTCGTTCTATAGCTTCTATTTTGATCTACTCCAACAGATCTTCTTGTAGCGGTATTGCCTCTGTAAGCTTTAGAACTACGAGAAATTGTGCTATTTCTGTTCATTGAAGAACGTGAGTTTGTGCTTCTATATCTAGGTGAAGTTCCTCTTGCGTTTGCATTGGATCTACCTCTTAATGCTACACTAGATCGGCTATTAGCAGAGCCATTCCTATTGTAATAACCTCTTCTTGCATTGTTGTAAGCATAATTTCGGCTAGTATATCTGGTGTTGTATGGGTATCTATTGAACCTATTATATCCGTAATAATTGTTGAATCCATATCCGTAAGGAGGGCACCAAGCATTATAAAATCCTCCGCCAAAACCATAGAAGTTACCTCCCCATCCCCATGGGTTGTAGCCTCTCCAGCCATAATTATTCCATCCCCAAGAATTGTAACCACCCCATCCGAAGTTGTTCCATCCGTAACCACCCCAACCAAAGTTGTTCCAACCATAGCCACCCCAACCATAGTTATTCCATCCATTATCATGGAAAGTAATATTAACATTAGATACGTTTTCTCCCCAATTACCGTATCCTTCATAATCATTATCAGAAGTATAATAATCGGTTAATTGGCTATCTTGAATAGTGTCATTTTCTACTTGACTTGTATAAGAATCTACATCAGTAAAAATCTCATTGTCTAGTATTTCATCATATTGATTAGCTTTTTGACCAAAATAATCAGTATAGGTATTATTTTTTTTCTGAGTTTTTATAGGCTGCCTTTGTCTTTGTTCTGCTACAGCAACAGGAGTGCTATCTTCAGAATAAATACCGTCATTATCATAGTAGGACGCCTGTTGGTAGGATCCACAAGAAATAGTAAAAATGCCTAAAATCGCTAATGAAAACGCTGCACTTAGTCGAGAAAGGGGTAGAGAATGTATCATCGTTGTAAAATTAATTGTTGAACATAGTAAAAATAATTAGTTTTACCGAATTATTTCGATAACATAAACACAAGTTTTGTGCCAAACTACATATAATGGGTAAAAAATTAACGAAGAGAAGCGAGGATTATTCTAAATGGTATAATGAACTTGTAGTAAAAGCGGATTTAGCTGAAAATTCAGGGGTTCGTGGTTGTATGGTTATTAAGCCTTATGGCTATGCTATATGGGAAAAAATGCAGGCAGCATTAGATAAAAAGTTTAAGGAAACGGGTCATGAGAATGCCTATTTCCCTCTTTTTATACCTAAATCTTATTTAAGTAAAGAAGCCAGTCATGTAGAAGGCTTTGCTAAAGAATGTGCAGTTGTTACACATTATAGGTTAAAAAACGCGGAGGATGGCTCTGGAGTAATTGTGGATCCAGATGCTAAATTAGAAGAAGAATTAATTGTAAGGCCAACTTCAGAAACTATTATTTGGGATACGTATCGCAAATGGATTCAGTCTTACCGAGACTTACCATTGCTTATTAATCAATGGGCAAACGTGGTGCGTTGGGAAATGCGCACCCGTCTTTTTCTTAGGACAGCAGAATTTTTATGGCAAGAAGGGCATACAGCTCATGCTACGGAAAGAGAGGCTATTGAAGAAGCGGAACAAATGATGCATGTTTATGCAGATTTTGCGGAAAACCATATGGCTATGCCGGTGATTAAGGGTTTAAAAACAGAAAGCGAACGTTTTGCAGGGGCAGTAGAAACATATTGTATAGAAGCTTTAATGCAAGATGGAAAAGCTTTGCAGGCGGGGACTTCACATTTCTTAGGGCAGAATTTTGCCAAAGCTTTTGATGTTAAATTTGCGAATAAAGAGGGGAAGAAAGAGCATGTTTGGGCGACTTCATGGGGCGTCTCAACTCGATTGATGGGGGCATTAATTATGACTCATAGTGATGATAATGGTTTGGTTTTACCTCCAATGTTGGCTCCGATACAGGTGGTAATAGTTCCAATTTATAAAGGGTTGGATCAGTTAGATGCCATTTCGGAAAAGATAAATCCGTTAGTAAAAGAGCTTAGAGCAAAAGGTATTACGGTAAAGTATGATAATAGAGATACTCATAAACCTGGATTTAAGTTTAATGAGTACGAGTTAAAAGGCGTACCTGTAAGAATTGCTATTGGACAACGAGATTTAGAAAATGGAACTTATGAAGTAGCAAGGAGAGATACTTTAGAAAAGGTTACAGTTCCTGCGGAAGACGTTATTTCAAAGATTGAATTTTTAATGGAGGATATTCAACGTAATATTCATGCAAAAGCATTGTCTCATAGAGAAAGTCATATTACAGAAGTAGATACTTATGAAGAGTTTAAAGAAGTAATAAATGGCAAAGGAGGGTTTGTTTCTGTCCATTGGGATGGAACTATAGAAACGGAAGATAAAATAAAAGAAGAAACAAAAGCAACCATAAGATGTATTCCTATCGATGTAAAAGAAGAAAATGGAGTAGATATGATCTCTGGGAAGCCCTCTAAAAGAAGGGTGTTGTTTGCAAAAGCATATTAATTTAAAAAAAAATAAGTACAGGTGTTGCGATAGTGAAAAATAATTGTATTTTTGCATCCGCATTTACACAATGTATGGTCCGTTCGTCTAGGGGTTAGGACGCCAGGTTTTCATCCTGGTAACAGGGGTTCGATTCCCCTACGGACTACAAATGAATTCTGAAATATTGAATTTGAAATGTCTTAACGGTCCGTTCGTCTAGGGGTTAGGACGCCAGGTTTTCATCCTGGTAACAGGGGTTCGATTCCCCTACGGACTACAAAATTGGGATAATATCCCTAACAAAAACATAATAATAAAGAAAAGATGGCAAATCACAAGTCAGCATTAAAGAGAATTAGAAGAAACGAAGCAGTACGCTTACGTAACAGGTATCAGCATAAAACAATGCGTAATGCGTTACGTAAGTTACGTTCTGAGGAAAATAAGAAAGATGCAGAAGCACTTTTTCCTACAGTTGTTAGTATGATTGATCGTTTAGCTAAACGTAATATTATTCATTCTAATAAAGCGGCTAATTTAAAAAGCAAATTAGCAAAACAAGTAGCTGCTCTATAAGCTATACTCTTTACAAAACTATAGAAGCTCCCTTATATAAATGAGGGAGCTTTTTTTGTACTTAATTTTTTGAAATGGGCTTAATATACCTCATTCGAAAAAAGCCAATGATAAAACAGCTGTACATAAAAACTATTAGTGATAAGTGTAATGGTCTAATATTCCATTTAATAAAAATGTCGTATTTGTAGCAGATGAGACCCATAATAAAAGGATAAAAAAGATGAAATACAAATAGTCCTATGCTAATCCAGAATAGTAAATCGTTTGTAATAGGAGTAGATTGTCTGTTTTGTTTTAGTTCTATAAAATAAAAAATAGTAGATAATATTAGTACTATTGATGCAATTGTTAAAGCGTAGGCCTGAGGATATAAAACGAAACTTTGAATAAAGGGGTTTATAAAAGAGGTTATAATGTATAATCCAGCTCCGTATTTTATTATTTTTTTATATCTAGTTTTTTCTAAGGCTTTCCAAAAAATATTGAAAAAGTAAAGAAAAAAGATGATTTCCCAAATATTAAAAATAATATTATTATTAATCTTGTTTCCTTCTGAATACACAATTTGAAATGTTTCTTTATTCTTAATTAAGATTCCAAGAATTTCATTAGCGAAAGTGTATCCTATTATAATAGGCAGATATCTTAAGGTGGATTCAAAATATTTTTTATAGTAAACAATAGATAGTAATAACGAAATGCCGTAGAGAGGGACGAAAATATTCTCAAGAATTTCATTATATGTAATTTCCATTAAATCGATTTACAGTTTTGGTTCTATTGGTGTTGTGGTGGAGGTGCGCTACCACCTCTATTCATGGTTAAACTTTTACTTGCAAATATAGGGTTGGGTTTTACGAAATTAGGAACTAATGAGGCATGTGATTTTAAATGAGTTTTGCTTAAACCCAGTCCTCTAATTTCTTCAAAATTATCTAAAAGTAATATTGGTTGTGGTTGTGATTCACTACCACCAATGTAAAATAAATAATCTCTATTTTCTTTTTTAATAGTGGGCGAGAGTATAATTGAATTTTGCCTAGGGTGTAAAACAGAATCTTTATTTTCAAAAAACGGCTTATCTGGATAATTAGAAAAGTAAAAACGTAGAGTTGATATATCTACATTTGCTTTTTCTGCTTCATTTTCAATAAAGGCAAGATATTGTTTTATAGTTTGGTAGTCGTAAGAAACAAATCTTGCAACGTCGAACTCTTTTTCAATGCCAGAGTTTCTGTTTATAGAATCTTCGTATTTTTTAATTAAAGGCAATCTCCGCTCAGTATAATTAGTATACATATTTTGAGCTTCAGTTATGGGAATAATTTGTTTGGGAGCAACTATGTCATTTTTTTTAATTTCTTCTTGACAGCTGCCGAAAAAAGTAAACAAAATTAAGAGTAAAACGAAAGTCAGTAATTTTTGGATAATAATAACCATAGTCTTAAGTGTATTTAGGCATTAATAATACTACTTCAGAAAAATGGGGGATATTTCTCTTTGCTGGTTAAAGATATTAAAAAGGATTTAATCTTCTGTAATACAAGGTCTTTCTGCATAAAGTAAGACCTAGGTAAGGAATAAAAAAGCCCAATAGGGTAATTATTGGGCTTTGGTATTTATTTTATTAAGGTTTATTGATTCATAGTCATCAAAAACTCTTCATTGTTTTTAGTTTGCTTAAAGCGTTGTTCAATAAATTCCATAGCTTCTACAGGGTTCATATCAGCAAGATATTTACGCATGATCCACATACGCTGTATTGTGTCTTTATCTAATAGCAAATCATCTCTTCTTGTGCTTGAAGAGGTTAGGTCAATAGCAGGGAATATTCTTCGATTAGATATTTTACGGTCTAATTGTAATTCCATGTTACCAGTACCTTTAAATTCTTCAAATATCACTTCGTCCATTTTAGAGCCCGTTTCTGTAAGAGCTGTAGCAATTATGGAAAGAGAGCCGCCATTTTCAATGTTACGTGCAGCACCAAAGAAACGTTTTGGTTTGTTTAATGCATTAGCATCTACACCACCACTTAATACTTTACCAGAAGCAGGTTGTACGGTATTATATGCTCTAGCTAAACGGGTTATAGAGTCTAATAAGATTACAACATCATGACCGCATTCTACTAAACGTTTCGCTTTTTCTAATACTATATTAGCTATACGAACATGTTCAGAAGGTTCTTTGTCGAAAGTAGAAGCAACAACTTCTCCTTTAACATTACGTTGCATATCAGTAACTTCCTCAGGACGTTCATCTATTAACAATATAATTTGATATACTTCAGGGTGGTTTGCAGCAATGCCATTCGCTATATCTTTAAGAAGCATAGTTTTACCAGTTTTGGGCTGGGAAACAATCATACCTCTTTGTCCTTTACCAATCGGAGAAAATAAATCTATAATACGTGTAGATATAGAGCTTTGACGTTCTGCTAATCTAAATTTTTCCTGCGGAAATAACGGAGTTAAATGCTCGAATGAAACACGATCTCTTACGATTTGAGGGTCTATACCATTAATTTTATTAACCTTTATTAAAGGGAAATATTTTTCACCTTCTTTAGGAGGTCTTACATTACCAAGAACTGTATCTCCTGTTTTTAAGCCAAATAAACGAATTTGCGATTGAGACACATAAATATCATCCGGTGAGGATAAATAGTTGTAGTCCGATGAACGAAGAAAGCCATAGCCATCTTGCATTATATCTAAAACTCCTTCACTAGCAATAATACTATCGAACTCAAATTCAGGCTCTTTATACCTATTTTTTAAGTCTTTATCAAAATTATTATTCTTTTCCTGTTTTCCAGGACGAGGTCTTGGTGTATTTTGATTTTTGTGCTGCGGTGTTTTTTTGTGAAAATCTTTTTTATCGCTACCGTTATTCTGGTTTTGTGCTGGTCTAGGTCTAGGTCTAGGCCTTTTTTCTTCTGTAATTTCGGTTTTGGTAGCTTCTGCTACTTTAGGAGCATTAGTTGTTTCAGATACATCTTTTCTAGGTGTTGGGACGGTTGCTTTTGCTTCTGTCTTTACATCTTTAGCAGGTTCCGCTATTTTTCTTGTGATTTTTGGTCTTGGTTTTCTTGGGGCTGGCTTGGCAGCAGAAGTTTCTGCAACTTTTTCAGCTTGTACTTTAGGAGCAGGCGCAGCTTTGATATTAGCTTTACCTTTTGGCTCTGTTTTAATAACTTCTGCAGCAGCTTTAGGATTAGCGGCTTGTACATCCAAGATTTGGTATACCAAATCTAATTTTTTTTGTGTCTTGTATTTAGGAACATTTAATCCTTTTGCAATTTCCTGAAGCTCAGGAAGCTTTTTTGATTTTAAATCTGAAATCTCAAACATTAATTATGGAATAAATTAGTATGTCTTTTTTTTTGACTTATTTATGAAGTGTTGTTACTTGGGAATTTATTAAGGGAAAAGATTCCCTTTTTTTGGTAAGTGTTTTTCAATAACGTAACAATAATACAAATTATTTTTAAGATTGCAGGGTTATTTTTAAAAAAGACTCCTATTTTTGCAGTAGCAAAGGCAAATTACTTTATGATTCAAAGAATACAATCGGTTTATATGTTATTTGTTGTTTTACTAAGTGCGATACTTCCGCTGGTATTGCCTTTATGGAAAGATAACAAAGGAATAGAATTTTTTGCAAAACAAGACGTTATTATTGCAATAGCTTTTTATAGCATTTCGGCATTGGCTGTTGTTGCTATATTGCTTTTTAAACAAAGAAAAAATCAATTTGTAGTGAACAGATTGAACATGATATTTAATCTTTTTTTACTAGGATTTTTCGTTTATTGGTCTCTAAATTTATCCGGAGAAACTTTGGTTTCTGAGAAGGGTATTGGGATGTTGATTCCTGTATTTTCTATCGTTTTTTTAGTTCTGGCAAACAGAGCCATAAAGAAGGATGAAGATCTTGTAAAATCTGTAGATCGTTTACGTTAAACCTTATATCTTAGTAGTATTAGTGCGTTAAACCCGGGGTTGTTCCCGGGTTTTTATTTTTGTATATCTGGAAAAGGATGGTAGGCGTAATAATGTAGTACTTCTTCTAGAGCTCTTTTCAATGCTTCGTTAACGGGTAATATTACTTTTCCTAAAGTAAAATCTATTTGATTTAATTGCATGTAATATTCCGTAAATATAGGTACGCTTAAACCTTGAGTAATAGCTTTGTTGGTAGAGAGGTAGTTGTCTGTCTGGTTTTCTTTTATGGTTTTACAAGTGGTTAATCTTAATTTTCCATATTTGTCCGTGTTAGCTGCAAAACCAAATAATCTACAAATTAAACCTCTATACTTGTAATTATTGCATGAGCCCCGTTCAGTATTTGTACTAGTTGTATAGATAAAACAAATTTTATTCTTGGTTTGGCTAAGCAAATTTAGAGTGTTTTCTCCTTCGTTATTCTTAAATAAATGAAAAGCCCAAGGTAAAAACTCTAACGGAGAGGCTTCTATATTGGGATGAGAACAACACTTTCCGCATCCTGAAATACAATGAAGTCCTGAAGATTGAGCAAATTTTGCACTTTCCTTTTCTAATTGGAAGAATAGCTTTTCTACCAATTGCACTTTGTGCTCTATCGTCATTTTTTTGGGGAAGGTAGACTATATAAAAGTAGTAAAGAGCTATTCTTTTAGAAAAGAATGTTATAAGGAACTTAAAATTGTTTTTTTTCTCATTTATTTATCAATAATCTCAATACTCTATTATTGAGATTTAAATGTTACGGAAGTAAGGTTTTTTATTGGAGTCTTTGTTAATATGTTACTATTAATTTTTGCATGCCCCGCATTCATGATTTTCATTCAGATACGCGATTGTTTCCTTACAAATTTGTTCTAAGATTAATGTATCAATGTTAGCAAGTTTTTTAACATATATACAGGCTTTACCCATTTTAAATGTACCAAGCTTTTGGAGTAAGGTATCGTTCTTCTTTGTTTTAGAATAAATATATAATGAAAACTGCGTTTTTCTTGGAGAGAACCCAAGTACCGGCGCATCTCCCTCATGGCCACTTGCATATTTGTAATGATATTTTCCAAAGCCAATAATGGTTGGCCCCCACATTCTTGGTTCAAAACCGGACCATTTACTCATTAGTTTTATGAGTTTAAGACTATCCAATTTTTTTTGCTCATTTTCAACATAAGAATTGATAAAATCAGTAACAACTATTTCGGTAACAATCGTTTTGTTCTTCGCCATTCGATTATTGTGTTTGTTGGTTATATTTGGTACGGGTTCTGCTTGTATTTTTTATGTTGAAGATAATATATTAAGAATATAAAAATAGTTAAAAAGGAAGAGTGATTTAGAAATTCGACTTGAGATATTTAATGTAACATCTATTTTGTAAGCTACGTCTTTTTTACGGTTTTCTTAAAATTTGAATGATACTTAGGTTTTATATTATAGAGCTGAAATCAAAAGAAAGCTAGTAAGGTTTATAAGAAAATCGAAATATTAGTTAATTTTAAAAAAAACAGGCTACTCTATACAATGTAGCTATTGTTCTCTGCAGTTGTCCTTTATTCTTTTTAGAGCTTTTGGAAGTTTTGCTGTCGTAAATTCCAAATGCTCCTTAAGTACATCGATCTGAATAACCAGAGTAATTGAATCTGTCCCTTCATACAATGAATAATTTTCGGTGGCCCCGGACCACTTCCTTGTTTCATCAGTAAGGGGTTGTTCTTTGCCCTTTACAACACTTCCTAAATGCTTAAACTGTATAAATTTATTCGGAATATGCGTTTCGATACTACTAAAAATACCATTTCCGTCTGGACCAAGGAACATAACTTTGCTACCTTGGTTCCAATCATCGGTTACATAATGAGAGCCTTCCGCAAATATACCAGCCCAATTACGATAGTTGTTTTCGTCCCAGAGAGCTTTCCAAATTGTAGTTTTTTTTGCCTTGATATTAATCGAAAATTCTAATCTGTTAATCATAATCATCCTTTTTTTGAATTTGCAATTAACTTTTGTTAGGAATAGTAAAGATGGGGTAGAGGGTATGGGTTATTGTTTCAATTTGCTATTTAACTAAATGCAATTTTTTTAATGTAATTCTGAGTTTAAAGAATTTTAGTGGTACAAGTAAAATTAAAATTTGGTTCTTTAGTATTAGTAGTGTTATTAATTTTATTAAAAATGTTATGTTGCATTTTTAGGAAAATTGAACCCGAACATTAAAAAAAGAGAAATTTCTATTTTGCCATCTAATTTTTCTTTAAGAATAGAAAATGCTTTAGTAATATGAGCTTCCACAGTTTTTGTGGATATGTTTAAATACTCCGAGATTTCCATATTGGTTAACCCTTCTTTTTTACTTAAAGAGAAAATTTGTTTGCATTTGGGTGGGAGTTTTTCAATTTCTTTAGTAACTAATTGTGTTATTTCTTCTAATGTTTTTTCATCTGTTTTTTCAACTTCTTGATGTAGAGCTTCGTAGTATTTCATTTGTAAAAGCATAATGGATTTGTCCTTCTTAAAGGTATTTACAAACTCATTATAAACAGATTTATATAAAAAACTTTGAATAGTAAATTTATGGTTAAGTTTTTTACGATACTGCCAAGTTTTTAAAAATACATTTTGGACAATATCTTGTGCTAAACTATGATCGTCTATCAAGGTTAAAGCGTAAGCATGCAATCTTCTATGATATTTATCTAATAAAAACATATATGCTTTTTCCTCCCCTTTTCTAAGTTGATTAATTAGCTTTTTATTTTCGTTTAAATCCATTACTATTAAAATTATATAAAAATGACAAAAGAAAGAGTGAAAGAATGCGAATTTAAAAAAAAAATTAACAAAACATTAGGGTATAGGCATTTTGTCTTGTATTACTATTAACAAAGCTTGTTTAATGACTACATCAGAAATTAAGAATATTCTTATTAGGTATATAAACAAATCTGCTAATAGCAATGAATTAGATATTCTTAATACTTGGGTTGAAGACCCTATGAATAAGCAAGTTTTTGAGAAATTTATAAAGGCGCATTATGCCATTACCATTAGTATGAACAACCCAGATTCTAGTGAAATTAGAGAACGCTTGCTTAAAGAAATAAGGAAAGATAAAAATCCTTTGTATAATTTAAGATTAAAAACAGTCTTTAAGTACGCTGCTATTTCTATTTTATTTATAGGCATTGGCTATTTCTTTCAAAATGCTTTTTTAGAAAAACAGACAAATAACGTAGTTGTTCCAAAAGAGGAATTTATAACCTTAGAGTTAGAAAATGGTAATATTCAGGTAATCTCTGAAGAAGGTACTTCAACAGTTGTAGATGTTAATGGTAATGTGGTTGGAGCACAACAAGGAGATAAATTGGTGTATGGAAACGATAAGCATATAGAAAAGTTAGTTTATAATAAGCTAACAGTGCCTTATGGTAAAAAGTTTGACATTGTTTTATCAGATGGTACCAGTGTCTTTTTAAATTCAGGTAGTTCTATACGGTACCCAGTTAAATTTATTAAGGGCTTAAATAGGCAGGTTTTTTTAAATGGAGAAGCCTTTTTTGATGTTACAACAGACGAATCTCACCCATTTATTGTAGACACGGAAGAACTTAATGTGCAAGTATTAGGGACTAAATTTAACGTTCAAACTTACGAAGAAGACTCCAGGGTAGATGTTGTGTTGGTGGAAGGGAAAGTAGGTATGGACTCGCAAAAAAAACTTAATTATAATGAAAATGAGATTGTTTTAGAACCTGGATTTAAAGGAACATACAATAAAATAGAAAAAAATATTACAACGAAAAAAGTAAACACTTCTGTGTATACATCATGGGTTACAGGAACGGTTGTTTTTAGGAACAGGCCGTTTAAGGAAATAGTAAAAAAATTGGAACGCCTTTATAATGTTACTATAATAGTAAATAACAAGGAGTTAATAGATAATGAGAGTTTTAATGCTAGTATAGGAGTAGATGATGAAACTATTGAGCAAGTTTTAAATTATTTCAATAAAGTATATGAGATAGAATATGAAATTATTAATAACAAGATTTTAATTAACTAACAACCAAACACCAGACTTTATGAAATGAACCTTTTTTTAATTCCATAATTGTTTTGTAAAAAAAAAATCGAGGAATGCTGTAACATCCCTCGACCTAATAAAGCAATTTATTTAAAACAAATAAATCACTGAAAAACACTTTAGAAGTATGAAAAAACAACTCAATCCTAATGGTAATAAACCTTGGGAGTTTAAACTCAACCTAAAAATGAAGTTATCACTTCTTTTTCTTTTAACGACAGTACTTACATTACAGGCAAATCCGTCGTACTCACAAAAAAATAAAATTACATTAAATTTAAAAGATGCATCAGTATCGTCTGTTATAGATGAGATTGAAGCTAATTCTGAATTTAAGTTTATTTTTAAAACAAATGTAGTAAACCTAAACAGAAAAGTAACAATTAAAGTAGATAAGGAGGATATTAATAACATTCTTGGTACTATTTTTAGAGATACACAAACTTCTTTTGAAGTGGATAATCGCAAAATATTGTTATATAAGGTAGTCGAAAAATCTATTCCAGATAAACAACTAGCAGTAATTAAAGAGCAGTTAGAGATTAACGGAACTGTAATTGACGAGGATGGACTTCCGTTGCCTGGAGCTAGTATTGTAGAAAAAGGCACTACAAATGGGGTTACCACGGACTTTGATGGAAAATTCTCTTTAGCCTTAAAAGGTGAAAATCCTGTTTTGGTGATTTCTTATATAGGATATTCCAATCAAGAAATCATAGTTGCAGGTAAAACACAATTAAATATTCAAATGAAACCGGATTCTGCCGCTTTAGAAGAAGTTGTTGTGGTTGGTTACGGAACGCAGAAAAGGGCTACAGTTACTGGTTCTGTTGCTTCCGTAAAAGGGGTAGAGCTTACTAAGTCACCTGCAGTAAACCTTACGAATAGCCTTGCTGGTAGGGTTCCTGGTTTGTTTATAACGCAAACAAGTGCAGAGCCGGGACAGGATGATGCAGACATTAGAATTAGAGGTGTAAATACATATAATAATTCCAATGCATTAGTTGTTATTGATGGAATTCCAGATAGAGCAGGAGGTTTGGCTCGTATAAACCCAGCCGATATTGATAATATTTCTGTTCTAAAAGATGCTTCTGCTGCTATATATGGTGCAAGAGCTGCAAACGGAGTAATTTTAGTTACTACAAAAAGAGGTAGACAAGGTAAAACAGAAATTAGTTATTCTTTTAATCAAGGTTGGTCAAAACCAACAGTGCTTCCAGATATGGCTGATGCTCCTCAATATGCCGAATTACTTAATGAATTAAGAGTTTATCAATTACCAACAAGTCAATGGCAAGGTGCTACGGATGGGTTTGCATCTTCAGGTACTTTTACACAACCAGATGGTACTGTAGTAAATGCTCCATGGTCACCACAGGATATAGAATTATTTAGAAATGGTCAAGACCCTTGGGGGCATCCAAATACAAATTGGTTCGACGAAACATTTAAAACGTCAGCGCCTCAGCAAAAGCATAATTTTCAAGTTTCTGGTGGAGGGGAAAAAGTGCAGTATATGAGCTCTTTAGGCTATTTAAGTCAAGACGCAATATATAAAAATTCGGCAACAGGATATGAGCAATATGATGCTAGATTGAATGTGAATATGAACATAAATGAGCATGTTACATTTAACATGGGAATTATGTTACGAGAGGAAATACGTAAAGCACCAACAGAAAGTGTTGATGCTATTTTTAGAATGTTAACAAGAGGTAGGCCAACAGAAATTGCAACCTATCCTAATGGGCTTCCTGGTCCAGATATTGAAAACGGTCAACAACCTGTTGTAATAACAACTAATGCAACTGGTTATGATAGAGGGAAAAGTGATTTTTTACAGACTAATGGAGTTTTAGATATAGATATTCCGTGGGTAGAAGGTTTGTCTTTACAGGGTACCGCCGCAATTGATAAAAGTTTTCACAACCAAAAAACATGGGTTACGCCATGGACTTTATATAGCTGGGATGGAACAACTTTAGGAGCAGATGGTTTACCAGAACTCGAGGCTGGTCAAAAAGGACCGCCAGAACCAAACTTAACGCAAGTTTCCTCCAATAGATTAAACATTTTTCTTGGTGCAAATTTAAAATATGCAAAAAGTATAGGGGATCATAGTGTTTCCTTTCTTGCTGGATTGAATAAAGAAACCATTCAAGACGAAAATATGTTTGCATTTAGAAGATTTTTTATATCGTCTGCACTTGATAATTTAGATCAAGGAGGGGCTCTTGAGCAAAATAATGGTGGTCTTTCAAATAATGCGGCAAGATTAAATTATTATGGACGTGTTAATTATGATTTTAAAGAGAAGTATTTATTAGAATTTCTTTGGAGATATGATGGTTCTTATGCCTTTCCGGAAAGTAGTAGATACGGGTTTTTTCCTGGTGTTTCAGCTGGTTGGGTACTATCGGAAGAGAATTTCTTAAAGGGTAGTTCTTTTGTAAATTTCTTAAAATTAAAAGGATCATGGGGGCAATTAGGAAATGATAGATATAGTGAAGAAGATTTTCCGACAAATCAGTTTTTGCCTACCTATGGTTTCGGAACATATACTATTAACGGAGGTCAAGTAACCACTTTAGCAGAGGCAGTAGTTCCAAACCCGGGAATAACTTGGGAAAAAGCTAACAACGTTAATATTGGTTTAGAGGCTAAATTTTTAGAAAGAAAATTGTCTTTAGAGTTTGATGTGTTTAAAAATGTACGAACTAATATATTAACACAACCAAACGCTTCGTTGCCTTCGTATACAGGAATAACTCCTCCAAGACAAAATATTGGAGAAGTAGAGAACAAAGGGTTTGATTTTACTGCAGCTTATTTTAATAGTAGTGGAGATTTCACCTATAATATAGCAGTTAATGGAGGTTTGGCCAAGAATAAAATAATTAATATAGATGAGCCAGATGGTGTACTTGATCGTCAAAAAGTAACAGGACGCGCTATAGGGGCTCCTTTGGTTTATGCTTATGATGGTGTTTTCGCTTCGCAGGCAGATATTGATGCAGAAACATTAGATTATTCTGCAATTTCAAATAATTTAAGACCAGGAGATATGAAATTTAAAGATATCTCTGGCGATGGGGCAATAACTCCAGATGATCAATTTAGAACAAATAAAAGCGCATTTAATATCCCAACTTTTATGGGGGGTGTAAACATTAAATTAGGGTATAAGAATTTTGATGCTACTATCTTTATGCAAGGAGCTGCAGGATCAAGTGTACAATTATTCTTTAATGAAGCAGGTGAAATTGGAAATTATACAGCAGATACTTACAGAAATAGATGGTCTGTAAATAACCCAAGTTCAGTACACCCAAGAATAACCAATAGAGCTGATCAATACTATAGTAGTGGTAATACATATTGGTTAGAAGACACAGATTATTTAAGGCTTAAAACTTTAGAACTAGGCTATACGTTCCCAGAAGAAATTGTTGGTAAAGTTGGGCTTAGTAAAATTAGGTTTTACGTAAGTGCATCTAATTTGTTTACGATATCAGATACTACATTTGATCCTGAAGGACTTCAGGCAGCTGGTAGAGATTATCCTAACCAAAAAATAATTAACACTGGATTTAAAGTCTCATTTTAAATTTATTACTAAAAAAATATACGTATGAAAAATAATAATTTTATATGCATACTGACTTTATTAATTTTAACAGTCAGTTGCAACGATGATTTTACGAATGTAACACCTACAGATGGTGCTCCAGAGTCTGCTATATGGAATGACGCTGGTTTAGCAGCAGCAGCAGTTACCAATGTATACGAAAATTTGTCAACTGGAGGATTCGGAGCAGAAATGTTATCTTCTTTAACAGATGAATCTGTGTTTATACATACAGGAGCTAAAGTTAACACTACCACAGAAGGGAGAGCTAATTCTAGTGATACTGGATTTATAGCTCAAGAAAATCAATGGGATTATATTTATGTTGGCGTAAGGAATGCTAACTTGGCAATTAAAGGATTAAATGAAGGAGATATAGGCGATGATGCTCTAAGAGATAGGTTGTTGGGAGAAGCTACGTTTTTAAGAGCTTTTTATTACCATAAATTAGTACGGTTTTATGGAGGAGTGCCGCTAATAGATGCTCCTTTTGACTTAGATTCTGATTTTAATAATCCAAGAAATACGTACGAAGAATGTATAGAGTTCATTGTAAACGATTGTGACACTGCATTTGGTTTATTAGACGGAGAAAGTATGGATGGAGGTAGAGCAACTGCAGATGCCGCTTTAGCTCTAAAAGCAAGAATGTTATTAGATGCTGCAAGCGATTTGCACGATGCTTCTAAAGCGGCCGCGAACTCTTCTTTACTTGGAGGAGCTAATTTTGAACTTTTTGGGTACACTTCTGGTGACCAACAAGCTCGTTGGGTAAGAGCAAAAAATGCAGCACAAGTTGTTTTAGATTACGCAAGTGGTTATAAAACAGGTTTGTCTGCTCCTGAATCTTTGGAAGATGCAAAGGAGAATTATATAAGTGTTTCCCTTGCTCAAAATGGAGGAGAAGCAGATATATTATGGGAAAGACAATTTAATACAGAGGGTGATGAATGGGGAGGTAAACGAATAGGCCTTTTCAATGGCCCCAATGGATACCATAACTGGGCAGGTAATGTGCCTATTCAGAATCTTATAGACGCTTATGCTATGGAGGATGGTTCAGATTTTGATTGGGATAACCCAGCTCATGCTGCTGCGCCATACGACAATAGAGAACCTAGATTTTATGCAAGTATACTGTATGATGGTGCAGATTGGAAACCTAGAACAGATGATGTGGCATCTAGGGACCCTGCTAACCAAATACAAACGGGATCGTATGAAATTAATAGTGGAACATGGCCAGGGTTAGATACAAGAGAAGGTCCTGTAGAAGATTGGAACGGAACAAGAACAGGATATTACGTAAGAAAGTTTATAAATAATGACCCTAGTATAGTAGATTTTCAACAGTTTCAAACCATACCTTGGCCATTTTTTAGATATACTGAGGCTATGCTTAATTTTGTAGAAACGTGTATAGAGACGGGGGATGATGCCAATGCAATTGCATGGTTAAACAGAGTTCGTTATAGAGCAGGCTTACCTGCTATTACAGCAACTGGTGGTGCCGATTTAGTTACAGCTTATAGAAAAGAACGTAGAGTAGAATTGGCATACGAAGAATCTAGATATTTTGATATTAGAAGATGGATGATTCCTGCTGAAACACACGGAGCACCTGTAAAAATAATTAATGTTTCTGGAGCTTTAAAATCTGGAGCAAGTGTAGATACATACGCGTATGATAAGGATAATTATGATTATACGTACACAGTACAAGATATAGACCCAGGTTTCGAAAATAGAGTATGGCTAGATAAAATGTATTATTTGCCAATACATATTTCCCAAATACAAGCTGACCCAAGTTTGGTTCAGAATCCTGGTTACGAGTAATTTGAGAGTTAGTTTTTTAAAGAACGGCTCAATATCATTATACAATGACGTTGGGTCGTTTTTGATTATACTATTTTTAAATCCGTAATGTAGCAAATACATTTTATATTAGAAATACGAAAAATTTGAAAATGAATTTAGGATGAAAAAAATCAATTGGATTTATGTACTTCTATTACTAATTCTTTGTAGTTGTAAAAAGGAAATTAAACTATCTGGGTTAAATTCGGTTAATGAAGCCATATTTACAAAACTCTCTAAAGAAGAAACTGGAATAAACTTTTCTAATGAGCTTTATGAGAATATGAAATTTAATGGTGTACAATACGAGTACTATTATAATGGTAGTGGCTTGGCAGTTGCCGATTTTAATAACGATGGGTTAAAAGATGTGTTTTTTGTATCAACTTTAAAAAAGCATCAAATTTTCTTAAACCAAGGGGGTTTAAAATTCAAAGATGTAACACGATTTACAGGTATAGTATATCAGCAAAAATTTTCTGGAGGAGTTACCATTGTAGATATAAATAATGATGGATGGATGGATGTTTATATTTCTAACTCTGGAAAATTTAAGGATAAAGAAAAAAGAAGAAATAAGCTTTATATTAATATGGGCACCAAGGGAGAACATAAAATTCCCACTTTTTCAGAACAAGGAAAAAAATACGGTTTAGATATAGCAGATTGTTCCACGCAAGCAACTTTTTTTGACTATGATAAAGATGGCGATTTAGATATGTATTTATTAAATCATTTTCCATCAACATACCCGGATAATACTACTATTGAAGAATTATTAAATGTAGACGGTGGTGTTTCTAACGACAGGTTATTACGAAATGATACTAATTATTTTACAGATATAAGTAAGGAAGCAGGCATCATACATAATCGTTTAGAGTACGGATTGGGTGTGGCAATAGGAGACGTAAATAACGATTCTTGGCCAGATATTTATGTGTCTAATGATTACTCCGGGAAAGACCATCTATATATGAATAATGCAGATGGCACTTTTACAGATAGAATTTTAGAAGCTACAAATAACATTTCTTTTTTTGCAATGGGAAATGACATGTCTGATATAAATAACGATGGTTGGTTAGATATTATGACGGTAGACATGATGGGAGAAAGTAATTACGATATTAAAACAAGTATGAGTGGAATGAATCCTAAAAAATTCCAGAATACAGTGGATATAGGATTACACCATCAATACATGTATAATGCATTACAAATAAATTCTGGCTTCTTAAATGAGAATAGTGTACCAATATTCTCTAATCTTGCACAGTTAGCAGGAGTATCAAGAACCGATTGGAGTTGGGCACCATTATTTTTTGATATGGATAATGATGGCTTTAAAGACCTTTTTGTTTCTAACGGAATTAAGAGAGATTTTAGGAATAATGACTTTGTAAATTACATGAATAAAAAGCAAGACACTATTCTTGCAAGTAAAAAATTTATACCTAAAGATTATATTTCTGATCTCTTAGATAAGATGCCAACAAGAAAAAAAGAGAACTTTTTCTTTAAAAATAACGACGGACTTAATTTTTCAAAAATGAATAAGGTTTGGGGAGACCAAACATTAACAAGTTCTAACGGTGCTGTTTATGCAGATATGGATAATGATGGCGATTTAGATATTATTGTTAATAATACAGATGACCCTGCATTTATTTTAAAAAACAATTCAAAAGAATTAGGCTTAGGCCATAGCGTAACTATTACACTAAAAGGACCACAAAAAAATATAGATGGTATAGGTACTCGTGTTATGGTTACCACAGAAGAAAACAAGCAAACACAAGAATTATATTTTTCAAGAGGTTTTATGTCTGCCATGTCTAGAGAACTACATTTTGGACTTGGCACCTCATCAAAAGCAACTGTAGAAGTTATATGGCCAGACAATAAACAGCAACTTATAAAAAATGTAGATGCCAATCAATTAATTACTATAGATTATGCTGATGCAATAGCGGTATCTAAAAATGAAAATAAGGAGACTGCTAAGCATCTCTTTTCAAAAAGTAATATTCAAGGATTAGACTACAAGCATATAGAAAATAATTTTGATGATTTTTCTAGAGAAAGCCTCCTACCCCATAAAATGTCTACCGAAGGCCCATCATTAGCTGTTGACGATATAAACGGAGATGGTTTAGACGATGTTCATGTTGGAGGGGCCTTATCAATGAAAGGAGTTGTATATATTCAAAATAAAGACGGTACTTTTTTAGAAACAAATATACCACTCATGAATAGTGAAGCTGCTTATGAAGATGTTGCATCAGAATTTATCGATGTTGATAACGACGGTGATTTAGATTTGTATGTAGTAAGTGGTGGTAATGAATATGCAAAAGGATCCTCTTTTTTAGAAGATAGATTGTACGTAAATGATGGTAAGGGCAACTTTATAAAAACAGCTAATGCACTACCAAAAATTGCAATAAGCGGTTCCTGCATAAAAGCTGTAGATTATGACAAAGATGGTGATACAGATTTATTTATAGGTGGTCGGCAAATACCAGGAAAATACCCCACACCTGCAAAAAGCTATATACTCCAAAACAATAGTGCTAATGGAAAAATAGCATTTAAAGAAATAGAAGGTAATGCTACATGGGAAAAACTAGGAATGGTTACCGATGCCGTTTGGGTGGATCTTAATAACGATTATTATTTAGATTTAGTAGTTACAGGAGAATGGATGCCAATACGAGTATTTGAAAATAATAAAGGAAAAGATTTTATAGAAAAGACAAATGACTACGGCTTTAAAAACACAAACGGATGGTGGTATAGCCTTGCTATACATGACATAGACAATGACGGAGACAAAGATATTATCGCAGGGAATTTAGGCCTTAACTATAAATATAGAGCTAGTAAAGACGCTCCATTTGAAGTTTATGCTAGCGATTTTGATGCCTCTGGTAGTAATGATATTGTATTAAGTTATTACGATAATGAAAAGTTGGTACCAGTTCGTGGGCGCGAATGTTCTTCTAGACAAATGCCATTTTTAAAGGAAAAATTTCCTACCTATGATGCCTTTGGAAAAGCATCGGTAAATGATATTTTTAATGAGGACCAACTAAAAAAATCTACCCATTTAAAAGCAAATACGTTTGCTACCACATTTTTTGAAAATAAGAGTGGTCATTTTATAGCACAACCCATGCAAACCGAAATTCAGTTTTCTTCGGTAAATACTATTTTAATAGAGGATTTAGATGCAGATAGAAATGTTGATATTCTAATGGCAGGAAACCTCTATGGTTCCGAAGTAGAAACACCAAGAAATGATGCTTCGCACGGCCTGTTTTTAAAGGGTAAATCCAAAGGTGATTTTGACCTTATAAAAACCAACAAAAGCGGATTAATGCTCCAAGGGGAAGTAAAACACATTAAAACTATTACCATTAATAAACGTAAAAACATTATTGCAGTAAAAAATAGTGGGGCTCTAGAAATAATAGCTATCAACCCACATTAATAAAATTTAAAAAATTATGCTCTCTAATTCTAACAACACTATAAAATTCTCTTTACTCAAAACAATAGTTACTATTGTTGTAGTTTCTTTTTGTACAAGTACTACAGCCCAAGATATTCCGTACCTCAAAAAAGAAAAAAATAAAACGCAACTTATAGTAGATAACAAGCCATTTCTTATGCTTGCTGGGGAACTATCCAATTCTATTAGTGGTAGTATAGAACATATGCTTCCTAGCGGAAAACCATTACCAAGAAAAGAATATTCCATGGTGGGTGGTACTTTAGGAAATGACACCAGTAAAAATTTGGATTATGATGGTTCCGTTTGGGATCAAATGGTAGATCTAAATGTAAATACCGTATTAGTTGCTATAAGCTGGGAAATGATTGAACCAGAAGAAGGTAAGTTTGATTTTACCGTGGTAGATGCTATACTTAAAGGAGCCCGCGAAAAAAACTTAAAAGTAATACCGCTATGGTTTGGCACATGGAAAAACGGAATGTCTAGTTATGCGCCACTTTGGGTAAAAAAAGACTATAAAAGATTCCCTAGATCAAAAACAAAAAATTCGGGCAGTGTAGAGGTTGTTTCTACCTTAAGCTTAGAAGCTCGTAATGCAGATGCCAAAGCTTTTTCAGAACTAATGAAGCATATTAAAAAAGTGGATAGCGAGCATAGAACTGTTATTATGGTACAAGTAGAAAATGAGGTTGGTCTTATGGAGGATTCTAGAGACCGTTCTGCAATTGCCGAGAAAGAATTTAAAAAGGATGTTCCTAAAGCATTAATAGAATATTTAATTAAAAATAAAAAAACACTAATGCCGCAATTAAAAGAGTTATGGGCCTCTAGTAGTTATAAAAAATCAGGCAGTTGGGAAGAAGTTTTTGGTTCTAGTGTTTGGACAGACTTGGCTTTTATGTCATGGCAATATGCTACTTACATGAACTATGTTACAAAATTAGGCAAAGAGGAATACAATTTACCAATGTTTGTTAATGCTTGGTTAGAATATGAAGGCAGTCCACTTCCTGGAGGTTTCCCAACTGGCGGACCATTACCAAGAGTAAAAGATATTTGGAAAGCTGGTGCACCAGATATAGATTTTATGAGTCCGGATATATATGGCGGAGACTTTGTAGAATGGTGTAACCAATATACCACGCAAGGAGACCCTCTTTTTATTCCAGAAACCTGGTGGACAAAACCAGAATATGTAGGCTATATGTTATATGCTATTGGAAATTATAATACTTTGGGTGTTGCACCCTTTGGTATAGACAGGGTAAACCCTAAAGACGAACCATTACTTAGAGAAATGTATAGTGCTGTTAACTATTTATCCCCATCTATTTTAGAAAGTCAAGGAAATAAAAATAAAATAAGCGCTTTCTTATTAAGTAAAGACAAACCATTTATAGAAGTTAGCATGGGAGATTATATAGTTAGAGCAGAACTGTATAAAAGAAAAGGTAGTTACAGAGTAGAAGATGCTTATGGCGTAATACTTAAAACAGGAGACAACCATTTTACCATAACGGGAAGCAAAGCTGTTATTACCTTTATACCAAAAGATAAGACTGTAAAAGCTGGTATTGGCACCGTAGATGAATACATAGAGGTTAATAACAAATGGATTAAAGGCCGAAGACTTGGAGGCGATGAAACTAATAGAGGAAAGGGCGTATTTCTTCCAGTGGAGGGTATAGGAATCCAGAAAGCGGAAATTTACACGTATAAATAATAGGTTATTTTTGAGTTACACCAAATAAAAAAGAGATAAGCTTTCGTAGTAATGCTTATCTCTTTTTTTATTCCTGATGTATTATGGTTTTATTGGTTTTAAATACTCCTCTACTTGAAGTTTTTTACCCTAAATAATTGATGCTTTTTGTTATTGTTTCCTATAAAAATATTCTTTCCTTCTTTAGAGTTTAAGAGCAACATTTTTCGAACATCGTTATCTGTAAAAAAACCAGTAGTAGTATTCTCTATATAATTAAAAATTCCAGTAGCATCTCCCTTATAAAATATTCCTTTTCCCGCATCTGCTCTAGTAGTTTCTACTTCAGGCATATAATTGTTACCAGCCATAAGCAAGTCTTTTTTCTGGTCTCCATCAAAATCTTCGAATAGAATAGAATTTATAGGAGCAATTTGCGCCTCATGGGAAAAAGGTTGAAACGAATAGTTGTTGTTCCCTTGATTTATAAAAATACCGGATCTAAATTCTGTAGCTTTAAAATGTAAAGAGGTATTTAAACCCTCTCCAAATATATCTTTAAGATCCGCATTGGCAAAAGCATCATAGGAGGTAAATTTTTCTTTGAGAGATGGTATTTGCTCTGCGGTACAAGACTTACCACGTATTGGAACCTGATTGTCTTTGTAATATTTAGCTAAAATAATATCTTCAATACCATTGTTATCATAATCGTTGGTGTAAACATGAAAAGGCTCTTTTTTAGATGCATGAAAATTGTAATTAAGACCTAAATTTCCTGCGATAATATCTTTATCTCCGTCTTCATCTATATCTACAATCATTAATTTATTCCACCAACCAACGGTAGAAGAAAGATCCGAATAGGAATTGTTTTTAGTTAATTTTCCATTGTTATTAGTGAATACTTCAAGACCCATCCATTCCCCAGTAACTATTAAATCTAAATCTTTATCGTTATCTATATCGTTCCAAATGGCATCGGTTACCATACCAACTTTCTCTAATGACGGAGCAAGTTCTTTGGTTTGTATCTTAAATTTACCTTTTTCATTTATTAGCAAATAACTATTAGGCGTATACGGGTATTTACCAGGAATTACTCTACCGCCAACAAACAAATCTTGGTCCCCATCATTATCATAGTCCGCAGCAGTAACTATAGATCCCGCCGATTTTATAGATGGGATACTATTCCTAGAACGTTTAAAAATTCCGTTTCCATTGTTAATATACAATCTATCTTCTAGCATTTCTGAGTTTTCATTAAACTCATAACTGCCACTAACCACATACAAGTCTAAATCATTGTCATTATCAGCATCAAAAAAAGTGGCACTAACATCTTCAAATTTTTTATCTTTTATAAAATCAGGTATGGTAACTTCTTTAAAAGTATTGTTTGGTTGTGCAAGTACTAATTTCCCTGGAGAATTATGCGCCCCACCAATATAAATATCATCTAAAGAATCGTTGTTAATATCTACTTTTACAATAGCAGGCCCAGTTTGCGATAGTTTGTGTGGTAGTAGTAATTGTTTTTTATAATCATCAAAAACTGGCTCCTTATGAGAATAGTCTATTCGTTGTTCTTTAAAAAGTACGGCTTTAGGTGTTTTTTCTGGTGCTATATTTTTTTGTGGATTGTAAGTAATAGTTACGGTTTGGTTTGCTGCAACATCTTTTAGAACTTGCGTTTTTCCATTGGGCCATAGCACCTCAACCATAGGAATTGTTTTGTTTTCCTTTAATCCAAAATGTAATTTGTTAGATACTGAAGATAAAAAACCTCTGGAACCTATGACTTGTCTTGTTTGTGTCTCTCCATTCCCCTGATGCAATTTTATAATAGTACCAACGCCTTGCTTATTTTTTTTAGGGCCATTTATATTAAATTGAACATACTTATTTGGAGAAACACTTCTAGAATTGTTTCTTAAAATGGTAGCATTATCATCAATATTATTTACAACAATATCTAAATCTCCATCATTATCTAAATCGCTATAAATAGCGCCGTTAGAAAAACTTTCTTTCTCGTTTGTCCAATCTGCAGTTTTATTTTCAAACGTTAAATCTCCCTTATTTCTAAAAATATAATTGGTTAATTTTTGTTGCGGTAATTTTTGGGTTAGTTCTAAAATCTTTTTAGCATCTAAATTATCTTTGTTTTTAGAAGCATATGCATCTAGAGACCTAATAACATCTTTATTTACAACATCTCGGTAAATTCCATTTGTAACATAAATATCATTAAAGCCATCTAAATCAAAATCTGCAAAGAGGGTTGACCAACTCCAATCTGTTTTGGCAATTCCGCTCATATGACCAATATCACTATAGGTGCCATTACCATTATTTAATTGCAGGGTATTGTGCATGTATTGGTAATAGTAGCCTTTGTCTATCATTTTTTTAAACTTAGCAATAGAGGTCATTGCCATTGTTGTTTTAGATCTAATATAATCTTCGGGTGCCATATCTAAAACCATTACATCTTGTAATCCGTCATTATTTATATCTGCAATATCGCTACCCATACTAAAGTAAGATATGTGTTTAAATGTCTCATCTCTACCATCTTTAAAGGTGCCATCTTGGTTATTAATAAATACAAAGTCTGAGCCAACAAAATCATTAGAAACATAAATATCTGGCCAACTATCATTATTAAAGTCTCCTATTTGGGCATTTAGTCCAAATCCTAAATCTGGTAATATTCCTGCAGTAATAGATACATCGTTAAAATGACCATTTCCGTCATTATTATACAGTTTATCACTCCCTTTAAAGGTTTTTGTTAATGGATGATTTTGAATACTTTTTTTATCTAAAACCACACCAGAAACATCAAACCTAGAAGGGGCATTGGCAATAAATAAATCTAAATCGCCATCTTTATCATAATCAAAAAAGGTAGAAGTTATAGATCTATTAGTATCTGCTATGCCATAAGACTTTGCTTGCTCTGTAAAAGTTACATCGCCATTATTAATATAAAGTAGGTTGGCCAGTTTTTTTTCATCTTCATACCACCCAGCCCTATTAATATATACATCTAAAAAACCATCATTATTAATATCTACAATAGAAATTCCTGTGTTAAATCCGTCCGTTTTTTTTATGCCAGATGTAGAGGTAACATCTTCAAATTTTAAATTTCCTTTATTTAAGAAAATTTTGTTTTGATATAAGTTAGACACAAAAAAAAGGTCCTCTAACCCATCATTATTAAAATCTGCCGTTGCAACACCACTACCAATGTACATATACAAGTATTTATAATAGTATAGCTCTTCGGATTCTAAAACCTTATTTTCAAATGTAACCCCAGTAACATCTACTGGCATACTAGTAAAAAGGCTTGTAGGTGGTATGTTGTCTTCTCTCTCTTCACAAGATAAAAAGCATAAAACAACCCATAAGAAAAGGCTATGGAGATAAAATTTATTAGTGTGCATATAGTTCTGGAGTAAAAGAGATTTTGGTAACATACGATCCATATTTATCATAAAAAACATAGTCTAAAATAATGTCGTGTTTTTTAAAAGCCTCGTAATTTGGATTCTCTTTAATTTCTTCTAATAAATAAGGGCGTATTATTGCGGTAGAAGAATCTATCTTCATATATTTTTTATCCATTCCGTAAAGCGTTTTATAGTAGATAAAATTTGTATTGGAGATTGTACTAACACTATCTAGCCTAGAACTTTTTTTTAAATAAATGGGGCATTTTTTATTTATACTTTGAGCCACAGACGCCATTTGTTTTTCTACAGATCTTGGTTGTATAAAAAAGAGATTTGCGAAGGACAAAATTGCAACAAAAATGCCAATTCCTAGGGATATTATTTTTATCATTTGTATTTTATAATTGCAGTTATAAGAGGTTTTCTAAAGTACAAATAAAGCACAATATATAAAAGGTATTTGTAATGATTTATGGGTATAGATAATTGGTAAATTAGTTTTGTTGAATGCATTAAAAAAAAAGGCAGCAATTTTAAATTGCTGCCTAGTTTATTCATTAATTTAGTGGTCTTTACAGAAGCGCTATAATCTAATTTTTAGGTAAGCACTAAAACCTATATTGATGTAGCTTTTGTAAAGTATAGTTTTTACATATATTGGTTATAATATGCATGAACTAAAGGCATACCACCTGTATGGATAAAAACTATTGTTTCGTCTTTTTTTATCTTATTTGTTTTAATATATTCAACTAGGCCTGCCATTGCTTTGCTAGTATATACAGGGCAAAGAAAAAGACCTTCTAATTCTGCAAGCATAGTAACTGCTTTTGTTCCATTTTCTGTTGGTATCCCATAGCCTTCCCCAACAAATTTTGTGTTTAGCTCAAAGTTTGTAGCTATATCTACATTTGGTTTTATGTTTTCTATTATTTCGTTTGCTAGTTTGGTAACAATGTTTTCTATTATTTTGTCTTTATATAATACACTAAAGCCAATAACTTTAGTAGGTGTTTTAGCAATGGAAAACCCTGCAATAAGACCAGCCATGGTTCCGCCACTGCCAGTTGGCGTAACCACATAATTCGGTGTTGTTCCTTCTGCATTTTTAAATTGTTCAATAATCTCATTAGCACAATCATAATACCCTAAAGAACCTAATAAATTAGAGCCACCAAAAGGAATTAGATAGGCTTTATTTCCTTTTTTGTTTACACTAGCAGCAATTTTATTCATTTCAATATCAAAGTCATCTTCTGCATTAATAGTAATTATATTTGCGTTCATTAATTGCATTAAAAGAGCATTTCCATTTTTATTAAAAGTAGGATTTTGCTCTGGAATCATTGTTTTGCAAACAACAATTGATTTTAAACCTAGCTGACAAGCTGCACCAACAAGTTCACGAGCAGCATTAGATTGATGATGCCCTGCAATTATTAATGTGTCTGCTTTTTTATGTATAGCATCTGCTATAATACGCTCGTATTTTCGTAGTTTATTTCCGCCACCTCCACGTCCGCCTTCATCATCTCTTTTTATGTAAATTTTTGGACCTAATGTATTAGATAAATTTGGTAAGAACTCTAAAGAAGATTCTCGATTTAGTAATTTTACTTTGTTATTCATTTGTCTGTTTTAGTTAAGCGAAAACGTATACTGTTTTTATACATTCTTGTAGCTAGTACTTTTTATTTTTTAGCTTATTTACTTCTAATTTAAAAAAATCTTCCAGTCGTATTGTCCCATATTGGTTTGCAATATTATCATCTGCCATTGCTGTTAGGAAAAATTCAATTGGGCCGTACGTTTTTGAAGACGTAAAAGTACGTAATAACCAAATGGTAAATCTCCTAGTCCAATCAGGTAAATGACTAATTTTAATGGGTTTTTTCCAAGCTTTTAATGCAATTTTTGCCAATTCATTCTGAGTAAAAATATCAATACCACCTATGGTTTCTTCTTTTATTCCTTCCTCCATTTTATCTACACAAATTTTAGCTAAGTCTTCTCCGTGTATTGGATTTAATTTAAAATTACCATCTCCAAATAAATATACTCTTCCACTTTTTGCCATATTTAGAAAATCTTTCATGTCCGAGAAAAAACCATTCGGACGCAAAACACAATAATTGATTTCTGAATCCTGTAGCTCTTCTACAAATTTTTCTTTGGCTTCAAATATTTTTAGATGTTTTAGTTTATCTCCATTAATAGCTGAAATATATTGGAATGCTTCAACTTTATCTTTTAATGCCTCTTTCAGTAAGTTTGAATTAGCTTGATAGTCAACATCCATATACGTCATTCCATCCTTTTGTCTGGTAATACCAACAGAGGAAAAAACCCAATCAATATCTTTTGTTATTCCTTTTATGGAATTAGGAGATGTTAACTGACCGAGATAAAAATCGTCAACAGCTTTAAACTTGTCTTTTTGTGCTTTATTGCGAATAAGTACTCTTACCCAAAAACCTCTTTTCTTTAGTTCCTTAACTACATATTGCCCTAAATACCCTGTTGCTCCTGCGACTAAAACTTTCTTTATATTCATTTTTTTTACAAAGTTAGAATTAACGTAGATAAGTTAAATTGACTATCGTCAAGAACGGTTTTTCTTAAATACCCGGGTTTTTTCTTTGTTAGCTGAATTATTTTTATCCGAACATTGTTGTGTTATCAAAATTTTCTCCGTCAAATGATTGAGCAATCAAGGAGTGATTTCCAAACATTCCATTTTCTTTGTAGAATATATTAATAGAATCTTTAGATAAAAAATTAATGGCTTTCAATTCTATATTATTTCTAAATGCTGGTTCATCCAGTTTAGGAAATCCATTTTCTTCATCAGCCCAATTTTCATTATAGTTATCTAAAAAATCTCTAACAATAACATTCATTGCCTTTTTTTCATAGATTTCAAAGTTCACCATTATTTTGTTTGCCAATGTCAATGTTTCTTCAATAGTTACATCATCAGGGTCTAATCTTAAATCAATATTTTTGGTGTTATATTGAACCGTTATTTTATATGAACCTTCAATATCAGAATCTATCTCTAGTTTTTCTTTTGTTATTTTCATTTGAGTTTTTTTTATAACAGCTAAAGGTTGGGCTAAGTTTAGTGCGATAGTAAGGAAACTTTTCGCTTTCGTCTACGCTAGAAACCAAATCTTAGGTTTTGTTTTGTTTTTTATTGTCTAAAGCTACCTCTAGGCGCTGGGGCATAAGATGTACGGACTTTATAAAGATACGTGGACCTATTAAATAAGTTACAAGTCTGCATCACGTTTAGGTTTTGCTAGCTGTTGACTTTTTTTAGTTAGTTTTTCCGCAGTATTCATTAAACTCCCAAACTAAGTCATCTATTTCATAGTCCTTTATATTTTTATTAGAAACAATATCTATAACATTTTCACAGTCGTTAAAACATTCAGCCAACTGCCTTTTCCAAGCATTTTTATTTCTAGTTACATGATATAAATAATCTCTATCTTTTCGTTTTATATAGTAGCTTGTTTTTTTAGTTGCAAATGCTTGACTTCTTTGATTTAGTTCGTTTCCTGTATTGCCATTATTTGTCCACTCTATATCGTCATAAGCGTACAAAGTCATGAAACCTGATTCTATTACCCGATACAATTTGGAAATATTTTTATTAACCTTTACATATTCATAAGCCACTATTTGTATTCCATTGTCAAATTCTATTCTTTTAACTTGATCGCTTTTCCAAATATCTGGTTTGTCTTCTAAATCCATTCTAAAAACAATTTTTTCGCTTTTAGTTAATATGTTTATTTTGATTTCTCCATATCCTTCAAATTCGGAATTATCTAGAAGTATCAATTTAGCTGGTTTAGTTTGACTAAAGACTACACCAGAAACAAGCAATATAATTGTTATAAAAAAAGGTTTTAAATAATGTTTCATTTTTTATATTCTACTAAATGGTAATTTGTATGAGTAGTGCCAGATTTTGGGATAATTTTCTGCCCTACCGCTACGTAGACTGAACCGGCTACAAGCCTTAAAATTCATCACAATGCGTGCCATTACTTATACAAAATTTTATATTCAAATTCTATGTTCGTTCACTACCAGGTTTAGACATCAATATTTTTAGTTTATCAAGGTGTTTTTCATAAACTCCACGAGGAGAAACGTTTTGTTTAATGCAAATGGCAGCGGCTTTACCAACGATTTCTCCCATCATCCCAGTGGTTCTCATTACCCGTACAGGGCCCAGTCCAGTTTTCGTTACACTAATATCTCGTCCTGCCATAAAAAGATTTTTAATATTCCTGCTATACAGGGTACGATAAGGAGCCCAGTACAGTCCACCATAGTTGTATTTCTTACCTCGTGTGTAGTCGGAAACAAACTCGTTTCCTTTAAACCCTGTTTGATATTCTTTTTTAGGAGTGTGAATGTCAACATGCCAGGAACATGGGAAAGCTTGGTCGTCAAATATTTTTTGTTTTTTGAAATCTTCGGCATCCAATATCACATCCCCCATTAAACGACGAGATTCGCGTTTGCCTGCAATAAATGCAGACCATCCTAATCTATGGTTAGGATACATTTTATCTACATTTTTGAGGGTATCCCAGGCTCCATACATTGCTCTAAAATTGTGATCTCGAATGAGTTCTATCTCTGTTACTTGATTTTTATTAAATCCGCTCTCCCAGTACCACATATTGGCAAATGCTTCCAACCCTTGGCGATTAAAAGTTTTTACTCCTTTTCTTCCAGGAAAGGGTTTGTCTGATAAATCTAAAGCCCATGGACACCGAGGAAATGGTTGTGCTATTTCTCCGATTTCACACTTCATCGCCAAAGCGCTTTTATCTTTGCATTCGCAAGCCAATACTTCTTCTGGATTGGATGCATCTAACACGCTAAAAAGATTGCTACTTCCCATAAGATCTTTTATTTCGTATTCATAATCTGCACCAGCTTTATACCCGATGGTAGCATCACCCGTACAATCTGAAAAAAGCTTACCACTTAACTTTGTTTGTCGCGCAGATATTGTACTTTGAACAATGATAGCATTAATAACATTATCCGTAGTTTCTACTTTTATAGCCCTATGGTTGATAAACAGACTTATGTTCGGTTCTGCTTTTACAACCTTCAATTTTAGCGCATCGTCATAATAACTGGAATCAACACCATTAAGTACTTGACCTTTTTCTTTCTTTATTGGAGGAAGAATTTCGTTTACGATATCTCCAATATGAGTATAAGGGCTTTTATTCGTATGACCTTCTGGCCATACACGTACTTCAGAGCTAGCATTCCCGCCAAGTACAGGTCTATCTTGAACCAGAGCTACTTTTAATCCGTTTCGAGCGGCCGATATTGCTGTGCATGTACCTGCTAATCCGCCACCTGTTACCACAATATCATACTCACCTCCATCATCTGGTTTATCAGGAAGCTCCAGCAAATTCCGACGAAACTTGGTAAGTGCTTCAATGTCATTTACGGGCTCAAATTCTAAATCTTTGCAAAATAGTATTGCTTCACATCTACCTTCAAAACCTGTCAGGTCATGCAATGTAATGGAAGCTTCTTTCTCCACTTTCACCACACCTCCATCATGCCAGTTCCATTCTGCTCCTTTAGTACCAAAGGTCTCTTTAAGTGGTTCATCATTAATAAGTAACTGAAATTTACCAGGGGCGCCCGGAGCCTTCCATGGAGCTACCCAATCACGAGTACGTACCCATACGCGATAGTTTCCAGAAGACGGAAACTTAATGTTTGTTTTAGCATCTTCAACAGGGATACCTAATCCATGTGCAAGCAAATAAGGAGAGCCCATTTGATCCATTGATTGTTGATCTAAATCCCATCCGCCGAGGTCTTTAAATTGTTCGGCTTCTAAAAAAACAAATTCTTCTGAGAATTTATTTTTTTTGTCATAGACGCATGAAGATAATCCTCCCGCTAAGAGGAATAAACTAGAGTTTCCTATTAATCCAATGAATTGTCTTCTTTTCATACTTACATTGTTTTTTCGTTACTTCTTATACGGTACAACGGTTTTGCATATGAGGGGTTTCCGCAGGAATATCAGACGTAACAAAAGCGCAACTACCTTTGTTTAAGCCTAAAATAAGCAATTAGTTTAATACCTCTTAAGTTTGATTTTCATTAAATTGATAGTATAAACTAGAAAGAGCAAAATAGAGAATTAAGGTAACTATACACGTTGAAGCTTTGGACTTCCACAACATTGATAACCCCCGCTCTTTTATTTGTTATGTATAAATATAAAGAAACTTTTGGAGTTGACATCAGTAAGGATGTCTTTGATGTATACGGTAGTATAGTAGGTCATCATCAGTACAAAAACCAAGTACTGGTATCCGTTGTAAATCCTTTGTCAATAAAGCGATTTATTCAAATGAGATTCGCAAAAATAAATTTTTATGTTTATACTTTCGTTTTATCACTTAAACAGCTATTACTTATACCCCGAGTTGGGGACATAGTTACTCTAAGAATCCATTATTCAAAACATCTTTTCCATCTATCAATTTTCGGAAAAAACCTTCTAGATTATTAGCTATAAAACGAATTTTCGTTTCATCTGCTCCAAAGGCAATTATTTGTCCTGATGTTCCTTTATTTCCAGGTGCATAATCTATAGCAATAAAGTTCCCACTACCGGTACTTAGAAAAGGAATCCAATATGGATTGGTGTAAATTCCTATTGTTTTTCTTCCGTCCGGGTGACTATTTCCTGTTAAATCAATTAACATCCAATCAACACTATCATAAATTTCTTTCCAGTTGTTCCATTCGTCAAGTATTTGTTCAGCTGTCAAAAACCCTGTGTTTTCAATTCCATTATGTAAACTGAGTAATAGTTTTAATTCTTCAGGGAATGCATAGCCTGCTGAGGTTTCAAACTCTTTATATACCTGTTCATTATTCTTTGACAGTTCTGGTTTGATTTTTTTGACTCTAATGAATTCGTCAAATAACTTTTTCAAAAGAACTTTGTCTACATTTGAGCGATACGTAGTATCAATATATTTTTTTATATAGTTTTGCTTTTCTTTGGCAATTTTGGCTTCATTGTATTGTTTAGGTGCATTTTTATATAGATATGCTCCAACATTTTCATAAGGTTTTTCATCTACTAACATTCCAGAGTTTACCCATTTCCGTGAAAACTGTCCTTTTCCTAAAGTAAGCATAAATTGTGGGTTAGGGTTAAGATCCGGTTGTCTTTCAAATTGACCGTTGTTTTTATATTCTTCAAGTTTTTGATATTGGTCTTTAAGGATTATATCCATCCATAACTTGAAGCTTTTTTTATCCTCTAAATGCATCCCAATTATTCTTTTGTCAGATAAATAAGCGAAAGCGTCATAATGTAGCTTCTCGCCTTTTGGTGTAATGATAATTAGTTTAAGAACTGTGCACTCAAAGTTTTTTGATAAATGCTTTAATAAAATATCTTTAAATCCCATTGTGTCGTAAGATTTATAGTTTCTTACCGTTGCACTTTTATGATGAGAGTAATCTTTAAAGTATGGTTCTGGAATCTCTTCTAGTGAAATAGTACTAAATATAATGTCCAAAAGTGCTACTTTCTTCAGTTGATTATTGTAAGGTATAGATTGGATATTCATTTTACGTGAGCAATTAGTTGATAATAATAAAAATATGAATAATAAATATTTCATTTCAGGACGGGTCATAATTTTTGCCAACGGTCTTATGTATGAAACGTAGCGTGCAAAAAGACACTAACTTTTCGATATTTGGACTATCTGTTACTCTTTTATAAAATAATCCCATGCCACTTTAGAGATGTCGGATATAATTTTTTCGTTGGTTTTGATATCTTCTTTAGATTCAGTCACAAAAACACTTATTGTGAAGTGTTCTCCATTTGGCAAATACACAATTCCAATATTGTTTACTGCTGCAGTTATGCCTGTTTCTTTGTGTTTTCCTGACCAACCTGTTTTATGTGCTACAATTGTTTCTTCTGGTAATTGCCCTCTTAATCTGTTTTTACCAGTTTTGGTTCCTTTCATTATGTTCCAAATAAAATCATAGCTCTCTTTGGAAAGTAAACCATTTTTGTTTTCATAAAATGTTGCCAAAATTCTATTAGCTTCTTTAGGTGTTGTCCAATTTAAAAATTGCAAATCCCAATTATTTTGCATTGTTTCCTCATTTATTTTTACAGCAAAATCTTTAAAACCGAGACTTGAAAAATAATTCTCAACCACTTGTGGTTTTCCGAGCAATTTTAGTAAAACATCACAGCCAACATTGTCGCTCATAGCGACTGTGTACTCAATGATTCCTGCAATAGTAAGTGTAGCTCCTTCGGGATATTTTTTTCTTATTGGACTCCATAGTCCCGGTAGTAGTTCATTTTTCTTAATCTCAATTTTTTGGTCAAGTGAAAAATTGCCCTTATCAATTTCAGATAAAATTGTCAATGCAATTGGAAATTTTAAAACACTCTGCATTGGATAGTGTCTTTCATTATTAATACTTAGTGTGTCATTAGCTTTTATCCCATTAATTGCAACTCCAACGATTGCTTTTTTTGTATTTATAATACTATCGATCTTCTGTCTTAAAGTTTCTATTTCTTGAGAATAACCATTTATAAAAACTATGAAGAGGAGAAAGAAAATAATAAGTGTCTTTTTTTGCATATTCTTTTTTGTTTGTAGGTAAAGGACTTGTGTATGATTTCGTTGCGTGTTTAAGCACTAAAGTTAGCAAATAAATCACAGATAGAAAGTCCGCGAGGACTTTCGTAAGGGAGCTCTAACTAGCAATGAATTATAAGACACATTGTTGCCATTAGTACTTTTTATTCCTAACTTGATTTCTCTTTTGTTTGATTATTTCTCTTCTTGTTTTTGAAGTTGAAAACCGCAAAATTTTTGATAATTGTTCTAAAAAGCTTGTTGAAACTTTCGAGGGGCTATATTTAGATTTCATATGTTATTGTTCCAATTGATTTATTAATTCATTAATTCCAGATATTCTTGGGTTGATTTCTTTTTTCACTCTTTTTTTATTTAAGAAGTATCCATAAACCCCTATTCCGATTGTGGCTATATTTATTAGAATTAATATCACTATAAAGTTTTTTGGAATCTTTTCCCAAATACTGATATTAAATAATAACATTATCGGGTAAACTGGCAATATTCCCCAATAGTAGTATGTCTTAAGGAATTTCTTTTGGGCTTGAAGATATTTCCTGTTTTTTTTGAGATAATTTAGATAATTTTCTTCTAAATCACTTGGCTTAAATTTCTTAATGCTTCGATATTTGATTATTAAATAAATTGCACAAATCATTATTAATCCTATCGCTGTTTTAGTCAGAGCGAAAGGAATCTTGAATAATAAAAGAAGGCATACTAAAATTCCAAATACAGCTAAAATCGTTTCTGAAAGTTCAATATAATTCCACCATTTGTCTAAACGCTTTAAACTTGATTGCAATTCTATCATTAATTTTGATTTCTCAAATTTTACACGCTCTTGATTGCTGGACGATTGCCAGATTTTAATTAATTCATCTTCAATCATAATATTTCATTTATACAGTTAAACAATTTTGATTTTATCCGTTTGATTTTTACGGCTATGTGATTTTCAGATAACCCAAGTATGTCTGAAATTTCTCGATATGTTAATTCCTCCAAGTACAAAGCAACTATAGTCTTGTCTCCATCATTCAATTTTTTAAAACACTTTCTTAAAGCTATTAGTTTTTCATCATTGCTTTCATTTACTATTTTAGAACCGATATTAAAAATAGTCATACTATCTAATCGTATAAATCGGTTTTGGTTTTTCGTGTATTTTGATTTGAAACGAAGGCAAACATTTAATGCTATCCTAAACATCCAAGTACCAATAGATGAATTACCTTTAAATGAACTCATCGACTTCCAGATTTGAACTAAAACCTCTTGAAATAGGTCTTTTGAGTCTTCATCATTATCAGAATATATAGAACAAAGCCTATATAATTTATCTTGGTTTTCCTCAAGTTTGGATAGAAATAGGCTTTTTTGTTTTTCCATTTTTAATACTTCCCTTTATTACTTTAGTTACCATAGTTTGAGAAATATGACAATTTAGAGGACATTTTATTAAAAAAAATGGAATTTTAAGGACGGGTTAGTATTAATGGTAACTATTAAAAATAAATCACCAGTGATCTATATATCTTTTAGATCCCTAATCTAATTAATCTTTATTTAATAGAGGAGAATTCCTTCAAAATTAGTTGAAACAATTTTTTGAAATGGTGTTTTTAAGGAAGATTTGAGATTTCTTATGACCTTTTAATTTATGATATTAAAATTTAGATGTTAAGCATTTGTTCAGTTTTTTTTAGGAAATATATAGTAGTTTTTTTGGTTGTAACTATTACATTTATAGGGTGTTAAAAAAAAGAGTTTGTTCAAAGTCTTTGTGCATAGTGATTATTTTTTTTAAGACTTAAACAGTATGGAATTATGAAACAACTAAAAATAAAAGCAATAGTATTGAGTACTATTTATTTACTGCTAGTAGCGGTGTTAGTGTTAACTTAGTATTATAAGATAAAGGAGTTTTTTCTTTTTTCAACTTCTTAACCAAAAGTTACATTAACGCTTCCCAATTTCAATTACTTCTAAATTTTTAATATCTGGTCCATCAATAACAAAACGTAACATGGTCCTCATTTGGTGAAAACCATGTTTCCCGCAGGCGCCTGGGTTCATGTGTAGAACGCCAAGTTTTTTGTCCATCATAACCTTTAGAATATGAGAGTGGCCGCAAATAAAAAGTTTGGGAGGATTGTTTCTTATTTCATCTCTAGTTCTAATATTGTATTTTGGAGGATACCCGCCTATATGCGTCATAAGCACATCCACACCTTCACACATAAAACGATTGTTCTCTGGGAATTCTTTCTGAATTATATGGTTATCTATATTACCATAAACGCCACGAAGAGGTTTTATTTTTTGTAAAGCATCGGTAACTTTTAAGGAGCCAATATCGCCAGCATGCCATATTTCATCTGCTTGTTTGGCGTATTTTAAAATGGTGTCGTCTATATGAGAATGGGTGTCCGATAAAAGAAGAATCTGTGTCATTTATAGAAATTGCGAATGCTGTTTTTTAATGTTCCAAAAATAGGTGGAAAAAAGTATCTTTGTAACTTCACAAAATTAGCATATTCCATTGAGGTTTTTTATTCAATTTTCATATTTCGGTAAGGATTACCACGGATGGCAACGACAACCCAATGCTATTACTGTGCAAGAGGTTTTAGAAGGGAGTTTATCTACTATTCTGAGTACTAAAGTTGTTTTAACAGGAGCAGGTAGAACAGATGCCGGTGTGCATGCCAAACAAATGTATGCGCATTTTAATTTAGATAAAATATTAGAGGTAGAGGAGTTGGTATATCGGGTAAATTCACTTTTACCAGAGGATATTGCGGTACAACGCATTGTAGAAACAAAGGAAGATGCCCATGCCCGTTTTGATGCCACGGCGCGTACTTATGAGTATTGGATAACCAAGAAAAAAGATCCTTTTTGTATTGATACTTCCCATTATATAAAACAGTCTATTAATATTGGGGCCATGAACCAAGCCGCTAAAATTTTACTCAAAGAAAAAGATTTTGAATGTTTTTCTAAATCTAATACAGATGTGTATACTTATTTATGCAATATTACTCAAGCGAAATGGGAGCAAAAAGGTAATCTATTAGTATTTACTATAACGGCGAATCGTTTTTTAAGAAATATGGTTAGGGCCATTGTAGGAACACTTTTAGAAGTTGGGATGGGGAAAATAAAAGTAGAAGATGTTAATACCATCATAAAAAGTAAGGATAGGGCGCAAGCTGGTGTTTCTGTACCAGCAAAAGGTTTATATTTGACTCAAGTTTTGTATCCAAAAACAACGATAGATTTCTATGAGTGAAAATTCCGGAAAAACTTTTGATAAGAGCCTTTTTAAGAGACTTATGGGGCATACCAAGCCGTATAGAGTTACTTTTTACGGGGTTGCGTTAGCCGCTATTTTGGCTTCAGTTTTTGCAGTCTTAACACCTATTTTAGTAGGGCGTATTATCGATGATGGTATAAAGGCAAAAGACGCCAATATGCTATTTGTTTTTACCATGGCTTTGTTAGGGGTTTTGGTGGCGCAAGTAACTAGTCAGTTATTATTTAATTACTATGCCAATTGGTTGGGAGAATCGGTAATAAAAGATATTAGAATAAACTTGTTCAAAAAAATGCTTGGTTTTAAAATGAAGTATTTTGATACTTCTTCACTTGGTGTTTTAGTAACTAGAGCTGTGGCAGATATGCAGCGTATTGGAGAGATTTTTAGTCAAGGTTTTTTTGTTATAGTAGCAGATTTACTAAAAATGCTTGCAGCTGCTTTAGTAATGCTATATTTAGATTGGAAATTGGCACTTATAGTTTTTGGGCTGATGCCTGTAATTTTATATGCAACCCGTGTTTTTCAAAAGGCAATGAAAGTGGCTTTTACTGAAGTAAGAGCGCAAGTATCTAATTTAAACTCCTTTGTACAAGAACGTATTACAGGAATGAAAATAGTGCAGCTTTTTACTAGAGAAGAGATTGAAAGTAAAAAATTTAGAGAAATAAATGAGAAGCATAAATTAGCTTGGATAAAGACGGTATGGTACAATTCTATCTTCTTTCCTATAGCAGAAATTGTATCTTCTATAGCTATTGGTTTGGTTGTTTGGTTTGGAATACGACAAAATATTGTATCCACGGAATTGGGCGAAATTGGAGCTGTTTTTTCTTTCTTTTTCTTGATAGATTTATTGTTTAGACCACTTCGCCAAATAGCAGATAAGTTCAATACACTGCAAATGGGAATGGTAGCCGCCAATAGAGTTTTTGATATTTTAGATACCGATAGTGCTATTCCTGACAATGGTACGGAAATAAAAACGGATGTAAAGGGAGATATTACTTTTAAAGATGTGCGCTTTGGTTACGTAGAAGGAGAAGAAGTATTACACGGAATTTCTTTTGATGTAAAAGCAGGAGAAACCGTCGCTATTGTTGGTGCTACAGGAGCAGGAAAATCTACGATTATTAATTTATTGAATCGTTTTTATGAGATTAACTCTGGAGTAATTTCGGTGGATAATATAGATATTAAAGATTTTCAATTATCTTCTTTAAGAGATAAAATAGCGGTGGTTTTACAAGATGTTTTCTTATTTGCAGACACTATAGCTAATAATATATCTTTAAAAGAAAAGAGCATAACCAAAGAATCTATACAGAAGGCAGCCGAAGAAATTGGAGTGCATGAGTTTATTAGTAGTTTACCCGGAGGGTATGCCTATGATGTAAAAGAAAGAGGCGCAATGTTGTCTAGCGGACAGCGACAATTAATTGCATTCTTAAGAGCATATGTTAGTAATCCTAGTATTTTAATTTTGGATGAGGCAACCTCTTCTGTGGATACTTATTCAGAGCAATTAATACAAAGTGCTACCGAGAAAATTACCGAAGGGCGTACGTCTATTATTATTGCTCACCGTTTAGCAACCATAAAAAAGGCAGATAAAATTATCGTAATGGATGCTGGTAAAATTGTAGAAATAGGAACGCATAAAGAGTTACTTAATGCTAACGGGTATTACAGTAATTTATACGAAGCACAATTTTTGTCAGAAGAAGTAGCCTAATTAAATTAAGTCCTCTTTAATCATTGTTATAAGTTTTGGTAACCCTTTATACAAAACAAATTCTCCGTTTTTAATATACGATATTAATCCTGTCTCTTCACTAACAACAAGAGCTAAAGAATCTGTTTTTTCGGTAATGCCAATTGCGGCTCTATGTCTAAGGCCAAAGCGCAAGGGAATAGTACGTTCGTTAGATACAGGTAGGGTAACTCTGGTTGCTACAATATAGTTTCCAGAAATTACAGCAGCACCATCATGCAAAGGACTGTTTTTATAAAAAATACTTTCTATAATAGGCTGTGTAATTTCAATATGCATTTTGTCTCCAGAGGATTTTATAAAATCTAAAGAATTATTACGCTCCAAAACGATTAAGGCACCGGTTTTGGTACTCGCCATTTTCTCACAAGCAGCAACTAAAGCATCAATATTAATGCTACTAGAAAGTCCTTCTTGTTTTAAAAATTTAAAATGCTTTATAAAATTTCGTTTATTAGAAAAATTGGTAGAACCAATCATTAAAAGAAATTTTCTAATCTCCTGTTGAAAAACTATAATAAGTGCAATTAAACCAACTTGCATAAAAGCACCTACCATACTGCTTATCATTTCCATGCCTAATAACTCGGTAAGTTTCCAAAAGCCCCAGACAATTACGATGCCAATAAAAATATTGATAGCAACAGAGCCACGAATTAATTTGTAGATGTAATAAAGTAGAACGGCTACTAGAATGATATCTATAATATCAGTAATTCGTAAATCTATAAAGTTTAAAAAATCCAATCGCCGCAGTTTTTGTAAAATTAGGAAAAATAAGTCTAATGTTGAAAGTCCAAAATTTAGTATGTCATGTGTAATGCTATAGGTATTACGTTTTTATTTTTTACTCCATATTAAATACTCAATAAAAATAGGCTAACTACTTTTTAAGGCATTATATAACTGTACACACTCCATAGCTTCTTTAACGTCGTGGACCCTTAAAATATTGGCTCCTTTTTCTAAACATACCATATTTAGGGCAGTGGTGCCATTTAGAGCTTTTTTAGCATCGGTTTCTAAAGTTTTGTAAATCATAGATTTTCTACTTAAACCAGTGAGTATAGGAACTTCTATGTTTTGTAGGAGCTCTAATTGGTTTAAGAGCTCAAAATTTTGGGCTACTGTTTTAGAAAATCCAAATCCGGGATCTATTATAATATCATTAATGCCGGCTAAACGGGCATTATATATCTGTTCAGAAAAGTAATAGATAATGTCTAAAGTTACATCGTCATATACTGTGTTTTGTTGCATATTTTGCGGAGTACCTCGCATATGCATTAAAATATAAGGCACTTTTAATTGAGCAACTGTAGCAAACATATTAGTATCTAATTGTCCTCCAGAAATATCATTTACCATAGCTGCTCCTTCTTGAACACATGCCTTAGCAATACTACTCCTAAAGGTATCTATAGAAATTATGCAATCTGGAAACTCTTTGGTAATAGCTTTTATAACGGGTAAAATACGTTGTAATTCTTCTTCTTGAGTAACTTCTTTGGCACCAGGTCTGGAACTATACGCACCAACATCAATAAAGGTAGCACCTTCATCAAGCATTTTTTTTACTTGAGAAATGCTATTTTTAATTCCGTTATAAGCACCACCATCGAAAAAAGAATCAGGAGTAACGTTTAGTATACCCATTACTTTGGGTGTATTTAAATCTATAAGGTTTTCGTTACAATTAATGGTCATTTTTGTAAATAATTGGTGTGTAAATACTTGACAAAGAAAGATTAAATCGAGAACTTTGACGTTTACAATATTTTAAGCGAAATTTACGCAAATTAGATATACATGCAGCATACTTCCGAACAATATAATGAGGTTATAAAAATTTGCAAAGAGTTATTTCAAAAAAAGATGACAGATTACGGCAGTGCATGGCGTATTCTAAGGTTACCTTCTTTAACGGATCAAATCTTTATTAAAGCACAAAGAATACGGAGCCTACAACAAAATGAAGTGCGTAAGGTAGATGAAGGGGAGCGTTCTGAATTTATTGGTATTATAAACTATTCTATTATGGCCTTAATTCAGCTAGAACTAGGTGTAGTGGATCAGCCAGATTTACAAACAGAAAAAGCAGTAAGCCTTTATGAGAAACATATAACGGAAACAAAATCATTGATGGAGAATAAAAATCATGATTATGGAGAAGCTTGGAGAGATATGCGTGTAAGCTCATTAACCGATTTAATTTTACAAAAATTATTAAGGGTAAAGCAGATAGAAGATAACCAAGGGAAAACTTTGGTTAGTGAAGGTATAGACGCTAACTATCAAGATATGATAAATTATGCTGTATTTGCAATGATCCATCTTCAAGAAAACGACAATAAATAGTATGAGATATTTAGTAGGGTTTAGTAGAATTTTTGTTGGGATACTTTTTATTATTAGTGGTTTTATTAAGCTAAATGACCCCGTCGGATTTTCTTTTAAATTAGAAGAATATTTTAGTGAAGCAGTTTTGAACCTTCCTTTTCTAGTACCACTGGCATTATGGGTTTCTTTAGGAGTAGTTATTTTTGAAGTGCTCTTAGGGGTTATGTTATTAGTAGGTTACCGCGTTAAATTTACAGTATGGAACCTTCTATTAATGATTGTATTTTTTACATTTTTAACCTTTTACTCGGCCTATTTTAATAAAGTTACAGACTGCGGCTGTTTTGGTGATGCTGTTAAATTAACGCCTTGGGAATCCTTTACCAAGGATGTTATTTTGTTTGTTCTTATTCTTATTTTGTTTTTTGGACAAAAATATATTCAGCCCTTATTTAGGTCTTACCCAAATAGAATAATTACTGCGGTAGCACTTGTATTATGCGTAGGTTATGGGTATTATGTGTTAAATCATTTGCCAGTTATAGATTTTAGACCATATAAAATTGGTGCCAATATCCAAAAAGGAATTACAGTTCCAGTTGGAGCCCCAGAAGCTGTGTTCGACTATGCTTGGAAATTTAAGGCAAACGGAGAAGAACAAATTGTACATACGACTGGAGATTACCCAACAGTGGATGGCGAATTTATTGGGGTAGAAACGACGGAGTTACAAGCAGGTTACGAGCCCCCCATTCACGATTTTACTGTAGAACAGAATGGAGAAGATTTTGCGTCTGATTTATTGCAAGAACCTAAGTTAGTTATGATTGTGGCGTACGATTTAAGAAAAACCAATACTAATTTCTACGGAGAAGTTAAGGAAATAGCCGATGCTGCAGTTAAGAAAGGGTATAAAGTTATTGGTATGTCGGCCTCTAGTGCAGAACAGGCAAAAGAAATTATAGAAAAGTATAATTTAAATTTAGAGTTTTATTATACGGATGAAATAGCGCTAAAAACTATTGTCCGGTCTAATCCAGGAGTATTAGTTTTAGAAAAAGGAACTATAAAGCAAAAAGTGCATTATAATGATATGGATAACCTTTTGTTCTATTAAATACTTTAAATGAAAAAAGGAATAGTTACGGTCATTTTTTTTATGGTTTCTATGTTTTGTATGATTGCGCAAGATAAAACTTTCGCAGTGGAAGCAAAGGCAGACCATTTAATGGATTTAGAAGGGAAGCCTATAACCTTCGGGAAGGTTTTAGAGACTCATAAAGGCCAAGTAATCTTATTAGATATTTGGGCATCTTGGTGTAAAGATTGTATAGTTGGTATGCCCACTTTGAATGCTATAAAAAAGGACTATCCAGAAGTGGCTTATGTTTATGTTTCTTTGGATAAAACTAAAGATAGTTGGGAGAAGGGCATACAAAGTTTTAAGATAAACAACGGGTCACACTATTGGGCTCCTAATGGGTGGAAGTCCGATTTGTTTACAGCTATAGATTTAGACTGGATTCCAAGATATATGGTAATAAACAAGGAAGGTTATATTACCTTGTATAAAGCAATAAATGTAGAAGACAAAGAGATTATAAAACAACTTACAAAATAATAGAAATGAGAAGTAAAATAGTAGCGGGAAATTGGAAAATGAATAAAAATTTAGCAGAAACAGAAGCGCTTTTAACAGAGCTTTCAGCTAAATTACCAGATACAACAGCAGAAGTAATGGTAGCACCTAATTTTGTGAATTTGGTTACTGCTAAACAAAGTTTAGAGTCTTCTACTATAGAAGTGATAGCCCAAAACATGCACTTTGCAGAAAGTGGTGCTTATACAGGAGAAACTTCTGGAGATATGCTGTTAGATATTGGTATTGATACCGTAATTATTGGACATTCCGAAAGACGTGCTTATTTTGGTGAAACAGATGAGATTTTGGAGAAGAAAGTAAAAGCAGCTTTAGCAAAAAACATGAGAGTAATGTTCTGTTTTGGTGAAGAATTGACAGATAGAAAATCTGATAACCATTTTAATGTAGTTGGTGGTCAAATTAAAAATGCACTTTTTTCTTTAGATGCTAGTGCATGGAGTAAAATTGTATTGGCTTATGAGCCTGTATGGGCTATTGGAACGGGAGAAACAGCTTCAGCGGAGCAAGCGCAAGAAATGCATGCTTTTATTCGTAAAACAATAACAGACGGATATGATGCTGCCGTAGCTAATAATGTTTCTATATTATATGGTGGAAGTGTAAAACCTGCAAATGCGGCAGAGATATTCTCTAAACCAGATGTAGATGGTGGTTTAATTGGTGGAGCTGCTTTAGTAGCAGATGATTTTGCTGCCATTATAAAAGCTATTTAATTTCGCTTAAAAAATTGTTTAAGAAAGCTGTTTAGAAACATTTCTCTAAACAGCTTCTATTTTTAATAAACTATCTATTCCTTTTATATTAAAAAAAGACATGGCAAACATTATTTATATAGAATACGCCTTTACTGTTACTCCAGTACAACCTACTTCCGATATTTTAATTGCAGAATTAGGGGAAATAGGCTTCGAGAGTTTCGTAGAAAATGAAAATGGAGTTTTGGCGTATATTCAAAAAACAGATTGGGAAGAGTCTATGATAGATGCCATAGATATATTAAAAAATGACAATTTTAAGATTGAATATACGGTTAAAGAAATTGAACAAGAGAATTGGAATGCTACTTGGGAGGAAAATTTTAAACTCATACAAGTAGATGATGCCTGTGTAGTTAGAGCTCCTTTTCATGATGCTCCTGTTGTAGAATATGATATTGTTATTGAACCCAAAATGAGTTTTGGTACCGGACATCATGAAACAACCTTTATGATGTTAAAACATATTTTAGAAAATGATTTTACAAAAAAATCTGTTTTAGATATGGGGAGCGGTACTGGAGTTTTGGCAATATTAGCTGCTATGAAAGGTGCTGTGCCAGTTGAAGCTATAGATATAGATAATTGGTGTTATTTAAATGCTAAAGAAAATGTAGAAAGAAATGGTTTTCCTAATATTCAAGTTTTAGAAGGGGATGCTAGTCTTCTAAAGAACAAAAAGTTTGATGTAATTATAGCAAATATAAACAGGAATATATTGTTAGCAGACATTCCTATCTATGCAGCATGTTTAAACTCTGGAGGATCTCTTTTTCTAAGTGGTTTCTACCAAGAAGACCTAAAAATGATTAGCGATAAATGCCAAGAGCATTCGTTAAAATTTGAAAAAAAACTTGAAAAAAATAATTGGGTTGCTGCAAAATATGTATTTTAGTTTTTATAAAACCCTTATAATATGAGTACCAGGGAAGAAATATCAGAGGAGTTATTAGTAGAAGAAGAGGCAGTAAACCAAAATGAAATTGTACTCTTTAACGATGATGTTAATACTTTTGAGCATGTTATAGATACATTAGTTTCTGTTTGTGATCATACTTCGGAACAAGCGGAGCAATGTTCATTAATAGTGCATTATAATGGAAAATGTACGGTTAAAACTGGAGAATTTAAAGATTTAAAACCCCGTTGTACTCGTCTTTTGCAGGCAGGTTTAAATGCAGAAATTGTTTAGTGTTTTTTCTTCCAATAGTATCCTAAAATTTCTTTATTAGTTGGTCTAATATTTTAGACTTAAAACTCACGGAGGCTTACCTTGCAATAAGAATTGGTTTTCAATTAATATCTCAAGTACTTCCCTTAGGCTATTTCAGTTTCTAGTTTTTTAATTTACCCTAAGAATTACGTATTGTTAAAATTGCTCTACTTATGGAGTAACTAGTGAAACAAAAAAAGTAATTTCCAACACAAACTCGTTTCTCTCTTCACAGCTTAGTTGGCTAACCTTCTATGGAAATAGATTATGTAAGATATTATCAATAATTGTTGATATTGTAGATTAAGAATATATAGCTCCAATAATTGAATAAAATCGGAAAATATTGTCTTATAATACCTTGCTGTTCTATGGTAATTTTAGGGAATTAGATAATAAAGATTTAATACAAAAAAGAACCAATGAAAAAGGTGTTAATTTTTACATACTTTATATGTTTTTGGGGTAAGTTACATGCTCAAGAAACAATAGTACAGGTAAAACAAGAGGAGATAAGAAAAAAAGTAGAGCAGTTATTAGCTAAGATGACTTTTAAGGAAAAGATTGGGCAAATGAACCAGTACAATGGGTTCTGGAATGTTACTGGTCCGGCACCTACTGACGGAAGTGCAGTATTAAAATACGAACATTTAAAATCAGGACAAGTAGGCTCTATGCTTAATGTTCGTGGTGTAAAAGAAGTTAGAAAAGTACAAAAAATAGCTGTAGAAGAAACCAGATTAGGAATTCCATTAATAATAGGCTTTGATGTTATTCATGGGTATAAAACAGTTAGCCCAATTCCTTTAGCGGAAGCTGCTAGTTGGGATTTAGAAGCTATTAAAAATTCAGCAGAAGTGGCCGCTAGTGAAGCTGCGGCAAGTGGAATAAATTGGACATTTGCTCCAATGGTAGATATTTCTAGAGATGCGCGTTGGGGGCGTGTAATGGAAGGAGCAGGGGAAGACCCTTATTTAGGAAGTAAAATAGGATACGCTAGAGTAAAAGGCTTTCAAGGCGACGATTTATCTAAGAAGAATACTATAGCCGCTTGCGCTAAACATTTTGCAGGCTATGGATTTGCAGAATCTGGAAGAGATTATAATACAGTAGATGTAGGAGAGTCAACCTTACAAAATATCATATTCCCTCCTTTTAAGGCAACAGTAGATGCTGGAGTAAAAACGTTTATGAATTCTTTCAACGAGCTCAACGGTATTCCGGCAACAGGTAATGCTTTTTTGCAAAGAAAAATATTGAAAAAAGAATGGGGTTTTAATGGGTTTGTAGTATCCGATTGGGGTTCAATCAATGAAATGGTTGCGCATGGTTATGCTAAGGATAATGAGCACGCAAGCTCACTAGCAGCTAACGCTGGTTCGGATATGGATATGGAATCTTATGGTTATGTTAATCATATAGAAGCCTTAATAAATAAAGGAAGGGTAGATATAGCATTAATTGACGATGCTGTAAAAAGAATACTTACTGTAAAATATGAATTGGGACTTTTTGAAGACCCATATTTGTATTGTGATGAAAAATTAGAAAAATCCGTTGTAGGAAGCCCCGAAAACCAAGCTGCGGTTTTAGATATGGCCAAAAAATCGATAGTACTACTTAAGAATGAAAAGGCCCTTTTGCCTTTAAAGAAAAAGGGGCAAAAAATAGCCGTAATAGGTTCTTTAGCGGAGGATAAGAATAGCCCTCTAGGTAGTTGGCGTCTTGCTGCTGATGATAATACAGCAATTTCAGTTTTAGAAGGATTAAATACGTATAAAGGAAATATAATTACTTACGCGAAAGGAGTAACCTTAACAGAAGGAAAAACGGATTTTACATTAGAAACTAAAATAAATGAAGAAGATGCTTCTGGTATAGAAGAAGCTGTGGCTCTTGCAAAAAAGAACGATATTGTAATTCTAGTTTTAGGTGAAAATGGTTTTCAGTCTGGAGAGGGTAGAAGTAGAACTACCTTAGATTTACCTGGATTGCAGCAAGAGTTGTTGGAAGCCGTTTACAAGGTAAATAAAAAGGTAGTTTTAGTTTTAATGAATGGAAGACCTTTAACCATTAATTGGGCCGACGAAAATGTGCCGGCAATATTAGAAACATGGCATTTAGGAACACAAAGTGGTAACGCTATCGCGGCAGTATTATATGGTGATTATAATCCAAGCGGTAAATTGCCAATGACTTTTCCTAAAAGTGTTGGGCAAATTCCAATATACTATAATCATAAGAATACTGGAAGACCAGAGATACCGGCTCCTAATATGGTTTTTTGGTCGCATTATATAGATGAAAGCAATGCCCCTCTTTATGAATTTGGATATGGCTTAAGCTATACTGATTTTAGATACAGTGATTTAAAATTGAATGCTACATCCTTCAAAAGAGGAGCGGAAATAGCTCTTACATTTAATTTAACTAATACTGGAGAGTACGCAGGAAAAGAAGTAGTGCAATTATATATTCAAGATAAATTTGCAAGTATTACTAGGCCAGTAAAAGAGTTAAAAGGATTTAAAATGGTGTCCTTAGAGCCAGGAGAATCTAAGGAAGTAACTTTTGTAATAAATGAAGAAATGCTTCAGTTTTATTCAGCAAAGGGTATTTGGGAAGCAGAAGAAGGAGATTTTAATGTTTTTATTGGTGGTAGTTCTAATGCTATTTTAAAAAATGGCTTTAAATTAATAGACTAACTGTAGTAACTACTTTAATAAATGGCATCTAAATTTTTATTTAGATGCTTTTTTTATGTTACTTATATTATAATATCCTCCCTTGTTTTCTTTTCTATTTAAAGATTGCTGAATAATTAAATGAGCCACATTTATCATATTTCTAAGCTCACAAAGGGCGGTTGTAATTTTAGATTTTCTATACAACTCTTCGACTTCTTCATAGAGTAAGTTTAAATGCTTAATAGCCATATGAAGACGGTCATTATTGCGAACAATCCCGACATAATTTCGCATTAAAGCTTGTAGTTGTTTTAGGTTATGTTGAATTAAAATATGCTCTTTAGGAATAGAGGTTCCATCATCATTCCAAGGTGGAATGTTCTCTGGAATGTTAACTTTTGGAGCTTCACACAAATCTAAATATATATTATGGGAATAAACAAGAGCTTCTAATAAGGAGTTAGAGGCCAAACGGTTGGCGCCATGAAGCCCTGTTCTACTACATTCTCCGCACGCATAAAGATTGTTTACAGATGTTTTTCCGTTTTTATCAATGTCTATTCCACCGCATAAATAATGAGATGCAGGGACTACGGGAATCCAATCTTTTTCTAGTTGAATATGTTCTTCAGAACATTTTTCGTAAATATTAGGAAAATGCTTTTTAAAAGCAGCCATATCTAAGTGGGTACAATCTAGATAAACAAAAGGGTCTCCTGTTTTTTTTAACTCAGAATCAATACACTGAGAAACGATATCTCTCGAGGCTAATTCTGCTCTAGAATCATAATCTAACATAAAACGATGTCCGTCTTTAGTCCGTAAATAAGCGCCAAATCCACGAACAGCTTCAGAAATTAAAAAGGAAGAACCACCTTCTGGAGTATACATAGTTGTTGGGTGAAATTGAACGAACTCCATGTCTTTAATAACCGCTTTAGCTCTGTAAGCCATAGCTATCCCATCTCCTGTTGCAATAATTGGGTTGGTCGTGTGTCCATAAACACTGCCTATTCCACCAGATGCTAGTAAGGTATGTTGTGCCTTTATAGTTAGAATCTTGTCTGTACATTGGTTTAGAATATAAGCGCCATAACAAGAAACAGCATCTGTTTCTTTATTTTCTATATGGTGCTCTGTAATTAAATCAATAGCAAAATGATGAGGTAAAATTGTAATATTAGGTAGCTGGTGTACTTTTTTCAAAAGTGCTCTTTCTAGTTCAAAGCCAGTAATATCTTTGTAATGCACAACTCTGTATTCCGAATGTCCCCCTTCTTTGCCTAAATCAAAAGTACCATTAGAATCTAAATCGAAATTGGTTTCCCATGCCACAAGTTCCTGTAGTCTTTTTGGGCCTTCTTTTACAACCATAGCGACTATTTCTGGGGTGCAAAGCCCGTCACCAGCAATTAAAGTGTCTTCTATATGTTTGGCAAAAGAATCTTTTTGTTCATTTAAAACAACAGCTATACCACCTTGCGCATATTTTGTATTCGATTCTTCTTCATCGCCTTTAGTAACAATGGTAATAGTTTTATTAGGAAATTTTTGAGCAATTTTAACTGCAAAAGTAAGGCCGGCAACGCCAGACCCAATTACCAAATAGTTTGTAGAAATCATTTTACGCGGATAGAGTTAACATTTTTTGTATAGGAATAACCGCTTTCTCTCGTATGTTACTTGGTATTTCTATTTTTGGAGATTCATTTTTTAGGCAATCATAAAGTTTTTGGAGCGTGTTTATACGCATATATGCACATTCACTACAAGCACAAGTGTTGTCTACTTTACTGGGTGCCGGTATTAATATTGTATTTGGAGCTTCTTGTTGCATTTTATGAAGAATACCGGCCTCAGTAGCTACAATGAATTTGTTTTTGGGATGTTCTTTTACATAGCTTATCATGCCAGAAGTAGATCCAATATAGCTAGCTGTTTTTAAAATGTGGGCTTCTGATTCTGGATGCGCAATAATTACGGCATCAGGATGCTTTTTATGTAGTTCTAGCAATTTTTCTATACTGAATGCTTCATGAACAATACAGCTGCCATCCCATAAAAGTAAATCTCTACCCGTTTTTTGCGCAAGATATTTTCCTAAATTTTTATCAGGAGCAAAGATGATAGGTTTTTCTTTAGGTACTGATTCAATAATTTTTACGGCATTAGAAGAGGTGCAAACTAAATCGGAAATTGCCTTTATTTCAGCGCTACAATTAATATAAGTAATAACTGTATGATCCGGGTTGGCATTTATAAATTCTTGAAATTTTTTTGGAGGACAAGAATCCGCAAGAGAACAGCCTGCTTTTACATCTGGTAAAACAACGGTTTTACTAGGGTTTAATAATTTGGCAGTTTCAGCCATAAAATGAACTCCTGAAAAAACGATAATATCTGCAGTAGATTCAGCAGCTCTTTTAGATAATTCTAAACTGTCACCAACAAAATCGGCAATATCTTGAATTTCTTTGTCCTGGTAATAATGGGCGAGAATAACCGCATTCTTTTCCTTTTTTAAAGTTGTAATTTTTTCTATTAGAGTCACTGTTGTTTTTTTTTGACATGAACCACAAGTTTAGTGGTATCTATAGAAAAAATATATGACTTATGTCATACAATCTAAAAGGAAAAATTTAGGATAGGAATATGTAGTTTTGAGGGAAGTTAGTGAGGAAGCTTATTTTTTAATAGCCCATAGACAAAGGTTCCTAAAGTTGCTGCTGTAATAACAATAAGCATACTAAAAACACCTGTACCTACAAGAATATACATAGGGCCTGGGCACGCACCGCCTAACGCCCATCCTAAGCCAAAGATTGAACCACCAAGTAGATAATTTACAAAACCTTTGTTCTTAGCTGGTATTTTAATTTCAGTACCTGTTATACTTTTAATTTTGGTTTTTTTAATGATATATATAGATACTATTCCTAAACCTACTGCAAAACCAATAATACCATACATATGGAAAGATTGAAACTTAAACATTTCAAAAATTCTATACCAAGAAACTGCTTCAGATTTTACTAAAATAATTCCAAAAAGGATACCGACGATTAAAAATTTAATGAATTTCATATTTAAAAAATCAATGGTAAAATAAAATGTGTCATTAGTAGTCCTCCAATAAAAAAGCCAATAACAGCAATCAAAGAAGGTATTTGTAAATTACTTAATCCGCTAATAGCATGACCAGAAGTGCACCCACCAGCATATCTGGTCCCAAAACCAACTAAGAAGCCAGCGATACAAAGAATACAGATACCTTTTAGGCTTAAAACACTATCCCAACTATATATTTCTGGAGGCAGTAAATTAGTGCTAGGGTTAGAAAAACCTAGAGCTTTTAAATCAGCAATGGTATCTGGGCTTAAATCTATGGGAGTGCCATTAGATAAAAATTGAGTAGCAATAAATCCACCAATTATGGCTCCAAGAACAACTACTAAGTTCCATTTAAAAGAACGCCAATCAATTTTAAAAAAGTCGGAATATTTGGCTGCTCCACCAATGGTACAAAGAGTTTTAAGGTTAGACGACATTCCAAAGTTCTTTCCAAAAAGGATCAAAAGAACCATTATTAAAGTTATTAAAGGCCCAGAAACATACCAGGGCCAAGGGTTTAGTATAAAGTCCATTTTTATTACGATTATTAAACAAACAAAAAGGTGCATAGTTATTTACTATGCACCTTTTCGTTTTTAAGTATTCTATTAACCAAAATGACTAAAAGAATCTTAAATTAATTTTTAAAAGTTTTATACTAAAGGCGCACCTTTAAGACGTTTTTCAATTTTTTTCTTTTTCTCTGTTAAACGCTTCATCATATCCATTAAGTCAGAATCCTTAGTTTCCTTATAAATTTCGTTAATTTCTAATATCAATGCTTTTGCTTCTCTAGAGGCTTCAACACGGTCACTAGTAGACATGTTGCTCATTTTTCTAGTTTCAAACTCGAGAGCTCTTTCCGTTAAATCCATAAATTAAATTTTTGCTAAAGTTAATATAATATAGAACAATTCCAAATATCATTATAATTGTTAGTGTTTATATAGCTATTTGGTTTATTGATTTACTCACCTTTTAGCCTAAATGAGAGATGTTAATTTAATTAAACGTGAATTTAATTTACTGTAAATGAGTTTATTATGAGTTTTTATCTTAATGTTTTGTTATTTTTTTTGTAAACATGGATTGTTGATAAAAGATTAGTTTAATTCTCATTATCAGAAAAGTATACCAAGTTAATAGCGGTAAATTGTAATTTTTGTTATAACCAGTTAGTTTTCTAAGTTTGCTAAGGGGTATTTCACTTTATTTAATACTGTTTTATCTATTTTATTAAAAGCGTATAGAAACACTAAGCTGCTTTTAGGACTACATTGGTTTTATGGTACTATTTTGGGAGTCTCAGAAAAAAATCCAAAAAATTGATTTATTTACAAAACTATTTCTCCAGAGATAGTAAGAGTAAAAATTGCAAATAAAATTTTTGAAGCGGAAATCACAAAATTAGATGTAGAAATAGCTTTTAATGTAAATTTAGAAAAAGGGAAAACTTTTTTTGGTAATTGATTTTTATAGAAGACAATAAAGTTTTTGGAGTATACTATACATACATAGAATATTTAGGAGAACGATAAGAATATAAAAATGAAAAAAATAGGTTGGGTATTGCTTGCTATTTGTGCATTATGGTCTTGTAATCAGGAGAATAAAAAAAATAGAAAAGAAGAGGTAGTGGAAAATCAGGGAGGATTTCCGTTTGTATTGCCAAAAGAAAAACCTCAACGTAAAATGAGTGCTGCAATGGAACGTATTTATACAGACTATGCATCGCCAGAACCACAGTATAACGAATTGTTTAGTCAATTTAAGTATACGGAGTTAAAAGGATTTGATTATAATAGTGAAGATGGTACTATCTCTCGTCGGGACCCTTCTAAAACTTTGCTATATAACGGAAAATACTATGTCTGGTATACCTATAGAAATACCCCAGCGCCTCCACAAGGAGCAGCTAAATCTACAGACGAAATACCTTCTGCTGATTGGGATTTAGCAGAAATATGGTATGCTACCTCCACGGATGGTTTTAATTGGAAAGAACAAGGAGTAGCAATTAAACGACCAGAAAAACCAATTGTAGGATGGAGAGCTGTAACGACAACAGATATTTTAGAATGGGAAGGTAAATTTTATTTATACTACCAAGGATTTATGGAAGCTAGTGGAAAACGAGGAGACGATTGCCCTGTAGCAGTTTCTTATGCAGACTCTCCAGATGGCCCTTGGATTCCCTATAATAAAATAGTGATACCCAATGGTAAAGAAGGGGAATGGGACCAATATTCTATTCATGATCCTTATCCTTTAGTACATGATGGAAAAATATATATCTATTATAAATCTGACTTTGGAGAGAAACCAGACTTAGTTCGCATGCAAGGGTTAGCTATTGCGGACAGCCCTTTAGGTCCTTTTGTAAAACACCCATTAAATCCGGTAATTACATCTGGTCATGAAACTTCTTTGTTTCCCTTTAAAGAAGGGGTTGCAGCTTTGGTATATAAAGATGGTCCTGAACATAATACCATACAATATGCAAAAGACTGGGTTAATTTTGAAATTGCTTCTATAACAGAGTTAATGCCGTATGCTGCCGCACCATATGTCGCAGACGCTTTTACAGACACAAAAGATGGTCGTGGTATTACATGGGGATTAGCACATTTTATAAACTTGGGAGGGAGAGATAAACTCCACTCAAAGTTAGTGCGTTTTGATTGTGATTTAAGCTTGGATGTTCATGATCCAGAAATGAAACAACACCGAGTAAACCATGATCCTGATGTTTATTTTAGACAGGGGTTGAGTAATAAACAAGTAAAAAGAATAAATAACGGCAATAAATAGTTCTTGTATATAAAAAGTTGTTTTATAAAAACGTAGATAAGGGAAGTTTTTTTTGGTGCATAAGTATAATGCAAAATATTTAAATGTATTGCTCATACACTATTTTCTTTAAAATGCTATCGCTCTTATCTCAAAGGTTGTAAAGTACTTACAATACGTTTAGTAAAAGTCTTAATATTTTTTTCTTATTTTATGAAGGCAAAAGTAATTACAAATTTACATTTAATATAAATATCTGTTAGTAAGTGTATTATAGAATTTCGGAAAAATGTTGGGTTAATACAGAGGTGTTGGAATAAAAAAACGCCTAAACATAGGTGTTTAGACGTTTTTGTTGTGACCTCGACAGGATTCAAACCTTATGGCTTTATTCCAATGTTTCTAGGCTCTATGCTAAATTCCATGTTTTATGTTGACGGATTGTGAACTCAATCTAATACTCAATATTACTATTTGGTATTTCGTCTAACACAAATGTATATATTTTTGAAAAATAATCTTTTAAAAATTTATTTTCTTTATTAAGCTTGAGACAAAGAAGATCTATCCAAAAATCTTATTTTGTCAGGTTTTAAAAGCGTTTTGAGAGGTTCAAAAAACTAGTGACCCCGAATCAGCTCGTTTTTTAATAAAGCTTTAAGGTTTTAAAGAATTTGACTAGATTTATGAGTGTTTGGCGTTTATTAATTATCAATAAGTATTAAAACTAAACTTTTTTGGTTTAGAGGTTAAAGCCAATATTCAATTTTTTAATGTGATTACTAATAATGAAAAAGTAATTTACTAATATGTTTTTTATCATTAAAAGTTATTCTATTGAGATATTTGCACTAAGTTATTTTATTTAGATATTTGCGCTAAGTTATTTATATTTAAAACAAACAATGGAAAACATGATGATTAAATCCTTTCTAAAAATAGTTGCTTTTATAATTTTTTTAGTAATATTATCTAGCCCAATTTATTCTCAGGAGGATAATGGTCAAGAAAAATCTAAGCGAGTAGATATATTTAAAAGTACAGAAAGAGATAGCTTGCAATTATGGTTTTATGATAGGGCTACCATAATGGGTGTTACTGGAGAGAAAAGAAAGGAATTTTATAATATAATCTTATATCATACTTATAAGATGACGGCTCTAGAAAAAAAAGAAAAAGGATACACTCCCAAAGAAATACGCTCTAAATTCGAAGAGCTTTTACAAAAACAACATTCAGAAGTTAAGCCAATTTTAGATGATAAGCAATATGGTTATTACTTAGATACCTATAAAAAACTTTTAAAAGGTGTCTATGAAAGAAAAGGTTGGAAATAAATTAAAATTATGAAAAAACAATTAGTTGTAGTTGTCTTTCTTTTAGCATCGTTTTTTTCATTTGCTCAAAGTTCAAAGACTATTAATATTGGAGTACTTGTCGATAAGGATTCGAAGGAAAATTTGGCTTTATTCGAAAAGCTTAAAAATGAAATTCGTTCTGTAATGGGACAAGATACTAATATGATTTTTAAAAGTCCTTTAGAGAATAATTATGATTTAGAATTGGCCAAAACAAATTTTATAGCTCTAGAAAAAAGCGAAGTAAATATCATTTTGGCTTTTGGTGTAATTAATAATATAGCTTTATACCAGCAAAAGTCTTATGGCAAACCAGTAATTGTTTTCGGATCTGTTAATAGTGATTTTATTGATTTACCAGCGCAGCAGAATACTACTGGGATAAATAATTTAGCTTATATCATAGCTCCTTTATCTTATAAGAAAGATTTAGAAGCTTTTAATTCTATTTATGAGTTTAAAAAGGTAGGAATTTTAGTAGATGAATATCTTCCTGAAGCACTTCCAGTTAGAGCACTTTTTGATGATTATTTCGCAGATAAAAAAACAAGTTATTCTTTAATTAATATACCTGAAGATGGCAATATAGCTAATTCTTTAGAGGGTATAGATGCTGTATATCTTGCTGGTGGTTTTGCTTTGACCGATGATGCATTTAAAAAAATGGTTAATATAATTAACGATAAAGAATTACCTTCTTTTTCTGCAAACCGTAAATTAGATGTGGAAAAAGGAATTTTAGCAACGAATCAGCCAGCTACCAACTTAGACCAGTTTTTTAGACGATTAGCATTAAATGTAGAGGCAGTTGTGAATGGTACAAATCCTTCAGAATTGCCCTTAAAATTGGATTATAATAATAGACTTTCTTTAAATTTTAACACAGCAAAACAGATTAATTTTCCTTTGCGTTATAGTATGTTGGGTACTGTTGATATTGTGGGAGGAAATAGCTCGTATTCTGCAGATAACACATATTCCATAGTAGATATTATGAATGGTGTTGTAAATAAAAACTTAGGACTTGAAGTAGAACGCAAGAACGTTGACCTAAGCACTCAAGACCTTAAAACTGCTAAAAGTAATTTTCTTCCAGATGTTTCAGCAAGTGCAACTGCGGCATATTTAGATCCAAGAGTAGCAGAAATTTCAGGAGGAACTAATCCAGAGTTTTCAACCTCTGGAACCGTTGGTCTACAACAGGTCTTATATTCGGAAAGTGCGGGTGCAGGAATTACTATTCAAGATAATATCCAAAAGGCACAACAAGAAACCTTTAATGCTGCAGAATTAGATGCTTTATTAAATGCATCAGTCGCCTATTTTAATACATTAATACTAAAGACTAATGTAGAAATTCAGGGACAAAACTTAGAGGTAACTAAAAAGAATCTTGAAATATCGGAACAAAATTTTCAGGCAGGTGCATCGAGTAAGTCAGACGTGCTTCGTTTTAGAAGTGAACTTGCCCAAAATATGCAGACCTTAATTGAAGCAGGAAATCAATTGAGTGAGTCCTATTACTCTATAAATCAATTAATGAATAATCCGATTAATTTAGAAATAGACGTAGAAGAAGCTTCTATTTCTGAAGGATTATTTATTAATTATAAATATGATGATTTTAAAGATATTTTAGATAACCCAAAACTTAGACCTTTTTTAATCGAATTTTTAATAAAAGAAGCAAAGTTAAATGCTCCTGAACTTAAGAATATTGATTATAATTTAAGAGCAATAAAAAGGAACTATCGTCTTAATTCTTCTGGTAGATTTGTTCCTACTGTGGCACTACAGGGTAATTATAATTTAGCTATTTCGCAATCAGGAAAAGGTTCAGTACCTGTTTTAGGATCTCCTGTTGCGCCAGACGGAGTATATAATTTAGGCCTTAATGTTTCTTTACCAATATTTCAGCAAAATCAGAGGAATATTAATAAACAAACTGCGAAGATTCAGGAGGATCAACTAAATATTCAAAAAGCTAATTCAGATTTAAATATTGAAAATAATATTAATGTATTGGTGCTAGACTTAACTAATGAAATAGCTAATATTGAGATATCAAAAGTCGCAGAAGTTACTGCAAAAGAAAGCCTAGGGCTTACTCAAAGTTCTTATGCAGAAGGGGCTATTCCATTAATTCAATTAATTGATGCGCAAACAAATTATCTGCAATCACAGTTGGCTAGTGCTACAGCCAATTATAATTATTTACTAGCTTCAATGCAGTTGGAACGTGCTATTGGTTATTTCTTTTTGATGAATACAGAAGATAGCAATCAGGCATTTATGCAAAGGGCAAATGAATTTATTTTGAATAAAAATTAAAAAACCAACTTTAATTATGAAATATTTTAGTCACATTATTTTAACTCTCTTGCTAACTTTATTTTTTGACTCTTGTAAGGAGCAAGTAGAAAAGAAAGAAGAGGTGTTAAGACCTGTAAATTATCGGGTAGTAGGTACTTCCGATGCTCAAAAAATTAGGTCTTTTAGTGGAGTCGCAAAAGCAGGGGATGAGATTGAATTGAGTTTTAGAAGTAATGGAATTATGACCACTTTTAACGCAAAGGTTGGACAGCAGGTAAAAAAAGGTGATTTAATTGCAAAATTAGATAATGTACAAGCTAATCTTGCCTATGAACAATCAGTGTCTGCTCTTAATAGTGCAAACTCTGCAATGAAAACTTCAAAATCAGCTCTAACCAGGATAAAAAATTTGTATGAAAAAGGTAGTCAATCATTAAGTGATTATGAAACAGCTAAAAATAATTATGAGAGTGCTTTAGATCAATACGAGTCTGCTAAGCGTAATAAGAGTATTCAGCAATCACAAATTAGTTATGGGTACATTTATGCTCCAAAAGATGGAACTATTGCTTCCACGAACGGGAGTGTAAATGAAAATGTTGCTTCTGGCTCAGTAATAGCAGTTTTAAATGCTGGCACTGATATTAATATTGAGGTAGGTTTACCAGAAAGTGTAATTAATAAGGTTAAACAAGGAATGGAAGTTGAAGTTAATATTTCTTCTTTAGGAGAAGTATTAATAGGTAATGTTTTTGAAGTTTCTCCAATAGTGGATGCTAATTCGGCAACATATCCTGTGAAAATTGATGTTCTTTCAAATAAAGATATAAAGCCAGGTATGGCGGCAAACGTGATTTTTAACTTTACTACAGGAGAAGAATTAAATGACAATACCTTAATTATTCCTGTTAAAGCTGTTGGAGAGGATGGTGATGGTAATTTTGTTTTTGTAATAGAAACAAAAGACGATAAAACAGGAACTGTTAGAAAACAAACTATTGAAGTAGGAGAACTAACTTCTGATGGTTTTAAAATAAAAAGTGGCGTAAAAAATGGAGATAAAATTGCAACAGCTGGCCTACAAACACTTCTTGATGGACAAAAAGTAAGATTACAATAACCATTTAAACGAAAATAATTATGAATCTTACTCAATTTTCAATTACTAACAACCGTGTTGTTTTAAGCGTGCTTGCAGTTGTAATGCTCATGGGGTTGATTGGTTATGAGACCTTGTCAAGAGATAGTATGCCGCCATATACTATTCGGGTTGCTTCTATTGTTTCTTCGTTTCCAGGTGCAAGTCCGCAACGTGTAGAGGAGTTAGTTACGGACCGAATAGAAAAGGTAGCTCAGGAATTACCAGAATTAAAAAAAGTAACAAGTACATCAAGAACAGGGTTGTCTGTTGTTCAGGTAGAGTTGGTAATGCAAGTAGAGCCTCAGGATTTACAAGCGGTTTGGGATAGATTACGAAGAAAACTTAATGATATACAAGGATTACCCAGTGGAGTACAACCACAATTAAAAGATGATGGAATTGGAGAGGTTTTTGGTATAGCAGTAGGCCTTACAAGTGATGGTTTTTCATTTTCTGATATGAAAGACTATGCAGATGATATGAGAGACGATTTAATTAAACTTTCAGATGCTGCAAAAGTGGAGATTAATGGCGATCAATCCGAACGTGTATTTGTAGAGTTTGATAATACTAAATTAAAAAGTTATGGCTTAACAGCCAATGGGTTGCAAAGTTTAATTAGTAATACTAATATTTTAAGTTCTGGAGGACAAATAAATGTAGATGATGAGCGAATTATATTAGAGCCAACCGGAAATTTTAACGACATTTCCGATATCGAAGAGATGTTGATTCCGCTTGGAGAAGGAGGACGGGTACTTCCTTTAAAAGATATTACAAATGTTAGAAAAGGCTATATTAATCCTCCAACTCAAATTGTAAGTATTAATGGTAAAGACGCTTTGTCTTTGCATGTATCTCTTAAAGATGGAGCAAATATTATAAAATTAGGAGAAGAATTAGATGTTGTACTTAGTACATGGAAAGAGAAATTACCTGTCGGTTTAGAAGTATCACGATTGGCCTCCATTGACACCTATATTGATTTAAAGATTAGTGATTTTATTGGTAACCTTTTACAATCCATAGGAATTGTTTTAGCTGTTATGCTTATATTCCTTGGCTTCAGAACTGGTTTGGTTATTGCGAGTTTAATTCCAATTGTAACTATTACCACTTTGTTCATAATGGGTTTAATTGATGTGGGTTTAAATCAGATAACTCTTGCAGCTTTAATTATGGCCTTAGGAATGATGGTGGATAATGGTATTGTGGTAGCAGAATCAGTCATGGTAAAAATGGAAAATGGTGCCGATGTTAAAAAGGCAGCTATAGATTCTTGTTCAGAGTTGTTTACGCCTCTTTTAATTTCTACTTTAACAACTTCTGCTGCGTTCTTATCTTTTTATATGGCAGAATCCGTCATGGGGGATATCATGGGGCCAATTTTTGTGGTAATAACAATAGCACTTTTGTCTTCATGGATTATTTCTCTAAGCATTATTACATTGTTTTGTGTATTCTTTCTAAAAGTAAAAAAACAAGAGGAAGGAAAAGTTGGTTTTTTAGATCGCTTGATTAATGGTTTAAAATCTAAATACAAAGATTTAATATTAATAGCCTTATCCTGGAAACGATCTGTACTTGTTGCTATTGTCGGAATGTTTGTTTTATCAATTTTAGGTTTTGGCTTATTGGCATTTGTGTTTTTTCCAGATAGTGATCGTAATATGATTACTGCAGATATTAACCTTCCTGAAGGAACTAAAATAGAACGTACCGAGGAAATGGTCTCTGCTATTGAAGCTTTTATGAAAAGAGAACTTCAGGTTTCTGAAAATTCTTCAGAGGGAATTGTAGATTGGTCTGCATATATAGGAGAAGGTCCATCTGCTTATGATTTAGGCTATAACCCAGATGAAGCAAATTCCAATTATGCACACATCTTAATTAACACCTCTAATTTTTTGATAAATAATGAAATGGTTAGAAAATTAGACTCTTTTAGCTTCGCATCATTTCCAAATGCAGATATAAAAGTTGGTCTTTTAGGTTCAGGAGGTGGAGGTACTCCTATAGAAATTAAAGTTTCTGGAGATGACCCTAATAAATTAGCAGAAATATCAGAAAGCATTAAAACTAAGTTATTTGGTATTTCTGGTACAAAAAACATTAAGGATGATTGGGGGCCAAAAGGTAAAAAGTTTATAATTGATATTGATCAGAATAAAGCGCAATTAGCAGGAGTTTCGAATCAGGATATAGCAACATCTTTACAGACGGTACTAGATGGATTTAGTACCGGGGAATATCGGGAGAATGATAAAACTATCCCTATAGTAATGTTAAGTAATCAAGATAAACAGCAAACGTTAGCATCTTTAGAGACATTAAATATTTATGCACAAAGTTCTGGAAAAAGTGTACCGTTATTGCAGGTGGCTTCTATAATTCCGAAATGGCAGTATACAAGAATTAAAAGATTGAACCTTACAAGAACAATTAATGTTTCTAGTGAGCTGACTGAAGGCGGTAATGCGTCCGCTATTACTGCTGAAATTATACCTTGGCTAGAGGAGCAAGCTGCTACATGGGGACCAGATTATAGTTATAATCTTGGGGGTGATGCAGAAAGTACTGCAGAGAATATGGGTGCGGTTGCGAGTTATTTACCATTATCCGCTTTTATCATTATAATGCTATTAATAATACAATTTAATTCTTTCCGAAAAACGGTTATGATTGTCTGTACCATACCTTTAGGAGTTATTGGTATGGTATTAGGCTTGCTTATTTTTAATGTTCCTTTTGGATTCATGGCCTTTTTGGGGGTAATTTCCTTAGCAGGTATAGTCATAAATAATGCTATAGTTCTGGTGGATCGGATAGAAATGGAAGAAGACATAGTTAAACGAAACCCACAAGATGCTATTATTGCAGCTTGTTTACAACGCTTTAGACCAATATTACTTGCTACTTTTACTACAGTACTCGGTTTAATACCACTTTATTTGGGTGGAGGAGAAATGTGGGAGCCCATGGCTGTTACTATCATGGTAGGCCTATTGTTTGGAACTGTAATAACTTTATTATTTATTCCTGCTTTTTATAGCGTTTTATATAAGGTTGATTATAAAGGGTATATATTTAATAATGAATTATTAGATTAAATAATGTTCAAAAGAATATATTCATATCGTTTTGAGTTCTTCTTTGTAACCCAACTAGTTATTTTATTTGGCTCATTGTTAATTCCTGGCCATGTATTTGAAGATACAATTGCTCCAATTTCCTTTTTATTAAATCTTATAGCCGGCGTCATTTTTATATCTAAAAGGAAAGAGCTTTTTTGGTTTTTTTTAATTTTATTAATAGCAAGTAGTTTTTTATTTGGTTTTGCAGAGACACATGATGAAAAGCCACTTCTAGTAAGTTATATACAATTTGCTATTTATTTTTCTTTTTACTTATTTGTTACTTACGAAATAATAAAGCAAGTATGGCAAACACCAGAAGTGAATAAAACAATAATATATGGGTTGATAAGCGGTTTTATATCACTTGGACTTATAGGTTTCTTTATTTGTATGAGTATAGAATTAACCAACCCAAATTCTTTTGAGGGGGGGCTATTGGCTATGCAAGGAGTTCAGCCAAATGCCCTTACAGAACAACTTATGTATTTTAGCTTTATTACGATGATGTCTATAGGTTATGGGGATATATTACCAATAACACCTTTAGCGCAGAAGGCAGCAATTTTAATAGGTTTAATAGGACAATTTTATCTTGTGGTTATTACTGCGGTCGTGGTTGGAAAATTTATTAATCAAAAAGGCGTTAAAAGCGAGTCTTAAAGTCAATTAGTATAGAAAGAACAGAATCAATATCGCATTGAATTCGTTGCATTTGTAAAAATAACTATAACTGATTGTAACGATACTAAATCTGATATGAATTTTTAAGTCATCTTGTTATAAAATTAGGGATGTTATCTTCTAAATATGAAAGTATTATGGAAAATTACCTATCCATTGGTGACAATACCAACGAATAAAATGAAATTACAGAATTTATATACTTTGACACAATTGGTATGTAAAGATGATTCCATAACAGGTGATGAGCAAAAATCTTGGTTAGATCGAATGGGAAAAGGGATGGGTTTTGCACACCAAAACGTTTCTTATATTGCCGATAAGTCTATTAAAATGATATAAGAAGGTGCTAATCTTGATATTTATGAATATTAATCAATAAGTTTATTTCTTAGCCGAAACCTAAAAAAGGCAGCTATTGATACAAGCACTACAACAGCAATCAAAACATAAATAAACTTAGGTACTGGTACAGGGTCTCCTGCTGCGTAACTATGTAATCCGGATAAATAATAGTTCACGCCGAAGGAGGTCATAATAATAGAACCGAAAGCAAATACGCTCGCAACGTTTAATATATATCTACTTTTTAAGGCGGGAACAAAACGAAGGTGCAATACCACCGCATAAACAATTATGGAAATTAGAGCCCATGTTTCTTTAGGATCCCAAGCCCAATAACGGCCCCATGATTCGTTGGCCCAAATACCACCTAGAAAGGTTCCGATAGCCAACACGAACAAACCAATGGTCATTGATATTTCGTTAATATAAGTGAGTTCTTTTATACGAATTGTTATTGCTTCCTTGGATTTTTTGGTTTCAATAATCATCAGAATCAAGACCATAAAACCTAAGATTGCAGATAAAGCCAAAGGAGCATAACTACTAACAATGGTCGCTACATGTACTTTTAGCCAGAAGGATTTTAATACAGGCATTAAGTTTGTAATCTCTGGACTTAACCAGTCCAAGTAACTAACAAAGAGCAAAGAACCTGTAAAAAGTGTAGCTAAAGGCAATGAGAAATCTGATTTTCGGAAGGTCATTAATCCGCATAGCATTAAAACCCAGGCTACAAAAACCAGCATTTCATAACCGTTGCTCCAAGGCGCATGTTGGGCTACATACCAACGAAGTAAAATATTCCCAGTAAATACTAGAAAGCTGATTAGGGAAAAGATAACAAGAGCATTCCATAATGCATCTATAAAACGTTTTTGTACAAATATTTTAGTCAAGGCCAATACGAGCAGTATAAAACCAAAAGTGAAAAATACTTGGAACAACCAAAAATTAAGATTTATTTCATTATACCACAACTCAGCTTCTACTCGCTGACTGTTGGGAATAATAGCCTTTCCCAAGGTACTTTGGTAGGTGTTTATATACGATAATTTTTCAGTAGCGGCTGCCCATTTTTTGGACGCTACATCATTAAAATACGAAGGAGTTATGGTTTGAACAAAACGAGCGTCCTCCTTAGGGAAATCTTTAAAATGATGGGTATAGCTATACCATGTATCCTTCTCATCAAGACTGTTGGGATAAATCTTTAAATAGTTGCCCGAAAAAATATTGAACAAAATATTAAAGCGCTCGTCTACCTTGAGTACTTCTTTATCAAATTCATTATGCTCCGCTGGCTTTTTGGCATTTGCTTTCTCCGCTACTTTTGTCAGTACATAATCACCAGTGGGATTTATTAAATCGTCAAAGGAAATCAAACCTTCATCGGTAATCTTTAGGACTTCGAAAAAACTTCCGCCTTTTTCCGTATCAATTTTTATGATGGGAATCTGTTGCCAAGCTCCTGGAGAAACATGCATTGCTAGAAATACCTGATTAGCATCCAACCGAATTTCTTCATTTGCTCCTTTGTATTTGAAATAGGGTTTACGCGAAACTTTTCGCAAAAACTCAGAAGCTAAAGTATTGATTGGTTTTATTCTTCCATCTAAATCTTGAACCATCAAACGACCAAAGAGTGTCGCATGCTGTTTATCAATGGCTTGTTCGGCAACCAATTCAGAAATTGAAATGGTATCATTTGTTTCTTGTGCCTTAAGACTTATGTTCATTACCCCAATCAGGAATAAGGCTGTGATTACCTTTTTTGTTTTTAATTTTTTCAGCTTCTTGTTGATGGCCATAAAATGAGAACTCTTTCCAAAAAGCGTAAAGAACATTCCAATCATCATTAGAAAATAACCAGCATAGGTTACATTGGTACCTAAAACATCATGGTTGACAGATAAAACAGTTCCTTTTTCATCGGTATCGTAACTGGCTTGGTAAAATCGAAATCCGCCATAATCCAAAACATTATTCATGAAAATTCGGAAAGGCATTTTTGTATCTGCATCTAACACAGTAACCTCACTCGCATATGCAGACGGACTCTCAGAACCTGGATAGCGTTCCAATTGAAAATCATTCAACTGTACTGAAAATGGGGTCTCAATAGGCTTAGCTCCATACGATAAACTTACGTTCATACCATTCACGTCAACTTCATGGGTAGTAGGTAAAAAGCCGTCACGATAGAGTAAAGTCACTTCTTCGGTTTTATCTTTTACCTGTACGTTCAATATCAGAGCATCATCCTTTACCTTATCATTATCTTTTGGTTTTTCCGCCGAGCTTATAATGTCGATTCTGCCTGATTCGTGAAAAGATAGAGGCACAAAAGACAAATCACCTGAGCGGTATAAGGTTCGCAAAGTCATGGGCTGTAAGGTGTCCCCTTTAATAATACCCGCCGTTTGGTCGGCCATTATAAAAAAATCTAGCTGATGTGGCGCCAATAGCTGAAATTCACTTTCTTTTTCTATAAGATTGATAACATCTTCTCCTGCCGCCTCAAAGCCTATTTTATGTTTATGGTTTCCTATTTCTTCAATCTCTCCTTTTTTTAGGAACAATGTTTCTCTACCATTTCCTGAGGTAACTACTAATTGCAGTAATGGAGCTCCTTTTTCAGGGTCATCAACAATTTCGGGAATAGCATCTGCTACAAATTGCTTATGCGAAATGGTAATTGGAGTGGCATCCAAATCCGTTTGAATAGAAAAATCATTATCATTCAAAGGAGAAAAGTAAAGTTCTCTTTCCAAATGTTTTGTTTGCTTTCCATTGGATAGGTGGACTTGCAAATAATTCTTATCGGAAATGATTGTACTTGAAGATGCCCCTTCTCTAATGCGCATGATACCTCCATAGGAATCATACCTTGTAATACCTGCACCAATAAGAATTACGATAAAAGCAATATGAAAAAGGAGTATGGCCCATTTTTCCTTGCGCCAAAGTTTGTATTTATAAATATTGGCCACAAAGCAAAGCCCGAGCCCGAACATTACCAACTCAAACCAACTGGAGTCGTAGACTTTTATCCAAGCTGTGGCTGTGCCAAAGTCATTTTCTATAAAAGTTGCGGTACCCATGGCTATGGCAAAAACCAACAATAAAACAAGTGCCAATACTGGTGAGGAAAAAATGCGATAGAATATTTTCATGAAAAATGTTCGGCTTAAAAGCCTTTAAAGAATAAGGTTTAAAATCGACTACTTATTGGTCATGCTTACTTCTTTGGAATCCATTTTATCCTCACGGGCTTTGGCTTCCTCTAGCCATTTGGGTAATAAATTGGTTTTAAACTCCTCTTTTTCTTTAATGAGTTTTTCCATATCTAAACCTATAAAAGCCTGTGCCTTTTCTTTGGAAGCAATATCTGGCATTGGCACTTCTTGATTAAAACCTAGGGTAGCCAACAAACGAGCTAATTTTACTCTAGCTTCTTGTGCTATATTAAGTCCGCCACCCAATACTCGTGCTGTTTCCACAGGAGAGTGGAATGATGCTCCATGAGAAGCAGCAGCATAATCCCAACGCCATTGCGCATGACGAATATCAGTTAGTATTAGTTTCATTTGTTCTTCGGTGGCGCCTAACTCCCATGCTTTTCCTGCTTCAATATGAGACTTAACTAATAAGTCTTCTAATTTCAGTCTGTTTTCGGTTGCCTTTTGCTGACGTTCATATACATTGGCACGCAATTTATCGGCTTCCTGTCTGTGACAGACTTGACAAGAATTCGCAACATTATTTAAAGGTGATTGCAAATGGTGGTCGGTAAATTTCTGACCACCTTCACTTTTATAAGGCATATGGCAATCTGCACAAGAAACACCACGGTCGGCATGAACACCTGTCAAATAGGTTTCGTAGCCCGGGTGTTGTGCTTTTAACATGGGTGCCTTACTAATTTTGTGCGTCCAATCTGAAAATTCCATTTCATCGTAATATTCTTCCATGGCTTCCACAGTCATTCCATTCTTCCATGGGAACGTAAGATATGGCGTGCCTTCAGCTCCGGGTTTTTTCTTGTCGAAATAATATTCAACGTGGCATTGGGCACAAACTAAAGAACGCATTTCTTGATGGGTTGCTTTGTTAATATCCTTACCCATAGCATCAAACGCCTCCACAAGTGCTGGGCGTGTAATGCGTAATTTCATATTGTTAGGGTCATGGCAATCAGCACAGCCGATGGGGTTTACAACTTCAGCACCTTTATCCGCCCATTTTCCATCGTAGAATTCCGAAATTCCTATTTCATTCATTAAACGAGGAACATCAGGACTTTTACAAGTCCAACAAGTGGCAGGCATCGGTCCATCGCCTGGGCCTTTAGGACCACCCGTTCGCAACGTATTTTGAATATCTTCTATGGCATAAAAATGACCACGACCTTGGTTGTAATCTTTGGAAAAACCATAGCCAGCAAACAATAAGACCAATCTAGGGTCTTCCTCAAGCACATCACGCATTGCAGACCCGCCTTGATAAGAGGCAAAAGAAGTTTCGGAAGTCTGTAAAAACGACTGATACTCCCGAGGGTAGTTTTTTCCCCATTCTTCATTTCGAGGTTCGTTTTCACTAATATCTACCTGCGGTACATATTGGTATTTTGCCTCGCTCTTTCTATTGATGATACTTGAGGCAAGCAAACCTAATAAAAATACTACTACTAAGGTTACGACAAACAGAATTTTGTTTTTCATAGGAATGTTATTTAGATGCCATTTCTTTTTCTAACCAAGTGGGAATAACCATTTCTTCTTGGTCGGTTGGTAAAGGGGCAATATTATATTTTATGGTTGACATACCATGGATTCTACCATGGGGAATTTCTTTATGACAGCTCCAACACTGTCGGTCGGTTCTGTTTTTCGCATGGTTATCTATAAAACCATCGTATTTCGTTTGAGTGACTTGTTGGACATGGCAGCGAATACAATTGTTTTGTACTACTTCCTGAGAACCTTCGCGCATGAAAATAACTTCAGGTTCTGCTCTTGCCGTAAAAATCGAAGCATGGTATAGACCATCCATAGCCTTAAAATAATAAGCATTTACAACATTATCTTGAGGCACATGACATCCATTACAAGAAGCCCATTCACGATGCGAACTGTGCATCCAACTATTATAAACTGGCGTCATTACATGACAATTTACACAAGCCTGCGGGTCATCTGACAAATAGGAAACCACTTCACCTTCTTTCATCAAAAAAAAGCCAATGCCAAGAACAGCCGCTATCGCAAAAATAGCAAAAGAACGCAGAGGAGTGCCTTTTTTTGGTAGGAAGTTGAATTTCACATTTAAATTATTTACTTAAAAATATTCTTTTCTGAAGGAAAAAGAAAATATATCTCATTATATTTTCTTTTAGTTTTTAAAAAGCTTCATTAACCCCAAAATAGATTCCGTTTTGACCATCTTTACCATTACCTATGTCAAGTCTAAGCCAAGTGTTTTGGTCTTTTATTACCTTAAATCGTACTCCTGCTCCGTAACCTGGTTTTACAGAGTTAAATTTTAAAAGATCAGATGCATCTCCGGCAACGCTCCCTACGAGGCCAAATACAGCTAATTTCCATCTAGGTTTTAATCTATAACGATATTCGGCTTGTATAACAAACATGTTTTTATCTAAAAAACGACCATAGAAGTATCCTCTCGCACTATTACTTCCGCCAAAAAATGCCATTCCCTGAAAAGGAACGTTCCCATAATTATTTTCGATGTAGACTTGAGTTGCTAGAGTGCTGCGTTTATTTAAAGGTTCATAGTTTCGTAAATCTAATGTGAATTTATTGAAGCTATGAGTTGCACCTAGAATTTGACTTGAGAAATGTGCACCTATTTCAAATAACTGCCCATTTGTTGGTGAAGAGGTGTTATTTCGAGTGTCTAAATTGAATTCGGCTCCTAATCCACTAATAACGGTACGACTTGAACCCAAAATAGTTCCAGAATCTAGTATCCCATCTTCTTCTACTTCGGTTACTTGGTGATTAGCAAAGTTATAAGTAAAACCAAAATTTAGATCTGGGGGGAGTCTTTTTAAAAAACTTAATTTAAATTTATGAGTTGTTTGATTATAGTTCTCTAAATTATTTTCTGGAGTTTTTGGTCCAATACCCCAAAAAGAATTTGGGTATATTTCAAATAAGTAATCTGCATCAATAAAATAATCTCCTTTCCCTAAATAGATTTGGGGTGTAGCGTTAAACATGATTTGACCAGCAGTAGTATAAATACCACTAAATAAAATATTAGAAAGACGCTGATTATATTGATTTGTTTTGTTTAATAGAAAAATTTGGCCACCACCGCCAATACCAAATTCTGTCTCTGGGGTATAAAATGCTATAGGTAAACCAATGATTTTTATTTTTTTTGTTTTTCCTAGTGTGTCCGTACGTACAAAACCTTCTTCTCTTCCTTGCCCAGATAAAGCTATTGGTAGAATTGTTAAAAGAAATATAAATAGTTGTAGTTTTCTCATTAAAAAAAGAAATCGTCTAAAATAACATTAAATCCAAAAGTAAAAGCGGTATTACTAACCGTTAAGTTTTCGGAAGCAGTTGTTCCTGATGGTCGTTGTTCTTGACTAATATCTACCAAAAAAATATTTAAATCAAAACCAATATCAAAAGCAATTTGATCATTAATTACATAAGAATATCCAAGTCCAAATAAAGTTCCAAACCCACCACCTTCAGCAATTTCGGTGATAGGGCTTGCTAAATCATTAAAACTCGTTTCTTCTCTATAACGAACATAACCCATAGATAAAGTAGTAAATAGAGACCCTCTGTTGTTTTTACTTAAATAATAAGAAGAAAATGGTCCTACATATAATGATTCTGTAGTTCGATCAACATTATTAGAAGAACTTGCTCTATTGAGATTTAATCTACCACCAAGAAGCCATCTTTCTTTTATAAATTTTCCTGTGGAAAAATTTAATCCGAATTCATTGGTAATGGTCTTTTTATCAGAAGATTTTGTTTTGTTAGTGTTTGAGCTAATAGTTCCTGCTAATCCTGTTAACCATCTCCCTTCACGAAATGGAGTTGCAATAGAGTCGGAGGGAATAGAATTACTTTGAGCTCTGAGAAAAAGAATTCCAAATGAAAATAATACAAAAAACAAATATAAAATTCTCATGTAGTTTATTTGATATTTTGATAAAAATAGACAAATATCTAGACTCGTAAAAATGACATAATAGCAATAAGGAATAAATCTTTATATTAGGCTAAAATCCGATTCTAAAAATGAATTCATGATTATAAAATTTTACGGTACTAGAGGTTCAATACCTGTGTGTGAAAAAGGTTTTCAAGAATTTGGAGGTAATACCACTTGTGTTGCAGTTATGGATGATAGTAAAATTGGAGATGTTTTAATCTTCGATGCTGGTACTGGAATTCGGAATTTAGGAAAAGAATTGATGAAGAGGTCTTTTAAAGAAGAAAGTAAGATAGTAATTGCATTTTCTCATTTTCATTGGGATCATGTTCAAGGATTTCCTTTTTTTGCTCCCGCGTATGATTCTTCTAAGAAAATTGATATTATTGCTTTAGGTGATGAATTAAAAATTACAGATCTTAAATCCATATTCACTAATCAAATGAAGAGTACGTATTTTCCTGTTAGTTTAGAAAATATGGGGGCTGAGTTTATATTCCATTTAAAAAAAAGTAATGAAGAAATGTTCCGAACTGGAAGTACGGGGAAATTACTGTCAAATGCACATTCTCATCCTGGTGGAGCTCATGGTTATCGTTTGGAAGTAAATGGAAAAGTTTTAGTTTATTGTACAGATATAGAACATGGCGATACTCTAGATCAAAAAGTGATTGATTTTGCTAAAGGGGCGGATGTTTTAATCCATGAAGCACAATATACACCGGAGGAACTCCCTATGTATAGAGGATGGGGGCATAGTAGTTGGGGGCAAGCGATAGAAGTAGCCAAATTGGCTGGTGTGAAAAAGTTATATATGACGCACCATGATCCAGAGCATAATGATGCTTTTATTCTAGAAGAAGAAAAAAAATGTCAGGCCATTTTCAAAAAATGTTATTTCGCAAGAGAAGGGGAAGAAATTAAAATTTAATTAAAAATATTATCTTTATTTTTTTAAAAGGAGAGTACTATGAAAAAGCAATTTTTTAAAACAATGATGAGCTTGAGTATCTGCTTAGTTGTTAGTTTTTTACTCGGATGCGGACCTGCCAAAATGAGCTCTACATGGACTAAGGATACGTATAAAGAAAAAAAATATTCTAAAATTGCAATAATTGGTATTAGTAATGATCTTTTGGCAAAAAATACCTTTGAGCAAGATGCGGTTAAGCTTTTAAAAAAACAAGGGATAAATGCTGTAGAGGGGATAAAAATGTTTCCTCTAGGAGCAGATAAAAATAAAACAGCTGAGGATTATATAAAAATTATTAAAGAAAATAACTTAGATGGAGTGATAACAATGGCTTTGATAGATTCTAAAGAAAAAGATCGTTATGTGCCTGGAGAAGCTTTACATATTCCGACTTATTACCGAGTAGGGAAGTATATTGTACGGAGTTATCAAACAATAGATACTCCAGGTTATTATACAACGTCAAAATCTTTTCTTATCGAGGCAATTTTATATGATGTAAAAGGAGATTTGTATAAAGGAAAAGAGACTATGGTATGGACAGGACAATCTACACTTTTAGAACCATATTCATTAAAGAATGCATCTGAGAGTTTTACAAAAATAATGGTGGATCAATTAATAAAGGATGAAATTATAGTTTCAGAATAAATTTTTAAGAGTTCATCCAGTCTTTAAATTCTCTTGCTTTGCCTTTGCTAATAATAATTCGTTCAGTGGTCTTGGGGTTTAAATTAACAATAAGTTTACCACCAAAATAATGCGCTATTTTGGTTATAGCATTTCTGTTTATAATGTATTGTCTATTGGCTCGATCAAACATCTCAGGATTCAACTCTTTTTCTAAGGTTTCTAATTTTTTATCTATGTTATAAACTTTATGAGCAAAAGTTACTAACTTAATAATTCCCGTATCAATATAAAAATAAGCAATATCACTCGTTTTTATAGGGATTAATTCATCGCGATGTGAAATTAAGTAATTAGATTTGTAAGTCTTCTTTTGTTCTTGCAATAGATGTAACAAAGCAGTAATATCTGGCTTAGTAGTGCGTTCGATATTAGTAAGGTTCTCGAATTTAATAATAGCTTTAGAGAGTTCTTTTTGTTGTATAGGCTTTAAAATATAATCAATACTATTTACAGTAAAAGCTTTTAAAGCGTATTCGTCATATGCTGTTGTAAATATTATAGGAATATTTATTTCTACATGATCAAAAATTTCAAAACTTAGCCCATCTGCTAAATGAATATCCATAAAAACCAAAGAGGCGTCTATTGGTTTAGAGAAATATGCTATACAAGATTTTACAGTATCTAGTATTTGAAGAACCTCAATATCAACATTTATAGTGTTCAATAAATGTTTTAGATTATCACTAGCTGTTATTTCATCTTCTACAATTACAACTTTCATGGACATTATTTTAATGGAAGCTTTACAGTAAAGGTATTATTTGTATTTGTAATTACAATACGTTTTCCTTTAAGCATTAGATTACGCTTGTTTAAATTATTTAAACCATTACCAGTACTATCTACAGGGGCGCGTTTCGGTTGAATTCTATTTTCTACTATTAAATAATATTTTGTTGCTACGATTTTTACTAGTAATGGTAATTCTTCAGATATTTCATTATGTTTTACACAATTTTCTACTAATAATTGTAAAGCAAGTATAGGAATTTTGGTAAGCAATAATTTTTCATCTATTTTAATAGTGATAGAAAAACGATTACGATATCTCATTTTTATTAGATACACATAACTTTCTAAAAAGGTAAGCTCCTCTTTAATTGTAATTAAGTCCTGATTGCTACTTTGTAAAATATATCTATATAAATAAGATAGTTTGTCTATAAAGATAGTAGCTTCTTTATTATCTCTGACCAATGAGGTTAATGAATTTAAGGAGTTAAATAGAAAATGTGGGTTTATTTGGTTTTTAAGAGCAGTCAGCTCATTTTGTAGTATTTCTTGTTTAAGTTGTTCTTTTTCAATGATATCTTCTTTGTGTATTAACTGATATCGTAAAACACCAGAAACAAATATGAGTACCAATATTATAATTAAATAGACAAAATGAATAAGCCCAAGTTCATTTTTAGAAATTTCTTGATTTACTAGAAGGGCATAGCAGTAGTTAAATATTACAATTGAAAAACCAAATATTATGGCATTTAAAGCTATGGTAGCAGTAATTCTAATTAACTTGGAGCTTGTTTGGTAAATATATTTCCAATTGGTGTTAAACTGTAGAATTATCCAGAAAAGAACTAGAGCAAAAATAAACCTAAAAATAATGTCATTTATACTAGCGGCTGTAAAGGAGTCAGTAAGTTCTTCAGTTATATTGTAAAGAGATAATATTCTAGGCAAGGTAATTAATAAAGCCACTAAAAGAGCTATGAAAAGAATAACGGATTTTTTTACTTTTTTAAACCTCAAAATTTCACAAATTTTAATGAACACTTTTTTAAGTGCTACATACGAATGTAAAGAATTTTGTTTTATTAAAAAGTTGATGGCGTTTAAAACTTAGTTAGGTTTTATTAAAAAAAAAAAGATAACTGCCGAAGCTCGGGGGGATTCTTCGACAGTTATTTACAGCATCATCTCTCTTCATTATATTAACAATCAAAAAAACTAAACAAAACTTATTTCATTAAATCTTTTATAATGCTTTTGGAGAATTCATTAGATGTGGTGCTCAGATTGTTTGGGTTATCTACCTCAGAAGTAATAATTGAAATTAATTGGTCCTGAGTTTGTTGGGTTATATCATAAACTAGGGTCTCTAGTATATAAGTAGTACCTTCCATTTCTATAGTACTCTGCTCTTGATGAAATTGATTAGCGTAATCATAAAAACTTCTATATCTATAAGGAAAAGGATATATGTTTTCATTTGTAGTTATGGTATTTTTATACTTTCTGGAATCCACCAAATGCGATATTATAATTATATCAATATTATTATTTCGAAGATTTTTAATGATCTCTTTTTCTTTATTTTTTTCAACTTTTTCAGTTGGGTCACTGTTCGGAAACTTAATATGGCTTTCTATGGAAGTAAGTCCGTTTTTGTTAAGATTCAATACCATATCTTTTTCAAACCGTATTTGTGTAGCTCTGTCTTCTGTTTTGCTAACAACTAAAATATTTTTTTTCTTAATATTTAAAGTTTTGCTAACTCTACAAGAATCTGTTATTCTTACAGAAGAACATCCTATAAGTAATGTTATAAGAATAAGTACGCTTGTAATTGATTTTAGTTTTTTCATGATTTCTAAGTTTTATATAATTACATAAGCATAGGGTTTATATTTTTGGAGGAAATATCTGAAAATTAATTTTTTTCTTTTTTGTTTCTATAAGTAATTTCTGCAAACTTAATTTGGTTTTTTTTTATATTTTAATTACATACATAATTAGTGTATTCTCATTAGATATTGGCCCTACACCAAATCCTGATACACTTTGAGTGCTAATACTTATACTTGTTGTTTTCATATATTTTGTTTTAATACACTTCAAAAGTAATCTTATATGCCGAGCGGTTTAATGAGATTGTGGGTGTAACAGCTAAAACCATAAGTGAAACGTCTTAAATAAATAGTGAAGTGGTTTTCCAAATATTTTAATTAATACTTGTTTTTCTTTTTGCCAGAAACCATTTTAATTCAAGAGCCTAATAAGTCATTTCACTTATCATTTTGGTCGTTCTAATGTTTTAAATCAAAAACTAAATGAAGCATTCTAGATCTTTGTTGTGTTATTAAATAGTAAACTTTTAGATTATGAACATACTTATATATTCAGTGAAATTGTTAGTTATAGTTATTCCTTTTGTTCTTTTATTAACATTAGGAGTTTATGGGCTTTTTGGTTCAGAAATTAATAATAAAGACGAATTAACAAATAAAAGAATACAACAATGAAAACAAAATTAATTACAACTATGCTTTGTTTACTAATAACAAGCATTTTATGTGGACAAACAAAGGCAGAAGAAAGAATAATAAAAGAACAAAGTTCTGAAAAACAATATTTAAAAATAAAAGAAATGGTAAACTCAGGCGCTTATAGAGTAGATGTGAAATTTGTACATCCCATGGGAGGCTCTTCAATTAATAGGTACGGAGACGGGTATTATCTAAAAATATCTAGTAAAACAGTTGAATGTAATCTTCCCTACTTTGGAGTGGTACATACATCTGGTTATGGGAATGGTAGAAGTATTGTTTTGGATGCTACTTATGAAAATTACGAAGTAAACTGCAAGGATAAAAAACAAAAAATTGTTATAAAGTTTAAAGCAAATAATGAACTTGAAAACTATGATATAATTCTAACGGTATTTAAAAATGGTAATTCATCATTTTCGGTTCAGAGTATTAATAGAAATACAATTAGTTATTCGGGCAAAATTAGTTCTATAAGTTAATACTATCTATAAATATAAATAAAGAGTAAAATAAACTTAACCTGCTATAAATTTTCATAATGAAAAAAGCACTTATATTTACTTTGATATTAATACTCACTTTCAGTGGTGTTTGGGGACAAACAAGAGTTGAAAAAAAAATCATTAGGGAGGAAAAAGCAAAAAGAGAATACTTGAAAGTAAAACAAATTATAGAATCTAAGTCTTTTCTTTTTTTTGTAAATCGTGTTACTATTAATACAGGGTCTTCTATAAGTATTGTTGGGGAAGGTTACTATTTAAATTTGAAAAAGGATAGTGTAAATACAATACTTCCATATTTTGGAGTATTATACTCATCTAATGGCTATAGAGATGGGGGTGGAATTAAATTTAAAAGCCTAGCAGAAACTTTAAAAATTGAATATGATGATATAAAGAAAAGAATAAGACTAAAATTTTCTAGTGTTAATTTAGGTGAAAGATTAGAGTTTGAAGTTCTAGTTTTTAAAAATGGAGAAGCAAATATTATGGTAGGGTCTATATATAGAACAGCTATATATTACTCAGGTAAATTATATAGAATTAATGAGGAAATAAATGATTTTAGTGTTCCGGAATAACAATTCAGTAATACGTTTTTTCTCAAATTAGGAACAGTCCGCCCTACTTAAATTTAAGTTTAGGCTTATAAATATATTTATTACTACTGCCAACAAAATAGTAGGGTAGTTAAGGGGTATTTTAATTAATCGGTTGTTTTCTTTTACTGATGAAGGATTACAATTTTTTTTAAAAATATTTTATGTGTATACTTAAAAAAAACATTTTAAAGAGTTTTTATGCAACTCTGGCTTTGATTCTTGTATCCAGTTGTTCTTTAATGAAGCTTTCGGTTGAGTCGAATGACATTCCTTTACCTAAGAAAGAGTGAATTAAATACAAGAATTGCAGTTAGAGCTTTTCAAAACGAATTTGCTACTAGAATAATAAAAGTTTCAGATAGTCTGATTAGTTCTACTGTTGATGTTCAAACCAAATTAAATATTATAGATTTTAAAATGGGCTTGGTTGCTGCATCCGGAAAAACAGCATTCCAATCGGTGCCAGAATTATCTTTAGTTGATACTTGGGTTTTATGTAAGCAATTAGTGGATGTTATAAAGTCTGATTTTGGAAAAGAATACTTAGGTAATGAATATCATTTGTTAGAAGTTGAGAGTTTAGCTCTGGAAAAGCAAATTTCAGGTATAGCAAAATCATTACTTAATCAAGAACGTTTTATGGTATTAGATGCTTTTGTTACAAAGTTTACCAAAGAGAATCCAGTTACTTCATTTAATTTTCCAAGATCTAATATTTTATCGCCATTGTTTCAGCATCTAGGTGTGGCAGATACTTCATATGTAAAAACTTTGGGTTCTGGAGCAGAAGCTCTGAGTGATATAGGGGATCGAATTGGGATTGCAAAAGAACAGATTGGGCAGCAATTAGAGTGGGAAAAACAACGTCTAGCGTTAGAATGGAGAGATGCAAACCCGTCGGAAGAATTTTTATCTAGAGTAGACTCCCTAAGTTTACTATTAGATAAACTTGCTCTTGTAGCAGAAAAATCACCAGAACTTGCTGGTGAAGTAAGTGCTAATCTAAGAAATGAATTGATGCCACTTATTTATAATCTTAATAATGGGTTAGATTCTTCTATTGGTCAATTAAGTGAAGAACGAATTCGTATGCAAATCTATATAGATGAACAAAGAGAGTTGCTAATTAAAGATATAAATGCTTCGGGAAAACAAATGATTAATGAGGGCGCTAGAGGTGTGAGTAACATAATTAAGGAAGTTAGTTGGATTATAGTTCTCTGTTCTATTATTCTTATAGCTTTATTTTTTGGAATTCCATTCCTTGCTGGATATTACTTGGCGAAAGCAAAGTTTAAGAAAAATGCATAAAAATGATTAAATAAACTATGAAAAAACAGGTGTTATGAAATCTAAAGTTTTAAAAACAATAATATTTTTTTCCTTACTTGTATTGTGTGTAATTGCTAGTGCTTGCTCATCATTAAATGGAAAAATAAATGACAACCTTTTTAATGCTACTTGGGAATTGGAGTTTATTTCTGGACCAAGAATAGCTTTTTCGGGTATGTATCCAAATAAAAAACCAATGATAACCTTTAATGAAACTACGAGTAAAGTGGAAGGTAGCAATAGTTGTAATGGCTATTCCGCAGATTACACTTTATCTGGTAAGGAAATTACATTTGGTATGCCAGGACCAACAACCATGATGTTCTGTGGAAACGGTGAAAAAGTATTTTTAAATTCAATAAAAAAAATCAATGCCTATACAATAGATCATTTAGGACGGTTAAACTTAATGATGGATGGTATAGTAATGATGCGCTTTAAAAATGTCCAAAAAAATTAAAGAGGTGTAAGTGAATCTATTTTAATAGACATTATCTTGTTTTTAGGCTAAAAGAATAGTATTTTTTGAGCTGTAATAGAGAAATAAAAAAACGGCGTAAATTTTTTAATAATTAAAATGAGGACTAAATATATAACTCTATGTCTGTTTTGTTTTTTTACTGTTCTAAAAGCTCAAGAGGAGACTAATTTGACGTATTCTAATAAATTTAGGACGATTGAAGTAAAATCTAATTATGGTAGTTATCTGTATACAGGAACGGCTTTAAGTGAAGCGGGTTTTTTAGATGCGGGTTATGGAGCTATTAATGTAAAAATTGGATGGCAATCTAGTGATTCAGAAAGTTGGGCGAGTTATTATAAATATCCAACGTATGGTATTGGTTTATATTCCGGATTTTTGGGTAATGCCCAAGTGTTTGGTAACCCAAGTGCTATATATGGATTTGTAGATTTTCCAATAGGTAATCCAAATAGACGAAATACATTTAGTATAGAACCTTCCTTAGGAATAACATATAATTTACAAGAATATAATGCGGAAGAAAACCCAGTAAACGATGCATTTGGTGCCAGAGCAGCTGTTTATTTTGGTTTAGATTTTGGCTTTGAATACCGTTTTACAAGAGAATTAGATTTGACTTATGGGTTTGATTTTACACATTTTAGTAATGGTAGTAGTTATCAACCCAATTTAGGATTAAATTTATTTGGTATTAATCTTGGGATAAAATATAATTATAATGCAGTTCAACGTATTGTTGACAATGACCCTTATTCTAGTAACCTATTGCAAGCAAGATTTAAGTCCCCCGAGAAAAGAGAAATGACTAAAATCAATGATGATTCTATTGCACTGTATTTTGCAGGAGGAGGAAAACAAACTTCGGAAGATGGAGGAACGGATAGACAGTTTGGAGTTTTTACAGGAGTTTTAGATTATGAGCATAGATTTAATGAAATACATGGTATTAGTGCTGGTTTAGATTTTTTTTATGATAATACGCTTCAAGAATTTAAAAAAGCAGGAGACCGTACGGCAATTGGAATACATGCTGGTTATGATTTCAATTTTTGGAAAATGGTCATAAAAGCTCAGATTGGCACCTATGTTACCGACGATTTAGGAAAAGGCTCTTATTTTATGAGACCTGCCATCCGTTATAACATTAATAAAACACTCTTTGCGCAGTTTGGTCTAAAAACCCTTGATGGAGGTGCTGCAGATTATCTGGAATTTGGATTTGGGTTTAAGCCTTTTAAATGGTAAATAAGAACTATACCATAGCGTTTATAAATAGTAATGTCATTACGATTAGCCCCATGATACATGTTGCCAAAATGAGCGTAGTGAAAATGCCGATTATTCGAATTTCCGTCTTAAATTCTAGTGCATCTAGTTTAGTAAGTTTGTGGGACACTTTTGCAAAATATAATAATAGTAGCCATCCTAATAAATACTTGGATGATGGAGTTACTTGAAATTGTCCTAAATTTTTCAAAATTTGTTCAGCGAAAAACATTATTCTAGGAACTATAAAGAATAGTAGAATTGGACAAATGAAACAAATTAAAGCTCTAGATATTCGTTCTAAAAATCCCATTTCAAATGGCGTTTGTTTATATCAAAATTACGACTTTTCCAATGAAAAAGATTATATGAGTTTAGTCAAATTTCGAAGCTATCCTTTATGCTTTCTACTTTTTCTTATCATTCGGTCTAATGCACAAAGGACTAACACTTTTAAAAGTGAAATTTCATTTTCCTCGGCAAATGATGCCTATGTAATTTGGCAAAACTCCGACCGATTTTATAGCTACGGTGTTGGATTAAACTTAAAGGTTAAAAAAGAAAAACTGTTTGGACTTCAAAAATATTTTTCAAAAAAAGAGGATTACTTTTTTGATATAGGACTCCGTATAGAATGATATACTCCTACTAATAAGGTAATAACGCCAATAGAGATTCTATCAGATAATATATCTTTCGACAGACCCTACGCTGGATTGTTATTCACTACATTTAATGTAACGTATGCATTTAATCGTTCATTTTTTAAAGGAGGAACAATACTTGGAATAATGGGGCCTTCATCTTTAGCTGGAGATTTTCAGGGGTGGTTTCATGATAAAGTAACAGATGATCCTGTTTTTGAAGAATGGAAATATCAGGTGCCGAATCAGCCAGTAGTAAACCTAAATTTTACCTATGCCTATGATTTTATTCCAGATCAAAAATGGATAGATATTTATGGGGTTTTAGATGCCAGATTAGGGAACTTATATATAGATGCTACACCTACTTTAGGGCTTAGATTTGGGAAATTTAATAAATTATCACAATCTGTAGGAACGGACACTAGTCTCTTATCAAATTCTTCGATTATTGAATTGTTTTTTCAATCTACCATAAGTAGTTCCGTAAGTTTTTTCAATGGTACAGCTCAAGGAAGTTTATTTCAAAGAAATTTTGAGTATGCTGTGGATAGTTTAAATATGTTACATACCATAATAACCCTAAATACATATTTTTCTGCTAATAGATTTTCTTTTGGTATAGAGCATTATTTTACTTTCGGACAAGTTTTGTCTAATGAAAGACATGTATATGCCAGAGTAATCTTTAAATATAAATTATGAAAATATAAAAGAAGTCCATTGTAGATAGTAGTATTTTATAATGATAAATTATTTTACTTAAAAACTTGCTCTTAATAGAGAGATGGGGTTTAAAAAATGAATTTAGATGGTTTTCATTTGACAGTTGAACTTAAAAATGGAGATTAACTACACCATGTAAACATAGAAGTGATTAAAACTCCAACAAAGAAGAGCTTTCTGTTAGTTTCAGTTATAATATGATAAATGATATGGCAGGAATTTGTATGAGAAGGAAAGTGGTTATACTTATTTGCTTGGAAGTTCATAATTGAACTAATCTTTAATTTTTCACAGTATCATTACAAAAACAAAAAAAACCGCTCAGTCCTTTTAAAGGTAGAGCGGTTTAAACTAACCAACCATGTGAAAAACTAACTATATTCTTATTTATTGAGTTAAGAGTCTTTTTAAAATGTATTAAACTTTGTAATTTATTTTTTACTTCTGTTGAGGGTTTTAAATAACAGGTACTTCAAAAGTTAAGAAGGTATCTTTTCCATCAGAATCTTTACCTTGATAAAATTTGAAAATATAAGATTCTTTCTGTAACACTTGTAATGGTATAGAAAATGTAGTTTCTGTAATTTTTTGATTACAAGAAATGTCATCATCAACATGTACTATAGGGTAAATGAGTCTTGTGTTTTCGTCATAGATGTAGTCATATTGATTATAATAGAAATAGCAACTATTTGGTAATTCTATATTAACCTTAATTTCATATGTTCTTCCATAAATAAGTTCATCGGGGAGTTCCGCACTTATTACATTTATACGTTCTAAATGGTAGTCGTGGTCGTTGTAGGTATCCTTACTACATGATGATATGGTAAAGACAATAATCATAATTAGTAAATACTTAAAATTTTTCATCTTATTTTATTTTTAATTTCTAATCAAATATATTGGCATTTTGCATTTTAAGTTGTGCCATTTTAAGTGAATCGCCTAAATTGTAACTTGAAATAACTTTAAATATATTTAAAGTGTTTTTTGATATAGATACCGGTTTGCTTTATACAATTATGCTAGAAAAACATGTAAATCAATAGGTGATAACTCGTCTAAAAAAAGACAAGAAAACTGGGAGGAGTATAATAAGTAGAAGTATTTATTTAGTTTAGGGACAGTAAATTGTATAGTTACGAAGATTAATGAGCTAGACGTTATTAATTTCTCAATGATATTATTTTACCTTCTCTAAGTACTTCCAGAACAATAGGGTCTTCAGGTTTAACTGAAGCAGCATAATCACCTAATTTTTTTAAAGTTTCATCTGTCATTTCAAAACGAATGCCATTGATGGCTAAAATGATGTCGCCTCCTAATAAAATATCATTTTTATCTATGGTAGCTTTTACTGTGCCACCTTTTAAACCTAATTTTCCATATGGAGAAGAATTAACAACTCGCTGTACCAACAATCCATTCTTTTGCGGGACATTAAGTACTTTAGAGGCACTTTCAGAAAGAGGTAAAACTTCTGCGCCAGACCATGGAATATTTTTGTCTAAAAGGAGTTCTTTTGCAATATTGGAGCTAGCAGCAAAGCCAATGCCTTGAAATCCTCCTGTAATTGATTTGATATGACTTACAATTCCAATAACTTCGCCTTTTAAATTAAACATTGGCCCACCGGAATTACCAGTGTTAATGGCGGCATCCGTTTGTAAATACTCACTATTTGTAAAAGGATTTAGCGCTCCATCATTTTTTATTCTACCACTTATATAACCTGAAGAAAGGGAATGTGCTAATCCAAAGGGTGCTCCAACTACAAAAATTCTTTCTCCAACTTTAGCCATGTCAGAATCTCCTAATACAACAGGTTTTGCATTTTTTTTAGGAAGGGCTAACGTAATTAGGGCTATGTCAGGGTCTTTAAAACTAGAAGTTACTGTTGCTTTAATGGTTTCGCCATCTGTAAACCTAACCAAAACACTTTCGGCAACATCAACTACATGAGCTGCTGTTAAAATTTGGTTGTTAGAAATTAAAAAACCAGAACCTATCCCTTCTGATTTTACCATTTTACTATAATTGCCAACCTGTTTGATTGCTTTTTCTTCTGTAAAAATGACAACAACGGACGGGTTTACTTTGTCATAAAGTGAAGATAAATCTTGAGACTTTACTGCTATAGAAGCCAGTAAAATTAACGTAAAAACAAAATGGCGCATAGTTTTTTATTTTAATTCACTAGCCAGAATTGTAGCGAAAGCTCTTCTAACCTCTTTGCCGGAATCTGGATTGGTAACTTCTGCTGTAGTTACAGATAACAATCTCTTTTCTTCTTCTAGAGATAAATTATAGGTTACGGCTTCCAAAATATAGGTAGTAAGAAGAATGATGTTGGTTGTTTCTTCTATTTCTCTGGTGGGTAGCCTTGGTGCAGCATTTAAATCATCATAATAACCTTTTAAAGTGATATATTTATTGCCGTAATACTCATTTAGGGAACTATAACCTCCTTGTTTTTGTAATACTTCTTGCTCTTGAACATCTTTAAGTGAGGTTAATAGTAAATGGTCGAATCCTTCTTTTCTAAATTGACTAATAACTTCAGAAATTCTCTCTGAAGTGTTATTGTCAATTCGTTTTAAATTAGGAAAAGCTATATGGCTAGCAACGGCATTAATTCCCTTGCTCTTTAATTTAGCAACTATTTCTAATTCATATTCTTGTCTAATGTCTTCCAAGGGTGTTCTAGAAATCACTAAAACTTTCTTTTTGTTTAAGTTTTCAAAACTATCTGATTTATAGGAGTTGGATAATTTCATCCCAGAGCATCCGGAAAAAAGTAGAATGCTTAATAGAAGTATTGCAAAAGGGTATTTAATCGTCATTTTTCTTTATTTTAAAATACGAAATTAAGATTAATCTTTTTAATTTAAGTAATTGTAAATACTAATTTACAACTTGAAAACACTCTGAATTCTCTGAATAAGTATAGCCACCTTTTTCGTTTTTTCTAAAACACTCTCCAAATAACTTAATAAGATTAATCTCATAAGTTTGTAGTGAGCTCTCCATTCTATCTAATACAGAACGATGTATTTTTAGTTTTTCTTTCTTATAACCATTTTTAGAGCTAAAAAAAACAAGTTTACGACCTTTTTTAGGGTAAAAGAGTTTTAAAAAGCCTTTCCTTGGGTTGTTGGTAATATCAAAACGATTTTCATAAACTTTAACACCATCTGGCAGTATTTTATATTTTTGTAGTTGTGCAATCATCCAATTTAGAGAAACACCACTTATATTGGTATTAAAAGCTCCTCCACCAACATCAGAGTGAGCACCGAAGAACCAAACTTCATCAGCGATATTTTTTGGATTAATACTGTTGCAGTCGCGAACTAAATATTCGTGAGTTAATAGGGAAGGTGTAAATACAGAACCTCTGTTGTCATTTAATGATAATGCCTGTACCGCTTTTTTTACGTTACATAGTTGGTCATTATATTTAGTTTTTTCTACATAATAATCGTCTTTATAATCTGGTATTCCTAATGATGCTACAGTATCCCAAAGCCCCATGAATTCAATTTCGTAAGAGTCATGGTCTAGTTGCTGTTTGGTTACTTTATAAACATCATTCCTTCTTTCTTGTAGTGTTTTGTCTCCCTTGTGCGCGTTATATATTTTTTTAATAAATTTTAATCTTTTATCCTCGGGAATATTACTTACATCAACAATACCAGCCGAATGTATCATTCCTGCTAAAATTCGGGCAGCATAAGCTCCACGGCTAAATCCAAACAAATAAATCTCGTCTTGACGTTCGTGATTATAGTGTTCAGTTAGATATAAATACGCATTACAAACTTCTCCTTTAATGCCAGAGCCAGTAATAATTCCAATAAAATCTGCTCCATTACCAACACCTCTTAAATAAGCTGCGCCAATATTTGGGTTGTTTTGTAAAGAAACTAAATTGTAAAGTTTAGAAACGTTTGTATGGTTGCGTTCATTATTGGTGGTGCCATCCATAAAAAGAGCCAGTTTTTTTGGAGCAATTTCTAACGAAACTGGTTGATGAACAATTGCTTTTTTACTGCCACAACTAATAAAAAAAAGTAGCGTTGAGTAAAATGTTATACCTCTGATAATTTTGTAAGATAGTCTTGAATTCAATAATTCCATGTACAATTGTTTTATTGAAATTGTGCTCCAATAATTTTAGTGAAACTTTTCAATATTTTGTCTCCAGAACTGGGGTCAGTAACATCTACAAGACATACGTTAACTAATTGTTTGTCTTTTTCTAAGGCAAGATTATAGGTAATGGCTTCAAGTACATATGTTTTAGAGTTGGCAATCGCTTGATTATTTTTTTGATGGCTGACTGATGAAAAACTTGCTTTTTCTGAATAAGTCTCTGGAACTTCTTTTTTGGAAGATAATGACATATTTGAAGTTTCAATGGTTTGTTTTAAAGAGGTTAAAATAATGGCAGATATTTTAGCTTCTTTAAATTGGTTCAATATTTTATCTATAGCTTCTGGTGTTTCAGCTTTTTTCAAAGTAGGAAATTGCAAGTGAGCTTCAATAGCATTAATATTTTGTGAACGGAGTTTGTTTGCAATAGAGGATTCATATAATTCTCTTACGGACATTTCAGAGTGTTCACTAATTACTAGAATTTTGGCATTTGATAGGCTATTGAAATTGCTAGATTTCCATGAGTCCATTAATTTGGTGGAAGAAGAGCAACCTAAAAATAAAAACAATAAAAAACCTAAAAGGATACTACTTGTAACTTTCATAAAATATTGTGGGTTATATATAATCTGTAAATTCATGGGCTATGTTACTTTGTCAAATGTTTCATATTTATACATAGAAATAGCGACCATTAGTTTTTGATAAAAATAAATAAAATAATTATGCGAGATGTGAAATTTATTGTTTCTTAATTTAAATTCTTTATTGAAGTATTCTGTTGTATTATGTAGAAGGAATAATACTTTTTCGTTTTTTGTATATATTCAAGTTGGCTTTTTTATATACAGCCCCACTCCCTTCCATTTTAAACTTCACCTAGTCTTTTAATTCACTTACTGAACCTCCATTATCACTTTTTTTTGACCGCAAAACAACAACATTCCGTTTTGAACAACGGCATAAATCAGGCCCGCTATTAAGCGGGTCTCTTTTTTATACGTCTTATCAAATCTGAATATTGAATTACACAGGGCATCAAAAAAAGGTAACAACGAAGGCTCTATGGAAAGTAAATCAAAATATCGAACTATGAAATCATCTCAAAATATCCAAAAAGGAAGTGGAACTAAAACTAACAAAACCAGCACTGCTGGAAAAAGGAAAACACTCTGGATATACTAAGTAAATCATTTTTAAAACAAAGGAATATTAATCTTTAAATCAATAATTATGAGTACTATTAAAAATCATGTACAGTTAATCGGAAACGTTGGACAAGAACCCACGGTTACAAATTTAGAAAACGGAAAAAAAGTAGCTCGTTTTTCATTAGCTACCAATGAGAATTACAAAGATAACAAAGGGGAAAAACAGACCGACACCAATTGGCATACTGTTGTAGCTTGGGGAAAGGTTGCTGAAATTATCGAAAAGTATGTAAACAAGGGTAAGGAGATCGGAATTGTTGGAAAACTAAGAACTAGAACCTATGAAACCGAAGAAGGCAATCAACGCTATGTTACCGAAGTGGAAGCCAACGAAATATTGCTTTTAGGTAGTAAGTAAACCAAAAAAGAAAGAGGGCATCACCCACAAAAGTTCAGCCCTCTTTTTCATTATTAATCTCTAAAGAAAAGAACAATGAAAGATAAAGTTAACGAAATCCAGATTAGTTACAAAGAGCGTGTAAAATCACCATTTTGGAAAAAGATAAATTCATCGCAGGATGCTAATGCACTATTATTTGAACATTGGAATAAAAACACCATTGAACTGCATGAAACTTTTAAAGTTATGCTACTAAATAATAGTAATAAGGTAAAAGGGGTTTTTCAAGTCTCTCAGGGTGGAATAACGGGAACTATGGTAGACCTACGCATATTATTTGCCGTGGTATTAAAAACACTATCCGTTGCAATTATTTTAGCACATAACCATCCGTCAGGAAAGTTACTTCCTAGTGAAGCGGATAAAAGAATTACGGAGAAAATAAAAAAGGCAGCAACTCTTTTTGATATTAAAGTTTTAGACCATTTGATTATTACCCCAAATGAGGAATACTACAGTTTTGCAGATAATTGCCTATTATAATTTTTTAGATTATGATATACTTAAATTATAACAATCTCGATGAAGAAACCCAACAACATTTGCTATCCGTTTCTAAAGAAGAAATTGAAAATAAATTTGGTACGGATTTTAAAATATATGCTAAAGAAAACCATTTGGAATATGAAACTATTTTATATGAGGAAGCCGTCAAAAATTTATATGCATATACCTATGTTTTCAACATTTGAACCAGTACAAGTAAGTGTTAAGACCTTTGATTTTCAAAGGTCTTTTTTTATTGAAAAATGTAGGCGGATATTTCCTAACCTGACGTTCTATTTTAAGTCAAACTTTAAAATCATATACAATGGTTTAAAAACAGCGTATTAGAGACTAATGCACGTTTCCATTTTGCATTGCAATTGGATACATTTATACAACAAGATTAATAAGAAAAAGCAACGAATCTTTTGACAAGCTTAAAACAGGCTTTTTTAGTCCGATTGTTCGGAGCTTTTGTTCGCTTTGGGCGAACGAAAAGGAGAAGCAAGAGGGTAACACGCAGAGCGATGTTATGTTTATATTTTATTTTTAAGGTATTGATAATCAAATAAATACAATATTTAGTAAATATCAAGATTTTAGAGTTTGCAGCAAACAGCTGCAAAGCCTCTATAAACAGGTGATTTTTTACAGCAAAAAGAATGGGAGAATTTTCAAAATATCATTTTTCGGCTATTAATGTCAAGAAAAAAGTAGCGCTTAGATTTAGGAAGTTTTCGAAAGAGATATCCAAATCTAATACGGAAGCTTTGGAAGCCATGCTTAACTTTTTTCATTGGAATAGCCTGCATCCCAATGACGATTTGGGGGTAAAGAATGACGGTACAAAAAAGCGAATCAATGCACTTATAGCTATCGTAAAAAATATTGAAAAACACCAGACCAAACCTACCACTGCCATGCTGCAAACTTTATTTGAAGAAACCACCAATCTTGAAAAGGAAGAAGAGAGTTTTGATTTTGAAACTCCAAACGTAATTACAGAAAATGAAGAACTCGATTATTACCGGAAGGAATATTTTAAAGTAAAAGAAAACTACACTGCACTACAACAGGATATGCAGCATATCCTAAATAAAATACAGTATGTAAAGAGCAACTTTGGAAGTGGATACTTTAAAGTGGAAATGGACAGGACAACATTGGAGGCATTAAAGAAAAAAATATAGCATGTATATTACTATATCACCACATAAAACAGGCGGAAACTATGCACAGAGTGCAGGAGATTTTGTTGCCTATCTAGAAAAAGAAAACGAAGAAAAGGCGATAGGGGATTACGAACATTTTTTTAATCAATATGGAGAAGAAATTACAGCTGCAGAAGTCATAAAAGAAATAGATGGTAACACGGCAAAACTAAAGAAAACGGAACCTAAGTTTTATTCCATTACGATTAATCCAAGCCAAAGGGAACTCCAACATTTACAAGATTCTAAAACGGAATTAAAAGCGTATACACGAGAATTGATGAAAGATTACGCTAAAGCTTTTAACCGCTAGATAGAAGGACGAGCTGTAATGGTAGAGGATATTAAATACTATGGTAAAATAGAACAAGTGCGCACTTATAAAGGAACGGATAAGCAAATACAAGAAAACCAACCGTATGCTACAAAAATATTGCAGCTTAAAAACGCACTAAGAGAGATAAGACAAGGCGTTTCTATTGGGGATATCAAAAAAATAGAAAGCAAAATCGCCAGATTGGAAAAGGAAGCACCACACCAACAAAACGGAAAGCGGATTGTTCAAGGCATGCAAAAGGATGGCAACCAAAGTCACATCCATATTATTGTGAGTAGAAAGGTGGTTTTGAATTCTAAGCTTTGAAAAAAAATGCTTCTGATTCTCTCAGAAGCATTTCAAAATATCTAATTCTGTTTTTCTTTAAGAAAGTTGGGGATATTTATCTTATTCATTAGTGTCTGCATGTCCTCACTTACTTTTCTCTCCACTACTCTTGCATATATTTGTGTAGATGCAATTTTTGAATGCCCTAACAATTTAGAGACGGTCTCTATGGGAACACCATTACTTAAGGTTACAGTTGTGGCAAACGTATGTCTAGCCATATGGAAAGTAAGATTTTTTTTTAGGCCAACTGCTTTTGCAATCTCTTTGAGATAAAAATTTACTTTTTCATTCGTAATTACTGGAAACAATGTTTCTGTAATTTGTGTCATTGGATGGTTGTGATACTTATCTATTAGTATTCGAGCTTTAGCGAGCAAGGGTATTTTTACAGGAGACTTGGTTTTTTGACGATTTGTAAATATCCAATCATTGCCATCAATACCTTTGATAATATTATCATTAGATAAGCTCATTAAGTCAACATAGGCAATACCTGTATAGCAGCTAAAAACAAATAAGTCCCGTACTCTTTCAAGTCTTGCAATTAAGAAATTATAGGTTTCGATATTGGATAATTCGTTTTCAGTTAAAAACGGGCGTTCTCTTTTTTCATAAGTAGGTTTCCACCTAACAAAGGGATCTTTGTCTATCCATTCTATGTGATAACCAAGAGTTATGATTTTTCGAAACCTTTGAATATGTTTCATAACCGTATTATTGCTCATTGCTTTGGGGTGTCCCTTAGGCCAAAAGCAAATTAGAAAATTAGCAAAATCGCAAATAAATTTGTAGTTGAGTTCTTTCAAAAAAATATCTGAAGTATTTAATACATTGTTTAAATACTTGTTAAGGTATCCTTCAGTTACTCCAAAATTCCTCAAGGTTCCGACGGCTAATGTTTTTTCAGTTTTTTTGTTGTGATATTCAAGAAGGTTTTGAAGAGTTTTAGAATTATCACTTTCACCTAAATATTCAGCCTTGATTAACTCAGCGGTAATTAATTGCCCTTTAAATTTTAAATCTTGATAAAGTTGCACGAGCTGTGCATGAACTTGGTCTAAATAAGAATTTAAAGCCCTTGTCGTTTCACTGTTCCCTTTTGCTCGCTGTCTTTTTGAATCCCATACTCTAACATCAACTTGCTGTTTTAAGCTAATGTTGACTTTTTTTCCATTTACTGTAATTCTGGCGTACATACCGGTTAGGTTATTTTTGGCACGAGTAGAGTATGCCCAAAAAAGGATTGCAAATGTGTTTGATGTTCTCATAGTTGTTGTCTTTTAAATTAAACATTTAGTAAGACGAAAGTCAAATCAACTATACTGAGTAGCTTGTGTGTTCACAAATCAAATCGTCAACAATGTTGACGGTCTAAATTTTTGTTGACGGTCTGTGACCTTTTTACATCAAATCAAATCAATTTAAATGATGGCCCAAAAACTAAGAAACCGCGCAAATCATAGGATTTGCACGGTTTTGAAACTTTTTGTAAGTTTTCGTTGTGACCTCGACAGGATTCAAACCTGTAACCTCTTGAGCCGTAATCAAGTGCGCTATTCAGTTGCGCCACGAGGCCATTATAGTTCCCTTTAACGGGCTGCAAATATATTTCTTTTTATAATTATGACAAAAGAAGATTGGGTAAAATATTTTAAAAATTGCTACATTAAACTAATAAATGTAAATTTCGTCCTTAATACTAGAGATTAACCCTTATTTCTGTTGTATTTTTGGGAATCATTGTTAAACTATGACTAAATTAGTGTGGTTTAATTAGAATAAGTAAACGTTACATCATATCTGTACTTTATGAAGAACACTACCTTAAAGGATCTTTCTAAATTGTTAAATCTATCAGTTTCAACAATTTCCAAAGCTTTAAATGATAGCTTAGAGATAAGTGACATCACTAAGAATAGAGTAAAAGAAGCTGCTAGAAAAACAAATTATAGGCCCAATCCTTTGGCTTTAAGTCTTAAAAAAGGAAAAAGCAGAACTATTGGTGTGGTTATACCAAGTGTATTAGATCGGTTTTCTGCGAAATTATTTATCGGTATAGAAAAGGTGGCTTATTCTAAAGGATATAATGCCATTCTCTCCACATCTAACTATAACAAAGAAAGAGAAGCTCATAATATTGATATTCTTATAGAGAAGGGAGTAGACGGAGTTATCGTTTCTTTAACGGATGACACATTAACTTTAGGGGATTATAGTCATATAGAGAGAGCTAGGAATAGAGGTATTTCTGTGGTGTTAGCTAATAAAGTACCAGAGGATTTAGGGATTAATAAAGTTAGTATAGATTTTTACAAAGAGGCTTGTAACGCAGTTAAAAATTTAGAAATAAGACATAAAAATTCTGTAATAGTAGTAGATTCTTTTTCTAATGAAATGTATTTAGATAAACGTAAAAAAGGCATTGTAGATGCATTAGAAACACATCATGGAATTACGGATTTTAAAATAATGAAATCTAATGGCGAAGAATCCTTTGCTAGTGAAGTGGTTGCAGAAGCTAAAAAAGCATTGAACACAACATTAATTGTTATGAATCAGTATCTTCTAGAAACTATATTAGTTTATAAGGATACTAGAAAACTGTTAGATAAAGAAGCATTATTTATTTATGGTTTTTCTAATAGGAAATCTACTTTTGAAGCTATGAAAGGAGTGAAGCCAATTTCGCAAAGGGGAAAATTCTTAGGAGAAAAATCGGCAGAACTTTTAATAGAGCAATTAGAAAACTATAAAGAAGGAGTGCATACTATTTCTTTAGATAGTATTGGTAAAAAAATATATGAATAACTTTTGGATTTAAACACCTACATAAGAGATATTAAAGATTATCCTAAAGAGGGTATTGTTTTTAAGGATATAACGCCACTTCTTAAAGATGCGAAGGCGTTACACTATGCAGCAAGTGCCTTGAAAGAATTGGTGAAAGATGTAAAAGTAGATAAGGTGGTAGGTATGGAAAGCAGAGGTTTCTTTTTTGCGCCTATTTTAGCAAGAGAATTAAACGCTGGTTTTGTTCCTGTAAGAAAACCTGGGAAATTACCATCTAGAATAATTAAGGAAACTTATGAGTTAGAATATGGTACAGATACTTTAGAAATACACGCTGATGGTATTTCTAAAGGAGAAAAAGTACTTATTCATGATGACGTCTTGGCAACAGGAGGTACTGCAGAAGCTGTTTGTAAGTTGGTAGAAAGGTTAGGAGGGGAAATTGTACAATGTAATTTTCTGCTAGAGTTAGATTTTTTGAAAGGAAACAAAAAATTAAAGGGATATGAAATATCTTCTTTACTGCATTATTAATCTAGAGCTCTGGTAGTAATCCAATAGCGCCAACCTATAATAGCTAACTGTAGCCTAGATGCTTTTGAAAGGTCTAGTTGTTTTTTGGAATAGGACGGGAGTATTATTCTATTCATTTTAGCCAAAAATTTAAAAAATACAAGTTTCATAAGAAATACTTTTTCTTAAAAATAAGGTAAAACAATAAACCTCGGCAATCGCCGAGGTTTTATTTTTGGTGAAATTAATATTTATTCATTAATCCATTTATTAATTTTTTCTTCTAGTAATGCTAATGGAACACAGCCGGTTTCTAAAATTTGATTGTGAAATTCTCTAATGTCAAATTTATCTCCCATAGCTTCTTGGGCTTTTTTTCTAAGTTCTTGGATTTTTAATTGTCCTATTTTATAGGATAATGCTTGTCCTGGATTTGCCATGTAACGTTCAATTTCAGAGGTGATACCTGCTTCGGATTCCGCTTCATTGTCCAAAGAATATTGTATAGCTTGTTCTCTGGTCCAGCCTTTAGAATGTAATCCTGTATCTACAACTAAGCGAACTGCTCTATGCATTTCTGCTCCTAACATTCCAAAAAGTTGATAAGGGTCGGTGTATAATCCTAATTCTGACCCTAAAGACTCACAGTAAAGAGCCCATCCTTCGCCATAGCCGCTGTACCATAGTGTTTTTCTGAACTTTGGTAATATATTGCTTTCTTGTGTAAGTGAAATTTGATAGTGGTGCCCAGGGATAGCCTCATGTAAAAATAAAGATTCATCCGAATAGGTATTGTATTTTTCTACTTCAGGAATTGGCGTGTAGAAAATACCTGGCCTAGTACCGTCTAAAGACCCTGGGTTATATTCGGCGCTTGCAGAATTTTCACGAAAAGATTCTGTGCGTCTAACCTCAAAAGGAGTTTTGGGTTTTACATCAAAGAGTATTTCTATCTGCGGTTTCATTCTTTCATGAATAGCATTAAAATTAGCAATAACTTCATTAGGGTCATTAAAGGGCATTAGTTCTTTACTACTTCTTACAAAATCGAAAAAAGCTTTTAAGTCTCCTTTAAAACCTACTTGCGCTTTAATTTTTTCCATTTCAGCACGTATTCTGGCTACTTCTGTTAAACCTAATTCATGAATTTCGGAAGCTGTCATGTTTGTTGTTGTGTACTTTTTAATTTGATGCGCGTAATATGCGTCGCCATTTGGTTCTCCTTGAATACCACTTGTTTCTCGGCCAGCATTTAAATATTCAGTACTCATGAATTTGTGTAGTTTTTCATAAGCAGGAATAACTTTATTAGTCACCATGTCTTTGTAGGCATCTGTTAATTCAGATTTTTGAGTATCGGTAAAATTATCTGGTAGCTTGTTTATAGGCTGATAGAATAAGTGTTTTTCTATATTGGAGTTGGTGAGCGAATTTAGTTGCGGTATAACCTTTGCTATTAAGGATTTAGGTAAAACATGACCACTTTTTATTCCCTCTTTCATTCTTTGCTCAGCACTAGACATCCAATCTAGATATCCTTCAACTCTTAGGAGCCATTTTTTATAATCTTCTGTGGTGTTAAAGGGTTGGGCGCTACTTCCACTTGCCAGTTGTCCCATAAAGAGGTTAGGAGACCACATTTGGTCAATAGGGGTAAGATTCGCATTAAAGTTAAATTCATCTAGATTAATAGTGCACTCCCAGGCTAAAATAGATTTACTTAATTGTTCGCTTTGTGTTAGGCTTTCATTTGGAAAAGAATCTAATTGTTTTTTAAAGTATTCAAAATGAGCTTTTGATTTGGTAATGTTTGCTTCAGAAAGATTATCAATAAAAATATCATTATACCTATAATCACCTGCCGTAGTAGCATTAATAGGATTTAGTTTAAGACTTTCTTCATAATAGTTGTTGAGTAACGTAGCAAAATCGTCTGATATGTTTATTTCAGCTTTTTTAGGTTCTTCTGTACAGGAATAGATAGTTGCAAGAAAAATTACGAGTAATTTCAATTTGTTGTTCATTTTAATATGTCTTTTAATTAGTCGCTGAAAGATAATTAAAAAGAAAAGACTGCCCAATGACAGTCTGTTTTTATATAGGCCTATATGATACTACTTGAGCAATAAGGATAATTACTGATAGAATAATTAATAATAAAAATTTTGCGAGCGTGATCATATTTTTTTTGATTTTAAAAGGTTAATAAAAAAGGAAGTAATAATCGATTATTCAATCAATATATATAAATTAAATATTCACTTACAAGGAATTTTAGTTAAATCGATATAATTAAATGCATATATGTAACTAATATGATGATTATGATATCAATATTTTATACATTCTCTTCATTTATGTTTTTAAATGTAATTTTATTATTAAATTATAGTTATATTCTGTAATAAATGTAGAGCATATTTTGATGTAATTGTTTATTGCAAGGGCTTTTTTGTTAATTTTTGACCATTTTTTTTCATTTTCATTAATAGTGGCATATAAATTAGTGGTGTTTTTATAAAAATAAAAGGATTAAAAAGAGATGGTTTAAAGCCAAAATCTTCACTTATATTTGCACAAAATTTAAAGATGCAGAATATTTTATATATAATTTTAGGATTAACTTTATTAATTGCTGGAGGAGATTGGTTACTTAAATCGGCAGTTGCAATTTCTTATAGATTAAATATTCCTAAAATTGTAGTGGGGATGACTGTCGTGTCTTTTGCTACCTCTGCGCCAGAGTTAATCGTTAGTATTAAAGCTGCTTTAAATGGTTCTCCAGATTTAGCTTTAGGAAATGTTGTAGGTTCTAATATTGCTAATCTAGGTTTAGTTTTAGGAGTTACAATAGTATTGGGTGCAATAGATGTTAAAAAGACCTTTTATACTACAGATTGGCCAGTAATGATGTTAGCATCCTTATTGTTTTTTGGTTTTATATACACAGATGGAGTTATAGAGCAGTATGAGGGTATTATTATGGTAGTATTTCTTTTTGCCTTTTTAGTTTATTTGTTACGTTTTCAAAAGAAAGCTGTTGAAGAAGATATGGATGAGGAGGATGAAACTCCTTTAGAGTTATACAAAGTAGTTTTGTTTCTGGGTATTGGCGGTGTAGCATTATGGGGGGGCTCAGAATTATTAATAAATGGTGCGGTTGGTTTAGCAACATTATATGGGGTTAGTGAACGTGTAATAGGTGTAACAGTTGTTTCTGTAGGAACAAGTATTCCGGAGTTAGCAGCTTCTATTATTGCAATATTAAAAAAGGAAAAAGCAATTTCCGTAGGGAACTTAATAGGGTCTAATATTTTTAATTTATTGGCAGTATTGGGTATAACCTCTATTATAACACCAATTACCGTTGTTGATCAAGGGTTGTTAGATTTTGATATCTTTTGGATGTTGGGTATTTCTTTTCTTATCCTCCCTTTAGTTTTTGTTCCAAAAGGCTTGCGATTAGGTTGGAGAGATGGGATATTACTTTTAGGAATATATATAACCTTTGTTTATTTAACAGTCTCTTAAATAAATAACTTCAGAGTATTTAAACTTTTATTCTCGAGTAAAGTTAACTTATGGTTTCTAAAATTTATTAAGGAAACCTAATAGTGTTAATTGCGTAATATTAGATTATAAATTCGTTAATATGGGTTTTGTTTTTTTATGGTAATCTAAAACTATGATTATTATGAAAAACCTAAAATTAGTATCCGTATCAATTGTAACCCTTATGTTGGGTTTAAATTCTTGTCACAAAGTGGACGATTTTGTTGGGGGAGGACCTTCTGGAGGAAAACAAGATAAACCTCTAGTAATTGCGCACAGGGGAGCACAATCTATCTACCCAGAGCACACTTTAGAAGCTTATGCTAAAGCCATTGAGTTGGGGGCAGATTTTATTGAGCCAGATTTAGTAATGACAAAAGATGGGGCCTTGGTAGCTCGTCATGAACCTTTTATTTCCGGAACTACAAATGTTGCCGATATGCCGGAATATGCACATTTAAAATCTACTAAGAAATTAGATGGTAAAGAAATAACTGATTGGTTTGTTTCTGACTTTACTTTGGAAGAAATAAAAACCTTAAAAGCTAAACAGGCTAGATCGGACAGGTCTAATCAGTTTGATAATTTGTATTCTATACCAACCATCCAAGAGATAATAGCTTTGGCTAAATCTAGGAAAACCACATCTGGGAAAACTGTAGGTATTTATCCAGAAATGAAACATCCTTATTTTCATAGCCAATTAGGTTATAATTTTGAAGATGCATTATTAGAAGTGTTAGAAAAAGCAGGGTGGAATTCTTATGAAGCACCAGTTTTTGTTCAGTGTTTTGAAGTAGCTCCTTTACAGTACATAAATACAAAATCTACTGTAAAATTAGTACAACTAATATCTACGTATAATGTGAATGCAGATGGCTCATTAGATTTTAATGTTCCAGCAGGAGATTTTATTTCTTATGCAGCGCCATACGACTTTTATGCTAATGGAGATACTAGAACGTATGAATTTTTTACAACAGAAGAAGGAATGCGTTATACTGCTAATTATGCAGATGGCATAGGTCCATGGAAACCATTTATTATATCTTTTGCAAAAGATGAAGCAGGTGATATTACTATTTTACCAAAAACGAACTTTATAAGTTTAGCACATAAATATGATTTAAAAGTGCACCCTTATACTTTTAGAAATGAAGATGTAAAGTGGAGTAATGGTAATCATGAAAGTGAGTATCATTTATTTTTTAACGCAGGAGTAGATGGTGTTTTTACAGATTATACAGATGAGGCTGTAAGAGCTTTGTCCACTTGGAAATAAAGTGTTAACATTTAATAACTAAAAAATCTCCTTTGCATATTGCAAAGGAGATTTTTTATAGTATAAAATTGTTAAGATTATTTAACTGGTTTAACAGTTTTGATAATTCTTGCAGCAATTTTGTATGGGTCTCCGTTTGAAGCTGGACGACGATCTTCTAACCATCCTTTATATCCTTTTTCTACAGCGATAATTGGAATACGAATAGAAGCTCCTCTATCAGAAACACCCCAAGAGAAATCTTTAATAGAAGCAGTTTCGTGATCACCAGTTAAACGTTGCTCGTTATACTCTCCATAAACTTCAATGTGTTCTTTAGTTACAGGACGGAAAGCTTCACAGATTTCAGCGTACTTTTCTTTAGAACCACATTCTCTCAAGATTGAATTTGAGAAGTTAGCGTGCATTCCAGAACCATTCCAGTCTCCTTTGATTGGTTTTGGGTGGTATTCAATGTACCATCCGTACTTTTCTGTTAAACGGTCTAATAAATATCTAGCAATCCAAATTTCATCGCCAGCTTTCTTAGCTCCTTTAGCAAACAATTGGAATTCCCATTGTCCAGATGCAACTTCTTGGTTAATTCCTTCAAAGTTTAATCCAGCATCAATACATAAGTTAGCATGCTCTTCTACGAAGTCTCTTCCGTAAGTGTTTTTTCCACCAACAGAACAGTAGTACATACCTTGAGGTCCTGGGTAACCACCGATAGGGAATCCTAAAGGTAATTGAGTTTTTCTATCCATGATAAAGTATTCTTGCTCAAAACCGAACCAGAAATCGTTATCATCATCTTCAATAGTAGCACGACCATTAGACTCATGTGGAGTTCCATCGGCACTCAATACTTCAGTCATTACTAAATATCCATTGATACGAGCTGGATCTGGGTAGATAGCAACAGGCTTTAAAATACAATCAGAGGCTCCTCCAGAAGCTTGTTTTGTTGATGAACCATCGAAAGACCAGTTTCCTAATTCTTCTATTGTACCTTGGAAGTTTTCATGCTCTTCTACCTTAGTTTTACTTCTCAAATTTTGAGTTGGCTTATAACCATCTAACCAAAGGTATTCTAATTTAATTTTTGCCATAATATTATTATTGTAATTCTTTTAGATTCGAACAAAAATATGTTTTTTGTCCTTATCTTCTAAATTTCAGGGGGGTAAATCTGTTGAAAGTATGTATTTTTTCTTTTTGCCCTAATTTTTACAGGGGAAATTGTTAAATATCTAATTTTTGATAGTAATTTTGATATATTTTTAAAATCAATTATTTATTTAGAACAAGAAATTATGTCTAAAATTCGATTTGAAGCAATTTCAGAAAGTGCAAAAAGAGAGAGTAAAACGATAGAAGAGAGTGGAAGAAGGTCTGAGTTATTTTGTGCAAATGTTTTTAATGAACATAAAATGTTGCAATATCTTACCAAGGATGCTTTAGAAAGTGTGCAAGGAGCTATTTTTTCTGGAACAAAAATAGATAGGAAGATTGCAGACCAAGTTGCAGAAGCCATGAAAGCTTGGGCAATATCTATGGGGGCAACACATTATACGCATTGGTTTCAGCCTTTAACAGGTAGTACGGCAGAAAAACATGATGCTTTTTTTGATTTATTGCCAGATGGAACTGCTTTGGAAAAATTTGGAGGAGGACAATTGGTACAGCAAGAACCAGATGCTTCTAGTTTTCCTAGTGGAGGAATAAGAAATACTTTTGAAGCTCGTGGTTACACTGCATGGGATCCCACATCTCCAGCATTTATATATGGTACTACACTATGTATTCCAACCGTTTTTGTGTCTTACACAGGAGAGGCTTTAGATAATAAAGCTCCTTTATTAAGAGCACTACATGCCGTAGACGAGGCAGCTACTGCTGTGGCTAAATATTTTGATAAAACTGTGGCTAAGGTTAATGCTACATTAGGCTGGGAACAAGAGTACTTTTTAATAGATAAAGCTCTAGCGCATTCTAGATTAGATATTGTTTTAACAGGAAGAACATTAATAGGCCATACTGCTGCAAAAGGCCAACAGTTAGATGACCATTATTTTGGTGTAATTCCTAATAGAGTTTTAGGTTTTATGAGCGAATTGGAACAGGAGTGTACTAAATTAGGCATACCTGTAAAAACCAGACATAATGAGGTTGCACCAAATCAGTTTGAATTGGCTCCGGTTTTTGAAGAGGCAAATTTAGCGATAGATCACAATCTTTTACTGATGGATGTAATGGAGAAAGTAGCCGATAAACATGGGTTTAAAGTACTTTTTCATGAGAAACCTTTTGCAGATATAAATGGTTCGGGCAAGCATAATAATTGGTCTTTAGCTACAGATACTGGCGTTAATCTTCTTAGTCCAGGTAGTACCCCAATGAAAAACCTACAATTTTTAACCTTTTTTGTAAATACCATTAAAGCGGTAGATACGTATGAGGAATTGTTACGATCTTCTATTGCATCGGCAAGTAATGATCATAGATTAGGAGCAAACGAAGCTCCGCCAGCAATATTTTCGATATTCGTAGGGTCTCAGCTAAGTAGGGTTTTAGATGAGCTAGAGGGGGTTTCGCAAGGAAAACTTTCTCCAGAAGAAAAAACGGAATTAAAGCTTAATGTTGTTGGTAAAATACCAGAAATTTTACTAGATAACACCGACCGTAATAGAACTTCTCCTTTTGCTTTTACAGGGAATAAATTCGAAATGCGTGGGGTTGGTTCTAAAACCAATTGTGCGAAACCAATGACTATAATAAATACTATTGTAGCAAAACAATTGAGAGACTTTAAAAAAGAGGTAGATGCTCTTGTTGATAAAAAGAGTCTTAAGAAGGATGAAGCAATTTTTAACGTTTTAAGAGAGTATATAAAGACATCAAAACGAATTCGTTTTGATGGAGACGGGTACAGTGAAGATTGGGAAAAGGAGGCGAAAAGAAGAAAATTAAGCAATAACAAAACTACTCCTGAGGCATTAAAAGTACTTACTAAAAAAGAAACTTTAGAGCTTTTTAAAGTTACTAAAGTAATGAGTGAGGTAGAGGTAAAGGCAAGACAAGAGGTAGAGCTAGATACTTATATTTTACACTTACAAATTGAGGGTAGAGTTTTAAATGAGCTGGTGTATAATCATATAATACCCGCTGCGATAGAATATCAAAATAAACTAATGCAAAATGTTATAGGTTTAAAAGATATTTATGGAGCAGCACATAAGAAATTAGCAGATGGACAACTTACTATTTTAGAAGAAATTGCCGAACATATGGTTTCTCTTAAAAAGTTGACAGATAATATGACCGATGCACGGAAAAAAGCAAATAAGCTAAAGGAAAGTGCTAAAAAAGCAAATGCTTATTGTGAAAATGTGAAGCCTTATTTTGATGAAATTAGATACCATTGCGATAAGTTAGAGCAATTAATAGACAATCAATTATGGCCATTAACTAAGTATAGAGAGTTGTTGTTCATTAAATAATGTAGATAAAGTATTAATTATAGTTTACATCTTTAAGGTTTCTGTTATTTTTGCCACAAATATTTAAGTAATGAGTTCATCTAATAGTGAAAGGTATAATCAAAGAGGGGTTTCTGCATCTAAAGAAGATGTGCATAATGCAATAAAGAACATTGATAAAGGATTGTTTCCTAAAGCGTTTTGTAAAATAGTGCCAGATTATTTAACTAATGATTCTGATTATTGTTTGGTAATGCATGCGGATGGAGCTGGAACAAAATCTTCGTTAGCCTATATGTACTGGAAAGAAACAGGAGATGTTTCTATATGGAAAGGCATAGCGCAAGATGCACTAATAATGAATATTGATGACCTTATTTGTGTTGGAGCTACAGATAATATAATGCTGTCTTCTACTATTGGAAGAAATAAAAATTTAATACCAGGAGAGGTTCTTTCCGCAATCATCAACGGTACAGAAGAAATAATTTCGGATTTAAGGGAGCACGGAATTACAATACATTCTACTGGCGGAGAAACTGCGGATGTAGGAGATTTGGTTCGTACCATTATTGTAGATTCAACGGTTACTGCTAGAGTAAAAAGAAGTAATGTAATAGATAATGCAAATATTAAGGCTGGCGATGTTATTGTAGGTTTTGCTTCCTACGGTCAGGCAACTTATGAGTCGGAATATAATGGAGGAATGGGAAGTAATGGCCTTACTTCGGCAAGGCATGATGTTTTTTCTAAATATTTAGCAGCTAAGTACCCAGAAAGTTTTGATGCTTCCGTTCCAGAAGATTTGGTGTATTCTGGTAATGTAAAATTAACAGATGGTGTTAAGGATTCTCCTATTGATGCAGGTAAATTGGTGTTATCTCCGACAAGAACATATGCGCCAATTGTAAAAAGAATTTTGGAGAAATATTCTTCGGATGATATTCATGGAATGATCCATTGTAGTGGAGGAGCGCAGACCAAGATTTTGCATTTTGTAGATAATTTACATATTGTAAAAAATAACATGATGGCTGTTCCTCCATTGTTTAAACTAATACAAGAACAATCTAATACAGATTGGAAAGAAATGTATCAAGTTTTTAATTGTGGTCATAGATTAGAAGCATATGTTAATTCGGATGTTGCAGAGGATCTAATTAAAATAGCTCAAGAGTTTAATGTAGATGCTCAGATAATAGGTAAGGTGGAAGAATTTTCTTCCAAAAAACTGACCATTCAAAGTGAGTTTGGAACCTTTGTTTATTAAGGCATACGAATACTATTATTCTTCCGTTTTACTTAATGAACTACCTTGGGGAAGTCCATGTAGTATTAGTTAAACCCTGATCTTATTTCGAGGAGTATCTCGGAGTATTTTAATATCGACTATCGAGTAAATAGGTTTGTTATGGAGCGTAAAGAGTTTTTAAAGAGTATAGGAGCAGGAGCTGCTTTTGCGGTACTATTCCCTTGTTTGGGTGGATGCTCCAAAGATGAAGAAAATGGAGAAATATTGCCACTACCTACTGGAATTGATTTTACAATAGATTTGTCTTCATCAGAAGGGAGTAAACTAGCCAACTCTGGAGACTTTATTTTAAAGGATTTAGTGGTTGTGGCAAAGAATGCAAACGGAGATTTTGTGGCCGCAAGTCAAATTTGTAGTCATCAAGGGTATGATCAAGTACGTTTTCAGGCAAATCAAGATCTTTTTTATTGCGATGTTCATGGTTCTAAATTTTCTCAAGATGGTACGCCATTAAATCAGGTAGACAGTAATCCTGCTAAAGCGTTAAAAATCTACAATACAGAGCTTACAGGTACTACCTTACGTGTATTTGAATAAGAATACTTAATAAAACCAAATCTAATTCTACAAAAAAAATACCTAGTGAAAACCTTTATTACGTTGTTTTTTGGTTTTCTGGTTGTTGTTGGGTACAGTCAAGAGAAAAAATATGTAACCGTAAAGAAAAGTGTTCCTCTCATGGGAGAATCTTTTGGTATTACCGTAGTGGCGGTTAACGAAGAGCTTGGTTATATTAATATTGAAGAAGCTGCGGCAGAAATCAACCGAATAAATAAACTAATTTCTTCTTGGGATTCTAATTCAGAAACGCATAAAATAAATGAAAATGCAGGTATTAAACCTGTAAAAGTTAAAATGGAATTGTTTGCTTTGATAGAAAGAGCAATACAAATTTCTGAAATAACGGATGGAGCTTTTGATATAACGTTTGCTTCAAAAAAAAATGTTTGGCAGTTTAATGGTAAAATGAAATATCCACCTACTAAAGAAGAAATAAGCACCTCAATTAGTAGTGTTGGTTATCGAAATATTATTCTAAATAAAGAAGAGCAAACTGTATTTTTAAAAAAGAAGGGAATGCGTATTTCTTTTGGAGCCATAGGAAAAGGGTACGCTGTAGATAAAGCTAAAGCACTTTTAATGTCTAATCAAGTAATTTCAGGTGTTATTAATGCTTCTGGAGATATAACTACTTGGGGTACAAAAGTAAGTGGTGAAAAATGGTTGTTGGGAGTGGCGGACCCAGTTAGTAATTATAAAATACTTACTTGGTTACCCATTTTAGAATCATCTGTTTCCACTACAGATGTATATGAAAAATACGTAAGCTTTAAAGGGGAAAAATACGGGCATATCCTTGATCCAAGGACAGGTAGCCCCGTAAGAGGATTAAAAAAAGCAACCGTATTTGCTAAAAGTGCAGAATTATGTGATGCTTTAGTCACCGCTGTTCTCGTTTTGGGTCTAGATAAAGGGGTATCTTTAATTAATCAACTAGGCGGAACAGAGGCTATTTTTGTAGATGATAACAATAGAATTCATAAAACAAATGGTTTAATTTTAGATAATGCCATTCTAAAGTAGTTGCCTTTTTAATACCTGTTCCTTGTTTTAACTTGATTCTTTAATGGTATAAAATGTGCAAATTTATTGTAAATTCGCAATCCAAGTGATGTAAGATTATGATAGATAAATTAAATATTGTTAAGCAGCGTTTTGATGAGATATCGGATTTAATAATTCAACCAGATGTTATTTCGGATCAAAAGCGTTACGTTCAATTAACCAAAGAATATAAAGATCTTAAAGATTTGATGGATAAGCGTGAAGAATACCTTGCGTTTACTAATAATATTCAAGAGGCTGAAGAAATACTTGCGGATGGGAGCGATGCTGAAATGGTAGAAATGGCCAAAATGCAGTTAGAAGAAGCTAAAGAATCCTTGCCGCAATTAGAAGACGATATTAAATTAATGCTGATTCCAAAAGATCCAGAGGATGCTAAAGATGTTGTGGTAGAGATAAGAGCTGGAACAGGTGGAGATGAAGCAAGTATTTTTGCTGGAGATTTGTTTAGAATGTATACTAAATATTGCGAATCTAAAGGTTGGAAAACTAACGTTATAGATTTAAGTGAAGGTACTAATGGTGGATATAAAGAAATTCAATTTGAAGTTAGTGGAGCAGATGTGTACGGTACACTAAAGTTTGAAGCGGGAGTGCATCGTGTGCAAAGAGTGCCACAAACGGAAACCCAAGGTAGGGTACATACAAGTGCTGCTACTGTAATGGTTCTGCCAGAAGCCGAAGATTTTGATGTTCAAATAGATCCAAAAGATGTGCGTATAGATTTTTTCTGTTCTTCCGGTCCAGGTGGGCAATCGGTAAATACGACATATTCAGCAGTTCGTTTAACGCACGTTCCTTCAGGTTTGGTGGCGCAATGCCAAGATCAAAAATCTCAGCATAAAAATAAAGAAAAAGCTTTTAGAGTGTTACGTTCTCGTTTGTATGATTTAGAGTTAGCAAAGAAACAAGAGGAGGATGCGGCTAAAAGAAATTCGCAAGTTAGTAGTGGTGATCGTTCAGCCAAGATTAGAACTTACAATTATTCGCAAGGAAGGGTTACAGATCATAGAATAGGGTTAACATTGTACGATTTGCAGAATATTATTAATGGCGATATTCAAAAAATAATAGATGAGCTTAGTTTAGTAGAGAATACAGAAAAATTAAAAGAAGCTTCCGGAATTTTTTAAAACAAAATGACTACAACAGAATTAGTAGAGCAAATACATAAAAAAAAATCCTTTCTATGTATTGGATTAGATACCGATTTAGAGAAAATTCCTTCTCATTTATTAAAAGAAGAAGATCCTTTATTTGCATTTAACAAGGCAATTATAGATGCTACGCATCATTTATGTGTAGCTTATAAACCTAATATTGCGTTTTATGAAGCGTATGGTATAAGAGGTTGGGTTGCTTTAGATAAAACTATAAAGTATCTAAATGAAAAACATCCTGAAATTTTTACTATTGCAGATGCAAAAAGAGGAGACATAGGGAATACTTCTACCAGGTATGCAAAAGCTTTTTTTGAGGATATGAATTTCGATTCCGTTACCATAGCACCCTATATGGGAAAGGATTCTGTGGAGCCGTTCTTAGCGTTTAAGAATAAGCATACAATATTACTTGCGTTAACATCTAATAAGGGGGCTTTTGATTTTCAAACAAAACTAATAGATGGAAAAGAGTTGTATAAAGAAGTTTTAGAAACTTCTGTTACCTACGACAATTCCGAAAATTTAATGTATGTAGTAGGCGCAACCAAAGCTACTTTTTTAACAGATATAAGAAAAATTGTACCTAAAAGCTTTTTATTAGTTCCAGGAGTAGGAGCGCAAGGAGGTAGTTTAGAAGAGGTTTGTAAATACGGCATGAATAGTCTAGTAGGTTTGCTTGTAAATTCTTCTAGGGGGATAATATACGCTTCCCAAGGAATTGATTTTGCGGAAAAAGCTGCAAAAAGTGCCTCGGTATTGCAGATACAAATGGAGGTAGAATTGCAAAAATTAAAATAATTAATGCATTAAATTCTCTAAGTCTTTTTTTATTTTTTTAGCTTTTAACTCAAAAAATTCTCCAAGTTTCGAATCGGAATATTTTATGTTACTGGCTTTCTCCATAAAGTTTTGATATTGATACTCTAATAAAGAAATAGATTGATTTCCGTTGCCTAAAGGGGTGGTAGACCCAACTTTACAATATTGCTTTTCCATAGTTGTAGTTAATGTGTATGCAAATATACGATCAGAATCTGGATCCGGACTAGCCCTTGCTATGACGTACAACTAATATTTTTGCCATTTATCTTTTTTGCGATTTGTTACTATTAAAAAAAATTAAGAATGTTAAAAAAAAGTGTATTTCATCGAAAGTTGAAAAAGTTTTAATACATTGTGTTCTGCTCAAAAAAAGGGTGGCAAACAGAATACATTGCTTAATTATACTAAATATATACACGAGAATTCTAATACTTGGGTCACTTTTGTGCACGGAGCAGGAGGGAGTTCCATTATATGGCATAAGCAAGTCCGAGAATTTAGAAAACATTTTAATGTTCTTCTCTTAGATTTAAAAGGACATGGAGCTTCTGTTTCTTCTGATTTTGTAGAGGAATTACAAGAATTATATACTTTTGATACTCTTGCCGAGGATATAATAGAAGTTATAGATTTTGAAGGAATTAATACCTCTCATTTTATAGGTATTTCTCTTGGTACAATTATAATACGTACAATAGCAGAAAAACACCCAGAAAGAGTGCAAAGCATGATTATGGGTGGGGCAATTATGAAATTGGGTTTTAAATCTAGATTAATTTTGCGAACTGGTATGTTATTAAAAAAAATAGTGCCATACCATAAACTATATAATGTCTTTATTTTTTTAATAATGCCTTATAGGAACCATAAGGAATCTAGGAATTTGTTTATTAAAGAATCAAAAAAAATATATAAAGAAGAGTTTCTTAAATGGTTTAGACTGGCGGTGAATTTAAAACCAATACTTCATTTCTTTAGATCGGTAGAAATAAAAATCCCGACACTTTATATAATGGGAGAAGAAGATTACCTTTTCCTTCCAGCAATTCGTAAAATTGCAGATAAACATAGTAGTTCTAATTTATTTGTGGTGCAGGATTGTGGTCATGTTGTTAACGTGGAGCAACCACAATTGTATAATAATATGGTTATAGGGTACCTTTCCGGGTTTTAGGATGAATATAAATAAAGCCTTGACGTTTGATGGCTAATTCAAATTTAAAAACGACTAATTTTATACTTAGAAGCTAGTTGGTAGTCAAGGCTGTTATTTAAAAATCCAAAGAAAGACTTTGCTGAAAAATAAATAGGCAATCCTTATAATTTATTACCAATGCCGACGTATTGTTACCTTTTTTTTACCTTTTAATGATAGTTACGGTTTAATATAAAAACAAAATAACTCAATTTTTGCTTCTTATTTGTTTTTGATATTGCTTAGGAGTTTGTGATGTTTCTTTTTTGAATGCTTTGTTGAATGTTACTTTGTTATTGTATCCAACCTCATATGCAATATCAATAATATTTAAATTCTTGGCTACATCCTTATCTAAAATGTCCTTAGCTTCCTTTATGCGATACCAATTTACGAGCTCATGAAAATTCATTTTAAAATGTTCATTTATTACTTGCGATGTATTGTGCTTGGTAGTATCTAATTTTTTTGCTAATAATTCTAAATTAATCTGATTTTCTCTGTAAATTTTATCTATATCAAAGAGACGGATAAGACTATCTTTAAGTTCATTAGAGAAGTTATCTGTTAATCCGGATTTTTGGTATTTCAATTGTTGATTGCTATTTGTGTTAATGCTACCACTAAAAGCAGCGGGTTGCGCATTCGCTGAGTATCCTATGTATAATATCATAATTGCCATTGCAAATATTTGCATATTAAAAAAGAGCCCAGAGTTAATGTTGTATAAAGAAAGAAAGCCATAGAAAAAATAGCAAATTAGATATAGAAAATGTATTCTGTAAATGTTCTTTTTCCATTGTTTATTTTGGTTGGAGAGATTAGTGTTCTCTTGGCTTTTTAAGAATATTTTTCTAATGAAGATTCCATATAGGAATAAGGATATTATCTTAAGTGTCATTATAGTAATAAATTCAGAAGAATTTTCTGAAGTATAGCCACTTGCCTCACTTATAAGTATTTTTAACTTTACGCTTGCTGGTAGTAAATATTTTGGTATTAAATAAATAAACATTAACAAAGTCGGTAGAAGATGAATAAGGTCTTTTGGTTTAAAAACATACTTTTCTGTTATTCGTTTAAAATAAAAGTAAAGTAATGGGCCGTATAGAAATGAAAATCCCGTAGATATTAAGTAGGAATGTGGGAGATTGAACTGGTAGTTACTTAGGAATAAGAATATATGAATGATAAAAATAGAATGTGTGAATAGAAAAGCACTAATTAGCTTTTTAGCTATCGAATCAATTTGTTTGTTAAAGTGTATAACAATAGTAATATAAAAGCCTATTAAGGATACATAAAGATATATAAAAGACCAAATATTAACGCCTGGAGTATATTTTTCAGAAACGCTATTTTTATTAATTGTTTTTGGCGTGCTATCCGATAAATTAGATGATTTGTTTTTATCTGTAAAGGGCTGTTCTTTGTATTTTGGAACTAATTCTTTTCTAAGAGCTATTTTGTTACTTTTTTTTAAAGCTGAGGTATTACTTTCTAAAGTTTCGAAATCCTTTTTCTCGTTAAATGTATTGCTAGTTTTTTTATGAAAGCTATGAACGAATACTCGTTTATGTACATCTTTCTTTATTTCTATTTTTAATAGAGAAGGATATAAATTGATTGATAATAATAAGAATGTGATTAAGATTCTTAGTTTTCTCATGAGTGGTTATATTACTTTAATTAGAAAAGCGAATGGTAAAAGTAAGTAAACAAGAGGTTTTAAACACTAGAAAGATTATTATTGGTAAAATTTTGTTTTTTTTGTGAAATTAATAGATTAAAAAAAAAACCGGTGCTCCCACCGGTTTTAACTAACTAACTCAAAAATTACTAACTCAAATAGTTTTGTATATAAATCCTTAGACAACATCTTTATTAAATTATCAAAAGATTGTATTTTCAGGTTCTCTTACAATTTTTAACGTAGAAATGTTAAATTTATTGTTTATAGTGTAATCTTTTCTTCTTAATCTTGAAGAATAAACACTTTTTTAAGCAAATCAGTGGTTCTGGATGATACTTTTGTTCTTATTTCCTTTTCCTCTACAGCAATCATAGTATATACACCAGAGAGAGCCTCTTGTGTTACATATTCAGTAATGTCAGGGTTAACATCGTTTGTTAATGGTATGTTGTTGTATTTTGTAATTAAATTTTTCCAAATTCTTTCTGCACCAACCTTTTTAAAAGAATTGGAGATTACAGGTTGAAATTTATTATATAAATTACTTTTTGTGGCTTTGGTAAGATATTGCGTAGCGGCATTATCAGAACCTAATAAAATACTTTTGGCATCTGAAAATGAAATATTCTTTACAGCATCTACAAAAATAGGAGTGGCCTCACTTACTGCGTCTTCGGCGGCCCGGTTAAGAACTTTAAGGCCTTCATCCGCTAATTGCCCTAATCCTATATTCCGTAGGGTTTTGTCTACTTTTTGCAATTCTTCTGGTAAAACTATTTTTACTAATTCGTTTTTAAAGAAACCATCTTTTTGGGTAAGTTTGGTCACTTGTTTATCAATACCAAATTGCAGCGCCTCTTGTAGACCACTGGCTATTTCTATATTTCCGATACCATTTGTTTCTTGGGGTAATTGATTTACAATTTGTTGTAGTTCTCCACAAGAGAATGTAAAGAGTATAAAAAATAAAGGAAGAATTCTTTTGGTCATTAATACGTAGTTTTAATTATTTAATTGATTTTTTATGAGAAGATTACTGTTTTGTTATTGTATACCATAGTTTTTCTTTGAAGGTGAAGCTTAACGGCACGTGATAATACAATTTTCTCCAGATCTCTTCCTTTTGCAATAAAATCGCTAATAGAGTGGGAATGGGAAACAGTAGTTACATCCTGTTCAATAATTGGTCCAGCATCTAATTCTTCGGTTACATAATGGCTAGTTGCTCCAATAATTTTCACTCCTCTTTTAAATGCGGCATGGTAAGGTTTTGCTCCAGCAAATGCAGGTAAAAAGGAATGATGAATATTTATAATAGTATTGGGGAATTTTTCTATAACAGTACTGCTTACAATTTGCATATATCTTGCAAGAACAATAAAATCTATATTGTTATCTTGTAATAGTTGTAGTTGTTTTTTTTCGGCTTCTTCCCGCGTGCTTTTAGATATTGGTATATGGTAAAAGGGTATATTGAATTGTTCTGCAATATGCCTTAAATCATTATGATTGCTTAATATAAATGGAATTTCTACATTTAATTCACCAGATTTAAAACGGCTTAATAAATCATAAAGACAGTGATTGTATTTCGATACAAAAAGAGCCATTTTACTTTTTTCTTCATCGGTGTTAATACTCCATTCCATTTGATATGGCTTAGCTAAAGTATTTTCGAATTCAGATTTAAAGTTTGTCAGGTTAAATGTAGATTGTTCAAAATCGCTTTCGAGTCTCATAAAAAACACATTAGCTTCTTTGTCTACATGTTGGTCCAAATAAATAATGTTGCCGCCATTCGAATGTATAAATGCTGTTACTGTACTTATTATTCCGGCTTTATCTGGGCAATGAATTAAAATGGAAGTTTTCAAGATGTGCTATTTTAGCTTTCAAAATTAGCACATTATCTATATCAAACTAAATAAAATATGTAGAATTAAGAAAAAAAATGTTTAAGCTAAAGATTTTCTCCAATTTTTAAAAGATACTCGGAATAAGTTAATCTCCGTCCTTAATAAATGAATATACTCTTTTTCTTTTACACCGTCTTTTTCCAAGCCAGTGCAATAGGAGCTAATATTACGGAGCATAATATTTATGTGTAGCGCATTTTTTAATCGTTCTGTTCTACATTCTGTGTATTCAGCCTGTGCAATTTTTTGAGGAATAAGAATGGCATCTGTTAAAAGAGAATTGGCAATAGAGTCTCTTAAGCTAGTAGATTTGTAAAGCTTTAGTAAATCCTTATTTAAGGAAACATAGCTTGCAATCTCCCTGCTCATTATACAAAGCTCAAGAGCTTTTCTGTAGACGGGTGTTTTTCTTAAACTTTTGTGAGACACAGTTTTAGCAAAATTATTATAATATAAAGTTACGTTGCTATTTTTAATATTTAATTTGTAATAATTAGTATTTTTGTTATTATACTTTGCAAAGCAAAAAATAAACGTAAAATAATTTTGAAAACAAAAATAGACGAACTTAACTGGAAAATACTTCATTTTTTACAAGAAAATGCTAGAGAATCATATGCTACCATTGGACGTAAAATAGGACTTACAGCTCCGGCAGTTGCGGAGCGTGTTAAGAAGATGGAGGATATAGGAATTATTGAGGGGTATAATGCTAAAGTTTCTCATGCCTTAACGGGGCATCAATTAAAAGCAATAATTACTTTAAAAGCTTTTATGGGGAAATTAAAACCATTTTTAGCGGTGATTCCTAAGTTCGAAGAAGTAGTCAATTGTTATAGGATTACTGGAAACGAGAATATTGTTATGGAAGTAGTTTTGAAAGATCAATTTCATCTGGAGCAGTTTATTGATAGATTGATACAGTATGGAGAAACAAGAACACATATTATACTTTCGAATGTGGTAACAAATGCACCTGTTGGGAAAACAAAATTGTAAGTTTTATTAAATAGTATTAGTAAAATTTGTTGTTGCTTATTTTTACTTTTATTTTAGAAACATGGATACGGAAAAAATTTACGAATATTTAGAAATTGCTCAGGAGAAAATAGTTTTTTTTCTGCCTAAAATAATAATGGCAGGGCTTATTTTTTGGATAGGTTTTAAGATTGTAAAAAAGCTCGTAGAATGGACAAATACGGCTCTTGAAAAAACAGGTTTTTCGTCAACTTTAAGGCCATTTTTAACCTCTATTGTTGGGGTGGTTCTTAAAGGCGCTGTTTTATTTATTATAGCAACGATAATAGGCGCAGATTTAACTGGTTTAGTGGCTATTTTAGCTGCTGCTGGTTTTGCAATAGGAATGGCTCTTCAGGGGAGTTTGGGTAATTTTGCCTCTGGGATATTAATACTAACTCTTAAGCCTTATAAAGTTGGCGACTGGATTCAATTAGAGGATAAGTTTGGTAAAGTAGAAGAAATAGGCATATTCAGTACCGATGTGCTAACCCCAGGGAATAAGATTTTAATAATTCCAAATTCTAAAATTACAGATACCATAGTTACTAACTATTCTGAAAAAGGAATGATTCGTTTAGAGATTAATGTAACAATGCCTTATGCAGAGAGTTTTCCTAAAGTTCAAGAAATTATAGAAGGTGCGTTGATTACTATTCCTAAAATTATGAAAGATCCTAAGCCCGAAATAGGTATTAGTACTTTCGATTCTCACAATATAGAATTACTTGTTAGACCTTATGTTTCGCCAGATGATTATTGGGAAGTTACTTTTGAGACGAATAAAGCTATTAAAAAGGCATTTAGTATGCATGGAGTTACTGTAGCTTACTCTGAAGGAATAGAAATAGGAGCTATTGGGGAATAATTTTTTAATCTTTCTAAGTATCTGTTTTTTTTGGCTAGATTTTTGATAACTATTGTACTATGAAAATTATACGTGTTTTACTATTATTTGTGTTAACATGGAATGTTGGTGCTCAGGAAATAAGATTAAAAAAAGGGGTTATTATGACAAATTTAAAAGTTCATGATACTCTTGCGGAAAGCTTTTCTCTCTATTTACCATCTTCTTTTAATACAAATAAGGCTTGGCCAGTATTATTTGTTTTTAATATGAAAAATAAAGGAAAGCAAGCCTTAAGTATGTTTGTTTCTGCGGCCGAAGAGCAAGAATATATTTTGGCAGCTTCAAATAATGTTAACGATTCTTTGTCGCTTACCAAAAACCTTTTGATTAGTAGTAGAATGTTTAACAGAGTGTATTCTATTTTACCAATTAAGAAAGAAAGAGTTTATACAGCAGGGTATAAAGAAGGAGGTAAGTTTGCTAGTCTTATTCCTGCTTTTATTAAAGGTGTTTCGGGAGTTTTGTCCTTAAGTGCTTCTGTGGCTAATAGAGAGGTATTAGATGTTAAAAAACCTTATTATTTTATTGGTATTGTTGGTAAGGAAGATTATTCATATTCTGATATGATAAACAATAGAAAATTTTTAAATAAATTAAAATACCCTAATCAATTGTTATTTCATGGTAGAGGAGAAGAATGGCCTCTAAGCACTTATTTTAATTCTGCATTGGAGTATTTTAAATTGTCTGCAATGGCAAAAAACAAAGAAGAGTTAGATACATTTTTTGTTAGAGAAACCTATCAGAAGAATTTAATGAGAATAAATACCTTATTAAAGGAAAATAAACCATTGTTGGCTGAAAATATATTAAGTCAAATGTTAGATGTGTACCGTCCTTTAATGAACATTGATTCTGTAAAAGAAAAACGAAAATATGTAAAAAGAAGCAAATTATACCGATCAAGAAAGAATGAGGAAAATGGTATTCTTTTAAAGGAGTCCTTTGCTATTGATGATTATAATTACTTTTTAGAGGAAGATATTGCTAGCTATAATTATAATAACTTGGGCTGGTGGAAATATCAAATGGAGCAAATAACGAAATTAGGAAATAGCTCCAAATTAGGAGAAAAGCAATTGGGTAAACGTTTGGATGGTTATTTAAACGCATTATTGGAAGATTATATTGATTTAATTAAAGGAGCGGATTTGGTGGATGAAGAAGCTTTGAATTTAGTGTATATGATTAAAACAGTTGTATCTCCTAAAGAATATAAGAATTATTTAAATATAATTTCTATCAGTGCTAAGAATGAAGATTACGGTACCGCTTTGTTCTATTTAGAAGAACTTCTTATGAATGGGTATAGAAATAAGGAAGAATTGTATAAACTAGAGCATACTGCTTTGCTGCGTATTACCCCAGAATTTAATGAGACTGTTGCTAAATATTTAAAAGAGGCTCGTTATGAAATTACGGAAGAATAAGATGTGGTACTTTATCTAAATTCCAATCAATAACAAGTCCTCCAGCAAGAGATTGGGTAATTTCTTTTCCGTATAAAACCTCGCATAAATATAAGGCGGCTTCAAAACTTTTTGCTCCACCAGCAGAAGTTATGTATTTATTTTGATGTACAAAAAATACACTGTCTTTTACTTTTAAATGGGGGAAGGTTTCTTTATACTTCTTAATATCTCCGGGAAATGTAGTAGAGGTAACGTTGTTTAATAATCCAGCTTTGGCGAGAACAAATGCCCCATCACAATGACTTGTAATATAAAGAGCTTGTTGGTCTACTTTTTTAACAAAGTTCAGCATAGTAGTGTCTTTTAAATCGGAGTCCAAATGATGTTCAGCACTTGGTACCACTAGGATGTCTATTTTAGGTATAGAATCCTGCGTGTAATCAAAATCGGGTAGTATGCGAACGCCTTCAAAGGTTGTAATTGGGTTCAGGGTATTTGCAATAGTAAACGTATTCATTGCTTTTATGTTTTTTCGGAATTTGGTATGCTGAAAAATATCATAAGGGGCGGTAAATTCTGTATTGAAGGTGCCGTCCATGATAAGAAATGCAACATTGTAGCGATTTGGAGATAGTTTGGGAAGAGCTCTATCCGTCATATCTTTTTTATTAGAATGTTCCGGTTCGGTTTTTAAATTGCAACCAATTAAAGTTAAAATTACAAGAATACTATATAGGGTTATTTTCATCGGTTTTCTTTAAGTGTAAAAGTAGTAAATTACTTTAACGGCACTTTGCACTTAAAAATAAAATAGGTATATGTTGTATTTTTACGCTGTCTAATTAAAATATATTAGGATGAAACATTTATTACTGTTTATTGCTGTGTTGGGATTGTCTTGTAAACAGAAAAAAAAATATCATGATGTAGAAAAGCAGAACGAGATAGTTCAACAAGATACTCTGGTAAATAGTGTTTTGCATTGGCAAGGAAAACTTAATAAAGAGTACGCTAATCCAGAAACTTCTCCATTACCAGATAGATATAGAAAAGATTTTGAAAGTTTGGATTTCTTTAAACCAGATGTAAATTATATCGTTATTGCTGATTTAGAAAGAACTCCCGAAGCAATCCCTTTTATGATGCCGACAACAACTGGTAGAAAATCAAAAGAGGTGGTGTATGGTATCTTAACCTTTGTTTTACAGGGTGAAAAACACCAATTAGAGGTGTATCAGAACAGGAAATTAATGTTAGAAGAAGGGTATAGAGACTATTTGTTTTTACCGTTTACCGATGAGTCTAATGGAGAGGAAACCTATGCGGGTGGACGATATATAGATTTAAGAATACCCGAAGGAAATAAAATGCAGATTGATTTTAATAAGGCATACAATCCTTATTGTGTTTACAATAAAAAATACTCTTGCCCTATAGTTCCTAGTGTTAATAATTTAAATGTTAAAGTTTTAGCAGGTGTTAAATCTTTTCAGAGCGATAACAAATAAAAAAGCCCAGCATTGCTGCTGAGCCTTTAACATTATGAACTTGTTTTCTTTCTTAGAAAGAGTAGATTGCTGCTAAAGCAAAAGAAGAAAGATTATTTGTTGCGTTTCCATCGCTATCTAAATATGGTTCATTATCATTTCCAAAAGTATCTAAACGAATTTCAGGCTTAATAATTAAATTATCTTTAGTAAAGCTTCCTGTTAATGTTAAAGCAGTTACAGGGGCGTCTTCAAAACCATCAGCAGTTTTAACGAAATATTCACCTCTTAAGCCTAAGGAGAAAGCATCTGAAGTAGCAATTTGAGGGTATATTGCAGCTCCGTAGAATCCAGTGTCTGTTTCGCTATTGTTATTATAAGCAGCATTAATTCCAAAGAAAAAGCTGTCAGTAATATCGAATCCACCAGTATAATCTATTTCAAAACCAAGGCCATCATTTTTGCCACTGTCATAGTACAGGTTTAAGTATTGTCCATGAACTCCTAATTGAGTTCCAAAAGAATACTCTCCAGTTCCTGAAATGTCATTAGTATCCCATGGGTTCATTACACCAACCATTAAACTTACATCATCAGATAAAGCAAAGTCAGCTTTCAGCCCCATATGAGAGAAAGGCCCGTTGGAAAATAAATGAGAAACACTATAATTGAAATTTCCTTGTGGAGCTATAACTTCATATCCTAAGAAAGTATTAAAACGTCCAATTGTTAAAGTAGTTTTCTCTGAAACATTCCAGTACACGTAAGCCTGATTAATAATGCCATTTAAGACATCATTGTTAAAAGTAGCTTCAGTACCTCTTGGTCCAAAAACTAAATCTACAACTACACCTGTAGAACCCGTTTCGTATGATCCAACTAAGTTTGCCATACCTAAAGCAAATCCTGTTTGGTTTGCAAATGACGTAGAGGTAGCAGTTGTAGCAGCACCTGCATCATTAAATGTTGTTCTATAGTAAGCATCAACACTACCGCTAATTTCTAACTTTGGCTTTTCTGCAGCTTCTTCTTCCTGAGCGAAAGTAGTAGCTGTTGCAGCTAGCATTAAAGCAGATGCGAAGATGTTTTTTAAAGATTTTGTACTCATAATCGTTTTCATAATTCAATAATTTTCTTGTCCATTCTATTTAAGAGGACTATTTTAGTTTGTGTGAAAAAAGTGTAAATAACGGAGTGTTAGAACAACACTCCGTATTGTTTTTTTAGTGTTGGTTCATTCTAAAGTCAGAATAAGCATCCATTCCGTGTTCATGAATATCTAATCCTTCCAATTCTTCTTCTTTAGAAACTCTTAATCCTAAAGTAGCTTTAAGTACGCCTAGAATAATACCTGAGGTTATTAAGCAAAATGCACCTACTATTAATACTCCGTATAGTTGCGTTAGGAATTGGTCAAAGCCAGCCATGCTACCGAAAAGACCTACGGCTAATGTTCCCCATGTTCCACATATTAAGTGTACTGCAATAGCACCTACTGGATCATCAAATTTTAATTTGTCTATTAAAGAAACACCAAATACTATAATGATACCAGCTATAAAGCCTATAACAACAGCTTCGTTAGGAGACATTAAATCTGCACCAGCAGTAATACCTACTAAACCTCCAAGAATACCATTCAAGAACATTGTTAAATCTAAGTTTTTGTATAGTATTGTTGAGGTGATAAAAGCCCCAAATCCACCAGCAGCAGCAGCTAAACTAGTTGTAACTAGTACTAAAGAAGTTAATTCTGGGTCGGCAGAAAGAACAGATCCACCGTTGAATCCAAACCATCCTAACCAAAGAATAAGAACTCCTGCAGTTGCTAAAGGTATGTTGTGTCCTGGTATTGCTTTTGGTTTGCCATCGGTTCCGAATTTTCCAATTCTAGAACCTAATAATGCAACAGCAACTAATGCAGCCCATCCTCCAACAGAGTGTACTAATGTAGAACCTGCGAAGTCATAGAATCCCCAGTTGTCTAAGAATCCACCACCCCATTTCCATGCTCCTACTATAGGGTATACAAGACCTACATAGATAACTGTGAAAATCATGAAAGAACCAATTTTCATTCTTTCCGCAACAGCTCCAGATACAATAGTAGCCGCTGTAGCTGCAAACATTCCTTGGAATAAGAAATCTGTCCACCATGTGTATCCACCATCTGCGTAATCAGCTGTCATTCCATTTTCAGGAGCAGATATTCCAAAGCTGTCCATAGAGAATTTAAGAATTCCCATGTCTCCGTCCTCAAAACCTGGGTACATTAAGTTAAAACCCCAAGCGTAATAAAGAAGAAGGCCTCCTGTAATAATAAATATATTTTTAAATAAAATGTTAATTGTGTTTTTTTGTCTTGTTAAGCCTATTTCTAAAAAGGCGAAACCGGTATGCATAAAGAATACTAGAGCTGTTGCTAGCATCATCCATACATTATTGGCTGTAAATAATCCTGCGTCCATATTGTAATAATTTTAGTTGTTGGTTAGTTTTTTTAGTTGATTCCTGCGTGACCGCTTTCTTTGGTTCTAATTCTGTATCCTTCTTGGATGTCAGAAACAAATATTTTTCCATCACCAACATTACCTGTGTAGGCAGCTTCTAAAAGTGCATCCACTGTTTTTTGTAAGAAATCGTCGGATACAACTATGGATAGGTATCTTCTTTGTATATCTGCTGTACTGTAAGCGATACCTCTGTATACATGTCCTTGTTTCTCGTTGCCAACTCCTGTTACATCCCAGTAACTAAAAAAGTTAACCTCTATTTGATGTAGTGCCTCTTTGACATCATCAAACTTTGATTTTCTGATAATTGCTTCGATTTTTTTCATGACTAATTTGTTGTTTATGGGGTCAAATATATGTTAAAACAACATACCCCCTAAAAAAATAGGGGGTATGTTGTATATTTTTATTATTTTAATAAATATACCCTGTTAAATTATGGGTTTTATAATTTATAAGTTTAAAATGTGTGAATTTGTTTTGAGAAATTCCTCAATTTTGTGATGGTATAGATAAATTATGGAAGGGTGTACGCATCTAAATCTTCTTTTGTTAGATGTATTCTTTGGACAAAAAAGAGTAAATAATATGTAGAAGGGGCAGAAAGGGAATTAGATTATAGTTTTGATAACCATAACCCTAATGCAATAGAGGCGATACCTATTATTATACTTAATATGGTGTAGATTGTAAAATATAAAAAATCTCCTGTTTTTAGAACAGAATGGCCTTCAAAAGCAAAAGTCGAGAAAGTAGTGAAGCCTCCACAAAAACCAGTGGTTAATAATAGGGTTTGATTTTGAGTTAGGAGGTTGTTTTTAAAAGACAGGCCTAATACAAATCCAATGACTAAGCATCCTATTATATTAACTATAAATGTGCCTAAAAAAATATTATGAAAAAACGAGTTGAAAGTTTTGGATATATAATACCTAAGAACGCTACCTAGGCCCCCACCTAAAAATACAAGCAACAATTGTTTCATACCTTAAAGATATAAACTATACTGCTTTCTTGTACTTTGGATTAGCTAAATCTATTGGATATATTTTGGCGTCTGTGTTATTAGAAAGTTCGCCTTGTCCAGATTTAGATTTTTGGTTTATATTCTTAAGACTAAACAACATCATTATCGCGTTTAGCGCTATTAATACAAAAAGTATGGTAAAGAATGTCATCATTAGTTTATTTTGCCCCTTTAAATGAATAACGCAAAATTACTACGTTTGTTATATTATACGCAGTATTTTGAAATAATGTTGTCAAATCTTACATTTTTGTGGTGTAGGTAATTTAAAAGTTAATATTTGAACATAAACTTAATACAGAAAAGGAATATTAAGAATATGATAAAGGTAATAGCTACCCATTTTACTCCTTTATAGTTTTTGGCATGCATTTTTTTGTCTTTTAAGTAAGAAAACGCAATTATAGCGATAAAAGAGATTGCGAAAAGTCCTGCAAAAATCATTTGCCCTGTACTGAACATATTTTTATATTTTTACGCAAATCTAAGGGAAAACAATAAAAAAATAATATGAAAGATAAAATAGCAGCAGTAGAGTTATTTCATAAGTCATTTGGGCTTGGAGTACGTCAAGACAAAAAGGCGGATTTAGGAGAGGCGAAAAATAAGTTACGTTTTAACCTAATGGATGAAGAAAATAAAGAGTATTTAGAAGCTGCAACTAATAATGATATGGTTGAAGTGGCAGATGCCTTGGGAGATATGTTGTACATATTATGTGGAACTATCTTAGAACATGGTATGCAATATAAGATAGAAGAGGTTTTTGAAGAAATTCAACGAAGTAATATGAGTAAGTTGGGAGCAGATGGCAAACCTATATATAGGGAGGATGGTAAGGTGTTAAAAGGGCCTAATTATTTTAAGCCAAATATTCAGGAGATTTTGGATAAGTAATCTTGTTATTTAGTATAAAAAAAAGGGGCAATTCGCCCCCTTTTTTTTATACTGAATAAATAGAAATATTAAACTTTGTAGCGCCAGCCAAATGTATCCTCAGCTCTATTGTATTGAATATCTGTGATTCTCTTTTTTAATCTTTCAGCAATACTGTCTTCTATTTCTGGTAAATCGTAATCGGTATTTCTAAAACCGAATCCGGCAATAGGAGAAATAACGGCGGCAGTACCTGCACCAAACATTTCTTTAAGAGAGCCATCTTTAGCTGCAGCAACTACTTCCGAAACAGTTATTTTTCTTACTTCAGCTTTAATACCTTCATCTTTGGCAATTTCTAAAATGCTTTTTCTAGTTATTCCATCTAAAATTCTATCGCTTGTTGGGCCCGTAATTAAGGTATCGTTTATACGAACAAAAATATTCATTGCTCCAGCTTCTTCGATATATTCGTGCGTATTATCGTCCGTCCAGATTACCTGATTATAGCCTCTGTCAACAGCCAATTGCGTTGGGTAAAATTGGCCAGCATAATTACCTCCAGCTTTCGCATAACCAACACCACCATTTGCAGATCTAGAGTATTTTTCTTCGATAAGTACTTTTACTTTTCCAGAAAAATAAGCCCCAGAAGGAGCACAAGCAATAATAAACTTGTATTCATTCGCCGGGGAGGCATGGAAGCCTTCTCCAGAGGCAAAAATAAAGGGTCTAATATACAGAGAGCTACCTTCATTTTGTGGAATCCATTCTTTATCAACTTTTAGTAAAGTTTTAAGTCCTTCCATAAAATATTCTTCAGGAATTTCAGGAATAGCCATACGCTTAGCAGAAATATTAAGTCGCTTTTGATTTTCTAAAGGTCTGAATAACCAGATAGTATCTTCTTTGTCTTTGTAAGCCTTCATTCCTTCAAAAATAGATTGGCCGTAGTGGAAAATCTTAGAAGAAGGGTCTAATGTAATAGGTTGGTAGGGTACAACTTTTGGTGCCTCCCAAGCTCCATCCTTATAATCACAGACCAGCATATGATCAGTGAATACACTCCCAAAGGATAAATTATCAAAATCTACCTGATTAATTTTGGATTGTTTTACTTTCTCAATCGTAATGTTTTGTTCTGTAATGTTCATTAGAAAAATGGTTTAAAGAATAAAAATAGAAAAATTTACGAGTTACACTTCCTTTTTTATTTAAAATTAATCAGTTTTGTAAAGTGAAAATTAAATTTTAATAAAAATGAAAAGAATTAACATATTGATTGTGTTATTCGTAACGTGTGTTAATGTATACTCACAAGAAGTTGTATCGGATGAAAATAATACTTTAGAATATTCTTCCTTCGGGGAAAATATAAATACTAAAAAAATGATTTCTTTTGATATGGCGTTGGAAAAATATCAAAAATTAAAGGTGTCAGATACTATAAAGGTGAAATTTTCGGCAACAGTCTCAGATGTTTGTAAGGCTAAAGGTTGTTGGATGAAATTAGATGTAGAAGGTAAGCAGGAAGTTATGGTTCGTTTTAAAGATTATGGCTTTTTTATGCCTAAAGATATTGAAGGAAAAGAAGTAGTAGTAAGTGGCTATGCTTTTGTAGAAGAGATGAGTGTACAAGATCAACAACATTATGCAAAAGATTCTGGAAAGTCAGAAGAAGAAATTGCTAAAATTACAAAAACAAAAAAGACATACGGTTTTATGGCAGAAGGAGTATTATTAAAAAAATAATGTGAAGAGAGAAATAATTACTACAGCGGATGGTTCTAAAACCATTCATATACCAGAATGGAATGAACAATATCATTCCAAACACGGAGCAATACAGGAGGCGTATCACGTTTTTATAAAACATGGGCTGTCTCTATTTTCTAATACGCATCTATCTATTTTAGAGATTGGTTTTGGTACGGGGTTAAATGCTTTAATTACCTGTATGGAGGCTGAAAAACAAAATTTAACTATTGATTATAAAGGAATAGAAGCTTATCCTGTATCTTCGGAAGAATTAAGCTCTTTAAATTATTTAACTGAGTTAAAAGCGGAAGCCTTTTCAAATATTTTTCATAAAATGCATGCAGTTACTTGGGAGAATGAAAATAAGATTACAGAAAAATTTAGGCTAAAAAAAGAACAAAAAGATTTTAGAGAAATAGAAGATAATAATGCTTTTGATTTAATTTATTTTGATGCTTTTGGAGCTCGTGTACAACCAGAATTGTGGACGGAGGAAATTTTTAAAATTATGTTCTTGGCATTAAAAGAAGAGGCATACTTAGTTACTTATTCTGCAAAAGGAAGTGTGCGTAGAGCAATGCAAGCTGTTGGTTTTATTGTTGAAAGATTGCCTGGCCCTCCCGGGAAAAGAGAAATGTTGAGAGGTTATAAAAGCCGAATTTAAGCTCTAAAAAGTTAAAAAGCGAAGGAAGTTATTTGTTTTCTAACAATGAGTTAACATCTATTGTTAAAAGGGTTGTAAAACTATATTCATTAGGGATTAAAACCTATATCTTTGAGGAATGAAAGTCCTAATAACAGGAGCTACGGGTTTGGTTGGTAGAGAGATTGTAGAATGCTGTCTTTCTAAGAACTTTTTGGTACATTATTTAACTACTTCTAGAGATAAAATTGAAAGTACAAAAGAATGTCGAGGTTTTTATTGGAACCCCTCCAAAGGGGAAATAGATGTAAAATGTTTTCTAGGAGTAACATCTATTATAAACTTAGCGGGAAGTTCTATAGCTACCAGGTGGACACCTGAAAATAAAAGACAAATTCTAGACAGTAGAATTAATTCCTTAAAAACGCTGCGTAATGGACTGCAACAATTTGGTGGAGGAGAAATTTCTTCTTTCATTTCTGCATCTGCAATAGGTATTTACCCTAATTCTTTATCAAATTACTATACGGAAGATGAAAAGGAAGTTGATTCCAGTTTTTTGGGAGATGTTGTACGTGCCTGGGAACAAGAAATAGATGCTTTTAAAACGTTTAATTTTGCATTATCTAAAATAAGAATAGGATTAGTTTTGTCCGAAAAAAAAGGTGCATTACCAAAATTACTAAAACCAATACAGCATTATCTTGGGGCAGCCTTTGGTAATGGAGCGCAATGGCAATCTTGGATTCATGTTAAAGATGTAGCAAGAATGTTTTTGTTTGTAATGGAAAACAATTTAGAAGGTATTTTTAATGGTGTAGGACCTAATCCAGTAACTAATACAAAAATGGTAAGAGAAATAGCAAAAGCAGTAGATCGCCCTTTATTTTTACCAAATATACCAGTAATTATTATGCGTTTAATTTTAGGTAAAATGTCTTATCTCTTATTTGCAAGTCAGAGGGTTAGTAGTAAAAAAATAGAAGAAGAAGGTTTTGTGTTTCTGTTTCCGAATATACGTTTAGCTCTTAAAGACTTGTGCGATAGAGTTTCTATTGTATCTACACATAATAAAAAATAGAATTAAAAACTCCTTGTGTGAGGGTTTTTGAGCAAATTTCTCCGATGTAAAATCTTTATTTAATTTTATGTTTTATAAAGTTGCGTGACATTTTGACATTTTTAAAGAATTGGCAGTACTTTTGCCATTTCAAATTTGGTAAATAAAAAGTGACTTAAAAAATGAGTGATAAAAATAAAGAAGAAGAGTTAGAAAACTCTGTTTCTGAAGCACAAGAAAATACAGTGGAGACAGAAGAGGTTTCTGTAGAGCAAGAAGAGGTGTCTGTCGAGGAGCAATTAAAAGAGGATTTAGCAAAAGAAAAAGATAAATTTTTACGTCTTTTTGCTGAATTTGAGAATTATAAAAAAAGAACTTCAAAGGAGAGAATGGATTTGTTTAAAACAGCAGGTCAAGAAGTTTTAGTTTCTTTATTGCCGGTTTTAGATGATTTTGATAGGGCATTAAACGAATTGTCTAAATCAGAAGATAAAGAGTCTTTTAAAGGGGTAGAGCTTATTAATGGTAAATTAAAAGAAACGCTTAAATCTAAAGGGTTAAACGTTATGGAAGTAAAGCAAGGAGATGCTTTTGATGCTGAAATGCATGAAGCTATCACACAGATTCCTGCTCCTAATAAAAAATTAAAAGGCAAAATTATTGATGTAATAGAGAAAGGGTTTATCCTTGGAGAAAAAATAATACGCCATCCGAAAGTGGTTGTGGGTAACTAAAAACTAGGTATGAAAGAAGATTATTATGACATATTAGGTATTAGCAAGAATGCCACAGCTGCAGAGATAAAAAAAGCATATCGAAAAAAAGCGGTTCAACATCACCCAGATAAAAATCCTGGAGACGCAAAAGCGGAAGAGTTATTCAAAAAATCTGCTGAAGCATATGAGGTTTTAAGTAATGCGGATAAAAAAGCAAGATATGACCAGTTCGGGCATGCTGCTTTTGAAGGCGGAGCTGGCGGAGGCGGAGGCTTCGGCGGAGGTATGAATATGGATGATATCTTTAGTCAGTTTGGAGACATATTTGGCGGAGGTGGTTTCGGAGGCTTCGGAGGTGGCGGAGGTCAGCGTAGAGTTAAAGGAAGTAACTTAAGAATTCGCGTAAAACTAACTTTGGAAGAAATAGCCAATGGAGTAGAGAAAAAAGTAAAGGTTCGTAGAAAAAAACAAGCATCAGGAGTTACCTATAAAACATGTGGTACTTGTGGCGGTCGAGGACAAGTAACTAAAATACAAAATACAATCTTAGGTAGAATGCAAACTTCAGCAGCGTGTAGTAGTTGTGGAGGGAGCGGGCAGATTATTGATAAAAGACCTAGTGATGCTGATGCGCAAGGATTAAAAGTAGAAGAAGAAACGGTATCTATAAATATTCCTGCAGGTGTAGAAGAAGGAATGCAACTAAAAGTTCCTGGTAAGGGTAACGAAGCTCCAGGTAATGGTGTCTCTGGGGATTTATTAGTGGCTATAGAAACAGAAGATCATGCTACTCTAAAAAGAGAAGGAGATAATTTACATTACGATTTGTATATAAGTATATCGGAGGCTGTTTTAGGAACATCAAAAGAGATTGATGCCGTAGGAGGGCAGGTACGTATAAAATTAGAATCTGGCATTCAATCTGGAAAGATATTACGTTTGCGAGGTAAAGGTATATCTAGTATTAATGGATATGGAAGCGGAGACTTATTAGTACATGTAAATGTTTGGACTCCCAAAGAATTAAATAAAGAGCAAAGAGAGTTTTTTGAGCGTATGAGGGACAATGATAATTTTGAGCCTAAGCCCGAAAAATCTGATAAATCTTTCTTCGAAAAAGTGAAGGATATGTTCTCATAACTGCGTTTTATTAGGTATTAAATAAAAAACGTATATTTGAGATAATATTGATTTTATCAATATTAATTTTCTTTTTCATAGCAATTTTTTCCCATCCTTGATTTGTTTTAAGGGTGGGTTTCTTTTTTTTAGATTCCTAAAAGGAGGAAATATTCAAAATATGGTCTTAAAGTTTCATAAAAAAGAAATGCTTTTAAAGCATTTCTATATCTTTGGTAAAAAGGCTTACATGAATAATATTTTGGTTACTAAAGAGGTTACCAAACATTTTGGAAAACATATTGCTCTAAATAATGTTTCCTTAGAAATCCCTAGAAATAGTATTTATGGATTACTTGGTCCTAATGGAGCGGGAAAAACAACATTGATACGTATAATTAATCAAATTACATATCCAGATTCTGGAAAAGTGTATTTTGATGGGAAAGAATTAATGCCAGAGCATATAGCGCAAATTGGCTACTTGCCAGAAGAAAGAGGGTTATATAAAAGTATGAAGGTTGGCGAGCAGGCTTTGTATTTAGCGCAGTTAAAGGGATTAAGCAAAACAGAAGCTAAAAAACGATTAAAATATTGGTTTGATCGTTTTGAAATAGGAGAATGGTGGAATAAAAAAATTCAAGAGTTATCCAAAGGAATGGCTCAAAAAATACAATTTATAGTTACTATTTTGCATAAGCCAAAGTTGTTAATTTTCGATGAACCATTTAGTGGTTTCGACCCAATAAATGCGAATATTATTAAAGAAGAAATAATAAACCTTAAAGAAAAAGGTACTTCTATAATTTTTTCTACTCATAGAATGGAATCCGTTGAAGAGTTGTGTGAGCATATAGCATTAATACATCAATCAGAAAAAATATTAGATGGAAGACTATCTGATATAAAAAAAGAGTATAAAAACAATATATATAATGTTGGTATGCATACGGAAAAAGGGGAAGCATTATTAGAAGAGTTATCGCAGAAGTTTCATATTATATCTTCAGAAAATAATCAGAGCGAGCAACAGTTAAAATTTGAGATTCAATTACCCGAAACAGATTCGGGGGAAATACTGGCCTATTTAGCTACCAAAGGAAACCTAAATAATTTTGTGGAAACTATTCCTTCAGCTAACGAAATTTTTATAAGAACGGTACAAAGTAAAAGTATAAATGAATAAACTTTCGCTGATAATAAAAAGGGAATATTTAGCAAAAGTCCGCAATAAATCATTTGTTGTGATGACATTTTTGAGCCCTATACTTATGGTGGGCATGGTGGTTTTGATTACCTATTTAGCAAAGGTAAATGATAACGAAAAACAAATAATTGCCCTTTTAAATGAAAGCGACTATTTTTCTAACGAGTTTTTAACTACAGAGGGGACTTCTTTTATTCATTACCATAATATTACACTAGAAGAAGCTAAAGATTCTACCATGCATATGGGCTATTCTGGACTGCTCTATATTCCCAACGAAGTTGATTTAGAAAAAGTTACTGCGCGTTCTTTTTTTTATAGTAAAGATTCTCCCAGCACCAATTTAGTGGATCGTTTAGAATTGGTTTTTCAAGAAAGATTAAGGCAGCGTAGATTGCAAGATCTTGGCGTATCAGCGAAGCAATATGCAAATATGGAAGCTGCTTTTGAGATGAATATTGCATCCTTTAATGGTAAAGAAAATGTAAAAGGTGTAAATGAAATTAAAGCTTTCATTGGCGGTGCTTTTGGTTATTTAATAATGATGTTTATTATCATTTATGGCGGATTTGTAATGCGTAGCGTTATTGAAGAAAAGACTAGTAGAATTATAGAGGTAATTATTTCGTCTGTAAAACCTTTTCAGCTAATGTTAGGCAAAATAATAGGAACTTCTTTGGCAGGCATAACGCAGTTTGTTATCTGGGTAATTTCAGGCGGAATATTAATGCTTGTCGCTTTTTCGGTGTTAAATATAGAGCTGTCTGCTTTGAGTAATGGCGCAGAATTGGTATCTAGTATACATCCAGATGTAGTTACTCCGGATCAGAGTTTACAGTTATATGCACAAGAAATATTAGATATTCCGTGGTTGTTGTTAATTGGTTTTTTTCTGGTTTATTTTGTACTAGGATATTTAATTTATAGCTCCATTTATGCAGCTATTGGCGCAGCTGTTGATAATGAAACAGATACGCAGCAATTTATTTTTCCTATAATAATGCCACTTATGTTGGCAATTTATGTGGGATTCTTTTCTGTATTTAGCAATCCCCATGGGCCAATTGCAGTCGGCTTTTCTTTATTTCCATTAACATCACCAATAGTTATGCTAATGAGGCTGCCCGGGGGTGTTGGTGACGGAGGTGTTCCTTGGTGGCAATTAATGACTTCTATTTTTTTATTGATGTTAACTTTTATAGGAATTGTATGGGTCGCAGCAAAAATATATCGAGTAGGTATTTTAATGTACGGAAAAAAACCAACATATAAGGAATTGTATAAATGGCTAAAATATTAGTATGGATAAACTGCAAGGTTTTTTTGGTTCTATAAAAGATATATTGTCTATAGAAATTTATTCTAGCGATAGTGGTCATGTAACTTTAAGCACATTTCTAGTAATAATTATAGCAATAATTATAGTTACTTATTTACTTAAAATAATTAACAAAATACTAGTAGTAAAGTTACCAGAAGAAGATAAAAATAAATTCACAAGTATTTTCGGTTTCTTAAAATACTTGTGCTACATACTAGTAGTATTATCCATTTTGCATTCTTCTGGAATAAATCTAACTGTTTTGTTAACGGCCTCTGCGGCATTGTTTGTTGGGCTTGGTTTTGCCTTACAATATTTGTTTCAAGATATTCTTTCGGGGATATTAATAATCTTGGACCAATCTTTGCATGTTGGGGATATTATCGAGGTAGAGAATAAAGTTGGACGCGTTTTTGAGATTAGATTGCGTACAACAAGAGCATTAACAAGAGACGATAAGGTAATTGTAATTCCTAATCACAAATTTTTAACAGATAGTATTTATAACTATACACAAAATCATAAAACAACAAGAGAAACCGTAAAAATTGGGGTGGCATACGGAAGTGATGTTCAGTTGGTAACAGCTTTACTGTTAGAAGTTGTAACAGAGCAAAAGAGTATTTTAAATAATCCAAAACCTTTTGTTTTGTTCGAGGATTTTGGAGATAGCGCTTTATTATTTTCTGTTAACTTTTATATTAAAGATAGTTTTAATGATCCTATTTTAAAGAGCGAAGTTAGGTATGGTATCGATGCAAAATTTAGAGAGAATAATATTAGTATTCCTTTTCCGCAAAGAGATGTTCATATTATTAATACAAAATAGAATTGTTGCTAAAGGGTAAAAATGAAAATGGATATGCGTAAAAGAGGGAGTTTTTTTATTTTGTTCTTTGTGTTGACTATTGCCGTAAGTCAAACGCCAGATATTTTTAGAGCAGAATATATGTTAATGCCTAAAAATGATTTGGATGTAAAAACATCTAGAATAAAACTATTGGTAAACGCACCAATAAATGTTTTTAAAGATGATATTTTGGTGATTGGGGCAGAATACAATCAATATGATTATGAAATTCCTGCAATACTTACTGAAGACGCACAAGAAGCTTTAGCAAAGTTTTATGTTGTAGATTTTAATCTAGGGTATGTATATAAGTGGAACGAAGAATGGCGACTTATTGGTTTAGTAACGCCAAGATGGGCGTCTAATTTCACAGATGAGTTTGATGAAAGAGCATTTACGGTTAATGCAACAGCGGGGGTTTTTCAAGATAAAAAAAATATAGAAAAACCTTTTCGATTAGTGTTAGGTTTATCATACAATAGTTCATCTCCTATACGAGTTCCTTTACCGGTAATTTATTATGAAAAAAGATTTCATGAGAATTGGGCCTATACTTTAGGGGTGCCAAAAACGGGATTAAAATATATTACAAAAAAGAATCATTTTTTTCAAACAGAATTAATTTTAGATGGTTATTACGTAAATATTCAAAACGATATTTTGTTAGCAGATAATAGTACCTCTACAGATGTGTCATCTACCTCATTTTTGATTACTTTAGGATATCAATATAAATTTACCAAAGATGTTTCGTTTTATTTAATGGGCGGACATAGTATAATACAAAATGGAACGTTAAGAGATACAGATAGGAACAGTATTTTTACTTTAAATAATGAACCTGGGTTGTATTTAAGAACAGGAGTAAGGATAGGAATTTAAATAAAACATATGTCAAGAATATTAGTAATAGAGGATGAAGCTTCCATTAGAAGAGTATTAGTGAAGATACTTTCGGAAGAAAATGATACTTATACTGTGGAAGAGGCAGAAGATGGTTTACGCGGAATAGAAACCATTAAAAATAAGGATTATGACTTGGTATTATGTGATATTAAAATGCCTAAAATGGATGGTGTTGAGGTGTTAGAGGCTGCCAGAAAGATAAAGCCAGAAATTCCTTTTATTATGATTTCGGGCCATGGAGATTTAGATACAGCAGTTAATACAATGCGTTTAGGGGCTTTTGATTATATTTCTAAACCGCCAGATTTAAATCGTTTACTAACAACAGTTCGTAACGCTTTGGATCGTAAAGAATTAGTCGTAGAGAATAAAAAACTCAAGAAAAAAGTAAGTAAGAATTACGAAATGATTGGGGAAAGTAGCGAAATAGCTACTATTAAAGAAATGATAGAAAAGGTTGCGCCTACAGATGCCCGTGTTTTAATTACAGGATCTAACGGAACCGGAAAAGAATTAGTAGCACATTGGCTACATGAAAAAAGCCCTCGCAGTGCGGCACCTTTTATAGAAGTTAATTGTGCAGCAATACCATCAGAATTAATAGAAAGTGAGTTATTTGGACATGTTAAAGGAGCATTTACTTCAGCGGTAAAGGATAGAGCAGGTAAGTTTGAAGCAGCTAACAAGGGGACCATATTTTTAGATGAAATTGGTGATATGAGTCTTTCTGCTCAAGCAAAGGTTCTTAGAGCTTTACAAGAAAATAAAATATCTAGAGTAGGTACTGATAAAGATATAAAAGTAGATGTTAGAGTTTTAGCGGCAACGAACAAAGATTTAAAAAAAGAAATAGCGGAGGGTAAATTTAGAGAAGATTTATACCATAGATTGGCAGTTATTTTAATTAAAGTTCCAGCCTTAAATGATAGACGAGAGGATATTCCTTTATTAATAGAGCATTTTTCCAAAAAAATAACTTCGGAACAAGGTGTTTCTCCGAAAAAGTTTTCGACCAAAGCAATTAGCCTTTTAAAAAGCTATGATTGGACAGGAAATATAAGAGAGCTACGGAATGTAGTAGAACGCTTAATTATTCTAGGAGGTGTAGAGGTAACAGAGGAAGATGTAAAACTATTTGCGAGTAAATAGTAGTAGTATTACTTACAATTTTTAAGTTGTTCTATTGCTTGTGATGTAATTTCTTTGGTGCGCAAATTATAATATTTTTTGCCTTCCGATAAATTGGGTTTTAACAGTTGCTCTTCGCAATGCTCATATATTTGCGTGGCGTAGTTTAAAGCATCTTTGCAATCCACATTTTTTACAATGTTAGTTAAAGACGCTTCATATTTAATAAGAGAAGAGTCAATTTTTCTATGTAAATAAATACCTTTTGGTCCGGCTTTAGATTTTTTAGAGTTTGTAACATTTACTGTATTTAATTCTAAAACATCACTAGCATAATTGCTATCATGCAATTCGTGTTTTTCTAAAGCTTCTAAGCTACCTATAGTTTTTTCTAATGAACGATTTAAGAAAATTCGAGTACTTCTTAAGGTGTTTGCTTTAGTGGCTAAAACTAAATCTTTAAAACTATCTTCCATACTAGTTGCTGCATAATCACAGCCACAAGTATTTAATTGTTCTTTATTGTTTTCAATTGCCCTTATTGCTTTATAGGTATAATATCTAGAGATATTAATGTCTTCCTCGTTAATAGCTTTTTGCGTTTGTGTTTTTACAAAACCAATATTAGAACCAGCATATTCGCAAGGTTTTACAGGCCTAAATGAAGAAAATAGACTTAAGGCAAATGCTATAATGATAAAGTAAGAATACTTCATAGGTAAAATTTATAAATGTAAAATTTGGGACTCTTTACATTGTAAAATTACATATACTCCATGTATTATTTGTAGTTATTCGATGGAATGCAGGTTTATTTCGACGAGCCTGTTAAACAGGAGTAATTACCAGATGAAAGTATGTTTCTTTTACATTTTATACCTTTAAAGAAATTAAAATATATTTCTAAAATGAATAGTAAAGTAACATCAGAAACCTATAAAGCGCAGCTTCCTTTAACTCTTAGAAACAGGCCTACTCTTGAAAATTTAGATATGTCTGATAAAGAGTTAAAAAAAACTTTGAAAGCAATAAGAAGAACCTTAGGGGAACTGCAAGATGTTTTTTATGCTCATGATAAATATGGTGTTCTTATCTGTTTACAGGGGATGGATACTTCTGGTAAAGATAGTTTAATTCGAGAAGTTTTTAAAGATTTTAATGTTAGTGGAGTAGAGGTGCATAGTTTTAAAGTGCCGACGGAATTAGAATTAAGCCATAATTATCTATGGCGACATTATATAGCTTTGCCGGCCAAAGGTAAATTCGGAGTGTTTAATAGAACACATTACGAAAATGTTTTGGTAACAAGAGTACATCCAGAATATATTATGGGAGAAAACATACCGGGTATTCATTCTGTAGCAGATATAAATCAAGAGTTTTGGGACGAACGTTTTAAACAAATAAATGATTTTGAAAGGACGTTAACTAAAAATGGAACTATTGTGTTTAAATTTTTCCTTAACCTATCCAAAGAAGAACAACGTCTTAGACTATTGAGAAGATTAGCAATAAAAGAAAAGCATTGGAAATTTTCTCCTGGAGATTTAAAAGAGCGTAAACTTTGGGATACGTATCAAGATTGTTATGAAGAGGCAATTAATAATACAAATAAAGAGCATGCCCCATGGTACGTAATACCTGCAGATAATAAAAAAGCTGCAAGAGTAATTGTAGCAAGTATCTTACTAGAAGAGTTAAAAAAATACAAAGATGTTATGGAGCCTGAGTTAGATGATAAAATAATGTCTAAATTAGACACTTACCAAAAGGAATTAGAAAATGAATAAAATTAAAACACTTTTATATATTCTATTATTTACTATTGCAAATGTCAATGCACAAAACGTAGATGAAAAGCAAATAAAAAGTATTTATGATGCTGCTTTAACAAAAGGGCAAGGGTATGACTGGCTTAACTATTTGTCCAATCAAATAGGAGGTAGATTATCTGGCTCCATACAGGCCCAGCAAGCAGTTGAATATACCAAATCGGAATTAGATTCTTTGGGTTTAGATAGAGTCTGGTTACAGCCAGTAATGGTTCCAAAATGGGTTCGTGGCACCCCTGAATTTGCATATTTTGAAACTTCTCCTGGGCACACAACTAATGTTCCAATTTGTGCATTAGGAGGTTCTGTAGCTACACCTCAGAAAGGTATTAAAGCTGGTGTTATAGAGGTGCAAGGGATTGAAGAATTAAAAACTTTAGGTAAAGAAAAAATTAAAGGAAAAATTGTTTTTTTTAATAGACCAATGGAGGCTACTTTAATAAGTACGTTCCAATCCTATTCGGGCTGCGTGGATCAAAGATACTCTGGAGCGGCAGAAGCTGGTAAATATGGTGCATTAGGAGTAATTGTACGTTCTGTAAATTTAAGATTAGACGATTTTCCGCATACTGGCTCTATGGGGTATGGGGAAACTCCTGTTAATCAAAGAATTCCCGCAGCAGCAATAAGTACCAATGGGGCTGAATTATTAAGTACTACCTTAAAACTTAATCCAGAGATTAAATTTTATTTTAAACAGAATTGCAAACAGTTTAATGATGTAGAATCTTATAATGTTATTGGAGAGATAAAAGGAACAACTTACCCAGATGAAGTTATGATTGTTGGAGGGCATTTAGATTCTTGGGATTTAGGAGATGGCTCTCATGATGATGGGGCAGGAGTAGTGCAGAGTATGGAGGTTTTACGATTATTAAAAGAAACGGGATATAAGCCTAAACGTACATTAAGAGTGGTATTGTTTATGAATGAAGAAAACGGCCTACGTGGGGGTAATAAGTATGCTGAAGTTGCTAAAAGTAAAAAAGAAAAACATGTTTTTGCATTAGAAAGCGATGCAGGTGGATTTACTCCAAGGGGATTTTCTTTCGACTGTTCTGAGGCTAATTTTAAACAGGTACAGAGTTGGAAAACCTTATTTGAACCCTACCTTATTCATATGTTTGTTAAAGGAGGAAGTGGAGCAGATATTGGGCCTTTAAAAAATGATGAAATGGTTCTCGCGGGTTTAAGACCAGATTCGCAAAGGTATTTTGATCACCACCATGCCGAAAATGATACATTTGAACATGTAAATCAAAGAGAATTACAGTTAGGGGCGGCAACTATGGCAAGTCTTGTATATCTTTTTGATACTTACGGTGTAAAAATGCCTCCTAAAATTAAAGGATAGTTGTAGTAAAGTGAAGGAATGTTACTAGTATAGAATAACTGTATTTAGAAAAAGAGCTAGTAGTAAAGAAATCTAAAAATTAGTATCTTTGCCGCTCATTTAAAAACAGCATTATGCAAGACGGCATTTACGCAAAATTCAATACTACAAAAGGTGAGATTTTAGTAAAACTCACACATGATAAAACACCAGGAACTGTTGGTAACTTTGTTGCTTTAGCAGAAGGTAAAATGGAAAACAAAGCAAAAGCAGCAGGAGAGCCATATTATGATGGATTATCTTTTCATAGAGTAATTCCAGATTTTATGATTCAAGGTGGCTGTCCTCTAGGTACAGGTACTGGAGACGCAGGTTATAAATTTGATGACGAGTTTCATCCAGAATTGCAACATGCCGAACCAGGGGTGCTTTCTATGGCTAATGCAGGTCCTGGAACTAACGGATCGCAATTCTTTATTACACACATTGCTACACCTTGGTTAGACAACAAACATACCGTTTTTGGACATGTTGCGGCTGGACAAGAAGTAGTAGATGCTGTTGCTCAGGGAGATACAATAGATAGTTTAGAAATTGTACGAGTAGGAGCAGAAGCAGAAGCTTGGGATGCATTACAGGCATTTAAAACTTTTGCAAGTTCTGGAGAAGAGAGAAAGGCAACTGAAAAAGCACGCCAAGCGGCCGAATTAGATAAAGTAGCTGCTGGTTTTGATGAAACGGAAAGCGGTTTGCGTTATAAAATGATTCAGAATGGAGAAGGGGCAAAAGCGGAAAGTGGAAAAAAAGTATCGGTGCACTATGAAGGTTCCCTTTTAAGTGGCCAAGTTTTCGATTCTTCTTATAAACGTAATGAACCAATAGACTTCCAATTAGGAGTAGGACAAGTAATCCCAGGATGGGATGAAGGTATTTCTTTATTAAAAGTCGGTGATAAAGCTCGTTTTGTTATACCATCTAACCTTGCGTACGGTAGTGCAGGTGCTGGAGGAGTTATCCCTCCAGATGCTACTTTAATTTTCGACGTTGAGTTAATGGGGGTAGGATAGTATACTAAATTTCACAATATGCGTAAGAAGTGCTTTTTCATTTGAAAAAGCACTTCTTTTTTATTAGGGTATTTGTATTTTAATTTCTGATATTAAATGGAGTATAGTAATATACATTGGATATTTAGAAAGCTGTTCTTTTATTTTTGATTTTTAAAGCTTAAGATAAAAAGAATAAAGTTTAATAAAAGAAGAATAAATAATATGCTAAAGAAGGTTGTCATTATATTTTTTTAGGGTGGCTACGCCAATAGCTGTTTGTTTATATAACAACTACATAGAGTAATACCCTACTTGCAATCTTAAAAATGTATATTATTTTTTAGCCTTGCCTACGCTAAGAAGTAATAGTACTAAATTCACAAAAAGTAAAACAAATAAAATACCAAAAAAGGTTGTCATAATAAGGATTTAGTTCAGTTGGGGAACTTATCTTGTTTATGGTTAGATAAACAAAAGTCAAAAGGTTGCGTGTTTTTTTTACAAACTTACAAAAAAGTAATAAAAAACTTACGCATAATGATGTTTTAGAAAATATTAGAGCAAAGAAAAGCCCAAACTTATGTTTGGGCTTTTACTATAAAAAAGTTAAATACGTTACCTAGTCAACAACTTTCACATTAACGGCGTTTAATCCTTTTTTACCCTGTTGTAGTTCAAATTCTACAACATCACCTTCACGAACTTCATCGATTAAGCCAGAAATGTGTACAAAATGATCTTCGTTTGAACCATCTTCAGTGATGAAACCATAACCTTTGGAATCGTTGAAGAATTTTACTGTTCCTTTACTCATAATACTAAATATTAAATAATTATTAAAGTACAAATATACTGTTAAATAATTAATTGTAAGATTTTTAGTAAGTTATCTTTGAGTTATCTGAATTTAAAAAATAAATATAAGCTCGTTTTTTAACAATAATCACACTTTTTGGTGTGTGTTTAGAATTCAATTTGTGGTTTGTAATGAATTAAGCCGTTGGATCAGGCGTCATTCGTAAATAAGGTTTTATTTCATTTACTCCTTTATTAAACATTTTAATCGCTTCTGGTGTTGGTATTGCTGGACTAACCACTACATCTTCTCCATTTTTCCAATTAGCAGGAGTAGCGACTTTATGATTTGCGGTTAATTGTAAGGAGTCTATAACCCTCAATAATTCATAAAAATTACGCCCGGTTGAAGCTGGGTAGGTTAAAGTAAGTTTTATAGTTTTATCAGGAGCAATAATAAATACGGAACGGACTGTTAGAGTACTGTCAGCATTTGGATGAATCATATCATATAAATCGGATACTTTTCTGTCTTCATCTGCTAATATGGGAAAGTTAACGGTAGTTTCTTGAACTTCATTAATGTCTTTAATCCATTCTATGTGAGATTGCGCTCCATCTACACTTAAAGCTAACATTTTTACATTACGTTTATCAAACTCTCCTTTAAAGTTAGAAGCTGTTCCTAATTCCGTAGTACACACTGGAGTAAAATCCGCCGGATGCGAAAATAATATTCCCCATGAATCGCCTAAATATTCGTATAAATTAATAATCCCTATAGAACTATCTACTGTAAAATCTGGGGCTGTATCTCCTAATCTAAGTGTTGCCATTTTTTTTTAATTAAAAATTGTCCTATAAAATTAGTAGATTAATAATTATTAATAGAAAAATGAAGTTAAAACTGTATTAAAATTTACTTTAATTTTTAATTTAATAATAAATGAGGGTCTTTTTCTTTTGGAATAAAGAACTTTCTATATTTAGAGTATGGAAGAAAATATAAAGCAATTACAATATCCTATAGGTCATTTTAAATTTCCGAAAATAGTTTCTGATGAATTATTAGAGGAATGGATTACACAATTAGAAAATTTACCATCTGATTTAACAGAATTAGTAAAAGATTTTTCTGAAGAACAGCTTTCTACCCCATATCGAAACGGAGGGTGGACTGTTAAGCAATTAATTCATCATATTGCAGATAGTCATCACCATAGTTATACTCGTTTTAAATGGGCTTTAACAGAAGATAAGCCATTAATCAAAGCGTATGAGGAAAAAGATTGGAGTCGATTGTTAGATGCTAATACGGCACCTATTAATTTGTCTTTAAGTTATTTAAGTGCGTTACACGCTAAAATAGTATACCTTTTAAAGGGTTTGTCTTCTGAAGATTTAAGCAAAAGTTATATGCACCCTGAAGGTAATGTAGAGGTTTCTGTTTTGGAAAATATTGGTAAATATGCTTGGCATGGCAAACACCATTATACCCATATTAAGGCTTTGGTGGAGAGAAAAGGGTGGTAGTTTTTATTGAAAGCCTAATTTTTCCATTTTATATTGCACCCAATACTTGGTTTTTGAATAGAAGAAACTGGCTTTTTTTCTAATAGATTATTCATAGCATTTTTTAAGTCAGTGCCTGTTACAGGAATTTCATTTCCTGGTCTAGAATCATCTAGTTGTCCTCTGTAAACTAATTTGAGACTTTTGTCGAAAAGAAAAATATCGGGAGTGCAAGCTGCGTCGTACGCTTTAGCTACGTTTTGCGTTTCATCATATAGATAGGGAAAAGGATATTTTTCTTCTTCCGCAAGCTTTTTCATTAAATGTGGTGCATCTTGCGGATAATTAATGACATCATTACTAGAAATGGCAATGAAACGAATTCCTTTCTTTTGATAATTATTCGCTATTTCTACAATTGTTGCGTTTATATGTATTACAAAAGGGCAGTGATTGCAAATAAAAAGAATTACGGTCCCTTCTTTACCTTTGCAATTAGAAAGACTTTCCTTCTTGTCAGAAACGGTGTTTAATAAATCAAAATCTGGAGCTACCGTGCCTAACGGAAGCATATTACTCGGTGTTCTAGCCATAGTGTAAAAACAATGAATGAGAGAATAAAGTTAAAAGTATTCAATGGATTATTTGTCATGCGCTTAAGCTTTTTTTAAATTCAAAAATGTTTTAATGATTAAAGAATGTTAAAATGTTATAGCTTATAATAATGAAAGAATTAATTAATTGGAATGATTTTTCTAAAATTGATATGCGAGTTGGCACTGTTATTACTGTATTTAATTTTCCGGAGGCAAAAAATCCCTCATATAAATTAGAAATAGATTTTGGTGAAGAAATTGGAGTTAAAAAAACCTCGGCTCAAATAACGAAAAAGTATACTAAAGAAGATTTATTAGGAAAACAAGTAATAGCTGTTGTTAATTTCCCAAGGAAACAAATAGCAAATTTCATGAGTGAATGTCTAATTTTGGGAGCAGTAGAAGGAAAAGATGTTATTCTTTTGCAACCAGCAAGTAGTGTTTCTAACGGACTTAAAATTTCGTAGTTACATCTATGTAAAACTTAGGTAATTCTAAAAGAAAATTCCTCTTTTAAATTAAAAAAAATAAAAGAGGAATCTATATATTATTCTACATCATTTGTCCAAAGAAAATGGCGTTCATTAGTAGTTTATTAGTGCCGTACCAAAAAGCTCTAAAATTGGTGTTATCCGTAAAAACAACAACACGCCCTTTTCCTAATTTTTTTACTTGAAAAGGAGCAGAACCTTTTACTAGGTTTAACTTTTCTTTAGAAATATAGCCACTTAATAAAGGTTTTTTTGAGTAGAGTATAGGGTTGTTATAACTATTCTTGTCTGGTTTAATATAAGTGTTTGTATTTCTAAATATAGCTAATTGCTTGTTTTTGTAGCCATAATTTATAGGATGTGAACGATCTAAGTTGGTTTCGAAAATAGCACCTCCGGTTACTTGCGCGCCAAAGAAATCTCCTTTTTGGTCGAATGCAATATTTTTAGCAACTAATGTGTCGCTTTTAAAATGGAGCTTAATAATTTCGTTGTTATTTAGCCATTTAGCAACATTTCTATAACCAATTAATGTTCCTCCATTTTTCACCCATTCTTTTAATTTTTTTGCATACTCTTTGTTTATTGGATTAACACCCCATGAACTCATACTAGGCATAATAATATCCGTATAATTGCTTAAATCTGTAGATGCAAAATATTCAGTATCTATTTTGGTAATGGGTATTTTGTAGCGTGTATCGAACAAATGCCATATTTCACCAGCATCATAAGAACGTATACCATTCCCTACAAGAATTGCAATATTTTGTTTTTTTATGGGGTCAAAGTCATTACTTCCAAGGTCAATACCCTTAGTAAGACCTGTGCTTACACCAGTGATATTTAAATGACTGGAGTTTGCTACTTTTTGTAAAAATATATGTAAGTCATTAGCGTTTAAGTTCTGGTTTTGTACAGGAACCATAATGGTGCCATAATCATATGTTTTTCCTTCTAAAGTAAAAGGGGATTTTGCAACTTTAGCTCGAATTCCTTTTTTTGTTATTTCTTCTAACGCCTTTGGAGTATAATATTCATTCCATTCAAATAAATACGCGTAGTTACTTTTACTACTAACGGAACCAGTTATAGCTTTTAATTGTGTTATTTCTGTACCTACATTAGCTAAAGAATTTACTTTAGCGTAATCTACATTAAAGGCTAAAGGAAAAGTCCAAGCAGAAATATCATAAAACAAACTATCTGTAAATGTGGTTCGTTTCTCGAACATAGCTTTAATTAGCTTATGGTTCTTTTGATGCATAGGTACCACATAACTATTTTCTTTTTTATACCATTTACCGTGGATAGTAGCGTCTTCTTTTAATTGATGAAACTCAATTTTTTGGCGTTGCAATATTTCTGCTAAGTGCCATGTTTTAGCTGCATCTTTAGAATCTCCAAAAACAATAGCTTTTGTTTTACTTTTTAAGCCTTCAATGCGAGTGTTTTTATAAAAGTCTTTTTGATAGTTTAATATTTTAACACGCATATTTTTAGCAGCTTCTATTGTGGAGCATGCTGTTGTGAATTGGTTGCGAATAGTAAAAGGGAATGTTAGTAATCCGTTTTCACTATTTTGAGCATGCCCTCTGGAGCTTCCCTGTTCAAATAAAATACCTATGCTGCCATTAGCATCTGGGAATGTAGAACCTTTACCATAGTAGTAATCGTCATAATTTTCTTCGGAATAGTATAGAGAGCCTATTTTATCTAAAGCTTTAGCGTGGTAGGAGCCAATTTCTGCGGTTAATTCTTGATTTAGCTTGGGAGTTAACGGATGAACTCGAGTAGGCTCTCCTGGTTGAAAAAAGAAGGTGGAGTTGGTGCCCATTTCATGGTGGTCAGTTAAAATGTTAGGGAGCCATTTGTGAAAACTCTCTATACGAGCTCTACTCTCGGGTAATTGTACAGGAAGCCAATCTCTATTCATATCAAACCAGTAATGATTCGTTCGTCCTCCTGGCCATACTTCATGAAATTCCCTGTCATTGTTATCTGCTATTAAATTTTGACTCTTGTTGGTGTTTGCCCAATAAGCAAAACGCTGCAAACCATCAGGATTAAAAGAGGGGTCTATTAAAATAACTAAATCATTTAATAGCTCTTGTATTATCGAGCCTTCTGCTGCGGCTAAATAATAGGCATAAGCCAGACTGGCATTGGAGCCACTTGCTTCATTACCATGAATTGAGAAACCTTGGTAAACTACAAGAGGCATGGTTGCTGTGGAGATAGTACTGCTTCCTTCCTCAGTTAATGCAATATGTTCTTTTCTTATTTTTTCTAAATTTTGATGGTTTTCGGGGGAGGTTATAGTTAATAAAAGAATTGGACGACCTTCAAAAGTGGAACCTCTATTTTCTATGCTTATACGATCACTAACTTTTGCTAAGGTTTGCATATAAAACATTAGTTTGTCATGAGTAACATGCCATTCTCCAACTTCATGCCCTATAATTTCTTTAGGTGTAGGGATTTTTTTGTTGTAAGTAACCCCTTGAGGTAAATAATAGCTAAGGTCTAAAGGATCTTGCGCGTAACAGATAAAAGTTGCTAGCACGAAGAAAAAAGAATAAATTTTTTTCATTTGTAAGTTTTTAATTAGTCGTTTATAAAAATAAAAAACGGCTCTTTGATATCAAAGAGCCGTTAGGTATATTATATGTATGTTTTTACTTAAATATCATCAAAACTTACATCGGTAAAATTTTCAGAAGGAGTAGATTCTTGATTGTTACTTATTTCTTCTTCTTTTTTAAAGTCTTTCTGATGTCTTTCCGAAATAACTTCAGACCCTTTTTCGTTTATAATGAAGTCCATCATTTCTTCTACATTTTCTTTAAAAGCCGTAAAATCTTCTTTGTATAAATAGATTTTATGCTTTTTGTAATGAAAAGTTCCATCGTCATGAGTAAATTTTTTACTCTCCGTAATAGTTAAATAATAATCTCCTGCTTTGGTGCTTCTAACATCAAAAAAATAAGTTCTTCGTCCAGCTCTTAATACTTTTGAATGTATTTCTTCCTGATCCATTAAATCTCTATCCGCCATTTGGTCTAGTTCTAAATTATTTTTAATAAGATAATAATTCTATAAAAATGAAAAAAAAAAGCGAAGCTAACAAATCATTTTTTAACTTTCTTTTTCTGAAAGTTGATTGCTATATAGTTCTTTGTAGTAACCTTCTTGGTTATTAAGGGTGTCATGGGTTCCTTCTTGAATAAGTTTTCCGTCTTCTAAGACTAAGATTTTCGAAGCATTTTTTGCTGAGGAAACTCTATGGCTAACAATAAGTGTTGTTTTATTTTGCGAAGCTTTTTTAAGGTTATTTAAAATTTCTTCTTCGGTTTCTGTATCCACAGCAGACAAGCAGTCATCGAATAAATAAACGCTAGGTTCTTTAAGTAATGCTCTTGCTATAGAAACTCTCTGTTTTTGTCCTCCACTTAATGTAATGCCCCTTTCTCCCAAAATTGTTTCATAACCATTTGTAAAATCGGCAATGTTATTATGAACCACTGCATTTTTAGCAACAGTTACAACTTCTTCATCTGTAGCTTCATCTTTGCCAAACTTAATATTGTTTTTAATGGTGTCGGAAAAAAGAAAAGCGTCTTGTGGTACAGCTCCAATATCTTTGCGTAAACAGTGTAAATTTAAGTTTTTAATTGGCTGGTTATCTACTAAAATTTCTCCAGAAGTAACATCATAAAGCCTTGCTATTAAATCTAAAATGGTAGATTTTCCGGACCCTGTTTTTCCGATTATAGCAACAGTCTCACCATTTTCAATGGTAAAAGAAATGTTTTTTAGAGCTGTAATATTGGTGTCTTCGTGAGTAAAACTTACGTTCTTAAATTCAATCTTGCCTAATATAGGAGTTGTTGTTGTTGTTGTTGTTACAGTATTTTTAATAGAAGGCTCTTCTTTTAAAAATTCATTTATCCTTTTTTGCGACGCTTCTGCACGTTGAATGATAGAGGTTAACCACCCTACAATGGCAACTGGCCAGGTAAGCATATTTACATAAAGAATAAATTCTGCAATTAATCCAAGACTAATTTCATCATTAATATATTGTTTTCCTCCAATGTAAATAACAAAAAGATTACTTATGCCAATAAGAAGAATCATAAGTGGAAAAAACCATGCGTTGACCTTGGCAAGATTCATGCTTTTTTCTTTGCCTTCCGCTGCTAAATCTTCTAAATCGTTATTAGTTTGGGGCTCTAATGAATATGCTTTTATTACAGATACACCAGAAAACACTTCTTGCGTAAAAGTAGATAAAGAAGATAAATAGGTTTGTACGATAGTACTTCGTTTATGTATAATTTTACTAATTTGATATATTAAGATAGATAGTATGGGTAACGGAATTAAAGTATACATTGCTAATGTAGGAGCTTTAATAAACATTAAGGGTATAAGACAAGTAAATAGGGTCAGGGTTTGTATACCATACATTATAGCAGGTCCGCTGTACATACGAACTTGGTTTACATCTTCGCTAATACGGTTCATTAAGTCACCTGTTCTGTTCTGTTTGTAAAAATTCTGACTTAATAATTGGTAATGGTCAAAAATTTCATTCTTAAGGTCAAATTCAATATATCTGGAAATATTAATAATAGACTGCCTCATTAAGAAAGTAAAAAAACCAGATAGTAATGCAGCTCCGATAATAATAAAAATGTACTTTAATAGAATAGATTCGGCTTGTTCCGAAGAAATAAGATGTGCCGTAAAATCATCAAATACCGAAATAGATTTATTTACAAAACTGGGAAGAACCAACTGAAAAACTCTAGCAATGATAGTTATAACAATTCCTATTGCAAGTTTTTGCCAGTATTTTTTAAAATGTTTATTTAAATGTTTTAATTCTTTCATTGGCGAAACAAAACGAGATATTACAATTTTAGTTTATTAATCTGCCAAAGATAACTTTTTGCATTCTAAACAAATGTTATAAAATACATAAGATAATTAGAAATGTTATGTTCGCATTTTAAAATAGATGCTTACTTTTACACGCTGAAAGTTTAACCTATTTATTTTTAAGTTCTTTTAACATGCTTACACGAAGACATATTAGGGTAAAAGTAATGCAATGCATTTATGCCTTGATCCAATCTAAAGATGATTCTTTAGAGAAACAGAAAAAATTTCTAGACGTAAGTATAGAGAATATGTACAGTTTGTACTTACTATTATTAGGCCTATTGATTGAAGTTCATCAAATGGCAGAAAACCAATTAAACCTTTCCTCTAAAAAATACTTAGCTAATGCTAGTGATGATTTACCGTACAAAGAAAAGTTTATTGCAAATAAAGTATTGCAACAGCTGGTTAATAATGAGCAGTTAAAGGAGGAGTTGGAGATTCGTAAATTAGATAATTGGTATTTAAATGAGGAGTACGTTAAGTTAATTTACAAGAATATTTTGGAGAGTGATATGTATTTAAAGTATATGCATACAAGTGAAAACTCTTATGAAAAGGATAAAGAATTAATAGTAGGTTTATTTAAGGAGATTATTGCTCCAAATGAAAAAATTTACGATTATTTCGAAGATGATAAGCTAACTTGGGTAGATGATATTCCTATTGTAAATACATATTTGTTAAAGCATTTTAAGAAGGTTAAAGAAAATTCTAGAGATTCTTTTTTCTTGCCTCGTTTAGTAAAAGATGATGAGGATATGCAATATGCTCAAAAATTACTATCCAAAACGTTGTTAACAAATGATGTTTTAGAAAAAGAAATTGAAGGGAAAACACCAAATTGGGATAAAGATCGTATAGCAGGTATAGATGCAATCCTATTAAAGATGGCTATTTGTGAGTTATTAAACTTTCCTTCTATTCCAGAAAGGGTTACAATTAATGAATATTTAGAAATAGCGAAGGAGTATTCTACACCAAAAAGTAGCATTTTTATTAATGGTATTTTAGATAAGCTTACAAAGGAATATAAAGAGGCAGGAAAGCTTAATAAAATTGGTAGAGGTTTATTATAAAATATTTTTCTAATTTTGAATTAAATAAAAAAAACGAAAACAATGAAAAAAACAGTACTAATAGCAGCTATGTTTTCTGTAGTTGCATTTATTTCATGTAAAGAGAAAGCATCTAATAAAATTAAATCTGAAAATGTTGCTATTGCAGCAGAAAGAGATGAGGCAGCAAAAGCATTGCCTATCATGTCTTTTGATAAATCAGAACACGATTTTGGTTCTATTATCCAAGGTACGCCACAAGAAACGGTTTTTACTTTTACCAATACGGGTACAGGACCTTTAATTATAACAGATGCAAAAAGCAGTTGTGGGTGTACTATTCCTGAATACCCTAAAAATACGCCAATTGCTCCTGGTGATTCGGGGAAAATGACGGTAAAGTTTAATGGTTCTGGACAAAACCAAGTAACAAAAACGATTACAGTTACAGCAAATACCGAAAAGAAATCGGAGATTTTGCGTATTAAGGCTTTTGTAAATCCAAAAGACGGAGCTCCAGTTGGCCCAACAGCACATTAAGAATAACTAATTATTTAAATACATACCCATGGGTGATATAGGACAGTTTCTTCCAATGATTTTAATTTTTGTTGTAGCATATTTTTTTATGATACGACCGCAAATGAAAAGACAGAAAGATGAGCGTAAATTTGCCGAAGAATTAAAAAGAGGAGACCGTATAGTAACAAGAAGTGGATTGCACGGTAAGGTGGTAGACTTAAATAGTAAAGATTCTTCCGTAGTTATAGAAACAATGGCTGGAAAATTAAAATTTGATCGTTCTGCTATTTCTGCGGAAATGAGTAAAAAATTAAATACTCCTGTTGTAGAAAAGAAATAACAGTAATATAATTGTATAAAAACAAAAAAACATCGACTTTATGTTGATGTTTTTTTTTGTTTTAAGATTACATAGATATCTATAAAATATCTTTCGGTAGTACTTTTCTTGTCCATGTTTTAACTCTTTTATAAACACTTACTTTAGAATCTGGATTAAAGTTTAATGTGGTTTCCCAAGAGTTTTCTGGCTTAAACTCTTCTTCCATGCCTTTTAATACATTATCTGCTATCTTTTTAGAATGAATAATAGTAATGCACTCTGTATTTAAATTAGCACTTCTCGGATCCAAATTAAAGGTACCAATAACAGTAGTTTTGCCATCTATAACCATAGATTTTGCGTGCAAACCGAAAATAGGTTTATAGTCTAATTCTTCTTGTAGTTCTCCCGTCATTATTTTTACACGTTCAGCAGCATCTGGTCTAAATTCGAAAATACGTATTCCTGTTTGTAGCAACTCTTTGCGGTCTGTTTGGTAGCTGCTAAAAGCCTCTACGTTATCAGTCGAAGCTAAGCTGTTTGTAAGGATTCTAACTTTTACACCACGTTTAACAGCTTCTTTAAATAGGTTTTTACTAAGTTCAGATGTTATTAAATATGGGGTTTGTATATCCACAGTTGATTTAGCTTTTTTTACCAGCTTTATAAGCTTACTTGTAGTGATTCCTCCTCCTCCAAGACCACTTTCACCATCGTTTTTGCCTGGAAAATCAGAAACAAAGGAAATAGAATCTGTCCAAACTAAATTATCAGATTTTTTTAAATCCTTAAATGTTTGTGGTAGTTTTTTAATTTTAGAACGTACCTGCGGCCAAAAATTTTCGGGGTTGCAAGCATATTCGTGCAGCTTAGAAAAACGATTAGTATCCGCTATGTTTTTTGGTAATTCCTTTACTAATTTCGATGCAGAAATACTTAAGTTGCTTTCCCAAAAAGTAGCAAAAGAAGCATTTGCTTTTTTGGTTTCTTTACCTAAAAGAAGGATATCTCTATCTCTAAAATTATATTCATGATCGTAATCAAAGTATTCATCTGCAATGTTGCGACCACCTGTTATAACGACTTGGTCGTCAACAATAAATGTTTTGTTGTGCATTCTTTGATTTGCAGAACGAAAATCTGTTGCAAATTTTCCAATTTTCTGAAAAAGATTCTTGCCTAAATTTACGCCAGGGTTGTAAATTTTAATGTCAATATTTTCATGAGAGTCTAGTGTTAGAATATCATTGAAACCAGCATCTACCATAATGTCATCTATTAAAAGGCGCACTTTTACTCCACGATCCGCAGCTCTTACTAGATAATCGCAAGCGATTAAGCCAATATTATCCGTAGAAAATATAAAGTATTGAATGTCTATACTTTTTTCAGCATTTTCGCATAGCCATGCTCTAGTAACCATTGCAGAGCCACCATCTTCTAAAACATAAACTCCTGTCTTTTTTTTCATAAGCGGCTGTATTTCTTCTAATGCGGAAGAAAGGGATGTAGAGCTATCTCTTTGAATGTTTTGACAGTAATTCGTATTTGCCGTTGTAGTATTCTTTTCTTTACAAGAAAATATTAGTAAGGTGAAAAAAAATAAGTAATACTGTTTTGTATTCATTTAAAGGTTTTAACTTAATTTTTTAGGCTAGCAATTTCGGTATTTATCATTTAAGCCAATTCCTTTTTCTATTAAAGGAATAATTTTTTCTAATCTAGATATTTTAGTTTTTTCTTGTTTTGCTAAAGAAATATACTCGGCGTATTCTTTTTGTTTGTAGGGAGGTAAAGAAATAAAGGATTTATGAGTCTTTGTATTGCTCTTTAGCGCTTTTGTAAGTAGCTCCGGAATTACTAGAGCGGTAGGCTCTTTTTTTGTTGGGATAAGTTTTAATCCTTTCTTTTCATTGGCAATAGCTTCTTTGCAATAAGCTAAAACAACTTCCGGATTTATTATATCCGTTGATGAAAATTTCCATTGTCGCATTGCTTTTGTTTTGCCTTCTTGGGCATTACGCAGGACTTTATTTGGATCACTTAAAAAGACACCATTAAAAAACCAAATTCCGTAATGATTTTTAAACCTACCAATTGACAAAACATTTTTGTCATCTATAGTGTAAGTAGGTGTGCTCCATTTAAAAGTTTCTTTTAAATTGGTAGATAAAAGTATTTTACGAAGCTCCTGAATTTCTTTTTTAAAAGCGTGTTCTTCGGAAAAATAAGCTTTTAATTTTTCGGAAGTTTCCATATTTTTATGCTTTAGCAGCAGTAATTTCGCAAATTTTTACGATAACACCAACTGCCTGTACCATACTTTCCGCTGGAATGTATTCGTATTTTCCGTGAAAATTATGTCCGCCCGCAAAAATATTGGGGCACGGCAGTCCCATATAACTAAGTTGAGAACCATCTGTTCCTCCTCGGATTGGTTTAATTATAGGTTTTATACCTATAGATTCCATTGCTCTTTTTGCAATTTCTACGATATACATAACGGGTTCTACTTTTTCTCGCATGTTATAATACTGGTCTTGGATATCAATAGAAATACAGTCTCCGTGAATAGAATTTAATTTTTCAGCTATTTTGGTAACTAAGACTTTTCTTTCTTCGAATTTTTTTCGATCATGATCGCGTATAATTAATTCAAATTGTGCGTGCTCAATTTCACCTTGCATATGATGAATATGAAAAAAACCTTCTCTACCTGTTGTATGCTCTGGAGTTTCTTCCATTGGTAGAATAGACATAAACTCATTGGCAATATTAATAGCATTTACCATTTTGCCTTTAGCATATCCAGGATGCACACTTTTGCCTTTTATAGTAATTTTAGCACCCGCAGCATTAAAATTTTCATATTCTAATTCTCCAATTTGGCTTCCATCCATCGTATATGCCCATTGTGCGCCAAATTTTTCCACATCAAACTTATGCGCACCTCTACCTATTTCTTCATCTGGAGTAAATGCAATCCTTATTTTTCCATGTTTAATTTCGGGGTGTTTAATAAGGTATTCCATTGCAGTAATAATCTCGGCAATTCCTGCTTTATCATCAGCTCCTAAAAGAGTGGTCCCATCTGTAGTAATCAAAGTTTGGCCTTTATAAAGAAGTAAATCTTCAAAATAATCAGGAGAAAGAATTATATTTTGTTCTGCATTTAATACAATGTCCTTTCCATCATAATTCTTTATAATTTGTGGGTTAACATTAGTTCCAGAAAAATCCGGAGTAGTATCAAAATGAGAAATAAAGCCAATGGTAGGAACGGGTTTATCTATGTTGCTAGGTAGTGTAGCCATTATATAGGCATGATTATCTATAGTAACATCTTCTAGACCAATTTGTTTTAACTCAGAAACTAGTTCTAAGGCTAAATTCCATTGTTTTTCGGTACTTGGAGTGGTGTTAGATTCAGGGTTACTTTGAGTATCAATTTTAACATAACCTATAAAACGGTCGATAAGCTGCTGCATTCTTATTTTTTTTAGTCAAAAATAGGGTTTATACAGTATAAATTATAATATTGTATTAGCTTAAAACAACATTTAACGGTGTTTTTTTGGGGTAGGGTGTAAGGTAAACCTGTCGGAACAAATGTATATTGTAGGTTAAAGTCATTTTTATATAAAAAAGATAAGATGAAAATTATGAAAGATGTTGTTGTTATTGTTTTGTTTTTAATTTCTTTTTATGGGTTTTCTCAAGATTGTACTTTGGATATTGGAGGAGGAAATACGGAGGTTTTGACATCCGTATTTCAGTTAAATGCAAATCAAGTAGCCAAGTTAGAAGCGTTGCAAGGAGAGTTTAAGGTAAAGGCAAAAGCTTCGCAAGATGAAATGGATAAACTTTTAGAAAAACACCCACAGAGTAGTCCAGAAGAATTAACCAAACTGGGGGAAAAGTATTCTGTTTTAGAACAGAATTTGGTGAACTTATCCCGAGCCGCTGATAAAGAGTTTTTAAAAATTTTTAATGAAAAACAATATAATAGGTATTTAGAGCTGTGTAGGGAGGCCATTAGGAAACCAATAGTGATTAAACCTATAATATATAACGATAGTATTTCTCCTAGATAAATATTAAACATACATTAAAAAAGAGGTTTGTATGGGGATATTACTCAAATTGAGTTTGTATTTTTGCATTAAATCTTTCCAAATACATGTATAAAATTTTAATTCGCCCATTATTTTTTTTGTTAGACCCTGAGCGTGTACATCATATTAGTTTTAAGCTAATAAAGTTTACCTCTAAAATTGGTTTGGGAAGCATATATAGATCTCTGTTTTTGGTGAAAGATAAGAGGCTTGAAAGGGAAGTTTTTGGTTTAAAGTTTGAAAATCCTGTTGGACTTGCTGCTGGTTTTGATAAAAATGCTGCTTTGTATAATGAATTAGCAAATTTTGGTTTTGGTTTTATAGAAATAGGAACACTAACGCCAAAACCGCAAGACGGAAACCCTAAAAAAAGATTGTTTAGGTTAAAAGCAGATAAAGCAATTATTAACCGAATGGGGTTTAATAATAAAGGAGTTTTTGAAGCTGTTGAGCAGTTAAAAAAAGAACATAAAGTACTTATTGGGGGTAATATTGGTAAAAATAAAATTACACCAAATGAGGACGCTATAAAAGATTATTTAGTTTGTTTTGATGCTCTTTTTGATCACGTAGATTATTTTGTTGTTAACGTTAGTTCGCCTAATACACCTGGCTTAAGAGAGTTGCAAGATAAGAAGCCGTTAACAGCGTTATTAAAAGAATTAAAAACGCAAAACGAAAAATATACCAAGAAAAGGAATGGGGTAAATAAACCTATTCTTTTGAAAATTGCTCCAGATTTAACCGATGCGCAATTGTTAGATATTATTGATATTGTTGCCGTAACAAAGATTGATGGAATAATAGCAACGAATACCACTATTGCAAGAGAGAATCTAAAATCTGACTTAGTAGATACGGAAGAAAAAGGAGGGTTAAGTGGTAAACCTTTAGCCAAAAGAAGTACGGAGGTTATTCGTTTCTTAGCTGAAAAAAGTAATAAAGCATTTCCTATTATTGGGGTGGGAGGAATTCATTCAGCTGAGGATGCTATTGAAAAATTAGAAGCAGGGGCAGATTTAATTCAATTATGGACTGGCTTTATTTACGAGGGACCCGCATTAGTAAAACAAATTAATAAAGCTATATTGGACAAAGGTATAGTGTAGTACTATTCATTGCTCCAATAGTCTAATACCAAAACATCCTCTGGATAGGGGGTAAAAGAGTTCTAAAAACTTTGTGATCAGTGTGTGGTAAATAAATAGCTTTATCTTCTCTACTGTTGAATGTTAAGAAAAAACAATGTGTACTTTGTTTAAACCTTCTGGGCTTTTGTTAATTCCCCACTCGCAAGAGCTAATTTCTTTAATTTTTATGCCAGATGTATTAAAAAGCACAACATGTCTTAAAGCGCTATCTATTTTTGTTTGTCCATTTTCATATTAGGGAGTGTTTCTTTTACGAAAGAGAGGTAGCTTAAAACTAAAGAGCAAATACAAATAAAAGTTTTTATAGTTTTGGATGATTTTATTTGTTTTCTGAGTAAGTTATAAAAAAAGGAAGTTAGGTTTAATTGGATATGTATTTGTAAAAAAAATAAAAATTGAATGTAGAAGTTTTAATTGGTTTTGTTGCTGCTACTTCGGTATTGGCTGTATCTCCTGGTCCGGATAATATTTACGTGCTTATGCAAAGTGTTACCAATGGAAAAAAATATGGATTGGCAACCGTTGCTGGTCTTATTTCTGGTTGCTTAGTACACACAACGTTACTTGCTTTTGGGATTTCGGCTATAATTAAAGCTAATGATAACTTATTTTTTGTGATTAAACTTTTTGGAGCACTATATCTTTTATACTTGGCATATAAAGTCTTTGTTAGTGATACAAAAATTGGTTTATCTGTACATAGTGTTCCTAAGAAAACCATGGGTGCACTTTTTAAACAAGGATTTATAATGAATGTATTAAATCCGAAAGTGACTATTTTTTTTCTTGCATTTTTTCCAGGTTTTTTATTTAGTTCAACATGGAGTACTGTAGTGCAATTTTATGTGTTAGGAGGTGTTTTTATGTTGGTTTCTGGAATAATTTTTAGTGCTTTAGCATTTCTTTCAGGAGCTGTTTCTGAATTTGTTTCTAAAAAAAAATCTACTGTAGTAGGTTTAAAATGGCTACAAATAATTGTTTTTCTGGCTATAGCAATCTATTTATTATTTTCAGATAAATAGTAGTAATTTTAGGCACCTTAAATTTATAAATGTCTAATTCTGTTAAAATAGTCGAATGTCCTAGAGATGCCATGCAAGGCATTAAAGCTTTTATTCCTACGGAAAAGAAAGTGAAATATATTCAATCTTTATTGAATTGTGGTTTTGATACCATTGATTTTGGAAGTTTTGTTTCTCCTAAGGCAATTCCACAAATGGTAGATACAGCCGAGGTCTTAGGTAGCTTAGATTTATCCAAAACAACTAGTAAACTACTCTCTATAGTAGCAAATGTTAGGGGGGCTTCGGATGCATCTAAGCATAAAGAAATACAGTATTTAGGATATCCATTTTCTATTTCGGAAAATTTTCAAATGCGAAATACGCATAAGACAATTGCACAATCTGTAGAAACATTACAAGAGATATTGAATATTGCGGATAAAGCAAATAAAGAAGTAGTTACTTATATAAGTATGGGATTTGGAAATCCATACGGAGACCCTTGGAATGTGGATATTGTTGGGGAATGGACAGAGAAATTATCTACTATGGGGGTTAAAATTTTATCACTTTCGGATACCGTAGGTTCTTCAGATGCCGAAACAATCGATTATCTTTTTTCTAATCTAATCCCAAAATACCCTAATATAGAGTTTGGAGCGCATTTGCATACGGTACCGACCAAATGGCATGAGAAGGTTAATGCGGCTTACAATGCAGGGTGCAAGAGATTTGACGGAGCGGTACAAGGATTTGGTGGCTGCCCTATGGCTAAAGATGAACTTACAGGGAATATGCCAACAGAACATGTGTTGTCTTATTTTACTGCTAAAAAAGTAGAAACAGGAGTTAATTGGATGGTTTTTGAAGCGGCATATAACAAAGCTAGTGAACTTTTTTCAACGTATCATTAAACTTAAGTTGCTTATATATAGTAGTTTGTCCTGATTTTATTTATTGTTCGTTAAGTTTATTTAGATTTATTACAAATAATTGTTGTGTATTCCAATTTTGGGATTATTTTTGCACAAGAAAATTATTTAAAACAAGTCTAAATTAATATAATAATGAAAAAAGTCTTAATTACCCTAACTGCAATAACAAGCATGCTTTTTGTTTCTTGCGATTCTGATGATAACGACGGAGGTGGTGATATAATTATTAATAATCCTGTAAATTATACTTTTGAAAGAGATGGTCAGTCTACCGTTAGTTTTGGAGGACAGACTACCAGAATAGCAATGGCAGGAGAATTAGCCTCTGCATTAAAAGATAATGCAAAGACTCAAATGGAGTTAGAAGGAATGTTTGCTCATGTAGAAGGGGATTCGGATTTTAGTGATTCAGATTTAAACGCATCAGGAAAAAGTATACGTAGTAAAGTAGCTGCTTCTTCAGATTATTTTTCAGCTAATTCAACGGAAGCAAACGCTATAAAAGCAGATTTTGATGGTTTTATAGCTAGTCAAGTTACAGAGGTTTTTCCAAATTGGGCTGTTACTGCAACAGCAGGTAATGCCGGCCAATTGCAAGAAGCTGGTGGGGGTTCTACAAGATACATTAATGGTAAAGGGTTGGAATATAACCAAGCTTTTGCTAAATCTTTAATAGGTGGATTAATGGTGGATCAAATGTTGAACAATTATCTAAGTCCTTCCGTTTTAGATGCAGGTGATAATAGAGTTAATAATGATAGTGGTACTGCAGATAAAGATGGTGTTACTTATACTACTATGGAGCATAAATGGGATGAAGCTTATGGTTATTTATATGGAGCAGAGGATAATGCTGCCATACCAGAATTAGGTGCGGATGGTTTTTTAAATAAATATTTATCTAGAGTAGAAGGAGATTCAGATTTTGCAGGAATTGCAGCAACGATTTTTAATGCATTTAAATTAGGAAGAGCGGCAATTGTTGCAAAGGATTATAAAGTTCGTGATGAACAAGCAGAAATTATTAGAGAAAATATATCTAAGGTTGTAGCAGTAAGAGCGGCGCATTACTTGCAGTCAGGAAAGTCCGTATTAGGAATTGATAATGCAGCGGCATTTCATGATTTATCAGAGGGTTATGGATTTGTTTATAGCTTACAGTTTACACGCAAGCCAAATTCAACAGAGGCATATTTTTCTAAGGCAGAAGTGGATACCTTTTTAGAGCAATTAACGGAAGGTAATGGTTTTTGGGATGTAACTCCTGAAACGTTAGATTCTATTTCGGACGAAATTGCAACAGAATTTGGTTTTACATCAGCACAAGCTGCAAACTAGTTAGTAGAGCTTTGAAATCTCTGTTAACGGTTTAAAAAACTAAGTAGTTGTTATGCGCCGGCATAACAACTACTTTTAGTATTTTTGCAGATTAGTTTTAAAAAGATAATTTACATGTTATGGTTAAAAGATTTTTTACAGTAATTATTGTCCTAATTTTAGGTGTTTCTTGTTCCTCTTCATCTGATGATTCACCAGAAGGAGGAGGTAAAGATAATTTTGATAGAGGGGTTGTCTTAATCAATTTAGCGGATAACATAATTATACCATCGCTTCAAGATTTAAATTCTAAGCTAGAGGATTTAAATTCAAAAAAAGATATTTTTATAGCTACACCAAATCAAGAGAATTTAGATAATTTACGAACTTCGTGGTTAGCAGCTTATAAAGTATGGCAATATGTAGAGATGCATAACATTGGTAAGGCCGAAGAAATTTTATATTATTTTCAAATGAACATATATCCCACAAATACCGCGGATATAGAAGAAAATATTTCATCAGGAAATTATGATTTAACACATGTTAATAATAATGATGCAGTTGGTTTTCCTGCTTTGGATTATATGTTATACGGTTTAGGGGTTAATGATGATGCAGAAATACTTGTTAAGTATACAACAAATGCAGATGCTGCTAATTACAAAACATATTTGTCTGATGTAGTAGTTCAAATGAAAAATTTAACGGAAACAGTATTAAATGATTGGACGTCATCCTATAGAACTACCTTTATAGGTAGTACATCTAATACGGCTTCAAGTGCCTATAATAAATTAGTAAACGATTTTATTTTCTACTATGAAAAAGGGCTTAGGGCAAACAAAATTGGAACACCTGCGGGGAACTTTTCAACAAATCCTTTACCAGATAGGGTAGAGGCTTTATATAATAAAGAAGCTTCTAAAGTTTTAGCTTTGGAAGCCTTGAAAGCAACGCAAGACTTTTTTAACGGTAAGAAATATAATGGTAACACAGAGGATAAAGGCTATAACTCTCATTTACAGAGTTTGAATAAGGAGAATTTAGGAAATCTTGTGAATAGTCAATTCAATACTGCTCGTCAAAAAATTAATGATTTAGAGGATAGTTTTTATAATCAAATAAACACAGATAATACTAAAGTAACTCAAGCCTATGATGCTTTGCAATTAAATGTTGTTTCTTTAAAGGTGGATATGTTGCAAGCCTTTAATATTAGTGTAGACTATGTGGATGCAGATGGAGATTAGTTATTAGAAAATATATTTGAAAAGGTTGTCTATATGGTTAATGGACGACCTTTTTTTGTTTAATTATAAGGTGTAAGATAAACTCATGGAAATTAATGCGTATTTAAATAGGAAGGTCTCTAGTTCCTCTTTGGTAGTTTTTCGTATTGGTTTTGGTATAATGATGTGTTTAAGTATTGTTAGATTTTGGCTTAAGGGCTGGATAGAAACGTTATATATTTCTCCTAAATTTCATTTTAAATATTTCGGTTTTGAGTGGGTAAAGACAATAGGAGATTATACTTATTTACTTTTCCTTCTGTGCGGAATATCTGCTTTTTTTGTTGCAATAGGGTATAAATATAGATTGTCTATTGTAATGTTTTTTCTAAGCTTTACTTATATAGAGTTAATGGATAAAACTACCTATTTAAATCACTATTATTTTATAAGTATTACTAGTTTTTTGATGTGTTTTTTGCCAGCTAATGTGTCTTTTTCAATAGATGCTATTATTGCAAAAAAGGAATATAAAAAAGTTCCTAAATGGACAGTTGATTCTCTTAAATTGGTATTGGGAATTGTTTATTTTTATGCAGGTTTGGCGAAAATTAATTCTGATTGGTTATATAAGGCAATGCCCCTAAAAATATGGCTTCCGTCTAAATACGACCTACCAATTCTTGGGGAAACATTAATGCAAGAAAATTGGTTTCATTTTGCGATGAGTTGGTCCGGTATGCTTTACGATTTGTTAATACCTTTTTTGTTGCTTTATAAAAGGACAAGGATATTGGCTTTTGTATTAGTAGTGTTTTTTCATGTTTTTACAAGAGTTTTATTTCCAATAGGAATGTTCCCGTATATTATGATTATAGGTGCTATTATATTTTTTGATAGTGAGTTTCATAACAAAATTATAACCATAATTAAAAAGTTATTAAAACCTATAAATAATTTGTTGTTAACCTCGAATATCTCTGTAAATAGGAAAAAAGCAATTAAGCCTTATAAAAAAAGTATAGTATTTATTGTTGGTTTATTTCTAGTTTTTCAATTGTTATTTCCTTGGCGTTACCTATTGTATCCTGGAGAGTTGTTTTGGACTGAAGAGGGATATAGATTTTCATGGAGGGTTATGTTGATGGAGAAAATGGGAATTGCAAACTTTAAAATCGTAGATGCTGAAACCAAAAAGTTTTTCTATGTGGATAATTCTGACTTTTTAACACCTTTACAAGAAAAACAAATGAGTTTTCAGCCAGATTTTATTTTGGAGTATGCGCATTTTTTGGGTAATCATTTTACTAAACAAGGGTATGAAAATGTACAGGTGTTTGTAGATTGTTATGTGGCATTAAATGGAAGATTAAGTCAACCATTTATAGATAAAGAAGTAAATTTGTATAAAGAAAAAGAGTTGTTTAAACATAAGCAATGGATATTACCATTTAATGATGAAATTAAAGGATTATAGAGTATTAGTTGTGTTTTTTATGTGTAGTATTTCTTTAAGTGCTCAATATAAAATATCGGGAGTAATTGTTTCTCAGAATGATAATTCGGTTTTGGAAAACGTTGAGGTGTATGATAAAGCCTTGGGCAAAATAACGACAACTAATAAAGATGGGTACTACGAGTTTGTTACTAAGAAAGAAAACATTACATTGGTGTTCTTTTCTTATAATTTTAAAGTGTTTGAAGAAAGCCTTGTTGTAAATAAAGATGCTGAGTTAAGTGTTTCACTACAGTCCTTGGGGGAAGAGTTATCCGAAGTAGAAGTTACAGCAAGAAAAGCTAAAGTTTTTGAGATTAAACGATTAAAAGATGTAGAGGAAACTTCTATATATGCTGGTAAAAAAACTGAAGTTGTATTAGTGGAACAATCTATGGCTAATTTAGCTTCTAATAATGCAAGACAAATATACAGTCAGGTAGCGGGTTTAAATATTTATCAGAATGATGACGCAGGTTTGCAACTTAATATTGGCGGAAGAGGATTGGATCCCAATAGAACGGCAAATTTTAATACGCGACAAAACGGATATGATATTAGCGCCGATGTTTTAGGGTATCCAGAAAGTTATTATACGCCTGCAGCAGAGGCCCTTAAAGAAGTGCAGATAATTAGAGGAGCTGCTTCTTTGCAATACGGAACTCAATTTGGTGGTTTGGTTAATTTTATAATGAAAGAGCCAAACCCAAACAAATCCATAGAACTAATTACTAGAAACACTATAGGTAGTAATGGCTTGTATACTAATTTTACAAGTTTAGGGGGTACAAAGAAAAAATTTAGTTATTATGCTTTTTTTAATTTTAAAAAAGGAGATGGTTTTAGGCCAAATTCTGAATTTGAGTCAAAAAATGGGTATGTTCATTTAGGATATCAAATTTCTAAGAAAAGTAAATTAGAAGGAGAAATTACGTATTTAAATTATGTTGCTCAGCAAGCTGGTGGTTTAAATGATCAAATGTTTAGGGTTAATCCGTATCAAAGTAATAGATCTCGTAACTGGTTTCATGTAGATTGGCTTTTGTACAATTTAAAACTATCTCATGAATTTTCGGAAAAGACTAACTTTACTTTTAACTTTTTTGGATTAAACGCCTCGAGAGATGCTTTAGGGTTTAGAACAAATAGAGTGGATCAGATTGATCCTGGATTGGAAAGAGACCTGATAAAAGGAGATTTTAATAATTTTGGTTTCGAAGCTCGGATTCTTCATAATTACAACATTTTTAAAAAGAAATCTACATTTTTAATTGGCTCTAAATTTTATAAAGCAGATAATACAGGACAACAAGGGCCTGGATCTAATGGTAGTGACTCCAACTTCAATTTTCAATTGCAAGATTATCCTAATTACACGAATCAATCCCAATACGAATACCCAAATTTAAACGCAGCACTTTTTGGAGAGAATATTTTGTATTTGTCTGAAAAGTTGTCCTTAACTCCCGGTTTTCGGTTAGAATATATCAAAACTGAAAGCGACGGTTTTTTTAAGAATATAAATACAGATGCAGCAGGTAACGTAATTTTAAATGAGACCATTGAAGATAGTGATAAAAGAGAGCGTTCTTTTGCTCTTTTAGGAATTGGAATAGGATATAAGCCAAAAGTAGATGTAGAAGTTTATGGTAATATATCTCAGAACTATAGATCGGTAACTTTTTCGGATATTAGTATTGTTAATCCTGCCTTTATCATTAGCCCAGATATTGATGACGAAAAAGGGTTTACTACGGATTTAGGTGTAAGGGGTAATTATAAAAATTTGATATCCTATGATATTGGTTTTTTTGGGTTGTTTTATAAAGAAAGAATTGGTTTTATTCAAAAAGTGCTTAATGATGGTAGTGTTAAAAGTGAGAGAGGAAATGTTGGCGACGCAGTAATGTATGGAGCAGAATCATTGATAGATTTTAACTTGAATAAGCTATTTATTAATAGTAATAAGTTTAGTTTTAACTATTTTGTAAATACATCGGTAATTGATTCAAAATATACAAAATCGCAAGAGAACGGAGTAGAGGGTAATAAAGTGGAATTTATACCTAATTTAAATTTTAAAACAGGAATAAGATTCGGGTATAAGAACCTATTGTCAAATATTCAATATACTTACCTTTCCCAGCAATTTACAGACGCATCTAATTCTGTTGAGGGTAATTTAAGTGGTGTTATTGGTGAGATTCCAGCGTATAATGTCTTAGATTTTTCGTTATCCTATAGTTATAAGAGTTTTAAGCTAGAAACTGGTATAAATAATGTTTTAGATAAAGCGTATTTTACTCGACGAGCTACAGGGTATCCAGGACCAGGAATTATAACCTCTGCTCCGAGAAATTTTTATGCAACACTTCAATTTAAACTATAATAAAAAATATACATCCTTATGAAAAAAAATATCAAAAAAATCTTTGTTCTATTCTTTATTGTACTTGTAGTAATGCAATTTTTTAGCCCAGAGTTAAATAATGCAGATTTTAGAGATGTTGCAAATTTTGAAAAAGAGACAAAACCTTCTAAAGAAGTTGTAGCTATTTTAAAAAACAATTGTTATGACTGCCATAGTAATAAAACGGAATACCCTTGGTACTCTAAAATATCTCCAATTTCACTATGGATGGCAGATCATATAGAAGAAGGTAATGAGCATTTTAATCTTACCGAGTGGAACGCGTATAGCGATAAAAAGAAAGACCATAAATTAGATGAGTTAATAGAGGAAGTTGAAGAGAACAAAATGCCTTTAAAGGAGTATACCTGGACACATGGTAGTATTACCGAAGAAGAAAAAGAAGCTTTAATTAATTGGGCGAAAAAGACTCGTGCAATTTATAAGTTGAACTAATAGAATGCAGTACAATGGATTTTTATTGTCATTACCAAAAGAGGTAAAAATCTTTATAGGAGCATTTGTTATTATTCTTTCCGTTGGTTTTTATACAGGCTTGTTATTTGTAAATGAAACAAGTGCAGGGACACCGTCTGGGATACAAGAAAATTACCAGGGCAATGAAGAAGATGAAGATGCTGAGATAATGAAATTTAAAAAGAGTGAACGAGAAATGTTAACCACAGTGCATACGCATGTATTATCAATGTCACTTATCTTTTTTTTGTTAGGAGTATTAGTTTGGTTAACTAAGGCTCCCAAAAAAATAAAATTGTTTTTAACGGTAGAACCTTTTCTATCGGTTATGCTAACTTTTGGAGGAATTTATTTTCTTTGGACGGGAATTGGATGGATGAAATATGTGGTTATTTTCTCTGGTATACTAATGACTTTAACATTCCTATTTTCTTCCCTTATGGTGTTTTTTCAATTGTTTTATAAGTCTAACCGCTACGCTTAAATATTTCCGAAATAAAATACCTATATTTGCACGCAATTAATCCTTAATTGCTATGCAAGCACATCTTGATAAAATTGTTGGAGAAGGTCTTACTTATGATGACGTACTCTTAGTTCCTGCTTATTCCGAAGTACTTCCTAGAGAAGTTAGTATAAAAGCAAAATTTACACGTAATATTACCATTAATGTTCCAATTGTATCCGCAGCGATGGATACCGTAACAGAATCACGTATGGCTATTGCTATGGCTCAAGAAGGAGGTATAGGAGTCCTTCATAAAAATATGACCATTGAGCAGCAAGCGATCAAAGTGCGTAAAGTAAAACGTGCAGAAAGTGGAATGATTTTGGATCCAGTAACAATGCCGTTAGATTCTAAGGTTAGTGATGCAAAAGCTAATATGAAGGAGCATAGTATTGGAGGAATTCCCATAGTAGATGATAAAGGAAAGCTCATAGGAATTGTAACCAATCGTGATTTGCGTTTTGAAAAGAATGATAATAGACCTATTTCGGAAGTTATGACTTCAGAAAATTTGGTAACAGCAGCAGAGGGAACGTCACTTGCTGAGGCTGAAGATATTTTACAAGAACACAAAATAGAGAAATTACCAGTTGTAGATAAAGATAATAAGTTAGTAGGTTTAATAACCTTTAGAGATATTACTAAACTTACGCAAAAACCTATAGCGAATAAGGATCAGTATGGTCGATTACGTGTAGCAGCCGCTTTGGGTGTTACTGCCGATGTTGTTGATAGGGCAGAGGCATTAGTAAATGCTGGAGTAGATGCTGTGGTTATAGATACTGCTCATGGGCATACTAAAACTGTTGTTGCTGCACTAAAATCTGTAAAAAAGAAGTTTCCAAAACTAGAAGTAATTGTTGGGAATATAGCAACTGGTGAAGCTGCTAAATATTTGGTAGAAGCGGGTGCAGATGCTGTTAAAGTAGGTATAGGGCCTGGTTCTATATGTACTACTCGTGTCGTTGCAGGTGTTGGTTTTCCTCAATTTTCGGCAGTGTTAGAAGTTGCTGCGGCTATTAAAGGTAGTGGAGTGCCAGTTATTGCGGATGGTGGTATTCGTTATACGGGAGATATTCCTAAAGCAATTGCCGCAGGTGCGGATACAGTAATGTTAGGTTCTTTATTGGCAGGAACCAAAGAATCTCCGGGAGAAACTATTATCTATGAAGGTCGTAAGTTTAAATCTTACCGAGGAATGGGTTCTGTAGAAGCTATGAAACAGGGTAGTAAAGATCGTTATTTCCAAGATGTGGAAGATGATATTAAAAAATTAGTACCAGAGGGTATTGTTGGTCGTGTTCCTTATAAAGGAGAATTATTCGAGAGTATCCATCAGTTTGTAGGTGGTTTACGTGCGGGTATGGGATACTGCGGAGCAAAAGATGTAGAGACATTACAAAATACAGGTCGCTTTGTTAAAATTACAGCAAGTGGCATAAATGAAAGTCATCCACATGACGTTACTATAACTAAGGAATCTCCTAATTATAGTAGATAAAAAATAGAATTAAAGGCATATAAAAAGAGCTGTTATATAACAGCTCTTTTTTTTTGTATCTAATAAGTATAGTGTTTTTATTTTCCTTCTTCGCCTTCGTAAGCTTGCCAATTTTTGTCTTTGTGAATGTTCTCGCCAAAGTATTTAGCTACTTTTAAGAAAGGTTCTGGTTTTTGATAGCCAGGTAATGGAGAAAGCATATTCATTTTTTCATCCAAGAATATAGTGGTAGGGTAGTTTACTTTTCCTTGCATTAAAGCTGCCGCAAATTCATGGTATCCTCTACTTGGAGCTGGTCTAGGGACAAATTTAAAAGTTTTTCCTTTAAATTCGATAGCTTCTTTTCTTTCTCCATCCAATTTAACCATATAATAGTTTTTGGACATATATGCTGCCACCTCGGCATTTTGAAAAGTGTCTTTATCCATTTTTTTGCACCAACCGCACCAATCTGTATATACATCAATAAATATTTTTTTAGGCTCTTTTTCTGTTTCAGCTAATTTAGCAGCTTCTTCCCAAGTCAGCCAGTTTACTTCTTGTGCTGAAGAGGTGAGGGTAATAAAACATAGTAGAATTAGATAAAGATATTTATTTGTAATTTTTATTTTCATGAGTATTTTTTTTAATTAGTCTAATTGCTATTACAAAACTAACGAATTTATGCATTAAATATTTTGTTTAGCATAGTGGTAAGCACTTATGAAATAGGAATTTCTCTAGCGAAAAATAGTTTTATATGGCGTATTGTAGTAGTTTGTTTTTAGCCCTATACAGTGCATTAGTAATTTACGGTAAGTCTATTTGGATAAAAAAAAAGCCTAAACATTTGTTTAGGCTTTTTTTAGTTTACTTAAGTTTGAGGACTTAATTTCTTTTTTTCCACAGGTTGTGAAAATAAGTTTTTTACATCTACTTGGTTTTTAATTAAATCATCAAAAGTTTCTCTTTCTCTTATTAAAATCGCTTTGCCGTTGTGCCATAATACTTCTGGCGGCCTAAATCTAGAATTGTAATTACTAGCCATGGTAAAACAATAGGCGCCTGCATTTTTAAAGCAAAGGATATCACCTTCCGATATTTCGTTTATTCTTCTATTGCTAGCAAAAGTGTCCGTTTCACAAATATAACCAACAACAGAATAGTATCTTTCTCGTCCTTCTGGGTTAGAAATGTTTTCTATTTGATGATGAGAGCCGTACAACATTGGTCTTATTAAATGATTAAAACCAGAATCGATACTTGCGAAAACTGTAGATGTGGTTTGTTTAACTACATTTACTTTTGCTAAAAAGGAGCCAGCTTCACTTACTAAGAATTTTCCAGGTTCAAATGCCAAGGTTAATTCTTTTCCGTATTCCTTACAGAATTGGTTAAAACGAGTACTTAGTTTTTTTCCAAGTTCTTCAATGTTAGTTTCTATATCACCCTCTTTATAAGGAACTTTAAAACCACTACCAAAATCTATAAAATCCAGGTTTTTGAAATTCTTGGCAGTTTCAAAAAGTATTTCCGACGCATATAGGAAAACATCAATATCTAAAATATCACTACCTGTATGCATGTGAATACCATTAATATTCATTTTGGTAAGATCTACAATGCGCAATAAATGCGGAATTTGATGTATGCTTATTCCAAATTTAGAATCAATATGTCCAACAGAAATATTAGAGTTTCCCCCTGCCATTACATGTGGGTTAATACGAATACAAACAGGAATATTTGGATGTTTGCTACCAAATTGTTCAAGTATAGATAAGTTGTCTATGTTTATTCGAACACCCAGTTTAGCTGCTTGCTCGATCTCTTCTAAAGAAACACCGTTTGGTGTGTATATAATAGATTCTGGTTTAAAACCAGCTAGTAACCCTAGTTCTACTTCTTGAATAGATACCGTATCTAGCCCGCTACCTAAACTATTCATTAGTTTTAGAATAGTTACATTAGAAAGTGCTTTACAGGCGTAATTTAATTTTAGTTTGTTAACTCCACTGAATGCTTTTGTAAGTCTCTGAAATTGGGAAATAATTTTTTCAGAATCATATACATAAACAGGGTCGCCAAATTTCTTAGCGATTTTTAGTAGGTCTGAATGCTTCATAATTAGTCATAATTTTAAACGAATTTAGAATACTAATTTAAGATGGGCAAAAAATAAAACAGCAATGGTAATAAATACAACAAATTGTGTTATTTATAACAATTTATAAAAATGAGCTGGTTTGTTAAGAAGTAGATTAGGTGGTATATTTATTAAAAATAAGTACTATGAGATTACCAATGTTTCCTTTACAGTCTATTTTCTTTCCGGGAGAAACAGTGCCACTTCATGTATTCGAAAGGCGGTATATTCAGCTTATTGAAGATTGTAGGGAAGAGGCAATTACTTTTGGAATACCAGTTTATTTAGATGGTGTTATAAATTATGGGGTAGAGGTGCAGTTAGTGGAGGTTGTGAATAGTTATGAAGGTGGAGAGATGGATGTAATTTGTGTTGCAAGGCAGGTTTTTGTTGTGAATAATTTTCTGTCTCCCGCAAATGGCAGGTTATATCCTACTGGAGAGGTTTCTCTTATAGATTTGGACTATGTTTCTAATTTAGATTTAAAAAAAGAGGTAATAGGGAGAATTCAAGAGCTATATGCCCTTATGAATGTAGCATTTAAGCCTTTGGAATTAGGAAAATTTAATAGTTATGTTCTTGCTCATAAGATTGGTCTTTCTTTTAAACAAGAATATCAATTATTGCAAATGCCTAAAGAGGAAGAACGTCTAATTTTTATAAAGGCGCATCTGCTGGGTACGATAGAGGTTTTAAAAGAAGTGGATAGAACAAAGAAAACTATTGAGCTAAACGGGCATTTTAAGAATTTTGACCCTTTAGATTTTGGCGAGATTTAATTTTCAAAAGGAATTAGCTTTGTTTTTTCATTAGGCTAAAACCTTTTCGTTTCCTATTTTTGCATCCAAACATTAAGAAACTAGATATATGAATCTTCACGAATATCAAGGAAAAGAGATATTAGCAAGTTTTGGCGTACGCATTCAAAGAGGTGTTGTGGCGCATAACGCAAAAGAGGCTGTGGATGCTGCAAAACAATTAACGGCGGAAACTGGTACCGGATGGCACGTAATTAAAGCTCAGGTACATGCAGGTGGTCGTGGTAAAGGTGGCGGAGTTAAGCTAGCAAAGAATTTAAAGGAAGTAGAAGAAATTGCAGGAAATATAATAGGGATGAATCTTGTTACTCCGCAAACTTCTGCAGAAGGAAAAAAAGTACATCAGGTTTTAGTTGCGGAGGATGTTTATTATCCTGGCGATAGTGAGACTAGTGAGTTTTATATGTCTGTTTTGTTAAATCGTGGTACCGGTAGAAATATGATTATGTATTCTACAGAAGGAGGTATGGATATTGAGGAAGTAGCGGAGAGTACGCCGCATTTAATCTTTACAGAAGAAATAGACCCGGCAACAGGTATATTACCTTTTCAGGCAAGGAAAATTGCTTTTAATTTAGGTCTATCTGGAACTGCTTTCAAAGAAATGACAAAATTCGTTGCTTCTTTGTATAAAGCGTATGTGGAGAGTGATTCTAGTATGTTTGAGATTAATCCAGTATTAAAAACTTCAGATGATAAGATTATGGCTGTAGATGCCAAAGTATCTATAGATGATAATGCTTTATATAGAAGAAAGCAATATGCAGAAATGCGTGATTTACGTGAAGAAAATGCTATTGAGGTAGAGGCAGGTGCTTTAGGTCTTAACTATGTAGATTTAGATGGTAATGTGGGTTGCATGGTTAACGGAGCTGGTTTAGCCATGGCAACTATGGATTTAATTAAAATGGCAGGAGGAGAACCTGCTAACTTTTTAGATGTTGGTGGAACGGCAGATGCTAAAAGAGTGGAAGAGGCTTTTAGAATTATTTTAAAGGATCCAGGAGTAAAAGCAATATTGGTTAATATTTTTGGTGGTATTGTTCGTTGTGATAGGGTTGCAGAAGGTATTGTGGCTGCTTATAAAAATATGGGAGACGCAATTAAAGTTCCTATCATTGTTCGTTTGCAGGGAACTAATGCTGAGTTAGCAAAAGAAATTATTGATAATTCTGGATTAGCGGTTCAATCGGCGGTACAATTTCAAGAAGCTGCAGATAAAGTAAAATCGGTTTTAAGCTAGTAAAAATTATAATTTTCTTAAAGGGCAATGATTTTATCATTGCCCTTTTTTTGTTTCTTATTTTTATAGATAACTTTTTTAGTTATTTATTGAACACCAAGTGGTGGTGTTTGTTAAATTATTGATTATTAATAATTTAATTTTCAATTTTGAAGTGAATAGGCAAGGGTTTAAAGGATTAATTTTTTGTTAAAATGTATTTTTTTCTGTAACAATTTGTAACTATCGCTCGTCTTTTAAGTATAACATCAATCATTTAATCAAAAAAAACAAGTCATGAGAAAAATTAGTTTAGTATTAGTAGCTGCAATGTTACTTTCTGCAGGTAGTATTTTAGCAAACGATTTCAACGGAGTAAATCCAACTAAAACCTTAAAAACTCAAATTTCAAAATTATTAACGGCTAATGTTTTAACCGAAAGCGAGGTTAATGCAACAGCGCAAGTTCGCTTTACAATTAATAAAAATCGCGAGATTGTAGTTTTGTCTGTAGATACTAACAATAGTAATATAGAGAGTTTTGTTAAAGGTCGTTTAAATTATAAGAAGGTAGCTTTAGCGCAATATGTAGAAGGAAGATTATATATAGTCCCAGTTCGTATTGAGAGTTAGAGTAAATTTTTAGATTATATAAAAGTCCTGATTAATCAGGACTTTTTTTTGTTTTTATATTTAGTAGAACTTAAATCTTTGTTTGCGTTTTTTAGTTGTTGCGCTTTAAAATCTGGTCTTTTGCTTCTTGAGTTAGAAGAAGGGGCTTTAGGAATTGGTTTAAAAGCATTAGCTAAAGCTTCAGCTGGTGTTCTTGGGTTTTCTTTTGTGCCTCTTAGATGAATAACTAGTCCGTTTAAAAAGTTACGTAATACTTGGTCTCCGCACTCCATATATTTGGGGTGGTCTTCGTTTCTGAAGAAAGCACCCAATTCGCTTTTCGAAATATTGAAATCTACTAGTTTTAATATATCTACAATATTATCATCACGAAGCATTAGAGCTACCCTAAGCTTTTTAAAAATATCATTATTTGTCATGCTGTAATTTCAATTTTAGCGCAAGGTATTATAAAATGTCTAATCAAAGGTTGTGTGTTATTTATTATTTACGGAACAGGGGTAAAATTGCAAATAATCCTAAGTGTCAAAATGGCACACTTTATTTCGTCAACACAGACAAAATGTCACTTATGTGTGATTGGTATATATATTGACTATTATTCTAACATCACATAAAGTGTAATTTAAAAAAATATAATTATGAATATAGCAAAAAGAAATGAAGTGTTTTTACCTTCTTTATTAGATGAAATTTTTAAGCCAGATTGGTTTGGTGGAATTGAAAATCATGCAGCAAAAATACCTCCTGTTAATATCTCGGAAAGTGATGAATTTTTTGAAATAGAATTGCTAATTCCTGGAAGAAAAAAAGAAGAATTTGTAATAGAAATTGATAAGAATATTTTGTCTGTTTCTGTTTCAAATGAAGAAAAAAAGGAAGGTGAAAAAGAGCATTCTAATCGAAAATATACTAAAAGAGAATTTAAAAAATTAGCTTTTAAAAGAGCTTTTAATTTACCAGATTCTATCATAGAAGAGAAGGTGAGTGCTTCTTATGAAGATGGAATTTTAAAGTTTGTTTTACCTAAAAAAGAAGAAGCTTTGCTAAAGGAGAAAAGGCAAATATCTTTATGATAATTTTTCACTTTTCATTTTATTCTGTGCTAAAGAGTAGAATATTTAAGTGATTTTTTTGGTTGGTTGATTTGTGAGCGTTTCAAGAAATTGAAACGCTCTTTTTTAGCTTAAAATTGTTTATTTTACAAATTTAGTCTTGTCTAAAAATGTATGTTAAAATATTTTAAACCAGTATTTTATGTTATTTTATGTAAAGTTTTTATTTGATTTTTAAGTTTTTTAGAAAAACCACCTTACTATAGTTGAAATATACACTTATTTTTGTTTTTGGAGTAATTTTATTTCATCTCTTAGTTTAGCAGCTTGCATAAAATCTAATTCTTTTGCGGCAGCTTCCATTTGCTTTCTTTTGTCCTTTATCAATTTTTCAATTTGCTCTTTTGTTAGATAATCCATGTCAGGTTCAGCAGCTCGTAATTCTTCTTTTTGGAAGTGATATGTAGAGACGGAATTTTTTGCAAGAGCACTATCTAAACTTTTATTTAATGCTTTTGGTGTTACATTATTTTTTAGATTATAAGCAATTTGTTTTTCTCTTCGGTAAGTAGTTTCGTTCATAGTTTTTTGCATGCTTTTTGTAATTTTATCTGCATACATAATTGCAAGTCCATTTAGGTTTCTTGCTGCTCTTCCAATGGTCTGTGTAAGGGATCTATGACTACGTAAAAATCCTTCTTTATCTGCATCTAAAATTGCGACTAAAGATACCTCCGGTAAGTCTAATCCTTCACGTAATAAATTCACCCCAATTAGCACATCAAAAATCCCTTTTCTAAGGTCTTGCATAATTTCTACTCTTTCTAGAGTATCTACATCACTATGTATGTATCTACACCTAACATTTATTCTTGTAAGGTATTTTGCAAGTTCTTCTGCCATTCTTTTAGTAAGTGTAGTTACTAAAGTACGTTCATCCTTTTCTACTCTTTGTTGTATTTCTTCAATTAAGTCATCAATTTGATTTTCACTTGGGCGTACTTCAATTATTGGATCCAATAAGCCTGTAGGTCTAATTACTTGCTCCACAACCACCCCTTGGCTTAATTCTAATTCATAATCTGCAGGAGTAGCACTTACGTAAAGAACCTGTCCTTGTAATATTTCAAATTCTTCGAACTTTAAAGGTCTATTATCCATAGCTGCAGGTAATCTAAAGCCATATTCTACTAAGTTTTCTTTTCTAGAACGGTCTCCTCCATACATAGCATGTACTTGAGGAATTGTTACATGACTTTCATCAACCACCATTAAAAAATCATCGGGAAAGTAATCTAACAAGCAAAAAGGTCTTGTGCCAGGTTGCCTGCCATCTAAATAACGTGAATAGTTTTCTATTCCAGAGCAATACCCAAGTTCGCGTATCATTTCTAGATCAAACGTTGTGCGCTCTTCTAAACGTTTTGCTTCTAAGTGTTTTCCTATTTCTTTAAAGTACGCTACTTGCTTAACCATATCCTCTTGAATTTGGTGTATGGCGTTTTGTAACACATCTTGTGAGGTTACAAACATATTTGCAGGGTATATATTTAGGTTCTCGTATAACTCTATTACATTATTATTAAAAGGGTCAAAAGCTTCTATTTCTTCTATTTCATCACCAAAAAAGTGAATTCTAAAAGCATGGTCGGCATAGCTAGGAAAAACGTCTATAACATCTCCTTTTACTCTAAAATTGCCATTTTTAAAGTCAGTTGTTGTACGTGAATAAAGACTTTGGACTAGTTGGTGCATGAACTTTGTTCTGGCAATAACTTGGTCTTTTTTTATAGAAATAACATTCTTCTGAAACTCAATAGGGTTTCCAATACCGTATAAACAAGATACCGATGCAATTACAATTACATCTCTACGACCAGATAATAAGGAGGATGTAGTGCTTAGTCTAAGTTTTTCTATGTCCTCGTTAATAGAAAGGTCTTTTTCTATATAAGTTCCGCTAGTAGGAATATATGCTTCTGGTTGGTAATAATCATAGTAAGACACAAAATATTCCACAGCATTTTCTGGAAAAAACTGCTTAAATTCCGAATATAATTGCGCTGCAAGAGTTTTATTGTGGGCAAGAATTAAGGTAGGTTTTTGTACTGTTTCTATAACATTTGCTACAGTAAAAGTTTTTCCAGAACCAGTAACTCCTAAAAGGGTTTGGTACTGTTCTTTTTCATTAATGCCATTAACTAATTGTTTAATGGCTTGTGGTTGGTCTCCTGTTGGTTTAAACTCTGATACTACCTTAAATTTCATTTGTTAAAAATACAAAAGTAACATCATTTATTATGGCTAGTAGTGAGCAACTTGCATTATCAAGGGTAATTAGTGTTTGTTAAAAGTAAAAGGTAATGGTCTAAAACCATTGCCTTTTACTTTTAATTTTATGTTATTGAGATTTATTTTTTTGCGTCTTGCTCTTTAGCCCATTTTTTAGCACGTTCTGTACGTTTAGCAGAACCTGGATGCGAGGAAGTGATTGAACCTTTACCACCATTGCCACTTAAATCTGCAAGTTTTTGAAAGGCCCCTGCCATAGCATGGTAATTGTATCCCTTAGAAACTAAGAACTTAAAGCCATATGCATCAGAGTCAGATTCATGGGTTTGTGAAAATTGTGCATTAGCAACCGTTTCCACAAAATTTCCTATTTCATCATCGGCCAAAATTTTTCCAGCTCCAGTATTTGCAGTAGCTACATCTTTAGCCGCCGAAATACCATAAGCAGATTGGTATCTTTTTTTAGAGTGTCCTAATTTAACATGCCCTATTTCATGCCCTATAACGCTTAGGATTTCATCATCAGTCATTAAATCCATTAAGCCAGCCATAACTCTTACACTACCATCTGGTGTTGCAAAAGCATTAACATCTACTACCAAATACACTTTAAAGTTTAAAGTAAGACCATCTGCTGTTTCTAATCCGCTAACCAATTTATTTAAACGTTCTCCATAAGGATCTCCGGGACCAGCTACAGGATTGTTGTCGTCCATCCATAGAACGGATTGTAAGGATAATGCTGCCATATCTTCATCGGATAAAGTTGCAGCTTTTACTAGTTTTTTTCCTGCGTTTACATTTCCTTTTTTAAGAACTTTTCCAAATTGCGCTTGTGTGGAAACCGTAATTAGGGACAAAAATAATAATGTAATGGAGTGTTTCATTTGTATATATTTAAAATTTGCTATTTATACAAATATACTAGTCATACCTCGCTAGAAAAACTAATAAACTTATTTTTGTAAGAAATGTTTTATTTTTTTAGGGTAGGTCTATTTCTAAGGAATTAACGTTTTAAAGTAAAATGACCTGCAAATTCGCGCCCATCTTCAAGTTTGGCTTTAAACCAATAGTCCGAGGAAGGCACCTTTATATTTCCTGAAGTACCATCCCATTTAGCGTTCTGCGGATCTAATGAAGCTATTAATTGTCCATACCTATCAAAGATTTGGACATAGGTTATATTTTTTAAGCCCTTAATTTCCCAAAAATCGTTCTTGTTGTCTTCATTTGGGGTGAAGAATTTATCGTAACCAGCTACAGAAATAAGTTTTTTAGAGATGCCACATCCGTTTTTGTCTTTTACAAATACAGTATTAAAACCAGCAGGAACGTTGCTAAAAAAATTATCGTCCCTAAATTCTATACCATCTATAGAATACTCATAATTTCCAGGACCAGAAACTTCAATAATAAGAGTATTGTTTTTTGAAATATCTTTAATATTTACATTTTCAATTTTTGCAATATTCGAGGGAACAACTTTAAACTCTACTTTGCTGGGACAACGAATAGTCGAATTTAATTGGTTATAGTGGTAATTTGCTTCAAGTATATAAGCGCCAGGTTCCGTAATTATTATATTTTCCCCTGTACCAATATTGCTTTCTGAGTTTTCATTTTTTTTAATCCAAGTGTAAGAATCAAATCCTAGAGGTGCATTTATCGATAGGAATGGGTCGTTTAGACAAATGGTATAAGATTCTTCCATTTGAAATAAAGGGGATGGGTCTACTTCTAAATTAATTTCTAAAATATCTTGACATTGATTATTATTCTCTATTCTCCCAAATACAACTACAGGTGCAGAGGTAAATAAATCTGGAAGTTCATTTTTTTCTAATGAGAGGTCTTCTAAGTTTTGGTAAAACTCGATGTTTTGACCTGGAAAATTATTAATTCTTATGGTTTCTAAATTAAAAGTTCCTACCGAAACAGAATCTTCAGGGTTTTCATCGCATGTATAGAACGAATGTTTGTTAAAGGCCAAATCAACATCTGTGACATTAAGTTTAATTTCTCCTGTAACGCTACAATTAGATTTATTACTCACCTTATAGTATATCGTTTGGTTATACGGATTGGTGTTTACGAAGTTTGTCGTGTTGTCTATGGGTAGATTGTTTAGGACATCTGCTTCAGATTCATAATACGTATACACCAAATCACTTTGCTGATTTATTTGATTTAGATTGAATGAAGTAATACCGTCTAACATATTTGTAGGTCCGGTGTCACATTGGGTTAATGTTAATGTAGTTATAGCAGGTGAAGGGTTTATGGCTAAAACTGCTTCTCCGTATATTATACATTCTCTAGAATCTAGGGGAACAATTTCCACGGTATATCGACCAGCATCAATTTCTTCTGAAACATCAATTTCGTATATGTTGTTGTCTGGGTTTACAAATGGGTTTCCATCTTTTTTCCAATTATAGGTGGCTCCCGGAAAAAAATCAGTTTCAAATTTAAACGGCTCTCCTTCGCAAACTGTTAAGCCGCCAGAAGAAGTACCATCTTCATTATTTACCAGGTCAATTGTACTAAAAAAAGATTGAATAAATGGAGGTAGTCCCTGAGTTCCGTTTCTTCCAGCAAGGGATATGGCATTATGTAGGTAGCTTGCGTCCTCTCCTTTTTTATTTGGCTCGTTAATAACCCCTAATTGAGGTATGCCGTTAAGGTAGTTTGCTGCAATGGTCCTGTATATTTTTCCGTTGTTTCCTAATTGCAAAGCTCCTCTGTAAATAGCATCTTTATGTAGAACTACTTCTGAACCGTTACTGTTTATTTCATCCAGTGAAAATTGAAGTAAAGAAGATGCATGATCAGTAATTTGATTTCGATTTTGTATATCATTAGAAGTATGAACATATAGGAAATTTCCATTACCAGAGAATTCAATCCCGTAGGCATTTTTGTGCTCGTCTGCAATTACAACTTGTTCTTGATTTGAAAAAATACCTGTTGCGTCATCAAAATCATATAAATAGAGACCAGAACGCATGTTCGCGCTAGCTATTTTTTTTCCGTCAGGGGAAAATTTCAAATAGCCTCTAGGGTCCTCAATGGCTATATCGTTAAATGTGCTTTTTACAGAATTATGTACAACACCTGTTGCATTTATTTCAAAAGCATGATAGGTGTTAAAAGTATTTTGCTGGCCATTCTCCGAGGCTAATGTCACTAACCAAATAGATTTACTAGAACAATCTTTTATAACAGCCGAAAGTTTTTCTGAGCAATCTTGAAGAAGATTAATGTTCTTTTGGAGAACTGTACCGTTACCGTTATTGTAACTCAAGTCTACTATTGAATAGTTTAATCCCTCATCAATTTCGCCATTGTTTAAAGTAACGTCAACCGTAAATATGTAATAAATAGTAGGACTTTCTGGGTGAGGAATAATTATTGCGGACTGGGTGCTAGAGGTGTTACCATATAACCCACTTCCGTTTTCCATTAAATTATGATCTCTATTGTAAACCCGACTTCCATCGGTATAAAATAATAAATCTCCTTGGCTGTCTGAAATTGTAGCGCACCCTTCTAGAGTGTTTAATTGACCATCAGTGAGAGCTGTAACGCTACCATCATTATTAAAATGAATACCTGCATTGTTACCAAAATACCAATTGGAAGTCTCTCCTTGACTTTGTAGTATAAAGGGATTGAAAAAAAAGAAAACAATATAAAATATAATATTTTTCATTGTGTTGGATAACAACACAATATACTAATTTTTTTAACTATGTAATTTACAGATCTCTCTTTTTTAGTAAAGCATAAGAGGAGTAAATAAATATTGCCGTCCAAGCAAGTACTATTAATATTTCATACCAGTGGGTGTGGTAATTCAAAGATATTTTTTCTCCGACTTGGTCTGCAACTGTTTGTACTGCCTCTAAGCGAGTAAAAGGTTCTTTAATTAAGTTAAACATAGATTGCAATGGGAAGAACCCCATAACAGTATCCGTGGCGTTAGCATCAAATAATTTCCAACGAATTAAGCCTCTGAATATTCCTTCTAAAATTTGCCAAACTATTAAAAACCCCAAGGCAAATGCAGAACGTTTTACCAAAATACCTAGAAAAAGACAAAAAGAAAAGAAGCCAATTAATTTTATAAAAAAAGCAAATACAAATGTTAAATCAGAAAATATTATAGAGAGCTCATTGAAATCTGAATATATAAGTCCTAAAATTAAAGAAACAAAGAAAACGAATATAGTAGATACAATAGCAAAAGTAATTACGGTTAAAAATTTAGATAGTATAAATTCTTTTTTAGACAAACCATCTATTAGGTTTTGTTTAATTGTTTTGTTACTATATTCATTAGCCATCATAGAAACAATGACAATTGCTAAGAATAGTTTAAAAAAACCGGTTACGAAAGTGTTAAAATGCCATATGTAAGGAAAATTAAAAATGCCGACTTCTGCTAAATGAAATTTTATTGGTCCTATATCAAATTTAATGGCTGCTATCAATGCAATAGAAGTAAGTAATGCAAAATAGGTAATAACCAAAACTTTACTTGCTCTATTATTCCAGAGTTTTATGAATTCTATGTGTAGTAATCGTATCATGATGCTTTTTGTTTCGGATGGATTAATTGGCTTGGTTTTTTGTTAAGGTTAAGAATTGTTCCTCTAAGCTCTCTTTTCTTTTTACTAAATGTGATAGTACAATCCCTTTCTTAAAAAGTGTTTGGTTTAGAACTTCTGCATTTAATTCTTCTTTTAGGAAACCAGTAATCAATCCGTCATCATATTTTATTTCTCCAAAACTACTATGTTCTTCTAGAATTTGTTTTAATTTCTCGGGTTCCTTTGTTTTTAACTCAAAAAAACCATGACTAGTAAGCATACCATCTACGCTACCTGCGTATAATTTTTCTCCTTTTCTTAAAATAACCACGTGGCTGCAGACTTTTTCTACTTCGTCTAATAAATGAGAAGCCAGAAGTATAGTAGTACCTTGCGAGGCTATTTTTTTAATGATTTCTCTTATTTGGTGAATTCCCTGTGGGTCTAATCCATTTGTAGGTTCATCTAGTATTAATATTTCAGGATCATTCAGTAGGGCAGAAGCAATAGCTAAGCGCTGTTTCATACCTAAGGAATAGGTTCTGAATTTACTGTATTTCCTGTCTAGTAACCCGACTAGTTCTAGTTTTTCTTCGATTTTTTCTTGCGAAACATCTTTTATTTTACAGACCAATTTTAAGTTCTGAACAGCCGTCATGTAAGGGTAAAAATTAGGCCTTTCAATAATTGCGCCTACTTTTTTAAGTGCTTCATGAGTAGAGGAGTTTCCATTAAACCATGAAAACTCTCCTTCGGTTCTATTTACAACGTTTAATACAATTCCTAAGGTAGTAGACTTTCCACTGCCATTGGGGCCAAGAATACCATAAACATTTCCTTTTTCAATAGTAAAAGAAAGGTTTTTTACCGCAGTAAGCGAACCGTATTTTTTAGTGAGATTGGTAACCGTAAGAATATTTTCCAATTTAATTTCTATTTAGAAGGATTATGGTAACAAGACGAGTCAAATTTATTTTTGTTACAATTTTTTAGTGTAAAAAGAAATTTATTATTGTTTGACTCTATATGTTATTCTTCTGTTAGTTATAATGGTGCATATATTAGCATGAATAATATTGCTAGGATATGAACAGGAACCTTTGGTTACTTCTACGTAATAATCTCCAGGTTTTATCGGAATATATGTTTTACTATTTGCTCCGATAATTTCTGTACCATTTATATACCATTGATAATTATCAAATTCTCCACCTATAATCGTTATTTCACTACCAGGTAGACAATTCTTTCCTGTAATTTCTAAATTAACATCTGGTACAGTGTCGAAACCAGAAAAATAACCAGCAATTCCTCTGGCGCCATTAAAACCAAGAAAACCTACTGCAATTGGACCTGTGGATTCAATAGTTACATTACCATTTAAACCACTAATAAAAAATGTTTTCCAGTCTGCTGTTCCAGTTACAGGAATAGGATTAGGAAGTGTTACAACTCCTGTATTGTCAGTAACAATAATGTTTGCATTTGGGGTTGAGGTAGACGCTATTAAACTTATACCTCCAGTAGCGTTAATACCAGCAATATCTCTTATATCTGTAATATGATCCATTGTATCTGGAAGTAAGCAGTTTACAGGGGCTATGAAATTTAGCCCCACAGTATGAATGCCAGAAGCTCCTGATGTAACTTGATAAGCATAAGAATCTTTAGAAGTGGTTACAAGCATATTGTGACCTCGTGAGGTTCCTGAATAATGAGAACCGGGTATTTCTACATACTCGCCATTGTTAATAGTTGCTATTGGAGTAGTAGATCCATTAATAAATACATCGGTATTGTCGTGAGTGCCAATAATTAAAGGGAATTCATTTTCATTATTTCCATTTCCTCTAACAAAAACATATTCTCTTCCAATACTATTAGTGGGTACTGGTTGATCAATACCGGCATCCCGTGAAGCACTAGTAGACCTAACTCCAAAATTTAACGCTCCATTGCTAATTGCAATATCTTTGTTAGATGTAATTGTAGCACCTAACCAGCCATCAATGTTTGCTGTAGCCTGATTTTTAATAGCTTCTAAAACAAAGCTTTCACCTGCGCTCAAGGTAATTTGAATTGTATTAGCCGTAATGCCATCGGCGTCGCTTTGCAACCTAAATTCGCAATTGGTATCATATCCAAAAATATCTACTACGGTATTGTTTTCTGTAGCCATTATACCCAAAGAAGAACTCATAGTGTTATGGTTAGCGCGTATTGGAGGGCCTCCCCATCTAAAGTTTTGACCAAGAGCAGGCCTGCCTTTAGAAGTAAGAGAAGTGGCCTGAGAGTTAGAACGTCCTCTATAGTTAACGTAGAACTTTTCTCCAGATGGAGCTTCGAACTTTAAACCGCTTTTAGATAGTATAACGCCAGTGTTGGTATTGGTAACTAAGGTTATATTGTTGTCCCCATTTCCAAGTGTATAAGTTATTGGAGTTGTTTTTGATAAGGAAAAAGTTGTAATAGGAGTTGTATTAGTTCCTTGATAAACATGTACGTTAAAAGCAGTACTATTTGGAGTGGATAAATATATTGCTTGTTGCTGAATAGCTTGGTTGTTTCTATTCTGTTTTAATGGGGGTAAATAATGAAGATCGCTTAATTGACTATATGTAGAAGTAATGAATAAGATAAATAGACATGAAAGTATATATTTAAATTTCATTTTTTTTGTTTAAAGTTGGCACTAAAATAATGGTAGTATAATTCCTACAAAATAAAATGTTGTCAATCTGTAAATTACAATGGTGAAATATCTTGTATCTTTAGTTTTATTAAAAAAGTAGAAGTATGTCTGATGAGAAATTGATGTCGAAAAAGAAACCAGCCTACCCTGTTAATAGGGAGTTAGATGCTTATTTGGAAAATTATAATAGAAAAATAGAGATTCCTATTTTTTATGAAGACTTACTCCGTTTTTCTGGTTCTGTTTCGGTTTACGATGTTAATGATGTAGATACCTTATGGATTAGAGTGTATTACTCCGAATATGAACGGCAAGAGATAGATTTGAGTTTAAAAAAGGTATATTCTATTTTGCATTCTGATGGTAGTGACGCTATTATTCAGTATTTAAATGTAGATGCAGTAGATTATTGTACGTTTGGTAATTCTAAGCCTTTTCGTATAAAAGTAAGGAATATTTTAAATGATAATTTCACCTATTTTTATATAAAAAAAACAGATGCTTCTAGAATTTACGGATTAGAATTGGAGCATATGTTGTCTCCTTATAATTTAAATTTTTTAGTGCATGAAGATACTTTAATAGAAGAGCATATAGCAGGTATTCCTGGGGATTTTTTTATAAAAGAGATGTTGCCTAAGTGTACAGAATCAGAGAAAGCGCAACTTGCAAAAGAGTTTGTAAAGTTTAATGAACGATGTATGATTAGGCTACTTGGCGATATGCGTTCTTATAACTATGTTATTGTACCCACGCACGATTTTGACCACGTAGTATACAAAATAAGAGCAATTGATTTTGATCAGCAATGTTTTGAGGGGAAATTAAAAGTATATAGGCCGCAATTTTTTAAGGAAAACTTTTTAATGGTAGAATTAGTGCGAAAAAAACTGCAAAAGAATTCTATTGATCAGTATAAGGTAGAAGAACGGTCTATAGTTGCTAAGCGGATAATAAGTTGGGAAGGAAGGTTAACAAGACTTGTGGAAATTTGTAAAAAGGATTCTATATCTATTCCAGAAAACATTGCCATGTTAAAGGATCTTATTTACGAGCTTATATTAGATATGGATTTTAAAAAGTGTAATTCAATGGGAGAGATTTTAGAATTGGGCTTAGATTTTGTAAAAAGAAATTATGAAGATGTAAGTATGAATCAAATTATACAAAGTAAATACTAAACAAAAAAGGCTTTGTAATTAGTTTTTTATTACAAAGCCTTTTTATTTTTTTTGCAATTTCTTAGTTTTTTTCTTCTTTGTTAAAATATACTAAGTAATAATACATTTGTTTTTCTTCATCCCATCCTTTTTCTACGAATTTTTCTGCAGATTCCGGGTTTATGAAGTCCATTTTAATTTGAATGTTAGTATCTAAATTAATAACATTTTTGATTTTTTTACGAGCGTCAGAAACAGCTTTATTAGCTATATCAAAGGTAGAAACATCTTCGATACTATATTTAGGCCCTTTATCTACTTTATAGTTTTTAAACTCTGGAATTAATTCTGGGTTTTCCATTACTTCATTTAAGAAACTACTTTCTTCAAATTCGTCGTTTTTAGCAAAATGATTTACAGCTCTATTCATAAAAAGAACTTCTTGCTGCTTATCTTCAGCAGGTAAAACCACATCTTTAGCAAAGTCTTGACAAAATTTAATATAATTTTTGGTGTAGAAATTTTCATCCGCTAAGGCCTCTACCCCTAAAAAGTTTTCTAACCAATACTTAGTGTCGTATCTATTGCTGTCTACAGATAAAACTTTAAAGCCCTCTTCTTTAGCTGTATTGAAAATTAAACAACCTTTATCTAGTTTATTAATGTTTATCCCTTGTTGTACAAGAATGTTAAGATTGTCTTCCGTTTCTTCAAATTGAAGAAAATCGTGCTTAAGCTCGCTTTTAAATATGCCTATAGCTTCTACTTTTACATTATCTAACATTATATTAGACAAATGAGCAACATAAACTTCACCACTTTTAATATGTGGATGGTTTGATTGTTCAAATAAATGAGTCGCAATTCTTTTAGAATTAGAGTGAAGACTAGATGGATTTATAAATATATCTGAAACTATTTTATATATTTCATTAAACTCAACATCTATTTCATTAGATAGTTTAAAATAGTTTTCTTCTTTTTCTCTGAAAGGTTTAAAAAAGTATTCTTTTAATAATCCTGTAGTTTCATCGTTTAAACCAAAGGCATCGGTAGAAAGAAAAAGACCTTCGCCTTTATTTTTATTTCCAACACGATGTAAAGAAATACTTTCTATTTGAGCAGGGTATAAGTTAATCATACTAAATGGTAGTGTTCATTTTTGGTTAATTTATTGTAATCTTTAAAGAGACTAAATGTACAAGAGATTAATTCCAATTTTCGTCAAAATCTAAATCGTCGTAATTATCGATAGAATCATCAAAATCAAAATTAGACGGGTCTTTTTCTGCTTCAAATTTCTTTTCTGGAGGTGCTTCGGGTAATTCACCAAAGCTAAAAAGAAGATTAGGGTATGCTCTTCCATCTTCTTTATCCACAATATCAGCCAATTCTATAAGAAAGGTCCACATACTTAAAAAGTCATAAACATAAATAAGTTTAGGTGTCTTTACAGAAAGAATATCTTCAACAAAGGTTTCATTCATTAAACGAACGTCAGAACCACTTTCGCTTAAATCGAAAAGAGCAATTTCTTCTTCTTGATTCCATTCTTGGTCGCAGGTATAAAAAGAAGCCATTTCATTACCTAAAAACCCGAATGCTTGAGTTATGGCGTTATGAAAATCTTCAAGAGATACATGAGATTCTATTTCTATATCTCTAAAAATATCTTCGGAGGCATCCAGAATTATTCTTACCTTATAAATCATTAGTTATAATTTGTGAATAGGCAAAGTTACAATAATTACTTATTATTTAGAGAATCTATGTAAAGTAAAGGTCATTGCTCCTAAAAGTAAAAACGCAACAATCTGATGGGCAATACCTAACCATAGTGGAACTGCTAAAAGCAAGGTAAAAACACCTAAAGCAAATTGTATAAGTACTAATATAACTAAATACTGAATTCCTCTTTTTTGTAATTCTGTTGTTGTTATTCCTTTGGATTTAACGCGAATGTATATTATAATAGCAACAACAATATAGGCAAGATACCTGTGTATAAATTGAACACCGCTTTTACCTTCGATAAAATTTTTTAAGAAGGGTTGTTGCTCCATATAAACTGTTTCATGTATTAATTTTCCTTCACTCATAGAGGGCCAGAAATTATGTATAAAACCAGCATCTAACCCTGCAACAAAAGCTCCCCAAATTATTTGAGTGATTAATAGGAGTAAAGCAATTTGTAATATTTTTTTTAGTCCTGGTACTGCTGGTTTTCTCTCAGGGTATATTAAGTCTAATGCTACCCAAAAACTATAGGCACAAGTTATAAAGGCGGTTATAAGGTGGGCTGCTAATCTAAAATGAGAAACATCTGGTCTATTTACTAAACCACTTTTAACCATATACCAACCAAGAAATCCTTGAAAAGCACCCATTCCTAATAAGAGAAGGCATTTTTTTAAGGTTGCCTTATTTAGCTTTTTGCGAACTAAAAAGTACACAAAAGGTACTATAAATACAATGCCAATAAAACGCCCAATAAAACGATGTAACCATTCCCAGAAAAAGATAGATTTAAAATCCTCTATTGCGAAATGAGAATTAAGTTTTTGGTATTCGGGGAATTGTTTATATAAATCAAAAGCTTCTTGCCATTCTTCTGCATTTAATGGTGGCAGTGTGCCAGATATAAGGTTGTAGTTAGATATAGAAAGCCCGGAGTGTGTTAGCCTTGTTATCCCACCAACTAATACCATAATAAATATTAGGATACAACCCGTAAAGAGCCAATATATAACAGATTTATTTTCCTTCATAAATGCATCTTCTTTAGAAAAAAAAGGATGGTTCAAAATTACCACTCTTTGCTTGAATAAAAAATAGATTTTGTTTAAGATATGATGTGGATTTTATTAGAAACAAAAAAGGGAGAACACAACCGTGTTCTCCCTTTTTTAGGTATGCTTGTTAATACTTATAGAGGTCAATAAATAGCTACCTATGTTACAGCTCAAATTTTGAGCAAATGTTAAGCTGAGCAGAGTCGAAGTCTATTTAGAACTAACGAATAGTTCTCGACTCCGCTCTAACTAACAATGGTAACCTTTTAAAACACATAATTTTAATCCGTTGAAGGTATTTACTTTTGCGTATTTATCTACAGACCTCTTAATACTTATTTTACTACAATAAATTCTGATCGTCTATTTGCTTGGTGTTTTTCTTTAGAACAAATAACCTCATTACTACATTCATTGGTGAGTTCTGTTTCTCCAAACCCTTTGTGCGATATTCTTTCTTCGGCAATCCCTTGTGAAATGAGATAGGCAGCAGTAGATTTAGCTCTACGTACAGAAAGCCCTTCATTATACCAGTCATTTGCGCGAGAATCTGTATGAGAACGTACTTGTACATGTACTTCTGGAAATTCTCTAAGGTATGCCAATACTTTTTCCATACTAACTTTAGCATCTTCTCTGATAAAAGATTTATCAAAGTCAAAGTAAATAGGGACAATATCTAAGTATTTAGCTAAATCCGTTCCAATAGGAGCGGCTCTTCTTGTTTTTTCTAGGGAGAGTTCTACATCTGTAATATCTTTAGCGGCAATAGTTGCAAACATTTTATCTCCTTGGTTGTAATCTTCTTTAGTGGCTACTAATTTGTAATCGCCTTTAGCACAATCTCCATCTAAAGAAAAAGAGCCATCATTTCCTGTAATTCCTTTAGTGATAATTTCATTAGCACCATTGCAAACCATAACTTCTGCTTTTGCTAAAAGAGCTCCAGTTTCCATGTCTTTTATAACACCCGCAATTTTAATATGACAATTTAAGTCTAATGCTTTATTTTCAATAAAACTGTATATGTCATCGTCTCCTTGGCCTCCGTCTCGGTTAGAGGCAAAGAAACCTTTTTTAGTTTCTTCATTAAAAATAAAAGAAAAATCATCTTCTTCGGAATTAATAGGTCTTCCTATATTTTCTATAGAAGGTTTGTGGCTATTTTCTAAATTAGTTACAAAGACATCTAACCCTCCTAAACCAGGATGTCCGTCAGAAGCGAAGTATAATTTATTATCTTGCGTAATAAAAGGAAAAGTTTCTCTACTTTCTGTATTGATTTTTTCTCCGAGATTCACAGGAGCACTATAAGAACCATCAGGATTTATGTTAACAAAAAAGATATCAGACTCTCCCAGAGTTCCAGGCATATCAGAAGCAAAATAAAGTTTCGTTTCATTTTTGTTTAGAGTAGGGTGGGCTACAGAATAATTATCTCCACTAAAAGGTAGTTCTGTAATATTAATCCATTCTCCTTCTGCTAAAGTAGCTTTGTAAATTTTTAATCTACTAACTCCATTTTCGTCTCTAGAGAATTTTCCATTTTCAGAATTATTTCTAGTAAAGTAAACCGTATTACCATCTTTTGTAAAAGCGGTAGAGGATTCATGTGTTTTTTTGTTCAGAGCTTTAGAGAGCTTAGAAGCAGAAACATAATCTCCTTGTTCGTTAGCAGTTGCTTTGTAAAGGTTTAAAAAGGCTTTGTTGTTCCATTCATGAATTTTACGAGATGTTAAACCGCTATCTCTAGCAGTAGAGAATACTAACATTTCATTAGTCATAGAAGGAGCGAAGTCCGATTCTTTAGAGTTAATTGCTAAATTTTTAATATCATATCGATTGGAATTTGCTTCTATATTGTCTAAATACTCTAGATTTTCACCAAATTTAATAGCTCTTTGATCTTGAGCATTAGCAGCTTTAAATTTTTGCATCCATACATCAGACTCAACGTATTTTTCTAAAGATTTTAGAGTTTGCGCATAACGATACATAAATTCAGGGTCAATAGAAGTGTTTTCTAATTGAAACAATTGCTCGTACCATTTGGTTGCCTCTTGGTAATTGGCATTTACATAGTTTGCGTTTCCTAAATTTTTAAAAATTTCTTCTTTGGAATACCCATCTTTTATCAATTTTTCATAAGAATCAATTGCAGGAGCATAGGCATAATCCTTATAATTTTGATTGGCTTTGTTTATTTTCTTTTCTTGCGCATTAACCACAGCAGTCATTGTAGCTAATCCTAGGAATGTATATATAATTTTTTTCATCTTGGTAGCTATTAAAAGAATCTTGGGGTTATTACTTTTTTGTATTTAGTTTTAAGTTCATATCGAAGCATAACTTCAAAAGAACCATCGTTAAAGGCTGTATTGCCTAATTCTGTAGTTTCTTTATCATATGCTAAGCCAACCATAAATTGGTCAGAGATTTGGAAGCCAACTAAGGCACTTAAGGCAGCATCCCATCTATAAGCAGCTCCTAACGTAAATTTATTATGTAGCATAAAATTAGCAGAAAGGTCTACTTGTAAAGGTGCTCCTTGTACTCCTTTTAAAAGAACGGTAGGTTTAAATTTTAAATCAGGATTAAGGTCAAAAACGTAACCAGTTATAAAATATAGATTTAGACGTTCTTGCGCTAACCCTGTTGTGGATTGCCCTGAAGAATCGAAGTGCTCTGTTTTTAAGAAATTAGGGACTGATAATCCTGCGTAAAATTTATCGGTATGGTAATAAATACCAGCGCCAAAATTGGGCGAAAATTTTCTGTCAATATCTTGGTATCCAGCAGGATTAAGAGCAGGGTTGTAGTTACGTAATTTATTAAAATCAATATTTAATAAATGTCCACCAGCTTTTAAACCAAAGGATAGTTTGCCTGAATCTGATGTTGGAATGGTATATGAGAAAACCGCATCGAAATACGTATCTTGATTGGTTCCATTACCAATTTCATCATTTACAATAGATAAACCAACCCCAACTCTTTTAGAGACAGGAGTATTAAAACTTAGGGTTTGTGTAGTAGGCGCACCATCTAGACCTACCCATTGCGAACGGTGTAGTCCAGTGATACTAAATACTCCACGAGAACCAGCATAAGCAGGGTTCACGGACATGGTATTATACATATATTGTGTATACTGCGCATCTTGCTGAGCAATTAACCCGCCAATAGAGGTTAAGGTTAGCAGTAAGGTTATATATATTTTTTTCATAATTATTATGCTTTATGGTATGTGTTTTATTAGTTTTTTATCTGTTAATGTATAGGTAACCAGCTTTCTTTTTAGCTTGCCCAAGGTTCATATAGTCTACCACGTAGTAGTATATGCCCACAGGTAGCTTCTCATTTTGCTGAATAGTAGCTCTTCCATTGGAAATTCCTTGGAAGCCATTACTACCATTGTCATAACCTTGAGTTTCAAAAACTAATACTCCCCATCTGTTATATATTCTTACTGTATTATCTGGGTAGGCTTCAATATTTGTTATTTTAAATATGCCATCTGTTATATTTGGGTCTACAAGATCATTCTCAAAAATTATATCGCAAGCAATACCGTCTGGAACTGTACCACCAATATGATTACAAGGGTCTTGAGGGTTAGTGCCATCTTCCATTTCTTGACCGTTGCTAATGGTATCACCATCACAATCTGCTACTAAATAATCTCCTGATCTTTCTACAGTAATACTAGTGGCTATAAAATTACAAGGATCATCTGGGTCCGTAGCGTCCATAAGTTCTGTTTCATTTAAAACGCCATCACCATCACAATCGGATATTAAATAGTCTCCTGTTTGTGCTAATGTAACATTGGATCTATCATAATCACATGGGTCTTCTGGGTTTGTACCATCCGCGATTTCTTGTTCATTGGTAACACCATCACCATCACAATCTGCTACTAAATAGTCTCCTGACACAGGAAGAGTTGCACTTGTAATAACATAATCACAAGGGTCATGTGGGTCTGTACCGTCTTCTTCTTCGGTAGTATCTAATACGCCATCACCATCGCTATCTGCAATTTCTCTAAAATCTACTTCAGTAGTAGTTGGGTTATCGTCATTATCTGTAGCTATTGCACCAGTATCTAAATCATTGTTTACATCGTTAGCTGGAGTATCATCAAAAGCATCATTTAGTCCATCATTATCGGCATCGGCGTTAGGATTAGTTATAGTACCTTGACCAGCTTCTATAACATCATCAATACCGTCGCCATCAGAATCTAAGTCTATATAATCAGGCGTGCCATCTTCATCTATATCCACAGGGGTTAATCCGCCTGGATAGTTTGTATCCAAACCAACTGTATCAAAAGCATCAGCAGGAACTGTATATGCACTGGTTAATTGTGCTTCTACATTATCAGGAATACCATCATCATCAGCATCGATATCTAAGAAGTTTGCATTACCTGTACCATCTGTATTAGTAGGCGTTGTACCTTCTGTACTATCTGCTTGACCGTTATCAGTTGTATCACTAAATCCATCATCATTAGAATCAATAACACCATCGTTATTGGTGTCTAAATCTCCATTACCGGCTTCGTTAACATCTAGAATACCATCGTTGTCTGCATCGATATCAAAATGATTAGGAATACCATCACCATCAAAATCATATGCTGGTTCAACCGAGCCGTTAGTATCTCCTACTAAAGGATTACTAGGTTCATCATCTAAATAATTAGGAACTCCATCATTATCATCATCGGCACTTGGGTCTATACCATTAGATTCATCTAAATCGGAAATACCATCGTTATCATCGTCAATGTCTATGGCGTCAATTATACCATCTAAGTCAGAATCAATTTGCACATCAATAGTTACTGTAGCTGTATCACAGATAGTATTATTAGCTGTTAAGCAAATAGAATAGGTAACTGTGTAAGTACCTTCAGTAGTTCCTGCTGGAATAACAATAGTACCGTCGTTATTAATAGTAACACCAGTAAGCCCACCATCATTAGTTATAGCAATATTGTTATCAATTAAAGCATCCGTAGC